>OY729511.1:2727500-3921111 GCA_963422435.1 Binatia bacterium | reverse complement strand
ATCCAAAAGCCGGGAATGGATGCAATGTTCGGCCGAGCCGGGTCTGCGTCCAAACCCAACACGCCGGAATAAAACTCCCGCGCTTTTTCCGCATCCTTTTGGGTGTTGCCAATCCGAATTCCGTGATGGTGCAGTTCCACAACTTCGATAGCCATACGCATCCCCCCTGTGTGTAGTGGATAATATTGCTGTTGCTATAGCACAAGCCGCGGCACAAGGGAAAAGCATCTTCTTGTTCGGTCGGACATCGGGGTAAATTTTTCCTTGCATTAAGAAAGGGCCGTGAGGGCAAGTGACAACGGTCTCAAGAATAGTGTAGGGTACGAACAGAGAGAAGAAGCATACCTTGCACCACATCTAAGAAAACTCCATCAATCTCGCTTCCTGGTCAGAGGTATACCGCGGGGGACCTGGGAATGGAACAAGGCAACGGAGCCCGCCTGTTGCGCAAAAAGGAATACTGAGCCATCTATGTCTTCACGAAAACGCGCAACGCCGCCCGCCCGCCTGGAGCTTGTGAAAAGCCCATGGACGCCTGCGGCCAAACAGCAGGCACTCGAGCAAGAAGTGCTGGGGCATTATATTGAGTATTTCAACCGGGCCATGAAAATGCGCAACTGGTCCCCGTGGCACGATTTCCCGCTGAAAGAGATGCGTCAGCTCGGGGACCGACTGAGCAAAGAAACCGCCAGCTTGATAGAAGGCTTCCTGGGAGTAGAAGAATACGTTGCCGACTATGTGATGGCAGGGCTCGAACTCTTTCGCCACAATCGTACCCGGCGGAACATGCAGTTACAGTGGGGGGCAGAAGAATCGCGCCACGGCGTTGCCTGGGAAGTCGTGTTGCAGCATTCCGGGGTCCGCACCGAGGCGGAAATCCAGGCCTATCTCACTAAGGTGCAAGCAGCGCGGTGGAAAGTCGAACAGCACCCCGGCCTCGATACGCCGCTCGGAAGCACGGTCTACGCCATGGTTCAGGAGCGTGCGACCTATTTCAATTATCAAGAAATGCGGGCGCGTATTCGCGAAGAATACAGCCTGCCGGTCGCGCCGACGCTGCAAGAGAAGAAACGGGGCGCTGAGATTGGGGCTTCGGAAGCCTTACGCGTGGTTGGTCAAGATGAGATCACCCATCATGGTCTCTTTCTGAAGATTGTACAAAGCCATATCAAATACTTCCCGTCGCTCGCGTTCGAGACTTTGCACACAGTCTTTCGCGGATTTGAGATGCCTGCGTTACGCTTTATTCCCAATGCCCGCAGTTATCTGCGTGCGATCTTGCGAACCAAGCTGTACAGCGATGAGATCCACTGTCAAAAGGTCCATAACCCGGTTCTGAAAGCCTTAGGGCTGGAGGGCAACGACGCCTTTGAAAAGGCGGTTCAATCCGCCCGCCACCTGCCTGACGACCTGGGGCCGGACAGTATTACGCTGAGTCGGACAGGCGAGTGGATTGTCGCGTACAGCTCATAATGGGGCAGCTGAAGCTGACGAGTCTTAGCGCCGTGCCGCCACGCCAACGCCAACCAGCACAATGAGTCCGCCAACCAGATGGGGGAACGTTAATGCCTCATCAAGAAAGACATACGCGATCCCAATGGCCATGACCGGCACGAGGTTGATAAACACACCCGCCCGGCTCGGCCCCAGGATTTCAACCGCCTGGTAATACCAGAAGTGGGCGAACGTGCCGAGCGTGCTTTGATACGCCACCGCCAGCCAGGAATCCCAGCGCGTTGCGGTAACCTGCCAGCTCTCCCATTCGGTCAGCCAGCAGGCAATGAGTAAATACGTTGCGCCGGCAATATACGCATAGGTCGTTGCCGCCAGCGGAGAGACCACCTGCATGAGGTGACGGCCGTAGGTCGTATAGACGCCCCAGGCAAACAGCGTGGCCACAATAATCAGGTCGCCCGGGTTGTACGCGCTGGCGGTAATGACCTGCCATGAGCCCCGCGCAACAATCACACCCACGCCAACAATGGACATAACAATGCCCAGGAGCATCTTGGCCGATATTTTCTCTCTCAGGAATATGGCGGCCAAGAGCGCAATGGCAATAGGCGAGGCCGCGTTGAGCAGGGCCGCGTTCGTGGCTGTAGTTAAACGTAGCCCCTGATAACTGCCGCCCACAGACAGCAGATAGCCGGTAAAACCGAGAAAAAGAAAACTGCCGACCAGGCGGGGTGTCCAGTTGACTGGCATCTCTTGCGCGTCGTTCTTGCGCTGGAGATAGAGAAAGAGAAGCGCCGCGCCAATGGTCAAACGAATGGCCGCAAACGGAAAGGGCGGGATGCTGCGCAGAGCGACTTTCCCGGTTGGAAACAGGCCGGCCCATACCAGGGCCGTCAGAATCATCAGCAGCAGGGCGCGGCGTTGGGGGGATAGGGCCATGTGAATGCGGAATAAAGCGGAGGCAGTTCGAGCGTAATAGCGTGCTAGCGCAGGACCGGCATGACCTCTGTGGCAAAGACCCGCACGGCCTCTCGATCGTACAGGCCCGGACGACGCAAATTAATAATGAAGTGGGTGACGCCAATATCGATATACGCCTGGAGCTGCGCGCGAATTTCAGCCGGTGTACCGGCGAGAATCGTCCGGCGTGCTTCCGCCTCAGTCAGACCCCGCATGGTCATCGCTCGTTGCAGCACCTGTTGCAGCACCCCGGGGCTCGGGTTGAGATACATCGGGGTCAGATAGGAGCGCTCAATCTCCCTACAGTCCCGGTTGATGTCCGCACAGTATTGCTCAAGCACCTGGTTCTTTTTGGCAAACTGGCTGGGCGAAAGAATCGGTACGTTCCACATCTGGGCATAGCGGGCGACAATCGGCAGGGTCAGCTTTTCACCGATACCGCCAATCATAATCGGCGGCATCGGTTGCTGCACCGGCTTCGGGACAAACGGCGCGTCCACCAGCGAATAATATGGACCTGTATGCGACGCGGTCGGGTTGGCTTGCCAGAGCTTGGTAATCACTTGCAGCGCTTCGTCCAGACGCTGGGAGCGGCCTCGCATCGTGGAGAACTCAACCCCATAGGCTTCGTGCTCACGTTTGAACCAGCCCGAACCAATCCCGAAAATAAGCCGGCCGTTGCTCAGGTGATCGACCGTAGTCGCCATTTTTGCCAGGATGGGCGGATGGCGAAAGGTATTGCTGGTCACCATACAGCCAATCTGAATTTTTGAGGTGGAGACCGCCATCGCCCCGAGCAGGGTCCAGGACTCAAGCATGGACTCGTCTGACGGACCCACGCTGGGCAGCAGGTGATCGTTCACCCACAAGGTATCGAAACCCAAGGCCTCGGCTTCCTGCCACACGTCCTTGAGTTCTTCGACTGTGGTTTGCTGTTGCGCGACTTGCAGGCCAAAACGGATGGCCGGCTGCTTTTCTTCGGCTTGCGTCGGAACGCTCAACAGCACCAGACACACAGTCACAAGCAGGCACACAGACATACGCATAAGATATCCCCCTCCCTGGCACGCCTACCAGCTATGCCGGGACGGCTCAAGTTCCTGGACACGAGATGGAGGAGGGCAGGAGATGCAGAGAGAGAGCCTACACGACACGGTGCGCTTCTGCGCCCGGCAGGTCTTCTTGCTCCACCTCAAACCCGGCGGCTTCGACGATCTGATGGGCGTCCCGGGCCTGCTGGCCTGGGGTGGTGAGATAGCCTTCGACAAAAATCGAGTTCGCCGGATAAAAGGCCAGGCCCGACCATTGGCCGAGATAGAGTTCGCGTCCCGCGGCCATACGGATTTCGCTACGCGGGTTCAGGAAGCGCATCAGGCAGAGGGCCTTGAGCCCGCGGACAGGATTGAAGTCTTTGCGCGAACCGAGCGGCGTGCCGTCGATGGGATACAGAAAATTGACCGGCACGGAGTCAATGTCCAGCGCTCGCACGGCGTAGGCTAACTCAACGACGTCCTCGTCTCTTTCGCCCATGCCGATAATGCCGCCGCTACATGTGGACAGCCCGGCTCGTTTGACGTTTTTGACGGTCTCAACCCGATCCTCATAGGTATGCGTTGAGCATATCTGCGCGTAAAACTCCCGGCTGGTATTGAGGTTGTGGTTGACCCAGCCGACGCCGGCGTCTTTGAGCGCACGGGCCTGGGGTTCGCTCATGAGTCCCAGAGAGACACAAATCTCCAGGCCGGGAAACTCGGTTTTGATCTGGCGTGTCGCCGCGGTCAGATGGGCAATATCACGCCCGCTGGGGCCACGTCCGCTGGCGACCATGCAGTAGCGACGGGCACCCGCCTGAGCGGCCTTGCGTGCGCCGGCAAGCAACTCGTCCGCTGAGAGCAGGCGGTATTTGTCGATCGGCGCCTTGGAGATGGAGGACTGGGAACAGTAATTGCAATCTTCCGGACATAGGCCGCTACGGGCGTTTTGCAAGACGCAGATCTTGACCTTGCGCCCAAAGAATTTTTCTCGCACGGTGAAGGCCGCGTGCAGCAGGTCGGATAGCTCCTCGTCGGCTGTGTGTAAAACAGCGAAGGCGTCTTCACGCGATAGTAACTCGCCGGCTAATGATTGGGTCGCGAAGTGCGAGAAGCTATTCATACGATTTTCCCTTTCCGTCAAAACGTGCTGCGCAGGACTCTGCTCTATCCGAGCAGTCCGGGAAGATCAACTGCTGTGGAGAATAGCTCGCCCAGCCTCACGCGATCCCGGTCGATATCCTCACTCAGCGTCAGATGAGGAATAAGGCCCCGGCACGGCACATCTGTCAGGCCGGCCAAGGTTGCGGCGTTGGTTGTGATGGCGTCATCCATCGTCCGGGTCGGATGGTTGAGGATATAGCCAGCCAGGGGTAAACCACGGGTCTCAATACAGTGCAGCGTCAGCAAGGTATGATTCAACGCCCCCAGCTTTGAGCCGACCACGACGAGAATCGGAATGTCGAGATCGCGGGCCAGGTCGGCGAAGGCATAGTGGCCTGCGAGCGGCACCAACAAGCCGCCGGCGCCCTCTACCAGCGTCACCTCGTGCTGGCCGACAATCGTCTGAAACACCTCGACGATCCGCTCCGGCTGAATGGTCACACCGGCCTGCTTGGCCGCGACACTCGGGGCGACCGGCGGGGAAAAACGGTAGGGGCACACGGTCTCAAGCGGTAAGTTGCTACGGGCATAGCCGGCCAGGCGCATGGCGTCGTCCGGGTATAAGACTCCGTCTCGTCTGTCGCAGCCCGTTTCTGCCGGCTTGAGCACGCCCACCCGTTTGCCCTGGGCGGTCAGGGCCGCGGCAATGCCGCAGCCCACCAAAGTCTTACCGATGCCGGTGTCGGTGCCGGTGATAAACAGGCTGGTCATGTGACGGTCCGAATGGCGGTGTGGACGACATTGAGCAGGTGTGACAGCTCAGCCTCGGTAATACTGAGCGGCGGCATGAGAATGATGACACTACCCAACGGCCGAATCATTACCCCGTGTTTGCGTGCTTCCTGGACAACCCGAATACCAATCTTCTCGACCGGATCATAGGCGGCCTTTTCGGCCGGGTCGCGCATCAACTCAATCCCAGCCATCATGCCCCACTGTCGAATGTCGGCCACATGGGGGAGGGCGGCGAGGTCGGTCCGGAGGCGTTGGGTCAGTAGGGCGATCTTGGGTTGCAGGCGCTCAAGGACCTGCTCTTCGGAAAAAACCTCCAGGCTGGCCAGGGCCGCAGCGCAAGCCACGGGATTGCCGGTATAGGTATGCCCGTGAAAAAAGGTTTTGAACTCTTCGTAGGGCGCGAGAAAGGCGGAAAAAATTTCCTCGGTCGCCAGGGTGGCCGCGAGCGGCAGATAGCCGCCGGTAATGCCCTTGGCCACGCAGAACAAGTCCGGGCTGACGGCGGCATGTTCGCAGGCAAACATTTTCCCGGTGCGCCCAAACCCGGTGGCCACCTCGTCACAGATGAAGAGAATGCGGTGCTTCCGGGTGAGGTGTCGCAGGGTCTGCACATACTCGACCGGCTGCGCCCACATCCCGGCCGCACCCTGCATGAGGGGTTCTATAATCACGGCTGCCAGTTCGGCCTGCTGCCGGGCGAGTGTGTGTTCGGCTTCTTCCTGAGCCGCAGCTAGCGCCTGCTCGGCCGACATACCGTGGACAAAGCGAAACACATGCGGCGGGGTCAGCCGGACGGTGTCTGCCAAAAGGGGTCGATAAAAATGATGAAAGAGTTCGGAGTAACCCACGCTGACCGCGCCCAGGGTATCGCCGTGGTAGGCTTCGACTAATGAGGCAAATTTCGTGCGTCGGGTTTCTCCGCGCAACTGCCAGTACTGAAACGCCAGTTTGAGGGCGATTTCCGTGGCGGTGGCCCCCGCGTCCGAATAGAACACGCGAGTCAGCCCGGACGGCGCCACCTCAACCAGTTTTTTTGCCAGCAGGATGGACGGGATATTGGCCAGCCCGAGCATGGTCGAGTGCGAGATCCGGTTGACCTGCTCGGTAATGGCGGTGTTGAGGCGGGGATGGGTATGGCCATGAATGTTGCACCATAACGACGAGACCCCGTCCAGATAGCGCCTGCCGTTGACATCAATCAGATAATTGCCTTCACCCCTGGCAATAATGATCGGGTCTTCCTGCAACCAGTCTTGCATCTGGGTAAACGGATGCCACACATAGGTATGATCCCAGGCTTTGAGGTCTACGTACGAGGGGGCACTCACCGAATCCCCACCTCCTTGCCGGCCGCGGTAAACGCGTCCAGCGTGCGTGCCAGATGGTCCCGGGTGTGGGTTGCCATCGGGGTCACACGGATACGCGAGGTACCTTCCGGCACGGTTGGCGGGCGGATGCCGTGGGCAAAGACGCCACGCTGGAGGAGGGCCGCGGCCACGAGCATCGTCTCGTGCGCCTCGCCTATGATGACCGGCAGAATCTGCGAGCGGGTCGTGCCGAGCGTATAACCGAGGGAGCGGAGTCCGTCCGACAGCACCCGGGTGTTGTCCCACAACTGCTGTCGTCGCTCGGGTTCCCGCTCCACAATATCGAGGGCGGCGAGGACCGCCGCCGCAACCGCGGGTGGAATCGCCGTGGTATAGATGAAGCTCCGCGCCCGATTCACCAGCCAGTCAATCAGCTCGCAACTGCCGGCCACAAAGGCCCCCACACAGCCCAGGGCCTTGCCCAAGGTGCCCATCTGGATATCGACCTGCCCGGTCAGGCCGAGCTTTTCAACCAGGCCGCCGCCGTGCGGCCCGAACACGCCGGTTGCATGGGCCTCATCAACCATTACCCAGGCGTCATACTGTTGGGCCAGGCGAACAATCTCCGCCAGTGGAGCCAGGTCGCCGTCCATGCTGAACACGCTGTCCGTTACGATCAGGCGTTGGCCGGTCGCTGGACACGCTTGCAGCAGTTCACCCAGATGCGCGGTGTCAGTGTGACGATAGACCCGGATATCAGCCCGCGACAGGCGACAGCCGTCGATGATGCTGGCGTGATTCAGGCTGTCGCTCAAGATCGTATCATCCGGTCCCATCAGGGCCGACAGCACCCCGATATTGGCGTGATAACCCGTCGGAAAAACAAGGGCCGCTTCTGTTTTTTTGAGTGTCGCAAGGCGGTGTTCCAACTCGTGATGGACCGCCATGGAGCCGGAAATCAGGCGTGACGCGCCACTGCCACAGCCGTACTGCTGGGTCGCCTCTTGGGCCGCCTGCTTGAGGGCTGGGTGATTGGCTAAACTCAGGTAATTATTGGAAGAAAACAGCAAGACCTCCCGGCCTTCAAGGATAATGGTTGCGTCCTGCGCACTCTCAACTGGGTGCAGGCGACGATGCAAGCCATTCTCTTTCACCTCGGCCAGCCGGGCCATAAGTATCTCTTTACGCATGCGCATCTCCGAGTCGTTCATACTGCCGGAAATCGCGACACGCGGCTACCCTTTTGAGAAGACGATCAAAAGGTGCTACGAGGAACTATGCTTTCTCCTGTCGAAAAACTGAATGCCGCCCTGCGCGCAAATCGGCCCGAAGACTATGCCACGCAAGCGCATGGGGAGATTGGTCTGCGACCGGTACGGTTCGGTCCTGGTACGTCCGAATGGGAGTGGGCTGCCAGCCACTCGCGCGTGTTGAATCCGTTCGGCTATGTGGCCGGTGGCTATCTGAGCGTTTTTGCCGACGAGCTGCTGAGCAGTGCAATCGGGTCGGTCATGGACGAAGGCGAATTTGCCACGACCGCGGAACTGAAAATCAGTTTTCTCAAGCCGGTCAAAAAAGGCTTGGTCAAAGGGGCGGGCAAAGTCCTGCGCAAGGGCCAGCGGGTAGCCTTTGTTGAAGCGACCATATGTAATGCGCAAGATGAAGTCGTCGCCACGGTGAGCAGTACGTGGACCGTGGTGGCAACGAAAGGGTAGGGGATCCACTCCTCTTCTCCTCTCCCTCTGGGAGAGGGCCAGGGTGAGGGTTCCTCTAATTCAGACATCTCAGGCAGCTCAAACAAGTGAGCCAAACTGACCTGAGAGAACAAGGAGGCCATCTGTGGGTATTGTCGAACGGTTCCTGGAATATGCACAAGCTTTTGAAGAGGCGTATGACAGCGATGACTGGTCGCTGCTTGAGCCCTATTTTACCGAGGATTCGGTATACGATTTTATTGCCGGGCCACCCCTGGGCGGACGACACGAAAGCCGGGCTACGATCCTGAGCGATTTTCAGGTTGCGGTGAATGGCTTCGACCGTCGCTTTACCTCACGTCGCGTTGATCTCATTGAGGGACCAATAGCAAAGAATGGCGAGGTCTGGATGCGCTGGCTCGCGACCTACACTCTGGACGGTGCACCCGATTGCCGCATGGAAGGCGAGGAGCGGGCTGTCTTTGAGGGCGACCGCATCAGTCTGCTGGAAGACAGAGTCGCTGACGAGGAATGTCAGCGTCTGGTCGCATATCTGGAAGCGCACGGCGGCAAGCTGAAACCAGCGGCCTGAGTAGTGCTCGAAAAAGCAGACCGAGATGGCACTCCGACTCGGTAAACTTGCCGGCAACGGTCCTGGGCTCTGGCTTCGGATGCAGCAGAACTATGACATCTGGCACGCGGAACAGCGTCTCAAGAACGAATTGAAAAAAAATTGAGCCCGGGCTTGTGGAGAGCGTAGAGGCGGGTGCTTAGCTATCTCCTAATCTGTGACAATATGACCAGGATATCTGCCCGGATACGCTCTCCCACCGGGGGAGAGGGCGCAGATATTACGCTCCCCCCATTGGCCGCGGCGTGTACTTATACAAATCCTTCCAATAGTGATCCAGCACCGCATCGTCGGCGCAGTCGAGACACTCAAGCTCGGGGTCGGATACGGCCAGCAGCCCCTTTTTGATTAAGGTTTCCGCATACGGTCCGCGGTCGATCAGTTTGACCGGGCCGCGCTCCTCGGCCAGCCGTTGGCGGAGTTGGGCTGTGGCTGATTGATCGACTGTGTGCGTGACTGGGTCCAGGACGACGCCGTAATCCCGCTCGGCCCGCTCGGGCGAGACGAGCTTGCGCACCACATCCATACGAACGGCGTCGATGTCGCGTCCCAGAGGGTCGCCCCAGCCCCCGCCGCCTGGGGTGGTGAGGCGAATAATGTCCCCTGCTTTGACCGGAATGGCATCCCGGCTGAAGTAGACCGCTTCTTCCTCCGGGGTGTCGGGGTTCTTGATGGACGAACTCGGCGCGCCCCATTTGCCGCCCTTGATGCCCGTGCAGGCAAAGGCGGTCCGCTCCGTGACCGTCAGATAATACCCGTCAACCAATGTCCGTATCTCTTTCTCGTAGCCCAGCCCGCCGCGGTATTTCCCGGCTCCGCCCGAATCGGGCGCCAGACCAACGCGTAGGACTTCAACCGGGAAGCGCTGTTCAATGAACTCCGCCGGCAGGTTTTTGGAATAGGGCACCAAGTCTACGGCGTCGGTGCCGTCCGCATACGGCCGCGCGCCCGAACCCGCCCCGAAAATTTCACGCATCAGAAACAACCTGCCCTCAAAGTCCTGTCCGTACAGGCCGTAGATCTGAATGTTCTGCATGTCGGCCACCACCTCGCCGTCAAATGCCTTGGCCAGGGCAACGGTATAGGCGCTGATCATACGCAGCATACAGGTCATGCGACTCACCACC
This sequence comes from Binatia bacterium, assembly GCA_963422435.1. Classification (GTDB taxonomy): domain Bacteria; phylum Desulfobacterota; class Binatia; order Bin18; family Bin18; genus Bin18. Next base: position 3,911,007 of record OY729511.1, on the reverse strand, counting down.
GGAGCCGGAAACTCTGGGCTCAGAATGGTCCCCTGTGGAATACGACAGCGAAACACCTGGGTCACGCCTTCGTTAATAATGATGCCGGGAATCTGCGCCTTGAAGAACGCGCCGAGCCATTTGGAGTAATGACGGCCATCGACCGGCCAGTTGATCGGTCCCTTAGCCTGGGGACTGGTGCCGGCGAAATCCAGCACCATCTTGTCCGGATATTTACGCATGGTGATCTGGAGCTTGACCGGCTGGTCCAGGGTCAGGCCGTCGTTCTCAATAAAATCTTCCCCTATGAACTCCCCATCCGGGAATAAAGGCAGGCCCTTCTCGCGCACCACCGCAGCGCAGCGGTCGAGGATTTCATAAAACGCGGCTTCCACCTCGTTGCCGCCAAAGCGCTCGCATAATTCCGTTACCCGACGCCGAATGACCTCATTCGCGCCAACAAAGGCATCGATATCGCCCCGCAGGTCTTCGGGAAAACGACTGTTCCGCAGCAGGATATCGTACAGTCCCTCGTTGAGCTGACCCTTTTCGTACAGCTTGACGGGCGGACAGATGGTGCCCTCCTCGAAAATACTGGTCGAGGTGTTCGGCCAGGATCCCGCCATACGGCCGCCCACATCGTTGACGTGGCCGAAAATCTGGGCAAAGCCAATCAGCCGCTCGTCCCAAAAAATAGGCGTGACCACACAATAGTCCGGCAGATGACCGATCGTTCCGGCCGACTGATAGACATCGTTGTAGATGAACACATCGCCTTCATAAATGCGCTCAGCCGGAAACTTCATCCGAATCGGGTCGGCGGTGGCGGCCCAGGACACGCGCGAGACCGACAGACAGTCGAGCGTATTGAGCGAGGCCCGGTAGTCGTGCTGTTCGCGGATAATGGTCGAACGGGCGGTCCGCTCGACCGCGGCTTCGGCTTCCATAATGGCGGCCTCGATTCCGCCGTCCACAATATCAACCAGTATCGGGTCCAGATGTTTTCTCAGCGCGTCGATGCGGCTGACAGCGGCGGGGTCCTGGGCAACCTGGCCGTACCGAAACGGGGCGTAGTCCTGAAAGGCGACGGCCTCATTGGCTTTGTCATAATAGGTTTGCGAAAACCGCTTGTGGTCGGTCATGCTGACACTCCGTCGAATGCGTTTCGTTATTGCGTTCGCTCAAGCCGCAGCGTCCCCCACTGGTCCACCCGGCCACTCCAGCCCGGCTCCACAACCGTGGTGGCGTCGTACTGCTGGAGGATGGCCGGGCCGCTCAGTTCGTTGCCCGTTTGCAGCGCCGACCGATCGTATACTGGGGTATCCAGCGTGCTTTTGGAGAAGTAGACAGCGGTCTGGCCCGTCCGGGCCTGCTCCGGACTCGTGCCTGCCGGTTGCGCTTGCGGCACGTGGGGGCGTTTGAGCAGTCCCAGTCCGGTGACACCTACGTTGACCAACTCGACCAGTTCCTTCCCTGCATAGGAATAGCCATAGAGGTCCTTATGGCTGGCGTGAAAAGCGACGATGGCGCGCTGAATATGGGTTTGAATATCTGATGTAGCCGAATCAATTGGGAGTGGAACCCGAATCTCGTAGGCCTGGCCGGCGTACCGCATGTCCACAAAATGATCGAGTCGGGTCTCCTGAGTGAGCAAGCCTTCATCTTCCAGACGGGCGGTCACACGGCGTTCCAGGTCCTGAATTTCAGCCGCAATACGGTCTACGTCCAGGCGGTCCTCACGCTGGACATCCGTATGCACCAAGTCCACGCGCACATCGGTCAGCAGCAGGCCGTAGGCCGAAGTCACGCCTGGGTTGGGCGGGATAATGACCTGCTGCATACCGAGCCAGTCGGCAAGATAGCAGGCGTGGAGCGGTCCTGCTCCGCCAAACGCGACCAGGGCATAGCTACGCGGGTCGCGTCCGCGTTTCACCGAAACGGTCCGAATGCCGGCAGCAATATTCTCAACGGCTATGCGCAGAATGCCTTCTGCCGCGGCGATCGTATCGAGTGTGAGGCCCGCGGCCAGTTCGGCCACAACCTGGGTTGCCTGACCGAGATCCAGAGAAACGCTTCCCCCGGCGATGGTCGGTGTGATGCGTCCCAGCACCAGATTAGCGTCCGTCACCGTCGGCTGGCTGCCGCCCCGACCATAGCAGGCCGGCCCGGGATTCGCGCCCGCGCTGTCCGGCCCTACTTTCAGGCTTCGTCCGCCCGCCAACCAGGCAATCGACCCGCCGCCGGCCCCAACCGTATGGAGCTCGATCATGGGCGTTTTGAGGTCATAGATATCGACTTTTCCCTCCGTCAACATGCGCGGCTGGCCGCCCTCGACCAGGCAGATATCAGCCGAGGTGCCGCCCATATCGAAAGTGATAATATCCTGGCAGCCGCTCAGCGTGCCAAAATGGGTAGCGGCAATTACCCCCGCAGCCGGGCCGGAAAGGGCCGCGGCAATCGGCAAACGGGCGACCTCCTGGGCCTGGGCCAATCCGCCGCTTGAGCGCATGATGTAAAACGGCACGCTGATGTCCTGTTCGCGTAAGTGCTGTTCAATCCGGGTGTGATACGCGGACAGGAGGGGCATCAGGGCCGTGTTCAAGCAGGTCGTATTGGTCCGCTCGTATTCACGATACTCGCGTAAGATGTCCGACGAAATGGAAATAAAACAGTCCGGATACACCTCGTGGAGAATGCGTCGGACTTCTTCCTCGTGCTCTGGATTGCGATAGGAGTGTAATAACGAAACGGCCACGGCCTGAGTGCCGCGCGCTTTGAAGTCCTGGGCAATAGCCGCCACTTCGTCCCGGTCCAACTCCTGGGTGACCGTGCCCCGCACGTCCATCCGGGCGCTGATTTCACGGATGCGTTCGAGCGGCACCACCCGCGGCGGTTTGATCCACCAGGTGATATCACCAAATTCTCCGGGGACGGTCTGGCGGGCGCACTCCAGGGCTTCCCGGTAGCCGGCGGTAATGATCAGACCGAGCTCTGAATACTTGCGCTCCAGGATGGCGTTGGTGGCAACCGTCGTACCGTGAAAAACCGCGTTGACCTCGTGAGCCGCGATCTCCCCGTGCTGCGTGATATGCTCAAGGCCGTTCACAAAGCCCTGGGCCGGGTCGTCCGGCGTGCTGCGCACTTTTGCTGAATGCAGCGTCCCGCTCCTCTCTTCGAGCGCAACGACATCAGTAAACGTCCCACCAATGTCTACCGCTAACCGCCAAGTCATACTGTCCCTCCTTGTGTTACTGTAGGGTGCATGGCTGGACCTGTCTACAGAGAAAGGACTAGGTGTTACGTCTTTTGCGCCGAACGGAGCGTCATGATTGCAATCTCTGGCGGAATCCCCAGCCGCATGGGATAGCCGTAGAACCCGACACACCGGGTGACAAACATCTGCATGTCCGCATGACGATACAGTCCCTGATCAGGGATGCCGAGCAGGCCGACAACGCTCAGTGCCCGGTCCTTGCCCAGTTGAATGCCGGCGTGTCCGCCGTGGGTATGGCCGGACAACACCAGGTCGGCACAGCGCGCCGGCAGGGTGACAAAGGCGCGCGGGTCGTGGTTGAGCAGAATACGCGGGACCGGCTGCCGGGGACCCCAGGAACTGATGAGGCGGTCGTAGAGCACGGCGCGATCAAAGCGTTGGAAGAGGAAGTCCAGGCCGGCGAGTTCCAGGGGCTGTCCGTCAATCGAGAGCGTCGTCACCCGATTACGTAAGGTGGTCACGCCGGCCTGGCGTAAATACCGGACAAGGCGGTGAGGATTGTCGAAGTCATGGTTGCCCAAACAGGCCCACTGGCCGTACGGTGCGTTGATCCGGGCCAGCGCCTCGTACAGCGGCAGGTCAAAATCACCGGTCCGGTGGGTCAGAAAGTCTCCGGTATGCAGCACGAGGTCGGGTCTGGCGGCATTCGTCAGTGCGGCAACGTGGAGCAGCTTGGGACGGTCCATTGCCCCGCCCACATGGATGTCCGACAAATGGGCGACCCGCAGCCCGTCGAGCGCCGTGGGCCAGGCGGGCAGAACCAAGTCTCGTTCCTCAACCTGAAAATCATAGGTGAGCTTGAGGCTCGACAGCGAAAAGAAAAACGGTGCCCCCGCACCCAGCAGACCGAGCTGCTGCATGAATTGACGCCGCTCGGGGGAGGGCAGATTATCGTGCTGGGCGTGCCGGGCCTGTTGCCGTATGAACCATGTGCTCACGCGCTGCACCAATTGAACGAATCCTCGAATAATGCCAAGACCGGCATAACCAAACAGGAGGAGGCCATAGGCGCTATACCACAGAGCGCCGATCCAGGAGATACCAGGCGCGTGCAAGAACGGCAGCGGACTGCCGGACCGGGCAGTCAGGATCTGCATCGCCATAATGGCATCGAACATCATTCCGACTACGCTGAAGAGCCCGAGCGACAGGGAAGCAGGTCCAAGCAGCTTGCGGCAGGAGGCGTGCAAACGTTGCCGGGCATACGAGAAGGGGACAATGGCAATCGGAACCATGGCGACCAGATACACCGCCCGCCAGGTAACCCACTGCCACATGGCACAGGCTGCCAAGAGCAGAAAGAGGTTGAGACCGATATGCCAGACGTATTGTGCGCGCCGGCTGGCCAGGGCGTTGAGTCGAGCGGGGATGGACATGAGATAAATAATTCGACCTATTGGGCAATAGTGGGCTTCAGAATCAGCGTGCCAAACCGATCGACCGTGGCCTGACCGTCCGGCGGGATGAGTGTGGTGGCATCGTACTGTTCAACCACCGCCGGGCCAGTGAGGGCCGCCCCCGCCCCGAGGTGCGTCCGCGCATAGACCGGACAAGTCTGAAAGCCGCGCGATTCAAAAAAGAAGACCGAGCGGGTGTCTATCGGCTGCATGGGGCCGGTCTGTTCGGCAATCGTGGGTAGCCTCGGCTTTGGCCGCGTCGCAAGGGCAGTCATGCGCAGGGTGGACCGGCTGACCTCTTTTCGGCCCTGAAACGAAAAGCCGCAGAGCTGCTCGTGCTTATGATGAAACTGGGTGACTGCCTGCTGGAGAATATCGCTGGTAAGCCTGCCCTGCGGAAGGTCGATAGTGAGACGGGTTGACATATCAACATAGTGAAAGTCCACCGCCCGCCTGAACTGCCTGGCTGCGCCCGGTAGGTGTTGCTGGCTCAAGGCGGCCTCAGCCTGGTGTTCGAGCTGCGTAAAGAGGTGGGTCAGCCGCTGGGGATCAAGCGCGGAGGTGGCGGGCGGTGCGGGCGCGGCACAATCCTCCCGGATATCGGCATAGAACAGGCCGAAGGGCGCGGCAAACCCCGGCTGGGCTGGAATCACAACTGTTGAAATGCCGAGCAACGCGGCAAGATCGGCGGCGTGCAGCGGACCGGCTCCGCCTCCGGCGATCAACACCGCCTCCCGCGGATCGAGGCCGCGTTGCGTACACACACGCCGGATGGCTCCACACATGGTGTGATTGACCAATTGGACGATATCTTGGGCGGTTTCTATGGCGCTTTTGTGGCGCGACTGTCCGAAGGCAAAGAGCGCTTTTGCGGCCGCTTCCTGTGAAAGAGGAAGAGCCCCGTCAAGCAGAGACGCGGGCAGACGATGCAGCAGGAGATTGGCATCAGTGACCGTCACCTGTGTCCCGCCTTTGCCATAACAGACCGGACCGGGGTCGGCACCAGCGCTGAGCGGACCAACGCGCCAGCGTGTATCCGGGTCCACCTGGGCAATGGACCCACCGCCCGCCCCAATAGAAGTGATATCGACCATAGGCGTGCGGAGCGGATATCCGCCGACCTGGCCGTGCGTGGTGAGCACAGGCTGCCCGGCCTGGACGAGGGCGATATCGGTTGAGGTGCCGCCCATGTCAAACGTGACCAGATCGGAGAATCCGCTGGCGGCTCCAACGCGGGTCATGGCGACTGCTGCCGCACTGGGCCCCGAGGAAACGATTGTCAAAGGCCGCTGACTGACACGCGCTCCGCTGTGCAGCCCGCCGGACGACTGCATGATCAGCGGCGGCCGGTGCAGGCCACTCTCCTGCATGCTGTACCTGACCCGATTGAGATGCGCTTCCAGCAATGACTGGAGGGCCGCGTTCAGACAGGTGGCTACAGTGCGCTCATACTCGCGTTGTTCGGGCAGGACATCGGACGAGAGCCGCACGTGTAGAGAGGGATCCGCCGCGAGCAGCAATGCTCTCAGCCGCCGCTCCGGTTCAGGGTTGCGAGCGCTGTGCAAGAGCGAGACGGCAAGGGTCTTCAGGTTTTGGGCATGACACCAGGCTGCTATTGCCGGTACCTCTTCTGTGACAATGGGTATGTGTACATTCCCCTGGGCATCAAGACGTTCAGTCACCTCGTGGATGTCCTCAAGCGGCACCACTGGCCGAGAAGCAAGGGGCGAAGGGGACCCGTCATCTCGCCCTTGTTGGGGCTGGTTCAACTCCAAAATATGGCGAAAGCCGGCGGTGATGAGCAGGCCGACCCGCGGGAGGCGGTGTTGGAGTAAGGCATTCGTGGCCAGCGTCGTGCTGTAGAGGAGCGCGCTCGGACGCAGATTCCGCGTGTGGAGGACGGCAAAAGCCGCCTGAAGACTCTCGGCCGGATCCGAGGCGGACGGGATTTTCCTGTGAAAGACGGGGCCGCCTTCGTCATGGACGAGGACGTCAGTGAACGTCCCCCCAATATCGATGCCAACAGTTGGAGTCATTTGCGTCCAGGACAGTCGGGCCGCTCTGTCCCCTGTGACCCCGCTGCACGAGAGAGGACACCCCGGGAAAGCAGATGCGCTCTAGTCGGCAAAGCGAGGCATGACCTTGTTGGCGAACAGGTCAAGCGAGCTGAGCACCTGTTCACGCTCGTGAATCCCTTGCTGGATGAGGAGAAAACACTCTTTGATGGGGAATTTCTTGCTGGCTGCTTCAATACGGCGAGAAATCGTATCCGGGTCGCCAACCAATAACTCAGGATGTCCCTGGCCGAACGGAGTAAACCAAGTGTCCCACATCCACATGGGGTCGGTCAGCCATTCCTGCGCCGTCGCGATGTTTTTATGGCAGATCATGGCGCCGCCCCAGGCGGCCTCGTCTCCGGGCTGAACATCATGCCCGTGTTTCAGCGCCTCGTCGTGATAGCCGGACCACAGTCGTTGACAGAAATCGAGGTCTGAGGCCAGGACAATCGGCTTGCCTCCGTAGCGTGCCCAGAAGAGTGCCGTGCGCAGGCTATGGGTGAAACCGCCGTAGATGGGCGAGTGCGGGTCCTGGTACGGTTTAGGCGCAATACCAATCTCGCGGATACGCATATCCGCATCTACGCCCGTTCCATAGTGCGTATACACCCCCTGTGGGTGCGGATTGACAAAGTCCTCAGGCGGAATCGTCCAGTATTTGCCCTGATAGCTGAAGGTGTCTTCTTTCAGAGCGGTGAGTACCACTTCGACGAACTCACGAAAATATTCGCGGTTCATATTGTCGTCTTCCGAATTGCGATTCCATTCGCCGACTGCGTTCAGGTCAGGACGGATCCGAAAATTATGCACCCAGCGCGCCTGGTAGCCTCGCACCATGCCGACTGCCAAACGGCCTTTGAGCATGTGGTCGAGGGTCGCAATATACTCTGCCGTGCGAACAGGATTATGCGTCGGCGCGACCCAGCCGACCATATTCACGCGGAGCTTTTTGCTGTGCTGGCCAATCCACATGGACAATAAGCCCGGCTCATTACTGGCCTCAAAGCCTTCGATTTGCAGATGATGTTCGGGATGCCCAAAGCCGGCATAGCCCACTTCGTCCGCAAACTGGACATACTCTGCCACTTCACTCAGCATGCGCTGATAGAGTTCGGGCCGCTTGCCCGCCATGCCCGCTTCGAGTTCGTGACGACGGCCTAGGGTGGCATAGATGAAAAGGTGAAACTTCATGTGACAAACTCCCGTCTCGTCGAGCCGGTACCGTGCTGGGGCGCTATGCTATCGGGTCTGCCGAAGAATGTGAAGCGCAATACGGAGCGGGCGCGCTCCGGTGAGACTAGGGCCGCGACAGCGTGGGCGCGACTATGACTCGGACACGGCCGGGGCGACGGCCGGTGCCGGCGGAAAGCTCCCTGCGTTTGTGGCAGGCGCCGGGGCAGAATCTTCCGTGATGGGGAGTTCCACCCGGACCTCGGTACCGCGACCGTGCTGGCTTTGCACCGAAAAACGTCCGCCACAGGAGACGGCCTGTTCGCGCATATAGAGCAGGCCGTAATGGCCAGGAACGGACTGTTCCGGCTGAAAACCCTGCCCGTCATCTTTAATCATCAGGGACACGCCCTGCTGCTCGAAGGTCAGGGCAATCTGCACTTGGTTGGCTTTGGCGTGTCGCTGGACATTGTGGAGGGCTTCCTGGGTAATGCGAAAGAGCGTGCGGCTGGTTTGGGTCGGAAGGGACCGGTCCCCGTCATCTGCCTGCATGGCCACCTCAAAGGGTTCGTGTTCCTGCAGGTCGGTCACATAGGCGCGGAGTGCCGGCACAAGGCCGAAGTCTTCAAGCACCGGTGGCAACAATCCGTCGGTAAACTGACGGACGAGCCCGGAGACCGTATCCAGTTCAGCGGCAAGCTTGCTCACGCGCTCACGACCCGCGGGAGCATGTTGCAGGACGAATTCCTGAAAACCGTGAAAGTCCTGAAAAATGCGAAAGAGCCGTTCTTCTATCTGGTGATGCCATTCACTGACAATGCGCTGGCGTTCTCCTTCTTGCGCGTTGAGCACGGCGTGGAGAAGACCACGCAGTTCCCTCACCGACCGACGGGCCTCGGCAAGTGTGGAGGCGCGCTGCACGACAGGGAGAGCATATTGCGCAATGTCCGTGAGAACCTCGCTGTCTTGGAGACGAAAGCCGCCGGGCTGCTTTCTATCAGACAGAAGAAAACAGCCGAGGAACGAGTCACTGCCAAGCGGATGGATAAGGAGCTGTCGCTGTGCCAGCTCTTTTTCAGAGAGCGCTTGCAAGCACGCATAAATATCCTGCGAGGTATTGAGGACGTTGAGACCAAGGGTGAGAGCCGCCCGTAGGGGCCCGCCTTTGGCAAAGGAACGATCCCACGTAGCAGGGACAAGCATCGGAAAAGACCCTGCCGTTTTGACCTTGACACACGCCTGGGTGTCCGGGTCAAGAAGAACAACGCCCGCCCCGCGGCAGGGAATACGTCGCAACACTTCCTCAACCAACTGTTGGAGGAGCGGGTCAATTTCCAAGAGTGCGAGCTTCTCTTGAAGGGCCTCGATTTGATCGGCGTGCTGAGGGTCTGGAGCCGCTTTCGGAAGGCTGTCCTGCGAGGGACGTGGTGCAGAAAAAAGGCCTGCCAGACCGGCAATGCCAAAAAGCAGGGTACAGCGAAAGGCGAGGCTGGAGTAGAGCTCAGGAATTGAGGCGGACGGCGGGGGAACAAGGAAGAGCAGCAGCCCTGAGGCTGCACTCGCAGCGAGTGCCATACCACAACCTGCCTGCCAGCCAAAGCGGAGCGCTGCGATCAGGGTGAGTCCATACAAATAGACAGACAGCGGGCTCAACAGGCCGCCACTGACGCCACACAGCACGGCGATAAAGACCACATCACTCAGCCCAATGGGAAACGGCAACGGCGTCCCTTTATAGTGACGATAGGCAAAATATTGACCGAGCAAGCAGTACAGGACGCTGCCGAGAAGACAGTATTGTGTAACGGTTTGGGAGAGGGTAGGTGGATTGAACCAGAGAACTCCGACCCCGACCCCTAAAGCGAGCCAGCGCAGCCGGGCCAGAATTTTCTCGCTTGGTGTGTGGTTGGCTCCCGCCCCTTGTGGGGCAGAGGCCCAGAACGCACGAGATATTGTTGTCATAGAGATACACGCACCCATACCTGATCGCCCCTCACTTTTCCACTGTTCGCGGAAAATATGGACTCATGTGAGAGCGTTGGGTGAGATATATTTGACGAATGCGGAGCAGGTCGGTATAGGTCGTGTCAGCGTATTGCACACGAAAGGAGACCGGTATGCTGCTCATGTTCAAGGCGAGGATTAACAAACCCGCTGATATGTCGAATAAAGACTTTTACACCGTCTGGCGGAAGGAGTCCGAAGCTGCCCTAGGAGCGAAGGAAGCCGGCGTTATTAAAGGGATTTGGAAGGTTGCGGGCAAACCCGAGGTGGTGGTGATTATGGATGTGGAGTCAGGCGATATGCTTGACCAGGCGATCAATGGGCTGCCGATCTGGCAGCTCGGCTACGCGCATATCGTCTCAGACGTTGAAATGCTGCCCCTGCGCCCGTACGAAAACTGGGCCGAAGATCTGAAGACCTTGTCTCAAGGTTAGACCGGACAGGGGGAAGAGCGGAGCCATAGCGGAGACAGCTCTGCTCTTCCCCCTGTTGTCTTCCCCCGCTATATCTGCGCAGTCTTTTTTCCTGCGTGTCGAGTGCGTCGGCGCGCCGGTCTTACGAAACGTCCTGTGTTTTCCCAACGCCGTCATCAAGCAGTTCCCCACCATTGTCTGCTACCTGCCCCGTATCCTGTGCAGCCACGGGCCGTTTTGCGCGGCCACGCATCGGCATCCGATTACGGACTTCACGCCAGTGAAAACTGCTCGGCGGACTCTGGAGCCGTTCAAAGCTTGCCAGCAGCAAGTCCTTGCTATCTGCCCGCCCGAAACAATGATCGCCAATCCACATTTCCCAGCCGGGACGGATGCTCCCATCCGGTCCGGTCAGGTCTCGCTTCACAAAGACGGGAGATGCCGCGGCTGGTGACGATTCCTCTCCGATTTCCTGGTCGGACGCTTGGGGAGGGGGAACCGGAGGAGCGACAGGCTCTGGTGGGGGAGAGGGAGTGGGGGGGGGCTCGGTTTTCACCTCAGCAGGCTCCGCAGGAAGTGTCTTGGCGGCTGCTGAGGCTGGTGTTTTTTTCTTAGCGGCTGTTTTGCTCTTTTTCGCGACTGTTTTTTGTTTGGCAGCGGTTCTGACCAGCTTTTTCACTGGTTTTTTTGTAGATTTCACCGTCGTCGTACTTTCTGTCTTCTTCTTGGCAGGCTTTGCAGACGGGCGGCTCTTCATGGTGGGCTCCTATCGGCTGTCGGTCCAGGGTTCCATTTTCCCCGGGGAAATTCAATCCCCTCCCTGCTCGGAGCCCGGTATTGGAGTGGTTTTTCTCGGTCAGAAGGGATGACGCACGGGTCATTCCGGTCGATGGGGAGGGGCCGCTCTGACGTAGGTGCCGCTTTTTCCGCCCCTCTTGTGTTTGAGGCTGATGTCCGAGATGACCATGTCCTTTTCCACGGCTTTACACATATCATAGATGGTCAGTGCAGTGACGGAAACCGCAGTCAGAGCTTCCATTTCCACTCCGGTTTGTCCGTTGACTTTGACCCGCGCCTCAATGTCAATGCGGCCGCTTGCTTCGTCCGGCGTACATTCAATACGCACTGAGGATATGAGCAGCGGATGACACAGCGGGATGAGGTCCGGCGTTTTCTTGGCCGCCATGATACCAGCGACACGAGCGACCGCGAGGGGATCACCTTTGGGTATCTGACCCGTCGTAATGAGTCGCAGCGTCTCCGGGCGCATATGGACAGTACCGGTCGCAATGGCCTCCCGCTCGGTCGCGGATTTCGCCCCCACATCGACCATCCGGGCGCGACCCTGGGAGTCGGTATGACTCAGTTTTTTCATGCTGGCGCCTACCCAAACCGGAGCATCTGATTCGCCCGGAGCAGCTTGGCCTGAATCGGAATCTGGTGGGGACACGCGCTTTCGCACGGGGCCCGACAGTCGACACATTGAGAGGCGTTCCGGGCGGATGGAAGCTTGGCGTATTCTTCCATGCCGACCCGCTGCTGGCCGTAGTTTTCATAATACATGGCGTAGCGCAGGATATCATTGACCGGAACAGCAGACGGACAGGCGGGCAAGCACTCGCCACAGCCCGGCGGACAATAGTCATTCGCAACGAGCTGGTCGTATTTTTCGAGCAAGGCCAGGTCGGCCTGCTGAAACGGCTGCCCGGAGGCGTGTAGGTATTCGTCGATGTGATGGAAGGAGCCGATCGTGACCACAAGCCCGCTCACGTCAGGATTGGACAGCACCCACTTAAAGGCGGCCTGTGAGAACGATTCCCGTTCGGTTGGGGTAAAGTCCGACAACGCGCTATGGCGCGCCCCCTTGAGGGTCTTCATGGCCACCACGCCGACCCCCTTCCGCTTGGCATCGTGGAAAATATTCGTCAGCTCGGGCCAGTTACGAAAACTATAGGCGACCATGATGACATCGAAGCGGTCGCTGTCCACGGCGTGACGCATGACCGATTCGAGCCGCGGGGTATGGGACGAGACGCCGAGAAAACGGAGTTTCCCCTGCTCTTTGAGTCGATCAAAGGCCTCGTGGATGTTCGGATTCATGAGCCGATCGATGGAATTGCAGGCATGAATATGGGCCAGATCAAGATAGTCGGTGCCGATTCGCTGGAGACTGGCTTCAACCGCAGCCATCACATCCTTGACCGGGGTGGTATCGCTCAGATGACCCTGCGTCGTACAAAACTTGGAGACGATAAAGAGTGTATCGCGCTGGTAGCCTTGAATACCTTGACCCAGAGTTTTTTCCGACCCGGCCCGCGAATAATCCGGGGACGTATCAAAATAATTGATGCCCCGATCAATGGCCCGCCGCACAACATCCGCGTTGTCGAGCCCCGAGCAGCCGAACGAGATATCTGACATCTCCATGCCCGTCCGGCCCAATGGCCGATAGCTGCGAACCCGGGCCTCCTGCCAGTCCGGGCTTTTTTCCTCTGCTTCGGTTTCAGGCCGGCTCAACAGAAACAGTTGGGTTTTATACTCACAGCCGGCTGCCAGCGCCGCGCCGCCACCGACCGCACCCAGCGCGGCATTTCTCAGAAACGTGCGCCGACTCGTCGGCGGCCTGACCTGCTCGTCCTGTTGGGGAGAGCTGTGAACCTGGGACTGTTGCTTACGCATGGCAGACGGTCTCCTTATCTCGTGTGGTTATGACCGGTGTCAAAAGATCACCTGGACCCGGACATAAACGTGCCCGGATTCAGGCCTGCTCCACCCTGCAAATCGTTCCTTCTCTCGTCTGCGTATCAAACAGGGCATAGGCTCCCCGCCGGTCTTGGTCGCGCGGCTGCGAACACGAGCCCGGATTAATGACCACCACATCGCCAGCCTGGTGGACCAGCGGCACGTGGGTGTGTCCGAAGCAGACCATATCATAGGGCAGGGCGGCGAACTCGTCCAAGCGCTTGCTGCCCGGATAAATATATTCCTCATAGGGCTCCCACGGGCTGGCGTGGACCATGAGAATCCGCAGGCCGTCGCACTCAAACTCCCGGCTGAGGGGGGCGTTTGCCAGAAAGGCGAGCGACGCTGCTGGGAAGGTCTCCTGGCATTTTTTCAGGTAGGCGGGGTTACGGCCGCCAAAAAGAACGACCTCGTGATTGCCCTGAATGCAGCGCACGCCCGCCTCTTGCAGCAGCGAGACCGTGGCCGGGCAGAAACGGTATTCACTCACCGCGTCTCCGGGACATAACAATAAATCAGTCGCGGGCATGTCGTTGAGCGCGCGCCGGAGGGCCGGCGCGTCGGCGTGGATATCGGAGACAATGCCAATTTTCATAGCGCTAGTCGGAGTCTGTTGAGTCAATGTGTAGTGGGTGCTCGGCGCTCATGCAAGAGGGACAACCCTGCTCGCTACTCTACGCTTTGCTCCTCTATATACTCATCGGCCCGCAGGAGTCCGTCAAATGTCAGGTATAGACCGCACGCCCGGGCCAGGACCGCCAGCAGCAGGGCGCTGACGACCCGTTCTTCGCCCTGTCGGTCTCGTGCGCCCTTGGTCAGCGTGCACGAATAGACGCGGGTTTCCGCTGCGATACTGATGCCGATGTGCGCGCGGTGCGTCCCCTTTTTGAGCCGGTCCGTCGCCAGCGCGGCGGTGCAGGCAACGCCAACCAACGATCCCTCAGCCGCGTGTAAGACGACTGCCCGTTTATAGGCGGCCCGTGCCAGGGCCGCCGCGGTTTCCACGCTCACGGCCTGGTCTGGATCGGCTCCCAGAAATTCGGCGAGCGCGGCTTCACTATAAGGGATGACCACTTCAAGCACGGTCCGTGAGGCACCCGGAACAGCCAGCAAATCCGCGATTGCCTGCGTTCCGCCGCCCGTCACCACCAGCATGGCCCTGAGAGCGCTGGCATGGATCTGGGCGATGCGCGTGGTGTGGGCGGCTGTCATGTTTAGGCTTCTATGATGGCCCGCGCCTCGTCCGGCGTCGCCACCTCGTGTCCCATAGCGGTAATGGTTGCCACGGCGCGCTCGACAAGTTGTGGGTTTGCGGGCTGTCCCTCCCGCGCATAATGGTGGTCTTCCAGGCCAAGCCGGACATGGCCCCCCAGGCTGACGATGTGCGGGATAAACGGCAGATTATCTCCGCCAAGCGTGGCCGCAAACCAGTTGCAGCGCACGCCGTGCAGCATAGCCAAATAGGCTTCCAGGCTCTTAAGGGAAGGGGGCAGGCCAAACGGCAACTCCGGTCCGCCAAAATAGAACTTGATCAACAAGGGTTCGGTCAGCAGACCCTGGTCCAGAAAAACCAGCACCGCCCGCAGAAAGCTGGGATCAAAAATCTGGAGGGTCGGTCTCACCCCGCAGGCCCGCGACTGTTCCAGAAAATACCGATTGGCGTCATACGAATTCTGATAGATGAAATTTCCGCCCGAGAGCGTTTTGGTGCGCGCGTCATACGAAACCAGGTTGACCGAGCCAGGATCAGCCCAGCCCAGGTCCGGTTTTGTAGCCGGGTCTTTGGCGAGTTCCAGAAAATGGGCAAAGCGCTCAACCGGGTCATCGCCGAACGGAAATGTGGGCCAGAGAATGGGATTGCACCGCGCGCGCGTCCGCCTGAACACCTCGCTGTAATATCCCACGTCCTGCACCCATTCGCCCGTGTCGGGCTCCCTGACATGAAAATGAACCGCGGCCGCGCCGGCCTGACAGGTCGCAATGGCATCCTTGGCAATGTCTTCCGGGCTATAGGCAATATTGGGGTTGCGGGCTTTATCGGAATTGCCGTTGATGGCTGCCTCAATCATGATCTTGGCCATACTTCCTCCTTTTGGGCGTCTGCTTCACCCCTGATGGTCTGAGAGCCGCACCCGGACCCCGCGGGCGTCCAGGAAACGCTTGCACTCCTGAATGGAGTGTTCCTGGTAATGGAAAATCGAGGCGGCCAGCGCGGCATCGGCTTTGCCCGCGGTGAGACCTTCGTAAATATGCTGCAAATTTCCCACCCCGCCCGAAGCAATGACCGGAATCGTGACCGCTTCTGCTATCGCGCAGGTGAGCTCAATATCATAACCGGCCTTGGTGCCGTCCCGGTCCATACTCGTCAGCAGGAGTTCGCCCGAGCCATAGGCTTCCATGCGCTGTGCCCACTCGACGGCGTCAATGCCGGTCGGGGTGCGTCCGCCATGAATAAAGACCTCCCAACCGGACGGCTCGGACGCCGACCTCCGCTTGGCATCAATCGCCACCACGATGCACTGGCTCCCAAAGCGTTCGGCCGCTTCTTTGACAAATTCAGGTCGGTTGACTGCCGCGGTGTTGATCGAGACTTTATCTGCACCGGCATTAAGCAGGTCACGAATATCCTGGTTCTCCCGCACCCCGCCCCCAACGGTCAGCGGCATGAAAACGGTTTCCGCCGTTTTTCGGACAACATCGAGAATAATCCGCCGCCGTTCGTGCGAGGCCGTAATATCGAGAAACGTCAACTCGTCTGCGCCCTCTGCGTCATACCGCTGCGCAACTGCAACCGGGTCGCCGGCATCACGCAAATCGACAAAATTTACCCCCTTCACCACGCGGCCTTCTTTGACGTCCAGGCACGGAATAATGCGTTTGCTCAGCATGGGCGCAGTGTCAGGCGTTCGCGGAAAACTGTCAAGAGAGGTGGCCGCGTTCAACTGGCTCGACCCCGGACAGACGGTACTGAGGAGACTGGGGAAGCAGCGAGGTCTGGCTGAGCTGGCGCGGGCGGCGGTGTGATGGGGGCCTGCGCTTCTCCGGTAGCGCGGTCTTCGGCCCAGATGATATTCCGATAGTCGAGCCGCCGCGAGCCGATGATATTGAATTTAATCGCATGGAAATAGGGTGATAGATCGAAGTCGCGCGGGGTAATCAGGGTGGGGTGCCGCCGCCGAAAGGCAGGCCGGTCGCGAGTGTTCTGTTCCTTGGCAAAGAAGCGGTGGTAAAAGGGGGACCGCGTTTCCTGAGCATCGGGAGTGGACTCGACGTGGGGCAGAATGGGAAAGCGGACTTTGCCAAAGGACGCAGCAATCATACTGGAACAGATGACCTGGGTCGGCCGCCCGCTCCCAAAATGGAGCGCCCGCCGGCGAAACCGGCGCGGGACCAGACTGACCGGCAGGAAATAGCGTGCCAGGTCCAGGATATTCTGGAGATCATACGTATAGCCGAGCTGACTGATCACATCGTCCAAGATCACTTGGCAGTCCTGAGGCTGGAGGTTGTACGGGCGGCACAGACGGATATTGTACTCGACGTACTTCGACAGGGGGGACAGCACGCCCCCTTCCTCAACCAGCGCTTCCACCAACAGGAACTGGGCGTCGCCGCCAAAGGTGGTCCGGGCCTGCTCCGCCAGCGGATGATTGCTGCGAATCAGTTCATCGCCAATGTAGATGGCGGAGTGCGACCAGGAACTCTGGGTGAGATATTTAACGACCTCGCTAATACGCTGAGAGCCTTCCACCAGCAGGACATCCCCGGTGCGTATCTGGCTCTTGAGTGCATCCAAATTGTTCGGAAAACGAACCGCATAGTTCTTGAGGGGCTTGGTGAGCAGGGCGGCGAACTGCTTGATAATCGCCTGACGGAGGCGCCGAAGTGGGTGAAATATCGCTTGTGTCATTCCCTGCCTTCCCTCCTCCGCATTGTAGAGGAAGCGAGCCGGAGGCGACAAGGGAAGCGTGTCTCTGCCCGGCGCTTCGATTGTATGCTAGGATTGCACGGTGCGAAAATGCTCAGACGGAGTAGGGGCGCATGGCAGCTCAGAAAACCTATCCGCAGCGGGTCAAAGAGGTCATGACCCGAGACGTGGTTGCGCTCAGGCCGCAGCAACCGTTTGCCCAGGCATTAGCCCTCCTGGCCCAGCATCGGTTCCGGCATTTGCTGGTGGTTGATGCCGAGGCGCGTTTGGCCGGGGTGATTTCTGACCGCGACTTGCTCCGCTGTATGAGCCGGGAGTCGGACCTGGAGCGGGTCACGGTCGCCGACATCATGTGGTCTGCCGTGGTGACCGTGCAACCGGAGACTTTGCTGTCCGAAGCCGCTACCCAGATGTTGAGCCGCCGCATTAATTGTTTGCCGGTGGTCGAGAACGACCGGGTCTGCGGGATTCTGACTTCGACCGACCTGCTTCAGGCTTTCCAAACCATCCAAACCCATATTGAACAGGGAGCTGTCTCGGAGACGCCGCCGGAATGAGGGCGCGGGCAGCTCTGTAGAAGAGCCTTATCCGCGGGAGGCACCCAGCCGAATCGCTTCCCCCAACTGTACCCCTCCGGTATAGAGTGCCCGCCCGATAATCACTCCCATGACCCCAGATGATTCAAAAGGCAGGAGACGTTGAATGTCGGTGCTACTCGCCACTCCGCCCGAGGCAATGACCGGGACGGAGACGGCCCCGGCAAGAGTTGCTGTGGCCTCATGGTTCACGCCCTGCTGGGTCCCGTCGCGGCTGATATCCGTATAGACGATTTCGCTCACCCCTTGGTCCTGACAGCGGAGCGCCAGGTCCGTGGCCTCCAGGTCGGTCGTTTCCGTCCAGCCTTGGACCGCGACCCGACCGGCTCGGGCGTCAATGCCGACCGTAATACGGCCGGGGAACTCGGCACAGGCTTCCGCCACGAGAGCCGGCTGACGATAGGCCACCGTCCCCAGAATCGCGCGACTGACACCGAGCGAGAGCAGGCGTTCGAGCGTGGCGAGGCTGCGGATACCGCCCCCGACCTGAACCGGAATGGTCAAGGCCTGACAGAGGCGCGCAATGGCACTGGTATTGACCGTGGTGCCGCTGACCGCGGCATCAAGGTCCACTACGTGCAGCCGTGGCGCTCCCTCCCGTTGCCAGCGCAGCGCGGTTTCAACCGGGGCGTCCGAGTAGACCGTGGCCCGGTCCATATCCCCCTGATAGAGGCGGACACACTGTCCGGCTTTCAGATCAATGGCCGGAATAATCAGCATGGTGACACTGAGACAGACGAGGCGCGGGACGGGCTGTCTGCGCGCTGCTCGCGCACGAGTTGTCCGAAATTGGCCAGAATCCGCAGGCCCACCGTCTGGCTTTTTTCCGGGTGAAACTGGGTGGCAAAGATATTGCCCGACCACACACTGGAGGCAAACGGCAACCCATACTCTGTGGTGGTGGCAATAATCGCCGCGTCATCCGGGACCGGATAATACGAATGCACAAAATACACGCTCACGCCCTCGGCCACGCCGTCGAGATGGGGGGGCGGCTGTTGTATCTGAAGCTGATTCCAGCCCATGTGCGGAATTTTCTGCCCGGCCAGGGAGGTCGGATCAAACCGCACGATCTTGCCTTTCAGAATATCCAGCCCGCGGACCCGGCCAAACTCAATACTTTCCGAGAATAAAATCTGCATGCCCACGCAGATGCCGAGAAACGGCGTGCCCCGCTCAACCACCCGATGGACAGTATCGACCAGGCCGCATTTGGCCAAGCCATCCATGCACGCCCCAAACGCGCCCACCCCCGGCAAAACAACGCCTGCGGCTGCCTCAATCTGGGCGGCGTCCCGGGTGACGGTGGCGGCGTGGCCCGTTTTTTCAAAGCCCTTTTGGACACTGCGCAGATTGCCCATGCCGTAATCAATAATCGCAATCATAGTGGAGGGCCATTATTGCGGTCGGACTGGCGGGAATCAAGGGAGAGCCAGCCTTGGGCCACCGTGTATTCACTGTGGAAACTCCCCGGCCTTGAGGCTCCGGGCGAAAACCGATAGGTGTTCTCACAGCTCGCAGGAGCGGGAGCTGAAGGAGGAAGCCTATGAAAGCCGGAGTCTTTATGATGCCCTCACACCCACCCGAAAGAGATCTCTACGAGGGCCATGCGTGGGACCTGCAACACCTGGAGTTTGTTGATCGCATCGGCTTTCACGAGGCCTGGATAGGTGAGCATTTTACCGCCCCGTGGGAACCCAACCCCGCCCCGGATTTGCTCATTGCCCAGGCACTCCTGCGTACCCAGCGCATGAAACTCTGTCCCGGTGCCCATCTCCTGCCGTATCATCATCCGGTTGAGCTGGCCCACCGGGTGGCTTTTCTGGATCATATGGCCCAGGGCCGTTTCATGCTGGGGGTCGGAACGAGCGGCCTGCCGAGCGACTGGAAACTGTTCAATGTGGACGGCGCGGCCGGAGAAAATCGGCGCATGACGCTGGAAGCACTCAATATCATGCTCCGGCTGTGGCAGAGCGAAGAGCCGTTTGAATATCAGGGCGAGTTCTGGTCGTTCAACCGTATTGACACCATGCTCGACTCCCTCAAGTTCCACCTCAAACCCTTTCAACAACCCCACCCGCCCATCGGTATCGCCGGCCTCACCCCCGGCTCGGACACCCTGAAGTTCGCCGGCGAGAACGGCTTTCTGCCTCTCAGCATTGCGCTGAGCAACAGCTATCTCAACACCCATTGGCAGGCCGTCGTTGAAGGCGCCGAGCGGTCCGGCGTCACGCCATCTCGGAGTGACTGGCGCATCTCGCGCGAGGTCTATATTGCCGAGACCGACCGGGAGGCGCGCGAGCAAGCCCTGAACGGGATGCTGGGACGGGTGTGGGGCGAGTATCTGCTGCCGCTCTTCAAGTCGTTTGAGATGATGAGCTTGTTCAAGCACCACCCTGAAGTCCCGGATTCCGACGTGACCTTAGCGTATCTGGCTGACTATGTGTGGCTGGTCGGCTCACCGCAAACCGTGACCCAAAAGCTGGGCGATATGTACGAACAAACCGGAGGTTTCGGTTGCCTGCTGGCCCTGACCTTCGATCAATCGGAAAACAACGAGGCCTGGGAGAACTCACAGCGCATGCTGGTTGAAGAAGTGCTGCCCCACTTTGCGGACGCATAGGAACAAAAAGAATGGTGGTCGCTTCGCAAACTGCCCCGACCCCGACGATCGACTCGCAGGTCCATGCCTATGAACATGACCACCCGGAGCGGCCGTGGATGAGGACATTGCCCGGCCCATCCGAGGTCACGGGTGATGACATGGTTGCAGCGATGGATGCCGTTTGCGTCGACGGGGCCCTGTTGGTCTCGCCGTGGACCATGTATCGCTTCGAGGCGAGTTACGCGCTCGAAGTGTATGCCAGGCATCCCGGCCGGTTCGGTCTGATCAAACCGTTCGATCCCCGGGTAGAAACCGTCAGCGACGAGATTGCCGAATGGGCGGCAAGGCCGGGCGTGGTAGGGGCGCGCATCATGATGATGGGTGACGCGACGGCCGACGATCCGGGGCTGAACCGGATATTGGTGGCTGGCGCGCGGCACGGCCTACCGGTGAACGTGCTGTGTTGGGGAAAACTTCCGCTCTTGGGTGAACTGGCGCGCAGGAACCCAAACACTCAGGTAATCGTAGATCACGTGGGCCTCCGGCAACCCTTCAAGCCTCCTGCCCCGCCAGAGCCCTTTGCCGATCTTAGCAAGGTCATCGCCCTTGCCGAGCATGACAATGTCGCCATCAAGATTTCCGGGGCGTGCACTCTGTCGCACGAGCCATTTCCCTACGCCGACATTTGGGAGCCTCTGGGACAGCTCTTTGAAGCGTACGGCTTTGCGCGCTGCCTGTGGGGCACGGACTGGACCCGGGCGGTCGAGTTGCTGACCTACGAGCAGGGGGTCGAGGCGTTCCGGGTCACCGACCATTTGTCAGACTCCGAACGGGCCGCGCTCATGGGCGGCAGCCTCGCCCGCATCTATAACTGGTCGCCCACGGTTGCGCGCTGATCAGCCCCGTTACGCATGCTCTGGAAAACCATTCCAAAAAAAGGAGAAGCTATGGCAGAAAACAGTACGTACACACCCCCGAAAGTCTGGCAGTGGGACAAAGAAAGTGGTGGTCGTTTTGCAAAAATCAATAGACCTATCGCAGGCGCGACGCACGACAAGGAACTCCCGGTCGGCGAGCACGACCTACAGCTCTATTCGCTTGCCACGCCCAATGGCGTCAAGGTGACCGTCCTGCTGGAGGAACTCCTCGAACTCGGCATCAAGGCGGCCGAGTATGATGCATACCTGATCGACATCAGCGAGGGCGATCAATTCGGCAGTGGTTTTGTGGCCGTCAACCCAAATTCCAAAATCCCGGCGCTCCTTGACCGCAGCACTACCCCCCCGACCCGAGTCTTTGAGTCCGGCGCCATGCTCGTCTATCTGGCAGAAAAGTTTGGCGCTTTCCTGCCGACCGAGCCTTCAGCCCGCGCAGAATGTTTGTCGTGGCTGTTCTTTCAGATGGGCAGCGCTCCCTATATCGGCGGTGGGTTTGGGCATTTTTATGCCTACGCTCCGGAAAGGTTCGAGTACCCCATCAATCGCTTCACCATGGAGACGAAACGCCTCCTGGATGTGTTGAATTGTCATCTCAGCAACCATCAGTATTTGTGTGGTGACGAGTACACCATCGCGGACATCGCGAACTACGCCTGGTATGGCGCCTTAGTCGGGCAGAATATCTATGAAGCCGCTGAGTTTCTTGACGTTAAATCGTACACGCATGTGATCCGGTGGACGAAGGACATCGAAGCCCGGCCGGCCGTCCAACGCGGCCGCCGCGTGAACAAATCCTGGGGACCAGAAGAAGAGCGGCTCATCGAACGCCACAGCGCCAGCGACTTCGATAGGCTGGCCAGCTGATACCACATCGCTCCTCAAGGGTGCCCTGAGGGAGAGGGCACCCACACCCGTCCTCAGCGAAGCCAAAAAATCGGCCGTCCGCTCGAAGGTATCGGCTTCAGCCTGAAAGGCATAGCCACACAAATCGATCCCCCCGAGGTCTTCGAGCCGTTTGATTTCGCCTGAAACCGGCGCGGTATCCTTTAGGGAAAAAATTTCTCTCGCAACTCGCCCACCAAACCAGGGCGGAAGGGATAGTATCCTATCCTCAGGGGATGCTACGCCTGGGGAAACCGCCGCCCTTTTTTACCGGAACGCCTGTCGAAGGCATTGCCGCCTGACCGGGCCGACGTTCAAAGGAGGAGAGACGCATGAGTACGAAGACTGACGAACGGCCGAACGCGCGTGCGCGGGAACAACGCCTGGGGTTTGTGAGCCGGCCGCGGTTCAAGGACTATCGTGAGAAATACGCCACCTACTTCAACATGGAGCGCCGCAACGGCATCCTCCAGGTGCATATGCATACCGAGGGAGGACCCGTCATCTACGGCCTGCCGATTCACAACGCCTAGTCCCAGCTGTGGCTCGACATCGGCAACGACCCCGACTGGAGAATGACAACCGGCTGTCCGGCTGTTTCCCACAGCTTAAAACACCCTGGCTCTGGAATCTCATCCAGATGCCCGGCAAACAGCCACGCTTTGCGCCACAGCTGCCGCTTTTCCAGCTCATAAACCGGGGATCGGTGTACCGCCTGCCCGGCAGGTCGGGGAATTGCGGGAAGCCCTCCGGGGGGCCTGTGCGGTCGGTTTCGTACCTGATCTGCGCACGAATTGAGTGAGCGTCTTCCATGCCGCCTCTCTGTGAGATACTCTTTCAATACAGAATCACACTGCGCGCCACTTCGCCCTTCTCCAGCCAGTCAAATTTACAGGGAACCTTTTGTGGATAAGACACCCTGAACCCGTGGGTCGTATTCCACCGCGCTGTCGAGCGCCCGGGCAAAGGCTTTGAAGCCCGCTTCGATAATGTGATGGGGGTTGCGGCCCTGGGTCATATTCAGGTGCAGGTTCATGCCGACCTGATTTGTCAGGGCCAAAAAGAAGTCGTGGACAAGTTCCGTCGAAAAACTTCCCACTCGTTCCTGTCGAATCTCCAGATTATAGGCCAGAAACGGCCGCCCGCTCAGGTCAACCACACACTCGACCAGGGCCTCATCCAGCGGCACGCTGGCCTCTCCGAAGCGGCGGATGCCGTGTTTGTCGCCCAGGGCTTCGCGTAATGCCTGGCCGAGCGCCAGACCGACATCTTCAACCGTATGATGATCGTCGATGGCAATATCACCGCTCGCCTGCACGCTGAGATTAAAGAAGCCGTGCCGGGCAAACAGTGCCAGCATATGGTCGAGAAAAGGGACGCCGGTCGAGACCTCGTACTGCCCCTCGCCTTCGACCTGGATGCTCAGGTGGATATCGGTTTCAGTGGTCTGCCGATGTATATCAGCTGTGCGTGCGGCCATGCCTGCCTCCGTCTAAACGATATTGCACGGCCCGTGCGTGGGCCTCAAGTCCCTCAAGCTCGGCCAGCCGTACCACTTCGGGGCCCAAGGCAGACAGGGCCTGCGACGACGCCCGTATGACACTGGTGCGTTTCAAGAAATCGTAGACACCCAGGGGCGAGGAAAATCGAGCCGTCCCGCCTGTTGGCAGGACGTGATTGGGCCCGGCTATATAATCGCCAAACGGTTCGGTTGAAAGATGGCCCAGAAATATCGCTCCGGTGTGACGAATATCTTTGATCCAGGTGTGCGGGTCTTTAACAGCCAGTTCCAGATGCTCGGGGGCAATCGCATTGGCCAGTGCCACGACTTCCTGACGATGCCGGGCGATAATCACCGCACCGAAGCGACGTAAGGAGGCAGACGCGATGGCACGTCGGGGAAGTCGGGCGAGCTGTTCGGTGAGTTCGTGGACGACCGCCTGGCCCAGGCGTCGGGATGTCGTCAGACATAACGGGGCGGCCAGGGTGTCATGTTCCGCCTGGGAGAGCATGTCGGCCGCAATATAGTCGGGTCTGGCCGTCTGGTCGGCGATCACAAGAATCTCGCTCGGCCCGGCAATCATATCGATATCAACCCGACCAAAGACAAGGCGTTTGGCTGTGGCGACATAGATATTGCCCGGCCCGACGATTTTATCGACGCGCGGAATCGTTTGGGTACCGTAGGCTAGGGCGGCCACCGCCTGGGCCCCGCCGACCCGAAAAAAGGCGTCCGCTCCCGCAATACGAGCCGCGGCCAGCAGGGCGGGATTATCTCCTTCGGGAGACGGCGGCGAGACCACGATAACCTCTTTGACTCCGGCAACTTTGGCCGGAATCACATTCATGAGCACCGAAGACGGATAGGCCGCTGTGCCGCCGGGAACATACACCCCGACCCGTTCAAGCGGCGCTATTTTTTGGCCTAGGGTGACCCCGAGCTCGTCGCGGTAGGTCCATGATGACTGACGCTGTTTGCGGTGAAAGCGACGGATACGTTGCGCCGCGGCCCGTAGCGCCTTTCTGATCGGTGCTGACAGGCTCTTGAGGGCGTGCTCCATCTCGTCCTGGGCTACACCCAGTTCATGAGATGAGAGTGCCACCTGATCGAATTTTTTGGTGAGGGCCGCAAGCGCTCGGTCGCCGCGCCTATGAACATCGCGCAGAATGGAGCGGACCGCGACTTCAACCTGAGTACTGGCGCTCTCGCCGCGCGACAGCAGCTTGTCCAGGTGACGCTGGCAGGCCGCGTCTGTTGTGGAGAGCAGCGGAATCAGAGCTTTCGTTGCAGAGCGTGTCATTGGACAGGCCGGCTTGTTTGACGCTGAATTTTCGCCCCAAGCTGTCCCAGCTTGGCCTCGATGTGTTCATAGCCGCGATCAAGATGGTAAATCCGGGAGACCGCCGTCTCACCGCGGGCTGCCAGGCCGGCCAGGATCAGCGACACGCTGGCCCGCAAGTCCGTCGCCATGACGGGCGCGCCGCTTAAAAACGCGACGCCCTGAATAGTCGCGGTATGGCCCTGGACATGCACGTCCGCGCCTAAACGGACGAGTTCTTGGGCGTGCATGAAGCGATTCTCGAAGATTGTTTCGGTGATGCTGCTCTGCTGCTCACCGAGGGTCAGGAGTGCCATCATCTGTGCTTGCAGGTCAGTTGGAAAACCGGGGTAGGGCCGGGTGTCGAGTTGGACCCCGGTCAGCCGCCCATTGCCCTGGACCCGAATCCCTTCCGGTTCGTGGCGAATGGCGACTCCCGCGCGTTGGAGGATGTCCAAAAAGCTTGCGAGATGGTCAGCGCGGGCACCGCGAACCAGAACATTGCCCGAGGTGATTGCTCCGGCAATCAGAAAAGTCCCGGCCTCGACGCGGTCGGGAATAACGGGGTGGCTGACGCCGTGCAGGGCCTCAACGCCCTCAATCACAATTGTCCGGCTCCCGGCCCCATGAATACGAGCGCCCATTGCCGTAAGCATGGCCGCCAAGTCTGCAATTTCGGGTTCACGCGCGGCATTGTCCAGGACGGTCGTTCCCGTGGCTAAGGTGGCCGCCATCATGAGATTCTCTGTCGCCCCGACAGAGGGAAAATCGAGCGCGATCCGCGCTCCCGTCAACTGGCTGGCCCGCGCTTCGACATAGCCTTGCCGAATCCGTATGGATGCGCCGAGCTGCTGTAAGCCCGCCAGGTGAATATTGACCGGCCGGGTACCAATGGCACAGCCGCCCGGGGTTGAGACGCGCGCGCTGCCAAAGCGCGCCAACAGCGGCCCAAGCACCAAAAACGACGCGCGCATGGTTTTGACCAGGTCATACGGTGCCTCAAATTGACCGACCCGCTCGGCGCTGAGCACCGTTTCATTTGGACTCAGCCAGTCGGCCCGTACCCCGAGTTCGGTCAGCAAGCCCAAGGCGGTCTGGATATCGACCAGACGCGGCACGCCACGCAGGGTGCATTCCTCCTGGGTCAGCAGAGAGGCGAAGAGCAGCGGTAGGGCCGCGTTTTTCGCTCCGCTGACCGCCACTTCCCCGTGCAGCGGAATTCCGCCTTGAATGAGAATCGTGTCCATTTATAGAGATCCGAAGAAGGTCTGTAAGAAATGCATGAAAGTCCGCCCCACTCCCTCACCACCAGCGACTACCAGCGCTCCTCTGGAAGACGATACCCCGGTCCCGGCCGGCGTAGTCCTGCCTGCACGTGCGAAAACGCAGGCGGCGCTGCTTTTGTCCAAGCTGCACTACGAGGTCTTTTTGTGTCTCCCCAATTTCCATGACGAGCCAGCCGCCGGGCCGCAGGTAGTCTGGACTGTCGTACAACAGGCGGCCGTAAAAATCGAGACCGTCCACTCCGCCATCCAGGGCGCTCCGAGGCTCCCACGCGCGGACCTCGGGCTGAAGCGTGTCGAGCACTGGCGAGTCGATATACGGGGGATTGGTCACGATCAGGTCAAAGAACGGTGCGCCAAGCGGCACGGGAGCGAGCAGGTCTCCGCAGGCAAATGTGATGCGTCGGCCGACCTGATGCGCGTGGGCATTCTTTTGGGCAATGGACAGAATTGCTGGTGTCCTATCGACCGCCCATATCCGCGCGTGCGGCAATTCGGTCGCAAGGGCGACGGCAATGCAGCCGCTGCCCGTCCCAATATCGAGGATGCGTGGAGCGACTATCCGGGACGAGGCCAGCAGGCGGAGAGCCGTTTCAACGACGATCTCCGTATCGGGACGTGGAATAAGCACGCAGGGGTTGACCTGAAAATCCAGCGACCAGAATTCCTGGTGGCCGGTGATATAGGCCAGCGGCTCACGCTGGGTACGGCGGGCCACGCACCGCTGGAAGGCATTTTTCTGGGCAGCGGAGACCGCATCCTGAAGTCGCCTGTACAGGCAAGACCGGTTGACCTGGAGCGTCTGCGCCAACAGGACTTCCGCGTCCAGGCGAGGCGTATCAATATCGTACGCCCTGAGTCTATTTTCGGCCCAGGCCACAAGCTGGGCAACCGTCTCAACACGGGATAAAGAATCCGGCTGGAGACGCGGGGGGAGGACGAGTGGGGTCGGGTGAGTCTGAGCGTTCTTCACCGGAGAGTAAACCCACCAAGCCCGATTCAGCCGGTTTCGGCTTGGAGCATTGCGGCTTGATGCGAAGTGACGAGAGCATCGACGACGGGGTCGATCTCGCCATCGAGAACACGCTCAAGCGTATGGAGCGTCATATTGATCCGGTGGTCCGTCATCCGCGATTGGGGGAAATTATAGGTTCGTATCCGCTCGGAGCGATCTCCCGAGCCGACCATGCTTCGTCGGGACGCCGTGATTTCAGCATGTTGCTCTTCTTGCGCCCGTTCGAGCAGGCGGGAGCGCAGAATTTTGAGGGCCTTGGCCTTGTTTTTGTGCTGCGACTTCTCATCCTGGCAGGAGACAACCAAGTTTGTCGGCAGATGCGTAATGCGGACAGCCGAATCCGTCGTATTCACACTCTGTCCGCCCGGGCCGGAGGACCGAAAAACATCAATCCGGAGTTCTTTTTCGTCAATGGCGATATCGACCTCGTCCGCTTCGGGCAGGACCGCGACTGTGACGGCCGAGGTATGAATCCGCCCCGACGCTTCCGTCTCGGGGACCCGTTGGACGCGATGTACTCCACCCTCGAATTTAAGACGGCTGTAGGCATTCTTGCCGGTCACCATGCTGATGATTTCCTTAAATCCACCCAAACCGGTGGGACTCGAACTCAGCACCTCCATGCGCCAGCTCCGCTGTTCGGCATAATGCGAATACATCCGAAACAGGTCGGCGGCAAACAAGCTCGCCTCCTCACCTCCGGTGCCGGCCCGGATTTCAAGGATCACGTTTTTCTCGTCGAGCGGGTCCTTGGGGAGCAGCAAAAGATGGAGTCGGTCTTCAAGCTGGGTGGCCCGTTGGCTCAGACCTTCGATCTCTTCTTGCGCCAAGTCGCGCACCTCCGGGTCGTTATCCTCAAGCAGGCCTTTGCTGCCTTCGAGGTCTGTATGGACTTTGCGCCATTCTCGAAAACACGTCACGACCTCTTCCAGAGCGGCATGCTCCTTGGCCAGTTTCGCATATTCTTTGGCGTTACTGGCGACCTCGGGACGGCCCAGCGTGCGTTCTACTTCTTCGTAATGCTTCTCAACTTCGGAGAGTTTTTCGCGCAACGCAACGGCTTCACTCATAATCGCAACCAAGGGCCAGAGCCGGAGATACATATAATAAGGGGCGGTAGAAAACCGCCCCTCCGCTTGGTCTTGCTCCGCGTCCGTCCGACGCAGGCTATGCGTCTTCTTTTTTCTTCTCCGGGTCTGGCAACCCATACTTCCGGCGGAAGCGTTCAACTCGTCCGGCCGTATCAACAATGCGCTGTTTCCCGGTGTAGAACGGATGGGACGCGCTCGAAATATCGAGTTTATATAACGGATAGGTCTTGCCGTCCTCCCACTCAATCGTGTCGTTCGTCTCGATGCATGCCCGCGTGAGAAAGGCGAAGTCCGCCGAGGTGTCCTGAAAGACGACCTCTCGATACGTTTCTGGATGGATTCCTGCTTTCATTCTCAACCTCCAGCGGTTAGTATTACCATCTCGTCAGATGGGCCGCAACTCAAACGAGGAGGGTATGGACGCAGACCGCTTGCGCGAGATTCAGCGCGCATTGCAAGAGGAGACGCTCGACGGGTGGCTGTTTTATGATTTTCGGGGCAGCGACCCGCTCGCCTACCGGATTCTCGGGCTCGATGAAACCGAGTTGTCGACGCGGCGCTGGTATTATTTCATTCCGGCTGAGGGCGTGCCGGTCGGACTCGTTTCCACCATTGAGCCGTATCGTCTGGCTAGCCTGCCCGGACCAAAGCTGCCGTTTTTCACCTGGCAGCAGCACGCCCAACGCCTGGCCGAACTGTTGCGTAATCGGCGGCGCGTTGCCATGCAGTATTCGCCGGGGAATGCCATCCCGTATATCTCACGGGTTGACGCCGGCACCATTGAAACCATCCGTCAGCTTGGGGTTGAGGTGGTCTCGTCTGCGGACCTGGTGCAGCGTTTTGAGGCGGTCTGGACCCAAGAGCAATGGCACAGTCATCGCCGCGCCGCCACCGTGGTCCGCCAGACGGTTGAGGCCGCCTTTGGCTATTTGAGCGACAACGCGCCGGCGTCTGAGTATCAGGTGCAGCAGTTCATCATGGACCGCTTTGCCCGGCACGGACTGACGACCTCCTATCCGCCCGTGGTGGCGGCCAACGCCCATAGCGCGGACCCGCACTACACGCCAACGGCTGAACAGACGGCGCTGATTCGGCCCGACGACTTTGTCTTGATTGACCTGTGGGCCAAAGAACCGGACGGGGTGTATGCCGATATCACCTGGACCGGCTTTATGGGCCGGGTCGTCCCCGAGCGGTATCAGAAGATATTTCAACTCGTTCGTGAGGCGCGAGATGCCGCGCTGGCCTTTGTGAAAACGCGCGTGGTCAGCGGACAGGCATTCTTTGGTCACGAAGTCGATGCCGCGTCCCGAACCGTCATTACCACCGCCGGCTATGGCGACCAGTTTTTTCATCGAACCGGCCACTCCATTGGCACGGAAGTCCATGGCAACGGCGCAAATATGGATGGCGTCGAGACCCGTGATACGCGCCGGGTGCTGCCCCATACCTGTTTTTCCGTCGAGCCTGGGATTTATCTGGCCGGAGACTTTGGGGTGCGCAGTGAGGTTGACGTCTATGTCACCGAGAGTGAAGCGATTGTGACCGGTGATCCGGTCCAAACGGAAGTCATCCCCATTCTCACAAAGGAGAGCTGAGTCTATGGCAAAAGTGTGGTTTATCCGACAGGAAAATCGGCTGATTGCCGTCGGCGGCAAGCCGGCCTATGAGCGGCCTTTCGAGAGTATCCAGTGGCCTTTGGATATTGGCGTCCATCGATTTTACACCGACCACGCGCCTGCTCCCGGCCTTCCGGCGCAAGAGGTGTCGTCCGCCGACATGGTGCTGGTCGAACTCCAGCGGAATGATGTTGCTACCGGGTCGAGCTACAAGGTCGGTTTCTATTCGTCTCCGTATTCTCCCCGCGCGGTCGCCGAGCGACTCGGCCAACCCTGGGCCGAGGGCTCTATGGCCTAATCCCGCGTCCGACACCGTTCCGCGGGAATAGCCAACTGTTCGATCAGATACGCCTTGAAGCTTTCTGCGTACGGCTGTTGCTCCAGCGCCTTGTGCATACACAACAGCCAGGCGTCGCGCTGTTTCGTCCCGATGTTCAGATGGGCATGCGCGCTCGGAATCCTGATCGAGCCGTATTTCTCGCGATACAGCTGCGGTCCGCCCAACCAGCCGCATAAAAACCGGGCCAGTTTGTCCCGGGACTGGGTGAGGTCGGCGGGGTGCAGGGCTCGAATTTCCTGGGTCTCGGGCAACTGTTCCATCAAATCGTAAAAATTATCGACTAACCGCCGAATCCCCGTCCTACCGCCGGCCGCCTGAAAGGAAGCATCGCCATCGCCATACCTCGGTTGTTGGCTGTGGGTGGGTGTCGTCATGTTCTCAGCCCCGCTCTTCTGTTATGCTCTCTGGCCTGAGATATATTCCGTTCGGAAAGGATAGTCACCATGCCAGACTTTGACCTCCGCATTTTTTCCTATCTGCCCAACCCGCGCATCTGGAAGGCCACCATTGCGGCCCGCCTGTGCGATATCCGCCTTGATATCCGGGGCAGTGCGCCGCCCGACTTGCAGCACTGGCTGTGGGATTTTGAGGCCCGCCCGCTGACCGAGGAAGAAAAGACGGCTCCCCAGGAGACGGAACGGCAGGCCCGGGCCGGTTTTAGCGGCCGGTTGTTCAAGACGGACGCCTTTCTCGAAGCGCACCCGTTTGGGACGGTTCCGGCCGCGTTCAGTCCGGACGGCAAGACCGGGATTTTTGAGTCGAACAGTATCATGCGCGCGGTGGGGCGTCTGGGGCAGGAGACCTATCCGGTGTATGGAACGGATGCGTATTCCGCTACACGCATCGATAGCTTTCTGGACGCGAGCCTAGTCTTTGCGCGGGACACGCAGATTTATCTCCTGGCCTTAATGGGCGGCTCGCTCACGGCAGATATTCATGCCAGGGCGAAGGACGCCTTTGGGATGTATCTTTCCGGCATTGAGCAGGGGCTGGCCCCGAACCGGGACTATCTCGTTGGTGAGAGCGTCACCCTGGCGGATATCTGCTTTGTGGCGGAAATTGCCCTGTTCTCCAACGAAAAGGCCCGGCAGAAGCTGCTGGCCGACAACGGGCTCGCCCTGATATTCCATGCCGGCGCGGAAGCCGAATATCCGCGAGCCTTGGCTCACTTCGCCAGGCTGTCCGAGCATGAGGCATTTGCGCCAGATGTCCAACCCTATCTGGAGAAGCTGCATAAGCGGATTGAACGGCAGAGCGCCTAGGCGGGGAAAAGCAACCTGCACGGCTACATGCCCGTGGCCTGTTTCCGACTGTTCCGGTTCAGGCTGACCTGGGCATCCGTCAGGGTTACTAATCTCTTCTTATACAGCGCTCCCAAGGCTTTTTTATACGTCTTCTTGCTCACCCCGAACCACTGTCGGATACACGCGGGCGTACTCCGGTCAGTGACGGGAATCTGTCCGCCATGTTGTTCCAGAGCGTCCAGAATGGTCGCGCTGATCTCCCGGACTTTGGCATATCCCGGCTTGTGCAGACAGACGTCAATTTTCCCGTCCGCCCGCACGGTTTTGACGAAGCCGGTCAGCCCTTGCCCTGTGTGAAGCGGCTGAAAGATGTCGCCGGAATGCAACAGCCCCCAGTGGGCACGATTGATAATGACCTTGCGCCCTAGCACCGTCTGGGTACAGACGAAAAGCTCAACCTCCTGACCGGGGTGAAGAGTGGGCGCGGTATCGGACAGAAAGCGATCAAGCTTTGCCGAGGCAACGACGCGCTGACTCCGCTCATCCAGATAGACCCTGACAATATAGGCGCGTCCCTTTTTCATCGGCGTATTCTGTTCTCGAAAGGGAACCAGCAGATCCTTGGGTAAACCCCAATCGAGAAAAGCGCCGACCGGTGTCTCGGCAACAACTGTAAGCAAGGCAAAGTCGCCGACCACGGCATGGGGCGAGTGCGTGGTGGCAATCGGCCGATCCTCGGAATCCGTGTAGAGAAAAACGGTGAGATGCTCGCCCGTCCGACACGGAGCGGGAACATCGGGCTGCGGGAGTCCTATTTCGCCGAGTTCTCCCGCGTCAAGAGAGACTCCGCTGTCTGTTGCCGTAATGACCCGGAGCGTATTCAGCCTGCCAATGTGGGGCATGTAGGAATAATCCTCACGCTAGGGGGACACAAACTCGGGCATGACTTTCTTGACGAAGATCGCCTGCGTATCCGCGGATACCGATATGAGAACGAAAGAGGTGATGCCCAGGTCTTCAATACGCATGGTGAGATTCAGTCTGACCTCGGCCGGGGTGCCCATACAGAGCAGGGGAGAGCGGCGCGCCGTCTCCACATCGGGAAAGCCCAGGCGAGACGCGATTTTACCGAACATGGGATCGTCGGCCGTGTCGGACAGACACAGCATGACCATGCCGCCCAGCTCGATGCTCCGCGGGTCACGGCCGACTTCCCCGACATAGGTGCGGAACAGGCCAATCCGCCGTTTGAGTTGGGCCATGTCGAAGGCGACAGTGGCGACTGGGTCGTTCACAAAGTCTTTGCCGTTAAAAATGGGGGGGATGATATTGAGGATGTCGGCTTCGGCCGCGGCGATTTTGAGCAGTCCGCTCCCGGAACCGCCTAGCATGAGCGGCGGACGGGGCTGTTGCACCGGGCGCGGATTATTGTATGCCCTATCGATTGCGTAATACTGGCCGTGAAACGTCGGCTCTGCCTGGGTCCACATGGCTTTGATGACCTGAATGGCCTCGGCCATTTGGTCCAGACGTTCCGCGTTGGAGGGATAGGCATACCCGTGGGCCTCGTATTCCGATTGCTGCCAGCCGGCTCCCAAGCCCAGGGTCAGCCGCCCATTACTGACGTGGTCCAGCGTGGAGGTGATCTTGGCCAGGAGCGGAGGCGGACGAAACGAGGCGGCGGCGACCGTGGGCGTCAGACGGATGCGGCTGGTCACGGCGGCAACAGCCGTCAGGGTGGTGAAGCACTCCAACTGCGGCACCTGCGGTGTGCCCAACGGAGAAAAAAAGTGATCGTTGATCGACACCGAATAAAAGCCGTCGTTCTCGGCACGGAGCGCGACCTGCTTTGCCGCGGCAAAGTCGCCAGTGGGGAGGAACAAACCAAACTTGACAGCATGCATGCGTCTCTCCTCTGCCTCTCGCTTCTGCCCAGGACAAAGGCCGATAGGTATATCAGATAGGTGTCCGCTGCAAACGCTTGTCCCTTTCTCCTGCTACCGGTAGGATGTGGGCCATAACTCTTCCGAACGAAAGGACACTAGCATGGCAGAAAAACCAGTTGTCGCAGTACTCGGAGTTGGTCCGGGCTTGGGGGCCGCGCTGGCCCATCGGTTCGCCCAAGAATATGCCGTGGCCATCAACGCCCGCCGTACGGAATATCTCGCATCGCTGGCGGAAGAGATCCGTGCTGACGGGGGGCAGGTCTGCGAGGCACCAGCCGACCTGAGCGACCGAGCCCAGATCGAGACGCTGTTCAAGACGATTCGTGAACAGCTCGGCCCGCCCGAGATATTGCTCTATAACGCCGGCAGTGGGGCCTTCGGCACGATCGCTGATATGACCCCGGAGCAGTACGAGGACGCTTGGCGTGTCAACGCCTATGGCGCGTTTCTGAGCGCGAAGGAAGTAGTTCCGGACATGCTTGAACGCGGGCGCGGCGCCATGCTGTTTACCGGCGCGACCGCCGGCGTGAAGGCCGGCCCCCGCTCGGTGGCCTTCGGCCCGGCAAAGTTCGCCCTGCGCGGCTTGGTGCAATCGTTGGCGCGCGACCTGGGTCCCAAGGGCATTCATGTGGGCTGGGTCAATGTCGATGGCGTGATCGATATCCCGGGCCGCAATTTTTCCAATATGACCGAGGAAGACATGCTCAAGCCCGAGGCCATTGCCGAGACGTATTGGCATATGGCCCATCAGGACCGCAGTTCCTGGACGACCGAAATCGACGTGCGGCCGTTCAAGGAAAAATTCTGAGTCCGACCGAGACAGCGCGCGCGGCTCCTAGACGTGCCGGAAGCGGCTGCCCGGCGCGGGCGGCTCTTCCGGCGGACCGGCGAAGCACTGGGCACTGGCCATCCATCTGGTGGCCGTATCGCCACTCACTCGAAGTGAGGTGTCCGCAATATTGCGCACCTGGGTGACCACCTGACAGAACTCGACGGCGCTGCCCTCGACCCGGTTCTCCTGATCCGCTTGATTCCACTCCCATAGTGCGCCCGACGGTGCGCTGAGCCGCAGATAGGGGATGTCCGTTGGCACGGCGAGGTTGCGGTTCGTGAAGGTCCAGCCGAAGGTGTTCACTCCCATGACGACAACGTTCTTGATCCGATCGGTGTCGGTCCGCGTTTGACCCAGCAGGTCGTATATGGCCTGGCTGTGCGCCCAGGTTTCCATCAGACGCGCCGTAATGCTGGAGCGTACGCTCATGTCCGGCCCAAACCATTGCACCCGTTTTTTCGGGTCCGCGGCCGCAAAGCGGTCTGTCATCTCAAGCGAGAAAGCGCGCCAGTGGTTCAACAGTGCACGGTCCCGCAGCCCGTCGAGCCAGACGTGAGTGAAGGCCCGACGGCCGTGCTGTGTGCGGCCGTCGGTAAATTCTTTCGCGAGGTCCAGGAAGGCGTTCGTATCCTGCAAGGAGAGGTCTGCCGCGTAGTTGCCCATATGCAGATGGGCCACGATGTCGTTGATCGTCCACTCTTTGAACTGCGTTTTCCTTCCCCAGTCCTGCTCGTCCAACCCGTCGAGCAGGGCGAAGACCGCTTCGCTCTCTTCCCGGAAATCTAGGGCTTGCTGCAACATCGGCTACTCCTATCCGCTATATCGCTCATTTGGTCAGGCAAACAAATCACACTCAGGGTGAAAAGGCCACTGAGCGGGGAACGAAGCTGTTTTCTCCTCCCTTCGCTTCGCTAGGCTCAGGGGTGAACGGGGGAGGAGCCATCGCACCCTGGCGGGGCAATTTTATCTCTTCCCCGCTTCATTGGAGAGGATTAGGCAGGGTAGCGATTTTCCTATACCTAGAAGCTACTCTTTTTCACATCTATTGAGGTTTTCCATGCACAAACGAGGAAAGCGAAACACGACGCTCAGACGGATCATACGGATTGCAGTCTGTGTCTCTACTGTCCTCTGTCTTGGCGGTGGAACGGTCAGGGCGGTCGAAGGGACACGTTTACTCCAAGCCCACGCCGACCATGACAACTGGCTGACCTATGGGCATGGCTATGCCAATCAGCGCTACAGCGGGCTTGAGCAGATTACGACCCATACCGTGCATCGGCTGGTGCCGAAGTGGATCTATCAGACCGGTATACTCGGCACGTTTCCAACTAATCCTCTTGTGGCCGACGGAACGATGTATCTCACCACGCCGTATAACCACGTGGTTGCCCTTGATGCAGTAACCGGGGTAGAGCGCTGGCGCTACACGCATGAGATGTCGGTTGATACGCTCTGTTGCGGCACCCACAACCGGGGGCTCGCCCTGGGTGACAGGCGACTGTATATGATCACCGCGGATGCGCGTCTGGTGACGCTCGACGCCGCCACGGGGGCACGCGTGTGGGATATGCCGGTTGTCGATCCGACGACCGGAAATCCGGCTGACCTGACGGCGCTTAAAGAGATCAAAGCCACAGACGCGGCACGGCCCGAAAACGCGGCCACACTCACGGCACTGACACGCTTTGCCGGGAATATGGCGCCGGTCGTCTACGACGACAAGGTATTCGTCGGCGTGAGCGGGACCGGCTATAGCGGCCTCCTGGGTGAAGCCGAAGCGGACGCCCCGTCTCTCCTCGGCCGGCCCGGTCCGCGGCGCGGCCTGCGCGCCTTCCTGTCCGCCTATGATGCAACGACCGGGCAGTTGGTGTGGCGCTGGTATGCGACCGCCTCGGAAGGCTGGGAAGGTGATTTTGTCGGCCAGACCGCGTTTGGCGACGTACTGGAGCGCGACCTGGCCGCCGAGCGCGCCAATGCGGACAAACACCACGATGCCTGGAAGACCGGCGGTGGCTCTATTTATTCCTCCCCGTCAATCGACCCGGAGTTGGGCCTGATCTATTTCGGGACCGGGAACGCGTCGCCCGGTTATGATGATTACAAACGCCCCGGAGACAATCTGTACACGGCCTCCCTGGTTGCGCTTGACGTACAGACCGGTGCGCTGCGCTGGTATCACCAGATCGTCCCGCATGACATCTGGGGCTATGATGTCGCCTCACCCCCGGTGCTGTTTGACTTCTCCACCAATGGGAAAACGGTCCGAGCAGTAGCGGAAGCCTCGAAGTCCGGCTGGCTGTATATATTCGACCGGGAGACCGGTAAGCCATTACGCCGCTCAGAAGCCTTTGTGCCCCAGAACGCCCTACTCTTCCATAGACCAACCCCTGAAGGAATGTGGATTGCGCCCGGAGCCGCGGGCGGAGCAAACTGGCCACCCACGTCGTACAGTCCCCAAACCGGCTGGTTATACGTCTCGGGGACTCACAACCCGACGCGCTATCAACTCAAGCCGGGGGAGGCCGGACAGCCTGAGCGGATTGTCATTTCGTTTGATAAAACCGTCGAACGCTGGGGAACCCTGAGCGCCATCGCGCCCCAGGACGGGAAGATCAAATGGCAGGTCAAAACGGACCTGCCGCTGGTGAGCGGCTCGCTCGCAACGGCGGGCGGGCTGATCTTTCACCGTGAATCAAATGGCAAGTTTGTTGCCCGGAATGCCCAGGACGGCACGGCGCTGTGGCACTTCAACGCCGGGGCCGGGGTCAATGGCTCCGCTGGTAACGTATGCGGTAGACGGGAAGCAATTTGTGGCGGTTGCCGCCGGTGGACACAAATTGTTTGATTTCCCCTTGGGCAATGCCGTAATCGCCTTTGGCCTGCCCGATTGACCCGACATCCCTGCTGCTATATCCCTCGCCTCAGCCGCTTGACCCGTCTTTGCTGTGGGCGCCGAGCTGACGGACGGAGTGTTCGAGTTCGCTTACATGTTCATCCGTCACACCCATGTCACGTAAGCTCTCGGCCAATCGGAACAGATAGTCTCGATTCGATCCGCTCGGGCCCCTGGAATGAAAAATCTGGAGCGCCATCTCCGGGATGGAAGCCGGACCGAGATAATGAGGATTATCGTCCTGAGCGATATAGACAAAGGCGGTGGTAACGGAGGGCGCAGCGGCATTCGCGGGTCCGGCCTTGGGGTAAAAGTCCACCTGATGCCGGCGAAACCCCCCTTGCTCGCGCTCATCAAGATAGGAAAAAATCGATATCAGAGACTCTCCGGTAACCTGATAGGCCACGCCCCAACAAACGGATTGGGCATCGGCAACTAAGGTGGCAACACGGCCCGGGGAACCCGGACTCCCTCTATGGTCGGTTGAGCCCTGGTAAAAACGGCGCGTCCAGCCTCGGATGTAGCCGACCTGGCGCTGTTCAAAGACAAAGCCAGGGTTCCAGACCAATGACCCATAGCCAAAAATCCAGACCTTGGTACGCATGGCTATTGCGGGGACGGCTAGAGGGAAGGGGAGATAGGGGGGCTGTTGGGAACGAATAAAGGTGGGGTCATTCGACCCCACCCCATGTTGCAAATGCTCAATCTACGGATTTATCCCATATGGATAGCGTTGAGCTTGTTGCCGTCCATATCGCGAAAATAACCGATGGTCATGCCGCCGTCGCCACGTGGTCCGGGCGCGCCTTCGTCCGTCCCGCCCAGCTCCAGCGCCTTCGCATGGATTGCGGCCACCTGTTCCGCGCTGTTCGCGGCGAGGGCGACCATCACGCCATTGCCAACCGAGGCGGTATTGCCGTCAAACGGCTTGCACACCGCCAGCATCGGAGCCCCTGCGGTGCCCCATAAGATAATGCGCTCATTCTCCATCATGCGCTTGGCCCCAAATTCGGCCAGGAGTTCG
Organism: Binatia bacterium; assembly: GCA_963422435.1. Taxonomy (GTDB): domain Bacteria; phylum Desulfobacterota; class Binatia; order Bin18; family Bin18; genus Bin18. The sequence goes on along the minus strand of OY729511.1, from coordinate 3,872,913 downwards.
TCATAATACTTGGCCGCGCGGTCAAGATCGTTCGTTCCGATTGTGACATAACTAATCATACTCTACCTCCTTCTTGTTTTGCGACAGGGTTAAGACTGAATAAAATCCCGGACCAAGCCGGAGACACGTCCGAGTTGCTCTAACTGTGGCACGTGTGCTGCCTGCTCGACCAAGGCAACCTGGGAGCCGGCAATCCGGCTCCCAAACTCCTCGGCATACGCCGGCGGGACAAGCTTGTCCTCGGCACCCCAGACGATCAGGGTCGGGGCGGTAATCCGATGGATGCGCTTCTTGAGTCCTTTGTCCGGAATGGGCCAGATAAATTTGCCCGTACAGGCGAGTGACCAGGTCACCCGAATCTGTACATCTTGGGCTTCCTTCTCATCCTCCGGCATGGTTAGCATCTGCTGGGCGAGTGGACCGCTGGGGTCGTAGAAAGCCGCTTTGACCACCTCTTCCATAGGCAGGATCATCCAGTTTTTGACCGGGACGTCGTCCCGCCAGAGGCCGATTGGACTCAGCAGCACCAGCTTGCCAACCCGTTGCGGATAGCAGGCGGCGATCTCCGAGGCGATCATGCCGCCAAACGAGTGGCCGATGACGGTTGGATTGTCTAGGCCGAGCTGGGCAAACAACTCGTCGTAATACAGCACCAGATCCCACAAATCGTCCAAAGCCTTCACGCCGTCCGGATCACCCAGGGTCGTACCCGGATGCTCCGGCGCGTACACAGTAAACTGCTCGGCCAGCGCATCCAGGAAGGGGTCCCAGGTCAGGCCGTAGGCACCGTGCAAAAAGACCACTGCCGGCCCACTGCCGGCGACCTGGACTGTGGGGTTAATCTGATTTTTCCACACACTGACGGTTTGTTCTTGGACTGCGACCATCTGTTTTTCCCTTCAGGTGTATCCTTACAAGGCTGCAATGGAGGCCTGGCGCTTGGTCCGCAGCTTTTCCGGCCACCAGTGATTCTCCCACTGGTTGTCCCACATATCGTGGATATGGGGCATGACTTCGCTGGTGAACATATCGATGTTTTTGAGGGTCAAGTCATGCGGCATGGAGCCGATATGCAGCAAGACCATCAAATTGCCGATCCGCAGGTCGGTGACGGCATCGGTGAGCAGGTCGCGAACCGTTGCCGGACTGCCGGCAATCACAAAGCCCTCGTCCACAAAGTCTTTGAACTTCCAGTTCGGGATGGCGTCGAGTTTATCGAAATAGCTCTTGAAGATGCCCTTGCGGATATTATTTTCCAGGCTGCGATAATCCTGGTGGCCCGGCGGGAAGAAGTATTCGGGCGGGATATGCAGGGATTTGTTATAGAAGTACTGGATATGCTTTTCGTACAAGGCTTCGGCTTTGGCGTCGGTTTCGGCCACGGCCACGAGTTGCAGAAAGCCGGCACGGTAGGGGTTGGGTTCAACGCCACGCTCGCTGATAAATTGCCAAAACCCGTCCATCACGTTTTTACCCGCCTTGGGGCCGTAATAGCTCAAAAAGCAGTAGCAGTGGTTGTGCTGAGCGGCAAATTCCCAGGTGCTGAGGCTGCCGAGTCCGGGAATCCAGACGGGCGGGTACGGCTGTTGGATCGGCCGCGGCCAGACGTTGACCTTGGGGAGCTGATAGTATTTGCCGTTCCAGGCGAATATCTCATCTGCGGTCCAAGCCTTGAGGATCAAATCGTGGGCTTCGTAATAGCGCTCGCGCTGCTCAATCGGGGTGATACCCGCACACAAGGTGGCATCCATGGCCGTTCCCAGCGGCATGCCGGCCACCAGGCGGCCGCCGCTTATGGTATCCAGCATGCCGTACTCTTCGGCTACGCGTGTGGGCGGGTTGGTCGTAGGGAGCGTAGATCCCATCTGCACCACGGCCACGTCCATCCCATTGGTGGCCCGCGCCAGGACCGAGCCCATCAGGTTGGGGTTGGGCATGAAGCCATAGGCATTCTGATGATGCTCATTAACGCAGACCCCATCCACACCGGCTTTTGCCGCATGGATCAGTTCGTCAAGGGTCCAGTTATAGTACTGGCCGACTTTCTCGGCGTCGCCCAGTTCCGTCCAGGGCGGATCGACCCAGACCGAGTGGTAGCGTTGTTCAAAATCATCCGGCAGGTCCCGGTAGGGCATCAGGTGAAACATGGATACTTTCATACCTGGCCTCCTTTGTGTCTACTGTGTCCAGCCTAAATACCAAGTGTGGCGTCGTTTGGCTAGGCGGCCCCCCTACTGATTCACGCGACAACCTGAGGGAAGCGATCCATCATTTCAGCGGCTCACTCAGAGGAGGACCGACAATACAGTCGGTGCTCATAAAACGGTTGCCCATGTGGATGGTCAGGGGACCAGCCACATGGCGTTCCTCTTTCCTCTCATCTGCATAGGAAATAATCACGGTCCGTCGTGTTTCCAGTCCGAGCCGTTCAACAACGTTCTGCGGTAAGACCAGCATGACGCCGCCGGTATCAACAATCGCGTCAATGCTGGAACGGCGAATGGACGATTCCTCGCCATATCCCCGCTCAAAGACGGCGCGGTCGTCGGGATTTTCAAGCGTGACGTTGACCGTAATCTCTCCCCTTTCGGCACCTCAAATGACATGTCCAGCAAGGGTTCAGCTTCGGCATTATGTCCCCTGTTGAACCGAAAAGTACGCTATGGCTCGCGCACTATGCCTTAGAAAAACTTCACGCAATAGCTGACCTGTGCGGCGCTATCGTAGTCCGCCTCAGCCGGCACGAGTTGCCTGTCTTTCACGATATCGCGCAGCTCGGTATCGACCACGCTCGAAAAGACCTCAAAGCCGCGTGCCAGATAGGCTTTGGGTGGCTGCCCGCCCATAAAAGCCATGACGGCCCGTGGGATAGGGGTAGCCTTGGCCGTCACCGCCTCGAAGCCGGCCTGCTTGGCCCAGTCCAAAAAAGAGTCCAAGAGACGCAGGCCAATACCTCGGCCCTGATATCGCGCGTCTCGGTCGTCGGTGTCGTCGAGTTGGCCGACGTGGTAACAGTAAATGGACAGGCTGTGGTCAGGCAGCGCGGGCGCGGCGTTGCCGAACTCGCCCCAATACAGGGGGTCCCACAGCCCCTTGGGCGAACGGGTATCCGCGGCGTAGCGCCGAAACTGGAGTTGGCCGACGTGCTGCGTACCGTCAAATGCCAATATCGCGCTTGATCCAAGGTCTTGAATGCGCGCGCGGACCTCCTGCTCGTCGCCCTGATGACCAATCGGCACCGCCCCAACGTCTTCAACGGTCATTGGTCGGTAGTGAATCGCCGGCGCGGTCTTGCTGCTGCCCATGGCTCGATACTGCGGACTAGCTCTTGTTCTTGAAGGCCGCAAAATCTCGTTGCATGACGGAATCGACCGCGTTGACCGCCGGTCGTTCGCCGACCAAGTGCAAATACTCGCCAAGGCCGGGCACGTCAGCCGTAATGTCCCAGTTATAGATTTGCGTAGTGTGCAGATTGGTGAAGCGCATCTCGAAATAGGCGGTCAGGTCGGCGAAGGTAAATGTGTCGCCGGCGATATAGGGCTCGAAGCGGGCGAGTTGCTTGAGCGCCCGTAGCCCGTTTTCCAGTAATGGCCGGACTGCGTCGTATGCGGCCTGATCAACCGGCGCGCCGAAGTACACCGTCGGCAGGTGGCGCCGCGCCGGTGTGTCGAGATACAGCTCGACACACCGGATGATTTCTTTGACTTTGGCCCTAGCCCAGGGGTCGCTGGGATACAGTGCCGGCTGTGGCTGGATATCTTCGAGATAGTCGAAGATGATGTTTGTCTCGGTCAAGGTTGTGCCTTCGACCTCAATATAGGGCACCTTGCCCATCGGGCTTTTGGCTAGGACTTCGGGTTTCGGGCTCGGCATAACCGGGACTTCCTCAAAGGCGAGTCCCTTTTCGACCAGCGCGGCCTTGGCCGTGCTGTAATAATTGCTCAGGGTCGTCCCGTAGATTTTCAGCATGGTGTGTGTCCTCCGTGCAGTGTGTCTCCAATTCCTCAGACCGGGGCGGCTTTGGCGGTATCTATTTACCGTCTAACCAGAAGGATTACTCAACTGTTTGATAATATGCTTGGCTAGATTCTCTTTGATTTTCCGCTGACGAGGAACCGGCTGATAAACTCCGGTTACCGGATTACGATACCAATATTGTTATTGTTTCCTATGCAGATGAGAGGCGTGCCTACCGCCATGCCTTACCAAAATACAACCAAATCCTTCAATCCGTTTGACTAGAGCGACTCGTTTCATGTCAAGGCTAATTCGTCCATTTTGCGGATACCGGTCAGGTCCCCGCCGGTCAGGTCAGCATACAAGTCTCGCAGATGGTCTTTCAGGGCGTCCAGCGTCTCGCCTTGCGTCCAGTAATCAGGATACTCGTGGAGATAGCCTAGCCACGCTCCATCTTCCTCCCAATAGACAAATTGCGTTGTGTGCGTGGTCATCCGCTCTTTTTTCGTCTCTACTCACCATAAATGTCAATACGTATGAGTGTACACCCCGTGGCAAAGCGGGGCGGCCTTCGCCCCGGTGTTACTCCAACAACGCCTCAAAAACACGAGTCAGCCGGGGCAGCTCTCCGTCACCGGCTTCGTTGACCAGCCGGTCCAGCCTCTGGCGAAGTTGGGCCGGTTGGTATCCTTCCTCCGGGCGATACTTGAACAATTCGGGCAGCGGGACCTCCAGACCCGTGGAAAGACGCTCAAGCAGAGCCAGGGTTGGATTTGCCTCTCCTCGCTCAATGCCAGCCAGATAGTTGGAACTGATGTCCATGATTTCCGCCAGCCGCTCCTGGGTATGCCCCTTTGATTTTCGCAGGCTTTTGATCCGCTTTCCCAATAGTTTTCGGTCATCCATACATAACCGCCTCGCAGTTCAAGGGCAGTATGAAGACGCTTCTAGGTCGGATGAATTGACCCACAGTGGTATTTACTTGACAAACTATATCTGATGGTGATAGGGAAACATCCCTAAGATATAATTAGTGGCTAAAACTATATCTTAGGGATGCTGTGAGGTTATCAGTGTTTTCTCTACATATTCTCTTTCTGCCCTTTTTTTTCATCCTGGTTCTCAGTTTTTCGGCTATCGGCGAGGCACAAGGAATTGACGGCGCATTCAGACCCCCAGAAGTGGAGGACGACACTCATCTGCCGCAGCAAGCGCAGTCGCTCACACAGGATACACCTATTCCCCAATTACTCCGCATTACGTTGCCAGCGGTCACCAACTCTGAGCAAGCGGAGTGGGAGCAGAGAGAGGACTTCCCTTTGCAAATCGGCTTTGGCCGGGAGATTCCCGCTGCCTATCGTGACGATATGGCGCCACGTCTGGAATGGACCACGCTGAGCGATGGGACGCTGCTCAGTGCGCCCAGCGTGACCTCACCCGGTGCGATGGCGCTACGAATTGCCGTGTCTGCCATCTTGCCCGCAGGCGCAGAACTGCGCTTCTCTAGTCCGGTTGGCCCCATCCAAACCTTTGCTCCCCTGACAGAGCACGATTTCACTCCCCAGACTCGTGAGCTGCCTGCTGACCCTCCGCTAGGGTACGGTCCCCTCCCACAGGCAGAGGAGTCTACTGCTGTAAACGGTCCTCTGCCGCCCGACCCTCCGGTGTGGTCCCCTGTCATAGAAGACGACACTGTTGAGATTGAAATTACCCTCCCGTCTTCTGCTGCGCTTTCGACTTTCTCCCTGTATATCAGTTAATAGGAATAGCCCAGCGGGAGAGAACTATGAATCGGTTTTTGTACTGGTTGCTCTTCTTGTGGAAACGACGGCGGGAAAAATGAGAGGCAGCTAAACGGAATGATAAATAGAAGAGCTAAAGAAAAAAGGACTCTTTCTTAGTTAGGAGGTACTGATGTCTTTTCTGCATTGTATTTCTACTACACTCATTGTTCTGGTCCCGGCTCTGGTTCATGCCCAGTCTGCCCTTGGTGTGCCGAGCGACGGGACCAAATTATCGGGTGTTGGGGTGATCAGCGGATGGAAATGTGACGCTGAGGGAGACATCACCGTTGAATTCAACGATGGGGCCCTCATTGCAGAGGGCATTCCGAATCCAGTTCCCATGCTATACGGCAGTCAGCGGCCCGATACCCAAGAGGTGTGTGGAGATACCGACAACGGTTTTGTCGCCATCTGGAACTGGGGCGAACTCGGCGATGGGCCCCACACCGCCAAGGCTTATGATAATGGCGTCTTATTTGCGGAGGCCAGGCTCACCGTAACGACGACAGGGGAGGCGTTTTTGAAAGGGGCGAGTGGCACGTGCCGGCTCTCGGGTTTCCCTAGTCCAGGGGAGACCACGACATTTGAGTGGAACCAGAGCACCCAACACATGGAGATGACTGATGTGGAGGATACCCCCATCATCTGACGAGCCGGGCTGCGTTCTGGAAATTGTCCAAGCCGACGGAGAATCTGCTTGGCGCGTTGGCGAAACTGTCTCGCCGCTCCTGGGTTGTCGCGACGGATGTACGTAATGGCAGCTAGGAATTGCGCCCGAGCGGACGGGGTGAATCCAACGGTCACAAGTCTTCAGTTTCAAGCAGTACATCGGCCTCGGCGAGTACCGTGTCCAAGTCGATACCACGCCCTTCAGCAATTTCTTTTTTCCCCTGAGCCAGGAGCCTGGGTATCTGCCGCTCAGACTCGACCCGCTGGTAGGCTTCTGCACTCAATAACACCGCCGCGGCTCGTCCTCGTTGGGTGATGACAAACGGGTCGTCCGACTGGCTGACTTGCTTTCACACGGTCGTGGCGTCCTGGCGCAGTGCAGTGATAGGGAGGGATACTGTTCGGCAAACTCGTCATAAGTAGCCCTTCTCGGAACGCTTGGATGGACGGCTAGAAGCAGCATAGAGCGTATGGCTGAGCAACCTATCATTTTCAGGCTTACACCCCCTCGAACAGCTCTTGGACGTGCGACTCGGGCAGGGGCTGGGTCACTTTGGAGATGATGATGGTGCAGACGACCGAGGTGAGGCTGGCGAGGGCCGAGCAGGAGAACGGATTGACGCCCTCGATATAAAGCCAGGAGACGACTGTGTGCAGCAGGCCGGGGGCAAACCAGGCCGGGTCGACCAGTTGGGCGTGCAGAACCAGAAAGCTGACAAAGCCGCTGACCAGCCCGGCGTAGGCCCCAGCCAGGGTGACCCCGCGCCACAGGGCCCCGAATACCAGGGAACCGGCCAGGGCCGACATGACGCAGCCGGTGCCAATCCAGACAATCAGCATGACGTTGGTTTCAACCCACGACCAGGCTATCGCTGCGCAAATGACCAGCACGGCAACGGTCGCCACCCGGCTGATGTATAGAACTTGGCGGTCGAGCTGCGCCTCGGTTGGCGGATGCTTCAATCGTGGGACTATGCTCCGCCGGTAGAGGTCGTTGGCGATAATCTGAGAGGAAGACACGACGAGTCCGTCCGCGGTGGACATAATGGCGGCCAGGATGCCGACACCGACCAGGGCCGCCAACCAGGTCGGAAACAGCTCGATGAAGAGGGTCGGCAGGGCGTGATTCGAGGTCGCGCCCTCGGCAAACAGGGCCTCGCCCAGCAGTGCCCGAGCCAGCAGGCCGCCCAAGGTCAGCATGGCCAAGGTGATGACAAATATGGTCGTGAGGGTCAGAAAGCGGTTCTGGTACATGCTGTGTTTTAAGGCCCAGAGCTTATTGCCCAGGTGAGGCAGCACACCCAGCGGAATGAACGAAATCACCAGCGAGACAATCGACCACCAGGAGTGATAGAGCGGGGTTTTCGTGTTGAGTGTACTCACCAGGTGCTCGTCCTGAGCGGCCAGATTATCGACCAGTCCCAAGAATCCGCTCCTCCCCGATTCGCCCACATCCAGCCCAAAGCCGATGAGGAAGAGCACGACGACCACAACGGCGACCAGCAGCATCAGACAGGCCTGGATTCCGTCGGCAATAATATCGGCATGGGCTCCACCCAGCACCACGTAAATCAGCAACACAGTTGTGGTGATGATCAGCGCCCAGAGCGGCGGTAAACCCAGCAGAATCTCGAACATGACCAAGCCCGACACGAGCTGTCCGGCCAGATAAAAACACAACAACAGGGAAAACAGCGAGACCAGGACCCGAATGCCTTCGGACTGGTAGCGGTCGCCCAGGTACTCGGGGATGGAGCGGTTGCCGAACCGGTGGCCGGAGTTCGTGATCAGACGCATGGTGAGCAACATGCCCAGACACAGGCCGGCAGGACCCAGAAAGACGCCCCACATTGTAGTCAGCCCCCAAGTGTAGCTCAGTCCCGGCAAGCCCAGGAAGGTTGCCCCGCTCACAGTGGTCGCCGAAAATGCCAGGGCCAGAAACAGCGGTCCGTACGCGCCACGCGCCGTGGCAAAGTCGTCGGCATGTTTAACGCGCCGCTGGGCCACAACCCCGATGGTTATCATGCCGCCGATATAGATGATGAGGAAGAACCACGACCAAGTAATAAGTGTCATGGGCAGGTTTCCTTACACGTCCAAAGGGAAGTCTGGGGATTCCACGGACCCCGCTTTGCCACACGGCGCGCAGGGGCTGGTGTTATCGATCGGCCGTCATCCGCAGGGCGACCCGTAAGTGCTGATACTTCCACTCCCCGTTGACTTTCACGTAGTCGTCGTCATAGCGCAGGGCCAGCCATTTCTCGTCGTCATTTTCGGCATACGTCCACGGACCCATGATATACCAGATGCCGGTGGCGCGAGCGCCGTTGACCTCGATGATGGGGTTCGTGATGTTGTGCTGGGAAAAGCTGAACATATTTTGGAATTTGCGAAATAATTCACGAATCGCCTCATGGCCCTCAGCCTTGCCGAAATCTGGACTTTCCCAGATGGCGTCCTCAGCAAAGACCGACGTGACTCTGTCGGGGTTGTGCATATCGTCGCAGATTTCGCAGTAGCGAGCCTTGAGCTGTTTTATCGCCTCGATGTCTTCGAGCCTGATGATGCGCGCTTCCAGTTCTGACATGGCCATACTAAGCCCTCCTTTGGCCAGACGTGTGATTTCATTCTTACTACACGGTTCGCTGACCAGGCAGCAATGCCTTATTATTTACGCCGCAGAAAGAAACCGTCTGGATGATATAAGGATGTGAACGGCCAGAGCGTGTGGTGAGGCAACCTGTACCACTTGGCCAGGCTGAATCGTCTCCCGTACTCGTAACACCTCAGACAGCTTGGGTCGCAAGTCATTGATGTCATTGCTTGACGCTTTGATGATGACCAAAGCCAGAGAGAGACCCCCGATATTCTGCTGATATGGGATTCCTTGATCTACGGTCAGCAGGACACCGAACTCCGAGGTGGCTCGGCGGAGCAAGGCTCCATTTCTTTGTGCCTCCCCAGCCCATCTCGGCTACGGTCTGGACATCATGGCTCGGCAGTTCGCCTCGAATCTTCCGGGGGACGCACTCATCAAGCAGAACGCGCATGAACACCCGCCGGCAACTGTCCCTCCTGCTCCAAGACTGCTACTGCCTGAGCGCGTGTTACCGTAGGAAAATCATCAAGAAAGTCATCCAGAGTATGTCCCCCAGCGAAGTAATCCAATAGCGCTTTCACCGGAACTCGTGTCCCTATAAAGACGGGAGTTCCACCGAGAATGTCAGGATCGCTATGCACGACAACGCTTTGATCTTTCATACGGCTGCCTTTCTCGTGCAGTGCAGCACCGAGACCTGTGTCCACCTAACTGAGTCTCCTGCTGAAAGGTCAGAAGGTAGGAGGAAGCTCTGAAAAGCCTCTTTTTGACTCTACGTCTCTACTCTCTGTAGTCGTCTGGATTCATAATATTCTTCTGCCACCGCGGTCAGCTTAAAGTCAGCTTCTCCATTGGTTATTTTTTCAACTGCTTCTTTTATGGCGGTAATCTCAGTACGAAAAAACTCTTTACGGAGGTTCACCACGTTAACTCGGTTATGAGCGAACTTACGATGCAAAGCCTTTTCAAGTGCCGGGGCATCATCCGAGTAGATTAGGGCATGGACGTCAAATGAGAAGGGTACACTTGCATCGCCAAGCTCTTTCACACGATCCAAAGGCTCTAGACGGCGAGTAAGGCCAATTTTGTATACGTTTTCACCGAATGAGCCTAGATTGCTTATTATATAGACATGGCCACGACGCGTCTGTTCAGCCATGCTCTTGGCACGCTCCTCTTTTGCCTCAGCTTCCGCAAGTTGTCTCTCAAGGTCAGCAATCCGTTGTTCTATGAGAAGGCGATCACCTGCGGTAGCCTGCTCAAGTTCGTTGCGGACCCTCTCAAGTATGTCGCGGTATACCCGCTCCTCCTTTTCCGCCTGGGCCAATGCACGCTCATATTCTTTGATCGCTTTTTGTTCCTCGCGCATCTGCTCACGAATCAGGCGTTGTTCCTCTTGTTCTTCCTGCTTCTTGAGTTTGTATTGATACTGCTGCCTACATTCCTCGAATTTTAGTCGAACAAATTCAATGTTGAACCCACAATGTAGAGTAGCGGCAGATTTTTCGAGCGTAGCCGCCAGCTTCTCAATGCGCTCCAAAGCACGTGCAAAATTACCAGGATTAACCTTGCCGATAAGAAGATCACACTCAATATTAAAAGTGGTCAGCATGAGCTTGACTTGACCTTCAAGTATTTTCTTGCCCTGCCTTTTATCTGACGAAACTGTAAGGGAACTAGGAAGAGTGACAGCTTCTTTATTCTTGATCAATTCTTTTTGCTTCTCGCGGGTTCGTTTGATTTCTTCAGCGAAGCGCTCTGTAGTTTCAAATAGATACTCTGGCTCTTCGAATAGGCCATGCTCAACAAATTCATCGACTCTAGAATAGAGGTCAACTTTTGACATTAATTGGTGAAGTTGCCCGTCCAGGGTGTCCAGTCTATCTTCTTTGGATTCAATATCGACAGATATCTCTTCGAGTTGCTTTGATGACTCTTCCAACTGAGCCTTAAGTTGCCCAGCGTTCTCCTTGAGGTCTTGAAGCTCCTTCGTTTCGTCTCGAACAGTCTCAAGTCCCTGCTGGGCTTCGGTCAGCTCTGTTTCAGTTTGAGTCAGTTTCTGAGTGGTCTTCTCGACCGCATCAGAGATGGAGCGGTATGCTGCAATCTGCTTCTTAAATCTATTACGAACTAAGAAGTAAGTTGTGATGATGGAAAAAGATAAGACTCCCAGCGTTCCCGTAATATACTGAGCATCCATTGTTCTCCACTCTATTTTAGAACTGCATTGACTATTGAGTCACGAAGGATTTTCCGCTCTCGACATCTCATGTCGAAAGCTGCTTGAGCGCTTTCTAGACTCCGCTTAAACCTATTCTTCCCTGCAACCGCTTGTGCTCGCTCGTAAGCGGCTCTCTCACGCGATTGCTGTTTGAGCAAGCGCGCGTACTCTCGTTGATGACGTGCGGCTTCCCTTTCCTCAGCCTTACGTCTTCTCTCAGCCTTACGTCTTCTCTCAGCCTCTCGGAGAAACTGTCTGTGAGCGCGATGGACAGCCCTGACGATCTGAAGACCTATTTTTATGCTACTTGCCATATGACTACCGCTTTCCCTCTGTAACTTTTTATGCCGTGTCAGTTCAGATGGCCTGCATATCTATCCTCGAAACTTATTCAAGACTCAAACAACGCCTGCACGTGCGTCTCAGGCAGCGGTTGGGTTGCTTTGGATACGACATAGGTACAGGCGACCGACATGAGTTCCCCTATCGTTGCACAGGAGAACGGGCTTGGTCCCTCGGCGTACAGCCAGGAGGCGGCAGTGTGCAGCAGGCCGGGCGCGAACCAGGCGGGATCAATCATTTGGGTGTGCAGCACGAGGAAGGTGACGAAACCGCTGATCAGGCCGGCATAAGCGCCTGTGCGGGTGACACCGCGCCAGAGCGCACCGACCACGAGGGGGCCGGCAAAGGCCGCCATCATGCCGCCGTTCCCGATCCAGACAATGAGGGCGATATTGGTCTCGACCAAAGCCCAGGCCAGGGCGGTACACAGTACCAGAACAACAACAGTCGCCACCCGACTGATGGCTAAAATCCGCTGGTCCAGTTGCGCAGCATTCGGAGGATGCTTGAGTCGAGGCACGATGGTCCGACGGTAGAGATCGTTGGCAATCACCTGGGATGAGGAGATGACCAGCCCATCCGCGGTGGACATGATCGCCGCCAGCACGCCCACCCCAATGAGGGCGGCGAGCCAGGTTGGGAACAGCTCGATGAAGAGGAGGGGCAGGGCCTGATTCGGGTTCGCCCCCTCGGCATAAAGCGCATCGCCCAATATCGCGCGGGCCAGGAGACCGCCCAAGCCGAGCATGCCCAGCGTCAGCCCAAACGTGAAGGCCAGTTTGATAAACGATTGCTGTTGGCTCACGCTTTTTAAGGCCCAGAGTTTGTTCCCGAGATGGGGCAGCAGGCCGAGGGGTATGTGTGAAATAAAAATGGCCACAACGGACCACCAGGAATGATACAGCGCGGTCTCGGCATTCAGCACGCCGACCAGGTACGCGTCCTGCTCGGTCAGGCTGTCGATAATGCCCGGCAGGCCCGCTCTTTCGCTGTCTACTCCAAATCCGGTCAGAAACAGGATGATCACCATCAGCGCGACCAGCAGCATCATGAAGCCCTGCACCCCATCCGTCAGGATGTCGGCATGCGCGCCGCCGAGCACGACATAAATCAATAACACGGTGGTGGTGATGAGCAGCGCCCAGAGGGGGGACAGGCCCAGCATAATCTCGAACATCACCAGCCCGGACACCAACTGCCCGGCCAGATAGAAAAATAGCACTAAGGAAAAGACCGAGATGAGTATCCGGATGCCTTCGGATTGGTAGCGGTCCCCGAGGTACTCCGGTATGGAGCGGTTCCCGAACCGATGGCCCGAGGTGGTAACCAGGCGCATGGCGATCAACACGCCGACATACATCCCGGTCGGGTACAGGAAGCACCCCCACATCGTCGGCAGGCCCCACTCGTAGCCAAGGCCCGAGCTGCCGAGAAAGGTGGCGCCGCTGGCCGTGGTCGCGGCAAAGGCAAACGCGAGAAATAAGGGTCCGTATGCGCCGCGTGCGGTGGCAAAGTCGTCAGCGTGCTTGACCCGTCGCCCGGCAAACACGCCGATGGCCAACATGCCGCCGATATAAAAGATGAGAAAGATCCACGACCAGGTAATGAGTGACATGCGGAGAGTGCGTGCGAAGTGGTGTCAGATTGCGCCCTCGGTCCGGGCTGCCTCAACCTCTTCGTCGTCGTACCCGACCAGTTCCCGCAGGATTTCCTGGGTATGCTCGCCAAGGCGGGGCGAAGTCGTGACCTCGACCGAAGAATCTGAAAGTTTAAGCGGACAGCCGACTGTCTTGAACCGTCCGCGCTCCGGATGCTCGACTTCGGCCACAATATCCCGCGCGGCTAGCGACTCATCTTCCATCAGCTCTTTCATGTCCAGGATCGGACCACAGGGCACGTTGACCGTGTTGAGGCGTTGCATGGCTTCGTACTTGGTGTGCTTCTGGGTCCAGGCTTCAATTACCGCGAAACAGTCATCCAGGTGCGAGAGACGCGCCTCCGGCGTGGCGTACTCCGGGTTATCAATAAGGTCCTCACGGTCGATGAGCTGCATTAGCGGTTGCCAGACTTGGGCCTGGACGACCACATAGATGTAGTCGTTGGGGCCGCCGGGTTTGCATTTGAGGGCCACCCCCGGATGGCCGCCACCGGAGGCGTTGCCGGAGCGCGGCACGGCTGGGCCGAAGGTCTTATCGGGATATTGTGGGTACTCCTTCAAGGGGCCGTGGACAAGCCGCTGCTGGTCGCGCAGCTTGACTCGACACAGGTTCAGCACCGCGTCCTGCATGGCGACCTCAACCCGCTGACCGGACCCGGTTTGCTCGCGCTGAAAGAGGGCTGCCAGAATCGCGGCCACCAGATGCATGCCTGTACCGGAATCTCCAATCTGGGCTCCCGTGCTGGTCGGCGGGCCGTCATCCCAGCCCGTCGTGCTCATGGCCCCGCCCATGGCCTGGGCGACGGTCTCATATGCCTTGCAGTCTGCGAACGGACCGGGGCCGAACCCCTTGCCGGAGGCATAGATCATGCGTGGATTGATCTGCCGGATGACCTCCCAACTGAATCCTTGGCGGTCCAGCGCACCGGGTGCAAAGTTTTCGACCAGCACGTCGCACACTTCGACCAGCTTGCGAAAAATATCTTGCCCTTTCGGAGTCTTGGTGTTGATGGTGATGCTGCGCTTATTGCAGTTGAGCATGGTGAAATACAGGCTATCAACATCGGGCAGGTCCCGGAGCTGCTGGCGGGTGATATCGCCTCGCCCCGGCAGTTCGACCTTAATGACGTCCGCGCCAAGCCAGGCGAGAATCTGGGTACAAGAAGGCCCCATCTGGACGTGGGTCATGTCAAGAACACGGATACCGTCCAAAGCTTTGTCCATGGTTTGCTCCTTGCCAGACACAATGACTGTTTCGCGCTTACTTGTACCGTGTCCGATCCCCGACGCAAAGGGGCCTGTCCAAAGCAGCATCGAAGGGGGCGCGGGCCTGCTCCCTTGCCGAGGTCAGGGCCATCCAATATCATGCACGCCGCCCAGTCCGGCTGTACCAACCGGGAGGATAGTACACACAAAATGAGATCAACCTTATGAGCAAACAGACTCCGCCCGCAACAAAATCAATGGACCCTATTGTCTCGTTATGCCGACGCCGCGGGTTTATCTTTCAGTCGTCCGAATTGTACGGCGGCATTAACGGCTTCTGGGATTACGGCCCGCTCGGCGCTGAACTGAAACGCAACCTCAAGGAAGCCTGGTGGCAAGACGTGGTCCGTTGCCCGGCCCCTGGTCCGGACGGTCGGCCCATCGAGATCGTTCCCGTGGACGCGACCATTATTATGAACCCGAAAGTCTGGGAAGCCTCGGGTCATGTGGGCGGGTTCTCCGATTTGATGAGCACCTGCCGTCACTGTAAGAAGCTCGTACGGTACGATCATATTGATGAGATGATTCACGAGAGTGACTGGTATGCCTCGCTGAAAGAGCTGCATGAAGCGGGGAATGTGACTGTCAAAAGCGTGAAGCGCTGGGGAGAAAAGACCGCAAAAAAGAGCGCCCCGAACCTGGCTCTTGTCCGCAAGCCAGCGGAAACGCTGGCGCTCCTGACTGAGGGACGAGAACAGGAAGCGTCGCCGATTGACATCGGGTTGGACCAATTGGTTGGGCAGCTTGCCACCGAGCAGCGCGTAGCTGGCGAATTGCCACAGCCGCCATGCCCGTTCTGTGGCGGGGAGATTACTGAGCCGCGGCCTTTTAATCTGATGTTCAAGACCACGACCGGCGCGGTCGAAGATCCGTCGGCGGTTACCTATCTGCGTCCGGAGACGGCCCAGGGAATTTTTACCCAGTTCTGGAATGTGCTGGATACCAATCGGGTGCGGGTGCCGTTCGGGATTGCGCAGATCGGCAAAGCGTTCCGCAACGAGGTCACGCCGCGCAATTTTACGTTCCGGTCGCGCGAGTTCGAGCAGATGGAAATCGAGTTCTTCATTCATCCCCAGGAAGCCGCAGAGTGGTATCAGTACTGGCGCGACACTCGTTTTCGTTGGTGGCAGTCTATTGGTCTGGCGGGCGAGAACCTGACACTGCGTGCGCACGATCAGGACGAACTCGCCCACTACGCCAAAGAGGGAGCCGGCACGAGCGATGTCGAGTATCGTTTCCCGTTTACCGCGCCCGGCTATGGGGAATTGGAAGGCATAGCCCATCGTGCCGACTATGACCTGCGCCAGCACGCCACCCATTGTGGTCAGGGGGACAAGCTGCGCTATTTTGACGACCAGCGCAACGAGCGCTATTTCCCGCACGTGATCGAGCCGAGCGCTGGCGCCGACCGTGGAACCCTGGCGGCACTGTGTGAAGCCTATACACCGGACGAGAGCCGGCCGAGCAAGGTCTATATGAAATTCCACCCCCGGCTGGCGCCGATCAAGGCGGCCGTTTTTCCCTTGGTCAACAAAAGTGGTATGCCCGAGGTGGCCGAGAAGCTCTACCAGGGGTTGCGCCCGCAATACGCCGTCCGACTCGATGTGAAGCAGAACATCGGCAAACGCTACGCACGCATGGATGAAGCCGGTACGCCCTACTGCTTTACGATTGACGGTGACACGCTTGCGGACCAGACCGTCACCGTGCGTGACCGTGACACCCTGGAGCAGGAGCGCATTGGGATTGGTAAGGTCAGCGCATTCCTGGACGAAAGGATGGGGAAGTAAGTGAGGATAGTATTGTCCCTTCCTCGGAGCGGCGGGGTGGGTTCCCCGGTTTATTTAATACTCAGTTCCACCTCGCCCAGCCCATCCATCGTCAACTGCACCCGGTCGCCCTGACTCACAAACTTGGTCGCCACCACGCTGCCGGTCATGACGACCATGCCTTGAGACAGGGTCTTGCCCTGGGCGGCCAGTGTACTCGCCAGCCAGGCCAGGGCATCGAGCGGATGTCCCAGCACGTCCCGACCATCCCCTTCTCCAACGACTTCGCCGTTGATGCGCATGGTGCCGTGTATGGCAGCCAGGTCGAGCGATTGCCAGTCTGTCAGCGGCGAACCCAAGACAATGCCGTCGTTCCAGGCGTTATCCGCGAGCAGGGTCAGGATGTGGTCGGCGATCTTGGTGTAGTCAGCGTGGCGATCGTCAACCAGTTCAAAGGCCGGCAGGACAGCCCCGACTGCCCCGGCTACACGCTCGCGCGTATAGGGAGCCCGCTCGGCTGGCAAATCTTGCGCCAGCCGCACGGCAATCTCGCACTCGACTCCCAGGCGACCATAGTCGCTCAGGCGCACCCGAGCCGGGGTATGGTGGATAGTTTTTTCCATAATGGCGCCGGCAATAGGTTCGTCAAAGCCGACCATTTTTTGCATCACCGGCGTGGTCAACGCAATTTTATATCCGGCGAGAGAACCATAGATTTCCGTCAAAAATTGCTGAAGCTCGGCCTGAACGGCATAGGCATCTTCAAGGCGGTGCGGTGTATGCGGCTCCGGGATGGGAACAAAGGGCCGGCCGGCCTGACGTTCGTTCCATAAAAATCTGGCGGCCTCGTGAGACGACTGTGTATCGGCCATTGCACTGTCTCCTCTGTCCACCCTTCGGCTGGGTTCTCTTCTTCTCCGTTCGTCCTGAGCGTAGCGCCAGCGAAGTCGAAGGACGCTCAAGGGCAGGCTCTCTTCAGTCTGTAAAAAAGCGATTCTCCGGACGCGGCAGGCCAAGGTTTTCACGCAGGGTCGCGCCCTCGTACTCGCGTCGAAACAGGCCGCGGCGCTGTAGTTCGGGTACGACCCGGTCCACAAAGTCGTCCAGCCCGCCCGGCAGATAGGGGAACATGACATTAAAGCCGTCCGACCCTTCGGTCATGAGCCATTCCTCCATGTGATCGGCGATCATGCTCGGCGTGCCAGTAAGTTCCAGGGTGCTGAAACTGCCGCCCACATACTGGGCAAGCTGTCTGATGGTCATATTGTCCTTGCGCGCCATTTCGACCAGTTTCTGCCGCCCGGATTGACTGGCGTTGCTTTCCGGGATGTCGGGCAGTGGACTGTCCAGGTCAGAGTCCGACACGTCATGGCCCAGCAGGACGCAGAGTGTGGCCATGCCGCTATCCGGGTGGACCAGGCTGTCGAGCTTCGTTTTCTTTGCCCGCGCCTCGGCCAGCGTGTCGCCAACGACAACAAAGGCACCCGGCAGGATTTTGAGATGGTCTCGACAGCGCCCGTATGCCTCCATCCGGCCTTTGACATCCGCATAGTAGGACTGGGCGGCCTGTAGATTATTGACCCCGGAAAACACGACTTCAGCGGTCTCCGCGGCGAGTTGACGACCGGCCTCTGACGCGCCGGCCTGGACGATGACCGGCCAGCCCTGAATAGGCCGGGCGATATTCAGCGGGCCGCGCACGGAGAGATGCCGGCCTGTATGGTTCAGCACGTGCAGCTTCTCAGGGTCGAAATACACGCCGGCCTCGACGTCGCGAATAAAGGCATCGTCCGCCCAACTATCCCACAGGCCGGTCACCACATCGTAGAACTCGCGCGCCAGACGATAGCGCGCGTCATGTTCCATGTGTTCCTCGCGTCCGAAGTTCAACGCTTCGTCCGGGTTGGCCGAGGTCACGACGTTCCAGCCGGCCCGTCCGCCGCTGATATGGTCGAGCGAGGCAAATTTCCGCGCCACATGATACGGATCGTTGTAGGTGGTAGAGGCCGTGGCAATCAGCCCCAGATGCGTGCTGACGGTGGCCAGCGCCGGGAGTAGGGTGAGCGGATCAAAAGACGTGACCGTGGCACTCCGTTTGAGCGCCGCCATCGGCATATTGAGCACGGCCAGGTGATCGGCCATGAAAAAGGCGTCGAAGCGGCCCCGTTCCAGCGTGCAGACGAAGCGCTGGTAATGGGAAAAATTGAAGTTGGCATCCGGGAACGCGCCCGGATAGCGCCAGGCCGCGGTATGAATGCTGACCGGTCGCATGAACGCGCCCAGCCGCAGTTGTCGTAAATGCGCCATAGTTTTTCTGTCCGCTCCTCCTGTCCCGGTCTATACGATAGCGTAGCAAATCGCCGGGTTATGGCTATCCCGGCGGGCAGGATTTCGGCGGGCTCGTGGTCGGGGGTCTTATTCCCTCTCCCCCGGAGGGAGAGGGCTAGGGTGAGGGGGGGGCTGATCTGTCGAACCGTCTCAGTTTGTCACTCTCAATCCTTACAGCGAAACTCGCCCGGCCTCTCTGACGACCTGCCCTACGACGTCACTAATCATTCCTGCAACCATGAGGAGTCCAGCGAATCCCATAAGTCCGTAAGCGCTCATTCTTCAGACCTCCCGGTCTCTTTCATACGCAGTTCGATTCGCCGATGAAGAAGTACGACGAAAATACCAAGTGCAAAATCCAGCATAAGGCCAACGGCAAAAAGGAGGGTTTTTGGACGACTATCCAGCTTTAACAATAGACCCTCCAATCCTCCGCCCGGTCAGTCCCGGCTCACGGGCGAGCAGGGCACGAACAGAGGCGATTGCGGGAAGGCCGAGAACCGCGCAGAGGGTAGCGTCAATGCGGATACGAACCGGGTCGGCGTCCAACTGTGCCAGCGGAGCGAGCGATTGCGAGGCCACCTCGTCATAGGCGTTGGCAAGCGGTGTGAGTTGTTCTTGCGTCAGACTGCGTACATTGAGCACCGGCATGGACGCCCAAGCCGGCTGCTTCATCTGCATCCAGGCACTCCGTGTGACCGTCCGCCGGCCAAAATAAAAGAGCAGGCTCAGGGTCGAATTGAGCCATACAAGCAGTGCCTTCCGTTGCAGTTCATTCAACTGAGACTCGTCGAAAGCCCACCATGTATTACCGAGAACTTTCTCCTCAAATCCCACTGCTAAAACCCGTTGAGTGATTGGCCATAATCGCTCGACGAGAAGTATTCGACCCGCGCGCTGCCACAGATGAGACCCGTAGTGTGGACCACGCGGGGAATCCTGCCATTCCAGCAGTTTGCAGTTCGGTGTCTGCGCGATGGTTGTCACCTCGTCCGCCTTGTGTCCCCAGAAGCCCGGAAATGGCGTCCAGTCGGATTTTGTGACCTTGAACCCTTCGTGTATCCGTTTCCGGTCCGGGCCGAGTGCGCCGAGATCATGGAGTGGACACAGGGGAATCGGCATTTTCTCCGTTGAGCCTGGAATCGACAGCCTGCCTTGCGCTAAGTGCCAAGAAATACGCAGCAATTCCACTTGGGCAAAGAGCGCGCCGAGCCAAATATCGTCTGGCGACGCGGCCGGCAGCGTCATCAATTCGGCCAGCTTTTCGTCTCCCAACTTGGCCCCGGTGATGCCGGCTTCTTCAATACCGACAATGGAGCCAACATGCTCGATGGCGTTCGCCAAGTGCAGGGCTGCATGAATTGAGCGCGGGTTGCGCCACAGGCTGATATAGGTCGTTCTGCCCGACTTCTCGCCGCTGCCGCGCTTGCGGGCGATGAACAACAGTTCGGACAAGTCGGTGTTTTCCGAGAAATTGGGCCGCTCGGCGTCATGGCTCGAAACCACGGTTTCCAGATGGTAGCTCTCGGCGAGCAGTTGGCGCGTCGGCCCCCAGGCTTCGCCCGAAGCGAGGGCCGCCGGCAGGACGAAGGCCAGCCGTCCGTCAACTTCCAGGTGCTTGTCGGCCAGGGCAACAAATACGCTGCCCAGCCCAGCGGTCGCACTTGCTGGCAGGTGCGTGAGTCGCTTCTTGAGGTCTTTTTGCAGGACGCCGCGTTCATCCGGCAGAGAACCGAAGAGCAGGTTGCCGCCCACGCTACGGACAAAGGGGGGGTTCATCACGCACAGGTCCAGCTTGGGCAGCGTCGCGTTCGTTTCTTGGGACATGGACGCGCCGGTACGGACGGTCTCAATCTGCGAATAGTCAAGTGCCATCTGTGTTCTGAGTGCTCTGTTGTCAAGAAAATCCAGGCTGCCCAACCGCGCCTGCCCCTGGTCCACGCCGAGCGGCATGACAAACAGATTCATCCGCACAAAGGCAATGTCCGGGGCGAGCAGGGCCAGGGTCGAGGCCGTCAGGTGCACGGCTGAAGGCAGCACGTCATAGCCGTGCAACATATGCTCCATCAAGGTTCGATGCAGTGTCGAAAGTTCCGGCTGGCCCAGCGGCCTGTCTGAGGCCGCGCGTGTTCTGATGTACGCGTCGGAAAATGCCTGGGCTGCCGCCATCAGCAGCGTGCCCGTTCCGCAGGCCAGGTCGGCCACCTTGAAGTGCGCCAATTCCGCGGGGTCGCCCAAGTCCTGTTTCCAGTGCGCCGACAGGGTCAGTTTGAGCAGTAGGGTAGCGGCTGGCACCGAGGTGTAATAGGTGCCGAGATATTTCGCTTCGTGCAGCAGCCAGTGATAGATGCGCCCCATCAGGTCATGGCGGAGGGCGGCCTGTTGCTCGCAAATGGCTGTGGCTTGTGAGAGTACTGCGCTGACGGCCTGCGTGGTGCTGAGATTGCTCGGCAGTTCATCCAGCACGCGCTCACCGAGCTGGAAAATCGGCACATAGTTGATGTTCTCCCATATCCAGTGCCAATGCTTCGCAATAGCGCCAACTAAATCGGCTTCCTTTTCGATTTTGCGTAGCGGGGTGATCCGGCCATCCGTTATCGCCAACTGTTCTTGAAAAATCAGCGCGTTGGCCAGTACCAGGGCCGAGACCTTAGCCGCTGTTTCGCGCCGGCCTTGGGCTTTGTCTGGTGTCTCACCTTTCGGCGGGGTGATACCGAGAATGTTTGACAGACGGTCACACGCGCCGGCCTGGCCCAGCCAGAGCTGAGTCACGCTGACCAGTCGGCCATGCAGCGCTTTGGCTGTCCGCTCAACGAGATCATCTTGGCTGAGCGCCTCTTGCGCCCGGCGCAGGGCTTCCATCAGCGCCGCCGGATTCCCCTCGAACCATTCATCGCCTTCGGAGGTCTCGGTAATAATGCAGTAGTGCAGCCGTGCCTCGGCCAGCACATCAAGCATCTGCGTGGTGGGCGTGGTGCGAAGTTGCTCGGGATAGACGGTTGCCGCAGCGATGTGGGCAATGCCGGCCCGAACGCGTTTGCGGGCATCGTCCAGGACGATCTGTTTGGCGTTCGACACGTCGGCAAACTTGCCCTCGATGACAGCCCGCAGGCCGCGAAGCTGGAACAGCACATCGGGTCTGTGTTTGCCGTGAACATGAATGGTTTCGGCGTCGGCCGTGACGCCGAGCTGTGAGATCAACACGGCAAGTTGCGTATTGACGACCTCTTCACGATTGCGCTGCGTAGGCATTGATATTGGCAGGCCCTTCTTATGGCTCATCGTATTGGATTGCGTCGTGAGAGAGAGTGTATCCGGCCCTGGTACTGAAGCCCAGAGGCGTTATCGCTCTCTTGTTGGAAGACTGAGAGTGACACAGGAATCCGAAAAGATAATCGTATCTTCATTGGGATACCTGCTGGAGCGGTATCCCTCTTTGTATTGTGGAGGCTCTGACATCCAGCAGAACCGTTCCCTGTGGGGTTCAGAGTCCGAGGTTGACATTCGGTAGTGGTTGACATATGGCTGCCTCTCGAACTCGGAGTCCGCGGCATGAGCGCAGTTACATTGATCCAGAGACTCGACCCAGAGGAAGCGGCGGCGCAGATATATGCGGCGCATCAGCACGAGGCGGCATGGCTCGACGCTTTCTCCGAGAGCCTTGATCGCCGGCGCGCGGGCCGGGCCTTTGCGCGAGTGCTCGAGACGTGGAAACTGAGTCAAGCCGAGGCGGCGCGCCTGTTTGGCGTGAGCCGCCAAGCGGTCGGCAAGTGGCTCAGGCAAGGCGCACCCGTGGGACGTGCCGGCGCGGTATCGGATCTCGCCGCCGCTACCGAACTGCTCGCCCACTACCTCAAACGCGACCGTATACCGGCCGTTGTGCGGAGGCCGATTCGAGCGCTCGACGGTGCCTCCTTGATGGATTTGCTGGCGCGCGGCGATACGCAAGCCTTGTTGACCGCGTGCCGGGACATGTTCCGGTTCGAGCAGGCATAGGGCTGACTGGCGGTGGAGTTGCTTCGAGAGACGCTTCCCTATGGTCACGACTGGTGGCGTATCGCCGACCCTTCGTGGACAGACCCGATCAATCCCGGTTTCGCGCGGGAACATGGGGGGCGGTGGCATCCGTCCCAGAGTTTCCCCGTGCTCCACCTGAACGAGGACGTGGTGACCGCACGCCTGAATCTTCGTGCTTGCATCGCCGAGTGGCCGTATGAGCCGGAAGACCTCCGCGACGACACCGGGCCAATTCTCGTTTGCTGCGCACTGCCGCGCGGTCAGGTCGTGTGCGACCTGCATACGGTGGACGGTGTTCACGCCGCTGGATTGCCCGACACCTATCCTTTGGAAAAAGACGGCAGCCTAGTCCCGCATACTCGCTGTCAGCCCATCGGTGCACGGGCCAAGGCGCTGGGTTTACGCGGCGTCCGTGCCCGCTCGGCACAATCCCGGGCCGGCGCGGGCCGCGAACTGGCTTGGTTCCCCGCATCCGCTCGCAGCGTTGCCCGACGGGTACGCACATTGGCCTTTACGGAGTGGTTCTGGGGTTAGCCGGCCTGCTCTGCGTGCTCCCGTTGCCTCCGAACCGGTTCATTCCCATTCAGACAGTCGTTGGGAGACTGAGAGTGACACGGGAATCCGAAAAGATAATCGTATCTTCATTGGGGTAACTATGGGCGGTCTTGATGGTCATACGCTGGCTTGCCCTGTCGAGCATTACCCAGACCAGAGTTTGTGGGGCTGGACCTCGGGGTGTGGCCGGAAAAGAATAGTCAAGACCCGCGCTCGATGAGAGTGCCGTGTCCGTACTGGTCTGGACAATGCGCTGCGCCAGTGTCTGAAAGGCGGGCTGTCCGTGCTGGCTGTCCGTCCGCTGGGCTTCAAAATGGTAGTGCAGCGCGGATGTGAGCTGGAGGTTAATAGGATGAGCGAGGTTTATAACCCAGTCTGAGAACGTCGGTTGTAACACAGGGGGAATATCCGTGCAGGCCAGGATTTCGGAAACATGCTGAGTATGGTCACACGCTATGTGGACGATGTGGCTGGTGCCGATAATACTCGCCTGTACCCGGAACTGAGGCTGTTCCAAGCGCACCGTAGCCAGTGGACTGAAGTGCTGGAAATCTACCCTAGCTGCGACAACGTGAAGCCGTAGCTCAGAGGCGGATTGGTCCTTGTAGGTGAGCATGCTCATGTGATGGTTAGGGCGTTTCACGCCAGGTTCTAGCCTGCCAGTGCGCTCTCGTCATGCCGGACGTGATCCGGCATCCAGCAGTCGGGGGCTGGATGCCTGCTTTCGCAGGAATGACGGGCGGCTACACAGCCTCGTAATTTGCTCTCGCATTCGGCAGGGGTCAACCTGCGTCAGAATTGAGAGAACGCAAACAACGAGCGGAGCCCCTCCCACACTCCGAGTAACTGGAACGCCATTGCCACGACTGTCCCGGCCACAACGATCCGAATCCAGCCTTCGCCCTTGCTGACTCCCCAGTGCGCTCCGAACCATGCACCGATGCTGGTCGTTATCGACAGGAGCAGCCCCACGCTCCAATCGACTTTCCCGTTCAGCGCAAAGACGCAGCAGGCAATGCCGGTCAAGCCCATAACAACAACGACTTTTACGCCATTGGCCAGCGTGAGATTCAAGCCACCCATAGTGCTCAGCGTCACCAGTATAAAAATACCGGCTCCAATCTGGAGTAAGCCACCGTAGAGCCCGATACCGAAAAAGACGGCTTGGAGCAGTCGTCGCCCCCGTCCCGTCCCGCCGACAGCCAGCAGGGTGCGATTGAGGACCGGCTCAAACACTATCGGGACGAGCATGACCATCATCATGATGGCCAACAAGGTCTGAAAGAACGCATCGTCCAGACGGACCGACACCAGCGCGCCACACACCGAGCCCAGCATGGCCGGGATCATGAGCGCAATGGCTAAGCCGGAGTCGGTCTGCTTCAGTTTTGTATACGCCGCCAGGGCAGTCAGGCTTTGCAGGACAACCGCCAAACGATTCGTGCCGTTGGCAATGCCTGGCGGCAGTCCGATCAGGATGAGGGCCGGCACGGTCAGCATGGCCCCTCCGCCGGAAACCGCATTGAGAAAGCCGGCGGCCAGACCACTGAGGGTAATGAGGAGCAGATCGGCGAGTGACAGCATAAGAAAGCGGGCAGCCACAGGGGGCTGCCCCTACCATCTCGGTGCAGAAATTGCCTGGCGATTGTTGCCTGTCTCAGCCAGAGCGTCAAGGCGAAGACGCCGGGCGGGAAAGAGCGGCGGAAATCAGGGCACGCCCGGAACCAGCCCCGGTTTCCTTGACCCTCACCGTGTCTCTGCCTATGATCCGAGAACGCTGGCCAAAGGAGGGCGGGATATGCCTGCGGGGAACCTCAAAGATGTCGCGGCGGTGTGTGGTGTGGGCCATACGCCATACGGTCGGAAAATGAATCGGAGTCAGATCGATCTTGCCGGCGAAGCCATCCGCAACGCGCTTGATGACGCCGGGCTGGGCCGGGACGATTTGGACGGGCTCATCGTCAGTTTTGGGACGCCGATTGGGGCGGACGCCGACACCCTGGCCTATGCGCTGGGACTCCAACTGCGCGCGTATAATCAAACCTGGGCGCACGGACGTTTTACGGCCAGCAGCGTACAGTGGGCGGCGATGATGGTCAGTGCCGGGCTGGCCAATGTGGTGGCCTGCATGGCGTCGATCAGCTTCTCCGGTTTCCGCAAACCCATGATGGGCGGGTCTGGAGACGCCGAGGGCGCGCGGGAGGCCGGTGGGGGACACGGCGAAGACCCGGTGTTCGGCATGACTTCACCTGGGGCCGGGGCAGCGCTGGTCGCCCGGAAGTATTTTGATCGTTTTAGCGCAACGAGTGAGCAGTTGGCCGCGGTGGCGGTGGCGTTTCGCAAGCACGCGGCCATGAATCCGAACGCCGTCATGCAGACGCCGATCAGCGTCGAGGATCACCAGAACTCGCGTTTTGTATGCGAGCCGCTACACCTGCTGGATTATTGTCTGATTAACGACGGCGCGGCGTGCGTCCTGGTCACCACCCAGGAACGCGCGCGGGACATGGCCAAGCGGCCGGTGTGCATGAGCGGCATGCAGGGCCTGCCCGCGGGACGTGAAGAATTTATCTGGACCTATCCCGGCTTTGGGACTTCTCAACAAACCGCCTTTGATTATGTGCCCGACCCGCAGCCGGTGTATGAGATGGCGGACGTATCGCCCAAGGACCTGGACGCGCTGTTTACCTATGACGCGTTCTCGATCCTGGCCTGGACCGCGCTGGAGCGTTTTGGGTTCTGTGGGCAGGGCGAAGCCGCGGCATTTACCCAAGACGGGCGTATTGAGCTGGGTGGAGAGCTGCCCATGAACACCAATGGCGGGCTGATGTCCGAGGGCCACATCATGGGCTGGAATCATCAGGTCGAGATTGTGCGTCAACTGCGTGGGGAGTGTGGTGAACGCCAGATTCCCCACGCACAGCTCATCCAATGGGCCAACGCGTACGGGGACTCGCTCATCTATCGCGCAGGCTGAAAAAAGGAGAGGGCATGGCCGAATATACAAAACCGCTCCCGGCGATTTCGACGCTGAACCAGCCGTACTGGGATGGCCTGAAACAACGGCAGATGGTGCTGCCCTATTGCGAGGCGTGTGAGGCGGTCTGGTATCCTCCGGCTCCGTTTTGCCCGGACTGCTGGGCGCGCGATTTTCGCTGGCAGGCGGTGAGTGGGCG
Organism: Binatia bacterium; assembly: GCA_963422435.1. Classification (GTDB taxonomy): domain Bacteria; phylum Desulfobacterota; class Binatia; order Bin18; family Bin18; genus Bin18. The sequence goes on along the minus strand of OY729511.1, from coordinate 3,846,573 downwards.
GGGTGTGGTGAATTCCTGGGTCGTTTTTCATCATGCCTATTTCTCGTCGTTCAAGGAGGACATTCCGTACTCGGTTGCCGAGGTCGAACTGGAAGAAGGTCCTCGTCTGCTGACCAATCTGGTCGAAGTCGCGAACGAGGACATTACCATCGGCATGCCGGTGGAAGTGGTCTTCGCTAATGTGACCGACGAGGTCACGCTGGCCAAGTTTCGACCCCGGAAAAGATAAATAGACCGGCACGGCAACACTGAAAGAGAGCCTGTCCTGAGCCGTGCCGAAGGGAAGGCGTATCGATGTCTGGCATTCTCGACGGTATTCGCGTGTTTGATCTCAGTATCGCCGCGGTCGGACCCTGGGCGTCCAAACTGCTGGGCGAGCTGGGGGCGGATGTGATTAAGGTTGAATCGCCCGGTGGGGAACTCTCGCACGCCATCCCGCCGCCGATCAAGGGAACGGCCGTCCTGTATATCTCGGCCAATTTCAACAAGCGGAATATTGTGCTCGATCTCAAAGAGGAAGGGGATCGGGCCATTGCGCTCAAGCTGGTTGAAAAGAGCGATGTGTTTGTTCAGAACATGCGTCCGGGCGCGGTCGAGCGTTTGGGCCTGGGTTATGATGTGGTCTCACGGCTCAACCCGCGCCTGGTGTATGTGTCTGCGTCCGCGTATGGCCGGACCGGGGCGATGGCAAAAGAGGCCGGGATCGATCCGACTGTCCAGGCATTCGGAGGCTGGTGTAGCATTACGGGTGCGCCCGGTTCGCAGGGAGAGATGTTCCGCCACTTGGCCCATCTCGATATCACGACCAGTACCATGATTGTCGAAGCCGTTTTGCAGGCATTGCTGGCGCGGGAGCGCTTGGGCAAGGGGCAGCATATTGAGATTGATATGGTTTCAGCCGCACTGTCGCTGCAAACCAGTCGCTTGGCGGAGTATTTTGCGACCGGCGAACAACCGCAGCCCATGGGCAGTGCCGCGGCAACAACCGTGCCGCACCAGGCCTTTCTGTGTGAGGATCAGGAATATCTGGCGGTCGGGGTGGTGCGCGAAGACCAGTGGCCGCCCTTCTGTCGTGCTATCGGGCAGGAGGCTCTGTGTGACGATCCGCGCTTTGCGACCAATCCGAAACGGGTCGAAAACCGGGCCGCCCTCGTAGCCCTGCTTGAAGACTACTTCAAAACCAAGCCAACCCGCTGGTGGAGTCTGCGGCTGACCCAGGCAGGCGTGCCGAACACGCGAGTGGACCGCACGGTCAATTTTCAGGCGCTCCGCACCGATCCCCAAGTCACACGCAATCAGCATATTGTTGACCTGGAGACGCCGCACTGGGGAACCCTGAGCGTCGATGGGCTGCCGTGGAAGTTTGAGAAAACTCCGGCTGGTCCGATTCGTCCGGGCGGCCTGCACGGCGAGCAGACCGAGGAAGTCCTGCGCGAGTTTGGGATAGCGGCAGAGACGCCGGAGCGGAACGGAAGCGATAAGAGACTGGAGCCGTGATGCCCGGCGCACTCGATGGTTTCACCATTATTGATTTCACCCAAGGGCTGTGCGGACCGTTTGCCTCCATGCGTCTGGCTGACGCCGGGGCCGAGGTGATCAAAATTGAGCCGCTGAGCGGCGATACCGCGCGGACCATGGGCCCGCCGTTCATCCAGGACGAAAGCGCAGTCTTCCTGAGTCTCAACCGGAATAAAAAGAGCGTGGCCCTTGATGTCACCACACAAGATGACCAGGAGATTGCGCGAAAACTGATTGCCCGAGCCGATGTGGTCCTAGAGGATTTCGGACCGGGCCAGGCGAAAACATTGGGGCTGGGCTATACAGACCTCAGCCGGGCGCATGAGAGGCTGGTGTACTGCGCGATCAGTGCCTTTGGGGAGGAAGGGCCGCTGCGAGACCAGCCGGGGGCGGAGTTGGTGGTGCAGGCCCTGGCCGATTATACCCACTCGCTTGGAAAAATCGGAGAGGCACCGGTTCGCTTAGGGACGGATGTGGCCAGTCTCAACACCGGTATCATGGCCTCCCAGGCGATAACGGCCGGGCTGTTTCACCGCGTGCGCACAGGCGAGGGGCAGCGGGTTGCGGTCAGTATGCTGGGAACTCTGCTCCATATGCGCGGCATTATGTGGACGTCCATGACGGACCCGGATGAGTGGTACGGTTTCCATCTCGACCATTACTCCCGGCCGCCCGACGAAGGCTATAAAACCAAGGACGGTCATGTCTATTTCGGTTTGCGCCGCGGCAGTAGTGAGGACTGGGATCGGCTGATGCTGATGCTGGGCTTGACGGACTATATTACGGACCCGCGTTTTCAGGGCTTTGGACGAGAGGCGACCAGCATTGGCCGCTATGCACCCGAGGTCAAGCCGATTTGGGAACAAGCGTTTCAGCAGTTGACGAATGCTGAAGTGGTTAAACTCGTTCACGGATTCCGCGGGGATGCCGTACCCTTTAACGACTACCCCACGTTATGCGCCCATCCACAAGTGGCCGAGCTTGATATCCTGAAAGATGTTGACCATCCGGCAGGAGGCAGCTTTCGGACGGTTGGCCCGGTCTGGCATCTGGCGGATACGCCGGCAGAAATTAAGGCTCCCCCACCGACTCTCGGCCAGCATACGGACGAAGTCCTGACCGGGCTGGGGATGAACGCGACAGACCTTCAACAACTCAGAGCGGCCCGGATCGTCGGTTGACGTATTGGCCAGCAGAAAGGGGCGCAAAGAAATCCGGGCCAGTCTGGAAGAACCGGCCCGGATATGTGAAGTCGTCTCAGGCGATATAACCGCTCTCGTCGTGGTCGGTCAGATCGAGACCCTGCTGTTCGCCCTCTTCGCTGATGCGCGCGCCCCCGGTGAGGGCATTGGCGATAACATAGGCGATCACAGAGACGACACCACTCCAGATGATGGTGACGATAACGCTCTTGATCTGCTCAATGACCTGGTCCAGCACCGATGCGGCTTCGAGCCCGGCGCCCCCCATGAATTCGGCTGCGCACAGGCCGGTCAGGATCGCGCCGACAATGCCACCAACGCCGTGCACGCCGAAGACGTCGAGGCTGTCGTCATAGCCGAAGGACCGTTTTATCGTGGTGGCGGCCAGATAGCACAAAAAGGCCGAGGCAGCGCCAATCAGGAGCGCGCCCATGGGGCCAGCCGTGCCGCTGGCCGGCGTAATGGCAACCAGACCTGCCACCGCAGCGGTGGCCATGCCGAGAATGCTGGGTTTGCCATGCCTGACCCATTCGATGAGCATCCAGACAACGACTGCCGTGGCAGTGGAGACCTGGGTAACGAGCAGGGCCATGCCGGCCGTGCCGTCGGCGGCAAGCTCGCTCCCGGCGTTGAAGCCAAACCAGCCTACCCAGAGCATCCCGGCTCCGACCACGGTCAGGACGAGGCTGTGGGGTCGCATGGGCTCTGTGGGATAGCCGGTGCGCGAGCCGATCATGATGCAGACAACCAGCGCGGCGACCCCGGCATTGATATGCACAACGGTCCCCCCGGCGAAGTCCAGTACGCCCCAACCGGCGAACAGGCCGCCGCCCCAGGCCATATGCCAGATTGGGACATAGCTGAAGGTGAACCAGATGATCATGAAGATCAGCATGGCGCTGAACTTCATCCGCTCGGCAAAGGCTCCAACGATGAGCGCCGGGGTGATGATCGCAAAGGTCATCTGGAAGGTCAGGAAGACCGACTCGGGTATGGTGCCGCTGAGGGAATCGACCCTGAGGTCCTTGAGGAAGAGCTTGGAGGCGTCTCCGATGATGGCGTTCCCCTCGGTGGCGGCATAGCTGTAGCCGTAGATGATCCAGAGCAGGGTCATGACTCCGGCCATTGCCAGGCATTGGCCCAGGACGGACAGGACATTCTTGGTCCTTACCAGGCCGCCGTAGAATAAGGCCAAACCCGGAAGGGTCATGAAGAGCACCAGTGCCGTGGCAGTAATCATCCAGGCGGTGTCCCCGCTATCGAGCGTTGCTGTTTCCTCGGCCCAGGCTGGCACGGCTGTCCCGAGCAGACTGAGTAAACCGAGTGAGAGTGTTCTCCACCCACATAAAGCGGATTGTTGCGTCTTCCGAAAAAGTTTCACTGTGAACTCCTCCTTCCCTCACGCCCAAAGAACGAATATGACCGTTGCCGATTGCCCCGGATTAGCAACGGAAGGCGAGGGTAGTCCTCCGTAGTAGGCAAAAAGAGTGCCGACCGGAAAATGCTGAATCTGCTTGACCTTTTTTGCTTTGAGGGAACCTGCGGCTCTGCTGCTGCTGACTGGATTTTAAGCAACGCCTATTTTTTCGCCAGCTTTGCGCGCGGGGGAAAGACATCCTTCATTGGGGAGACCAGAAGGCGATATGGCCGTCTGAAAGCCGCTGCGGTGCCGCATCCTTCGTGACTGGGACGATATAGACGGACGGGCCCCGAACGCCTGGGCCCGGGTTTGGGTTGGGGCCTGTATGCCCGCTAAAAGTAAAAAACCGGCTGTCCGGAGACCAGAGGCGATGCGAAAGTGCATACTGGTCGAAATACTGGAAAACCAGGATCTGGGGACGAGACGGAATGAAATTGACTACCGGAAAGGATATTCGGCTGTGGACGTCTACGACCACCCAGGTCCAGTGGGCACGGTCCGGGTTACGTGTGGCATACAGGATACGCGTCCCGTCCGGGGACCAGAAAAAGGCGGCCACAGGTTCTTGAATCAGAGGATGCAGTGCGCCTGAGACTCTGTCGAATAAGCGCACCTCCTCAAAGAGGGGCGCTCTGATAAAGGACGTGGTGGCAATGGCCAACAGTGGTTGAGTCGGGGACCATGCGAGGGCCATCCGTTTTGGAACAAGCGTCACGGATTCGGGCTGACTGCCATCGCCGGCCGCGATCATTAAGGCCGCTTGTTCCTGGCCTTCGAGCGTATTGCCATAGGCGAGCCATTTCCCATCAAAAGACCATGACGGTGGTCCGAATATCGAGGGTGAGCGAGAGAGCAGGAGCCGTTCGCCGGTGGGAATGGTGACGATGCTAATGGCATGGCCGGCCCCTCCTCCGCGATTTCCTCCGGTATGAGTGAGCACGGCGTGTCCATCCACGCGCCAATGAAAATAAAAGGGGGCACCCTGGGCAATCCTCTGAGGGCGCTGGCCGCTTGATGGTGGCCAGAGGTTGAGTGAGAAAGGTCCCCGGCCGCCCAAAAGGATGCCCAATTGCTGGCTCGTGGGTGACCAATAGGCATAAATGGGTTGGAGACCAGGCGCTTTATAGACATGGAGAATGCGTGCACTCACACTGTCAAAGATATACAAGCCATCCGTGAGTTGACCGCCGTTGATCTCGACGCGAAAGCTGGCCAAGCGCTGTCCGTCGGGCGACCAGGCCGGCCAGCTATAAAAGTCCTGACTGCGCTGGACCGAGCGGGGGGCGAAGCCGGCCTGCTGGAGCATTTCGCCGGAAGCCATCTCTTGGCGACCGGTCCCGTCCGGCCGAATGGTATACAGGTCGCCGGCGCGATCGATATAGGCGATCCGATTGACCGGTGGTGCCGCACTCAGACTCGGCGCGTGTGTCAGGAGCAGAGCAAGCGCAAGCAGAAAGGCAAGAGAAACGTGGCAGCGTGCAGTCATGATCGCCCCAGTCCACGGCCACGATAGCAGAGTTTGCGAGAAGGGCAACGATAAGGGGCATGTGAACAGGCTGAGCTTGACGGCTTCGCATCCCGTTCGGTACGAATGCTGGTCATGGCGAAAAGTATTTTGCTCTTGCGGGAGAACTCTGGAGTATAGGGAGAGGAAGGGTGGAAAAGATGAAGCGTATTGCCATTCTCGGTTCGACCGGCTCCATCGGGGTGTCGACTCTTGATATCGTTGGCCGTTTTCCTGAGAGATTTCACGTTGTTGCCCTTGCGGCTGGCAAAAACCTGACGCAACTCATCGAGCAAATCAAATCTTTCCAGCCGTTGTTGGTTTCCCTTGCCCAGGAAGAAGATGCCAAAAAGCTGCGGCAGGAACTGCCCGATTTCGAAGGCGATATCGTCTGGGGGGCAGACGGTCTGTACGCGACCGCGACGCATGAAGACGCGGATATGGTCGTGGCCGCCCTGGTGGGAGCCGTCGGATTACCTCCGACCCTGGCGGCGATACGGGCGGGCAAAGATGTCGCTTTAGCCAACAAAGAGGCCTTGGTCGTGTCCGGCGAACTCATGACACGTGAGGCAGCGCAACACGGCGTGCAACTCCTGCCGGTTGACAGTGAACATAATGCGGTCTTTCAGGCTCTGCATGGACATAAACAGGAGCGGGTCAAGCGGATTATTCTGACCGCCTCTGGCGGGCCGTTTTTACACCGCCCGGCTGAGGACTTTCAGACCATCCGCATAGAAGAGGCCCTCCAGCACCCGACCTGGAAGATGGGCAATAAAATTACGATTGACTCGGCAACGCTGATGAACAAAGGGCTTGAAGTCATTGAGGCTCGCTGGCTGTTTAACCTGTCCCCGACGCAGATATCCGTGATCGTGCATCCCCAAAGTATTGTGCACTCCCTGGTGGAGTATGTGGACGGTTCTGTGCTGGCTCAATTGGGCATTCCTGATATGCGGGTGCCGATCTCCTACATCCTCGCCTATCCGGACCGTTTGCCGCTTACCCATCTGCCGCAGTTGGATCTGGCCGAGGCGGCCCGGCTCGAATTTGTCGAACCGGATTATGACAAGTTTCCCTGCCTGGGGTTAGCCTATACGGCGCTGGAGCGGGGGGGCACGTGTCCCGCGGCACTCAACGCGGCGAATGAAGTATCTGTGGCGTCATTTCTTGCCGGACGAATAGGCTTCACCGACATTGCTGACATCAATAAGCAGATCCTCACCGCCCATGCTGTCCAGCCGGTGAAAGACCTGGAGAGCGTTCTTGAGGCCGATGGGTGGGCACGTGCCCAGGCGAAAAGGAGAGCGGGTATATCCGAACAGACTGTGGCGGCCTAGGTGGACGAGAGAGGACGATTGGACGGGCAATCGAACCAGAGGGCTGAGCGGGGACTGGCGTGTGGGTCGGTAGAAAAGCGAGATGAGTGAGGAGGACGGTATGTTTCAGGAGCAGCCTGTGGCCATGCTCTCGCCCTCACCGGAGGCTGGCTCACTCGCGGGGGCGTACGCCTATTGCCGCGATATTACCCAGCGCAGTTCGTCGAATTTTTACTATGCCTTCCGACTCCTGACCCGAGAGCGGCATAATGCGCTGTGTGCGTTGTACGCCTATTGCCGATTCGTGGACGATATCGCGGATCAGGACCTCTCCCCCGTTGACAGACAACAACCCCAGAACCGAAAAGAGCGACTCGCCCAACTCCTGGACACGTGGCGAGAGGAACTGACCTGCTGCTATGCGGGGACTCCGCGTCATCCCATTTCGCGGGCCTTGGCCGATGCGGTGCGACGTTTTCCCATTCGGCAGGAGCACTTGGCCGGCATTATCGACGGCGTTGAAATGGATCTCAGTCGGACGCGCTACCAGACGTTCTCGGAATTATATGAGTACTGTTACCGGGTGGCCTCTTTGGTCGGCCTCGTGTGCATAGAAATTTTTGGCTACCAATCACCGCAGGCACGCGATTACGCCATTAATCTGGGCATCGCCTTTCAACTGACGAATATCCTGCGCGATGTGGGTGAAGACGCGCAACGGGACCGGATTTACCTGCCGCTTGCGGACCTGGACCGGTTTGCATACTCAGAGCGGGAACTCCTGAGCCATGAGTATAATGCGGCATTCCTGGAACTGATGACGTTCGAGAGCCAACGCGCTCAGGAGTATTATAGTCGGGCGGTCAGCTTATTGGACCGGCACGATCGCCGCTCTCTTGTTGCCGCCGAAGCCATGCGGCTCATTTATCACGGATTGCTCAAAAGAATTGCGTTGCAGCAATTCAATGTTTTCCAGCAACGGGTGACTCTGCCCACCCCCTTCAAGGTGGGCTTGGCCTTAGCCGCCTGGGGACGGAGCTTGTTTGTTTTCCCTTAGTCTGACGCTCAGGATAGCCTTGCAGCAGGTGGCAAGCGCGTACTCTCTTGGGTTGGCTCTGATGGGAAGGCTGGGAATCTCGGCGAAACGCACGGTGCCCCTGGGATTAAGAAAAGCTGAGAGAGAAAGGCAAAAGGGGGGGCGTGCCAAACTCGCGAGTTCGGCTGAAGTGCCTCCTGCGTAGACGTTTCCCTGGGGATGGATTCAGGCGACGGCGCGGAGCTTCTTCCCGCCTCGGGAGGAGTTTTTCATCCCCTCATTGTCTGGAAGATGCCCGGCGATGTTGGTCTTCGCATAGCGCGCGCCTGGGAAAAGTGAGCGGATGGCAAACGCGACTTGCCCCATGAGGCGCTTGACGCCGACCGTTTTTTCTACTTGGGAAATCGGTTCAAGGCGAACCATCGCCCCATTGCTCTTTTTACACACCTGGATAAAAAACTGTTGTTTTTTTCCTGGCTCTATGACGAGCGCTTCGAGCAACAGTTTGGTGCATTCGGTATTAATATAATATTCGCTGACACGTTTAATGCCGTCCGGGTCGCGGAGAAACATCTCTGGCCGACGGATAATGATCTGGCGTAGGTCAATCGGCCCTTGGATTGTTACGTTTGGCATAAGCCCTCTCCTTCATGTTGACGCCCTGTCTGGAATCACGTTTCCCCTGCTCTCAGCGTGTTCCAGAGCCCTCTCATTGCTTCTTTATTTGCCGACCCCTCCACAACTGCTATGTATCTGTCGCTTGTCGGACGGTCAAGTCTTACGGATCGTATGAGGAGCATTCGGCTACTTTACAGATGGTCAGAACACCAGTTATAAGCTCCTGTAGGAGTGTCGAAATCTATGAGAAGAGAGAACAGCTATGTTTTCGGTCCCTTCGCGTGCCCCCGATCATAAGAGTCCGCATATCGCCTCGATCCAGGAAGCGATCGAAGAGATTCGGGCCGGACGCATGATCATCCTCATGGATGATGAAGACCGGGAGAACGAAGGCGATCTGTGCATGGCCGCGGAAAAAGTGACGCCAGAAGCCATTAATTTTATGGCAAAACTCGGACGTGGGTTGATTTGTATGCCCATGGCGGAGGAGCGTATTGATACCCTCGGGCTGCCGATGATGGTGGCCAAGAATACGGCTCCTCTTGGCACAGCATTCACCATGTCTTTCGACGCCCGCAGGGGGGTGGCGCGGGGGGTTTCGGCCGAGGACCGCGCTATCACTATTCTGACGGCCACCCGGAAGGACGCGCGGCCTGAAGATTTTGTCGTCCCCGGTCATGTGTTCCCGCTCCGCGCCCGCAGGGGGGGGGTGCTGGTTCGCACCGGGCAGACCGAAGGCTCGGTTGACCTTTCCCGCCTGGCCGGTCTCGATCCGTCCGGGATCATTTGTGAGATCATGCGAGAGGACGGGACCATGGCCCGTCTGCCCGACCTGGAAGAATTTGCCGTTGAGTACGGACTGAAAATCGCCACGATTGCCGACCTGATCCATTATCGTCTTGAGCATGATTCCCTAGTCCATCGTGTTGCTGAGGCCCGTCTGCCAACCCAGGATGGAGGAGAATTCACGGCCCATGTTTACACCAGCGATGTAGATGAGGCTGAGCATTTTGTGCTGGTCAAGGGCGAGATCAGCCCGGATGAAGCTGTGCTCGTTCGACCGCACGCCGAATATGTGCCGGGAGACGTCTTCGGCTATACCTTTGGGAATACCAGCGCGCTCTTGCAGCAGTCTATGGCCATGATCTCTGCAGCAGGGAAGGGGATCATCCTCTATTTACGGCAAGGAGGGCAGGGAGAGCAACTCTTCCGTGATACGAGCCGAGCGGATAAACGCGCCAACAAGGGCGCGGAGCAGGCGAGTACGAATCCGGGCTCTCAGTTGCGAGATTTTCGGGATTATGGCATCGGCGCACAGATTCTCCGTGACCTGGGCGTCCGCAAAATGCGACTTTTGACAAACTCTCCGCGCCGTTTAGTGAGCCTGCCGGGATACGGACTAGAGGTCGTAGAAACCGTTCCATTAGACCTGCATCCCCGTCAGCAGTCCGCTGCCAAGAAAAAAAGACGATCCACCTCAGACACGAGTGTCTGACCTCATCATGAATCGTTCAACTCCTGATGATGTGTTAGTCAAGGCAACGGCTGCCAGTAACACCATCCGGGCCCTGGCTGTGGTGACCACTGGCGTTGCAGAAGAAGCCCGGGGCCGCCATCAGACTGCGCCCACAGCGACTGCCGCCCTCGGACGTGTCATGACCGCGGGATTGCTCATTGGCAGTATGATGAAAGAGGAGGAACAGCTCTCTCTTCAGTTCAGGGGCAATGGGCCGCTCCAGGGGGTGGTGATTGATGCCAATGCCAAAGGAGAAGTCCGTGGGTTTGTCTATCAACCCCGGGCGCACCTTCCCATAAAAAATGGCAAGTTGGATGTTGGCGGCGGTGTTGGCAAGGGGACTATGGCTGTCGTGCGACGGCAGCACTGGGATAAAGAACCCTATCGTTCCGTCCTGCCGATTGTGTCGGGAGAAATTGGTCAGGATATTGCCCACTATCTGCTGACCTCTGAACAGGTGCCTTCTGCGGTGAGCCTGGGGGTCTTTGTCCGGCCTGACGAAGTCGTCTCTGCGGCCGGTGGTTTCATCATCCAGGCCATGCCCGACGCGGAGGACGTGACGCTGGCTGGCATAGAAGCGGCGGTGGCCCAGGCGAGGCCGGTCAGCCAGATGGTGCGCGATGGGCTCGCGGCGTGGGACATCCTGAGACAGGTCCTCGCGGATTTTTCGCCAACGCTCCTGGACGAAATGTCGGTTCGCTTTGCGTGTCGCTGTTCGCGTGAGCGCGTTCACGGCGTCATTGTCGCTCTTGGCGCCGAAGAAGTAGAAAGGCTGCTTGAGAAAGAGGGCCACATCTCGGCCGCCTGTGAATTCTGCGCCGCGCACTATGCCATTGGGTCAGAAGAGGCACGGGCGCTGGTGGCTGAGGCCCAGAGTTAACCGCTCGGCTCTACCACCCTCTTCCGTGTCGTTACTCCCCATCTTTGTGAGCAACCCGGAGGGCGTTCACCAGCTACCCCTTGGTCTGCTCTTCCTGTGCTGCCTGCGGCCAACTATATTTTCCAGTGGTGCCGTTGAAAGAGAATGTTTTTCCTTCTTTGCAGGCTGCGTGGGTGCCCGTGACATCGAACTGGGTTCCGTCATCCGCGACATTGACCGTGATGTCCACGCCCTCGCTCGATACCGTTACGGTCGCATCATAAGCTTGCGTCGCTGCATACGCGGCCTCTTGGGCAGTGACGGTGTTCCTTACGTCCGATTCAACCCGTGCGCAAAAAGCCTGCTCGCGATAGGAGGTAAATTGGGGAATGGCAATAGCGGCCAAAATACCAATGATGGTGACAACAACGAGCAGTTCGATAAGCGTGAATCCGGGTGAGACCTTTGCCAGCGTGGTGTTCCTCCTGGCTGGGATGGGGTGGGGACGGGGCTCTCCGTGGTAGCGCTCTCTGGGCTTGTGCGGGTGCATAAAAACTCCTCGGAAATACTTTGCAGACTTGAGTGTAAGGACAATGGGGGACCAGGGTGCTTAATTGAGAATCGAGCCAAGCTGGAATATGGGTAGATACATCGAGACAATGATGCCGCCAATGACGACGCCGAGAAACAGAATGACGACAGGTTCCACGAGAGTCGTCAGATTCGAGGCCGCGGTATCGACCTCATCATCGTAAAAATCAGCAATTTTAGCGAGCATGGTGTCCAACGTGCCCGTCGTCTCCCCAACCCGAACCATTTGACAGACCATTAGGGGGAAGACTTGACTTTTGATGAGTGGGTCCGCCAGTGTCTTTCCTTCGCTGATGCTCTGCCGAGCAGCCAAAACGGCATTTTCAACGACTTTATTCCCCGCCGTCTTTCCGGTGATGGCGAGCGAGTCCAGAATGGGGACACCGGACGAGACTAAGGTGCTGAGCGTGCGGGTGAACCGAGCAACCGCCGTCTTGCGCAAGATATCACCAACAACAGGCAACCTGAGGAGAATGCCATCAATCCTTTGCCGGCCACGCTCCGTCCGGTAAGAGGTGCGGATACTGACAACCGTCACCACAACCCCCACAAGCATATGCCAGAAATAGGCGATCGCGATGGAACTCAGATTGATCGCGATTTGGGTCGGGAGCGGCAGTTCCTCGCCAAAGCTGGCAAACATATCACCAAAGACAGGGATGACATACACGAGGAGCAGGGCGGTCACAAGCACGGCGATGCCGATAACGCTGATGGGATAAATCATGGCACCTTTGATTTTCGCCTTCAGTTTCAGCGCTCTTTCCATATACATGGCAAGGCGGACAAGAATGGTATCGAGCATCCCTCCCATCTCACCGGCTGAGACCATATTCGTATAGAGTTCATCAAAGACTGCGGGATGTTTAGCCAGGGACTCCGCAAACGCCGAGCCGCTCTCGATATCGTGTTTGAGTGTGGCAATCACCCCAGAGAAGGTTTTATTGTCCGTTTGCTGGGCCAAGAGGTCGAGTGCCTGCACGATGGGCAGTCCGGCGTCAATCATGGTCGCAAGCTGACGGGTAAAAATGACCACGTCCCGTTGTTTGACCTTCTCCCCTAGACCTGGAATATGGAGTCCTCTTTCAAGACCCCTGCCTCTGGCACGGATGCGGTCCGGGAGGGGACGGATACGCCGAAGGCGAAGACGGGTAGCAACTACGGACGCGTTCGGGGCGTCCATCTCACCCTTTACGGTTTCTCCGTTCGGTCCGACTCCTTGCCAACGAAAGACGGTCATGAGGATTGCTCTCCAGAAAAAGGAATGACGTTCGGAGCGTTACAAAGGAAGGATGGTAGCGCAGATGTGAAGCGTGGTCCAATCTCTGGACCGGTGAGGAGGGCGCAGCGGGCCGGCCGGGAGAAAAGTGAATTACGCAGAGACGGTGAGCGACCGGGTTAACGCGCTCGACATGGCCCTGAGTGGGGCCGGATGGCCGGTCCAGAGTTCAAAGGCGAGTGCGCCTTGATGCAACAGCATACGGCGTCCGTCCAGTGTTGGGCGCTGGGCGTGGTGAGCGCGCCGCAAGAAGACCGTCGGCTGAGGACGATAGACCAAATCATAAAAGAGGCATCTGCGCGGTGTTGCGCTGTAGTCGAGAGCCGGGAACGTGTCGTTGTGGAGGCCGAGCGGGATACTATTCACAACCAGAGCGGTGCGTTTCATGAGAGCGGGGTCTTGGAGCGTATTCAGAGGTACAGACACGAGCCGTGTTGTCCCCAGCGATTGGTAGGCACGCATCAGCCTTTTCGCATGGGATTGCGTTCGGTTGACAATGGTAATCTGCGCGCTGCCGGCCTGCATGAGCGCAACCAAAACGGCCCGGGCGGCCCCGCCCGCGCCAATCAGCACAACCTCACGGCCTCGGACTGAGCGCTTGCGCTCCGAGAGCGAGCGTAAAAATCCTTGCCCATCCGTGTTCTCTCCGTAGAGGGTGCCGTGCCGATTGATGACCGTATTAACGGCTCGATACAGGCTGGCCGCTGGACTGAGTTCGTCCAGATAGTGAAGAATCTTTTCCTTGTGGGGAACGGTGACGTTGACCCCGACAAGATTCAGCGGGCGAATACTGGAGGTCGCTTTTTCGAGCGCAGCAGAAGGGACGGAGAAGGGAATATAAACATAGTGTAAGCCCAGCGCTCGGAACGCCGCATTATGCATGGCCGGCGAGCGGGTGTGGGCAATGGGGTTGCCGAAAATCCCAATGACCCGGGTTTCCCCATTCACGCTCAAGGTCGCCATGCCGCGAAGAGCCCTTGGTGTGAGAGCATGCCTGCCGTTGCGACAACCCTGGTGGTTTCACTCTTGCGCAAGGACGGCGCTCGGTTGTTTGCCCGATGCTTTCCGCGCAGCCGGCCGCTCATTCGCCATCTGTTCCTTGAGGACGGCGTGGGCCGCGGCGAGACGCGCAATCGGCACGCGATAGGGCGAACAGGAAACATAGTCCAGGCCGATATTGTGGCAGAACTCAACCGAGGCGGGGTCTCCGCCGTGTTCGCCGCAGATCCCGATTTTCAAGCCCTCTCTGACGGCGCGTCCTTTTTGGACGGCGGAGGCCATCAGTTCGCCCACGCCGTCCAGGTCGAGCGACCCAAACGGGTCCTGGGGGAAGATGCCTTGTGAGACGTAGTCGGGGAGAAATTTCCCAGAGTCGTCCCGGCTCAGCCCGAGCGTCATCTGCGTCAAATCGTTTGTCCCAAAGGAAAAGAAATCGGCAGCCGCGGCAATATGATCGGCTCGTAAGGCGGCTCGGGGCACTTCGATCATGGTTCCAATCGAATACGGCGGCGTGGTGCCCTGGGAGGCGATAACCTCAGCACAGACGTGGGCAATCCGCTTGCGCAGGATTTCAAGCTCCCGCTTATAGCCGACAAGGGGAACCATGATCTCGGGCAGAACGGTAATACCGGACCGCGTCAGCTCACAGGCCGCTTCCATAATCGCCGTCACTTGGGCTTCATAGATTTCTGGAAAAGTGATGCCCAGACGACAGCCCCGATGTCCTAACATCGGGTTCAGTTCGTACAACACATTCCGTTTGGTATGCAGGCGTTCCACGGGAGTGTGGAGCTTGCCGGCGAGCTCCACAAGGTCCTTATCCGTCTGCGGTAGAAATTCGTGCAGTGGTGGATCAAAGAGGCGGATCGTGACCGGCAGCCCCTCCATCGCGCGCAAAATGCCGATAAAGTCCGCCTTTTGTATAGGAACAATTTTTTCCAAGGCCCGAATACGCCCGATCGTGTCGTCGGCCAGGATCATCTCTCGGACGGCATCAATACGATCGCCCTCAAAGAACATATGTTCGGTGCGACACAGGCCAATACCTTCGGCGCCAAAGGATCGAGCCACCTGTGCATCGCGTGGGGTATCTGCATTGGCGCGGACACGCAGGCGGCGCAGGCGGTCTGCCCAGGTCATCAGGGCTTTGAAGGAAGGACTTTCTATGCGGGGCGCGCTGGTTGGCACCCGCCCCCGGAAGACCTCTCCGGTTGAGCCGTCCAGGGTAATAAGATCCCCGGCTCGGAGGACCAAATCTGTTCCGCGCACCTGGAAGGTCTGCTGAGCGTAATCAATTTCAAGCGCCTCGCAGCCGACGACGGCACACTTGCCCATACCTCGACTCACCAGAGCAGCGTGTGAGCTGGCCCCGCCCCGGGTGGTCAGGATACCTTCTGCGGCATTCATGCCATTGATATCTTCCGGCGAGGTTTCGATCCGAACCAAGATGACCTGTCGGTCTGCGCGGGTCGCGGCTTCGGCATCCTCGGCAGAGAAAACAACTTCCCCACTGACCGCCCCGGGAGACGCGGGGAGGCCACGGGCGATCGCCTCCTTTGGGGCCTCTGGGTCAAGAATGGGATGGAGTAACTGATCGAGTTGAGCTGGGGCGACCCGCAGGATCGCTTGCTCCTCATTAATGAGACTTTCGTACACCATATCCACGGCGATCTGTACGGCTGCGGCGGCCGTCCGTTTGGCCGTTCGGGTCTGGAGCATCCACAACTGACCGTGCTCTGAGGTGAATTCAATATCCTGGACGTCACTGTAGTGCGCTTCGAGCCTATGGGCGACCGCTTTCAATTGCTCAAAGCAGTCCGGCATTTGCTCTTCCAGGGCCGGGTAGCGTTCTTTTCGCTCCTCTTCCGAACATCCTTCCCGTTGGGCGCGCTGGCGTGAAGATGAGAGGGTAATCTGTTGGGGAGTGCGGATACCGGCAACGACATCTTCTCCTTGGGCGTTAATCAGAAAATCACCATTCAGTTCGTTTGCCCCAGTAGACAGGTCGCGGGTAAAGGCGACGCCAGTGGCGCAATCCTCTCCCAGATTGCCAAACACCATGGCCTGAATCGTGACCGCAGTGCCCCATTCGTCCGGGATGTTTTCCAGCCTGCGATACGTGACCGCTCGGGTATTGTTCCACGAACTGAACACCGCCCCGACCGCGCCCCAGAGTTGATCGTGGGGATCATCGGGAAACGGGATGCCCGACCGCTCGTGAATCAAACCCTTGAATGCTAAAACGAGGGCTTGAAGATCTTCCGCAGTGAATTGGGTGTCATGCTCTATCTCTCGTGCGGCCTTTTTCTCCTCAATAATCCGCTCAAAAGGGTCCCGTTCAGTCTTCGATTGCGGCTTGAGGCCGAGCACGACATCCCCGTACATCTGCACGAAGCGGCGGTAGCAGTCATAGGCAAAACGTGGGCTGCCGGACTGCTGAATGAGTCCATGGACGGTCTTATCGTTGAGGCCGAGGTTCAGCACCGTATCCATCATGCCGGGCATGGAAACACGGGCGCCCGAGCGGACCGACAAGAGCAGGGGATTTGTTGCGTTTCCAAAACGACGGCCCACAATTTTTTCGATCCGCCGTAAGCCCGTCCGCACCTGCTGTGAGAGTTCCGGCGGATAGGTATGGCCATAGGTATAGTAATAATTACAGACTTCGGTCGTGATCGTCATACCCGGTGGAACGGGCAGACCTAGGCCAGCCATTTCCGCCAGATTTGCGCCTTTCCCACCCAGCAGCCAGTTGAGACTCGCCCGCCCGTCGGCTTGGCCGGCGCCGAAAGAGTAGACGTAGCGTTTGCGCCGTGATCGTTTCTGTCGCTTTTGCAGCCCGTTTTGTGCTTTGGTATCCATGAGCTACACTCATTATGACGTTTGTCTGGCCATAATTCTATCTGTCACAACGGAAAGGCGTCTAGCCTTAGTCTAGGCGAGAGTCCAGGCGAGCAGCCCTATCACCCACTCCGTGGGTCGTCAACGCAAGCGGCAGGGCCAGAGGCAGGGGATACGGGCGAAACATCGACTTGCTCAAGAAAGGCGAGGGATTTGAGTGGCCGGGGCAGATGCTGAGCCAAAAGACGTGACACAAGGGAGCGCGTTTCCTGGTAAATCCGTGGCGATCGGCTATCGGAGCACACGTCGGGCCAGTGCTCACTTGCGAGCCAAGTCTGGAGCAGGCTGAGAGTTTCAGGAGCAAGGCGAAACGTTGCGCCCCCCTGAGTATTGCACCGAGGACACAACAGGCCGCTGAGACTCGGAGAGAAGAGCCGCGCCGGCCCGTCCGTAGTGTGCGCTGGTAGGGAGGTCCCACAGACGCAACAGGAACTCAGGTTTGGGGCATAGCCAACCTCAACCAGGAGTCGCAATTCAAAAGCGGGGAGAAACAAAGCCGGGAGAGGAGACACCTCTTCAAGCAAGACTAAACCGTGCAAGAGAAGAGCGTAGATTTCCTGACCGGCTTCCCGCCCAGCGACCATGACGTCTGTCAGTTCAACCATATAACTGGCCAGCGCAAAGCGGTGGATATCTTGACTCGGACGGCGAAACGCTTGGACCATCTCGCAGCCCAGGATAAAAGCCAGTTCATCAGAGCGACTTGGCCGGAATCTGAGGCGGATATGGGTAAAAGGTTCAAGAACGTTGACAAAACGTCGCCGTGAGCGTTTCGCCCCTTTTGCAATCCCGGTGATCTTCCCCCAGTCCTGAGTGAGGAAGGTGACGATCTTGTCCGATTCTCCGTGTACTCGCGTACGCAGAACAATAGCGGGGGTGCGTTCTTCTTGCATTTGCGGCTTGACAGTCCGGGGGGTGATTCTTACATTCCCTGCAACTTCTCCAGTCTTCCCTACCATAAACAAATGAAAAAGCGAACAAAGAGGACGGTGAGATAGAGTCCGGTGGGGGAGCCAGGGATCATGAGGAAATGTATGGAAAGACAGGGAAACGGTCAGCCTGAAGAACAGGAGAAGGTGTCCAATCCGGCTTCAGGGCAAACAGTGTTTGAAAAAGTGTCCAAGGCCGCGAACGAGCCAAGCGCGAGCTCAGAGCAAGAAGGCGCTCCGGCTGGGCTGGAAGGACAGGACGGGCCGGCGCGGCAGAGCGAAACCGCAGGGGATGGTGAGCCCGCGGAACCCGATGAACACGCCGACCGGGATACGCCTGATGAACTGGCACGTATACGGACACAACTCGTCGCCCAAGAAGCGCTCGCCAAGGAGAACTACGACCTGTTGCTCAGGGAACGGGCTGAGCTGGAAAATTTCAAACGGCGGATGCAGCGGGAGAAGAGCGAGTCTCTGCGTTTTGCGAGCGAGCCGCTGCTTCGCGATATCTTGCTCGTTATCGATAATCTGGAGCGCGCAGTCGCACACGCCAAAGGGAACGAAGGCAGTCAGGCGCTGGTTGAGGGGGTGGAATTAGTCCTGCGGTCGCTGCTGGACACCATAGGCCGGCACGGCGTGAGCCGGGTGAAAGCAAAGGGAGAGGCCTTTGATCCGAGTCAGCATGAGGCAGTGGCGCAAGTTGAAAATACCGCGCTTGCTCCAAATACCGTGCTGGATGAACATCAGTCTGGATATCAACTGCATGACCGGTTATTGCGTCCGGCGATGGTGAGCGTTTCCAAAGCAGAGCCACAGGCACGGCAAGACGGGGAGGAAGAATCAGAGTCGTAACGGTTGCCAACGCACAAGGTGATGATTAACAAATGCTGTACAACGGGAGTCGCCCGAGAAGGCTCTCGCTATAAGGAGAACAGGCATGGGAAAGGTTATTGGGATTGATTTGGGAACAACAAACTCGGTTGTGGCCGTGATGGAAGGGGGTGAGCCCACGGTGATCACGAACGCTGAGGGCAATCGTACGACTCCTTCTGTGGTCGCTTTCTCCGATAGTGGCGAGCGACTGGTTGGGCAGATTGCCCGCCGCCAGGCTGTGACCAATCCGGAAAACACGATTTTTTCGATTAAACGCCTCATCGGCCACCGCTATGAAGATAAAGAGGTGGACAAGGCGAAACAACTGCTGCCCTACCAAGTGGTCAAATCCGAGAGCGGAGATGCGTGGGTTGAGGGCCGCGGAAAACAATACAGCCCGCCCGAGATTTCAGCGTTCACCTTACAGAAAATGAAACAAACGGCCGAGGATTATCTTGGCGAGACAATCTCTGACGCGGTGATTACTGTGCCCGCGTATTTCAACGACTCCCAACGGCAGGCCACAAAAGACGCCGGCCGGATTGCCGGCTTGAATGTGCAGCGGATTATCAATGAGCCGACTGCGGCTTCGCTGGCCTACGGGCTCGACAAAAAGAAGGACGAAAAGATCGTGGTGTTCGACCTGGGAGGCGGAACGTTTGACGTTTCCATTCTCGAAGTCGGAGACGGCGTGTTTGAGGTCAAGGCTACGAACGGCGACACGTTTCTGGGTGGCGACGATTTCGATCAATGCATTATCGACTATCTTGCCGACGAATTTAAAAAGGATCAGGGCGTTGACCTGCGCACCGACCGGATGGCCCTACAGCGCCTGAAAGAGGCCGGCGAGAAGGCCAAGTGTGAGCTGTCGTCTTCGATGGAGACCGAAATCAACCTGCCCTTTATTACCGCGGACCAGAGCGGGCCGAAACATTTAACCATGAAGCTCACGCGGGCCAAGCTGGAAGCGCTGTGCGCCGACCTGCTCAACCGTCTTGACCCGCCCTGCCTCACGGCCCTCAAAGACGCGGGACTCTCCGCCCAGCAGATCGATGAGATCGTCCTGGTTGGGGGGATGACGCGGATGCCCGCAGTCCAGGAGCGGGTGGCCAAGATTTTTGGCAAAGAGCCGCATAAAGGCGTGAACCCCGACGAAGTGGTCGCCATCGGAGCCGCTATTCAGGGCGCGGTGCTGACCGGCGATGTGAAAGATGTGCTCCTGTTAGATGTGACGCCGTTATCCCTGGGCATCGAGACGCTCGGTGGTGTCTTCACCCGGTTGATTGAGAAAAATACGACAATTCCAACCAAAAAGAGCCAAGTCTTTTCAACCGCGGCTGACAATCAAACGGCCGTGACGATTCGCGTGCACCAAGGCGAGCGCGAAATGTCGTCGGATAATAAGCTGTTGGGCCAGTTTGATCTGGTTGGGATTCCGCCGGCGCCCCGTGGTATCCCCCAAGTCGAGGTAGCCTTTGATATTGACGCGAACGGCATTGTCCACGTGAACGCCAAGGACCTCGGTACAGGCAAGGAGCAATCGATTCAAATTACGGCCTCCAGCGGCCTGTCCGAGGAAGAAATCCAGGATATGGTTCGGGATGCTGAGTCTCACGCCGAAGAGGATCAGAAGAAAAAGGCGCGCATTGAGGCGCATAATCAGCTTGATGGCTTGGTCTATTCAACCGAGAAATCTCTGGCTGACCATAAAGACGAAACCGATGCAGAAACGGTCGGGAATATCGAGGCCGCGTTAGACAAGGCCAAAAAAGCCCTGGAGGGGGATGATACCGAGGCAATGCAGGCGGCAACGGAAGAATTGACTCAGGCCTCTCATAAACTGGCCGAAGCCATGTATGCAAAAGCGGCGCAGGAGCAAGCTGAGGCGCAAGGTGCCCAAGCCGCCCCCGGCGAGGGGTCGGCAGGTCCCGGTGCGGGCAGTACCCAGGCAAAAGAGAACGACGACGTTGTTGACGCGGACTTCGAAGAAGTCAAGTAAGATTCCCCCGTCTCTCGGGACCCTTGTCATAAGACCCCCACTTCTCCTACAGTTGAAGGAGGAGCGGGGGTCTTCAGTATCAGGGAATAGAGGTCGATATGGCAAGCAAAGCCGATTATTATGAGCTATTGGGCGTGGGCCGCGACACAGGCGCAGAAGAACTGAAAAAGGCCTATCGCAAAGCGGCGCTCCGCTACCACCCGGACCGTAATCCCGGAGACAAGGCGGCCGAAGAAAAATTCAAGGAGCTGTCGGAGGCGTATCAAGTACTCAGTGACCCGGAGAAGCGCGCCCAGTACGATCGCTTTGGGCATGCCGCATTTGAGCAAGGTGCGGGAGGATTTGGTGGAGGATTTGACTTTTCAACGAACTTTGAAGATATCTTTGGTGACATCTTTGGCGATTTCTTCGGGGGTGGAGGCCGGGCCGGGCGTCAGGCGCGTGGGGGCGATCTCAGTTATAGCCTTGCGGTCTCCTTCGAAGAGGCTGCCTTCGGGACGGAAAAAACCGTTTCCATTCCGCGCCGGGTGACGTGTGCGCCCTGTCAGGGGAGCGGGGCGAAACCAGGAACGCGGCCACAGACGTGTGGTATCTGTCGTGGCAGTGGCCAGATGCGTTTTCAACAAGGTTTCTTTACGGTGGCTCGAACGTGCAACCAGTGCAGGGGGCAGGGGGCAGTGGTGACCGATCCGTGTCCGGAGTGTCAGGGTGATGGCGCCGTGCGGAAAACGTCGAGCCTCCAGATTAAAATTCCGGGTGGAGTGGACTCCGGTTCGCGGCTCAAGCTGCGTGGAGAAGGAGAAGCCGGGCCGGCCGGCGGTAGTGCTGGCGACCTGTATGTCACCATTCAGGTGGGAGAGCACCCTCTCTTTGAGCGGCAACACAATGAGGTGATCTGCGAATTGCCCATCAGCTTCCCCCAGGCAGCGCTTGGCGCTGATATCGAGGCTCCCACACTTGAAGGGAAGATCAAGATGAAGGTGCCGGCCGGCACGCAGTCGGGCTGTGTCTTTCGGCTCCGGGGAAAGGGCATCGTCGATCTGCGCGGTGGCGGGCGCGGCGACCAGCTCGTTCGCATCGTGGTGGAAACCCCCACCGATCTTGGGGCCAAGCAGAAAGAATTGTTGGAAGAATTCGCCCAGCTCAATGGGGGTGAGGTGCATCCCATCTCCAAAGGATTTTTCGATAAGGTCAAAGAACTGTTTGGATAGGCGGGTATGAAAATACGGGATCTCGGTGAGTTTCCCTTTTTGCGCCGCCTCCGTGAGCGCTTGCCACACGCCAGCCTCGACCCGCGGATTCGGCTCGGCGTGGGCGATGACTGCGCCGCCCTCTCTCTCCCAGGGCTGACGGTGTTGACTACGGACGCCATGATTGCCGGTGTCCACTTCCAGTGTGAGTGGTCGCCTTTTTTTGTCTTGGGGCAGAAAGCCTTTGCCGTTAATGCGAGCGATGTGGCAGCGATGGGCGGCGAGCCGGCCTTCGCTCTCCTCAGTCTGGGTGTTCCCCAAGACTCTGCGGTTGAAGATCTGGACGCCTTTTTCGATGGGTTCATTGATGCCGCCCAGCAGATGCGAACCATCCTCATCGGCGGCAATATGAGCGCGGCGCCTGTTTTTATGATTTCGGTTTCTCTCCTGGGGCAGACCCCACACGGGCCGATCTCCCGCTCTGGCGCGCGCGTCGAACATGAGGTGTACGTGACTGGGACTCTGGGTGATGCGGCCTTAGGCTTACGTATCCTCACTGGCGAACTGGCTGGAGATGCCGAGAGCCTTGCCGTCCACTACCTGAAACAGCGCTTCCTATGTCCGACTGCCCGTGTCACGGTCGGGAAAGAACTCGCGGCCCAAGACCTTGCGACGGCTATGATTGATGTCAGCGATGGGCTGCTCCAGGATTTGGGGCACCTGTGCCAAGCGAGTCAGGTCGGGGCCGTGGTCGAAGCCCAAAGGCTCCCGCTGTCCGAGGGCTATCGGACATTCCTGGGCGCACAGGATTGGGCGCTGGCCCTGGCTGGCGGGGAGGATTACGAGTTGCTCTTTAGCGCGCCGGTTACGGCCCGTCCCAGGATACATCACATCGCAGACCAGAGCGGCTGTGCGATCACACGCATCGGTTCGCTCGTGCCCCAGGCAGCCGGAGTCACCGTCAGGTTACCGGACGGGCCGCGGGCCGCAAGCGAGTTTACCGGGTTTAATCATTTCGCGCAGAGCAGACCATGACCCCAGACCGCTTGGCTGCAATGCTCACCCAAGTGCAACAGGGAGTGTTGCCGGTCGAACAAGCACTTGAACGGCTCAAGCAACTGCCTTTTGAAGACCTGGGTTTTGCCCGAATTGATCACCATCGGACACTGCGCAAAGGCTTTTCCGAGGTCATCTGGGGGCCGGGAAAAACGAGTCAGCAGATCGCCGCGATTGCCTCACGTCTGGTTGAGAACGGACAGCCGGCCCTGATTACGCGTCTGGATGACACCAAGGCGCGGGAGATCAAAATCTCCCTACCCGCCCTGGTGTACTATGCGGAGGCACGCATCGGAGCCCTCGGAGAACGTCCGGTATCTCGGACAGACTTGCCTGTGCTGGTGATCGCGGCTGGCACTGCGGATATTCCGGTTGCCGAAGAGGCGGCGATTTCGGCTGAGTGGCTCGGCAACACCGTCGAGCGTTTATACGATGTCGGCGTGGCCGGCCTGCACCGCCTATTTGACAGTCTGGACCGACTCAGGGCTGCGTCCGTGTTGATTGTGGTGGCCGGTATGGAAGGCGCGCTGCCGAGTGTTCTTGGCGGGCTGGTCGATCGGCCCATCATCGCGGTCCCAACGAGCATCGGCTATGGTGCCAGTTTCGGTGGCGTCGCCGCCCTCCTGGCCATGCTCAATTCCTGTGCGGCGGGTGTAACCGTGGTGAATATCGATAACGGATTTGGTGCGGCCGCCGCGGCTACCTTGATCACCCAACAAAACGGTGAGCGAGCCGCCAAGAGTTGAACAGCGACCTCTTGAATGCCCTTCCAGTGGTGGCTGCGACACCAGCCTGTGTGAAATATGGCGGCCCACTGCATTGGCACCCCTCACATTGCGATGGAACACGACTAGAGTATGATGCTACCCTCGGCCACAGAGGAGAACGGCGTGGCAACACCAAAATTCATCTCGGGCGCGACGAACAAGAGTTTACCGACAAGTTGCTACGCTACGATTACGAAATGTGGGTCCAACACTACTCGACATTCTACGACGGCATCCCCAAGTTCGACACCCAAGCGGCCACGCTCCAGAGCATGAAGGACAGTGGTATTTTTCTGGGCGGCACGGTGGAGCAGTTGAAAGCGGAATGGCGTCATATCTACGCCTCGCTTCCGTGCGAATACATCACGCTCATCTGGCACTACGCGCGTTGTCCCAAAGAACTCATGCTGGAGGAACTGGGGGTGTTCATGACCGAGGTGTTGCCCGAGCTGGACGCACCGGCTTCGGATGACGGCTAGAGACCGGCCTTGGTGGCCTAGGCCGGGTGAGGGCCAAACCACTCAAGCCCGTGCCCTGCTTGCCGGCTGAGAGAGCCATGACACGCATCAGCTCCGCACCCTATCTGCAACAGATCGATGGCCTCACCTCGTTTGAGCGAGCGGTCCGCCAGCCGCTTATGCTCGGGCTGTTCATGCCCCACCAACAAGGCGCGTGGACACCGTCGAAAGCGCCCCGGAAGACCTCGTGGACCTTTGAGTACAACGCCGAACTCGCCGTCCGCGTTGATGAGGCCGGCTTTGACCTCATCTTTGCCCTTGCCACCTGGCTCGGCAAAGGCGGCTATGGGGGTGATATTCATTTTCTTGAGCACTCCACTGATCCCTTTGTCACCAGTGCCGCACTCGCCCCGCTGACCCGCAATGTCCTGCTCATATCAACGATCCATGTCCTCTACGGCTGGCATCCCTTACATATTGCGAAATATGGAGCCGTCATCGACCATATCAGTCAGGGACGCTGGGGCCTGAATGTCGTGACCGGCTATCGGCCGGACGAGGCCGGTATGTTTGGCCATGAATCGTTCCCGCACAATCAACGCTATGCCATGGCGGATGAATTTACGACAGTGATGAAGCGCCTGTGGACTGAGGATACAAACCTCAATTATGCCGGCGAGTGGTACAAGACGACCGGCGCTTTTGTTGCGCCCAAACCCGTAAACGGCTTGCCCGTCATGGTCAGTGCCGGCTCGTCGCCGGCGGGTATGGACTATGCCACCAGTCATGCGGATATTATCTTTGCGACTTCGCCCACGGGAGCTGATCCGGCCACTGCCTGTGCGTCCTTACCCCAGCGCATTGGGCCGAT
The DNA here is from genome assembly GCA_963422435.1 of Binatia bacterium. Classification (GTDB taxonomy): domain Bacteria; phylum Desulfobacterota; class Binatia; order Bin18; family Bin18; genus Bin18. The sequence goes on along the minus strand of OY729511.1, from coordinate 3,821,671 downwards.
CAAGGCGCAAGCCCGGAAAAAGGGCCGGGAGGTCAAGATTCTCGTCAATCCGCATGTGATTTGTCGCCCAACTGAGAAAGAGGCGCAGGCGTGGTACAAGCGGATTCGGGATGAACGGGATGAGGTAGCAGTCACAAACTTCTTCAACGCCTTTATGGGCGGGGACCAGTCTTCGTGGCGTCAGCATAGCGCGCTCGAGTGGGCAGTGGGCGGCAATCTCCATCTTGTTGGGACACCGGAAATAATCGTGGAGTGGTTCGTACGCCTGCGGCAGGCTGGCGTGGACGGGGTGCAGGTCAATTTCTTCGACTTCGGGCCAGACCTCGACTATTTTATCACAACGGCTTTGCCCCTTATGCAGCAAGCCGACTTGCGCCATGCCATGCCACAGAGTGGGGGTGCACCCCTCCGTTGCTCGCAGGCGGTACGGGGAACGTGAAGTCTGAATCTCACCAGCCGCGGCTGCGGTGCGGTTGGGTCAGGAGGAGAGAGGCAGTGCATCGCACGGCAGAATCAATGCGACCCCTCGCGGATGTCAGAGTGATTGAGTTTTGCAATGTGGCGGCAGGTCCTTTTTGTGGCCTGCTGTTCGCAGATTTTGGTGCGGACGTGGTGAAGGTTGAGCCACGACACGGTGACGCCCTGCGTCAATGGCCGCCGATAACGGGCGGGTTTAGTGAGAACTTTGCCGCACTCAATCGCAATAAGCGCTCAATCGCGTTGAATTTGAAGGACGAGGCCGATAACGACGTGGCGTACCGCTTGATCCAGAGCGCGGATGTCGTGATCGAGAACAACCGGCCTGGGGTGATGGCGCGTCTCGGGCTCGGCTATGAGGACTTCGCCGAGACGCACCCTCAGCTGATCTATTGCTCACTGCACGTGAAGTCCGGGCGCTGGTAGCGAAGGACGGACAACTTCGCTAAAGAGAGAGGCGCAAGCTTTTCTAATCGAAGACAGGAGGAGACACGCAATGGACTATGTTGACATCAATCAAGCCATCAACGCGGATGGCCTACGTCTTATTTTAGTGCAAGGTATGCCCAGTGCCTGGGGCGTCGCCGTGAAGGCGATGATGGAGTACAAGTCCTTGGACTTTACGCTCGGGCCGCAAAAGCCGATGCGGGAAAACCCGGAGCTGCTGGCGTGGTCGGGTACGAACAGCGGGCCGGTGGTTGCCTGGAACGATGAAAAACCCATCAACCGTTGGGATGATATTCTGCTCTTGCTCGAGCGGCTCGCGCCGGACGAGCCGCTCGTGCCGGAAAACGCAGCCGAGCGCATTCAATTATTTGGCATCGGTCACGAGATCTGTGGCGAGCTTGGCTTCGGCTGGAACCGACGGCTCGACATGCTGCGTCCGGCTGATGCCTCAACCGGACCGTCCGCATTCGGTTTGAAATATGGCTACCGCGACACGGACGCGAAACTTGCCAATCCGCGAGTCATCGCCTTCATGGCAGAACTCGCCGTGACACTCAAAGCGCAAAAAGCCCGCGGGAGCGATTACATTATCGGACAAGCCGTGACGGCCGCCGATTTCTACTGGGCCGCGTTTAGTAACTTCGTTGTCCTCCAATCGCCCGAAGATATTTTGCTCGACCTGTCCATTCGGCCCATGTTCGAGAACACGCCCGCCGCGGTCACCGCCGCGGTCGATCCCATATTGTTGGAACACCGCGACCGGATCATGCATACCTACTTCAAAATGCCCCTGGAGCTGTAACCCAACACGAGCCTCACCCGAGTACTCGTGATTGCGGGCGTACCGGCATATCGGTTGCCGGGGCCTGTTATCAGCGGGGGGCCACCGGCGCTAGCGGGCAAGACGCTTTGCGGCGGCGCGTCATCCGGTCTGGGCTCCCTCTCGTCCATGTCTGCTAAAAAATCCTCCAGCGCCTTGACCCAGGGTCGGGCAAAACGCGCCCTTCAGGTCGGTTCGCTCGCGACTGCGGTCAGCGGGAGCTACGCCTGGAACGCCCTGAAACAGCCCTTCCAGTCCGCGGGTGAAAAAGAGCAGGAGCTGGTAGACCTGCATCTCAAAAACGCGCTGAAGATTGTGGAAGGCTCCCATGAACTCCGCGGCGCATTCATGAAGCTGATTCAAATGCTGAGCATGCGCGGCGATCTCTTTCCGACCGAGGTCCTCGATATTCTCGCGGTCGTCCAGTCGTCCGTCCCACCGATGGATTACGATCTCATCCGAGCCCAGGTCAAAGCCGAGCTTGGAAAAGCCCCGGAACAGCTCTTTCAGCGCTTTGACAAAACAGCCTTTGCCGCAGCCTCGCTTGGACAGGTCCACCGGGCCCAACTCCGGAGCGGCGCAGAGGTGGTTGTGAAGGTCCAATATCCAGGGGTTGACGAGACCGTGGAACAGGACCTCAAGAACCTGAAGGCGCTGCTCAGCGCTTTGACCCTCGTCCTCCGCGATGTCATGCGTCAGAACTTTGATGCGGCTGAGCTCCATCAGGAAATGGAGGAACGCTTACGAGAAGAGCTCGATTATGTCAATGAAGCCAAAAACATTGCGATCTTTCAGCGTCTCTTCGCCGGCGACAGCGAAGTCATCATTCCCCGTGTCTATCCGAATTTCTCCTCGCGGCGCGTCTTAACCCTGGAATGTATCGAGGGCTACAAATTCAACGATGTTCTAACGCTCGGCGTTGATCGAGAGCTCAAGGACTGGGTGGCGGTGAAATATTTTGAGATTACCTGGCAGCAGATCTGTTCTTTTGGAGTGCTCCATACTGATCCGCATCCTGGGAATTACCTGATTACCTACCATCCCAAGATTGCCATATTGGATTTTGGCAGTGTGCGTCTTTTCCCGGAGGCGATTCGAGCCGACTATCGTCGGCTGGCGCAAGCCGTCTTAGCGCGAGACGAAAAAACCATGGCGCGTTGTTTCCTTGCGCTTGGCTATCTCGATCCTGGTGATGATCCTGAGCCGCTTGTTCGGATCATGTATCTTCTTTTTGAGCCCGTCCTGGAAGACCGCCCTTACGATCCACGCGACTTTCACGCGGGGGAGAGGGCCAGGGAGGTGACCAATATCAGTCTTCGGCATCGAATCTTTAAGACGCCCGGGCACAGGCTCTTCTTAGTTCGGGCCTTACTTGGCCTTGAATCGTACGTGCAGCAGTTCGGGACGGTGACCAATTGGCACCGAATTTTCCGGCAGTGCGTGACAGCCGCCTCAAAAACGAAAAACCGGAAGAAAACGAAAAGGACTTGACGGAGCTGGGGAACGGCTCGCGAGGCCCAACAGCGTGGTCTTACACCTCCACACGCTCGTCGGCTTCAAGAATATGGCAGCGGAGAATCGTCCACAGGGCGACAAAACCGTCAGTCAGACGAGAACATTCGAGTATAGCCTGTTAGTGGGAGCCAGCAGCAACACGGGCCGGTCTCCTCTGAAACGAATAAGCGAGAGCGAGGATTTCCATGCGGATCATATACTACGGGGTCATCGGGGCGAGCCTCCTCCTCTTGACTCATGCTCTGGCAGCAACCGCGCCCAAAGCGCTGCCCGGTATGGAGCCGTTTCCGGCGGCGGTGCGGCAACAGCTTGACCGGGCACTCCGAGCGCAAGGAGACGGGTATACGCCCCGAACCCAGCATCTCTTTGAAGATAGTCGTCCGCAGTATACGAACCGACTGATCCTCGAACCGAGCCCCTATCTTCTCCAGCATGCTCACAATCCGGTCAATTGGTATCCGTGGGGAGAGGACGCCTTTGCCCGCGCAAAAAAAGAGAACAAACCCGTCTTCCTGTCCATCGGCTATTCGACCTGCCACTGGTGCCACGTGATGGAGCGGGAGTCTTTTGAGGACATCGCGATTGCCGAATACCTGAACCACCACTATATCGCGATCAAAGTTGACCGCGAACAACGGCCGGACGTAGATGGCGTTTATATGACAGCCGTCCACATGCTGACCGGGCGAGGTGGCTGGCCCATGACCGTGTGGCTTACCCCTGATGGCAGCCCCTTTTATGGTGGCACCTACTTCCCGCCGCGCGATGGCGGGCGTGGGCAGCCGACCGGACTGCTCACCCTGCTGTCCCGCTTGCAAACGGTCTATCACCAAGAGCCGAACCACGTGGCCACGATAGCGCAGAACCTGACGCAGAGCATCCGAGCGGCCCTTGTCCCGGAGGCGTCAGCCGAGCAGCCGACCCAGACCGCTTTGACACAGGCCGCCGAACAGTTCACCGCACGTTTTGATACGCAGTACGGGGGTTTTGGTGAGGCGCCGAAATTTCCGCGCAGCGTCACCTTGGAATTCCTCTTGCGCTACAGTCGCCGGACCAATGACCCCGAGATGCAGAACATGGTGGTGCAGACCCTGGAGGCCATGGCGGCCGGTGGGATATACGATCAGGTCGGCGGTGGATTTCACCGTTATGCCACGGATCAAAAGTGGCGCGTCCCGCATTTTGAGAAAATGCTGTACGACAACGCACTGCTCGCGATCGCCTATCTTGAAGGGTATCAACGCGCCGGGCGGGAAGACTTCGCCCGCATCGCCCGGGAAGTCCTGGAGTATCTCGACCGCGAGCAGAGCGCACCGGGCGGTGGGTTTTACTCGGCCACGGATGCCGATAGCGAGGGAGAAGAGGGAAAATTCTTTATCTGGACGCTGCCCGAACTCGAACCGCTTCTGAGTCGAAAACAGCTCCGGCTGGTCCAGTCCCATTATGGCGTGACGCGCCAGGGGAATTTCGAGGGCGCGAATATTCTTCATGTTGCGCGTCCGCTTGAGACGGTGGCAAAAGAGCTGGGACTCACTCTGGATCAGGCGCAGCGTGAGCGCCAAGAGGCCCGCGCGATTCTCTACCGAGCGCGCCAGAAGCGTCGTGCGCCTCACACGGACACCAAGGTGCTTGTGGCGTGGAACGGCCTCGCCATTTCGGCGTTTGCCAAAGGGGCGCACATCTTGAACGTTCCCGACTATGCCACGCGAGCAAGGCACGCCGCGACGTTTCTGCTGACGCAGCTGAAACGAGACGGGCGGCTGCGACACAGCGCGCTGGGGACACAGATAGGTGGAGAGGCCTACCTCAATGATTATGCCTGTCTCATTGCCGGCTTGCTCGATCTCTACGAGGTGACCTTTGAACTGCGCTGGCTGCAGGAAGCCATCGCTCTGCAAGCGATACAGGACACCCATTTCTGGGATAACAACAACGGGGGCTACTTCCTGACCGCGAATGATGCCGAGCAACTCCTTGCCCGTGAAAAGCCCGCGTACGATGGGGCTGAACCGTCGAGTAATGCGGTGGCTGCGCACAACCTCCTGCGGCTGGCGGAATGGACTATGAAGGCCAGCTATCGCCAGCGCGCGCAGCGCTGTCTCCAGGCGTTTGCTTCCGCGTTGAAGCAACGCCCGACCAGCATGCCCCGTATGCTCAGCACGCTCGATTTTTTTCTGGACCGTCCGAAAGAAATTGCGATTGTCAAAGCGTCAACAGACGATACGGCTGAGCCTTTCTTGGCGCAATTGCGCCGACAGTTCTTACCAAATCGTGTCCTGACTATTGTGACGCAGGGAGCCGAACTCACCACCCACCAGCAGGTCGTTCCGTGGCTTGAGGCGAAGCGAGCAATCAAAGGCAAAGTGACGGCCTACGTGTGTGAACAGCACGTCTGCTCCTTGCCTACGGCTGATCCGGGGATATTTGCGAGGCAGCTTGCAACAACGATACCGCTGTCTGACGTCCCCTGAGCGCGGTCAGCGTCGTTCCTACCCTGCGAAGGAGCCCTCGGGCTATGCCCGGGAGAGTGGAGCCGCCTGAGCTTCCCGCTGGAGCCGGGTCATGTCCTCTCTCGGACCGGCCAGGATGAGCGTCTCGTCTTCCCGGAGCGGCTGGTCCGGCTGGGGGAGACGGTCTTCATAGCCGGTCCGAGTTGTGTTGCGGACGGCCAGTACCGTTATGCCATAGCGGACACGCAGGTTCAGTTCCTGCAGGGTTTTCTCCCGAAAGGGGACCGGGACCGGCAGGGCCAGAATCGTATATTGGGACGGCATCGCTAGCGTTCCTTCGTCCTGGGCGGTCGGGTCCGGCAGCGTCCCGAGAAATTCTTTGCGCAGGACTTCTCGATCATAGACCTCAAGCAGGTCGGTCTGAGTGACAACGCCAATTACCTGGGTACTGGTCGCGTCCGCTGTGACCGGCAAACAATCGAGTTGGGTCTCACGGAATTTGCGCAAGCAGTCTGTCAGGGACTCGTGCATATGGGCGACGGTGTGGACCGGACGGGCCATGTCACGCGCCACGACGAGACCGTCAAGTCCTCCTTCGTTGAGGAAGGTTTTTATGTCGTGCAACGAAATGACACCGGTGAGTTGGTCGCCGGGGCTGACGGTATAGTAGGAGGGGTGGGGTGCGCCGAGGACGCGGCCAATGACCTGCTGAAAGGCGGTATCGTCCGGCAGCGTCGGGGCCGGGGCATGCACGACATCTGCGACGTGAAAGGAGCGCATCACCGTCTCTTCCCGGCCTAATGAGAGAGAAATGCCACGGCGGGCGAGCTTAAGGGTATAAATCGAATGGGGATGGAGATAGCGCGCCGTCACTGTACTCAGGGTACACGCAATCATAACCGGAAGAATAATTTGGTAGCCATCGGTTAACTCAAACAGCATAAGAATGGCGGTCACCGGTGCGTGCGTTGTCCCGGCAACAACCGCACCCATACCAATCATGGCATAGGCCGCAGGCGTGGCGGTTACGTTTGGAAAGACGAAGTGGACGAGTTGCCCGAAGAGTCCTCCTGCCACCACACCAAGAAAGAGCGACGGCGAGAAAATCCCCCCTGAAGCGCCGGACCCCAACGTTGTGCAGGTCGCGAGGAGCTTGAGCAAAAAGAGGAAGATCAGCATCCGCCATGCGGTGGTCTCATGCAGGAGGCGAGACATGGCTTCAAAGCCCGTCCCGTAGACCTCCGGTGCGATCAGCAGCAGCCCTCCCACACACAGACCACCCACGATTGTTCTGGAGAAGGGAGGAAGCGGGCTGCGCTCAAACAAATCTTCGCTTTTATACAGTGCCCAGATAAACACTACGGCCACCAAACCCATCAGCATGCCGAGTACGGCATACAGCGGGACTTCCCCATAGTGCACCAAGGTGTACTCCGGGACGACAAATGCGGGTGCATCCCCCAGATAGGCCCGAGAGATGGCGGTGGCTAACACCGAGGAGAGGACGATCGGTGCGAAGGTCGGAATGGCGAAATTCCTCAGAATCACTTCGAGTGCGAAAAATGCTCCGGCAATAGGCGCATTAAAAGTGGCGGCAATGCCGCCCGCGGCCCCACAGCCGACAAGGGTCCGGATGCGTTCAGGGGTAAGACCCAAGAGTTGTCCACACGTCGATCCTAGGGCCGACCCGATTTGGATAACCGGACCTTCTCTGCCGGTTGAGCCGCCCGTACCAATGGTCACCGCGGAGGCAAGCGCCTTGGCAAAGGCCACCCGGGCGCGCATAATCCCGCCACGCAGCGCCACGGCTTCCATCACCTCAGGGACGCCATGCCCTCTGGCCTCCACCGCCCACTTATAGACGATCGGCGCAACCAGGGCTCCACCCAGGGTCGGCAGCCCGACTTTCCAATACCACGCCAGCGTCGGGAGAACCGAGAGGGGCGAATCGCCGCCAAGGGCGATCCGCTGGACTAAATGGAGCAGTTCGTGAAAGGCAATGGCCGCAACGCCGACCAGCAGACCGACACCACAGGCCAGGGCAATGGTCAGTCCCTCTCGGCCGGTTTGGAGTAGGTCTGTGAGGGGTGTATACCAGGCGCTACGCATGGTTCCGATATCTGAGAGAGCGAGTTTGAGATGGGGTGTTTGTACACATGATGTGTCCTCAGGGCCAGCCTATCAGCCTCGTGCCTGCGTCGTCTCCTCTGTCCTCTCGGCTAATCGACGCAGGTGTTCCGTACGACCAACAAGCACCAGAGAGTCCTCCTGGCGTAAGGGGATGTCGGGGTCGGGGAGTTCGTCTGGACTATGGAAGCCGCCCCGGCGAACGGCGATAGCCGTTACATTAAACCGCCTGCGCAACTGAGACTCGCCCAGCGTTTTCCCAATGAGCGGCGGAGGGACAGGAACGATTTCGACGATATATTCATACGGCAAATGCACCTGTTGGTGGACCATCTCTGTGAGCGCTTCGGACCGGAGACTGACGCCGAGGTATTCGTTGCGTAATATCTCTCGATTATAGAGATCTAGCACATCGTACCGCGAAACCATCCCTTCTAATTTCCGATCAGCCGAAAGAACGGGCAAATACTCTTGTTCACTCACGCTGAACTTTTCGAGACAGCGGGCCAGCGTTTCTTGGGCGGTCGTGATCGCGTCCGGCGGTCGAGCCAAGTCAACCGCCACGACGAGCGGCGTCAAACTGTCATCCTGAAGGGTGGCCTTCACGTCGTGAATAGAGATGGTTCCGAGGAGGCGGTGGCTGCTGTCAACCACAAAGCTCAACGGCAGCGTGCTGGCCAGGAAATGGTCCATGACCTCGGGAAAAGGGGCCCCTTCTTGAAAGGTTGGTGGCTCTGGGCGCATGACCTGGCCTACGGTAAAACCCTGCATCAAGGTTTGTTCGCGCCGCCTGATGTCAATGCCACGTCGTAGGAGCTGTAAGGTGTAAATCGATTCCTCCCGAAAGAGTTTGGCAACCACCGTGCTCACCGTACCACTGACCATCAGGGGCAAGATAATGTGATAGTCAGTGGTCATCTCGAAGAGCAGCAGGAAGGCGGTGATCGGACAGTGCACTACGCTGGCCAAGAAGGCGGCCATGCCGACCAGTGCGTAACCGCCGCTCGGACCGGTAATCGCGGGAAAGACGGCCCCGCCGATTACGCCCCACAGACTGCCCAATACGGCCCCGAGGTAGAGCGCCGGGAAAAAAAGTCCGCCTGAGCCCCCCGATGCCAGGGTCAGGCTCGTTGCCGCTATTTTGACGGGGAAGAGCAGCAGCAAATATGACCAGTCCAGGCCACCCCGCAGCATGATATCCATGGTGCCGTGGCCCGTGCCGTACACATGCGGGGCAATAAGAATCAGACAGCCGACCAGGAATCCGCCCAGCGCCGGCTTGATCGTCTCAGGCAGGGTGATCTTTTTGGCCTCTTTTTCCAGACGATCCAGGATGGACATAAAGGCCAGGCCGCCGAGGCCACACACAATTCCGAGTCCAAGATAGAACGGCAACTCCCAGGTGCTCAGCAGTGCATAGGCGGGGACCACAAACGCGGGATGATCGCCAAAATAGGCCCGGCTCACAACCGTGGCAAGGACGGAAGACAACATCACCGGGCCAAAGGCCGGCATGGCGAAATTACCGATCACGACCTCAAGCGCAAAAAAGGCCCCGGCAATAGGCGCATTAAAAGCCGCCGCAATACCACCCGCGACACCACAGCCGGCCAGGGTCGGCAGTCGATTGGGCGGCACTTTGAGCAATTGGCCAAGAACCGAGCCAAGCGAGGCCCCGATATGGACGATGGGACCCTCGCGTCCGACTGAGCCTCCAGAACCAATAGTGAGGGCAGAAGAAACGGATTTGGCAAGGGCCGTCTGCCAGCGCAACTTCCCATTCCCCAAGGCAACCGACTCAATGACTTCCGGGACCCCGTGTCCTTGCGCGTCTCGCGAACGAAAAAGGGCGACCAGCCCGACCGCCAGTCCGCCGAGTGTGGGAATCAGCAGAATGCGATACCAGGGCAACTCGGGAAGCACATGGAGCGGCCGGTCGTCCGAACTCAGCGCAACCCCCTGGACCAGATGAATCAGCGCGTCGTACAGAATGGCACCACAGCCGGTGATAATGCCGACGGCGCAGGCCTGCGCCATAATGGAAAACGGTTGGATACGATTGAACTGCTGGCGAATATGGGCGGGGAGAGAAAGACGTGGAATTTGCGTACAATACCTCTTTACTTGAGAGTTCCAGGACGGATACCTTGTCTTCCCGTCCTGGATGCCGCCCCTCACTCAGGCAGGCCAAACATACGGGAGAGCGCCCGAACCTCATCCTTACGCCACGGGAGCGGCGCGGGCTCCTGTATCATACGATCCTGTTTGAGCTGTTCAACGACGGCTGGGTCACGCTTCATCGGCACACCATATTCTCCCTCAAAATACAGGCTTTCAAACGCGGGGCGTGGCCGTTGTCCACCCGCCTCCCAGGATTCGGCCGGATAGCCAATCAGCATGGCGTAGAGCGGCAGAAAATGGTCCGGAACCTTGAATATCGCTTTGGCCTTTTCCGCATTAAACGCGGTCAGCAGGGCGCCCAGTCCTTCATCAAACGCGGTCAGCAGGGCTTGATTCATCGCGACTCCGCTATCCATGGACACCGCAATGGGATTAATAGCGGGGTCCTTTGAAATCGGATCCAAAATTTGCGCCCAGACAGTCTCCTCAATGAATTTATGGCTCCAACCGTGAGTGGGGTTGAGTGCGCCGACATCAAAGAGTTCTTTGAGGGTCTGCCCGTGGCTTTCCTGAATCGCGTTGAGGTTGCCGTAAAAGTAGATATGTACCGGAGCCATGTCGAGTTGGAGGGTGGTTGTAGGAACCTTGAGCGCTTCCAGGTCCTCAGCCGCAAGTTTATCGCGTTCCACAACAATGGCCCGGAGAAATGAAGCATTGACCGCACAGGACGAGAGCCGTGTCGCCTCCATAATCGTTTGGATTTTTTCCCGCTCAACCGGACGGTAGGGGAGGAAGTAGCGGATAGAGCGACGCCGGCCAATGACTTCTTTGAACTCCATGAAACAGACCTCCTTGAATGCAGCTCTGGGACCCCCTTAGCGTAGGGGCGGTTTGCCTGTCAAGGCCGTAAGTCCCCCAATCTCTTGACTTTCTGAGGAAAACCCCTAAGATGAACAAAGGAGCAATCCAACAAAGGGTCCCCAGCCGGGAGGGGGTGAGTCAGTCGTATGGCAGGTGTACGAGTCAAAGAGAACGAGCCCATTGAGAGTGCCATTCGCCGTTTTAAGAAGCAGTGTGAAAAGGCCGGCATTCTGCAAGAGTTGAAAAAACGCGAACACTACGAGAAGCCGAGTGTCCGGCGTAAGCGAAAGGCCATTGCTGCCCGAAAACGTGCGTTACGCCGGGCGAGTCGATCAATGTATTAAGACGATGTACCGCATTGATTGAGAGAGAACGGACTGAAAAACACCCACTTGAATAAGGTGGGTGTTTTCTTTTTCAGCGCCTTCCCCGGTCGCCCTCAGTGATGCGCAGAAGCGCTATGGCATCCAAAATCCCCGAAGAGACCCTGACTGAGATTCGCTCCCGAATCAGTATCGTCGAGGTGATTTCCGTCTATGTCTCTCTGCGCAAAGCGGGCAAGAACTATACCGGTCTGTGTCCGTTCCACGAGGAAAAGACACCGTCGTTCAGCGTGAATGACGAGCGTGGTTTTTTTCACTGTTTTGGCTGTGGGGAAGGGGGGAATGCGTTTACTTTTTTATGCCGCCTTGAAGGCATCTCCTTTCCGGAAGCCGTGCGACGACTCGCCGCAAAAGCCGGGGTCTCGCTGTCCCAGTCGCCCGACGATCCGCAGGCGCGAGAACAGGCCCGTCTCTACCGGCTGACGAGTTTGGCCAAAACCTACTTCCGTCGCTGTCTGCTTGATAAGGCCGGAGCCGCGGCGCGCCGCTATCTGGCCGAGCGCGGCATCCCTACGGACGTGGCCGAGCGCTTCCGGCTTGGCTACGCGCCCGTCGGCTGGAACGGCCTCGTTCGTTTTCTCACCAACCAACGCGCGCCCCTGGACAAAGCCGCCGCATTGGGACTGATTGGCGAACGTACCGGGCGGGACGAACAGAGCAGAGCGGGGGCCCAGCAGTGGTACGACAAATTCCGCCATCGCCTCATGTTTCCGATTACCGATGTGACCGGTCGGCCCGTCGGATTTGGTGGCCGCCTGCTGCCTGACCCGCGGCGAGAGGCGGGCAGAGAGCGGCCACAGCCCAAATATCTCAACTCGCCCGAGTCGGCCCTGTATAAGAAAGGGTCGCTGCTGTACGGCCTCTTTCAGGCCAAAGAGAGCATGCGCGAGACCGGCCGGGTACTCGTGGTTGAAGGCTATACCGACCTCCTGGCGCTCGTACAAGGCGGCTTTCGCGAGACCGTCGCCGTGCTCGGAACCGCCCTGACCCTGGAGCAATTACGCCTGCTCAAACGCTTCTCGACGGACATCTATATTTTTTTTGATGGTGACGAGGCCGGCCGTCGGGCAGCGACCCGGGCCTTTCCACTGTGTGTTGAAGCCGGACTGACCGGGCGCGGGGTTTTCCTGCCTCAGGGCGAGGACCCGGACTCGTTCGGACAAGCCTATGGGCGGGAGGGGCTCGAAGAATTAATCGACGCGGCCTCGCCATTAGAAGAGTTCTATTTTACGCAACATGCCCCGCCCCCTGAGGCCTCGGCTTTTCAGCGTGCCCAAGCGGCAAAAGCCGCCGTCGCTGTCCTGTCGCCCATGACCGACACCCTGGCCCGGGGAGCGCTGCTCACCCAGGTGGCGCAGCGTTTTGGTGTCAGCGAAGAAGAACTCCGCCGGCTCCGACCGAACCGGACCCCTCGGCCCGGCCCGCCGTCTCCCGACCAGCCGCTGTCAAGGCCGGGCAGCACCCCTTCTTCGGCTGAATTGGAATTAGTCCAACTCATGCTCGTAGACCGGCAGGTCGTCACGCATGTCTGCGCGCGCAATCTGATTCCCGCCTTTCAAGAGTGGGGCGAGGTCGCCGCAGATATCGCGCAAGCCTGGCAGCAGGCCGACCACACCAGCATCGACATTGGCGCGTTTCTCGCTCGTTTACCAAAAAGAGTCGCTGACTATGTCTCAAAAATGCTCAGCGAAGAAGAATCTGAAGAACGCGCGGCGACGCAGGAGCAACTGATGCGGGACTGCGTTGAGAAAATCCGGCAGGTGCAACACAAGTCTAGGCGAGTCCGACTTCAACGAGAAATTCGGGAGGCGGAACTGCGTGGAGACGATGCTGGCGTCCGCCAGCGGCTCGAAGCCTTGTGCGCATTAGGGAGGTCGTAGGAAAACGGCGAGGAGCATGGTATACAAAGGGCCGCTGAGGCGGAGAGATGGGCCCATAGCTCAGTTGGTTAGAGCAACCGGCTCATAACCGGTTGGTCCCAGGTTCGAGTCCTGGTGGGCCCATACAAGACGGAGGGGGGCCTCTCCCCGAAAGCCAGGTGTGAAAGGAGGTCAGCATTGACCACGCAGATCGCCCAGCTGGTCAGCCTACAGGAGCTTGATCAGTACCTACAGCGGAAAGAGCAGCAACTGGAAGACCTCCATCAGCAGGTTGCCGCTGTCAGGTCTGAGAAGGAGATGCGGCAGCGGCAGGCCGAAGAGCGGCAACAGCGTATCAGCGAGCTGGAAAGCCAACAGCGCGAGACGGATGGACAATTCAAGCTGGAGGAAGAAAAGATCAAAGAGAAGCGGGTCCGGTTGAACCGGGTGCGGAATGAACGTGAGCAGCTCGCCCTCCAGCGTGAAATCGAATTGATGAAAGAGGCGAATGGCCAGATCGAAGAAAGTATCCTGAGTGTGATGCAGCAACTCGAAGAGGAGCAGCAACAACTCGCCGACGTCCAAATGCGCCTCGAAGAGCTCCAAGCGCAGCTCGCTGAGGAGACGCTCCAGGCAGAAACACAAATCGCGACCTTGGAAGAGGAGGCGCAGACCGACCGCCGGCAACGGGAACAACTCGTGGCGGACTTGGACGCGAGTTTATGTGCGCGGTATGAGCGCATCTTCGGCAATCGTGGGGCCCTGGCGGTCGTGGAAGTACGCGACGGAACCTGTCAGGGCTGCTATATGCGGATTCCGCCCCATATGTGTAATCAGATTCAGAGTAGCCAGATGCAGGGCAGCAGTGAGATATTCCACTGTCCGCATCCCTACTGTGGACGGATTGTGTACATACGGGTCGAGGCAGACGGCGCGTCCGACGCGTAACACAGTGTGGGAGGAGATTAAACGGTCGCGGTCCTGCACGGCAGGAGCGAGGAAAGTCCGGACTCCGTGGGGCAGGGTGGCTGCTAATGACAGCCTGCCGTAAGGCAGGGAAAGTGCCACAGAAAAGAGACCGCCAGCAATTCCGCTGGTAAGGGTGAAAAGGTGAGGTAAGAGCTCACCAATTCCTTGAGAGATCAAGGACGCTGGGTAAACCCCACCTGGAGCAAGATCAAATAAGAGGAGTCCATATTATGGGCAAGAGTCGCCCCACTCTCCCTCTGGGTTCGATCGCTCGAGCGTATCGGTAACGATACGCCTAGAGGAATGACCGTTCCCTTTCCTTATTAGGGAAGGACACAGAATCCGGCTTACCGATCTCCTCCCCTTTTTATACAGGATCTCGTATGGGTAGAAACTGTTCAGACTGCCTTGCGTCAGAGGATTCGCCATCATGCCGTCTTCCAGACTAGCGTTGTTGCTGTGTATGACCGTTTTCCTGGCCGTGTGGCAGACCGGGAGATCTGCGGCGGACGACGGGAGCAGGGCGACCGTTCAGTCCATAGAGGTCACGGCCGAACAGGTCACGGTCCATCTGTCAGCCGCTTCAGTCTATACGCAGGCGGCGTTGCCAAAGGACCCGCTGCATGGGCGTGCCGACCGCTGCTACGTTGATGTGGCCGGAGTGTTAGGGCAACAGGTGGAGCGCTGGTACGTTGGGATGCGCAACGGGTCCAACAGGTCCGGGTGGCCCAGTTTCAGCCCCAGACGGTGCGCGTCGTTCTTGATCTCCTCACCGCTCAGCCCTGCCAGGTCAAGCAAGCGGTGAACCCGGACCGGCTCCAGATTATTGTTGGCCGTTCGACGCAACCGGCCAATACGGCTGACGCACGCTTCAGGCCAGCGGAACCGCCGACCCAGGCGCTCCGGCGGGAGCCCCTACCTGAACCGCAGGGAGATCGGGTCGTTCAGCAGGAACCTGCTGCTGCACTTCATGCCTCCGGAGCGCTCGAGTATCTGGACCTGCGCACTCCGTTTTCGTCCGAAACCCGACCGGCGCAAGCCATCAGCCTCTTTGATCAGCAGACGCCCGAGGGGCCAAGGTCTCAATTAAGCCTTCTCGATCAACAGACACCCAAGGGGGCAGTTCCCCAGTCACGTCTTTTCAGCCGGCAGGCGATCGATGAAAAGACGCTTCAATTGGCACCCCGCGGTCTGTACCTACTGCAGGAAAAAGGCCAAGAGTCGGGTTCTTCGGCCGCCGGTCGGCCAGGATGGTAAGTTCATCCCATTGCGCCGTATAGGCATTTCGGATAGTCGCCGAGTGTACCTAACGCACCGCTCATCTATCCAGCTCAGCGTCTCGATGGGCGCAACGTCCGGCCCATGATGTGACTCAATGACGCACGTTTTCCCGCCATACTGTTTCTTCAAATACGCCCCCTTGTGGTGGGCAGGGGGCTGGGTTGGCGTGTGCGTGCTCCTGCTCGCCCCGGCGGCTGTCGCCTCTTCCTACCCCGTCCGGTCGATAACCGCCGAGGCGGACCACGTGATGATTGCCCTGTCAGAGTCAGTGTCCTTCTCGCAAACGACGCTGCCCGGAGACATCCAGCGTAACCTCAAGGACCGCTGCTATGTGGACCTGACTCCCGCCACACTCGACCGGCAGGCTCAGCGCTATGTGGCTGTCGACTCGGCAGCGCTTCTTCAGGTCCGGGCGGCCCAGTTCCGAGCCGATACAGTCCGGGTTGTTCTGGACCTGGCTTCCGCCCGGTCGTGTCAGGCGATACGCTTATCTGATCCGCCACGTTTGCAGATTGCAATCGGTCCTCCCGCAGACGAAATCCCTCGGGCCGGCGCTACAGCTGAGCCCGAAAAGTCCGTCGTTCGTGTCGCAGAGGAGGAGTCGGCGTTTCCCGCGGCCACACCGGCCGTAGAGTCGAAAGCGCTGCCGCCGGATATGGCTGCACAAGCCGCTGTCGAGACCCCCCAGTCAGAGGAGGCGGAGCAAGCCACAACACGAGCGACTGCGACCATCTCCCCTCTTGCCGAGCGGCCGAGCCGGGTGATTGCTTTGGAAGAGGCGTATCGGTTGGCTGTGGTCAACGAGGAACAGGTCGCCATAGCGGCGCGCGAACTGGCAAAGGCGAAGCTCCTGCCGTGGCGGGCCGTGGCACTGATGACGCCACGCGGGGAAATCGGCGGTTCCTATTCCCGCAACAAAGATGAGATCGCCTTTAATGCGCCGCCTGAAGCGCGGGGCCTTTTTGGTGGTTCCTCGGTCATCCGCCCACGGAACAACTGGCTGAGCACGTTTCAGGTCACCCAGCCGCTAATTGAACCTTCGTTTTTCCCGTCTTGGCGACTCGGCAAAGACGCGGTGCGCGAGGAGGAGGAGCGCTACGAGTTCACCATTCGTGGTGTGTTGTTCGGCGTTGCCCAAGCCTACTACGAAGTGTTGCGGTTTGAGGCTCAAGTCAAGGTCGCGCAGGATACCCTGAACCTCGCCCAAGAGGAACTGCAGCGGGCGCATGTCCGATTTCGCGTTGGTGAGGTGACGAAGACCGACATATTGCGCGCTGAGGTTGCCGTCGAACGCGCCGGCCGTGCCCTTGTCGTTGATCGGAACCGTCTGAAACTCGCCCGTACGGTTCTCGCCCGAACCGTGGGCCTGTCGGAAACGGTCGGGGTGCTGGAACCCACGCCACCCCAGGCAGTCGGGAGTGACTATGTCAGCCTGCTTGACCAAGCATATGCCCACCGCCAGGACCTGCGCGCTCAGAATCTCGCCGTCCGTGTCGCCCACGAACGCAAGAACTTAGTGCTGACCCGTTACCTTCCGCAGGTCGATGCTCAGTTCTCCTATCCCCGGCTTGATCCGGAGACTTTTGCCAACCGGGATGAATTCTGGACGCTGTTCGTGAATCTCCGCTGGCCGCTCTTTGACGGCGGCAGTCGGGAACTCGACTTGCTCGAGGCCAACGAGACGCTCTCTCAGACGAAGCTGCGCGTGACTGGACTGGAGAAACAGATTCGGGTCGAAGTCCGGGAGGCGCTGTTAAGCGTTGAGACCTTACACGCCACGCTGGAGACCTTGCATAAAGAGGTCGCGCTTGCCCGCGAGAATTATGAGATGACGTCGAAACAATACCGGGTCGGACTCTCGACCAGCCTCGACGTCAACACCGCACTCAATGCGCTCAACCAGGTCCGGACGCAGTTGATCGATCAGACCTATACCTACCAGATCGCCTTACTGAATCTCGACAACGCCATTGGGGTCTTCGCCCAAGCCTACCTGCCTCAACGCTGACGCCCATTGACGAGGGTGATAAACTCTTCGCGGGTCTCCTGATGGGTCCGAAAGGCGCCCAGGGTGGCGCTGGTCGTGACGATCGAGTTCTGCTTTTCCACGCCCCGCATCCGCATGCACAGGTGTTCGGCGGTGATGATGACACCAACGCCGAGCGGTTTCAGCTCTTCCATGAGGGTATTCGCGACTTGGGTTGTGAGTCGTTCCTGGACCTGCAAGCGCCGGGCGTACACGTCAACCAGGCGGGCAATTTTGCTGATCCCCACAATATGTTTGTCCGGAATATAGGCCACGTTGGCGCGGCCAAAAAAGGGCAGGATATGGTGCTCGCACATCGAGAAGAAGTCGATGTCTTTGACGACAATCATTTCGGAGTAGTCTTCTTCGGTGAAGATGGCCCCGTTAATAACTTCTTTCGGGTCTTGTTGATAGCCTTTGGTGAGATATTCAAACGCACGGGCCACCCGCTGCGGAGTCTTGAGTAAGCCTTCCCGGTCCGGATCTTCGCCCATGTGGTGGAGAATCTTGCGTACGTATTCCTGGATACCGTCTGGTGAGTGCTGCGCTGTCTGAGAGTCCGATTCTGTGCGACTCTTGTCGTGCAGGGTGCGTCGCGAGCTCATGCCAGTATACCGCTCCTTACTGCATATGCCATTATTGCCAAGAGGAGAATGAAAACACTATAGCGAGTCTGGGCCGTCTGGATAAGCGGGGCCCCCCCGCGTTACATGCGAAAGACTCCGACCTGATGGTCGGGAATGGGCGCGTTGAGCGACATGGCAATGCTGAGCCCGAGGACGTCCCGGGTCTCTCTGGGGTCAAGGATGCCGTCATCCCACAACCGCGCGGTAGCGTAGTAGGGGGCCCCCTCTTCCTCATATTTCGCCAGCGTTGGCGCGGTAAATGCCTGTTGTTCCTCGGCACTCATCGTCTCTCCTCTGGCCGCCAGTTGCTGTAACTTGACGGTCAGCAGAACCGACGCCGCCTGCTCTCCGCCCATGACCGAAATCCGGGAATTCGGCCACATAAAGAGCAAGCGTGGAGAATACGCCCGACCACACATCCCATAGTTGCCCGCGCCATGCGACGCGCCAATGAGCACGCTGAACTTGGGCACCTGGGCGTTGGCCACGGCGTGGACCATTTTCGCCCCATCTTTAGCAATACCTCCTTGCTCATACTGCTTGCCGACCATAAAGCCGGTGATGTTCTGGAGGAACAGCAGCGGAATTTTTCGCTGACCGCACAGCTCGATAAAGTGGGTGGCTTTGAGGGCCGACTCGGAGAACAGGACGCCATTATTGGCCACAATACCGACCAGATAACCGTGCAGGCGAGCAAACCCCGTGACGACCGTTGGGCTGTAGCGCGGTTTGAACTCGTGAAAACGGCTCCCATCGACCAGACGCGCAATGACCTCGTGGACATCGTACGGGACGCGGGTATCGTGCGGGATCACGCCGTACAGCTCGGCCGGGTCATAGGCCGGGTCTTCCGGCGTTTCCCGGTCAAGCGGGAATTTCTGGGGTCGAGGTAAATTCTCAAAAATAGCGCGGGTGATTTCCAGGGCGTGGGTATCATCTTCGGCCAGGTGGTCCGATACGCCGGACACCCGCGTATGCACCTCTCCGCCGCCGAGTTCTTCCGCGGTCACTTCCTCCCCCGTCGCCGCCTTCACCAGCGGCGGACCGCCCAGAAAAATGGTGCCCTGACCTTTGACAATCACGTTCTCATCCGCCATGGCCGGCACATACGCTCCCCCGGCCGTACAGGAGCCCATCACCACGGCGATTTGCGGGATGCCCAGGGCTGACATGCGCGCTTCGTTGTAGAAAATACGCCCAAAATGTTCGCGGTCCGGAAAAATATCGGCCTGGAAGGGCAGGTTCGCGCCGCCGGAATCCACCAGATACACACACGGCAGGTTGTTCTCCTGGCCGATTTCCTGAGCGCGCAGGTGCTTTTTGACGGTCATGGGATAATAGGTGCCGCCTTTGACCGTTGCGTCGTTGGAAACAATGACGGTCTCGCGGCCCTGAATCAGCCCAATGCCGGTGACAATGCCGGCCGAGGGCGGACTATCATACATGCCGTGAGCGGCCAGGGGAGAGAGCTCCAGAAACGGCGTATTCGGGTCAAGCAGGGCCTCAATCCGTTCGCGCGCCAGCAGTTTCCCTCGGGCTGTATGCCGCTCGCGCGACGCTTCCGGCCCACCTAGTCGGGCCGCAGCCAGCTCTTTTTTGAGGCTGTCCACTAGCGCGGCCATATGGGCCGTGTTGTCCTGGAATGTGGGTGAGTGCGTTTTGATCTTGCTTTCAATACGGTCCATAATGATTGCTAACAAGTAGTGATGAACGATGAAGGAATGGGCTCCGGGAGCCGAGCGGCAGGAAGAGGGGACATGCGCGACCTCTTCCTAGCGCGCCAGAAACATCACGAGACGAAGTGGGGGACAATTTTTTGCCCAAAGGTCTCGACTTGGCCTACCAACTGCTCCGGTGGGGCAATGGGCCAGAGCACGAATTTGGAACAGCCTTCGTCAATATACGCCCGGACTTTCTCCATACATGCCTCTGCCGGCCCGATCGCCGAGCGGGCGATCAACGGTTCGGCCGACATGGTGGGAAAATCAGACAAAAACGCGCGCGCGACCTCGTCGGCCCGCTGTTGGTTCTCATTGATGTGGGTGAAAATCAGCACGCCGGTTTCGTCCGGGTCCACCTCGCGGTCGTACTGTTTGCCGTAGGCGATTAGCTTCTCCAGCCCAACCGCATATTCCTGGGGAGTGACGAGCGACGGAAACCAGCCGTCGCCATAGCGCGCCGTGCGCTTGATGGCCAAATCGCTGCCGCCCCCAATCCAGACATCGAGCCCGCCTTTTGCCGGGCGGGGTTCAATGGTCACATCCTCAAACTGATAAAACTCGCCCTGATGGGTCACATTGGGGCCTGCCCAGAGCTTGCGCATGACGGCAACGGCTTCCGCCATCCGTTTGCCCCGGTTTTCCAGTGGCACGCCACAGGCTTGACAGTCCTTGGGGTCACTCCCCAAGCCGACCGCCATGATCACCCGATTGCAACTGCCCGACAGATAATCCAGGGTGGCATAGGTTTTGGCGACCTGAACAGGATCGCGGGCCGGCATGGTCAACACACTCGGGCCCATTTTGATGCGCTTCGTGCGGCCGGCCCACATCGCCATAATACAGGCCGTATCAAACGAAGGATTGCGCGCCACAATATGATCGGACAGCCAGATGGAGTCGATCCCCTGATCCTCGGCCCGCTCCGCGTAGTCACAGATCGTGCCCGGACTCGGTAAGCCGAGCCCCCATAATCCAAAGCCAATACCTATTTTCGTTCCGCCCATGTGAACGCTCCCTGTTTTCGTGAAGATTGCCGGGTACTGTACCAGAAAGCGAAGGACGCGGGAACGGCACTTTGCTTTCCCGGCCGTGCTTCCTCTTTGATCGGCATGTTAATTTAAGTTGAACATTTGAGTAACATAAAGGATAGTTGTATGAAATTTGTCAGTGTTCAAGAACTCCGGATTCAAACGCCCGAGGTGCTCAAGCGAGTGGCCAAAGGAGAGAAAGTCATCGTGACGAAACATGGAAAACCGCAGGCTGCCCTGGTGAAACTGACCGAAGACGATATTGACGAGCTCGTGCTCACCCAGCCGCATTTTCTTGAGGAGATCGACGCAGCGAAGCAGGAATACGAAGAAGAGGGTGGCCTATCGCTCCAGCAGGCAAAAGAGCTGTTGGCGGACTAATGGCGCAACGGCTGGTTGAGATCGCCCCGCGTGCCCTCCGAGACCTGCGCCAGCTTCCCTCCGCTGCCAGGAAGCAGATTCCCGAAGATTTCTCGATTCTCGAAACAATGCCTTGGCCTGGACCGCCAAAAATTAAAAAGCTCAGAGGCTACAAACTTTATCGTCTCAGAACCGGGACATGTCGGTCGATTTTTGAAGATCGCGGACAGACCGCCGTTATTTTGAGAGTCATAGACCGAAAAGACCTCGAACGACTCTTACGAGGATGGTGACTCCTGCAAATCGACCTGTGACTATGGATGACAACACCCGATTAGCGCAGGACCTTCAGCAAGTTAGCGCTCTCGGAGCAGAATACCGCACCTGGCGGGTTGCCGTCATCCGCCTCGGACGAGGCATTGACGAGGTTGAGCGCCGGCTGTGTGGGAGGAATCAGGACGATCCCGCACGTCCAGCTGACCTCAGGTCCAGACTGTCCGAAGTTCGAGAACACCATGACAGACTCGAAGCCAAACTCGCCCGTATTCGAGCGCAGCTTGATGCAGCGCAGGCGCGGTTAGTATGGGCCTCCTCATCTTCCTCACGGTAAAACCGCAATAATCCGAACCGGTGCGCCTGAGCCCTGAGCGATCTTCATGGGCAGGGCGATAAGCGTTGCCCCGCGTAGCGGCAGTTGGTCCAGATTGGCGATATTTTCCAAACCCGGCTTATTGGCCCCATTCAAAATCTGATGGGCAATAAAGTCTTGCGACTGGCCGGAGTCGAGGCTGGGCGTATCTACGCCAACCGCATCTATGTTGCGTTGCGAGACCAGGAACTCGGCGGCCTTTCGTGAAAAGCCCGGAAAGTGGAGATTGGCCACATCCCCCGGCTGGTCGGTGCCCAAGTAGCGTTTTTTATCCGGCCAGTATTTTCCCCAGCCGCTGAACATGAGCACGAGCGCCCCTGGGGGAATCTCACCGTGAGTGGACTCCCAGGCCTGAATATCCGCTACGGTGACGCGGTAATCAGCATCCTGAGCGGCCTTGGCGCTGACGTCAATCACAACCGCCGGGCCAATGAGCTGTGCGATCGGCACCTCGCTGGCGGTCCGTTTGCCTTCCGCAAAATGAATCGGGGCGTCCATATGCGTACCGCTATGCTCGGCCAGACAGATATTATTGGCCGCGTACCAATAGCCCGCGTCCGTCTTTTGCGCGGCCACGACTTCGAGTGCATAGGGCGTGGCCGTGGGCCACGAGATCGTGTGTTCATCGTACGGATACGTCAGATCAACAATCTTGCTTTCGTCGAGGGCCAGTCCCGGCCGACTCATCAGCCACAGACCAAACAGCACAAACAATGTCAGGGGTCGCTTCATGGATCGTCCTCCTCAGCCATGTTGAGTTGACTATACTGTGTCGAAGAAAACCGTGCCAGGCAAGCTGTACCCTGCCTGAGCATGGGAGTGCAGACGTCGTGTTCGTCGCAGCGGATTGACAAACCCGAAGCCGCCCCCGAATAATGGCGGCGCATTAAGAGTCAGCAGAGTCACAGTACAGCGAGCGTCATAAGGAGGCAATATGATTCGCGAATATGAATTCCCCATGCTCGAAAAAGTGATTTTTGGGATTGGAGCGCTGGAAAAAGTCACAGAAGAGCTGGACCGCTTGGGCAAGAAACGAGCGCTCATCCTCACGGGCCACAGCCTTTCGACCAAGACCGACCTGGTGAAAAAACTGGAAAGCCTGCTGGGCGGTCGCTGGGCCGGCACGAATAACGGCATTCGCCAACATGTGCCGAGTCAGACCGTCACCGCCACGGTCGCCCAGGCGCGAGAGGTTCAGGCCGATTCCCTTATTGCGTTCGGCGGCGGCAGTCCGATTGATGCGGCAAAAATTGTGGCCATGGAATTACTCCAGGAGGGCCAGCCCCAGGAGGCCATGCCCCAGATTGCGATTTCCACGACGTTGTCCGCGGGTGAGTTTACTCCCTTCGCCGGCATCACTGACGAAGACACACGAGTCAAAGGGCTGCGGACGGACCCGCGCATTTGCCCCAAGACGGTGATTCTCGATCCCGAAGTTACTCTGCCCACGCCCAAGCAACTCTGGACCGCCACCGGCATGAAAGCCCTGGATCATGCCATCGAAGCCATCTGGTCGGTCAACCCCCAACCGGTGACGGACGCGCTGGCCAGGGAGGCCATTCGCAAACTGCACCGCTATCTTCCCGTGTCAATCGCGGAACCTGACAACCTTGAAGCGCGGGGTGAATGTCAGGTCGCCGCCTGGTTGTCCATCTTCGGCTTGACCAATGTGGGGGTACGCCTGAGTCATATTTTCGGGCATCAGATCGGCGCGCGTTGGGATGTGCCGCACGGGGTAACCTCGTGCATCAGCATCCCCCACTGCATGCGTTTTCTGGCTCCGCAAACCTTAAAGCAGCAGGGCATGATCGCCGAGGCGCTGGGGATTCAGACCAACGGACGCAGTCCTGAGGCCGTGGCAGCTGAAGCGGCGGATACGGTTGAAGCCTTTATCCGGTCGCTCGATGTCCCGACCCGCCTGCGCGATGTGGGGGCTATAGAAGAAGAACTACCTATTGTTGCCGAGGAAGTGATTAAAGAGAGTTCCCTGTGGCATAACCAACAGGGGGGAGAGGAAGCGCTGCTCGGCCTGCTCCGGCAGATGTGGTAGGTGGGGACTGGGGATTCGGGGTTGGGGGTTGGAATGATTCATATTGATAGATGCCCGACTCCCTCTCCCTCTGGGAGAGGGGTGGGGTGAGGGTCCAATGCCAAAGCCGCTGCGTTTTATCGAAGAGCCGGCACGCTCAACACCGGTGAAGGTCGAAACCCAAGTCCTGGTGATTGGCGGCGGCTCGGCTGGCGTCTCGGCGGCTGTTGCCGCGGCCCGCCAGGGGGCGGACGTTATCCTGGTTGAGCGCCTCGGCTATCTTGGCGGCCTGGCCACCGGCGGCATGATTGTTCTGCTGCTGACGCTTGATGACGGGCGAGGGCGGCAGGTGGTCGGCGGTTTATGCCAGGAAGTGACTGAGCGCTTGCACCAGCGCGGCGCGGCTCAATTTCCAGCCCAGGACGAATGGGGCAGCGCGGATACAGCGCTGGTGCAACGCGCCCGGTCCTGGGGGCTGGTCTGGGGTCATGGCCCGCATCGCGTGCGCTATTCGGTCGCCTACGATCCTGAAGAGCTCAAGTTTGCCCTGAACGGCATGGTTGAGGAGGCCCAGGTCCAACTGCTGCTGCACACACATGCCTGTGAGGCCCTGGTCGAGGGCGACCGTATTACAGGGGTGACGTTTCAGAGTAAATCCGGCCGTTTTGCCATCCTCGCCGACGTCGTCATCGACGCCAGCGGGGACGGCGATATTTTTGTCTCAGCCGGGGCTGCCTATGAAAAAGAAAAGGTGTTGCCCTGGCTGTGGTTCTCCATGGGCGGGGTCGAAAACCCGGATGATGCCATTCGTGCCGGTGGCTGGTTTTTCCATACCATCGGGAAGGACAAGGTCCTATTGCCCTGGGGGGCGACCGACAAGGTCTCCAGAAAGATTGATGCCACCGATCCCGACGACCTGACCTATGCCGAGTTGGAATGCCGCAAGCAGGTCATGGCAGAGGTCGATCGTCTGCGCAAAGAAGCCCCCGGCTTTCGGCACGCCTATCTGTGTCATATTGCCGACCAACTCGGGGTTACGGAAAGCCGGCGGCTCGTCGGCGAGTATATGCTTAGCCGGGAAGAGGTGGACATCCCCTGTGAGGACGTGATCGCCATCACCGGCCATTGGACCAAATACGAAAGCCTCTACTATATTCCGTACCGCTCCCTCCTCCCTAAAGAATTCTCAAACCTGTTGGTGGCCGGCCGCTGCATCTCGGTCGATCACCGCGTCCATCACGCCACCAAAGAAATCCCGCCCTGCATGGCAACCGGCGAAGCCGCCGGAACCGCGGCGGCTCTGGCCGTACAAAACGGTCTCGGTCCGAAGGCCCTGAATGTAAAAAAGCTCCAGCAGCAGCTCGAAACCCGTGGAGCCATTTTGCGGCTGTGAGCTGAGGACGATCTATAGACGGGCCTCCTCCTTGACCGGGGTCTCCTCTCATTTTATCCCAGTGTGTATGAAACGCACAAATCTTGTGTTGGATGAGTATCTGCTTGATGAAGCCTTGCGTCTTAGCGGGGAGCGGACTTTTTCTGGAGTCGTCAATAAGGCTCTCGATGATTTTGTCCGCCGGATTAAAGCTAGACGTATTCTAGGGCTGGCGCACTCGGGTCTCTGGCAAGGAGACCTCTCCGTTATGCGGAACGACCACCATACTACTGATGGTTCTCGTTGATTCATCCGTCTGGATTGAAATATTCCGACGGCAGAGTCCCTTCGACATTGAGGCTGTGGTTGATCTCGAAGAGATTGTTACCTGTCTCCCCGTCATCCAAGAGGTTCTGCAAGGCTTCGACGATCAGCAGGCATATGCGACAGCCCGTGAAGCTATGTTCTCATTCCCGATCGTTGAGTCTCCGATAGCGGCTTCAGTATTTGACTCTGCAATTGACCTGTATAGATCGGCACGACGAAGCGGCTTAACGATCCGGTCTTCAGTCGACTGCCTCATCGCGGCATGTGCCCTTCGCCATTCGCTGAGAGTGTTACACGCTGATCGCGACTTCACTTTTCTCGCTCAGATTTGTCCACTACAGGTCCAGAACATTTTCCATTAACTCTGTTTATTCGCGTCCTTCCCCCCAGGTATTCCAATAGGTCACCTCTTTCCCCGGTCGCCGCCGCGCGGGTTTGAAGTCTTTTCCCGTGTAGTAGGCAACCGGCAGCAGGACGGCCTGCGTGACGGAGTCGGGGATGCCGAGGGCTTCGGCAACTTTGCGTTCTTCAACCAGGTGCAGTGTGGTCCAGGCGGAACCGAGTCCACGGGCGCGCAGGGCTAACATCAGCGACCAGGCCGACGGCAGGATTGAGCCGTACAGACCAGCCTGCGCCGCCGGGCTCGGGTCGTCCGGCCGGCCCTCAATGCAGCCGATAATCAGTACGGGCACCTCATGCATATGGTCGGACAGATGCCACGCCGAGGCGGCAATGCGCTGACCCGAGGTTGTCGGGGTGCCCGTGGGCCGTGGGCCGGCATAGCTCTCAAAACTGTGTCGGTATAGCTCACCGATGATCTTTTTTTTGTCCGGGTCGGTTACGACCATAAAGCGCCAATTCTGCCGATTACTGCCGCTCGGTGCCTGGAGGGCGATTTCTATGACCTCTTCAACGATCCCTGGCTCAACCGGACGAGTCAGGTCGAGCCGCCTCCGTACCGTGCGCGTGGTTGTCAGTAATGTATCGACAACAGCCAGATCAAGTGGGGCGGCCAGTGGGGTGGAATGCACCTCCCCTTTGTCAGCAGACGTTTGCTGGTCTCCATACGAAGGGCAAGGCTGAAAACCGAAGCTGGTGACGATGAGCGTTGTCATCAGCCAGACCTTGGCGGTTGTGGGGATGCAATTCTCTGTTCCGCGCTTCATGAATACTCCTTTCAGTTCTGCCTAGGGGCGTACCAATCGAATTCTCGGTGAAGACACTCGGATATTTTTCTGATTCTCCAGGTCCTGCCGAACGCGCTGACGGAGTGACTCCAGGCGGACTCCGGCGCATTCCTCCGGGAGTGATGACACCTTCTTCAATCCCTTTCCCAGCATTTTTACTCCGCCCGGATAGCCAGAGACATATTTATGATAGCCCACTGCGATTTGAATCAGACCGACGAACATCTCCCAGGTATGGTCATCGTCTTCCACCTCATCCAGGGCCTCTTCCAGATGCTCATGGGCTTCAAAATAGCGACCGGAATTGAAATTCTTGACTGCTCTGAGCAGGGCAGGGTGGTATGCCATGGCCAGGTATTGTAGCTTTTCCTTTGATAAGAGAAAGTGCTCAGAGAAAAGGAGGGCCACGCTATGGCAGACGTTGCTGAACTGTGTACGAAAACGCTGACCGAGGTTGCCGGGCTGATCAGGAAAAAAGAGGTCTCGCCGGTCGAGTTGACCCAGGCCATGCTTGAGCGCATTAACGCTCTCGACGGCACGCTCCACAGCTATATTACGGTCACGGCCGACTTGGCCCTGGAACAGGCCAAAGCAGCGGAACAAGAAATCCAGAGCGGCGGGTATCGCGGGCTGCTGCACGGGGTGCCGATTGCGGTCAAAGACCTGTGTTACACCAAAGGCATTCCCACCACCGCGGCCTCGCCGATGTATGCGGATTTCAAGCCTGATTTCAACGCCACCGTGGTGGATAAGTTTTATGCAGCCGGTGCCGTCATGCTGGGCAAACTGGCGATGACCGAGTTTGCTCTGTCCGGCTATCACCCGTCCATGCAGCCGCCGGTCAACCCGTGGAACGCGGCGCACTGGCCGGGGGCGTCGTCGAGCGGGTCAGGGGTGGCGACCGCGGCCTGCCTGTGTTTTGGCTCATTAGGCTCGGACACGGGCGGTTCGATCCGTTTCCCATCTGCCGCCTGCGGTATTGTTGGCGTCAAACCAAGCTATGGCAAGGTCAGCCGCTATGGCGTGTTTCCCCTGGGAGAAAGCCTGGATCATGTCGGTCCGATGACGCGCAGCGTAGCCGATGCCGCCACGATTTTACGCACGATTGCCGGCTTTGACCCCAACGACCCGACCACCCGGCGCGAAACGGTGCGCGATTATATGGACACCGTCTATAACGGGGCCCTGGGTCTCCAGATCGGGGTGGATGAAGCCTACTGTACCAACGGCGTTGACCCGGTCGTGCGCAACGCCGTGCTGGCCACAGTTCAGGTTTTCCGGGACTTGGGAGCCGAGATTCACGAGGTGGACGTATCGCAGATCAATGAGGCCACGCCACTCTGGTACGCCATGTGCGCGGCAGAGGCGGCGGCGGCGCACGCCGAGACCTTTCCGTCTCGGGCGGATGAATACGGACCCACGTTCCGGGCGTTTCTGGAAGACGGAGTCAAAGTCACCGGCGCGCACTACGTCAAAGCACATATTGCCCGCCAGCACACCCGGCGGCTGATTGACGATGTATTACAAAAAGTAGACATGCTGCTGTGCCCGGCTATGGCTACCCCGCCCATGGCGATCAAGGACTTCTCGCCGCAAGCCGTGCTCCCGCCTGACAATATCCCGTCCCTGTTGGCCTTTACCGCGCCGATGGATTTCAGCGGTAGCCCGACCGTCAATCTGCCGTGCGGATTTACGGACGACGGCCTGCCGCTCAGCCTTCAGCTTGTTGGTCGGCATGGCGAAGAAGGCACGATCATGCAGGCCGCCCACGCCTACGAACAGGCAACCGACTGGCATACCCGACAGCCGGAGGGGTAGGAGATAGGGGTTAGGGATTGGGGGCCGCGCTGTTCTGAAACAGCGGCCTCGCCCGCCACAGCAGGACAACAATAATCGAAATCCCGGCTGCTTGCAGCAGCCCGATGGGCCAGCCCCTACCGTGTGGGCTGAGCTCACTCCAGACCAGATGGCTCAGGGCGACCTGGGCGACATACCGCGCGGCCCAGGGCCACATCCAGGGCCGCATTTTCCAGAAGCCCCAGGTCCCCGCGGCAAAAATAATCGCATGCAGCAGACCGCCGGCCTTTGCCCACCAGCCCATGATCTCAAAGCCGAACCAGACCTCAACGTCTTCCGCCACCGGCCTGGCTATCAGTTCAATGGGAACGCCCAGGGCCAGGAGGGTGCACCACACAAAGAGGATATTCATCCACCAGGGCCGTGCTCTGAGTTGCTCCTGGAGAAAAGATGTTTCGTTTTGCATTGCTCAGCGCCTTAGTCTTGCCGAACTTTGACGACCAGCTTTTGCCGTCCCCACTTGAGCGCTTTCTTCCGGGTGGAAAAATACACGTCCAACCGATTGGGGCCCTTAATCGCGCTGCCGATATCTTCGACCACACCCTTGCCGTAGCCGGGGATTTTCATGACCGTTCCATACGGATAATAGCGGGTGTCCGCGGCAATGGTGCCGTACTTGGCCTTGGTGCCGCTGGCGGTCAGGCCGACAATTTTTCGTTTGCCCTTATTCGGCCCACTGGCAACATACGCCCGCCAGAAAAATATCCAGCCTCGCCGCCAGTTGGTACTGATTTTGTCGGACGAGTAGGCGGTCACAATCATGGTCCGCTTTTCATACGACGCACAGCCGGTCAGGCCGATCAGCCCGAGCGCCAGACTCATAATGACGCACAGTCCATACCCACGCACGTTTGTCCTCCCCCTCCACATTCCTCGATCGTGTCTCAGTTTGCATTTCCCCCTTACCCCGGCCCTCTCCCTCTGGAGAGGGGGTCTATGAGAGCGGTTTGACCGGCCTCGCAGTCAGAGACTCGCCGGTGGTGCCACGATTGATATGGCTGTTCCGCGCTTGTGCTTCTTGTTTCATGCCAAAGCGTCGCCACATATCCGGGCCAATGGCCGTCAGGCCGCCGTCAACGACGAGGGCCTCGCCCGTAACGAAGGACGCATCGTCACTCGCCAGAAAGAGCGCAGCAGCGGCTATGTTTTCGCCCGTGCCGTGCTCCGGCCAGGGCTGAAACGTCGCCAGGGCCTTGGCGCTTGCGGCCGGGTCGCCCCGCTCTGTCAGACCGGTCAGAATCCCTCCAGGACAGATCGCATTGACGCGGATCCGGTCGGGGGCGAGTTGTACGGCCGCAGCCTTTGTCAGATTGATCACCGCGGCTTTTGCGGCTGAGTAAACGAGCGGCCCGCTGCCGCCGCTTAAGCCCGCTGTTGAGGCGGTGTTAATAATCGCTCCACCGTGGCCCTGCTGCTTCATGGCTCGTGCGGCGTGTTTGATGCCAAGGAAGACCCCTTTGGTGAGCACATCGAAGGTATAGTCCCATTCTTCAACTTCAATATCCCAGACCGGACCCACCGCTCCGCCGACGCCGGCATTGTTGAACACAATATCAACCTGGCCAAACGCAGAGGTTGCCAGAGCAATCGTGGCCTCAACATCGGCCTCTTTGGCGACATCCGTTCTCATAAAACGCACCGCGTCACCATGACCGGCCTTTCCGGCTTCAGCCACAACCGCCGTGCCGTTTGCTTGGTTGAAATCCGCAATCACAACCCGCGCACCCTCGTCCAGAAAACGCAGAACGGTCGAGCGTCCCATACCGCTGGCCCCACCGGTGATAACCGCGACCTTGCCTTCAAGTCTCATGCTGTATCCTCCGTTTTTGTGTCGCCGTCTGAAGACGTGTGATGCACCTTGTGTAGCGGTCCCTGCCGACCCCCTCACCCCGGCCCTCTCCCTCCAGGGGAGAGGGAATCCGCCCCTCCGTTCGTGCTGCGCGTAGCCCCAGAGGAGCGAAGTCGAAGGACGGGCCAGCCTGTCCGGCCCCGGGCAAGTAGCATCTGCATCTCACGTCTCGGAGGCGGTGTTCTACATCCTGACCGTATTCTCCGGCTCGGCGACCACCGGGTTTTCCAACTCACCCAACTTGTCGATGGCAATTCTGACTGTATCCCCAGGCTTGAGATAGTTGGGTGGTTTCATGGCAAAACCCACACCGCTCGGAGTCCCTGTAGAAATGACATCCCCCGGCTCCAAGGTGAAGCTCGTTGACAGGTGCTCGATCAGCTCAAAGCAATCGAACAGCAACTGACAGGTATTCGAGCTTTGCCGTAGCTCGCCATTCACCCAGGTTTTGAGGTCCAGGGTATGTGGGTTGCCCACTTCATCCGGCGTCACCAGGTAGGGGCCCAGCGGACAATGGGTATCGAACGATTTGCCCATGGTGAAGGTTGGCACGCGAATCTGCCAATCCCGCACGCTGACATCATGGGCGATGGTGTAGCCGGCAACCACTTCAGCGGCGCGGTTCTTTGGTACGTGGCGGCAGTAACGGCCAATGACTACCCCCAGTTCGCCTTCGTAATCTACCTGGTCCGAGGCGCGCGGGACGTGTATGCCTTGGCCCGGTCCGGTCACCGAGGTGGACTGCTTATTAAAGATCATGGGAATTTCCGGCGTCTTCATGCCGGTCTCTTCAATATGGTCTCGGTAGTTGAGGCCGACCGCCAGAATTTTTGGCGGTCGGAGAATAGGCGCTTCCAGCGTCACGTCGGCCAACGCAATCCGAGCCACATTTCTTTCAACCGCCTGCCGTGCGCTTGCCAGGGCCTCTGCGCCGGCGGTCAGGAAGGCGCACATCTCGGTGGGAAGGTCCGGGGCGGCGGCAGACAGGTCAACAACGTCCGCTCCGTCCACCACGCCGATCCGGGTCGATCCGGCCTGGGTAAAGGTCACTAATTTCATACGCTTCTCCTTGTTGGGTCTTGTTTCGAATTAATGGGAAAATTCGAGTTAATGGGCAAAGCGCTCCCAGGCTTTGGCCGGCTCCGGGACTGGTGGTATGTCCGGTTGTGGTTCCGGTGGCGTGCCGGTGACGGCAAAGGGGACGTGGTCGCCAAAATACATCACATGTTGGTTATACGGTTTTACCTTCTCCGGTGTGAGCACGAGAGTCGGGCTGTCGAGCAGGGTGTGTGCGTGCGTCTTGGTCCACGCCAACGCAGGTTCCAGGCCGCCGGCGTGCGGCACCCCGATTCCGTGGACATAGTAATGAGACGGAATGACGATTTTGGCCCCGAGCTTTTTCATGACCACGTCGGCCCACCTGGGTGTCAGGATATGCCCATCGTCGCTGACCGATAAAAACGCCACGTCAATGCCGCCCAGCAGGTTCCAAATATGTTCGGGCGGGTTCTGCCGGTTGTCTCCCCAGTGCAGAAACCGCAGTCCGCCGGTTTCGATCACATACATGTTGTTGTTCCATTGGGTGCTTTCGTCGGGCGGGCAGGGGTCCTTGCCAGTAGCGGCAATGACCGCGCCCCGAAAGGGATACTTCCCCTGGGCTTCGCACATATGTTTTTCGGCAATCCCAAGAATCTTGACATCGCCCAACTCAAACGTTCCCGTCATGCGGTCCAAAATCATGGCCGCGTCAACCCGTTCGGTTGCATCGTGATCGAAGTGGGCGTGGGTGACGAGGGCGATGTCGGTCCGCTGCTTGGGCAGATGCATCTGATACCACATGCCGTACATATGCGTC
Organism: Binatia bacterium; assembly: GCA_963422435.1. Lineage (GTDB taxonomy): Bacteria > Desulfobacterota > Binatia > Bin18 > Bin18 > Bin18. Next base: position 3,789,475 of record OY729511.1, on the reverse strand, counting down.
GGATCGTTACGCCACGGGTCAATGAGCAGTTCGATACCGCGCGGCGAGGTGATTTTGAACGCCATATGACCGTAATAGGTGATGGTCACTTCCCCGGTGCTCTTGCGGGTCCCGCCGTACTTCTGGGCGGCCATGACCCTGTCGTTGTTCGAGTCTTGCTCGTGGGCGACGCTGTGGGCGCTGGCAGTCTGGGAGGCAGCCAAGCCTGTCAGCAGCAGCATGAGGAACCAGATAGCGGGGAGAGTCAGACTCCTTGTTCTCATGGGCCATTGCTCCTTTTTTCTCTGCGTCCAGCCTATGTTTCTTTGTCCCAGCGTTCAAGGACTAGGGGAGACGCAAGGCCGGTCACCGGCAGGGTCATGGCCGCGTCTTAGCTCTTTCGATAGTCCGGGTCCTCCAACCCCGGCATAGTGAGATAGCCGGGCAATTGCTTGAACCGGGCAATCCAGGCCTGGACCGCGGGGTAGGGCTCCAGAGAAATATCGCCCATCGGTGCGAGCGCGATATACGGAAAGCAGGCCACATCGGCAATCGTGGGCCTGTCGCCACACAGCCAGTCTTGCCAGGACAATTGCTTCTCCATAATCACCAGCGATGTTGTACCGCGTATGCGGGCTTCCTCCAGGTCGCCTTTGAACGTATGCGGCAGGCTGTTGCCGGGAATCCCGAACGAGATAATTGCGCGTGCCGTGAACACCCCGAACTGAATCCAACTGGCCGCAAAGGCCAGCCATTCCATGACGGAGGCCGTGCCAGCACTATTGGTCGGGAGCCAGTACCGGCGCGCATCGGACTGGGTTGCCAGATAGACCAGGATGGCCATGGAGTCACGCAAAACTACGTCGTTGTCAATCAGAACCGGCACCTCGCCCCGCGGATTAACAGACAGAAATGGCGCTTGGTGCTGCTCGTCAGCCATCAGATCGACGCTAACGGATTCATATTCAAGGTCGAGAAAGGACAGCAGGAGTCGAACCTTGTGGCTATTACCGGATTCCGGGTGTTCGTAGAGTTTCATAGATTTCTCCCATAAGCCTCGCCCTATCATTATTCTTGCGATCTTCCAAAGGAATATCGAACAAGCTATGCTCCCTGCACTCAAAGAGGGATGAGGAAAGGAGACCTGCATGAAGCTCGCTACACCCCGTTTGGACCCCATTCAACCCGAAGACTGGACTGATGAGATCAAGAAAACTTTGCAGCCCAATATCGAAAAGGGGACGGTTTTTAATATCTTCAAAACCCTGTCCCACCATCCTGACCTGTTTCGCCGCTGGCTCGTATTTGGCAATCACGTGTTGTTCAAATCCACCCTGCCGCCGCGCGAGAGAGAATTGATCATCCTGCGTATCGGCTGGCTGTGCGAGGCCGAGTACGAATGGGCCCAGCACGTGCTGATCGGCAAAGAAGCCGGTCTGACCGCTGAAGAGATTGACCGTATCAAGGCTGGCCCGAACGCGCGGGGCTGGAGCGAAGCCGATAAGCTGTTGCTGCAAGCCACGGATGAACTGCGGAAAGACGCGTTTATCACCGATGCGACCTGGAACGGGTTATGTCAGCATTTTGATAACAAGCAGCTTATGGATGTGGTGTTTGCCGTGGGGCAGTATAATCTGGTGTCCATGGCGCTGAATACTCTGGGCGTGCAGTTGGATGAGGGCTTGGAGGGGTTTTGAGGGGAACCCTCACCCTGGCCCTTCGACAAGCTCAGGGCCACCCCTCCGACGGAGGGGGTTAAAAAGGAGGGATCATGGGAGACCGACTGAAGGATAAGGTGGCCATTGTGGTCGGGGCCGGGCAGACGCCGGGCGAGACGATCGGCAACGGCCGGGCCACAGCCATTGTCTACGCCCGTGAGGGAGCCAGGGTGCTGTTGGTGGACCGCCGGCTGGAGTCCGCCCAGGACACGCAGGCCATGATTGAGCAAGAAGGCGGGACTGTGTCTGCTTTTGCCGCGGACGCGACCAGTGAGGCCGACTGCAAGAACATGGTGGAAGCCTGCGTCGAACGCTATGGTCGTATCGACATCCTGCATAATAATGTCGGCATTGGTGACGGCGACTCGGGTGTGACCAGTATGCAGGAAGAGAACTGGGACCGCATTCTCAGCGTCAACATGAAGAGCGTGCTTATGCCGAGCAAACGCGTCATTCCCATTATGCGCGGCCAGCGCAGCGGGGCGATTATCAATATCTCCTCCATTGCCGCGGTCTGCGCGGTCGGCATTCTGGCGTATAAGACCTCAAAGGCCGGGGTGAACGCGATTACGCATCAGATGGCGCTGGGCAACGCCAAATACGGCATTCGGGTGAATTGCATTATGCCCGGTTTGATGAATACGCCCATGGCCATTGAGGGCATTTCAAAGGCCCGAGGCATTTCCAAAGAGCAATTACGCCAGGAACGTGACGCCGCTGTGCCTTTGGGAGCGAAAATGGGTACGGGCTGGGATATTGCCAACGCCTCGCTCTTCCTGGCCTCGGACGAAGCAAGGTTCATTACCGGTGTATTGCTGCCTGTAGATGGCGGCCAGAGCGCGCGTATTGGCTAGTTTCGAGGCGGGGACATAAGGAGCGTCCAGCCAGATTTCCAGAGAACATACCGTAAGTAGGAGGTGTATTGTGCAAATCGGGTGTTTGTATGATTTCCGTAATCCGCCCCAATGGGTCCAGCCTTACCCGGACCTGTATAAGGATACGCTGGACGACATGGTCCTGGCCGAAGAACTGGGGTTTCACACGGTGTGGACCACAGAGCATCATTTTCTCGATGATGGCTATCTGCCCTCCCAACTGGCGGTGCTGTCCGCTGTTGCTGCTCGGACCAGGACGGTGGGGCTCGGCACGTTTGTGCTCTTGCTGCCCTTACACGATCCCGTGCGCGTTGCGGAGGACGCCGCAGTCGTCGATCTCATCTCAGGCGGACGCCTGGTCCTCGGGCTGGGGCAGGGCTACCGGGTCGGGGAGTTTATCGGTTTTGAAAAAGATCACACCCGGCGTGGCCAGGCGCTGACCGAAGGCATCCAAGTCCTCCGTCAGTCCTGGGAGGGCAAGCCTTTTTCTCACGAGGGGAAGTTTTGGCAGTACACGAATATCACCGTGACCCCGGCCCCGGCGCAGGCCGGCGGTCCGCCGCTGATGATTGGGGCGCGGAGTGAGCAGGGCATCAAGCGCGTCGCGCGTATGGGGTGTCACTTCCTCCCCATTGGTGACAATACGGACATTGAGATGTATCGCGAAGCGTGTCGGGCCGAGGGCCGCGACCCCGGTCAGGTACGCATGCTGCGTTCCTGTCTGGTGACGGATGATTATGACCAGGAATGGGGAAAAGTCTGGCCCCACGTCAAATATCAGATGGACTGCTACGCGCAGTGGATGTTCGAGGCGAACGACAAACCTGAAGACCGTAAGCTGCAATCGGATGGCTTCCGGAGCGTGGATAATTTCTTTTCCGGTCCCGCTCAAAAAGTGCTCAATGAAATCAAACAACTGGAAGAACAGACCCAACTGGACGAACTCGTCTTGTTCTTTCATTTCCCCGGCATGGACCGCACTATCTCACGCCGCTCTATGGAAAAGTTTGCCGCTGAGGTCCTGCCTCATCTGCGGTAGAGGAGGGTTGCCATGTCCACACTGCTGCATATGTCGTTTCGGGTAAACGATCCGCAACGCTCTGCCGAGCTGTACGCCGACCTGCTGGACGGCCAGGTAGTCGGCTCGGGGCCACAGTTGAACAGCATCGGCGTGCGCACCGTCGTGTTCGGCGACTGGCAGCCCGGTCGGTTGAACGACATCCTGGAGTTCTGGCCGCTGGACAAACACTGGGCCAAGGGTGAGTTTACCGACCGCACGGCAGGCCAGGACCACCACTTCGGGCATATCGCGTTTACGACCGACAAATCCTTCGACCAATTGGCCGCCATTGCTGCCCAGCACGAGGTTGAAATCATCGAAGAAGAACGCGGTCTGCCCCATCTCGTGCCCGTTATCTACGACCATGAAGGCAACTTCGTAGAGTTCTTCTCCAAGAATGACCGCCTGCCGATGACACGGAAAAGCCGAGGGTGAGAACCGGACGTAGCAAAAGGTCAGCACCTCTTGCTCCTGGCTCCAATATGGGACTCTGGTATTGTCCTGGCGGAGAGGATCATCGCGCTCGCTACGCTGAAGGCGTTTCTCAACAGCCGATCCGAATACGGAGACGCCCGCGGGCCTGTGAGGGAGTGGTTCCGACAGGTCAAGGCGGCTGATTGGGGAAATCCCGCCTCGGTTAAGCGGGACATGCGGAACGCCAGCATTGATTGCCCCAACAGGCGGGCTTCACAAATTCCCCACTGCCAACTCCAGCCTCTCCCCATATTTCTGAATCGCCTGCTCGCGGAGCGCCGGCAAATGGCCGGTGGGGAACAGACTCTTGGTGCCTTCGTACTCGCGCAGCACTTGGCGGGCTACGGTGACCTTATGCACTTCGGTCGGGCCGTCGGCCAGGCCCATGACGAAGGACTCGGTAATCTGTTTGGAAAACGGCATCTCGTTGGACACACCGAGCGAACCGTGCAGATAGAGTGCCCGGCAGGCCACGTCGTGAAAGACTTTGGGCATCTGGGTTTTGACTGCGGCAATGTCTTTACGCACCTTGCGATAGTCTTTGTATTTGTCGATGCGCCAGGCGGTTTGCAGGACCAGCAGCCGGAACTGTTCAATCTCAATCCACGAGTCGGCGATTTTTTCCTGGACCATCTGTTTGTTGGCCAGGATTTCACCCTGGGTTTCGCGCGACAGCACCCGCTCGCACATCAGATCGAAGGATTTTTTGACTTGGCCGATGGTGCGCATGGCGTGGTGGATGCGTCCGCCCCCCAAGCGCGTCTGGGCCACCTCAAAGCCCTGACCGGGGCCGCCCAGAATATGATCCGCGGGAATCCGCACGTCTTCATAGCTGATATAGGCGTGGTCGCCTTCGTCTTCGGACTCTTCGCCGACCCCGACATTCCGAATGATGTTGATGCCCGGCGTGTCCGCCGGTACCACGAACATGGACATGCTCTGATAGGGTGCGGCGTCCGGGTCGGTCACAGCCATGACGATCAGAAAGCTGGCCCAGCGGGCGTTGGACGAGAACCACTTCTGTCCGTTGATGACCCACTGGTCTCCGTCCCGTTCGGCCTTGCATTTGAACATCTTGGGGTCGGCGCCGGCGTGTGGCTCGGTCATGGAAAAGCACGACACGATCTCGTTGTTGAGCAGGGGTGTGAGAAAGCGCTCTTTCAGTTCCGGGGTGCCGTAGTGGGCCAGAATCTCGCTATTGCCCGTATCCGGTGCCTGACAGCCAAAGACGATAGGCGCAAAGCGGGCGCGGCCCAGTATCTCGTTCATGAGTGCGAGCTTGAGTTGGCCATAGCCGGGGCCGCCCAGCTCCGGTCCCAGATGGCAGGCCCACAGGCCGCGTTGCCGGACCTGTTCTTGAAGGGTGGGCACGATTTTTCTGTTACGCGGATTCTGAATATCGTACGGATTGCCTAAAATATGGTCTAAGGGTTCGACCTCTTCACGGACAAATGCTGTAACCCAATCCAGTTCTTTTTGGAATGCCGGCTCGGTTTCAAAATCCCAGGCCATATGCTCCTCCTTTATCGTGGTCGTTGCGCTTGCATGAGCGTCGCCAGCGTAGGCCCTTGCTCGCCATCTGTCGATGTCCCCGGCCTGCAATCGTCTAGCACGGACGAATAGTCACTTCGGTACTGTGCACGCTGGAACTCTCGCCCATATCAGACCGAACACCTGGATTCAGCGCGTTCACATTGTGACGACCGGCTTCGAGCTTGGGCCAGCGGCCTTTATGCGCCAGGGCCACGCCGCGGGGAACGAGGGTGTCAAGCGTCGCGCTCAGCTCAAGCTGGCCGGTTTCATTTTCAAGCCGAACGCGCGTCCCGTCTGTCACACCCAGCCGCGCCGCGTCATCCGGGTGTAAGGTGACGCCGGCCTGACCTGCGCGGTGTTGAATGTTGGCGTCATTGGCATACGAATCGTTGAGCCGCCAGCACGAGGCCGGGCTCAGCAGGCGAAAACGATTATTCGGTGGCTGGGTGTCCGCCCAGGGTTGGGGCACGCGCGGCAGGCCCTTTTGCTCGGCCTTGTCTGAGGCGATTTCGATCTTGCCGCTGGGAGTCTCAAACGTCAGGTCTTCGTAGAAAATAAGCGGAGTCTGGCTGATCGCACGCCAGCCCGTCTGTTGGAGAGTGCTGAAGTCACAGCCGGCCTGCATTTCGGTAAGCATCTGGCGGATAACAGCCTCGTCCGACTCGAATAACGCCGGTTCTTCAAATCCCATGGCCGCGGCCAGACGACGAAAAATGTCCTGATTGGGCAGAGACTCACCCATGGGCTCGCGCGCTTTGGACTGCGCGCCGATATTGAGATGAAAATAGCTGAAGGTCAGGTCGTTAAATTCAAGAAAGCTCGCCGCCGGCAGCACAATGTCGGCAAAATCCGTGGTGTCGGTGAGAAAACAATCGATGGCCACTGTGAACAGGTCTTCTCGCTTGAGGGCCGCGTGCAGGCGTCGCTGTTGCGGGGCGGACGCCGCGGGATTGGTATTCCAACACAGAAGGGCCTGTGAGGCTCTGGCGTCTTCGAGTCGTGCCGCAAAATCCATATGGCTGATGCGCGGCGCTCTCCCCTGTGCCAACGAGCTACCAGCCAAAGCATCAAAGTCCAGACCCGCAATACCGGGAGTGATGTTCAGATAGTAAAAGCCGGCACCGGGTTTGCCGATATTCCCGGTCAGGGCCGGCAGCAGCCCGCAGGCGCGCATGATATTGCCGCCGGTCGTTTGTCTTTGCAGGCCCTGGCCGACCCACAGCAGGGAAGGGCCGGGTCCGTACAGGTGGGCGGCACGCTCAATCAGGTCTGCCGGAACGCCGCTCGTCCGCTCTCCCCAGGCGGGCGTACAGGAGGCCAACACGGGCAGCACTTCATCGTAGCCTACGGTGTGGTTGGCTATGAAGTCAGGCTGAAAAAAGCCGTCCCGGTGCAGAACGTGCAATAAGCTAAAGGCGAGGGCCGCATCAGTCCCAGGGAAGGGCTGGAGGTAGAGGTCGGCCTGAGCCGCGGTCTCCGTCCGGATTGGATCGACAACGATCTTCCGGGCCGGGGATTCGGGCAACCAATGCTTGTGGGCATGGGGAGCGGAATGGGCCGGGTTCGCACCCCAGACCAGAATACAGCGCGAATCCCCGGCCGTGCGGGGGTCAAAGCCCACATGTGAACTCCCGAACAATAGCCCCCAGGCAACCTGTCCGGCCATATTGCAGATGGTGTCGGGCTCGACCTCGGTTGCGCCCAGGCGGTGAAAGAAACGGAGGGGAAACATATAGGCCAGCAGCGACAGCGTACCGGTATAATGGGTATGAATGATGGCGTGCGGGCCGGCCGTCTGCACAATGTCCCGGAGTTTCGAGGCAATGGTGGTGAGGGCTTCGTCCCAACCGATCCGTTTGAGCCGGCCGTGGCCTTTGGGACCGATCCGTTTGAGCGGGTATAACAAGCGGGCCTGCTCGTCCTGCCAGACGCCGTTATAGGCTGTGGCGCATTTGCCGCACAGGGCGCCCCGCGAAACCGGATGGTCCGGGTCACCCAGCACGCGGGTGAGGGCTCCGTCTCTGCGCTCGACTACTATGCCACAGCCGTCATAGCAGTCACGCGGACAGGTGGTCCGTATGCGTTCGAATTGTGAGTCCATGCCATGTCTCCTCTCTGTGTCCCGAGGTGAGCGTTACTCCGCTCTCCCCCCCCTTTTGTAAACCCCGACGTTCACATAGGCTAGATCGCTCGGGCAGCAAGAGAGGAGCAGGGATGAAACAGATTCAGTTTCTGGGAGGCCGTTGGCAGTGGGGAATACGGACGCTGGCGCTGATCGCTGTGCTTGCTACCGGCTCCCTTGCGCAGGCCAGCCAACTCACCGCACCGGGGTTGGCCGCCAGCGATGGTATGGTGGTCGGCAACGCGGTGGCCTACCCGTTCAACGCGGCGACCGCGCTGTTTCACAATCCGGCCCAACTCAGCCTGGTCCCGAACTCCTTCTCCACCGGCGCGTTCAATATCATGTTTCATCCGTCCTATGAGAATAGGCACGGCATCTTCTTGCCCGACTCTTTGCGCGGGGCGCTGCCGCCCGGCGTTGACCCGGAAGGGTTCCGTGCGTTCAGAGGATTCCGTCCGTCGGCCGATCGCTCAGGGCACTATGACAGCACCAGCCGCGAATTCCCCATAGCGCCGAACTTTGGCTATCGGACCGACCGGTTTGCGCCCTTCGCATTTGGTATCGGGATGTATGGCTCACTGGGTTTCGCGTTCAACTATGGGGCCGAACCCGAACACGGAGTCCCCAACAATTTCTTTACCGAGTTAGTAGCGGTGTCGCTGGCGCCGTCCCTGTCCTATTCGCTGGCGTCCAACCTGCACCTCGGCATCAGCATCAACCCGACCTATGGACGGCTGAGGACCAAATCACCTACTCCGCTCGGTCGGCTTGATCTCGACGTGCGCGGGCCGGGCGTATTCGGGACTGTCGGCGTGCTGTACCAGCCCACGGACCGGCTCAACCTGGGGTTGACGTATAAGACGCCGGGTAAAATCTGGATGTTTGGCAACACCCGGGTGGACGGGATGGGCGACGACGCCACGGTCTATTTCAATATCCCGCAGAACGTCAAGTTCGGCTTTGCGTACCGGATTACCGACCGTCTGACGTTTGCCGGTCAGGCGCGCTGGAGCCATCTGTCCGTGTTCGATGAGACGCGCGTCCGGTTCAAGAAGTACACTGCGCTGAATCAACCCGCGGTGGGCCGCGCCAAGGACCGCTGGCGGCTGGGCGCTGGGCTCACCTATCAGGTGTTCGAAAACTTCATGCTCGGTGTCGGATTCTCGCATGAGCCGTGGGCCATCAAGGACGACGCGCTCAAGCCCACGCTGGCCGACCATACCGATTATATGGTTGCCTTCGGCGGCCAGTACACACACGGCCCGTGGATTTTCGACGTGATCGGTGGCATGGGCAGCCTTGAGTCGCGTCATGCGGATGCGCGGGAAAACCCCGCTTTCCCCGGTCGTTACGATTTGGGTATGAACGTCTTCGGGTTTCAGATGACGCGCTTGCTTGGACCATCAGAAACGGACGCTACGGGTGACCCCGCACCGGCGATCAGCATGGCTTCGTACCGGGATTATGCCGACTCTGCCCGCTACTCTGTTGCCGCGTCTCAGAGCAAGCGGAATCCCGAACCCACCTCCTTGACCGACCCGAGTCAGGGCGACGCTCTCCTGGACGCGCTGATCGCAAAACTCTCGCGCAATCGCTGCACCCTGCTGCCCCGGTCCGAATCCGAGCGCATGTTCGCGCTCTCGGACAAGGAGCGCCAGCGGTGGTGTCGGCGCTGGGACGACTTGCGACCGGCGTAGGACCGGGTCGTTACCGCTCCCCTGTATACAACACTCCCTGATCGTGCAGCGTGGTAATGGTGTCCGAAGAGCGGCCCAGGTATTGGCTCAGTATTTCGCCGTTGTGCTGACCGAGTAGGGGAGCCTGCAGGTCGGGTTCATCCGGGAAGGCCGAATACTTGAACGGAAAACCCGGAATGGTGACCTCGCCAAGAATCTGGTCCGGCACCTGACGGACCATTTTGCGGGCAATGAAATAGGGGTGGGAGACCGTCTCCTCTATAGATAATACCGGACCGGCCGGAACGCGGTGGTCGGCCAGGGCTTTGAGCGCGGCCTCATCGCTCGGAAACGATTGCAGCCAGGCCTCGATCATGGCAATCAGTTCTTTTTGATTCTGGCCGCGCGCTTTGGCGGTGGCAAAACGCGGGTCATCCACGAGTTCCGGCTTGCCCAGCGCTTTGGCCACATTCGGCCACTGGCGGTTCAGGGCTAAAATCACACAATGGCCCTGCCGGCTTTTGAACACGCCGAGCGGACAGGAAGCGTAATGGTGGGTGCCAAAACGCATGGGTTTATATTGGCCGTTGCTGGCGGCAAAGGCCTGCACTTCAACCGACTGCATATGATACAGGGCATCGACCATGGAAATATCGACGTGTTGACCCTGGCCGGTGCGGCCCCGGTGTAGCAGGGCATAGCCGAGCGCCCCAAAGGCACTGACCCCGGCAATGCCGTCGGCTATGGCCACACCGACGAAACGCGGCGGTCCGTCCGGGTCGCCCGTCATATGCATCATGCCGGAAAAGCCCTGGGCGATATAATCGTAGCCGGTCAAATGGGACAGCGGACTTTTCCGACCGAAGGCCGAGATGGAACACATGACCAGGCCGGGATTGCGCGCCTTGAGCGCTTCGTAATCCAAGCCGCGGCGTTCCATCACCCCAGGACCGTAGTTTTCAATGACGACATCAACATGGGGGATGAGCGCCCGAACCAGCTCGACGCCCTCGGGCCGTTTGAAATCAATGCACAGGCTTTTCTTGCCGCGGTTTTGCTGAATGAAGTAGATGCTGCGGTTGTCTTTCACAAAGGGCAGGGCGCGCGCCGGGTCACCGCCCGTAGCCTGTTCGACTTTGATGACATTCGCGCCGAGTTCGGCCATGAGCCGGGTTGCTGTCGGGCCGGCCAGATATTGGGTAAAGTCGAGCACAGTCGTGCCGGCCAGCAGGGATGGGTGGGTGTCTGCCATAGCTGTTCTCCTTTATTGTGGCCCTTTTGCTGAGCGACTGTATAGCGGAAAGCGGGGCATGAGCGAAGGGGCGACTCAAAGAGTCGATCCCCGTGCTTGTCGAACCGGCGGCGACGCTATAGGAGAGGAACACAAATTTCTCAACAAAGGAGAACGTCATGAAAGTAGGCTTACTCGTTCCCAATCTTGGGCCCCTAGCCACCGGACCCGGCTCGGTGGATGTGGTGACGACCATTGCCCTGAAGGCAGAAGAGCTTGGGTACGACGCCCTGTGGGTGGCCGACCATGTGATCATGCCGATGCATATCAAATCCCGCTACCCGTATAATGACACCGGCGAGTTCCCGGCCAATCCTGCCGACGGTTTTCTCGAACCCTTGTCGCTGCTGGGCTATCTGGCCGGTGCAACCAAACGGGTGCGGCTGGGGACCTGGGTGCTCGTGCTGCCGCACCGCAACCCGATTGTCACCGCCAAGATGTTTGCCACCCTGGACGTGCTGTCGCGGGGACGTATGATGCTGGGGGCTGGCATTGGCTGGATGGAAGAGGAGATCAGTCTGCTCGGCGCGCCGTTCAAGAAACGCGGCAAGCTGAGCGACGAGTATCTGCAAGCCATGCGTGAGCTGTGGACCAATCCTGACCCGCAGTTTGACGGTGAGTTCTGCCAGTTCAGCGATATCAAATGCGAGCCCAAGCCAATACAGAATCCGCTGCCGGTGTGGATTGGCGGGCATTCCGCCCGCGCGATGCGGCGGGTGGTCGAGCATGGCGATGGCTGGGTTGCGGTGGCCAAGAGTTACGACGGCTTCAAAGAGGGGGTGGAGATGATCAGGGTCGCCGCGGACAAGGCCGGACGGGACATGGGCAGCATCCAAATTCTGGTCGCTCCGGCCTATACCACCTCAGTTGACACCTTCGTTGAAGAGACCAAACGCTATCAGGACCTGGGTTATGACTCTTTTCTCGCGCCGCTGCCGTTATGGAGCGACAAACTGGAAGCGGGCGTAGGGTTCATGGAGGATTTCGCGCAAAAAGTGAGCTTGGAGTCGTAGCGACGGAGCGGTCTCAATATCCTTTTCCATCATGCGAGCGCTCCACTGGGACGGACACAACCTGCGGGTGCAGGAGCAGTATCCTGCACCGCAGGCGAGCGCTGAGCAGGCGCTGATTCGGGTCCGACTGGCCGGGGTGTGTTCGACCGACTTGCAGATCCTCAAAGGCTATATGGACTTCCGGGGCGTGCCGGGGCATGAATTCGTGGGTGAGGTCCATGAAGGGCCGGCCGAATGGCTGGGCAAACGGGTCGTGGCTGAGATCAATTTCGGCTGCGGTCGATGTGACGCCTGCGGACGCGGCATGCAGCGCCACTGTCCAACGCGCCAGGTTATGGGCATCCTCGGCGCAGACGGCAGCTTTGCCGAATATCTGGCTGTGCCGCTTGCCAACCTGCATCCCGTTCCGGATGCCGTTTCCGACGAAGCCGCAGTTTTTACCGAACCGCTCGCTGCCGCGTTTGAAATCCTGGAACAGATATCTGTCAAGCCTGGGATACAGACGGTGGTCCTCGGGGATGGCAAGCTGGGTTTGCTGTGCGCGTTTGTGCTGCATCAATCTGGTGCGGCGGTGACGGTTGTTGGCCGGCATGACACGAAAATCGCCCTGGCGAGGAAGGCTGGCATGAGAGGTGTGCACCTCTCCGACTGGCAATCCCAAGCCGTTGACTTGGTAGTTGAAGCAACCGGCTCACCCGCTGGTTTACAGCGTGCCCTGGCGGCCGTCCGCCCCCGTGGCACGCTCGTCCTGAAAAGTACGCTTGCCGAGAACCACACGCTCTCACTGGCACCATTAGTCATAAACGAAGTCAGTGTTATCGGCTCGCGTTGCGGTCCCTTCCCCCCGGCCCTGGGCGCTTTGGCCCACAGCCGGATTCCGGTTGCGGCCCTGATTGAGGCGGCGTATCCGCTTGCCGCCGGTCTACAGGCGCTCAACCACGCCGTCCGGCGTGGGACGCGCAAGGTGCTGTTGCGCGCCGCTCCTGGTGTTGACTAGCGCCGCCTCAGCGGCTGGGCCGTATCTCACCAAGGACAGTATTCAACCTCATCTCGGCAGCAACGGGCAGGACGGTTTACAGCCGTTCCGTTTCGACGCTAGACTATCTCTCTGCCAAAAGGAGGCCTTGTCCATGGATAAGAAAATGCTGATTGGCGTCGGGCTCTTGATTGTGGTGATTGTCGTTTCCCTGGAGTGGCTTCGCTCCGGGCCCTCCTCGGACGTTTCGCCGGAAGTGATACAGCGGGATATTTTTATTGGGGCGGTCGGCTCGGGCGATATGGAGACCATGCTGGAGATGCTGGAGCAAGGCGTGGACATCAACGTCCATGCCTCCTTCGGCGGCCCGACGGCCCTCATTGTTGCGGCGCGATTTGGCCATGTTGCCATTGTCGAAGTGCTGCTTGAGCGTGGCGCTGAGGTCAACGCCGAGGACGACTACGGCCAGACGGCCCTCTATTTTGCCAAGAAAAACAGCAAAGCCAGAGTGATTGAACTACTGGAAGCCGCGGGCGGCACCTCGCCACCGGTCGAACAGGTGGATGCCCAGCCGTCGATGAGCGATGTCTGAATCCCCGCGGGCCATTGCGGATTGACCTCGACCCATGAGCAGGATAGGACGACTCTCGTCGGGGCGGCGCGCAGCCGCCCTCATTGCCTAAAGAAAGAAAACGTCTCGCATATTAAGGAGGAATACCATGGCGGCACCCGTATATGTGCTTGGTGGGCACCAGACCGATTTTGCTCGCAACTGGATGAAAGAAGGGAACGACATTGTCGATATGATCAAAGAAGCGGTATCGGAGGGCTTCACCGCAACGGAGGTGGACCCGCGGGAAGTCGATGTCGCCCATGTCGGCAACTTTGCGGCGGAACTCTATTGCAAGCAGGGTCATCTTGGTGCCTTCCTGGCGGAAATCGATCCGGCCCTCTCAGGGATTCCCACCGCTCGACACGAAGCCGCCTGCGCGTCAGGCAGTATTTCCATGCTCATGGCCTCGGCAGAAATCGAAGCTGGCCGGTATGATCTGGCGTTGGTCGTTGGAGTCGAGCAGATGAAGACTGTGGACCCGGCCACGGGCGGTGATTTTCTCGGCACCGCGGCTTGGTACGATCAGGAAGCCAAAGGGGTGGAGTTTGCGTTTCCAAAGCTGTTCGGCCAGCTTGGCGATGTGTATGAAGAACGCTATGGGCTGCGGGAAGAACACCTCACCCGGATTGCCGAGGTGAATTACTCGAACGCTCGCCGCAACCCCAGAGCACAAACCCGCGGCTGGTTTTCGGACGAATCGCAGAACCTGGACTCCGGGAAATACGGGAATCCGGTGGCCGGTCGGCTGCGTGTGCGCGACTGCTCCCAGGTCACCGACGGTGCCACGTCGATTTTCTTAGCCTCGGAATCCTTTGCCAAAAAATACGCCGAACGGAGAGGGCTGGCTGTGGCGAGTCTACCTCAGATTCTGGGCTGGGGACACCACACCGCCCCGATCAAGTTTGATACCAAAATCGCCCAGAGCCAGGGCAACCCCTACGTCCTGCCCCATACGCGGCAGGCCATTGTTGATGCCCTTCAACGGGCCGGTCTGTCCGATGCCTGGCAGGTCCAGGGCATTGAGACGCACGATTGTTTTACCACCTCTGAGTATATGGCCATTGATCATTTCGGTCTGACCAACCCAGGCGAGTCGTGGCGGGCCATTGAGGACGGCGTGATTGAATTCGGGAGTAAGCTGCCGATTAACGCCAGTGGAGGATTGATCGGCTGCGGACATCCGGTTGGCGCAACCGGGACGCGGCAGGCCCTGGACGCCTTTCGCCAAGTCACGGAAACGGCCGGGGACTACCAGATTGACGGGGCGAAAAAAATTGCGACCCTGAATATCGGTGGCTCGGGCACGACCAGCGTGGCCCTGGTCATTGGCTCCTAGCCGGCGACAGGGCGTAGAGAGAAACCCATGTTTGGAAGGGCGACCGGTTGGTCGCCCTTTTTAGCGGCCGACCGGATAGACAATCAGCCGCCGAAACGGCTCTTCCCCTTCACTGTGTGAAATCAAGCCATAGCTCTTCACCACTTGGTGCTGCAAGCGCCGCAGCCGGGCGTGCTGCGGCGAAAGCTCGTACTGCTCGTTCTGGGCAATCGCCCGCTGCACGCCGGCTTCGGCCTCAGCCAGTGCGGCCCGATCTTCAGGAAATTCCTCGCTGAGATGATCGCGGAGAAATTTTTCCATTTGCGAGGCCGTATCACTCCGTAAGGCGTAGAGCGGCATGCCGCGTTCGACCAGTAAACGGAGCGCTTTTGGTTGACGTTTAGCCTGGCCCCTGACCGTGAGAATGACATCGGCATAGGTCGGTTGGGCGACAACCCGAGCCGGGACATCAAGCGCATGGATGGCGTGTTCGAGCCGCTGTCGATTGATGCCGTAGGGATAAATCCGCAGGACCCGGTTTTGCGTCCCCTGGGTGGGAGCGGCGGTCTGGTCCTGAGGCGCGGAATCGGTCTCCGTCAACTGCTCGGTCGTAATGCTGCCGTCCTCCTGGCGGATCCGTATCTCCAGGCTGGAACTCCAGCCCCGCAGCAAGCCATCCACCGCGGCGGCCACGTCGGGGTGGACGGCAAAGCGGTGTCGCGTATGGATTTCAATCAGCACGTCGAACGTTGGCGGTGCCTTCCGTTCCTGCACAGTCTTTTGGGTCCGCCGGCGCCGGGCTTCGTCGTCGCCCAGGGTCACCGACTGCACGCCACCAATGAGGTCCGCCAGGGTGGGATTCAGGACGAGATTCTCCAGCGTTCCGCCGTGCGCCGTAGCGATCAGCCGAACGCCGCGCTCGGCAATCGTGCGGGCCGCTTCGGCCTCGGCCTGCGTCCCGATCTCATCCACCACAATGACTTCCGGCATGTGGTTTTCGACCGCTTCGATCATCACTTGGTGCTGCCGGTCCGGTGAGGGCACCTGCATCCGACGGGCACGCCCAATAGCGGCGTGGGCAATATCTCCGTCGCCGGCGATTTCGTTTGAGGTATCCACGATAACGACCCGTTTGCCGTCCTCGTCGGCCAGCACGCGGGCCGCCTCGCGCAGCAAGGTGGTTTTGCCAACGCCGGGTGGGCCTAAGAGCAGGATGCTCTTGTCCGGCTGGTGCACCAGATCCTGCACGATATCGAGCGTCCCGAACACGGCCCGTCCGATCCGACAGGTCAGGCCGATGATGCCGCCCGTGCGGTTGCGGAGCGCGGAGATACGGTGCAGGGTGCGCGGAATGCCGGCCCGGTTGTCGTGGCTGAACGCGCCGATGCGTTCCACCACAAAGGCGATGGTCTCGGCATCGACCGGCGCGGCGGCCAGGTCGGTGGTCTTGGCAACATAGCGCGCCTCGGGCGGACGGCCCAGGTCGAGGATGACCTCCAGCAACTCATGCAGGGCGCTCTCCCGCAGCACAGCCTGACGTAGCGCCGGTGGAAAAACGTCCAGCAGCAGCTCGATGTCGTCAACGGTTTCCAGACTCATAACACGGTGCGAACGTTACTGCTGGTCCGGGTACATGCCGTCAATTGCAGACCTGCGCGTTTGCAATACGGTCCGGCGTTTGACCTTGAGGGTAGGCGTCAATTCGTTGCTGGCCTGCGAGAACGGTTCGGCCAGCAGGGTGAACTGGCGAGGCTGGGCGTGTCGCGGCAGGCTGTGGTTGACCATCTCGAAACACTGCTGAAACAGCGCACGGATGGTGGGGTGGCCCAATACGGCCGGCCATTCGCCGCTCACCCCATGCGAGTTGGCCATGATCTCCACAAACGCACGGTCGGGCACCAACAGGACGGTCAGATAGGGGCGCTGGTCGCCAATCAGACAGGCCTCTTCGATCAGCGGCTCCTGTCGAAAGCGCCCCTCAATGGGCTGCGGCGCGACGTTCTCGCCCTGCGAGGTGATGAGCAGGTCTTTCTTGCGGTCGGTAATGGTCAGAAAGCCTCGAGTGTCGATTGCTCCTATGTCGCCGGTGTGCAGCCAGCCCTCGGCGTCCAGGGCTGCGGCCGTGTCCGCCGGCCGGTTGTAATAGCCGGCCATGACGTTCGGCCCGCGCACGCACACCTCTCCGTCGTCGGCAATACGAACCGATACCTGGGGCAGCGGCGTTCCGACACTGCCGACCCGGTTCCGGTCCGGCGTATTACAGGCCACGACCGGCCCGGCCTCGGTCAGGCCGTAACCCTCATAGACGGGGATGCCCGCGCCATAAAAGAAGCAGGCCAGGTCCGCGTTGAGCGGGGCACCGCCCGAGACCAGAAAGCGAATCCGACCGCCGAGCGCCGCGCGCAGCGTCCGGAACACCAGCCGGTCGGCCAGACCGTGTTGCAGGCTGAGCGGAAAGGGCAGGGCGGCCGTGCCGGCGGTGTTGGCGGTGCGTACCCGACCGACCGCTCGGCCAACCTCCAGCGCCCAGCTCAGAATTTTCTGTTTCACAAAGGGCGCGTTTTCTCTTTCGCCCAGCATATGCTGATAGACCCGTTCCAACACACGCGGCACACAACCCAGTATGGTTGGCCGGACTGCGGACAGGTCGTCGGTCAGGCTGGCGATTCCGCCGCCGTAGGCGATGGTGCCGCCGGCCCGCAAACTTGTGTACAGCCCGCCGGTGCGCTCGAACCCGTGCGACAGAGGCAGAAAGGACAGGGCCAAGTCCTCTTCGCTCAGCGGCAGGACCGCGGTTGCATCCTCGGCGTTGGCCAGCATATTGGCATGGCTCAGCATCACGCCCTTGGGCCGGCCGGTCGTGCCCGAGGTATAGATGATGGTTGCCAGACCGGGGTCGGGCGCCGGCTGGGCCGGCCCGCTGCTGCGCTCGCCAGCGGACAGCAGGTCGGTCAGGCTGAGCGCGGCGAGGCGGTTCGGCAATCCGGCATCCGGCGCGGAATCCGTGTCGAGCTGGATAAGTTGTCTGAGGCTCGGCACCTCGGAGGCAATCTGGGCAATTTTTTGCCGTTGGTCATCGCCGGCCACGGCCAGCACGCTCGCCCCGGCATCGTGAAGGATATAGGCCAGGTCGTCCGGCGGGCTGGTCAGGTAGAGCGGCACGTCTACCCCGCCCAGATACAGACAGGCCAGATCAAGCAGCGGCCATTCGGGCCGGTTGTCGGCCAAGATGGCCAGCCGGTCACCCGGCTGAAAACCAAGGGCCGCCAGCCCGTGGGCGGCACGGACAACCTGATCGCCAAACTGCTGCCAAGAGATGTCTTCCCAAGAGCTGCCGCGTTTCCGCAGAAAAACGCGCCGCGAGCCGTACCGCGCAGCCCGGTCAAGAATCATGCTGGCCAGTGACGTCTCGCCCATGCTTCAATCTCGCCGCCGAAGGACTAAGGCCCGTGGAACAGCGCGTCAGGCCACAACCTGTTTCAGGAACTGGGCCAGGTCGGCGTTGAAATCCGCAGGTTTTTCCAATTGGTAAAAATGACCGACATCTTTGAGGATTTTGATCTGGGCATTGGGGATATTATCAGCCAGGAATTGATTGGCTTCGACCGGTGTGGCCTGATCCTCTTCACCGGCAAAGATGATGGTCGGCTTTGTGATATTCTTGAGTTGATCCGAAATATTCCACTGAAAGACCCCTTTCGGGTCGGTCGCGTTGGCAAAAAAGACTTGCTCGGTAAAATTGTCATCTACCGCGAAACAGGCCTTCATCAGGTCCAGAATTTCCGGCTTGTCCTGTTTGGTCTTCGCTGCGACCGCGCCTTCCATCAGGCCGCCGAACGCACCGTTGAGGTCTTGCTGAAAGGCATGCATGGCCTCGGGCGGCATTCCGGCCCCGAGGTTGGTGCCGCTGCTGACGATGGCCGTGCCCAGGACGCGGTCGGGAAAGTCGAGGTTGAACTGCATGGCAATCATGCCGCCAATCGAATTGCCGACCAGAATCGCCTGCTCGTTGCCGGTTGCATCAAGAACGGCGGCAACGTCCGCGGCCATCTCGGGAATGGCATAGCCGGACTCGGGCTTATCCGAACGCCCGTGACCGCGATGATCGACCGTAATGCACTGATAGTCCCGGGCCAACGAAAAGGTCTGAAAATACCAAATATAGCCGTTGGTCGAAAACGGATGCAGAAACACAATCGGTGTTCCTGACCCGTAGCTCTCGTAATACACATTCACGCCATCTCGGTGTACATGCGGCATCGCGTCCTCCTTCGGGTGTGATTCTCACGGCCCCGCTGTATCACACCCCTAACGCCTTGACGAGGGTGTACGGGTATGTGAGAAAAACGGAGGAGGGCCGACCAGTACGGCGGGGACCTGCCCGGAGTACAGTCACGCAACAAAGCGCAAAGAAGGAGGATCGGATGGAGATGACAACTGAAGGCGTGCATATCAATGTGGACGCGCAGACGATGAATGGCTATATGGCCCGACCGGCTGACTCGACGCCCCGGCCAGCCGTGCTCGTCTTCATGGAAATTTTTGGCGTGAATTCCCATATTCGGGACGTGACCGAACGGGTGGCAAAAGCGGGCTATGTCGCGCTGGCGCCGGACTTCTTTCATCGAACTGGGCCTGGGGTGGAATACGGCTATGACGAAGCGGGTATGGAAGCCGGCCTTACACTCCTGAGCCAGCTCAACGCAGACGAGATGGCGGCGGATGCGCTGGCGGCCGTTTCTTTTCTCAAACGCAAGAATTTTGTGATTGGCAATAAAATTGGGGCCATGGGGTTTTGTGTGGGCGGACATATGACCTATTTAGCGGCGTGTGAAACTGATGTGGTCGCCGCGGCGAGTTTCTATGGTGGCGGGATTGCCGGGGCACAAGGCTTTGGTGGCCAGCCGTCAACCGTTGGCCGGACCGGGCAGATTGAAGGCCGCATGCTGTGTCTGTTCGGCGGGAAAGACGCTCACATCCCCATGTCCGATGTGGATACGATTCGGGGTGCGCTCGAAGCCAACGACATTCGGCATGAAGTGGTGGTCTATCCCGAGGCTGACCACGGGTTTTTCTGCGACCAGCGTGGGTCGTATCATGAAGCCGCTGCAACCGACGCCTGGGAGCGGGTAAAAGCCCTGTTTGCCGAAGCACTCTGTGCGTAGCCTGCCACTGACCGGGGAGAGAACGATGGGCAGTCTTGATGGAAAAGTCGCGATTATCACCGGGGCAGGGCGCTTGCGCGGGATTGGCCGGGCCGCGGCCCTGGCCCTGGCCGAACTGGGAGCCGATATCGTTGTCACCGGAACCGGGCGTGATCCGCAGCAGTATCCGGAAGATGAAAAAGCCGCTGGCTGGCGGGATATTGAGAGTACGGCCGAGCAGGTGCGGGCCGCTGGGAGGCGGTGTGTGCCGCTGGTTGCCAATGTCACCGACAGTGTGGCGGTGCAAGACACTGTCGATGCCACGCTCAAGGAATTCGGCCGGATTGATATCCTGATTAACAATTCGGCTTTTACGCGTGGGCCGGACCGGGTACCGCTGACCGAACTTCCCGAAGACGTGTGGCGTAAGGTTCTCGACATCAAGCTCACCGGCAGTTTTCTGATGAGTCGGGCCGTGGTGCCGCCCATGATTCAGCAGGGCCAGGGGGGGAGTATCCTGAATATCTCGTCCATTGCCGGCAAAAAGGGCAATCCGAATATGGTGGCCTATTGTACGTCGAACTTCGGAGTTCAGGGCTTTACCCAGGCTCTGGCCATGGAATTGGCCGCGCATGATATTCGGGTCAACGCTGTGTGTCCGGGTGTGATTGATACCTCGCGCATGGACGACCTCGGGCGGGATGAAACCTGGAACAAAACGATTCAGCAGTTGATCCCCCTGAATCGACCCGGTTCCGATACGGAGATTGGAAAATTTCTGGCCTATCTGTGTACGCCTGAAGCCTCGTATATCACCGGCCAGTCCCTCAATATCGATGGTGGCGTGGTCATGTGGTAATACTGACTGTCGGAGTGAATATAACGATCCTGCGCTATTGGGGGTGCCTCATTGACATTGCCTCAACCGGGGGACGCGGGTCCCCCGGTATCTCCAACGCCACCCATGTGGCGAGTAAGGGTGCGGTCCAGACTCGAACGGAATGCAGGAATTTCAGAAAATAGTGAGTGGCCTGCACGATATCGGCAGTGCACTCGTCAAGCGTGGCACGGCAATGGGGCCATTGGTGCCGTTACTGTGACAGAAATGAACCGTCAAACTGTAGACGGGTGGCTGCCGGAAAATCTCTGGGAATACGTGAACGAGCCAGAGCAGGCGTGGTCACGGAAGTTGTTTGAGCAAATTTCTCCTCCGAAAACGCCCTCTCCGCAAACAAAGGCGACCGACAACCCGTTTACGGCCCTCTTACAACGTTAACCGAGAGCTAACGAGGACTGTCAACCAGCTTGACTGACAGCGTATCCCGCCGGGCATCGATGTGGTTGATACTGACCTGGACCGGGGTACCGAGGGGTAAGGGTGGCGCATTGTTAATAGGGACGAATAGGAGCGTCTCGTCCAACTCGACAAAGAGCCGGCGGTGCTGGGCGCGCACGACTTGGCCGCTGACAATCTCTCCTTGCCGTCCTTCAAGCAAACGCAGTAACCAGAAGCGTGTGCTCTCGCGCTCGCAGCGGCGGGCATCTCCAATAGCCGCCTGGGCACTCGCCGCCACAACCTGAAGCTGGCTCTCCTGAAACAAGGCGGTGCCACGTGCAAGGTGATGCTTGATCTGGTGATGCATCTGGAGGTCCGTATACCGTCGGAGCGGGGAGGTCGCCTGGGTATATAACGGCAGCCCTAAGGCGGCATGCGCCTCTGGCTGAGTGCCGATCTGAGAGGGGGGCATCAGGCGTCTGGCAGCATGGACATAGGTCTGCCGGGTGGGGAACTCGGAGCGGTCCGGAACGGTATCATCCGGCGGTGGCTGGCCGATATAGAGCGCAGGGAGGTGGTTGGCGTGGCAATAGCGGGCGGCTGTTTCATTGGCCATGATCATGCATTCGCTCACCAAGCCGCGAGACGGTGAGTCATAGCTGAGCAAAGTCGTGGTGACCGTTCCATCTCTGACTTTGACCTTGACCTCGTTTCCGTCAATCACAATGGCTCCCTGGGCGATACGTTGCTCCCTTCGTTTTTGGGCGAGTTGAGCGAGTTGACGCAGAGTCGAGCGATAGGGAGCCGTGCTGCCTTCGACTAAGGCCGCGTCTGCCTCAGCATAGGACAGGCGATGAGATACCCGAACGAGACTGCGGGTGATGCGTTCGGGCTGGAGGTGGCCGGTCACATCAATACGGACAAAAAAGCTGAGCGCGCGTCTCTCCGCTTGCGCAACAAGACTGGCCTTCTCTTCGCTGATGACCGGCGGCAGCATGGGGAATTTGCCGCTCGGCAGATACAGGGTCGTCCCGCGTGCCAGGGCAGATTTGTCGAGGATGCTCCGCGGCGGGGCATAGGCACCAGCGTCGGCAATATGGATGCCGATGAGGAGCTTCCCGTCCCGCTCGGTCAGGCTGAGCGCGTCGTCGATCTCGTTCGTATCGGCATCATCAATCGTCAATGTTTCCAAAGTGGTCAGGTCTTCCAGAGTGTCCTGTTCGCCGCTGTCTGCCGTATCCGCCGAAAAGACTGGAGGATCATGCGCCGCCTGGAGGGCTTCCTCGGAAAAATGCGTCGGAATGTGATAGCGCAGCAGGCAGAGTTCTTCGTCCGGCTGCCAGATGCCGATGTGGACGAGTAACTGAAACGCGGCGTCCCAGGGCTGTCCCTTGCCCTGAAAGCCGATGGCATTCAAGAGTTGCAAGGCTTGGGGGCGTTTGTCATATCCTTCGCCATATAAAGCCAAACCCTGAATCAATGAGAGAAATTGGGTATGGCCTGGGGGCGGTTGGCCTGCGGGTCGGCCCTGGAGTTGCGCTTCCATCCAGGTGAGGAATGCCTGCTGCTCCTGGGCCTTTTCGTGTTCTCGTTGCTGCTGAAGCAGGCGCTCTTCTACACTGTGCGGGTCTCGCGGAGAAAAAGAGCCGGCCTGTTTTTCCTTAAAATACAGAGATTGGTTCCAGAGTGCCTCAAGGACACCGACAATGGCGAACGGCTCATCACCAGAAACGATAAATCCGGCCAGTTCTTGCCAGGTGAAGACCGCGCTATGGTCCGCTTCCAATAGTTCCCACAGCTCTTTGAGGTCTATCGTTTGGGCGTGGCGCCGTATGGTATCGCGCAGTTCGGTGAGGCGTCTTTTGCGGTCTGCGGAGGACTGGTCGAGTGGAAACGTCGCTCGACAATCAAAAAAAATGCGCTCCCTCGATACGGACAGTTTTTTGTCGCTTTCCCCGAGGAGTTCTAAGCTGCCTTTCCTTGATGTGCCGATTTTTTGAACAACGCCGAGCGCAAGCTGCCCACGTTCACGATAAACAACAACAGATCCGGGCTGCATAAGGGTTTCAATCTTCCAGTGTATCGTAATGCGTGGGTTTCGGGTCCTGAGACAGGCGTCCTACATATCTGTTTGGATTGATCAGAGAAATACCCTCAAGGGCGGAGGCCGGGTCGGTATCAAAAAGAGCCGGAGATCGGGCATCCTGACACCTGATGTCTGCCCGTTGCCTGAACTGCTATACTATCTGAACGCTTGGGCACTATTCTGATGAAGCGGGAGGAATTGATGCGCGACTATGTTCTCTACCATGCCCATTGCCCGGACGGCTTTGGAGCCGCCTGGGCTGCCTGGAAGCGACTGGGCGAGACGGCGACCTATGTGCCGGTTCATCACGGCGTCCCGCCGCCGCCCCTCCCGGACTGTGCTCGCCTCTTCCTGGTTGATTTTGCCTATCCGTCCGAACAACTGGTGCAACTGAAAGAGGCTGTTGTCCACATTACTATCCTGGACCATCATCAATCGGCGCAGGCCGCGCTCGCGGATATCCGGGAGCAACCGCCGCGGTTCGATCCTGGCCAGGCCCCACCGGGTCTGTTTGCGCTTTTTGACATGGAGGAGTCAGGGGCAACCCTGACGTGGCAGTATTTTCATCCCGAGACGGATTGCCCGGCACTCCTGCGCTATATTAAAGACCGGGACCTGTGGCGGCATGTCCTGCCGGGCAGTCAGGCGATCAATGCGGCCATTCGAAGCTATCCGTACGATTTTACCCTCTGGGCGGACAAATTAGCCGCGGCGGATGCCCTGCCACAGCTCCTTGCGGACGGCGCGGCGATTCTGCGCAAACAAGCCCACGACATAGAGGAACTGCTGGCCGCCGTGATGTGGATGGAGCTGGGTGGCTACCGGATTCCCGTCGTCAATGCCACCGGGAATACCTCCGACCTGGGGCATCGCTTATGCGAGATGTTTCCCTCGGTGGCGTTCAGCGCCAGCTATCGGGATACGGCCGAAGACCGACGGGAGTGGAGTCTCCGCTCGGTGGGCGATTTCGATGTCAGCGCGATCGCCAAGCGCTACGGCGGGGGTGGACATCGGAATGCCGCCGGCTTTCAGACCGCGCGGCCGCCTCTACTCGTCGAGGCTCCGTAAGCCCGAACAGATACGAGTCTCTCAGGCAGGGGTGTTGGGCTCAGCATTCTGCGCTATAGTGGCCGGACTTGAGCAGCGCTGGGAAACGCCCGGAACATCGATTCAGCATTTATCGATCCATCATGGCCGAGCTGAAAGTCACAATACTCAACAGCCTGCAGGATGTGGGACGGGAGGAGTGGGATAGTCTGCTCGGACGGGGCTCGCCGTTCCTCGAATGGGACTGGCTGGCGTGTTTGGAAGAGTCGCACTGCGTCCGTGCCAAAACCGGTTGGCAGCCCCAGCATGTGGCGGTCTATGACGGAGAGCGTCTGATTGCGGCGTGTCCGATGTATCTCAAGGGGCACAGCATGGGTGAGTTTGTCTTTGACCACTCCTGGGCTGATGCCGCCCACCGTGCCGGGATCAATTATTATCCCAAGATCCTAGTGGCGTCCCCATTCTCGCCGGCAACGGGGGTGCGCTTTCTGACCGCGGCGGACTCCGATCGGACCGGGTTAATTCACATCCTGGGCAAAACCCTGCGCGAGGTGTGTGAACGGAACAATCTGTCCTCGGTGCATGTCAATTTCTGCTTGCCGGACGAAGCCGAAGCCCTGTCTCAGATTGGCTATCTCAAACGCTTGGGCATTCAGTATCAATGGCTGAATCATGCCTATCGGACGTTTGATGACTATCTGGATCACTTCCGCAGTAAACGGCGCAACCAGATCAAGCGTGAAATACGCGAGATGGACAAGCGCGGCATCGAGATCGAAGTGCTGAGCGGCGAGGCTATTCCAGATGAGATGTTTCCGGTCATGTTTAACCTGTACCAATCCACGGTGAACAATCTGTACTGGGGACGCCAATACCTCCTCCCCGAGTTCTTTGACCTGCTGGCTCAACGCTTTAAGCGCAACCTGTGTTTTGTGATTGCCCGGCAGCATGGCGAGATCATCGCCGGGACCTTTAATGTCCAAAAGAGCGGGGTGTTTTATGGCCGCTATTGGGGGGTGTTACGCGAGCAGCGGCATATGCATTTCAACGTGAGTTACTATGCCGCTATCCGGCACTGCATTGAAAATGGTTTCATTCGGTTTGAACCCGGCGCGGGGGGGGACTTCAAGCGCTTGCGCGGCTTTGATCCCCAACCGACGGTGAGTATGCATTATTTGGCCGATCCGCGTCTGCACGAAGCGGTCAGTAACTACCTGGTCCGCGAGCGAGACCACACCGATCAATCCATAGACTGGATGTGGGAAGAGAGCCAGCTCAAGCATACTCCGGCAGAAAAAACGTTTGTGTACGGCAGCCTGGACCTGGAGCGGCTGGATGAAACAGAACAAGAGTGAAGAGGGATGAGGGAGGAACAGACGTGGCACGTGGACATGCGTTAGTGACTGGCGCGCTGGGCGGACTGGGAAGCGCTATGGTGCGGCGACTGCTGGCCGACGAGTATTCCGCAGTGGTCTGTGATCGCCGGGCTGAGCTGGCTGACGACTGGCTCGAACATATTCCAGCCGGACAGCGTGAGCGAGTAGCGTTCTATCCTCTTGATGTCACCAAAGAAGATCAGGTGAACGAGCTGGCGCGGATGCTGAAGGACCAGGACATCCATATCGCGTATTTAGCGAATAATGCCGGCGTGAATGGCGCGGGTGCGGTGTGGGAGTTGGAATCGCGGGTTTGGGAAATTGTGCTCCGGGTCAACCTGCACGGCACGTTTTACATGACACGCGCGTTTAGCGCCGCCATGAAAGAGCGGGGCTTTGGACGCATCGTGAATCTTGCCTCTTTGTACGCCTATCATCCGGGCGAAGCGGAAGCGCCGTACGCCGCCGCGAAAGCGGGGATTACCGGCTACACGCGCTCGACCGCGCGTGATCTGGCACCCCATGGGGTGACTGTCAATGTACTGGCCCCGGGGCTCATTTGGCATGAGGGGCTGAAGGGCGTTTTTCCCGATGAAACCTGGGAGAAAATGCGAAAGAATATTCCGGTTGGTCGCCCTGGTCGGCCCGAAGAAATCGCGGCGACGGTTGCCTTCCTCTTCTCTGACGAGGCGGCCTTTATCACCGGTCAGACTATCCATGTCAATGGCGGGGAGTATTTGCCAGGCTAGCTGCTGGACCCGCGCGGGAAAGCGTTCGCCCGCGTTGACAGCCCGAGACGGGCGGCGTAGCATGATTCGACATCAATCCTAAGGTGTTGGGGGAGCTGAGGTTTTGGCTGAGAGGATGCACGGTATTGTATAGTGCATCGACCCCTGGAACCTGATCTGGGTAATGCCAGCGAAGGGAGCACAATGTCTCAACATCTCTATTGCCCATCAGTGTCGCTTGTAAGGGACACACGCATTCCCGCGTGGTGCTCTGGGTCCGGTTTGGACCAACGATATGGAAGGAGAGGGATATGAAACAGGAGTCTCTGAACGGAACACATCACAATGGGTCTGCCCCGCACGACCGCCTCTCGACGACGCCATTCCCGGCTTCGCGTAAGGTCTATGTTGAAGGGACGCACACCGGCGTGCGCGTTCCCATGCGTGAGATCAGCTTCACTTCGCCGCACGCCCCTCAGGGCCAGAGCCCCGAACCCGCTTCGGAGACCACCCCGAGCAGTATCACCGTGTATGACACGTCCGGAGCGTATACCGACCCGGCAATCTCGATCGATATTCGTCAGGGGCTTGCGCCCGTCCGACACGACTGGATAGCCGCCCGAGGGGACTCGGAAGAACTCGATGGCAGCTCATCGGACTACGGTCGCTTCCGGGCCGCAGATCGTTCCCTCGCGGACATCCGATTCACTCACCTCAGGCACCCACGGCGCGCTCTGGCAGGCCGTAACGTGTCCCAAATGCACTATGCGCGCAAAGGCATCGTGACACCCGAGATGGAATATATTGCCATCCGTGAAAACCAGGCCCGCGAACAACTGCGTGAGCAGGCTGAGGCGAACGGCAATGGCAACGGCCTCAGCGCGGGCGCGCATCAACATCCGGGTAATGCCTGGGGGGCCAGTATTCCCCAGACGATCACCCCCGAATTTGTGCGTGCCGAGGTCGCCCGGGGCCGGGCGATTATCCCGGCCAATATCAATCACCCGGAGTTGGAGCCGATGATTATCGGCCGGAATTTCCTAGTCAAGATCAACGCCAATATCGGGAACTCGGCGGTGGCGTCTTCCATCGATGAAGAAGTCGAGAAAATGATCTGGGCGATGCGCTGGGGGGCGGACACGGTCATGGACCTGTCCACAGGGAAAAACATCCACGAGACTCGCGAATGGATTCTGCGCAACGCCCCGGTTCCGATTGGGACGGTCCCCATCTATCAGGCCCTGGAAAAAGTGGACGGTAAGGCAGAAGAACTGACCTGGGAAATCTATCGTGACACCTTGATCGAACAGGCTGAGCAGGGTGTCGATTATTTCACGATTCACGCCGGGGTGTTGCTGCGCTATGTCCCGCTGACGGCCCGGCGCCTGACCGGTATCGTCTCGCGTGGCGGGTCGATTCTGGCCAAGTGGTGTCTCGCCCATCACCAGGAGAACTTCCTATATACGCACTTTGAAGAGATCTGCGAGATCATGAAGGCCTACGACGTGTCATTCAGCCTGGGCGACGGCCTGCGGCCCGGCTCTATTGCCGATGCGAACGATGAGGCGCAATTCGGCGAGCTGGAAACCCTGGGCGAGTTGACCAAAATTGCCTGGCAGCACGATGTCCAAACCATGATCGAAGGCCCGGGGCATGTGCCGATGCATCTCATCCAGGCCAACATGGAAAAGCAGCTTGCCGCCTGCCGTGAGGCGCCGTTCTATACGCTCGGGCCGCTGACGACCGATATTGCTCCCGGCTATGACCATATTACGTCCGGTATTGGCGCGGCCATGATCGGCTGGTTCGGCTGTGCCATGCTGTGTTATGTGACGCCCAAGGAGCATCTTGGGCTCCCGGACCGGGAAGATGTCAAAGCGGGGGTGATCGCCTATAAGATCGCGGCCCACGCGGCAGACCTGGCCAAAGGTCATCCGGGGGCGCAAGCCCGCGATAACGCGCTCTCGCAGGCCCGCTTCGAGTTTCGCTGGGAAGATCAGTTTCATCTGTCCCTTGATCCCGAAACGGCCCAACAGTTTCACGATGAGACGCTCCCCGCCTCAGGAGCGAAAGTGGCCCATTTCTGCTCCATGTGCGGTCCGCATTTCTGTTCCATGAAAATTACGCAAGATGTGCGGGATTACGCGGAACGCAAGAACGTGGACGAACAGGCCGCGCTGGAGGCGGGCCTGCAAGAGAAGGCAGAAGAATTTCGCCAGGGAGGCGCGGAACTCTACCGTCAGGCGCGCTGACCTGGGCGCTCGGCCCTGAATCCCTTGCGCAGGGCTCGGATCGCCTTGATGACTCCAGCCATGCTGGTTGCCTTTTCTGCCTTGGCAATCTGTGCCAGGGCATCGCGTTCGGCTTTCCCCAGTCCGTTTTTCTGCTGGAGAGAAGCGCTCCGAATGAACTGCTGCCAGGGTGAGACGCTTGGCGCAGTCGGCTGCGCCCTTCCGAGCAGGGAGCGCACCCGCGGATTCGCCAAAAGGTAGAGGTCTTGGGCATTGAGTTTCAGGGCGGTCGATAATTTTTCGACAACGCGCTGACTTGGGTGGCGCATGCCGCGCTCCAAGTATCCGATATAATTCGCTCGAACGCTGACTTTTTTTGCGACCGCCTCCTGGGTCAGGCCCAATTCCTGGCGGCGCCCTTTGAGCACTCGCCCAAAACTTCTCTTAGCCATGCGGTGTGACCTTCCTGCCCCCTCTGGATGCAAAATGCGCCGCCAGATGTAGCATACTTATGGGAGTGAAGCAAAGGAGGAGAGAAGGACGCGCACTGTGAGAGATATCACTCTCAGCGTGGTTCAGCGCAGGAGTGGGGAGGCCTGGAAGGGAAGAACGTATCACGTACAAGAGCCCGCGCTGAGACGGGCTCTTGTATGGTCGCACGGTGACTCGAACACCGGACCTCTTGCATGTGAGGCAAGCGCTCTAGCCTGCTGAGCTATGCGACCCTGAATAGATTTCCTAGCATGGCACCGAGAGTTGTGTAAGAGGGGAGTCGGTATCAGGAGGCGGCAGAACTCGCCGCTTGAGACGAACGCTCACTGGTCGAAGAGGAGGCGGAACTCTTGTCGTCGCTCTTGGTCTCGCTACTTTTGGATTCGCCATTCTTCGTACCGTCTGCGCTGGACGATTTTGATCCGTTCTTGCCATAATCGGTCGCATACCAGCCGCTGCCTTTGAGATGAAAGGACGACCGGGAGATCAGTTTGGTGACCGCAGTCCTCTTGCCGCAGTACGGGCATAGATAGCGTTTCAACGGTTCGTCGGTAATACGCTGGGAGACTTCAAATTCCCCATCGCATTTTTTACAGGCGTATTCGTAGATCGGCATGACCCCAGGCCTCCCCATCCCCAAGGGATTATCTTACCACGGAACGCTAATCATCCCCGTATTGATTGTCAAGGTGGCGACCGGTGCCGGGCTTAGCGCAGCGCAAGGGACAGATCGACGAGGCTTTGCACAAGGAAAATCTGGAGAAACTGGATAAAGAGCATGAGCAGCAGCGGCGTCAGATCAACCGCGCCGATGACCGTCGGAAACGGCAGGAGACGCCGCAGGGCATAGAGGACGGGGTCGGTGACAGAACAGAGAAAGCGCACGATGGGATTATAGGGGTCGGCATTGACCCAGGACAGGACAATACGGATGACGAGGATCCAGAAATAGAGCCAGAGTAAAGAGCCCAGAATGCTGGCCACTGCTTGTAAAAGATTCCCGAGAATAAACATAGGCTTCTCTTTCCTGTCTTTAACCGCGTCCGAGTGCGCGCGACCGACGCGTGGCCGCGTCAACCGCGGCCCTGACGGTCTTGGAGAAAGCGCCGGTCTCGAGGCGTTTGAGACCGGCCAAGGTTGTGCCGCCGGGCGAGGTGACCATTTCGCGGAGTTCCTGGGGACTCTGTTTTGTTTCCCTGAGCATGGCAACCGCGCCCTCCAGGGTTTGGAAGGTGAGGCGTTCGGCCA
The DNA here is from genome assembly GCA_963422435.1 of Binatia bacterium. Lineage (GTDB taxonomy): Bacteria > Desulfobacterota > Binatia > Bin18 > Bin18 > Bin18. The sequence continues at coordinate 3,759,202 of OY729511.1, read as the reverse complement.
CCGTTGGACTGAGACCCGCTTTGATACCGCCGGCAATCAGCGCTTCGGCGAATAAATACACATAGGCTGGCCCACTGCCGCTCAGGCCGGTGACCGGGTCGAGCAGTCGCTCGTCTTGTACGGCTAACGCATCGCCAACGCCTCGAAAGAACCTGAGGGCAAGTTTTTCGTCCGCCGCCTTCGCTCTCGTACCGCGGACGACAACCGTCATGCTTTTCCCCAGCAGGGCCGGCGTATTCGGCATGACCCGGATCACGCGGGCCTTCTCCCCCAGGCCCTTTTCCAAACGTGTCAGCGTGACGCCGGCGGCAATGGAAATAAAGCGTTTTGTCGCTGTGACGACGGGCTGAATGTCAGCCAGGACCTGATCGATGATTTGCGGCTTGACCGCAAGCACGATGGTCTGTGCTTGCTGCACAACCGCGCGGTTCTTCCGCGTGCCCTCGACCTGATAGCGGCGTTTGATTTTGCGTAACTGTGCGGGGAGCGTATCGCTGACGATCATCTCTTGCGGGGGGTAGAGCTGGGCATTAATGAGGCCCTTAATCAGCGCTCCGGCCATATTCCCCGCGCCAATAAACCCAACCTTTTTCATCCTGGTTCGTCCTCCTCTCGCCTCGTGCGGTGTCACCGCTCGCCAAAAATCGCGCGTCCAACACGGACGATAGTCGCTCCTTCTTCAATGGCAACACCGAAATCCTGCGTCATGCCCATCGAAAGCTCCCGCAGTGGCATCCTGGCCTCTCCGAGTCTAGCATAGCGCTCCCGAAGCCGCGCCAGGGTCCGAAAATGGGGCCGCGCCTCGCTCGGGTCCGAAACTGCCGGCGGAATGGCCATCAAGCCGTCAATCTGGAGATGAGACAAGGAGCTGACCCCTTCGAGCAGGGGGTCAAGAGCAGCGGGCGGTACGCCGGCCTTGGTCTCCTCTGCGGCAAGATTGACCTCGATCAAGGCATGCACCGTCATGTCCTGTTTTGCGCCCTGCCGGTCCAGCTCTGTGGCAAGTGCGAGGCTATCGAGGGAATGAATGAGACGAAACAGTGAGACGGAGACCTTGGCCTTGTTGCGCTGCAGATGGCCAATGAGGTGCCAGCTTGCTGCCTCTGGAATGGCCTGAATCTTGTACTGCGCTTCCTGAACGTAGTTTTCGCCAATATCGGTTGCGCCGGCTCGTAAGGCGGCCCGGACGAGCTCGGGACCTTTTGTCTTGGCCGCACACACGAGCGTGACCTCGGCGGCGGGCCGCCCCGCGCGTTCGGCGGCCCGCGCGATCTGCTCGGATACGCGGGCATAATTACTGGCTATATCATCCATGGCCTTTTTTCTGCTGTGGGCCTGACGCTGAGAGCAGGCCAACCGCACCCAGGGCGGTTGTGACCTCGTCCATGGGTAAACCGATAATATTGGTGTGTGAGCCCGAGACGTGAGCGATGAGGGCGCGCCCCTTGCCTTGAATGGCGTAGGCGCCGGCCTTGTCAAAGGGCTCTCCGGTGGCGAGATAGGCGCTTACCTCCGACGCTGACAGCTCCTTAAAGGTGACCTGACTGGTGACAACCCCGGCGGCGGTCGTCTTTCCGGCTGTATCCAATAAGACAAAGGCCGTCATGACTCGATGGGGCTGCCCTGAGAGGGTGGTGAGCATCTGTCGCGCGTTGTCCAGATTTGTCGGCTTGCCGAAAACCTGGCCTTCCAACGCGACTATGGTATCCGCGGCCAAGACCCAGAAACCCGGATGACGCTCGGCGACCGCGTGGGCCTTTTCTGCGGCAATACGCGCGACATAGGTCTCTGGCGTTTCCTTACGGCGGCGGGTTTCCTCCACGTGGCTGGGGATCACCCGAAACCGGAGGGGGGTTTGGTGTAACAACGCTCGACGCCGAGGCGAGGCTGAAGCCAGAATGAGACGGGGAACCGGGTGTTCGGATGACATATTATGCTCACTTGAAGTGCGGAATGACGTCTGTTCCGAATTGGCGGATACAGGCGATAACGCGCTCTGGCGGCGGACCGAGCGGCAGGCGGAAACGCATGATAATATAGTCCGCTCCGACTACCTCTTTCCACATCTCAAGCTGTTCTATGCACTCGCCGGGCGAGCCCATGACCAGATATTTGCTCAGCTTTTTCACCGTGAAATCCGCCGCCGAGGTGAACTCTTCGTTTGGGGCGAGGAGTTTCCAGCGCCAGTAGAAGAGCATCTCTTCCACCCACAGCGGCCCAAACGTGTCTTCAGCCTCTTTGCGGGTGGGGGCGACCCAGCCATCCCGCATGAGAACCACTTTAGGGGAGCGGCCGTGTTCCGCCGCACTCTCGCGATACCGGGCGGCCTGCGCCTGCAAGTTCGGTATGGGGTCCCAGAAGGGCAGAATACCCCAGGCATCGCCCAGCCGGCCGGCGCGTTTGATGGCCTCGGGATACGCGGCGCCAATCCACAGCGGCGGCCCGCCGGCCTGATAGGGTTTCGGGGTCAATAGGACATGGTCAAACTGAAAGCGTTTGCCGTGATAGGAAAATGGCGTGCGGCTGCCCCAGGCCAGACGCAGGATATCGAGGCTTTCTTCAAAGCGAGAGAAGCGCTGCTTATACGGCTCGTTGAACAGTCGAAAATAGTCGGGATGGTAGCCGAGCCCGACGCCCAATATGACCCGGCCTTTGGACATCAGGTCAATCATGGCCACATCTTCAGCCAGATGCATGGGATTGTAATACGGCGTTTGCAGGACAAAGGTGCCCAGAGCCACCCGCTCGGTGCGGGTGGCGTAGCCGGCCAGCAGGACCAAGGGCGGCGGGAACATGGTCTCGGTGCGGTGATGCCGCTCGGGCAGGAAGATGCCGTCAAAGCCGGCCTGCTCCGCCTCAATGCCCTCGTTCAGCAACTGGTCACAGAACTGCGCAGCTGCCTCGGGGGAGGGCTCGGGCTGATTATACGGACCACCGTGGGTGTCCGGCATATAACCGATTTTCATGGCCTCTCCTTGGAATGACAACGGGTCAGGATGCTCTTAGGCGCAATGCGCTAGTAAGACTTCGGCAGACCGAGTACGTGTTCGCCTATATAATTCAACACCATTTCCTGTGAGATAGGAGCAATACGAAACAGCCGCGCTTCGCGCCAGTAGCGTTCCACGTCGTACTCTTTGATATAGCCGTAGCCGCCGTGGGCTTGAATCGCCCGGTCGGCTGCTTCGCAGGCGGCCTCCGCGGCCATATACTTCGAGATGTTGGCTTCTTTGCCGCAGGGCTGACCCTGGTCGTAGAGAGAGGCGGCCTTTTGGACCATGAGTTCCGCGGTTTCCAGCTTGGCAAAGGATTCGGCCAGCGGGAATTGAATGCCCTGGTTCTTGCCAATCGGGCGTCCAAAGACCTCACGTTCTTTGGCATACTGTACGGCTTTCTCGACCGCCCGCTTGCCCATGCCGACACACTCGGCCGCAATCAGAATGCGCTCCGGGTTGATGCCGTCAAGAATGTAATAAAAGCCCCGCCCTTCTTCGCCAATGAGATCGTCCTTGGCCACGTACAGGTTATCGATAAACAGCATATTGGTATCAATCGCCTTACGGCCGAGCTTGTGAAGCTCCTGGATTTCCACGGCCTCGGGGTCGATGTCGGCAAAGAAGAGACTCATCCCCAGTGTTTTCTTTTCTACTTGATCAAACGGGGTGGTCCGTGTCAGCAGCAGCATTTTCTTGGACTCTTGGGCCTTGGTAATAAAGACCTTCTGACCGTTGATGCGATACCCGTCGCCGCTCCGGGTGGCAAAGGTGCTGATCTGGGTCGTATTCGTGCCCGCATCCGGCTCGGTCACGGCAAACGACACATGAATATCGCCCCTGAGAATGGGCGCGAGGTATGCGTCTTTGGCCGCCTGGGTGCCGTATTTGATGAGTGGCTCCAGACCGAAGATGCCCAGATGAATGGCCGAGCAGGCCTGCGTGCCGCCGCCACACTCGGCCACCGCCTGCATGACGAGCGCGGCTTCGGTAATGCCCAGACCGGCCCCGCCGTATTCTTTGGGGATGGTGATACCCAGCCAGCCCCCGTCGGCAATGGCCTGGTAAAACTCCCAGGGAAACTCCCCGCTCTCATCCCGTTCCCGCCAGTACTCATCTGGAAAACGGGAACACAGGGTGCGGACCTGTTTGCGAATCTCTTCCTGCTCGTCTGTCAACTGAAAATCCATAGCTGCCCTCCTGCCTGCGCCTCATCTCTACCATTTGACCGCTGCCCTGCCAATTCCTCCCAGTATTCCGAGAGTCGTTTGAGGTCGCCGTCGGATTCCTTGCGTGAAAAAACGACCACAGATAGGGTACGGGTCGAGGCGGCCGACTCTCAGCACGGCCGCAGATGGCACGAACCAGGAGGAAGACATGGCCGGACGATTAGACGGGAAAGTCGCGCTTATTTCAGGCGGAGCGAGCGGCATTGGCGCGGCCCACGCGCAGGTATTTGCGGCCGCAGGGGCGCAAATCGTTATCGGCGATATCCAGACAGCCAAAGGCCGGGAGGTCGCTGCCGATGTCAACAACAACGGGGGCGAGGCGGTCTTTATCCATCTGGATGTCACCACTGAAAACGACTGGCAGCAGGCCGTTCATGAAGCCGTGACGCAGTTCGGCAGACTGACCACGCTGATCAACAATGCCGGGGTATACTGGCCGGGCGGGGTCGAGGAGGAAACTCGAGACAAGTGGCAGCAGATGATCGAGATCAATCAGACGGGCGTCTGGTTGGGCATGAAAACCGCGGCACCGGCATTGCGTGCGTCCGGGAACGCGGCCATCGTGAACATATCATCCTTGTACGGCCTGGTCGGCAGCCCCGGCTCAATCGCCTATCATGCCTCAAAGGGGGCGGTGCGACTCATGACCAAAGCCGCGGCCCTGGAGTATGTGCGGCAGGGGATTCGGGTGAACTCCATTCATCCCGGCCAGATTGATACGCCCATCCTGGCCGGACTGACCCCGGAGCAGGACGCCCAGATCAAGGAAGCCACGCCCATGGGTCGGCTGGGTCGTCCGGAAGAAATCGCCTATGGCTCGCTCTATCTGTGTTCCGATGAAGCGGCCTATACCACCGGGACCGAGCTGGTCATCGACGGCGGCTGGTTTGCCCAATAACGAAGAGGGAGGAAGGCTAATGAAACGACGAAATAAGATTGCCATGACGACAAAAGAACTCTCCGCCTACCTGGATGAAGCGCGGAATATGGCGCTGTGTACCATCGGCAAGGACGGCTATCCGCATGTGGTGGCCATGTCGTATATGGCCAAGGACGGCCTTATTTATATGACGTCCTTCAAGAAGGCCCAAAAAGTCGTGAATGCCAAAAGAAATCCCCAGGTTGCGGTCATGGTCGAATCCGGAGATGCCTATAGCGAACTCAAGGGGGTTTTGATTCGGGGTGAGTGTGAAGTGATCGACGAGCCGGAAGACGTCTGGCAGATCATGAAAGAGGTGCGTGACTTCCAGGGAACCACGGTGACACCAACGGAAGACGCGGTGCTGAAGGAGCGTGCCAAGAAACGCGCCGTGCTCAAGATTACGCCGGTCAAAACCTCAAGCTGGGATCACACCAAGCTGCCGGAAGGGATATACTAAACGGGTGGAGCAGCCAGCAGTAGGGTCCAGATAGGCCAAAAAATAGTCAGCGATAAGTCGCCATGTCTCAAACCCTTCCTATTTCCGAAGTAAAAGCACGTCTTCCTGAGCTTGTCACTGGTGTTGAGGAGCGAGAAGAAGAAAGTGTGGTCACACGGAAGGGAAAACCCGCGGCCGTGCTGACTGAAGCGCAGCATCAAACAGGCCATTCGTGCGCTGAGTGTTAATCCGAACGCGGGGAGAACCTCTCAGAAGAGAACGGGAAGGTCTTTGGAAATACCGAGTACGCCGCTTTCGGATTGTGTATGAGATAGATCGAAGAAAGTGGACTCTCCGCCTTGTTGCCATTGGCCATCGTCGTCAAATCCATGAGGCAGTAACCAGCCTTCTTCGCCAGCCATAGCGATATCTCAACGCTTTTTTTTCTTCCCATACCGTTGTGGACGGCGGGCGCGGAAGTCGAACCGGACTGGCGCGCCTTCGAGGTCAAACGCGCCGCGGAGTTGATTCTCCAAATAGCGCTCGTAGTGGGCCGGGACGCCATTCGGTGAGCTGGTATAGATGGCAATTTTGGGTGGCCTGGTCTCAACCTGGGTGGTGTAATAAAAGCGTACCGGCTTGCGATGATAGATGGGAGCCGGATGGCGGGTGGTCCACTCGGTAAATGCCTGATTCAAGACCGGAGTCGGAATCTCGGTGCGATGCGCCTGGGCCACCCGGTCAATAGTGGGCAGCAAATGTTTCACGCGCGAGCCGGTCAGGGCGGACAGAAACACAATCGGTAGCGGCTGCGTGACCGGGAACTCCTCGTGCAGCGCCCGTATGAAATGGGGCTGGTTTTTCCTGTCTGACGGAATCAGGTCCCATTTGTTGACGACAAGCACGATGCCGCGCCCGCGCTCCCAGGCGTAGCGAATGAGACGCGCGTCTTGGTCGGTCAGGCCCTCCTGTGCATCGAAGACCAAGAGGCCAATCTCTGCCCGTTCCAGGGCTTTCAGGGCGATCAGCGCACTGGCCTGCTCAATACGCTCATGAATGCGGGTGCGCCGCCGCACGCCGGCGGTATCGACCAGCAGGATGCGTTTGTCCTGCCAGACCAGCCAGCTATCAACGGCATCGCGCGTCGTTCCCGGGGTTGAGTCCACAATGGAGCGCTCCACTCCTACCAGGCGGTTAAGAAGGGAAGATTTGCCGACATTGGGTCGTCCGATAATGGCCAGCCTGAGGTCCGGTTTGGCAACGGGACCTGCTGCGTCAGGGGCGGCAGGGAAGAGGGCTTCTTCCTGTTCTGAAAAGGTCTCGACCACCGTATCCAGCAGCTCGGAAACACCCCGCCCGTGGGCGGCCGAAATGGGGAAAAAGGAGGTGAGACCAAGAGCGTAGAACTCGTTCGAGGTGAGTTCCTGCTTGTCGCCATCAATCTTATTGACCGCAAAAAAAACAGGCGTATCGCTCCGCCGCAGCAGAGCAATCGCCTGCGCGTCTGCCGGATTAACCCCTTCCTTGCCATCGAACAGAAAAACAACGAGATCGGCTTCCGCAATGGCCAGGCGCGTCTGTTCCTGCACTCGTCCGACGATCCCGTCCTTTTCGCTCGGATCGATACCGCCGGTATCCACGAGCAAAAACGGGCTGTCCCGCCATTTTACCTGGGCGAAATTACGGTCCCGGGTGACACCCGGCGTATTGTCTACGACGGCCTTGCGCCTGCGGCTCAGACGATTGAACAGCGTGGACTTGCCAACGTTCGGGCGCCCGACCAGGGCAACGACTGGCCAGTGTTCGGGTGAGACCGCCTGTATAGGGAGTTCAACGACAGTTTCCATACACAGACTCTTGTCTATACGCCGCGCCCCCAGACTCCAACCCCGCCCGCCCGGAGACAGGAGGCCGAGCAGGAGGAGCCGTTGACGACCGCGGAGAAAAAGCATTCTCTTGGGGCGTCAACGCTCACCGAAAAAGGAGGTCGTATGCCAAAATTATCAGTTGCAGAACGCGACGCATTTCTCCAGGAGCGGGGTCATTTGGCCCGGCTTGCAACCCTTCGAGAAGACGGCAGCCCCAGCGTGGTGCCGGTCTGGTTTGTGTACGAGGACGGAAAAATCATTATCACCCCGCGTAAATATTCGGCCTTCTGGGCCAATATCCAAAGAGACGCGCGGGTGGCCATTACGATCGATGAGGAATCAGGATTGTATCGCAAGGTGCTGGTCGAAGGAAAAGCCGAAGTGCTCTATCCGCTCGGCCATGACGATGAGTGGCGGGACATCTACCGTCGCATCACCCTGCGCTACGTGGACGAAGAATCGGGCGACTACTATCTGACCGAGACCCACGATCAGCCCCGCGCCCTGATCGGCTTCGCTCTGGAATCGGCCAAGGTCATGACTTGGCGCATGCCAGGCGAAGACGAACCGTTCAGCGGTATCTGGGCCACGCGCTTCTATGAGCAGGGCTCCAAAATGCGAGAGCAGGTTGCCAGCGGTGGGGGTGAGGCTGGTGGGGATAAATTGAAGGTAGGCTGACCGCAAGCTTGCCGGACCGGACTCAACGGCAAGAGTGGGCTAGTGTGGCGCTCATGTCGAAACGCAAACGTCACGGCAGCACGGAACCGCAAGACTATCCGCGCCGTATTCTGCTCGCCGCGACCGGCCTGTCGCCCCAGGTCGTGACCGAGACCGTGTATGCGCTGGCGGTCGTAGGCAGGCCAGCGCTCACGCCTACGGAGGTGCACCTCCTCACCACCGAGGAAGGCAAGCGCAATGCCGAACTCAGCCTGTTGGCCGGTGCTGCCTGGCTCAGTCGGCTGTGCGACGAATACGACCTTCCGCCCATTGCTTTTTCGCCAGACAACATCCATGTGATTGGCGCGCCTGCCCCGCTGTCGGACATCCGCACAGAAAAAGACAACGATATGGCCGCCAATCACATCGCGGAACAGGTCCGTCACCTCACCAGCGACCGGGATTCGGCCCTGCACGTCTCTATCGCCGGCGGCAGGAAGACTATGGGCTTCTACACCGGCTATGCGCTTTCGCTCTACGGGCGCGCCCAAGAGCGGCTGAGCCACGTACTTGTCTCTGCGCCGTATGAATCCTTGCCGGACTTCTTCTACCCATCGCGCACCCGGCGCGTGATCCACGACCGCGATAACCGTCCTCACGATGCGAGCCGGGCCACGGTCACCCTGGCGACCATTCCGTTCGTGCGGCTTCGGGAGGGCCTGCCCGAGGGTCTGCTCAATGGCAGTGAGAGTTTCGTGGATACGGTCAAGGCAGCGCAACGCGCCGTCGAGCCGCCCGAACTCGTGATTGACCTTCCTGGCAAACGCATCTGGGCTGGCGGCACAGGCGTGAAGCTCCCACCGACGCCGCTCGCCTTTCTGGCCTGGCTGGCACGCCGGCGTGTTCACGGTGAAGAAGGCGTGGCCTGCCCATCTGGCGGCGCGCCTGAAACGGACTATCGAGACGAATATCTGGCTGAACACCGTGCGATGCGAGGTGAATGGGAACCTTCCTCGTTCAGTCTGCCGCGCCCAGCCTATCTAGCCGAATACCATAGGCTATTTGGTGAGCGGAGCGATGATGATCGTACCAGCAGGCGGCTGGCCAATGGTATGCCGCAGGACTTTTTCTCGGAGACCAAGTCGAAGCTGAATAAACAGCTCAGGAAGGTGCTGAACCCAGCGCTGGGCAGGGCTCGCGCCGCGGCATATGAAATCGTCGCCACCGGACCTCGCGGTTCGCAGCGGTTCGGTCTCGACCTGCCGGCGTCCGCCATCCGATTTCACGTTATCGATCCGACCCACGGCAGTGATTCGAGAGACGGCAACCTTGCCAGATAACCAGAATACTGCCGGCGGGTGCTATAATTGTCGCTATCAGAAACAGATAAAGGCCGTGTAACCCGAAGGAGTAAGGGGAGATATGAGCGCATCCACCCTCGTGACATTTCTTGGCAAGGGACGGGAAGACAGACAAACCGGCTACCGAACGGCGACCTATCGGTTTCCCGACGGCTCGGAACGGAAAACGGCGTTCTTCGGCCTCGCCCTGGCAGAGCACCTCGACGCAGACACCGTGGTGATTCTGGGTACGAGCGGTAGTCAATGGGGCGTCATGGTCGAAAACCTCGCCAGCGAAGGCGAAGAAGAAGACAAGAGAATCCACCTGATGGAGGCGGAAGCCACCGCCACAGTTGACCAGACCATGCTGGATGACCTTGCGGACATAATGAGCCGCGCCGCGGGCCGCACCGTGTTGCCGAGATTGATTCCATTCGGCAAGGATGCGGACGAGCAGTACCGTATCCTCGATACGGTGGCGGACTCGGTACCCAACGGCAACGTCAACTTCGACGTAACCCACGGCTTCCGCCATCTCGGCATGATCGGATTTTTGTCCACCTTCATGTTGGAGCGCGTGCGCCGACTCGACGTGCGCGGCCTCTGGTACGGCGCGTTGGACATGACGGACCGCACGACCCACATTACTCCTGTACTTCAACTTGACGGCCTGAGCCGTGTGCAACGATGGATAGATGCCCTGGCGCGGTTCGATGCCACTGGCGACTACGGTGTGTTTGCGCCGTTGCTGATTGAAGACAGTGTGCCGGAAGACAAGGTGCGGTGTCTGGAACGCGCGGCCTTTTATGAGCGCATCTCGAACGATCGGGACGCCAAACGCAGCTTGGACACTTTTCTGCCTGTGCTGAAGGATCGGCTGGCGGGCGCGTCGGGGCTGTTTCAGGACAGGTTGGAGGACAAACTTGCGTGGGCGAAAGCCACGCCGCGTTCCGAACGCCAGCGCCGATTGGCGATGACGTACTTGGAGCGGGAAGACTTTGTGCGCGCCGCGGTTTTCGGCTTGGAAGCCCAGGTCGCGCGAGAGTGTGAAACACGCCAACGGGACCCTGACAGACCTAGGGACCGCGAGGAAGTCAAAGGGGAAATGCAGAAATCGCTGACCGGAGAGTGGCACACCGCCTACACGACTCTGAATGCCCTCAGAAATGCGATGGTACATGGAACCCGGCCGCGCCAACACGAATACGAAACACTGCTCAGCGACCATGAGCAATTGCGCGGTACTTTGAGAGGTGCGATCAATCGACTGTTGCCAGTGAAAGCAGAGGCATGAAACGTGGCTGCTGGAGGTAAGATTGCGGCGGGGCGTTAGCTATGCTGGACGAACTACGCAAAATTCGCTACGCCCGCTTTCGCCTGGAAATGGTAGCAGTTGATCGGTTGAGATTGCCACCTTACAAGGGTTCCACTTTCAGAGGAGCCTTTGGTCATGTGTTCAAAAAGCTGGTTTGCGTCAAGCGAGACCTCGACTGTTCTACGTGCCTGATTTGCGACCGCTGTGTGTACTATTATGTGTTCGAGACGCCCTTCAGCGGCGAGGGATATCCACGGGGATATGCCTTTGCACCGCACCCTTTTGTGATTGAGCCGCCTGAGGAGACGCGAGAAATTTATGAACCAGAGACCGAATTCAAGGTCGGCCTGGTGTTGGTTGGTCGGGCGCTGGATTATTTGCCCTACTTCATCTACGCCTTTGAAGAAATGGGCCGCCGGGGTTTGGGAATGGGGCGTGGAAGAGCTGCCTTGAAGCGGGTAATCGCCCTGAGTTCCGGGGCAGAGCAGTGCATATATCAGGCGGATACCGGTCGGCTGGCGACTGACTATCCGGTGTGCGCTGGTCCGCCCAACGGCGAGGAAATTGGAACGCGGCTCCGACTCCGGTTGTGTACCCCTATCCGGCTCAAGGCAGAAGGGCGCTATATCCACCGGATCAACTTTGCCCTGCTGGTACGATCCCTCCTGCGGCGGGTTTCGGACTTGGCTCGTTTCCACTGCGGGGCGGAACTGGCTTTGGACTACCGGCACTGGATTGAGCAGGCGGAAAAGGTGCAAGCCGTAGCGGCTGAGGTGCACTGGTACGATTGGGAGCGGTATTCGCAGCGGCAGGAACGAAAAATAAAATTAGGCGGCTTGGTCGGTGAAGTGGCGTTCGCCGGCGAGTGGGGACCGTTCGTGCCGCTGCTGCGGTTGGGAGCGGATTTGCATGTGGGCAAGGGAACGGTTTTTGGGCTGGGACGCTACGAGATTTCATGAGGAAGTACACGGCTATGGTATCCAAAGAAGCGCTGGTCGTCGGGGCTTTGCTGAAGGAGGTCTTTACATTATGGCCCATGAATCCTTTATCATCGTGATAGACACCCCTTCCATCAAGAAGTATGTGTTCGGTACGGATTCCCTAAATGAGGTGCGGGGCGCCAGCGCACGGCTTGATTGGCTGAATCGGTCCCAAATGGGACAGCATTTGCGCGACCACCTCGGCGCGAAATGTGTGAAAGAGATTTACGCTAATGGTGGTTCCGCGCAGTTTTTGGCGAACGAATGCGACGAGACCACCGTGAAAAGGGCTTGCACGAGCATGGTGCGATATATCCGCGAGCGAACGGGTGGCGAAGTGCGGGTAATTTACGGCATCGCGCCGATCCAGAGCGAATCAGCCTACCAAGAGGCGGTGCGCTTGGCACATTTCCAGTTACGTTGCCAACGCGAGTTTGCGACCTGCCAGCGCAGCGCGTCCTTAATGCCAACCATGATGGAATGCGAGTCAGCCTCGCATCTGCCGGTGGCTCACCTTGTGAGTCGAGGTGCAGAGGGTACAGATATGTTATCTAAGGCGAGTTACGAAAAGGATGTACAGGGCGGTGACGCGCACCGTCATGGACTCTGGGCCGGGTGGATGCAGCACTTGGCGGATGCGGAGCCATGGCCAGCGCCAGAGCAGTGGAATCAACTACGGTGTGAGAGCCTGACGGATATCGGCGAACGATCATCATGGCGCAACTACATTGGCGTGGTCTATGCCGATGGGAATGCTATGGGGCGAATTGTTCAAGCGCTGGATCGACCGGAGACATTCCGCCAATTTAGTAAAATCGTTGATGAAAGCATCCGAGAGGCGTGTTTCACCGCGCTCAGTCAAATTTTTCATTCGGAAATTGACGAAATTCGGCAAGCTCTTGAGCAGCGCTGTTTCAAACCCCTCGCCGCCGACATCTTGCTCCTGGGCGGCGATGATTTGCTGGTGGCCGTGCCAGCCGACCGCGCCCTTGACTTCGCCTTGCTGGTCACAAAAGCATTTGAACGCCTGACGCAGGAGAAGATTGCCGCTTTGCCAGATGCAAAAACCCGGCAATTCTTTCAGGACCGGCTTGGCGACCGGGGCTTCACGATTTCCTGCGGCGTCGCCATTGCCAAAAGCACCTACCCATTCTACCTGTCGTTAGATTTGGCCGAGCAACTGTTGAAAAATGCCAAACGGCAAGATAGCCACAGCTCGCAACCTACAACGCAGGGTGCCACACGCATTGACTTTCATGTTGTGGCCGGGGCCAACAGTCATGCTCTCACACGGGTGCGCAAGGAAGACTATCAGGTATCAACCCATGCGGAACGCACACTTCGTCCCCTATCCCGTACCCAATTGGAGAAACTACGCACCAGCGTACGGGAGCTGCGTAACGCCGCATTTCCACGTAGCAAATTGCACGAACTTGGAGAAGCGGCCTTGACACCAAATACGACGCAGGCCGACTGGCGTATTCGCGACATTTTCGTCCGCTGCCAGCATGGGCAAGAGCGCTCCCAGCGTCGTGCGTTGTGGCAAGCGGTCTCCAAACTGTGCCCCGAAGGATACGACTTCGATTTTCCCTGGTTTAAGTTTAAGAGAGATGGCCAACTTCTGTGCGTAGCGGACCTGGTGGATGCGTATGACTTATTCCGGCAGTAGAGAGAAGGGCCGTCCATGAAACCTCAACGCCTGGACTTGTTTTACCGTATTGTTTGGCAAGGACGCTGGCACGTCGGCAGCGGCTATCAGTCGGCGGCAGCAGGCCACTTGCTGCGCCGCCTGGGCGGAGCGGATGGAGCGCCTTTTGTTTCTGGCTCGCAGATCAAGGGTATTCTGCGTCACCAATGCGAACGGTTGGCTCTGGCTTTGGGTCTAGAAGCGGTTAATCCTCATGCCGGCATTGAGGAAGACGACCAACATCTGGTAACGCATTTTCCTCCGTTGGCGAACTCAAATCTCATCGTGGATCGCTTGTTTGGCAGCCGCTACCAGGGAGAATGCCTGTTTGTGACAAATGCCGAGCCTGCGTCGTCCGAGGCGAAAAGCGCCACTTCTGTACAAGCACGAACAGCCATTGATCGTGTCACGGGGACGGTGATGGAACAGCATCTGTTCACGACCGAATTGGCGGAAGGCAACATCGAATTACAAGGATCAATTCGCGCCCGGCATCCCGCCGGTGTTCTGACACAGGAAGACGACAAGTTTCCGTATGAGTATGCCCTTTTGGTGGCAACCCTCCTGTCGCTTGACGCTCTGGGCGGTGATAAGAGCGTTGGCCTGGGTCGATGTGAGGTCAGGCTCAAAGAGGATCAATTGCATTGGAATGGTCAGCCCTGCTCGCAGGACGATGCTCTTCAGAGTTTCCAAGAGAGAGAATGGGGCGAGATGCTGAAACTGCTGCGTGAGGAGTCGGCATCGTGAGAAAAATACCTGTAACAGCACAGTTGCTTGCGCCGGTGGCCATCAAACGAGATCGACAATCCGAACGCTCCGAAAGCGCGCGTTCCATAGCTGGTACGCTGGTTCGTGGCGCTCTGGCGGCCCTCTATTTGCAGCGTCATGGGCAGGTGGACGACACTTTCAACCGCTTGTTCCTGAACGAGGCATCGTGCCGCTTCGGGCCATTGGACCCCGGCCCGAATCATTATCCATTGACTGCTGCGGCTTGTAAACGCGAAGAGATCAAGCACGCTCTGGTGGACCAACTGTGGTTCCGTATCGCCCAACACCACGTAGCCGGCAATGTGCCAGAGGAAGTCGCAACCGTATGGCGTCAGTGTGGAGAGTGTGAGGCCGATTTGAAAGGCCATGACGGCTTTTGGCAGGAAGAAAACGGCCGGCCGTGCGACCAGGGGAGAGACCACAGTCAGGTCGCCGCCCATGTTGGTATTGATCGCCAGACTGCTACCGCAGCTGAGTCGATATTGTACACCCTTGAAGCCATGACCCCTTCCGGTCAGGAGGCGGATCTACACGGTTGGCTTATAGCCGATGACGACGCTCTCGCTGCCCTGAATGACCTCTTGCAGGACGAGGATCACCGCATCTCCGTCGGCCACCACCGCACGCGCGGCTATGGAGATATGCGCCTGCAATTGGGCGAACCTCACGTTGTGGACGATATGCGGGGATATGCAGAAAATTGGAGGCAGTGGAGTCATGATCTGATAGGCTTTCTCAACGCGCCGCCGCTTTGTGTCCCCGGCCTCAGTCCCGAAGACTTCTACTTCGGTCTATCGTTTCCCACCGGCGCGGTGTTTGTAGACCGTTTTCTGCGTTACAGCATTGATCCGGCTGGCATGGTTTCCTGGTTGCCCGCCATACCGCCCTCGGTTGACACCGCGTTTCCGCTGAAAAACCGCCCAACCCGGCAACTCGTATCAGGAGGTACTGTGCGCTGGGTTGCCGCCATAACCCGGCACGAACGCTTGCGCGGCTGGAATGCGGCTCACGGCCTACCGCGTCAAGACGAGTGGGCCGTGGCGCGGGGGGCTGTCCACGTTTACTGCTTTCGAGGCACCTCCGAGGAACACGAGGCGCTTATCCACCAACTTATCGCCTTGTCCCAAGACGGCGTCGGGCTGCGCCGCAATGAAGGTTTTGGCATGGTGATTGTCTCGGATGATTTTCATCGCCAGTTTTGTAAGCAGGAGGTGTAATTGTGAACGTCTTGTGCAGCAAATTGATCCAGGAATCCGACCGCTATATTGACGAGAACCATGAGACGTTTTCCGAACTGGGTAGGCGCTTCTTCGAGACATTTTGCTATGACAAAAGGAACAGCCGCATCAATACGCAGATTCGCAATCTGCAACAAATCGTCTGCTCTGCGACGCGCTTTGCAGATATTGAGGATTTTGTGAAGAACCAGATGGGTAAGGAGAGAGGGAACGAGAAGCGATGGAAGACGTTGGGCGACGATGTTTTGGCCGGGCTAGAACAGTTGCGCCAAGAAAGTCAAAACCTCGATACCGATCCCGCTAACCAGATGGCATTACGTTTGCGCCTTGCCCGTGGCTGGGTACGCGCCGTGGTCAGTGAATACCTCTATCGGGTCGCCCGCGATCAAATGGGAGACGCCGCATGACATGTGTTGACTTCTTATCCGATACGACTTACCGCCGACAGGCTGCTGAGCAATTGAACCGACTCTTGGACGATATTGGGAAATGTCCTGTAAAGCGATCGCAGATTTACGGCCTGCGCCAAATCGCTAGACAGCAGCCCAACAGCGTCGATAAATTTGCCAGCCACCAGTGTGAACGTGCTAAACGCAAACAGGAAGGCGCAGCTGAGGGGGCAGCAGTAGGCTTACAAGCTGAAATTGACTTCTGGACTTTAGTGATCAGCCTGTCTGGTGACTTTTCTCATGCTGGTGACTCTTCTCATGATTGGTCCGTGTGTAAGGAAGGGCTCGACCACCTGCCAGGAGACCTCCAAAATATTCCGCCAAGGCAAGGCAACATGACGCATGAGGAACGAACGCACCGAAATAAACTCTGCGAACGTCGCCAGAAATGGCTCAATCAATGGAATAATGAACACATTCCAGCGTTTTTCGAGCGTTTCTGTACGCACTATTTGTACCGTCGGGGAATGGCAGAAAATTCATAGAGGAAGACACGATGACAAATGGCAACGCCGCGGTCGCCAATTTTCAGTTGCGCCAAAAGAATCGCCTCACCGCGTCCTTGCTGTTCGACACGGCCTGGCGCATCGGCTCCGGCAAAGAGGGAGAAACCCTGAGCGACTTGGGCGTCGCGCTCGACCCCAACGGGTACCCCATCCTTCCTGGGTCTTCGCTTAAGGGAAAATTGCGGAGCACCTGCGAAACCTTGGCCCATGCTCTGGAGTTGAAGGCATGCATGCTGAATCACGCAGCCAGTGGCGTCAAATGCGTCAGCGATGTCCAATATTATCGTAAAGTTCGCGGTGAATATCAGCGGGCGTTACGGAATGGGTTAGACCAGCGCCTGCAATGGATCGCGGACAATACCTATGACGTATGCAAACTGTTCGGGTCACCCGTACAGGCTGGCCGCCTGTGGGTGAGCGACGGCGCGCTGAAAGAGTGGGCGTCCATCGTGCAGGTGCGCGACGGGGTAGTGATTGACCGCGATAGCCAGACGGCTGTTGATCGCCTCAAGTACGACTATGAAGTCGTGCCGCCCGGAAGTCGATTTGAGATTTGTATTGATCTCGAAAACCCGACCGACCGGGATATGGCCTTACTCGGCGCGCCTCTGTTCGAGTGGCACGCCGGCAGTAGTCTTGGCGGCTTTACGAGCCGTGGGCTCGGGCGTTTCCATCTGGAAGCTATCAAGCTCTCCGGGGTTGATATGGGCGACCTGGAGCAGCGGGTGAAGTTCCTAACGGCAGCAAAGGCTGAGGATCGGCTTGATGACTTAGGTGACTGGAAGACCTACTTTACCGAGCGCATCGAAGGACAACTACAACTTGCTGCTGCAACTGAGGAGAATTGACCATGTTGCGGAAATGGCTCTGTCAGGCTGATGTGACAATTACCATCGAACCGGTCGATCCGGTACTGATTAAAAGCGGCTATGCCACTATGGATGGCGTGGACATGGTGCCTGTATCCACGTTCAAGAACGGCAAGAGAGTCTATTACTTCCCCGGTACGTCGCTCAAGGGGACGCTACGCAGCCACTTGGAACGTATTGCCCGCACTCTGCATCCGGGCAGCGTGTGCCTTCCTTACTATGGTCCTAATAAGAATATGACAATACCCGTTGAGGCAGAACAGAAGTCCCATGGCTGCGGGTTTCGTTCGCGGAACGGGCGGGGCAAAGATGCTGTGTCGGTCGCCTACGCCGATTCGTGCGCCGCGTGTCGCTTGTTCGGCTCACTGAAGTTTGGCGGGCGTTTCAGTATCGGTGACGCCTACCCCTTGGGTCCTAAGCCAACGCTGGAAGCGCGCAATAGCGTGGGAATCGACCGCTTTACGGGTGGAACAGTACGTGGTGCGCTGTTTGATCTGCAAGTGCTGGTTGGAGGAAAATTTGAAGCAAAGCTGCGACTCATGAACTTTGAACTGTGGCAATTGGCCTCCCTCAATCTATTGTTGGCCGATCTAGCAGATGAGATGATCGCGATTGGCTCGGGACGCAGCCGAGGACTTGGCCGGGTACGCTGTGGCGTCAAAGACTACCGCCTGGCTTACGTGCGGGACGTTAAGCACCTTGCAGGCTTATACTGTCTTGCCACGCCAGAGGAACGGAAAGAGTACTTTCTACACGACTGGACTCCGCTTCAACCTGTTGAGCTACCTCCTATGAAACAACGAGGCTTGCGGCAGCAGTACGATCTAAGCAACGATTGGTCACAACGACTACAGCCGATCGTCCCATCCTTTGAGGCATTTTTACAGTGGCACGGAGGCCCTAAAGGTAGTGTCGAAAAGCGGAGTTAGATCATGACATCTCTTTTGAAAGCCGCAGATTTAACACAGGCTCTTTTTCTAGACTTGCTCGCCAAGCTCCCCGCCGCCAACGAACCCCCACGCCTCTGGCTGGAAGCCCCTGATGGGTGGGCCTTCGACTGGTGGTCCGGTCTTGAAGGAAAGCTCCAGTGGTGTAGGGCGGGGCGCGATCCGGTTGAGGAACCCGCCCACGACTGTTTGTCCCGGTCCACCGCGGGCCGGCTGTTTGCCCCTGAAGGCGAATTGCGCTGGCGTGCCATTTCTGCTCTTGGTCCAGCGTGTTGGCGCACCGTCTTTCTCGGCAGTGCCGATTGGGTAGGCACGGTGCTGGACGACCACTCTAGCAGCCTACACGATCTGTATCCCCATCAAGACAAATTTTTCCTGTGGGGCCAGCAAACCGTTGCGACACCAGACGAATGGATTGCGCTGCGTATTCCACACCGTTTCCGTTATCCAGTCTCCGGCACTCCAAGCAGAGTGAAAGTTGTTGTCGAACAGTGGAATGACAATACCGGTGAGCCTCACTTTGTCCGTCTGTGTACTCTCGAATCCTACCAAGAGGAAAAATGATGCCTAAAGGAGAAAATTTCTGGAACCCTTACCGATTGGTTGCCGTTAGCAACCAATCGGTCGCACACAGCGTACCGAGTTATCATCACACCATGAGTGGTCTTTCTGGCCGCCTCTGGTGCGATCTTGAGGCGTTGACCCCGTTGCTTATCGGTGACGGTCGTGGCGGATTTGTTCGCCACCGATATAAGCAGCGTCCCTATATCCCGGCTACTTCGCTCAAGGGCGCAATGCGCTCACTGGCGGAAGTCGTCGGCAACGCTGCTGTGCCTTTTCCAGGAGTTTCGGTTGATGACCAGCATGCACTGGTACGGGCGCGCAAGGGTTCTCAGTTCGACACCGTAGCCAGAACATTCGGCTACCTGCACGACGGAAATGTCTTCGCTGGCTTGATCCGCTTCAGTGATGCAGAAATGACCGAAGCACCGCAACCACCTAACCAATGGCCAAAGCACAGAGTCGCTGTCGGCCAAGCCAAGCCGGCGCACGGAGCATTTTATCCTGGTACAAATCGACGCAAGTTCTACCATCATCATCCAGGGGCCAAAAGTCTCACCAGCCCACATGCCGACAGCGGGCAAGCGCGTGACGTACAACCCGCTCCGCCCGGTACGTGTTTTAGCTTTACGATGGATTTTACGAATCTGCGCGACGCCGAGCTCAGTTTGCTGCTCTACTGTCTGGTGCTCGAAGAACAGGTCACTGTTACCCTCAGCCCGGCGGCACTAGGTCCCGACCATCACAGGTCAGCCACATTAAATGGTTCGCTGCGCCACAAAATAGGCGGTGCCAAACCTCACGGGGCTGGCTCTGCTCACATTCGCCTCACGAAAATGCAACTGCGTACGGATGCCAAGACGCGCTACCAAGGCAACAGCACCGTCGATACATGGGAAGCGGAAGCTCTCACGGATGAGCTTGAAAGCCGCACCGCACCGTTTCGGAGACGTACCGACCGAACCATGCAAGAACTACGCGCCATGTTGATCTACTGTGTCCATGATCCTAGAAAACCTGTTCATTATCCAACCCATAGGTGGTTTCAGGACCGTTCAACGACGCCATTGAAACCCACAATATAGTTATGATGAACGCCGGAGCAAAGTCGAACGCATGATCGGAGGACATGCTTATGGCGGCCTCGCAGGTCGCGGCCGAGTTGCAACACGGATTCGATATGGCCGGGCACGCCGCGTTTGTGGCTCGATTGGGATAGCCTGCGCGGCGGAATGCGTTTCAATCTCGCCGAGGAGGACGCCGATGACGATACTCACAAAAGAGCGCGGGTCGTCACCGACTTGATTGTATAGGGTAGTGATTCAGGGAGTAGAGGAAAGGAGGCTCGGCGATGACGACCTACACGCTCGACACGCATGAAACCGTGCGGCAATTCGTGGCCGCGGGTATCCCGGACAAGCAGGCCGAAGTCATTGTGGCCGCCATCAGCCGCTCGGATGCCGAGCTGGCCACCAAAGCCGATCTCAAGCAGGAAGTGGCCGCGATCAGGGCTGACCTCAAGCAGGAAGTGGCCGCGGTCAGGGCCGATCTCAAGCGGGAAGTGGCCGCGGTCAGGGCTGACCTCAAGCAGGAAGTGGCCGCGATCAGGGCCGACCTTGACGCCCTGCGGTCCGATGTGCAGGTCGAAATCAGTGCCGCTATCAACAAGATGTTGCTCGCTCAAATCGCCGTCGCCGGTTTGCTGTTCGCCGCCATCAAGTTGTTTTAGGCGGCAGGTCTGCGCGTGGCCACGCACAACAGAGATAACGCAAGGAAGGCACCCGTGCCCAAATCTCCGGGTGTTTCCAGGGCTGTGTCTGGCAGTCGCGGCCGTGTTGGCCGGTGACATGGCGCAGGTCGTGGCCGAGTTGCAAAAAGGATTGCATACGGCCGGGCACGCCGTGTTTGTGGTTTGATGAGGATAATATGCGCCGATCCTTGGCTCATCAACTGTAACAATCTTTGGACGCCAGGAGGTATCTCATGCCTAGACATACTCTTATCTGTACCATTGGGACCAGTTTATTTTCTTCCAATCTGTCCCGGCTCAGTGATACTGACCCGGACTCTACTCTCGCTGCTTTGGCCCAGGCGTATGCCAGAAAGGACTGGCAGCACGTAGCCGAGTTGCTGCACGAGCGTCAGCCAACTGAACGGCTCTGTGGAGTGGAGATTAACTCGGTGGCCGATCTCCTGAGCAAGAACTACGTTGATAAAGGCAGTGTACATCTACTATTTTCCGATACCGAGGATGGAGGAAATATCGCTGCCGTTCTGGAGAATTACTTCACTTTGGATAACTGGACGGTGAGAACCCACCGGGTGGAGGGCCTGAAAGACGAGGACCCAAAAGCCTTTCGGATCAGGGGTTTGCGCAATCTGGCAAAAATCCTGGGCGAGCGAGTGCGGGAAACTGGGGCAGACTATTGCGCCATAAACGCTACTGGTGGCTATAAAGCCCAGATCGCGATTGCCGTTCTCATGGGCCAAGCACTTGAAATTCCAGTGTATTACAAGCATGAGCGTTTTGATGAAATCATCCCCTTTCCACCTATGCCGGTTGCACTCGATTTTGAACTCTGGGAACGAGCTAGCGGTATGTTCAGGGTGCTCAGTCAGCCCACCGCCGGTGAGCCGTGGGAGCAGTTCAGGGAGGATTGGGATGAGCGCTTTGAGCCGCTGGTTAACCGGGAAAAGATCGACGGCACGGATTACTTGGAACTCTCGGCGACTGGCCAGATTTTCCATGATACCTTTCGTTTCCGTTTCCAGCGTCACAAGGCCGCTAGGCTTCCGCGTGCCTCATCCGAAAAGAGGCCGCCCGCTCTGCACGATCACAATTATGGGCAGGCGCTGAATACGATTAAACGCCACTTGGAAAGAGTGACAGATGCGCGGCCTTATACCCGTTCCTGTCATACGACAGACTGGAATCCACATTTGCCAGAAAAGAATCGGTTCCGACTGGTAGATGGGAAAGTCCAGGGCATATTCTCGAACGGGACTTGGTGTGTGAAATTTACCACACTCACGACGGCAGAGGATGAGGACCAATTACGAGCCGTTGCGGCTGATCTCAACGAGTGGCTAGATGAGGTCTAAAAAGAGTTAATCCATGCCTACCCTGTACGTCACAGAGCCTGGGGCGGTGGTGCGGCGGTCAGCCGGCTCTATCGTGGTCACGGTGGACAAAGACCCCGACGGACCCGGCCCCCTGCCTGAACGGCGGCAGCGGCTGATTGAGGTCGAGCCGCACCGGCTGGAACTCATTTCCCTGGTGGGCCGGGTTCATATGACCTCGGACGCAACCCAACTTTGCCTGGAGCAGGGCATCGCGGTCGCGTGGTTCCGGGCCAACGGAGACTTTGTGGGCCGCCTCGTCCCCGAACTGTCACGGACCGCGGATCTGCGTCTGGCGCAGTTCCGCACGATTGACAGTGAGCAGCAGGCCCTCCCGCTGGCCAAGACTTTTGTTTCGGCCAAGCTCCATAATGCCGCCGGGGTGCTGACGGCGCTGCGTTCCAACCGTCGGGGCGAACCATCTCTGGGGCGGGCAATCAGCGAACTCAGGGCCATGACCGAGACGGTTGAGCAGGCCGCAAGCCGGGAAGTCTTAATGGGCTTTGAGGGGGGACGCGGCACGGCGCTATTTTGCCGGACTGCGGCTCGGGTTTACTGGTGATATTGACTTTACGGGCCGGGCGCGCCGCCCGCCGCCCGACCCGGCCAACGCCCTGCTGTCCTTCGGCTATGTGCTGCTGGCCAATGCCCTGTCCAGTCTGCTGGAAGCGCGAGGTTTCGACCCCTACCTCGGTTTCATGCACACGGTTCGCTCCGGGCGTCCGAGTCTGGCGCTTTGACCTACTGGAGGAGTTGCGCCATTCGGTCGTTGATCGTTTTGTGTTACGGGCATGTAATTTGCGCCAACTGCGTCCTGAACATTTCGAGACCGATGCAGAGCGGGGCGGGGTGCGGCTGACGCGCGACGGCCTGCGGACCTTCTTTCGGGCCTGGGAAGCGTTTATGGATGCGCCTCTGGCCGGGGTTGGAGATGACATAGCCCCAGAAGATATACTCCGCCGTCAGGCTGACCGTCTGGCCGCTCATGTACGCGGCCATGAACCCTACCGCCCATTACTGCTAGGCCAGTCGTGAGGATAGCGACCGATGCTTCGCTTTGTAGTGTGTTATGACATTACCAGCGACCATCGCCGCCGTAAGGTGGCCGAATGCCTGGATGCGTATGGGGACCGGGTGCAGGACAGCGTGTTTGAGATGCTGGTCGATCGCATGCTCTTTGACAAGTGTATATCTGATCTATCCGGCCTGATTGATCCGACTGAAGATACGGTGGCTGTTTATCGGCTCTGTGCCACCTGCGAGAAGGAGCGGTTCTATCTCGGGGTGGGCGAAAAAGCCGAGCGCGTTGGCGAAGAGGATGTATTCATCGCATGAGCGGCTATCGTAACCTGTAGCGGCGCTGAAAACCTGACCGGGTTACGAAACGCTCAAGCTCTTTGAAATGACTGAATTTTCGTGCCATTTGCTAACCGGCGAAGCGTTTTGCTTGGCGGCACGTATTGCCTCAATTCACCAGGTTACGATAAATGCCCGGATAAACCCTTGTCAGATCAACAAAAATCCGATACAGGGGTTCCGACCTCAGCCCCGCTGAAAAGGGGATTGCGACGATGCTGGACGCGCAGTCCGAAATCTATCACGTGCGCTATCGTTCCGACCTCAGCCCCGCTGAAAAGGGGATTGCGACTTTCATTGCTACCAGAATTCTGCGTGATCGTGGGCGTGGCCCAGTTCCGACCTCAGCCCCGCTGAAAAGGGGATTGCGACTATTACGTTTACCGTCCCGGCCGGAAAAACCGTTGCCATTGGTTCCGACCTCAGCCCCGCTGAAAAGGGAGGCGGCCCGCCCACTCCTCTTGGGTCGCCTGCTGTGATAGATGGAGATAAAGGGGTGAAAGGAGGCCCTGAAATGGCGACCTACACCGTTGATACCCGTGAAACCGTACGGCAATCCGATGAGAAACGCTCACACGTCGTGGAGCTGCCCCCATTGGAAAACGGCGACCGTCTCACGCGGGAAGAGTTTGAGAGACGCTATGAGGCCATGCCGGACGTGAAGAAGGCGGAACTGATTGATGGGGTGGTGTATATGGGCTCTCCCGTTCGCTTTGGGAAACACAGTGAACCTCATGCCGCGTTGTTGACGTGGATGGGAATGTATGCCGCGTTTACCCAGGGCGTCCGGCTCGGGGACAACGCAACCGTCCGTCTGGATTCGGACACCGAACCACAGCCGGACGCTCTGCTGCGCATAGAGCCGGAGATGGGTGGCAATTCGCGTATTAGCGAAGACGATTATATTGAAGGCGCGCCCGAGCTGGTCGCCGAAATCTCTTCCAGTACTGCGTCGTACGACCTGCATGACAAAATGGATGCCTACCGCCGCGCGGGCGTGAAAGAGTATCTTGTCTGGCGCGTGGACGATAAGCAGGTTGATTGGTTTGTTCTGCACGAAGGGACGTATATGCGCTTGTCGCCTGACGCTTCCGGGGGAATGACGAGCCAGACATTTCCGGGATTGCGTCTGGCGGTCCCGGCATTGCTGGCGGGCGACATCGCGCAGGTCGTTGGAGAGCTCAAAAGGGACTGGACACCGCCGAGCACGCAGGGTTTATGGCCCAATTAGAGACGCAAACGCAAATCTCGCCCCGCTGAAAAGGGGGATAGAAACCCCTCATCCCAGCCCTCTCCCCTTCGACAGGCTTCCTTCGCCTTCGCTCCGCTCAGGACAGGCCTCAAGGGGAGAGGGAGTAAACACAAAAAGCCTACCTGCTTAATTTTTCATTTTTTCCGGTGCCCTGATGCCCTCCTGGGTCGTCGGTGCGGTCGTGTCGCCGACCTGGACGGTCAGCCAAGCCGTATTGGACGTCCACACAGACGGTGACGGACGTTTGTATTATATCTCCCGGGGCGAGCCAGCGTATTTCGAGGCGGTGCCCATTGCGCGGGCGGAACTCAACCCGGCACGGGTCGAGGGCTCGAACGTCGCGCCGGCGGCGACAGAGGAATTTGCGGTGGCAACCGTCACGCGCGACGGACAAGCCACGCATGTCTATTACCGACTCACCGCCCAGTATCACTGGGGCTATTGGTCATTGCTGCCAGCGGTGGTCGCCATGCTTCTGTGTTGGGTTACGAGAGATCCCGTCCCCGCGCTGCTGGGCGGCATCGTCTCCGGCGCGCTGATTCTGGGCCAGTACGACCTGACGGGCCACGTGCTGATTCCTGCCCTGGCCACGACCAATGCGGCCGGTATTCTGTTGCTCTACTCCCGCAAGCCTCGGTTGCCGCCGGGCTAGCCGCCCTTTGCTGGACCGCTATCGCGTTTCTGACCGCGTAACGCCAAGGGGACGTCAAACCTGTGCCCCTCCTACGATAATGCGGATGGGAGTTGGATAAGTACCGATCTCTTCCAGGCGTGCTCGCTCGTAGTGGTATCTGAATCTCAGGACTCAGGCGCCGGCTGTTCACCGAGGGCCACGAGTAATTCCTGGCGGACGTAGGCGTCTCGTTCGCGGTCCAGGGCAGTCTTGAGACTGGTCGTGTGCGCTAGACGGCCCAGCGCCCAGGCCGCATGCCCACGGATCAGGGCTTCGGGGTCGTGGAGCGCTGCTTGCAGCGGGCCTATTGCGGAGGGATTGTCGCTATTGCCCAGCGCGACGGCGACATTGCGCAGCAAACCGCGTCGCTTGGTACGCCAGACTGCGGAGCGCCGGAAACGGGCTCGAAATCCGTCCTCGTCCAGCCGTAACAGCTCGGGCAGGGACGGCAACAATTCGTCCACCAGGTCGTGGCGGGGCTGGCCGAACTTGGTATTCCACGGACAGACTTCCTGGCAGATGTCACACCCGAAAATCCAATTGCCGAGCTTGGGGCGTAGCGCGTGCGGAATCGGACCGCGCTGTTCGATTGTTAAGTAGGAAATACACAGGGGCGACTTGAGGACATAGCCCACTGCCAGGGCGTCGGTCGGACAATCATCGAGGCAGCGCGTACAGGTGCCGCAATGGGCGCTCGGTAGTCCTTCCCCTGCAAGGTCGAGGCCGACAAGAATCTCGGCCAGAAAAAACCACGATCCCATGGCTTTATGCAGCAGCATGGTGTTTTTGCCGAACCAGCCCAGGCCGCTGCGATACGCCCAGTCGCGCTCCAGCAACGGGCCGGTGTCCACATAAGGCCGGACCCAAATCCCTGGCTGTTGGTCTTTCAGAAAGGCAACGAACTGTTTCAGCTTTTTTGTGATGACAGCATGATAATCCGTTCCAGCCGCATAGGCGGCCATGCGGCCGCGCAGTTCGTGTTGCCAATTCACCTGAGGCAAGACGGGCGGAGAGTAGGGGAAGCCCAGGCAGATGACGCTGCGGGCTTGTGGAAACGGAATATGCGGGTCAATGCGTCGTTGGGGCTCCCTGGCTAAATACCGCATCTCTCCGGCAAAGCCCTGGGTCAGCCAGTCATTGAAAAACGACGCGCGTGGTAGCACCGACAGGCGCGTGAATCCACACAGGGTAAAGCCCAGTCCTGCCGCGTAGGCCCGGATTGCGTTTTCGAGGGACACGGCTTTGTGGTAGCATACAAGCAGCTGGGTCAAAACGGCCAGCAGAGGGATTGACGCGGAGCAAGAGAGACTTTATCTATCTCCTTTAAGGAGGTCGGCATGGACAATCTGGATCAAGAGACACAACTCCAATCCAACGCTACGCCGCAGGCGGTGGCGCCCACATCTGATGGGCCGGCCCTGTCGCTGTCTGACCTGGCAGTAGAAAAAGTAAAAGAAACCTTGCGCAAAGAAGGCCTGGAGGACGGCGGGCTGCGGGTCTCGGTGGTGGGCGGGGGCTGTTCCGGCTTCCAGTATAGCCTTGGTCTTGATACCGCGGCACGGGACGATGATATTGTGGTCGAACAGGATGGTGTCAAACTGTTCGTTGATCCCATCAGCCACCAATACGTGCATGGGACCATGCTCGATTACGTCAATGGGCTGCATGGGGCGGGCTTTCAGTTCGTCAACCCGAATGCGACCCGGACCTGCGGCTGCGGCTCGTCATTTGCCGTCTAAGTGTCTCTTCTCCAACTGAAGAAATACCGAAGGGCCTGGAACGCTCCAGGCCCTTTTGCTTTTCATGCCCCGCTTCGCTCACCTTATTTGCGATCTGGATGGAACCCTGGTTGATACCAGAGCCGACTTGGCCGCGGCAACCAACCATATGTTGCAGGAGCTGGGCCTTCCGCTCCTGTCCGTTGCCCAAGTTGAACGTTTTATCGGGCTTGGCGCGCGTGTGCTGATCGAACGGGCCGCTGGGCCAAGAGCGGGCTGCCCTGGTTGCGGACGGCTTCGCGGCCTTCATGGACTATTACAACGCCCATCTGCTCGATCAGACCAGACCCTATCCAGGCATGGAAATGCTGCTCACATCCGCCCGCGCTCGGGGGGTGAGCCTGTCTGTGTTGACGAATAAACCGGAACAGCCAACCAGGGCCATTCTGTCGGGCCTGGGTCTTCTGGATCATTTTCAGGTGATCATTGGAGGCGACACCCTCCCGAAGCGAAAACCCGACCCGCAGGGGGTTTTCGTGTTGCAACAAGCGGTTGGCTGCGCGCGCTCCGAGATGCTGCTGGTCGGCGACTCGGAGATTGATATGCGCACGGGCCGGGCCGCAAACATTGCCACCTGTGGGGTGACGTGGGGATTTGGCCACGCAGGCTTCGAGACCTGTCCGCCCACGTTTCTGGTTGAAACGGTCCCGGCCCTTCAGCAGATCGCTGTGGGTCCGTCGCTACCTGTCTAACGGCCGGCGCAGCCGCTCGGCCATGCGGACCGCCTCAACGGTCTCTTTGACATCATGGGCGCGGATGATGTGGGCTCCGTTGACCACCGCAATGGCGGCACAGGTCAGCGAGCCAATGCGACGATCCTGGACGTTTGGCTGATCCAGAATCTTGCCAATAAAGGACTTGCGCGAGGCTCCGACGAGGAGGGGAAATCCTAACGACCGCAGGTCTGCGAGCGCCCGCAGGACCAGGCAATCCCACTCGTCCCAGGCCATCCCGGGCTCACGAAAAAACCCAATTCCAGGATCGAGCACAATCTGCTGCGCTGGAATGCCGGCGTGCTTCGCGCGTCCCAGACTGTCCCACAGGGCGTTCCGGATGCGTTCCAGAGGTAGTCCGCTTTGGGGGCGAGGTTCACTCGCCATCAGAATCGCGCCGGCTCCAGAACGGGCAATCAGCGCAGCCATGGCCGGATCGTTCTTCAAGCCACTGACATCGTTGATAATCCGAGCGCCCGCCCGCAGGGCGGCCTGGGCCGGCTGGGCTCGCTTGGTATCGGCCGAGATTGGAATCGAAATGGCCGCGACAGTGGCTTCAACCGCCTGGGCTAAACGTTCGGTCTCTTCTGCCACTGAAATATCAGTTTTCAGGTATGGGGTGGTGGACATCGCCCCAATATCAATGATATCAGCTCCCTCACCTGCCAGCGCATGCGCCGTTTCCGCTATCTGCTCACGATTGGTATGGACTGAGTCCGGGTAAAAGGACTCAGGGCTGACGTTCAGAACGGCCATAATCCGGACCGGCAGCGTGTCGCCGACCTGAATGCCTGCCAATTGCGCACGGAGAGAGGGAGGGATGTGGCTCATGAGGGGCATGCTATACCGTTACTGAGCAGAAGTTGAGACCGGCTTGGGGTAGAGCCGGCAGGAGCGGCATTTTTGGTTTGCGGGCTCCTGCATTTTTCACTACACTACCCTGGCGTGAGATAGGAGAGCAGCACTATGAAATTGTACGACTTCCCCCTCAGCCCCTACTGCCAAAAAGTCCGCCTCGCACTGGCTGAAAAAGAGTTATCGTACGATAAGGTCTTTGTTGACCTGACCAAGAACGAACAGCGCAGTCCTGAATTTCTCCGGCTAAATCCGTACGGTAAGGTGCCGGTCCTGGTCGATGATGAAGAAGTCATTTATGACTCGACGTTTATTAACGAATATCTTGATGATGAATATCCGCATCCCCCCCTGCGCCCTGAGCCTTCCGGGGACCGGGCCCGGGTGCGGATGTTTGAAGACTTTTCCGACACGTCCTTTACGGCGCAGTGTGGGCTGTTGTATGCCGAACGGCGCAAACCCGAAGAGCAAATCGACCACGAGCGTGTGCAACGCTATCAGGGCGACCTCATTCGCGTGCTCGAATTTCTTGATCGGCACCTGAACGGCAAAGAATATCTGGTTGACGAATTTTCATTAGCCGACCTAGCGTTTACCCCTCGGCTGTTGATTCTGTCGCAGCTTGGTGTTGAGCTCCCGTCGCGGCTCAGACATGTTTCTGCGTGGATTCAGCGCTTAAAGCAGCGTCCGTGCGTGGACCGGTTGTTGAAGGAACTCAATATGGCGTAGCCTGTCCGGGATGGTCCCGGAGTGGGGGGAACCCCGACCGCTCGGCCCTTTACGTGTCCCCAGCCAGAAAAGCGAGCCTGCTGTGTCTGAACTGCCCGACATTATTCCAGTTTTTCCATTGCCGAACGTCGTCCTGTTCCCGCGGGTCCAGCTTCCCTTGCATATCTTTGAGCCGCGCTACCGCGCCATGGTGCGCGATGTCATGGCAGCGGAGCCCCCGCTCGTAGGCATGGCCTTGCTCCGGGGTGACTGGCAAGAGCAGTATGAAGGGAATCCCCAGGTGTTCCCACTAGGCTGTGTGGGGCAGATGGTGAAGACCGTGCCGCTCCCGGACGGACGGTTTAATATCCTTCTGCAGGGGCTACGGGAATATCGCATACAGGAAGAATTTCACGAGAAGAGCTATCGTCAGGCCCGGGTCGAATGGCTCCCCGAGAGAAACCAGACGCTTGAGTCAGCGCAACGTGAGGCCATCGGCAGTCTGTTAACGTCCTATCTGCAGAAGGATGAGATTGTTCAGAAATTCTTGACAGACCCTGATATCAACGACGAGTTCTTCATTAATTTCTTTGCCTTTCAACTCGATCTCCTGCCCATCGAGAAACAAAGTCTGCTGGATGCCTCGACGCTCGACGAGCGGGCGACCTGCCTGCGGGATATTCTTGACTTTAAGTTGTCAGAGAATCGCTTGCCGGCAGGTGGGGGCGGGAGAAAAGATCGTCTCCACTAAAAACTGTCTTGACAAACACAGGTCCCCTCATAATAGTGAAGTGCAGCATATGCGGTATCATAGTGGGCGTGCCGCTATGGTACGGAGGTAGCTAGGACCCTATGAAACGTAAAGAAGAGATGACGTGGTGGGAGCGGGTGTATATCCCGGAAATCGTGCGGGGTCTTCTGGTCACCATGTCCCACTTCTGGCGGAATCTGACCCTGCATATCCTGCACGCGCTCGGTTTTGCCAAAGAGACGCGCGCCGCCTATACGGTTCAATATCCGGAAGAGCGCAAGCGTTACCCGGACGTCTACCGGGGGAGTCATCGTTTGACGCTCAAAGAAGATGGGTCGGTCCGCTGTACCTCGTGCTTTTTGTGCGCAACGGCCTGCCCGGCCAACTGCATTCATATCGAGGCCGGGGAACATCCTGACCCTGACGTGGAAAAATTCCCGCTGCGCTATGAAATCGATACCCTGCGCTGCATTTACTGCGGGATGTGCGTGGAAGCCTGTCCGTGTGACGCGATCCGGATGGATACCTATGCGCATCCGCGTATTTGGGGCTATGACCGCCAGGATTTTATCGAGTCAAAAGAAGTTCTTATGCATCGCTCCCGAACCCTGGCGACGGGGGGACGGGATTCCATCATGGCTGAAATGCTGGAAAGCTATCAGGAAGCAGAGCGGCGAGTGGCCCGGGATATCGGCGCTCCTGGAGCCTGAAGCTCTCTCGCGGAGGCAGAATATGGCAAAGACCTATCAGGAACTCATGGCCGAGGCCCGAGACACCGTACCGGAAGTCACGATTGACGCCGTAAAGGCCCAGATGGAAAACGGCGCGCGGCCAACCCTGCTTGATGTCCGCGAACGCGAAGAATACCGGGAGGGCCATCTCGAAGGATCGGTTCCACTCCCGCGCGGTTTTCTCGAAATGCGCATCGAAGAGGCGGTGCCGGATAAGAGCGCTCCCATCGTGGCGTATTGTGCCGGCGGCGTCCGCTCGCTCATCGCCGCTCGGACGCTCAAGGAAATGGGCTATGAAAACGCGACTTCCATGTCCGGCGGCTACACGGCCTGGAAAAACGCCGGCTATAAATGGGTGGCGGACCGACAGTTCACCCAAGAGCAGATCACGCGCTATGCACGTCATTTTACCCTGCCGGAAGTCGGGGAAGCGGGTCAGGCCAGGCTGCTCGACGCCAAAGTGTTATGCGTTGGGGCGGGCGGCCTCGGGTCGCCGGTGGCCTTATATCTGGCCGCGGCTGGGGTCGGCACGATAGGGATTGCTGACCACGACACAGTTGATATGAGCAATCTTCAACGCCAGATCCTGCACACTAACGACCGGGTCGGTATGCCCAAGGTGGAGTCGGCGCAACTGACCCTGAACGCGCTCAACCCCGACGTGAACGTCGTTCAGTTCAAAGAGCGCCTCTCTTCCGAGAACGCCATGCGCATTATCGATGGCTTCGACATCGTGGTGAACGGGTGTGACAACTTCCCGACCCGCTATCTCATTAACGATGCCTGCATCATGGCCAAGAAGACGCTCGTCGATGGATCGATC
Source organism: Binatia bacterium (assembly GCA_963422435.1). GTDB lineage: Bacteria > Desulfobacterota > Binatia > Bin18 > Bin18 > Bin18. The sequence goes on along the minus strand of OY729511.1, from coordinate 3,727,677 downwards.
TTCCAGTTTGAAGGCCAGGTCACGGTTGTCGAGCCGAGCGACGGCCCGTGCTATCGCTGCCTGTTTCCCGAGCCGCCGCCTCCAGGGGCAGCTCCGAGCTGTGCCGAAGCCGGCGTGCTCGGTGTTCTGCCCGGACTCGTCGGCTGCATGCAGGCGCTTGAAGCGATTAAGATCATTCTCGGGGCTGGCAAGCCGCTTGTCGGGCGGATGATGCATTTCGACACCCTCAGCTCGGAAATTCGGGTGTTAAAACTGCGCAAAGATCCGAACTGCCTGGTGTGCAGTGAAAACCCGAAAATCACGGAGCTGATCGATTACGAAGAGTTCTGTGGTTTGCGCCCGGTCAACGCGGCCTAGCCCGAAGGGGTCTGTCTCCGCACCACTGTCTATGGCCGATTCCGTCACCATAAGCGTCAAGCTTTTCGCGGCGCTGAAAAAATATAGGCCCCGGGGGAGTAGGGATAGGATATCGCTCTCCCTGCCCGTTGGGGCAACTGTCCAGGATGCGGTCGATATGCTGAACGTGCCGCGCGAGCAGGCGGGTATGCTTGTTGTGGGTGATACCTATGTCGAAGTGGGGACCGTCCTTGAAGACGGGCTGGAACTGAGCATCTTTCCGCCGCTTGCCGGCGGGGTGTGTGGATAGCCACGGATAAGAAGGGCGCATGCCGGGGGATGATAGTGGGAAGGGGCACGGTCCACCGTGTCCCTTTTTTTAATTCTAGGGGGAGGGACGAATCGTGAGGGTTGATCTCACCGCTTTACAGGCGACCGCGGATACATTGCGTATCCATTCACTGCGTACCACCGCCGCGGCAGGGTCGGGCCATCCGACGTCATGCATGTCCGCTGCTGACATCATGGCGGCCGTGTTTTTTGCCGACATGCGCTTTGACCCTGCCAATCCGGCCCATCCGGGCAATGATCGGTTTGTGCTGTCAAAAGGACACGCCGCTCCTGTCCTGTATGCGGCCCTGGCGGAAGCCGGAGCCCTGCCTGTGGAGCAGTTGCCTTCACTCCGCAAGTTCTCCAGTGATTTGGAAGGTCATCCCACGCCGCGCGTCCCCTGGGTGGGGGCCGCAACCGGCTCGCTCGGACAGGGGCTCTCCGTCGGTGTCGGTATGGCGCTGAATGGCAAACACTTGGATAAGCTTGACTACCGCGTGTATGTCCTGTTGGGCGACGGAGAGGTCGCAGAAGGTGGCGTCTGGGAAGCGGCGGCCATGGCGTCATACTATCAACTCGACAACCTCACCGGCATCGTCGATGTCAATGGCATGGGGCAGAGCGAACGGACCATGTACAATTTTGACGTGGAAACCTATCAGCGCCGTTTTGCCGCGTTTGGCTGGAACGCGCTGGTAGTTGACGGCCATAATATCGGAGAGGTCATAGCCGCGCTCGACCAGGCCCACGCCACCAAAGACCGGCCAACCATGCTGGTTGCCAAGACGTTTAAGGGCAAAGGTGTCTCTTTTCTGGAGGATAAACCCGGCTGGCACGGAAAGCCGCTTAAGGGGGACGATCTGGATAAAGCGTTGGGTGAGTTGGCGCTCGACCGAAGCGCAGAGGTGCCCGATGTGGCGCGGCCGCAAACCAACGGGTTTTCTCCGACCGGCGCCAGCGGAAGCGTCCCCGGCCCGGCCTATGAATCAGGGGAGAAGGTTGCGACCCGCGTGGCCTACGGGACCGCCCTGGCCAAGCTCGGGGCAGTGGACTCCCGGGTGGTCGCCCTTGATGGCGATACCAAGAATTCGACGTTCGCCGAAACCTTTCTCAAGGCCCACCCGGAGCGATATTTTGAGAGTTATATTGCTGAGCAGAACATGGTCGGGGCCGCGGTCGGGCTGGCTGCGTGCGGCAAGATTCCGTTTGCTTCGACGTTTGCGGCCTTTCTCACCCGCGCCTTTGACCATATCCGTATGGCGGCTATCTCTGGCGTGCGCATCAAATACGTTGGCTCGCATTGTGGGGTCTCGATTGGGGAAGACGGCCCATCTCAGATGGGGTTGGAAGATTTGGCCATGATGCGGGCCATCCCCAACTCGGTCGTGCTCTACCCCAGCGATGCGGTCGCAACCGAACGTCTGGTCAGCGCCATGCCCGACCTGCCCGGCACGACCTATCTGCGTACGACCCGCCCGGCAACACCGGTGCTCTATTCCAATACCGAGGAGTTTCTCGTTGGTGGCAGCAAACTGCTCCGGTCCAGCGATACCGATGTGCTGACGGTCGTTGCCGCCGGGGTGACGCTGCACGAGGCGCTTGCGGCCAGCGAGACGCTTGAAGGCGAGGGCATGGCTATTCGCCTGATTGACGCCTATTCGGTGAAACCGATTGATGCCCAGGGTCTACTGGCCGCGGCCAGACAAACGCATAACACCCTGCTCGTGGTTGAAGATCACTACTATGACGGCGGTTTGGGCGATGCGGTGCTGAACGCGGTTGCAACTCATGGGGTCAAGGTCCACAAACTCGCTGTGAATGGCGTTCCTCGCTCCGGCGCGCCGGCAGAATTGCTGGACGCCTTTGGCATCAGCGCCCAACACATTGTTGCCCAGGTAAAAAAGCTGGCGGCCTAACCAACCAACCTCTCATTTTATCCCCTCGCCCCTGGAGGGAGAGGGCTGGGGTGAGGGGAGCAGTGCAAACCGAGACATTATTCCCAGGCGACCTCTGCATATAACAGCCCGTGTCGGGTTGGATAATCTATACGTCTTTGGAGAAGCCGGCGTAGTGGATGGGTTTGCCCGCGTCCCTAAACTGACGTTCAAAGTCGGTCAGGATCAACTTGCCGTTCCGATTCCGCTGGTCCCGTTGCCAGGGGAATTGCGTCAGCTCAGCAACCGTTGCCAACTGTCTGACCATTTCGACAAAATACGTATAGACATCGGTGGCGATCAATATCTTTCCGCTGGGAACGAGCGCGCGGGTGAGTGCCACGCAGAAGTCCCCCCGAAACAGACGCCGACGGTGATGCCGCCGCTTCCACCACGGGTCCGGGAAGTAGAGGTGAAAGGTAGTGACGGATGCAGGCCGAATCAGGGTGTTGAGCACGCAACTGATATCTGCGGCAATGGCGAGCACGTTGCCCGGCTGTTCGCGCTCGATCAATTCCTTGATCCGATACACCCGCCGTCTGGAGAACTCGACCCCAAAGAAATTATGCTCCGGCGTGCTGTGGGCCGCGGCCAGGAGAAAGGCACCTTTCCCAGGACCGATTTCAACTTCAACGGGATTGGCGTTGCCGAATATGTCCTCCCAGGCTGGAGGGGAGAGTCGAGGGAGGGCGTTCTCGGCGCTCATAGCGGAGGGAGTGTAGCGGGCTGTCTGGGATTGTGCCACTCCATGCCGATCCCTTCACCGCAGCCCCCGTCCCCCATCCACCGAAAACACCGCGCCTGTACTGAAGTCGGACTCCGCCACAAAGACAACGAGTTGGGCGACCTCCTCAGGGGTTCCGGCGCGTTTGACCAGGGTCTTCTCGATTTCGCGTCGCTGGACCTCCTGGGGCGTATCGTCCTGGAACAGGACCGGTCCTGGAATAACCGCGTTGACCATGACTTCGGGAGCGAGTTCCATTGCCAATCCCTGGCTGAAGGCCAGCACGCAGGCCTTTGAGACAGAATAGGGCAGGTAGTCGGCCCACGGGCGCTGCCCGGCGACATCGGCCATGTTGATAATATGACCCCAGCCCCACTCCTTCATGCGCAAGCCGATTTTATGCGCGCAGTAGAAGGTGCCGTCCAGGTTCACGTCCATAATCTGTTCCCAGTCATCAAACGTGACCGTATCGATCGGGGTACGGTAAAAGAGAGCAGCGTTATTGACTAACACGTCGATGCGACCAAAACGGCCAAGCGCCTGCTCAACCATGCGGTCAACATCCGCCTCACGGCTGATGTCGGCCTGAAGGGCGAGCGCCTCGTGACCGGCTCTCCGGAGTGCTCGGACGGTTGCTTCCGCTTCGATTTGAGAGGTGTAGTAGTGGACTACGAGCTTGCAGCCCCGGTGGGCAAGCGCACGGACGATGGCTTTCCCCACACGCTTTGCTCCGCCGGTGACAAGGGCGACTTTGCCACTGAGGTCCATAGGAAAATAAAAGGTTTACGTAAACGGCTCAAACTGCGGCTGGAGGATCACCTCAGCCGGGCAGGCGCGCGGCGAGGCGGTGACAATATGGTAGGCTGCTTCCGCTACGTCGTTCGGACTGAGGAGCTTCTCGCGATTCAGCCGCTTATTGTACGGAATGAGCGCGGTGTCAACCGAGCCCGGACAGAGCAACGAGACCTTGATACCGTAGCGCCGCGCCTCCGCAAATAACGCTTGCGTAAACCCCCGCAGGCCAAACTTACTGGCCGCATAGGCGGCCTCGCCAGCCCGCCCGCTCAAACTGGCTGTTGACCCCAGCATAATGATGGTGCCGTGTCGGCACTCGATCATGGCCGGGAGGACCTGCTGGGTGAGAGACATGGCCGCGAACAGATTCACCCGTAAGACGGACTCCCAGTCGCTGAGACGCGATTTCACGATGGGCGTACGCGGCGGCCCGCCGCCGGCATTATTGACCAGGATGTCAATGCGTTCGTAGCGTGCAAGCGTTGTCTCCACGAGGGTTGTGACCTGCTCATCCTGCTGTAAGTCCGTCGGAACCGGGAGCGCCTCGCCGCCAGCGTCCTGAATGCTGCGTGCCGTTTCCCGGAGTTCCTGTTCGGTCCGGGCCGCAAGCACAGCCTTCGCTCCGGCCTGAGCGAGCCTGAGGGCGATGGCTCTGCCGATGCCGCGGCCGGCGCCGGTAATCAGGGCCACCTGTTCCGAGAGAGGGGAGGGATACGCCGCCATTTTGTTGCTTTTACCATGACGGAACGGTAGTATCCAATCCGCTTTTGGCCAGGTGAAGAAAGACACACAACGAGGGAGGAGCTATGACGTACGAGTATGCATTCTATGAAAAGGACGGCCATGTTGCCACGATCACTATGAATCGTCCGGAGCGGCTGAATGCCGTGCACCCACCGGCTGCCGAGGAGTTGTCAGCAATCTGGGATGACGCCCTCGCCGATGACAATACCTGGGTGATTGTCTTGACCGGCGCCGGGGACAAAGCGTTTTCGGCCGGGAACGACCTCAAATACACCGCAGAGCACGGCTTCCCCAAAAAGCGGGCCAAGGGCGGCTTTGGAGGGTTAACCGACCGGACCGATATTTGGAAACCGACGATTGCCGCGGTGAACGGTTTTGCCCTGGGTGGTGGGTTTGAGATGGCGCTGGCGTGCGACATCATCGTGGCCGCTGACCATGCGCGGCTCGGGTTGCCCGAACCACGCGTTGGCTTGGCGGCGGCCGCGGGTGGCGTCCACCGTTTGCCGCGCCAAATGCCGCTCAAGATTGCGCTCGGCTATATGCTGACCGGCAAGCATATGACTGCCCAGGAGGCGCATCGCTGGGGGGTTGTGAATGAAGTCGTTCCCCTGGCCGACCTCAAGGCCACGGTGAAACGCTGGACGGACGAAATCCAGGTGTGTGCCCCCCTGTCGGTCCGGGCGACCAAACAGTGCGCCATGATGGGGGCGGGACTGACCTTGGACGCAGCTTTTGCCCAGTCCTACCCGGCGCTCAAGCAGATGATGAACTCCGAGGACGTGGTCGAGGGGCCACGGGCCTTTGCCGAGAAGCGCAAACCCAACTGGAAAGGGAGATAGGGGTTAGGGGTTGGGGAGGAGGGTTCATGGCACAGACCGAGCACTCTCCTTCCCCCCCTTCCCACATCCACACCCTGCGTGTCCGCTACGCCGAGACCGACCAGGCGGGGATGGCGCATCATGCCGCCTATCTGCCCTGGTTTGAGGAGGGGCGGGTGGCGCTCCTGCGCGTGCTGGGCAAGCCGTACCGCGAGCTTGAAGCGGAAGGGTCTTACTTTCCCGTTCGGGAGGTCCAGTGTCGTTACCGGGCCGTCGCGCTGTTCGATGACGTCCTCAGTATGACGACAACCATAGCGGCGGTCGGGGGAGCGAGTATTCGATTCGGCTACCGGATCATTCGCCCGGCTGACGACGTATTGATCGCGGAAGGGGCGACGCAGCACGCCTGTGTTGATGATGCAGGCAGGGTGAAACGGCTGCCCCGTGAGTTGCGGGCGGTATTGGGCCGGCGGCCTTGATCGTTGATTGGAGCGGCTGTTGGAGCCTGCCTCTACACCGTGTCCTGCCGCTCCCTCAGTTGTTTCAAGTACTTCGCGCGGGCCTGCTTCAAGAAGGCGTGCGTCTTCGGCCAGCGATAGTCTGCGTAGGTGTACACAAAAGGATGGTACGCGGCGTGGTGATAGAGGAGCGTCAGCTCGGCATAAATACCCCGCGAGAGGTAGAGCCGATGGGCCTGGGCCTTGGTTGATGCCAGGACGAGCTTCGTCGTATCAATATAGCCGGGGTCGATATTCACACGGCGCGGCGAAGCGGGACCCGGTGGCGCGGCAAAGGTGGATTCCAACTCATTGGCTTCGAGCTTCAGCCGGATCAGGTCTTCAGGCATGCTGAGTTGCTCAAACGTCACAAAGCGCCGCAGCAGGCGGCTGCCCATCTCCGCTCGGTAATAGTCTGTGGTCTCCCAGGGAAAAACCGCGCTTTCCAAATCAATCCGGCCATAGGCCGCTTCCAGCCGCACAGCCGTCTGAGTGAAGAGCGCCGTATCGGCGGCAAGCAGCCCTAGCAACAATTTCACGGGCCGGGGGAGGCTCGGCGTGCCCATATGCGGAGGGACCTATGGAGATTTCTTCAGAGCGAGCAGATGATCGTAGACCGCATGGGCGACCGCGTCCTTGGACATCAGGGGTAAGGGTTCTTGCTGACCTGTGCGGTCCAACAGGGTCACGAGGTTGGTATCGCCGGCAAAACCGGCGCCTTCTTGCGTTACATCGTTGGCCACGATCATATCGAGGTTTTTCGAGTGCAGTTTGCGCTCGGCGTTTTGGAGGACCTCTTCCGTTTCCGTGGCAAAGCCGACCAGCAGTCGATTGCCCTTGTCTTGGCCGAGTCCGGCCAAAATATCCGGATTGCGGGCGAGCGGAATAGAAAAGTCGCCGTCTTTTTTTTTGATCTTCTGAGTAGCAATTTGGGCCGGTCGATAGTCGGCAATCGCCGCGGCTGACACGACGATGGTGGCCCGAGGGTAGTGGGTGAGGACGGCCTGCTGCATTTCGAGCGCGGTGCGCACCGAACACAGACGTACCCCGAGCGGTGCCGTCAGCGCAGTCGGCCCGCTGACTAAGGTGACCTCTGCTCCTCGCTGGTGGGCAATGCGGGCCATGGCAAAGCCCATTTTTCCGGTCGAGCGATTGGTGATAAAGCGGACCGGGTCAATGGGCTCACAGTTGGGGCCAGCCGTGACGATGACCTGCTCGCCCTGCATATCTTTTTTGGTCAGCGTGGCCTCCACGCACTCGACAATCTGTGCCGGCTCGGCCAAACGACCTTTGCCTTCGTAGCCACAGGCCAAGTCCCCCTCCGTTGGCTCGATAATGTGGTGGCCAAAACGCTGTAAGGTCTTGAGGTTTTCCTGCGTTGCCGGGTGGGCATACATATGAACATTCATGGTCGGTGCAATGACGACTGGAGCGCGCGCGACTAAGAGCAGAGTTGAGAGCAGATCGTCGGCGAGTCCGTGCGCAAGCTTGGCCAGGATATTGGCGGTTGCCGGCGCAATGAGAACAAGATCGGCGGTATCCGCCAGTCGGATATGGCCGATTTCGGATTCTTGAGTCAGGTCAAACGTATCGGTTGACACCGGATTGCCGGACAGCGATTGCAGGGTGAGAGGAGTAATGAACTCCTGGGCGTTTCTGGTCATCACCACGCGAACCGTGGCTCCCGCCTTGACCAGGAGGCGGACGAGTTCTGCCGCCTTATAGGCGGCAATGCCGCCGCTGACTCCCAGAAGGATGTTTTTGTTTTGTAATCCCATGATGATAGCGGAGCCCTCCGCTCCCTCCACTGTTTTAACGGTATGCTCTTCTTGCATCATACGAGGGAAAAGAGGAGGGGGGCAAGGTCCTGAGACCGGACCACCGTTCCTCGTACCGTTGGGTATTTCACCTGAATTAACAAGATGTTTGCACTCCTTGACGTTTTTCCTGCCTTTGGCATTATGTAGGGAGCCTCAGGACGGGTCTGAGGGAATGTTGAACGATTTGAGTGTAATGTGTCTGTCAAAGCCAGCCTCCCGCAAGCAGACTCCTTTTCTCCGCAAGCCTGCGTCGCCGCCGAGCTTGAGCAGGTTGAAGAACGGCTCACCGGGATCCTCCAATCTCGCGAACAACTGCTGAGCGACATCGGAAGTTATCTTGTCGGAGCAGGCGGGAAACGTGCCCGGCCAACCGTGGCCCTCATGGTCTTTCGTGCCTGTGACGGAAAAAATGTGAATGACATCATCGATGTTGCCACCGCCCTGGAACTCATTCATTCCGCCTCCCTCCTCCATGACGACATTATCGATGAGGCAGGGACACGGCGTGGGAAAGAGTCGGCTCTGCACCGCTTTGGGCTGGCTGAGACCTTAATAGCCGGGGATTTTTTATTCGGACGGGCTTTTGCGCTGTGCGGTCGTTTTGAGGAAAAGGTCATTACCTGGGCAACCGATGCCTGTATCAGTTTGACCGAAGGAGAAGTCTTGCAGGACCGGTTACGCCACGATCCGAGCGTAACGCAGGACGATTATTTGGAGATTATCGAACGGAAAACGGCCTCGCTGTTTGCCCAGGGCGCGCGTATGGGAGCCCATCTTGCCGGGGCTTCGCCGGCTGTGGTTGAGGGTTTGGCCGAGTCCGGCTACTGCCTCGGCATGGCCTTCCAGATTGTCGATGATGTCCTTGATGTTGCTGGCGATGGTAACCGGACCGGCAAGCCAACCGGGGTGGACCTCAGAGAAGGGAATCCGTCTCTGCCGCTTGTTCTGGCCCTTGCCCGTGCGCCTGAGGTCAAACGTATCTTTGAGAAACGGTCGCCGAGTCAGCAGGAAATTGACAGCGCCCTGGAGCAGGTTCGTCGCTCCGGGGTGCTCGACGAAGCCACACGCATGGCCCGCGCCTACGGTAAACAGACCCTGAAGGCTCTGGAAGTACTGTCGCCGTCTCCATATGCCGACGGTCTTGCTTTTTTTGTATCCCAGCTTGTCAATCGGACTGCCTAGGCATATCTTCGACAGGTAATGGCCGCTGACTCGCCACACGCACGACTGGCCCAGATTACCCACTCCCTGCACGCGTATGCAAAGGAGTTGCAGGCTGGCGGAGTTGAGGGCTTCCCTGCCGCTCCGCTCTCTTCGACGCTCTCGGCCGACGAGGACGCTCCAGGACAAATTGTAGAAAGTCATGCGGAAACACACCAGCCCCGGCAGGCTGCTGACGCGCTCGCACCGACCGCAGTTTTCCCGGCTCCGTCCTCGGACTCTGTTGTCCCAGCCTCCCCGGTCGAGGACGCCTCTCTGGCTACGACCAGTACGCTCGCGGAACTCCGAGCTGAAATCGGCGATTGCCAGCGCTGTCGTTTGTGTGAAAAACGCAATACTATCGTCTTTGGGGTCGGTAATCCCGACGCAGAGATCGTGTTTGTTGGCGAAGGGCCGGGCTACGAGGAGGATAAACAGGGTGAACCTTTTGTCGGACGGGCCGGGCAGTTGCTGACGCAGATCATTACCAAAGGCATGCAAATGCAGCGCTCGGACGTCTATATTGCCAATGTCATCAAATGCCGTCCGCCTGAGAATCGGAACCCTGAACCTGATGAAATTGCGGCGTGTGATCCCTTTCTTGTCAGACAGTTGGAGATCATTCGGCCCAAGGTTATTATTGCCCTAGGAAAATTCGCCGCCCAGACGCTGCTGAAAGATACGACCCCCATTACCCGCCTGCGCGGTAAGTGGCAGTCCTATCATGGCATCAAACTGATGCCGACCTTGCATCCGGCCTACTTGCTGCGCAACCCGAAAGATAAGCGTTTGGTGTGGGAAGATATTAAAGCCGTACTCCGGGAAATAGGACGTCTCTAGCGTGCGAAAGCGTTGTCGTACAATACGACTCATCCGACTCTTTTCCTGGGCCTGTCTCCTGACGGGCTTGGGCCTGCTCCTGGGCCTGCCCGTCCACAGTCAGCACGCCCATATCAACCGGATTATCATCGATGCCTCGATCAACCCGGCGGTGGGTGACTTTATTCACGAGAATATCGGTCAGTCGGCCCAAGAGGGGGCCTTGGCGCTGATCATTCAGCTTGATACCCCAGGTGGATTGCTGAACTCAACCAAGAGTATCGTCAAAGACATGCTGGGTGCCCCGCTGCCCGTTCTGCTGTACGTCTCGCCCAGCGGGGCGGGAGCTGGTTCGGCGGGTGTGTTTATCACCCTGGCCGGTCATATTGCGGCCATGGCCCCGGGTACAACCATCGGCGCGGCCCATCCGGTTGCCAGCGGCGGGCAAAATATCGAAGGCGATATGCGGGAAAAGATCGAGAATTTCACGGTGTCCTTTATCGAATCGATTGCGCAGCGCCGGGGCCGCAATGTCGAATGGGCGGAGAAGGCGGTCCGTGAAAGTGTCTCGATCACTGAGGTCGAAGCGCTGGAGAAAAATGTTGTTGATTTTGTTGCGACCGATGTGCACGATCTGCTGACCCAGGCCAGCGGACGGGCCGTTGAGGTGGGCTCGGAAAAGATCACCCTGGATTTTAGCGCGGCCCAACTGAGTGAGGGCCGCTTCAATATTGTCACGGTCGAGATGCGGCTGAAGCATAAGGTGCTGAATATCCTGGCCGACCCCAATATCGCCTACCTGCTCATGATGGCCGGCATGCTGGGATTGTATCTTGAGTTCTCGAACCCCGGCCTGCTGCTCCCCGGTCTGGCGGGCGGCATTTGTCTGATTCTCGCGCTGACGGCCTTTCAGGTCTTACCCATCAACTATACCGGTCTGGTCTTAATCGGCCTCGGCATGGCGCTGCTCATAGCGGAGATGTTTCTGCCCAGTTTCGGCATCTTGGGCGTTAGCGGTATTGCCGCCTTTGTGTTGGGATCGTTGTTCCTGTTCGATACGCCGGACGCCGAGCTCGCGGTTGATCGCGGCATCATTTTTGCCGCCTCGCTGGCCGTGGGGACCTTCATGTTTATTGTTGGCTCACTCGCCGTGCGGGCATGGCGTCGTCCGGTCGCGTCAGGGCTGGAGGGACTTCAGGGAGAAATAGGTGAAGTGCGCACCCCGCTCGCCCCACAGGGAAGAGTCTGGGTGCACGGCGAGTATTGGACGGCTCAGAGTGACGAAGAGATTGAAGTTGGCCAAAAGGTCCAGATCGTGGCCGTTGATCATATGATACTGCGGGTACGCCGCGCAACGAATTCAGGATGAAAAGGGGGATATCCATGTTTAGTTTCGGTCCGGCAGCAACATTTTTGATTATCGGTCTGGTACTTCTGGCGAGCGGCATCAAGGTTCTGCCCGAATATGAACGGGGGGTTATTTTTCGACTCGGACGCTTGGTGAAGCACCGCGGGCCGGGGCTGATCTACGTTATCCCCGTGATTGAACGCATGGTCCGATTGGATATGCGGACGATTACCCTGGACGTTCCGCCCCAAGACGTGATCACCAAAGATAACGTCTCGATCAAAGTGAATGCCGTCCTCTATTTTCGTGTTTTAGAGCCGAATAAAGCCACGATTGAGATCGAGAATTATCTGTTTGCCACCTCGCAGCTGGCCCAAACGACACTGCGGAGTGTCTGCGGCCAAGTCGAACTGGACGAGCTGCTCTCCGAGCGGGACAAGATCAATACCCGTCTGCAAGAGATCGTTGATACCCAGACGGACCCGTGGGGGATTAAGGTCTCACTGGTTGAGGTGAAACATATTGACCTGCCCCAGGAGATGCAGCGGGCGCTGGCAAAACAGGCCGAGGCCGAGCGGGAACGCCGGGCCAAGGTGATTAATGCCGAGGGCGAGTTCCAGGCCGCCCAGCGGCTGGCTGACGCCTCTGTCATCATCGAGCAACATCCGGTCGCGCTCCAACTCCGCTATCTGCAAACGCTTTCCGAAGTCGCAACGGAGAATAACTCAACCACCCTCTTTCCGGTGCCGATAGATCTCTTGCAACCGTTTCTGCGCGGGATGGGCGGAGCGGCACCAGCGGACAGCTTGCCAGATAATTCGACAACGTAAGCGGTCTTTCTTGCGAGTCGTTGTTTGAGCAGTTATTCCCCCTGACCCTCTCCCTCAAGGGAGAGGGGACTGCCATCTCTTCTGAATGGAACTTTCTGATTTCGACTACGACCTGCCGGCCGAGTTAGTCGCTCAAGAGCCGGCGAAACAACGCGATCAGTCCCGTCTGCTGCACGTGAGGCGAGGCGACGCTTCCCTCTCACATCATCGGTTTTCGGACCTGCTCGGCCTGTTGCCCAAAGACTGCGTGCTGGTCTGTAACAACACCCGGGTTATCCCGGCCCGCCTGCGCGGAAAGAAGACGACGGGCGGAAAAGTCGAACTGCTCCTGGTTCGACGCACCGCGGCTGCGGGAGAAGTCTGGCAGGTCTTATGTAAAGGCGGCCAGAACCAGAAAGCCGGCGGACGCATCAATTTTGCGGATGCATTTTGGGGCAAGTGGATGGAAGCGCCGAGGGCCGGTCAGGGGAACATGCGCTTTTTTCCGGAGAAAGATTTTCAGCGGCTCGTCGAACAACACGGAGAGGTCCCGCTGCCGCCGTATATCAGGCGTGCGCCGGGCCGGCACGCGGCCGACCAGGAGCGTTACCAGACGGTGTATGCCCGGCAACCTGGTGCGGTTGCCGCTCCGACTGCCGGGCTGCATTTTACGCCGGCCCTACTCGACAAGCTGGTCCAGAGTGGCATTCAACTGTGCTTTATCACCCTGCACGTTGGTCTGGGCACGTTTCAGCCTATCCGGGTGGAGCAGGTTGAGACGCATACCATGGGAACCGAATCATACGAAATCGATACGGCCACCGCAGAATACATCACCACGGCCAAAGCCTCCGGCAGAAAAATCATTGCTGTTGGGACAACCACAACACGCGCGCTTGAATCATCAGCCCAACCGACCAGCCACGTCCGGCCCGGACCGAATCAGTCCGACTTGTTTATCTATCCCGGCTATGAATTTCAGGTAATAGACGGCTTGATCACCAATTTCCATCTGCCACGTTCAACCCTGCTGCTGCTGGTGTCAGCCTTTGCCGGACGAGAACGCATACTGCACGCCTATGCGGAAGCGGTGCAGCGACGATATCGGTTTTACAGTTATGGCGATGCCATGTTGATTGTGTAGGTGGGAGAGGGGTCGTTCTTGGCTTGGAGCTGTTCTCCTGTAATAAGGTCGAACTAGGCCGCTATCCGTTCCGTGGGTATCGGAAATTCTATGTAGGTAAAGACCAATTCTTGAAATTCGGGATTCTCCAGATGGTGCTCAACCGATTGACGTTCAGGAACCGCTTGGCCAGCTTCCCGATACGCTTCCACATTGATCCGAATCGCTTCACTGGCCGCTTGCTTTGCCGCCTCAATCGTTTCTCCGTATGTTACGATTGCTAAATAAGGCACTTGTACGGCAAACCCGGCGTCTGTTTGTTCCAGCACGATGGGGTAGCGCATTCCGCTACCTCTAGTCTGATCTTCTTCACTGTGTCAACTGCTCGGCCTACGACGGAAACATCTTTCTGTGGATGTACTATGGCAACCGCAAATTCTCGCCGGCTGTATCAATTCCCGACTGGAGGGCCGTTTCAGCGGAGGCCAAATCGTGCCGGGGCTGCATCTCTCGGTATCTCTGCATTTTATTATTCAGCTTCCAATAGTGGGAGATGGACTCCCAGTTTATGGGCGATCTGATCGATTGTGCCTATCTCATTGGCTGGTCTTTGGATTTTCAGATACAATTTTCGTATAGGCCATTGTATTTTCCTTTCTTTTGCCATTGGGCTCCGAATAAAGGTCTCTGATCGACTGCATCATAGAGCGAGAAGAGGGAGGGGGCAAGATTCTCAATACCCCCGATTCGCCCTCTCCGGCCTGACTCATGCGAGCGAACGGAGCCTCCAGTTGCCAGCCCCCGAAAAAACACATAAAACTCTTCGACAGGCCACAAGGACAATGCGCACTTTCGCGCTATCCCCGTTCATGTTTCAGTTCACGATGCTACAGACCGATTCGGCGACCCAGGCCCGCCTCGGCACATTGCAGACCGCGCATGGCAGCGTGGCCACGCCGGTGTTTATGCCGGTGGCAACCCAGGGGACGGTGAAGTCCATGACCCCCCAGGAACTGCGTACCATAGGTGCAGAGATTATCCTGGCCAATGCCTACCACTTGTATCTACGACCGGGCGTCGAGCTGGTTGAGCAGGCGGGCGGTTTGCACGCCTTCATGGGCTGGGATGGACCGATTCTCACCGATAGCGGCGGCTATCAGGTGTTCAGCCTGAAATCGCTGTCCACGGTCACGGAAGAAGGCGTGGAGTTTCGGTCTCATTTGAACGGCTCGCGCCATCAACTGACGCCTGAAAGCGTGGTCCGCGCCCAGGAACGTCTTGGGGTTGATATTGCCATGGTCCTGGACGAGTGTGTGCCGGCGCCGGTTGATGTTTCTGAGGCAGAACGCGCGGCCCATCTGACCGTCCGTTGGGCAGAGCGCTCTCTGGCGGCCACGCAACGAGACGACCAGGCCGTATTTGCCATTGTCCAGGGCGGGATGTTTCCGGCCCTGCGCGAAGAGAACGCGCGCGCGCTCGTCGCCCTCGGGTTCCCTGGCTATGCGGTTGGCGGCCTGAGTGTCGGCGAGTCGCCGGCCCTGACGCACGAGTTGGCCGCCTATACGATCCGCTTCCTACCCAAGAGCTGTCCGCGCTATTTCATGGGGGTGGGGACGCCGGAACAGCTCGTTCGCTATGTGTCGCTCGGGTTTGATATGTTTGACTGCGTCATGCCTACGCGTCATGCCCGGAATGGCTCGCTCTTTACCCGGCGGGGCAAACTCAATATCCGGCGGGCCGAGTATACGGCCGACTTCCGACCCATCGAAGAGGATTGTGAGTGCTATACCTGTCGGCACTTTTCCCGGGCGTATTTACGCCATTTGGCCGTGGCTGGCGAGATCCTGTCCGCGCGGCTGAATACCTTGCATAATTTGTATTTCTACCACCGCTTGATGCGTACCATGCGTGAAGCCCTGGCTGCGGGCCGCTTTGCCGAATTTGCCCGTTCCTTCCTGGAGACCGATACGGCTGAGCGCGCGCAGTCAACACAGGAGAGTGTCTCATGAGTCTTGCTTTCGCCCAAAGCGGAGCCGCCCCGGAAGGTCCCGGGCCGCTGGTCCAGTTTTTTCCGTTGATCCTGATTTTTATCGTTTTCTACTTCTTGCTGATTCGCCCCCAACAGCAAAAGGCCAAGGCGCACCGGACCTTGCTCAGCGCACTCAAACGCAATGACGAAGTCGTGACGGTGGGCGGACTGTACGGGCGCATTATGGAAATTGGGGAAAAAATCGTGACCCTCGAACTGGCGCAAAACGTTCGCATTCGGGTCGAACGCTCCAAGATTGAGGCCCTGGCTGAGGAGGGGGGCAGCCGGAAAGCGAGTGGAGACAAGAAGTCGGGAAAGGATACATAATGCCCCAGGGTCTGCGGTATCGTGTCCTTTTGATTGTCGGTCTCTCGCTGTGGGGCATGCTCTATCTGATCCCGTCTTTCAGTCCGGCGCTGCCGGGTTGGTGGCCGTCCTTTCTCCCCTCCCACCAGATTCGTCTGGGCCTTGATCTGCGTGGCGGTACGTATTTGTTGTTGACGGTTGACCTGGAGAAGGCCGTGGAAAACAGTCTGGACCAGTACGCCGAAGAATTCCGGCGGGCGCTGCGTGAGGCCGAGGCCGGTATCGTCGCACTTCGACGCGAGGGCAATACCTTACGCTTTTCCACCCCCTCCGCATCAGACCGCACGACCGTGAGAGAGATTCTGGCCGACCGCTTCCCCATGCTCGAACCCCGGCTGCGCACAGGTTCACGCTCGGATATTGTCGTTGACCTCGATAGTCGCCAAGTCGAAGCGCTCCAACAGTACGCGGTCGATCAATCCCTGGAAACCATTCGCAACCGGATTGACCAGTTCGGTGTGGCCGAGCCCGTGATCCAGCGTCAGGGCGATCGGGATATTCTGGTCCAACTGCCCGGTATCCAGGACCCTGAACGTGCCAAGGAATTGATCGGCAGAACCGCGGTCTTGGAATTCAAGCTGGTGGCGGAAGAGGGCAGTACGCGCGAAACCGAGACCCTGACCGGTCACGACCGCGACCCGCTGAGCGGGGAGCCGATGCGGACCACCTACACCCTGGAAAAACAGACCTTGCTCTCCGGCGATGGGGTGGCCGATGCCCGCGTGCGTCCCAGCGTCGACATTGAAGGGCCGTACGTCGAGCTGATTCTGAACAATCGCGGGGCCGAGACCTTTGAAGAGATCACCGGGGCCAATGTTGGCCGCCGTCTGGCCATCGTGCTGGATAATACCGTGTATTCGGCTCCCGTGATTCGCGACCGGATCGGCGGCGGGCACGCCTCCATCACGGGCGGGTTTGACATGAGGGAAGCCCGCGACCTCGCCATTGTCTTACGTGCTGGTGCGCTGCCCGCGCCCGTCACCATCGCTGAAGAACGGACAGTCGGACCGTCTCTCGGGCGGGACTCGATTGCGCAGGGAACGATGTCCTTTATTATTGGTGGGGTCTTCGTCGTGGTCTTCATGGTTGTGTATTACCACCTGGCCGGCCTCCTGGCAGACCTGGCCCTGGCTCTGAATATCCTGCTGCTCTTGGCCGTTCTGGCCCTGTTTGATGCCACCTTGACCCTGCCGGGCATTGCCGGCATTGTCCTCACCGTGGGGATGGCGGTGGACGCCAATGTGCTGATCAACGAACGTATGCGAGAAGAGGTCCGACTGGGCAAAGGGGCGCGGGCCGCGGTGGACTCCGGCTACGAACGCGCCTTGCCGGCTATTTTTGATTCTAATATTACCACGTTTTTATCGGGCCTGATTCTCTTTCAGTTTGGTTCTGGCCCGATCAAAGGCTTTGCTGTCACCCTGTGTATCGGGATTATGAGCACGGTGTTCACCACGGTGTTCTGCACGCGAGCGGTGTATGACTATTTTCTGGCGCGGCGGCGTCTCAACACCCTGAGCGTCTAAGTCGGGCGGGCAGCCAGGAGTGCAAGAGCATGGAACTGATTAAAGCCGGCACAACGATTGATTTTCTGCGCTACGCCAGGGGCGCGTATCTGTTTTCCGCTCTGCTCATCCTGCTCGGTATCATGGCCTTTTGGTATCGGGGTGGTTTGAACTATGGGGTGGATTTTGCGGGCGGGACCATCGTCCATGTCAAATTCAGCCAGCAGACCGACGCGGCGCGCATTCGTGCGGTCGTCTCTCAAACGGATATTTCAGACATTACGGTCCAGGATTTCGGACAGAACGGGGATGAATTCCTGATTCGTATTCCCAAGTCGGAAACGGGTGCGGAAAATTTCTCGAATCGGATTCGCGAGAGCCTGGCCGATGGCTACGGCCCTGAGGCGTTCGATGTTCGACGGGTCGAAAGCGTCGGCCCGAAAGTCGGCAGAGACTTGCGGCGGAAAGGCATTCTTGCTGTTGTGTTCGCCACCTTCATGATGGGCGGCTATATCGCGCTCCGGTTTGAGCCCCGGTTTGGCGTAGGGGCCGGTGTCGCCCTGGTCCATGATGTCTTCGTGACCACCACCGTCTTGCTCGTCGCCGATGTGGAGTTCGATCTGACCGTTGTGGCCGCGCTGTTGACCGTCATCGGCTATTCGGTCAACGATACGGTCATTGTGTGTGACCGGGTGCGGGAAAACATGCGCAAGCTGCGCCGTGAAACCATGCGGACGATTATCAACCGCAGTATTAACGAAACCCTGAGCCGCACGGTGATTACGACCGGGACGGTCCTGATGGTCATCCTGGCCCTCTTCTTTTTGGGTGGCTCGGTGATCCATGCCTTTGCGCTCGTTCTCCTGGTCGGGATGACGGTCGGCACGTATTCCTCCATCTATGTCGCCAGCCCGGTCGTCCTGCTGTGGGAAAAGGGGACCACCCGGCAGTGAATAGGTCAGTCGCCCGGCTCGAAAAACGTTGGCACCTGCGCCCGGCTGACCCCAGGCGAATTCAGGACCTGATCGCGTCAACTCATCCCGACCCTCTCTCTCCAGTCGCGGCGCGGCTGCTCGTCAACCGCGGCATCGATACCGCGGAAAAAGTGGCTACATTTCTCTCTCCCACCCTGCGCACGGGACTCCGTTCGCCCATGCTCTTCCCTGATATGCGGCGCGCCACCGACCGTTTGCTCCACGCCCGCGAGCGCGGTGAGCGTGTGTGTATCTGGGGGGACTATGACGTTGATGGCGTGACCGGCAGCTCCCAGCTTATCCTGTTCTTGCGGGAAATCGGTATGGACCCGCGGCTGTATATTCCCCACCGGACCCGTGAAGGCTATGGACTGAACACGCCAGCTATTGAGCAATTGGCCGGTGAAGGTACGCGGGTCATGGTGACGGCCGATTGTGGGGCAAGCAACCATCGGGAGATTGCCCGGGCGCAGCAGCTCGGTATCGATGTGATCGTGTGTGACCACCACCACGTCCCGGAGGAAAAACTGCCGGCCTATGCGGTGCTGAACCCCATGGAAGCGGGCTGTCCCTTCTCCTTTTCCGGCCTGTCCGGGGCGGGCGTTGTGTTTTATCTGCTGATGGGGCTGCGGCTGCGGCTGCGTGAGCAGGGGGAGCCGCCCGTCCCCGACCTCCGGCGCTATTTGGATTTGGTCTGTCTGGGGACGGTGGCTGATCTTGTCCCCTTGATTGAAGAAAATCGCGTGCTCGTCACTCACGGTCTGAGACAAATTGCAAACAGCCAACGCCCCGGTATTCGCGCCCTGCGAACGGTGAGTGGGGATGCCGAGGTGACGGCGAGCACTATCGGCTTTCGTCTCGGACCGCGCATCAATGCCGGGGGGCGGTTGGCCGAGGCGCAAAAGGCGGTCGAACTGCTCACGACAACAGAGGCCGAACGCGCCCGGTTGCTGGCTGCTGAGCTGGACAAGGAAAACATGGCGCGCAAAGCCATTGAAGAAGCCATATTGCAACAGGCGCTCGCCTTGGCGCAGACCCAGCTTGAACAGGCCCTGTGCTACAGCTTTGTCTTGGCATCTCCGGAATGGCACCCTGGGGTGATTGGCATTGTTGCGTCTCGCTTGGTCGAGCGCTTTGGACGGCCGACCATTCTGATTGCGATTGACGGCGATACGGGCAAAGGGTCGGGCCGGAGCCCCGCGGCTTTCCACCTCTATAAAGGGATGCAGGCGTGTGCCGAGCACCTGACTGGGTATGGCGGGCATCGCCAGGCGGCCGGGCTGTCGATCCAGGCTGTGTCAATACCGACTTTTGCAGACCAATTTGAGGCGGTCGTGCGTCAGCACCTGGCTCCTGATGATCTGACTCCCATGATTGAGTTTGATGCTGACCTTGATGTCGGGCTGGTCGGACCGGCTTTGCTTGATGATCTACACCGGCTTCAGCCGTGTGGACCGGGCAACCCGGAGCCGGTGTTTCGTGCCTCGCAGACCG
Organism: Binatia bacterium; assembly: GCA_963422435.1. Lineage (GTDB taxonomy): Bacteria > Desulfobacterota > Binatia > Bin18 > Bin18 > Bin18. The sequence continues at coordinate 3,708,012 of OY729511.1, read as the reverse complement.
AAGTGGTCAGTGCCCGCGTCGTCGGCGACCAGTCCCACGGAAAAGCCGGACACCTCAAGCTCGCGCTGCGCTCTGCCCAAGGTGGACGGCCCATTGATGCGATCGGGTTTGGGCTGGGCGATCGTCCGATAGCCCCCCGTCAACGGGTTGCTGTCCTCTACACGCCAACGCTGAACGTCTGGAATGGGCAGGCGAGTCTCCAGCTTCGCCTGCGTGATCTGAAAGAGCACTAACCCTGCGAAATTACATGGACATTGACGATTAAGGAGGTGGGTGGTATGCTCCAGCCACCAATCTGAATCGTGCGGGAAATACAGAGATGCGGAAGAGAAGCAAGCAGTGCTGCTCAATAGCCGACAGGTGGCCACGCTCCTTGAGTTGAGCCCGGATACGGTCGACGAGCTTGCCCGAAAAAACATCCTCCCAGGTGTCAAACGGGGGAGAATGTGGTGGTTTCGTCAGCCGGACATCTCGCTTTTTAAGAAACAGCAACAAAAGTAGGAAGCCGCCTAGACTGCGAAGGGGGATAGCGGGTGCTGGCGATACACAATGAGCGGGATACTCAGCCGGCTCACGAAAGCAAAATTTACTCCGAGTTTTCCCATCTCTACGATACAATCTTTGCGCGTTTCTTTACCGACCGTATCTCTGCGGTTATTCGTGGCCTCAACATTCAGCCCAGTGCAAGCGTGCTCGAAGTGGGGGTCGGAACCGGCTTGTCCATGGAAGCCTACCCGTCCCATTGTCAGGTGACCGGGGTCGACCTTGCTCCTGACATGTTAGAGCGTGCCCAGCAACGGGTGGACGAGAACCAGTGGTGCCATTTCCGCTTGCTGACGATGGACGCCATGAGTCTCGATTTTCCAGACAACTCTTTTGACTATGTGACCTCGTTTCACGTCATTAGCGTCGTGCCTGACCCGGTACGGATGATGCGTGAAATTCACCGGGTCTGTAAGCCTGGCGGGAAAATCGCCATCATTAACCATTTCCGATCGACCAAGCCCCTTATCGGCCCCCTTATTGGTGCCCTCGACCCGCTCACCCGACGCCTGGGCTGGAGCGCCTCACTGCGTCTGAAACAAGCCTTTGACGATGTGCCTATCCGTATTGAGAAACGGTATAAAACCCACCCGATGTCCCTGTTTACCGTGGTGCTGGCAGAAAACCTGAAGAATGGTGTTGCCCCGGAAAACCGTCCGGACAGGAATCTTGGCACAGCCGACCACAACGAGCCCCATCTCGCGTAATCGCACGTCCCCATTACGAATGTCTCCGGCTGACCGGGAGAGTGTTTTCCCCGACCGTGATTTTAGAGATTCGCCGGCCTGCCGACCGCGGCTAAGAGGAGGTGGGGGAAATCCACGGTCATGCCGTCAACCCCAGCGTCAATGGCCGCCCGCATCATATCTGGGTCTTTGATGCCCCACGCCCGGACTTCGAGGCCCGCGGCTTTCCAGGCCGTGACCAACGCGCGGGAAAGAAATGGGGCCGGCGGGCAGATTTGATCAAACCCGGCGTCCAGCACGCGCTGGGTGGTTGCCGGGTTGGCATCGATCGTCAGCAAGCCGACTTTCGCCGTGGGGGCGTGGGTCTTGAGAGTGTGGACAATGGAAAAGAAAAATGACGAGAAGGTGACCTGGGCCAGCAGCCCCATTTTGCGAACCATGTCAAGCACCCGGAGTTCGATGCCGCGCTGCTTGACTTCGAGCACGAGGTGCGTCCGTTTGCCGTAATGCGCGAGCGTCTCCCGGAGTAAGGGAACGCGCGCGCCGGCGTAGTCTTGGTTAAACCAGGAGCCCGCGTCGAGCTCTTTCACGACTGACCAGGGGGTCTCGTGCACAACCCCGAACCCGTCGGTCGTCCGGCTCAGGTTTTTGTCATGAATCAGGACCAGCTCATCGTCACTGGTGGCATGTACATCAGTCTCGATCGCGTCCACGCCGATCGCGATCGCCCGGTCAAAGCTTGCCCGGGTGTTCTCCGGCGCGAGCGCCGCCGCGCCGCGATGTCCAATCACTTGCATGAGAAAAACCGCCGCCCGGACAAATCGCCGCTCCCCGCGTGTTAATGCAACTCCTGACTCGAATAGCCCAAAATACGCCGCGCAATAATGAGCAGGTTGATCTGCTGGGTGCCCTCATAAATATCGCTGATCTTGGCGTCTCGCATCCATTTTTCGAGTAAGGTTTTGCGCGAATAGCCCACCGGACCGAGCAGTTCGACCGCCTTCTGGGTGACCTGGGTCACCATGCTGCCGGCTTTGGCTTTGGCCATAGAGGCTTCGAGATTATTCTGGATACCCTGATCGAGCATCCAGGCCGCCCGCCACGTCAACAGCCGCGCGGCCTGGAGATTCGCCTCCATCTCCATAAAGTCTCGCTCAAGCGTGGTCAGCTTTGTGGGCGGGGTGGTGTACCGAATGGTGAGGCCTTCCGCTTTAAGCGTCTCACGGACATAATCCACCGCGGCCCGCGCCACACCAAGCGCGCTTGCCGCAACCAGCGGCCGGGTGGCGTCGAACGTGGCCATGACCCCCTTGAAACCCGCGGTTGATTGCTTGACCTCGGCCTTGCCGAGAATATTATCGAGCGGAATCCGACAGTCGTCAAAGACGAGCATGGCCGTGTCTGAGGCCCGGATACCCATTTTGTCTTCCACTTTGGCGACCGTCATGCCCGGGGTGTGGTGCTCCACCACAAAGGCTTTGATCCCCGCGCGTCCGGCCGACTTGTCCAGCGTGGCCCAGACGACCACAAAGCCCTCCGATTTTTCGGCGGCCATGAGCCCGCTGGTGCAGAATATCTTGGTGCCATTAAGAACCCACTGATCCCCATCCTGCACCGCGGTGGTGGTGAGTGCGGCCGAGTCCGAGCCACAGTCCGGCTCGGTAATCGCCATGGCACCCCATTTTGGTTCCCCGTCACGGAAGCGAGACAGAAAGCGCTCTTTCTGCTCGGGAGTCCCGGCCGCGACGACCGCAGCACCGCCGAGTGCCGGATGGGGAATGCTGAGATACAGACCGACGTCGCCCCACGACAGTTCTTCAATCAGGACCGCCGAACGGACGGTGCGTTCCGAGGGGTGTCGTTCGCCGGTCTGCGTCTGCCCGCTCACCCCCTTCTTTTGCTCACCATCACCGAAGCTGATCATGTTTTTGGAGGCCTCCCACATCATGTTCAGCCATTCCGTCGGCTTTTCATGTTCGCGTTCGTCATACTCGCGCGAGATGGGGCGCATGGTCCCGTCTGCAACGGCGTGGATCAGGTCCCGGTTTTTTTCAATTGCCGGGGAAAGGGAGAATCCGATCATGGTCTGCCTCCAATAGGGTCGGGTCTGTTGAGTCGTTAGAGCATGGCCAGTCCTTCGAACGTCGCAAATCCGCGTCCGTTTCGGAGCCAGCGCTCAACCGGATGGTCCCGAATATAGCCGTGTCCGCCCAGGGTTTGGACGGCATTATCCGTCACTGTGAGGACCATATTAGCTGCGTAATGCTTGGCCAAACACGCTTCGCGAGTCGCATCTGCGCCCGTGTCGAGCTTCCAGGCCGCTTCCCAGACGAGTAAGCGGGTGGCGTCAATTTCCGTGGCCATCTCGGCCAACATAAAAGCGATGGCCTGTTTCCGGGCAATGGCCGTGCCAAAGGCTTTCCGCTCCTTGGCATACTCCCGCGCATACGCATAGGCGGCTCTGGCTACGCCAACGGCCATGGCCGAGAGCGCAACACGAGAGCGGTTCAACACGGGTGGGATATCGCCTTGCAGACGTGAGGAAGCCGGCAGGCGACAATTGTCCAAACGCAGCTCATACGTGGCCACCGCTTTGAGTCCCATATTCTTCTCGCGTTCACCTATGCTGAGGCCCGGCGTATCTTGAGGGAGAAGAAAGACGGCGATACCATTGTCTCCCCTGGCATAGACCAGGAGAGAGGGTGCCTCGGCGGCCAGCGGCACAAAACACTTGGTGCCGTTCAGCACAAACTCGCCGTTGTTCTGCTCGGCTGTTGTGGCGAGGTCATTCGGGTCAAAGCCGAAGCGCGGCTCCATCACTGCGGCCGCGCCGGCTGTGAAATGGGGACCGACATAACAACTGAGAATCTGCGCCTTTTGTTCGGGTGTCCCCAGCGTCATGACTGGATAGGTGACCAGTTGGGGTGAGAGAATATGCAGCGCCAGAGAGAGGTCGCCCCAGGCCAACTCTTCACAAATGAGGGCGCCCGTGACCGCCGAAGACCTGGCGCCGACACCGCCGTAGGCTTCGGGAATCGTGCTTTGCACCAGGCCGAGTTCCCAGGCCTGCTGAACCACGGAGGCGGGGCATAGGCCACTCTCGTCTGCATCATGGGCAAGCGGGCGGAGCTGTTCGCGGGCAAACTCCGCAACCGTATCGCGAATCAGTTGTTGTTCGTCGTCGGGTTGAAAACCAAGCATACCAGTCGTCTCCTCGCGATTCCTGTCCCTGCGTCGCCCCTACCTTAGCATAAAAAGGGAGAATTGAACCTTGACTCCCATATGCGCAAGTGGGATGTTGACATATCAACACCATTCCACAGGGAGGGAAGACTATGGGCTTACCAAATGGCGTGCATCACTTGGCGATCTGTACCAAGAATATGAAGGAGCAGATTGAGTTTTTTACCCAAGTCGTTGGTATGGAACTGGTTGCGCTGTACTGGATGCACGGCGTAAAGAATACCTATCACGGCTTTGTCCGTCTGGGCGACAGCTCGTCCATTGCCTTTGTCCAGGGCCCGGAGAGTGGCGAGATTCAACCCCAAACCGGGGTCTCCCACGCGAGCTGGACTGCGGGCCTGGTAGCGCCCGGCACCATGCAACATCTGGCGCTCAATGTCGACACGGAAGAAGATTTGCTGACCATGCGGGACCGCGTCCGCTCGCACGGGCACTGGGTCATGGGACCGCTGGATCATGGTTTTTGCAAGTCCATTTATTTTGCCGGGCCAGAGGGCATGATGCTCGAATTCTCGACTTCCGAGGGCGAAGCGATTGACGCCGAGTCGTGGATCGATCCCGAAGTCGTAAAGCTCAACGGCATCAGTCTGGAAGAGCTGGAACAGTATAAGAAACCGCCGGCATTCGAGTCCCAAGGGGGCGGCGTCCAAAACCCCGAGGTGGATTTGAATAACCCCCCGATGCAGTTCCCGCCGGGCCAAGAGGTCGTCTATTCGATGTCGGACAAGGACGTGACTGAAAAATTGAGCGAGACAACACCACCCGTTCAGCCGAATCACTAACGACTCGTTGCTGGTTCGCTCGTTCATGAGGGATACATCGCGACCGCAGGAGGGGATATGGCCGCACAGCACGAGGGCCCGCAATCCCGGTTGATTGCCGTCAATGACTTTGCCTGGCAGGAATTGATGCCGGGCGTGCAGGCCCGCACCCTGGGGGTTGACGAAAAAACGAACCGACGGGCGCTGATGACGCGGCTTACGCCCGGCCTGCACATGCCCACCCACAAGCATGTGGGCGACGAACTGGTCTATCTCATCGAAGGGACCCTGGCGGACGAGTTTGGCACGATCACCGCAGGCAATATGGGGTATCGGCCTGAGGGGTGCGTCCACAGCGTATCGAGCAGCACTGGGGCAACCGCCATTGCGATTATCACCGGTGGAGTGGAACCCGCGACCGAACGGGGGGATGCCCCACCGTCCCAGGTCTTTTCGCTGAGTGGGCTGGAATGGGTTGAGGCGCGACCGGGCATCCGTCTGAAATCCGTCTGGGAAGATCGGGCGGCCGGGCGACGAGCCGTGCTTGCGCGCTTTGAGCCGGGCTCGGTACTGCCCTTGCATCGTCATAACGGGGACGAACTCATTTTTGTGATTGAAGGGGAAAACGAAGATGAGTCTGGTCCGGTGCCAACCGGCAATATGAGCTATCGACCCAACGGATGCACCCACACCGTCACAAGCAAAAACGGGGCGACGGCCCTGAATTTTGTCTGGGGTGGGGCGGAGATGATTGAGTAGGCTCCTTACAATCCCAGGCTCATGCCGCCATCAGCGATCAACATCTGGCCGGTGAGATACGCCGCCAGCGGCGAGGCCAGAAACAACGCAATCCCTCCCATGTCCTCCGGTGTTCCCCAGCGTTTCATGGGAATGGAGTCCAGCGAATCCTGATAGCGGCGCGGATGACCCCAGGTGACCTTGGTGATTTTGGTGGCAATCAAGCCTGGGGCAATGCCGTTTACCCGGATGCCGTCCCCGGCCCAGGCCTCAGCCAGGGTTTTGGTCAGGGTGACGAGTGCGCCCTTGCTGGCGCTATACGCGGGGTTCCCCAACACCGAGAAAAAGCTCGCTCCCGAGCCGAGCACGATGATGCTGCCCCGTGTTTTGGCCAGCATGGGGTGGAACTTGGTGCAACTGCTCATGACGCTCATGAGGTTGACGTCCAGCACTCGCCTGAAGCTTGGCATCTGAAACTCAGCGCGCTTATACTCAACGATGCCCTGTGATACGACCAACACATCGAGTGAGTTAAAGGGCGGTTGCAGGGCTTCGACCTTGCGGTCGCTGGACACGTCCCACTGGAAATAGTGTAGGCCGGCGAGTTCGGAACCTTCTTCGTCCGTATAATCTGCTGCTCCGGCCCGGGTGCCGGAAACAAAAACCCGCGCACCGTGGTCGCGAAACCGTCGCGCTATACCGTTTCCTATGCCGCTCGACCCACCGATGACCAGAACCGTTTTCTTGCTGAAATCGATTTCATGCATGGCTGATTGTCCCTCTGCTGAACGTTGCTCGCCTGTACAAAAGCCAAGCTACTGTAGCGAGTGTCACCCGGCTGAGAAAGGGCAGGGCAGGACACGGGCGGCTTGCATCCCGACGCAGGGACAGGCATGTAGGAAGGCATGACTATAGTAAGGAGGGAGCCATGGCTTTACCGCAAGATATTCGTCCGATTAACAGTGAATTGATGGATGCAATCACGCAGTCATCCGAGGAGGAGTGGATTCCCAATCCGGATGACCCGAAACGGGCATTCATGAAAGTGCTCTGGACCGGGGAAGAGAGCGGTCGCTGGATGGTGCTCTTCCGTTGGCTGAAGGGCTATGTAGCCCCTCCGCATAAACATCTGAGCGCGGCGCATACCTATATTCTTTCGGGCAAACTCAAAGTCCGGGGCGGGACATTTAACGCCGGCGATTACGTGCATGAGGCTAATGGCATGGTCCACGGAGCCACCACCGCATTGGAAGACACGGAATATCTGTTCATGTGTGACGGCCCGGTCATCTTCTTTGGCAAAGACGAGTTCACCGGTTATCTCGGCTGGGAAGAGATTCGGCGTATGCAGCAAGCCCATGAAGCGGCCAAAAAGAAAGCTGCGGCGCGAAAAAGAAGCGCGTCGAAAAAGCGTGTGACGGCCAGAAAGCGGACCACCAAGAAGAAAGCCGCCTAGGCGGCCTCGCTGCCGAACAGCGTGTTCGTCACAAACGCCCAGAGTTCTGAAGGACCCTGGGCGTTGTCTTTGGGACGGTAGCGCTCACCACAGGTGCTCTGCCCCCCAGCCCAGCTCTCGGGTACATTGAATCCATGTCAGAAAACACAACCACGCCACCCGCCGCGGTTCCTGCTGCCACCGTCATTGTGCTCCGGGATGCGGAGAGCGGGCCAGAAGGCATTGAAGTCCTATTGCTGCGTCGGAATGCAAAAACGGCCTTTCATGGCGGGGCCTGGGTGTTCCCTGGCGGCCATATTGATCCCGAAGATTATAATCCGGCCGCGCCGGACGATATGCTGACTGCTGCCCGGCAGGCCGCCGTCCGCGAGGCCGAGGAAGAGGCCTGCCTCAGCCTCGCGAAAGCGGATTTGCTCTATTTTTCACACTGGACCACCCCGCTGGTTCGACCGAAGCGTTTTTCAACCTGGTTCTTCGTTGCCCAGGCCGGGAGGGATGCCGTTCAGGTCGACGGCACGGAAATCAGTGACCATGCCTGGATGCGCCCACATGAGGCCCTGGCGGCACGGCAGGCTGGCGAGCTTGAGCTGCCGCCGCCGACATTTGTCTCGCTGACGCAGCTCTCGGCTTTTGGAACGGTCCAGGACGCGCTTGCGTACGTCCGCGGCCGTGAGCCGGATACCTTTTTCCCCAAGCTTGAGAGAGTCGAGGGCGGCTATTGTTCGCTATACCGCGGTGATGCCGGCTACGAATCCTCGAATGTCGATGAGCCGGGAAGGCGACACCGATTATGGATGCGTAGAAATGGCTGGCGCTATGAGCACGCGCAGGAGTATGCCGGTTGAGAGCTGTTTCGCTTTTCAGGAGGACATGACCATGGCTGTATCGTTCTCAAAAATGACGGATGTCTTTGGAGCAGAAATTGGGGGCGTGGACATCTTGGCTGGTGTCAGCGAAACGGCCATGCGTGACATCGTTGATTTGTTTAACCAGTACTCCATCCTGATTTTCCACGACCAGAAAATCAACGACGAGCAGCAGATTCGTTTCAGTCGGCTCTTTTCCGAGGTCGGGAACTTTGGCGGACTGGAGAAAACAGTGGTACAAAATGCCGGTGGTGGGACCGAGATTGCCGATCTCTCAAACGTTGAGCCTGGGACGAAGAGTATTATCCCGCCGACGGATAAGCGCATGGTCTTCAACTCCGGCAACGAAATGTGGCACACCGACAGCTCGTTCAAGCCTGTTCCGGCAACCGCCTCCATGCTGTCCGGCCGCGAAGTCCCGCCGACTGGGGGAGAGACCGAGTTTGCGACCGAGCGGGCCGCCTACGCTGACCTGTCCGCAGCCATGCGCGAGCGGATTGATCCACTGGTCGCCATTCACGATTTTGCGTATACCCGCAGCCTGATTGACCCGAACCTGATAACCGAAGAACAGAAGCGCGAGACCCCGCCGGTGCCACAGGCGGTGGTCCGGACCAACCCGGCCAACGGGCGCAAGAATTTCTCTGCCGGGGCTCACGCGTCACATATACGTGGGATGCCGCTCGAAGAAGGCCGGGCGCTGCTCAAAGAGCTAACCGTCATCGCCATTCAGCCCCAATATACCCTTCGCCACATTTGGCGCGCTAACGATCTGGTGATCTGGGACAATCGCTGCTGCCTCCACCGTGGCCGCCCCTGGGACAAATCCCGCTCCCGCCGGATCATGTATCGCACGACGGTCGCGGGGGTCGGGCCTACCGCGGAGTAAGAAAAGATCGGGATATAATTCCCTCCTCGGAAGGGGCAGTCGAAAGCCGGAGTGGCTGCCTGATAGCAGCATACACTGCCGAGTCCGCTGACAGCCTCCTGTCCCAAAGCTTGTCCCCGATGCTATCACTTTGGTATCAATCGGATGAAGAACTTGAGCGCTCGTCTTCGGTCTGGCTCATCAACTCCTTCACCTTCTCTTCTCCAACCAAGACCCCGGCCTCAGTAAGTTGGGCAATCTCTGCTGCAGAATAGCCCAGATGCGTGCTGAGGATCGCGGCGTTATGCTGACCGACGAGCGGCGCTGGGACCTGTACCTCACACGGGGTTTCGGAAAAGACGAAGGATGATCTTGGGGTTGATCCGAGCCGTACTCTCATAGTCCAGGCCGAGACGCGCCCTGACTCCGGGCGCAAAGTTTCCAACCATCACGTCCACCGTGGCGACCCAGGCCGGCGGCAATTTTCATGCCGTCCGGCTTTTTCAGATCGACACACAAGCTTTTCTTGCCGGCACAGGTGGAGAGAAACATCGAACCCAGGCCGCCCTGGACCGGAAAAAGACTGCGGCCAAACTCCTGGTCTGGCGCTGGCTCAAACTTAATGACCTCGGCGCCAAGAGCACTCAGAATCCGGGTGCAGGTTGGCCCGGCCACGGCGTGGGTAAAGTCCAGCGCGGTGATCCCGCTGAGTAGCTGTGAACGGTCTGGATTGGGCGCTGCCATATCAGTTCTCCCCTCGATTGTCCCGCTATTGTCACCTCATCTGTTCATGAATGGACGGCCCTCATATTTCTCTATATATCTCGTATGGACAACGTAAAAGTCAACGTAAGGAAGAGAGGACACCCGGATGCGTATTGGTATGATGATCGGCGAAGGGGCGGGCGAGTCGCCCAGTATGGATGAAGTCATTCGGCGCGCCCAGCGCGCTGAAGAGGTTGGACTCGATAGCGGCTGGCTGGCGCATATTTTTTCACACGATGCCATTAATCTGCTCGCCCTGGTGGGTCGGGAGACCTCGCGCATTGAACTGGGAACGGCTGTCGTACCGACGTATCCGCGCCATCCCGTGGTAATGGGCCAGGCCGCACTGACCACCCAAGCGGCGTGCAAGGGCCGCTTTACACTGGGCATTGGACTGTCCCACCAGATGGTGATTGAGGGTATGTTCGGTCTGGCGTACACCCGTCATATGGCCCATATGCGCGACTATCTGAGTGTCTTGAAACCGGTATTGCGCGGCGAGGCGGTGAAGTACCAAGGCGAAGAATATCGCGCCAATCTTGAGGTGGCGGTCCCAGGGGCCGCCCCGGTTCCGCTCGTGCTGGCCGCGCTCGGACCCAAAATGCTTGACCTGTGTGGACGGGAAGCCCAGGGCACGGTCACCTGGATGGCCGGCCATAAGGCGCTCAAGGAGCATATCGTGCCACGAATCACCGCGGCAGCTCAAGCGGCCGCAGCGCCGGCGCCGCGCGTCATTGCCGGTGTGCCTATGGCTGTCACCAGTGATCGACAAAGCGCCCTTGAAGTGGCGTCCAAGGTCTTCGCCATTTATGGTCAACTGCCGGCCTACCAGGACATGCTGGACCGAGGGGGAGCCCAGGCTCCGGTTGATATGATCCTGACCGGCGACACGGATGGCATCAAAGACGAGGTCAAACGCCTGGAAGATATCGGTGTCACCGACCTGTGTGCCTTTGTCTTTCACGCCGATGAGACGGCGTTTGAGCGAACGGTCGATTTTCTGGGTTCGCTGAACTGAGCGGCCAGTGCTCATCTCCGAGGACCATCGGTGTGAAAATCCTTGTCCGCAGCCTCCTGTGCCTGATCGTGCTGAGTGCCGTGTACACCGGAGGGCACGCCTTTTTGCTGGCCCGCCACGAGCGGGCCGTCCAGCACGTGGCCCTGCAAAAAGTCATGTTCTTCTCTCTGGTTGGCGCGGGGAATACGGGCGCGCTTGAAACCGGCATGCAGATGTTTGACAGGGTCCGTAGCCTGGAGGTTCAATCCGCCCCTCGTTTTGTGAATTTTCTGTGGCAGGCTCCCGAAACCGTAAGGCCAAACACCCGCGTCCTTGAAGACTGGGCCGAGCGTTTCTTTTCTTCGTGTGAGGACGCCGTCTGTCAGGGCTTGTCTCTGAGTGGTCTCAATCTCCAGGGGATACGCCTGAGCGGAGCCCGTCTGGTCCGGGCCGATTTGAGTGGCAGCGATTTACACGGGGCCGACCTCTCCGAGGCGGATTTGAGCGAAGCCGACCTGCGGGGGGCGAATCTGACCGGGGCACGCCTGGTCGGCACGCGCCTGCGCTATGCCAATTTTCTGGATGCCCAGCTAATGCAGGCTAACCTGGAGAACGCAAACCTGTCAGATGCCGAATTCCACGGCGTCAATCTCGGACATGTCAATCTGCAATGGACGAAGCTGAACCGGACCAATCTGACCGGGGCGAATCTGGCCGGAGCCAATCTGTACGGCGCTGACCTGCGCGGCGCAAAGCTTGAAGGGATTCAACTGCCCGGAGCCGTTCTGGTGGGGGTCGATCTCATTGGCGCCGGCCTCAGCGAGGCAGACCTGCACGGGGCTGACCTGGAAGAGGCCGATTTGATTGAGGCACGGCTGCGTGGCGCAAATCTGGCCGGAGCAAATCTGAAGGCCGCGAACCTGCACAAGGCAAATCTTTTTCAAGCCACCCTGACCCGGACGACGCTGAGCGGTGCCGACCTGTTTCAGACCAATCTGGTGGGTGCACGCTTAGTTGGTGCTGACCTGAGCGGGGCGGAATTAAAACAGACCGACTTCAGCGGAGCCAACCTGAAAGGAGCGAACCTGACCGGGGCGAATCTGGCCGGGGCCGAGTTGTCCGGCGCGGAGATCGACACAAACACACAATTAGACGAAAAATGGCGTCTGGTCTGGGATATCGTCAACGAGAAGGGCAAAGTGACCGGCCTGGCCGGTGCCAACTTGCGCGACGCGGCCCTGGCCGGTGTGACCTTGGAGGGCGCTGACCTGAGCGGCGCCGACCTGCGTGGAGCCATCTTGCGCTATGCCATCCTCACCGATGCCGATATGACCGACAGTTCACTGCAACGGGCGGATTTGCACCAGGCCGACTTGGTAGGGGCGACTCTGGCCGGGGCCGATTTAAGCGAGGTGCAGGGACTGACCAGAGAACAGCTCGAATCGACCAAGACGTATCAGGCCGCGCGGCTGCCCGACTATCTCAACGGACGGAAGTAAGCCGGCATGGATAGACCGTCCGTCTGACGGTGATATGGTCAGCGTACTGGCTCATCCGTGCTTAGGCGAACTGCTTGAGAAAGCCCAGCAGCGTCTCGGTCACTTCCGCAGGGCGTTCCATCTGCACCCAATGACCGGCGCCCTCGATATAGACCTTCCCGCGGAGATCCGTCACAAAGTGGTCCATCAGATCGACCCAGCCGCCACCGCCAAAGGACAGGACCGGGTCTTTTTCCCCGGCAATAAAGAGGGCGGGCCGCTCGATTTTGGCGTTCTCCAACTGTGGGGTCAGCTCGAGGTTGCGGTCGATATTGCGGTACCAGTTGAGCGGGCCGCGAAAGCCGCTCTGTTCGTACTGAGCGACATAGTAGTCGAGGTCCTCTTGTGTCAGCCAGGCCGGGAGCGTGTCCGGCTCGGGCAGGCCATCGAGGAATTTTTCGCTCGCGGGTTTCTGTGCCAGCATGGCATTAGCCGGGGCATCGCCAGACGCGATATAATAGGTCAGGCGTAAGGTCTTGCAAATATCCGCCTCAAACTCGGCTTCCGCTACCCCCGGTGTCTGGAAGTAGACGATATACCAGAAATTATCTCCGAAATTTTCTTGTTTGGTCATAGCCCCGGCCTGGCCGCGCACATAGGGCACGCTCAGGCCGGCAACCGCTTTGACCCGTTCCGCGTGGAGCAGGGCCGTATGCCAGGCCACGGGCGCTCCCCAATCGTGGCCGACAACGAGGAACTGTTCATGACCCAGGGCGGTTGCCAGGCCGGCGACATCATGACTGAGATCCACGATATTATAGGCGTCCATGGCTTCGGGCCGGGCGCTGCCCCCATAGCCACGCTGATCCGGGACCGCAACCTGAAAGCCGGCTGCGACCAGGGGGTCGATCTGATGCCGCCACAAATACCAGCACTGCGGAAAGCCGTGGAGGAGAATGACGAGCGGTCCAGCGCCCTCAACAACGGTGCGCAAGCGTACGCCGTTGGTATCAATCATCTGAAAGTTCCGGTTTTGCATGGCCGCACTCATGAGAACTGTACTCCTCCACGTCAGGCCGTTGTCGTTTGTCTATTGAGTCTCTTTCCCTCACCCCCAGGGCCGGGGATGTCGCTGCCTACTTCGCGTTGGGCTGGCCTTGAGCCGCATCGGCAATAGCCAGGCGATAGCCGGTATCTTTTTCGTAGCGCTCGATTTCCTTTGCTACGGCATTCATGGCTCCACCGATCAGCGTGTCGTGGTCTGTTCGGCACCACTCCCTGGAAGCTACGGCTCGATCGGCGGAACGCTGAACGTGAGGAAAGACTTCTTTGGCCAATAGTTCATAGGAGTTGAGACAGGCCTGGCGCTCGGCCCAGTCATTGGCCATCAGCATATAGCAGCCAAAACCGCCGGACTGTTTGATCAGCCGTTCGAGTTGAGCGACCGCATCGTCCGGCGTACCAATGACAGCGGTTCCAGACTCAACCAGGGCTTGGGGCCATTTGCGCGGGTCTGTCTCCTCTGGGGCGAGGGGCAGGGCCACCACGTTCTGGAAGTAATCGATCCAGTCATAAATGCCGTACTCGACCTCTTTGAATGCCTGTTCGCGGGTGGGCGCAATATGCATCGGCCCGACCAAGCGCCAGGCTGACCGATCAACCGTATGACCGTATTCCTTGGCCTGGTCGTTCCAGACTTTCCAATGGTCGCCCAGAACGGCAAAGCCGCCCATGCTGGTCGCGCCCAGTGAGAGCAGGCCGGCACCATAGCGGCCCGCAGTTCGAGGACCGGCCGGCGACACGGTCGCGGCGACCGCAATTTCAAAGTGCGGATAGGTATACGGCCGGAGTTGAAGGCGGGCGTCTTTCAGCGTGAACCAGTCGGTTTCCATATTGACCGGTTGGTTCGAGGTCAACAACTGGATGATCGCGCCGAGCGACTCTTCCATGCGTAGGCGTTGCGTGTCAGGCGGTATGCCCATCATATAGGCGTCCGACGGCAGGGCCCCCGGACCGACACCGAACATGGTCCGTCCGCGCGTCATATGGTCGAGCTGAACAATACGGTCGGCCAGGATCAAGGGATGGTGGTAGGGCAGCGAGCTGACGCCGGTGCCCAAGCGAATGTGGTTCGTCCGCTGGGCGGCCGCGGCAATAAACACCTCGGGCGAGGCGATGATTTCCAAGCCGGCGGAATGGTGCTCGCCGATCCAGGCTTCGTCATAGCCCAGCTCGTCCAGGCGAACGATGAGTTCCAGGTCACGCTCAAGAGCAAGGGTGGGGTTCTGACCCGAAGGGTGAAACGGGGCCATAAAAATGCCAAAACGTAACGGGCGTTCCATACTCTTTCCTCCAGTTCCCGAGCGTGACGGCTCGCCCCTACCGGTCAGACTGCCGTTTCCGTTCGGTGATACAACACGAGACAATCGAACAACGTAAGCAGCCCATAGCGGACTCTCTGCTGGGCCTCAATGCGCGCCGTGGCGTCTCAGCTTGTTAGGCCTCAAGCAGATCGAGGGCCTGATAGGTGGCGTGTTCAAAGCGCTCATACACCGGAATGGCCTTGACATCAAAAAAGGGCAGAATCTGCATGAGAATGACGCCGGTGACCCGCTTGGTCGGATCAATCCAGTAATAGGAATTGAAGAGACCGGCCCAGCTCAGGCTGCCCGCCGAACGTGCCCCTGGCAGCGCGCCGGTGTTAACCAGAAATCCCAGGCCGTGTTTATGCACGACACCGGGGGAGAATTTGACATCGTTGGAAAGCGGCGGGAGGGCGGTGGTCATGTCTCCGGCAGCCAGGTCGCCGATATGGTTCTCCGACATCAGGGCAACCGTCTCGGGCTTGAGGACCTGCTGCCCGTTATGACTGCCGCCTTTGAGAAGCATCTGGACAAAGGCCAGATAGTCTGCGGCGGTAGAACTCAGACCGTGTCCGCCACTCTGGTATTCGGCGTCGGGAGTCACCAACTCAATATCCGTCGGGGCGAGCGTGTCGTCTTCACCGCGCTGATGGACGCTGACCGTGCGGGCCTCCTGTTCCGCGGAACGCACAAACCCGGTATCCGCCATGCCCAGCGGCTCGAAAACGTGCTGGGCCAGATAGTCACCCAGGGTGTGGCCGCTGACGGCCTCGACCAGTTGGCCGACCCAATCCGTGTTAATCCCGTACTCCCAGCGTTCTCCCGGATCACACACCAGCGGCATAGACAGCGCCGCTTTTTTACCAGTCCCAATGCCCGGTTTTCCGGTTGCTGTCTGGTATTGGCCGAGACCGGGATTCCAGATTTCATAGCCAAACCCGGCGGTATGGGTCAGAAGCTGACGGGCGGTGACCGGTCGTCTGGCCGGGCGGAGTTGGGGTTGGCCGGCGGCGTCAAATCCGTCCAGCACCTCAAGCTGAGCGAGGGCGGGCATGATTTCGCCCAGCGGCTGATCGAGTCCGAATTTCCCTTGCTCGTAGAGTTGCATGGCCGCGACCGAGGCGACCGCTTTGGTCATGGACGCGATGCGAAAGACGGTGTCCGTTGTCATGGCCGGACCGGCATTGAGCCGGCGCGTCCCAAACGCGCCGGCGTACACCGGCCCCGAGTCAGTGGCGACCATGGCAACCACGCCCGGAATATCTCCGGACTCTATAGCCTGATTCAAAACGGCATCAATCTGTTGCATGGCTTTCCCTTCCTTTCATTCCTGTGTGGTATCCGGGGTGACTTTGATGGCAACGGTCTTGCCCGACTCCACACGGCTCACCCGTGGCCGCGCAAAGCCTAACCAGGCCAACCAGTATTTGTTGTTATAGGCCGTTCCCATACGTTCGACGATAGCCGCGTCTGTAAAAATCTCAGCCTTGCCGGTAAACACAGGACCGTCTTTCGCGCCGACGGCAATCCGCACCGCGTTGCGCCCGCTTGTAATACGCTTGGCCTTATATGAGGTTGGTGAGGCGGTGAGATAAATCACGTTGTCGGCATACCAGAACCAGACCGGGGCTGTGCTGCTCCACTCGCCACTCTTGCGTTTGGTGGAAAGATATATCTCCTTTGCCGTGCGGAGCTGGGCAATCGTATGGCTATCCAGGGCCGATGCCGTCTGGACCATGCCCGGAATCAGGCCGGCCAGGCAGAGTGTGAGTATAATAAGCAGCGTGGAAAAGGTATTCATCGTATCCTCCAGGCGAGCGCTATTTATTCTACTTCGAGCGCGTCCGACAGGCGCACGAAGGCGTTAAAAAAATCTTCTTTGAACTCCTGGACCACGGCCGCGGCTGACATCTGGCGATTCATCAGCCCAACCCCCTGGCCGACCCAATAGGTTGCCAACTCCTTCGCCCCGACATGACCGCTCTGGGAGAGCTTGTCCACTCTGCCCAGGGCGGGCTCGGTGACCAGGGACTGCAAGGGCATCGGCAGGGGCGCGGGGCTGTCCTCGGCCTCCCAGGCGTCGGTCCACGGAGACCTGAGTTGACGCGAATACTTGCCCGTGCGGGCTTTTGATCTGACCGTATCGCGGGATGAGGCGTACAGCATCTTTTCCTTGACGACCGGATTGGTTTCGGCCTCGCTCGTCGTCAGCCACACTGAACCCGTCCAGGCCCCCGCGGCCCCCATGGCCATACAGGCGGCCATTTGGCGGCCCGTCACAATGCCGCCCGCGGCTAAAATCGGGATATTGCCATACGGCTGAATGGCTGCCTGAATCTCGGGGATCAGCACCAGGGTTGAGACATCGCCGCAGTGACCGCCGGCCTCTCCGCCGGCAGCAATCAGTACGTCAACCCCGGCTTGCACCTGGCGGATGGCATGCTTTTTTGCGCCAACCAGGGCGGCGACCTGCACGCCGTGCCGTTTGCCCATCTCCAGCATAATCTTAGGCGGAACCCCCAGCGCGTTAGCCACCAGCTTGATCGGATGCGAAAAGGCGACCTCCAGGGTTTCGGCCGCGCCGCTGGCCTGCATATTCTGGCTGGCCCGGAACGTCTCGTCGCGAAAGCTGTAGAGTCCCTCCGCCGAGATATCGTGCTGGGCCAGAATCCCGGCTGCGAACTGAAAATACTCCTGGGGAATCGCCGCCTCGACCGTGGTGCGATTCAGTCCGCCAGCACTCACCCTGGCCATCTTGTTGGGCACAATCAGATCGATGCCGTACGGCTTGTCCTCAATGTGTTCATCTATCCAGCGCAACTCTTCTTCCAGACGGTCCGGCGGATGGGCGACCGCGCCAAACACCCCCATGCCGCCCGCCTTGGAGACCGCCACCACAACATCGCGACAGTGGGTAAAGGCAATCAGGGGAAACTCAATGTCAAACATCTCGCAAATAGGGATTTTCATAGGCCTGCTCCGCCAAATCGGCGGGCTGGGGCTGCGATGACAAGAGACCGATGATTGCGCCGAGCCGCATGTCACTCCAGCCCTATTTCTTTTCCTTCTTCTCCAGATCGCGCAAAAACTGAATGTTCAACGCAAGTTTTTCCCCCAGCCACAGGGCGTGGTGCGAGTGGTCGGCGATATCATCGTCGGTCCGTGGGTGAATCAGGACGTTGAGACCCGAATGGTTCAACATCAACCAGGGAACGAGGGTCTCAAACTGGTCCGGCTGAAAGGCGACCTGATACATGGACTGCGGATGCGGGCCCACGGGCTTGTCGCGCCAGCGGCCCATTTCGACCTCGAATTGATCGCTGATGGCTTCACGTATGCCCGCCGCAGTCGCGCGGGTGGACTCATCATAATACACATGCGCGTGGAAACCTTTGATCTCGCTCTTGTCCTGCTGCATGGGGCCTCCCTTATCGCTGGAACAGAGTCATCGAACGCCGCGCGTATTATCGCCGGCTGGCTCTCCGGGTTGCGGTTGCCAGTCAAAACCGATCTGGCGCCACAGGTCACGATAATCGTAGTCGGTCTTGAGCGCGAGGTTGAGCCGGTTGTACGAAGCAAAATCACTGACGAGATGGATCAACTGCACCACGCCGGCATCGGTCAGGCCGGTCTCGTGCAGGCGGGCAATATCGTCATCCGTGACATCCCGCGGGCTGAGGTTCACCTTCAGGGCAAACTCCACAATCGTTTTCAGGCGGGGGTCAGTGATTGCCGCCGGACCCTCGGCCAGAAACTGCCTGATGTATGCTTCGTCGGTCCGCAGGCCGTAGTGCAAAATCGTACAAAAAGCGGCGGTGCAGTAGGGACAGCCGTTGGCCTTGGAAACGGCAATCCCGACGTGCTGAATTTCCGGCATGGAGAGCTCGCCCAGTTGCCACAGGACCTTGGTGGTGCCGAGCTTGGCCTTGAGCAGTTCCGGACAGTTCAGTTCAGCATAGAAGTGATTGGGCACCGCGCCTTCCATGTCGGTGACCCAACTGAAGATTTCCCGGATGATCGGATCGTCAATACGCTCTGGTTTGTTGAGTGCCACACGGGCCATACGTCACCACCTGTTGATTATTGGCCGGGGCGTTCTGCTGGCCCTGGCCCTATTGGTTCCGCCCCGATTGTTAATATCCCGCTATCCACCGAGATGCAAAGTCTGTGGCTTCTCCGGGTCGAAAGCAAGCTCCTCAACCGCCGTGTCGGTCAGACTACAGCGACGGGTTCGTAGTACGGCGAGGGAAGCGTCGGGTAGACCTGGAAGACATGGCGGAAGACGTCATCGGTCTTTATTCTCACATCGTCTTCACTATAGCTGTTCTCCGGCAAACCAGTAGCGCTGTTATAGAGAAAGTCATGGATAGCCGTCCACACCGCGGCGCGGGAGGCTTCTTTGTCCCGCCACTGGTCGATTCGTAATTTCTCGGCCTTCAGTTTTTCCAGCAGGTCGTGCGCTACCGCCCTGATCTGCTTGATCTCGGCTTGACCCAACGCCGGTTTTTTCAGCAGATCGAAGATGGCCAGCGACTCTTTGTCCTGCTCCTCACTTACCACTACCGCCGTACGGGTCTCGCGCATCCAGTTGATTTGCCGCGTCAGATAGATATTCTCCTGCTCGTCGGTGACCTCTGATTTTTTCGTGGTCAATTCCTTAATGCGTTCCTGCCAGTAGAACTCGATCAGCCGGTACATCCGCACGCAGGTGATCTTAGCAATACACACCAGCATGGTCTTGCCCGTCTCCCAGGCCGCCAGGTAGTGCTGCACGAAGTCTTGCGCTACTTGGTCGAGACGTTTATCCGCGGTGATGATGTGATAGTCACGCTTCAGTTCCCGTTCCAGCCGTTGCTCTGTGTCGATGTCGTCGATTTCCAGTGCATCCAGCTTTGTCGGCCATCCGCTCGTTCAGGTCGCCAACGGCCACACCCAGGGCGTCGCCTCGGGCGTCGTAATAGAGCGGCACGGTAGCCCGGTCCTCCACGGCCCGCCGCCGGTACAGGTCGCCCCGCACCCATAGCTCGCGCACGCCCAGGAAATGGTTGTTCGTCGGCTCGTCAAAATCAAATACCCGCAGGCGTTCCCACACAAGTTCGTCTTTGGTATTGCGAAAGGAGACTTGTACGCCGTCACGGATAAGAGCGTACTGCTCGCGGTTGGTGGCGACCAGGGTTTGCGAGGTCATCGTGATGGTGAGCTGGCGAACGGCCTCAGCGTAGGCGGCCTCGGGCAGACCCGGATTCAGCGCTCTCAGCCTCTCGCGGAGCGTACGGGCCAGCACCCCCTCGCGGTCGGAGATACGGCCCAGCAGGCTGTCCGGTCCGAAGTCCTCACGGTTGCAGGCATAGACCGACTCCCAGCCGGGTTGGTGTTCCAGATAATCCGCGGTGGTTTGCTGTACCAGGGTGTCTTCGGTGTAGGCTGTCAATGTCATCGCCGCTTAGGCCGTCATCGTGCGGACGCCGTAGAGCGGGATGCGAGTGTCTCTGGTGACAAGAATAAGCCCCTCGGCCTGAGCTTGAGCAACCAGCATCCGGTCGAACGGGTCCCGGTGGTGCAGGGGGAGCCTCCCCGCCAGGGCCGCATGATGGAAGGTCATGACCAGAGGCGTGAAGCCTTGCTCTTCGATGCTCGGCTCCAGGTCGTCCGGAGCTCGCAACTTCCCCAACGCGCCCTTGATAGCGACCTCCCAGCCGTTAACCGGGCTGACGAAGACTTCGTTGAGCGTGTCGGCTATGGCATCATAAGCACGTCTACTCAACTTCTGAGGTTCTGTGAGCCACCATAGGAGTGCATGGGTATCCAGCAGTAAACGCGCCATTATTCGTCTTCGTCCGGGAATATCTTTGAGTTGTAGAACGAATCAATGACTTCCTGGGGTGTCTCGTCAAAGTCTGGAGCAATCCAGATTTGGCCTTTCAACGCCCCTGGTTTGCGCTTGGTCTTCGGCTTGCGATACGGCTCCAGCCGCAGATAGGGTTCACCAGCCTTGGCAATCACAATTTCCTCGCCCTCCCAGGCCAATTTACCCAGCTTCGAGAGCTGTGATTTCGCTGCGTGCATGTTGACCTTCATTGGAGCCTCCAAATGACTAAGTCGGGCTAAGTCTATAAGAGTATCCTGGCTCTATCAAGATGGGAGGCGAGTCATTTGTGACCTTCAGCACGTCAGTGATTGATCCAGATCGAAGTATCGACAAGGATCATGTTGGATCAGTCCGTCGCCGCGGGATGGGTTTCAGTTGCAGCTCGCTTCCACCACGCTCCGCCAAGCGCCTCCGCTCCCCTTCCTCTAGAAGCGTGGTAGGAACTTCTACCAACCTTTTGATTTTCTTCAGTTTTTCGCGCGACGAGGCAAGGACCACTCATTGAGATCGAGTCCGTAAGTGAGCAATTTACCTGAGGAAAATGAGTCGTAAACTTCGTTCCCATGAAGCCCGAAGGTTTCTTTGAAAGGCCACCGGATCATCAATCTTGCGGAACGCCCGAATCTTGCCGACGAGGTCCGCCAGGATATCTGCGCCTTCTGAGGGGTGACGTTCTTGCGCAGGAATGATGGAGGCTACACAGAATCGCAATCTGCTCTAGCTCCAGTTTTTTCCTTAACGCTTGCTTCCTACCAGGACTCCGGCTAGTGCTCCGACAGACGTAGAACCGAGAGCAAGGATGGACTCTGGAATGGATTTCCCGAGATAGACCAAGCCCAAAGACCCAAGCATGGATAAAATTACGGTAATACTCAACGACCAAGCTACGACACGATAAAAATGTCGATCGTTTTCATAGGCTGGGCCTGAACGCTTGACAGCAGGAGCCCCTCCATCCTCTGAGGATCCCCAATCGTTTGGTTCATGATTCATTCGTCAGGCCTATAATGGTAATACCTTGCATCGAACCATCCTGGTTGCGGACCATTAAAGTGCCTCCATCTTCAATCATGTCAGCAAGTGCGGCCGTGACCGACAAGGCAGTACTCACGGTTGCGGCCTTGCTCCTGGAATGCAGCCGGGTGGTCAACTTCTCCGTATTTTTCACATCCCGTTCGGTAAGGTTCATAGTGACCTTCATTGGCTCAGCTCCTTTCCCTTCATTAGATATCAGAAGAACTCGCCGTTGTCGTGGGCCTTCTGATCGGCGAACAGGATCAGAAAATACTCGTAGATATGACCAAAGACATCACCGGACACCTGCTTCAATTCGTCCGGGTTGAGGAGGCGTAAGATATCGCCGAGCGTATCGTTGTCCAATTTTTGATACTCGTTCTTGGGCAGGACTCTGCGCAGGCTGTTGTAGTTCGACGCGATGGATTCCATCGCGTCCACGATGGCCCTGGTGCGGTCCGCGCCGTCGGGCAGAGCTACGAGATAATCGAACTGGGCTTCAGGGTTCAGGAAGATAGCGCTCCGCTGAGAGAAATCTTCCTTGGTGAGCGCCCGCCTCTTGCCGCCCCGGCTCGGCAGGGTGGGTTCTCGATCTCCTCTCTGGTCGCGAGATAGCGGCTGTAAGCGTGGCGCAGGAACACCAGCCCCATGACGGGCAGGAAGTATTCATTGCTGGCGTGCTCGGAGTTGGCTCGCAGGGTGTCGGCGGCGCTCCAAAGCCGGCGCTCGATGGCTTCGAGGTGTTCGAGTTGGGACATATTCTCTGCCTACAGCGGGTGCTGTGACAGGAACTCCTTGAAGACAGTGAGAAAGGGATCACGGGCCGAAGACACGAAACCGTGTCCGGCCTTGTCGAAAATAGACAGTTGAGAGTTCGGAATTTCGCGGGCCAGAATCTCCGAATTGGCCGCCGGAATCAGCACGTCGTCACGCCCGGTGGCGACCAGGGTTGGGGCGGTGATCTCCTTGAGCTGCCGGTACACGCGCAACGTCATGGTTGCAGCCAAGTGACGCTTGTAAGCAAAGAAAGGGGTGGCATGTTCCAGGATGCGACGCATGGTGGCTTCGAGTTCATCCCGATGGGCGGCTATGTAGTCTTGGGAGTAGGATAGCTTCCAACCCTCCCGAACGGCCTCCTCAGGCGTCTGTCCGGGTCGGCCTTTGAGCGCCTGCATGGATTCCGGCGGTGCCGGGACGGAGTGCTTGCCGCCAGGGGTGGTACAGCCCAGGGTCAGACTCGCAATGTGTTGTTGATGGTGAATGCCGATTTCCTGGGCAATCATGCCTCCCATCGAAATGCCGAAAATATGCGTACGTGAAATGCCGAGCGCGTTCAGCAGGCCCACGGCATCGCTCGCAAACAGCGCAATGGAGTAGGGCTCGTCCGGTTTATCCGACTGACCGGTGCCGCGATTGTCATAGGTGATGACTTGATAGTCGTTGGCCATGCGCGCAACAAACTCCTGGTCCCAGGCTGCCGCCGGCCCGCCCAGCCCCATGATGAGCAGTAGCGGTTGACCTTGGCCCTGAATCGTATAATGCAGATTGATTCCATTTACCCGTGCGTATGACATACTCTTCCTCCTTTGTGTGAACGTCTTATCCAGTTGCGGGGAGAAGCGCAAACCAGGCCGAGGACGCTATTTACCGATGCGTGCAGTCTGGTATAGGTCCATAGCATATGCACACGGCTGCTTCCGAGATTCCCGCTATCCGCCAGACGGTGAAGAAACTGTCCCATATATCGACGCTGCGGGCCGTCTACCATCTGGCTGAAGTCTGGGGCGTGATTGGACTGGCGATCTGGCTGAGCGGCTGGGTGCTGCCTCCCGTCACGGGCCTCTGGGGCGCGTGCGTCTATATCGGCGCGGTTGTTGTGATTGCCGCGCGGCAGCACGCCCTGATGGTCCTTGTGCACGAGGCGATTCATAAACGGATCTCGCGAACGGGGTGGATCAACGATACGTTGACCCGGGTGGCCGCGGCATTTCCGGTTTTTATCTCGCTCTCGAAATGGCGTTTCATCCACCTCTATCACCACCAGTATACGCAGACCAAAGACGATCCGGACCGGGCCATTTACGCCCGCTATCCCCTTGGCAGCCGACCGTTCTGGCGGCTGCTGGTCCGGGATGGGTGCGGTCTGAACGTCCTCTCGACGCTGAAGTATTTTATCGATCTACCCTTTGTAACACGGGTCTTTAACCGGAAATTTTTGGGCGAGGAGCGCGCCAGCCGCTATCGGCAGAGCGCTGATATGGGGTTGTTCACGGCATTTTGGGGAGTGGTGTTAAGCGGTGGTTTTGTCTTGTGGGGTTGGGAATGCGGGCAATACCTGGTGCTGTACTGGCTCGTCCCGTATTGCACGGTGACACAGGTCTTCTTCCGTATCCGGGGGGCGATTGAGCATGGCAATGTGCCCGACCCCGAGAACGCCTACCAACAGACGCGGACCTATTTCATGCCCGCGATCTTGCGTTTTTTCTTTGCGCCCAAGCAGGTGAATTATCACTTGGAGCACCACCTGTATCCCTCTGTGCCCTTCTATAATCTGCCTCGGCTGCACGCTGTTCTCAGCCGGGCCGTCTATCCTGCCGAGGCGGGCTATTGCGAGCCGTTCTCCACCGGTCTCAAAAAACTGATCTACGGGTAAGGGGGAAGGTAGACCCTCGACAAAAGAACGGGGCAGCCGCGTGGCTGCCCCGTGTCTCTGCGTCTGTTTACACTTTTCTACAGGTCATACGCCCGGGCCGCGTTATCGCCCAGGATGTTCTGCCGGTCGGGCGGGGGAAGTTCCTTAATCCCATTCTGTAAGGTATTGAGGGCATCCGGGAAGCCGTCAAAATGGGGAAAATCGGTTGACCAGAAGAACTTGTCCGAGCCCCAGCGCGCGGCAGCCGGCGGGATCATGCTTTCGTCCACATCGCAGCCAACCCAGACTTGGCGGCGGAAATACTCGCTCGGCGGGCGTTTACAGGCCGTCATGAAGCCGCTGTGTTCCCATTTGCTATCCATCCGTTCGATAAAATGCGGCACCCAGCCAGCCCCCACTTCCAGCACCAGCAATTTGAGATTCGGAAAGCGTTCCAGGGTCCCTCCCTCAAACATGCTGACAAAGGAAGCCTGGATATCAAAGCCCAACGTGACCGACAGAAAATAGAAGGGCGAACCGTGAAAGGTTGTATGATTATACCAAGTACTACCGTGAAAGTCTGGGCGCGCAATCACGTGCAGGCCGACCGGCATCTGAATATCCTGGGCGACGGCCCAGAACGGATCGTAGGTCGTGTCGCCATAGGCTTTCCCGTTTGCGGGATAGGGGGTCAGCATGACGGCCTTCAGGCCTAACTTGGCGACGCGTTTCAACTCAACAATGGCGGCCTCGGGGTCCATGAGGGAGATGTGGGCGACCCCGTATAGGCGGTTGGGGTAGTGGCTGCAGAAATCGGCGATCCAGTCATTATACACGCGGTTATAGGCCAGGGCGAGGCCAGGGTCGTTGACTTCCCCTTCCCACAGCAGGCCGATCGTCGGAAAGAGTACGGCCGCATCAATACCATCAGCGTCCAACTGCTTGATCCGCTCATGCGGGTCGTAGGCCCCCTTGGGACCATCCATATAAAGCTGGTCTTTGGAGAAGACGAGCTCGCCGGGCTTGCCGAAACCGGAGGCAACGCCCATCCCTCTGATGGTCGGAGAAACCTTGCCGTCAATGACAAGCGACTCCCAGCCTTCCCCGTCTTTGACGAGATGCAGGGCGCGCTCTTTGTATTTGGACTCGAGGTTCTCCTTCCACAAATTGGGTGGCTCTAAAATATGACCATCGGCGTCAACAATTCTTCCGAGTTGCATTGCGCGTCCCTCCTTGCACACATGTAAGCTTTACTCTGCTTCTAGCCCAGTTTGCTCTGTATTACAAACCGCTGCGCGCTTTTTGTGAGGGATGATAGGGCGGCTCAATTCCAGCCGTAAGGAAGGGAAGGACTACCCCCGCCGGGAATCGAACCCAGACCCCAGGTTCCGGAGACCTGTGTGATATCCATTTCACCACGGGGGCACAGCCGGTACAGTATCACATACCAGTAGAGAAGCAATGCTTGGGCTGGCCGGCTCCGTGCGCAGGGCGGGCAGCACGGCAGACCGATGGTCTCAGCGGCGGGGGCAATAGCCGAGAGGGAAGGCTAGCGGTCCTCACTCTCAATCGTCAACACTGTGTCTTCATCATACAGCCGATTGTCGAGGTATAACTCGGGGTAGCGGGCTTGCGTCTCCAGGCTTTCGTCTACACCGCTTGCGGTCTCATCCTCAGCGGTCTCGGCGTCGCCGCCGGCCGCCAGATTGCCCCCGTATAACTCGGGGTAGCGCATCCGGAGTTCCAGACTCTCGTCCACACTGTCGGCGGTATTCTTCGTTTCCTCTTCGCCCGTTTCTAACCCTAAGTCTTCACCAAAGAACGAACCTGACGGGCCAGGGCGAATCGAATAGAGGGATTGGGACAGCCCGTTCGATGCAAAGAAGAGTAGCAGAGTAAGCGTGCTGACCAGTGTCTTCATGTCAGAATCCTCCATATGACGTTCTGTCCAGGCTGACAGGCGACCCGCGCAGCGGATGACCGAGACGCGGACGCTGGAGGCGCGTGGACGAGCAGGCAGCCCCTCAGCCGGACATGGACCTTTTTCCCCGCGCCATAGCCTTTGACAATAACGCGCTGGCCGGATTGGAGTTGTCGGAGGTCCGGGAGCTGAGACTGATGAATGAGGCACTCAACACCACTCAGGCGCGACGGGTCTCCTTGTAAAATAAGAGCCACCTGTCCCGAATCATCTTGTTCAATGCGCGTGACCTGACCCGATACCTGGATGATCTTATCCCGATATTTTTTATCCGCGACCGTACGATCAGCGTGAAAGGTCTGGTAGAGGAATGCGGCCGAGGTCCTGAACTCGGGCTTTTGTTCGGGCTCAACCGTTTGCTGGTCCGTTATGCGAAAGAACAGGACGACGATGAGGCCGAGGAGAGGAATTGCTATAAATCGCATAGGCTTCACCCAAGCCCTCCAAAACTAGGACATTCCTGCCGGTCCGGTCAAGAGAGGCGGGAGCGACCGCCTGTCCAGAGCGGGCTGGAGTGGTACGTTAGCCGGCCGGCTCTGTTGCCACGAGCGTTTCAACGTCCCGGAGAAGCCGGGCTACAGATTCCGTGTCATCTCCCCGATAATAGCCGCGGATGCGTCGCTGCGGGTCAATCAGTACGAAACGGTTGCTGTGCACGATGGGCTCATGGGTCGTCAGGCGGGGATCGTTTGGCGCGAGAGCTTCTACGCCAAGCCGAAAGCCGTTGCGGATCAACCTGTACATGGCTGTCCGTTCGCCAGTCAGGAAGAGCCAACGCTGGTCGTCCGCGCGGTAGCGCCGCGCATAGACTTGCAGCACCTCGGGCGTATCTCGCTCCGGATCGACGCTAAAGGAAATAAAACGGACCGGCTTGGTACGCAGGGTCGTTTGCAAACGTGCCATACGCTGGCTGAGGAGCGGGCACCTGCCCGGACAGTGGGTGAAGATGAAGTTGGCAACCCATACGGACCCGGTCAGGTCGGTGTGACCAAAGGGTTGTTGCGTCCGCTCGATCAGCGAAAAGGTGGGGACTTCTCCTAAAACAGGAAGCTGTCCGGGCGAAACGGGTTCGGAGGAATCTGAGAAGAGAGAAAGGACGCCGTACCCGACAACAAAGGCCAGAACTAGGCCGAGCGCACCCCAGATCATGCGCTGTGGAAGGCGTTCTGGGGGGGCGCTTGAAAGGCTGTCGGGCACCGCAGCCTAGTGGCCAGCCGGTTCGCTGACCGCGGTCGGCTCGGCTGGTGTATAGGTCCTGGTGGTTGAGGTCAGGTCCGGCAGGAGCATGATGATGAGAAAGACACAGATAGCCATGGGTGTCAGCGCAATTACGCTGAGCGTCGTGCGCTCAAAGCGCAGATGCATGAAATACAGCGCGACGAGGAGCGCTTTGACAACCGCGAGGATGACAAGCAAAGAGCCAGCGGTGAGCTTGTCGGAGACCAGGGGTGGAACGAGAAGTTCGAGAATGGTCAAAACGGTGAGAAGCACCATAATGGCGAGATAATTCGGTTCAACATGGTCAGCGTGTGCGGCATGTTCGTTTGCCATCGTGTCTTCCTCTATAGCAGGTATACGAAAGTAAAAACCAAGATCCATACCAAATCCACGAAATGCCAGTACAGGCCGACAATTTCTACCGGGCTGGAGTTTTTGCCTAAGAACTTCCCATTCATGCCAGCAAAGAGCACGCAGGTCAGATACACCACACCACCAAAGACATGGCAGCCGTGAAAGCCGGTCAGAATATAGAAGGTCGTGCCAAACAGCGGAGCACCCCAGGGGTTGCCGCTCATGGTCATGCCGACCTGGGTGAGGTGCGTCCATTCGTAGGCCTGAAGTCCCAAAAATATAGCCCCGCCAATAATGGTCAGTAAGAGATATTTCCGAAAGTTCGGCAGGTCGCTGTGTTTCGCCGCGGACAGGGCTTTGACCATGGTAAAGCTGCTGACAATGAGCAGAAAGGTCATAAACGCGGTGAGCTGGATACCGAGGCTGTCGAGTGGATTCGGCCAGTCCGGACTGCTGGCGCGCATTGCTCCATACCCGGCTAACAGTCCGCCAAAAGACATGGCATCACCCGCCAGAAAGACCCACATGCCGAGTTTGCCCCAACTCTCCGGGGTGACGGGTGACTCTGCCGGCTGCTGGACAGGGGCGTGAGAATCAACAACAGCTTCACTCAAGGTTGCTCCTCCTCTGGGACCGATACTTCCTGAAGGGATGGTAGCGTTCCCTGTGCTCGATGCGAGCGATTCGTCTTCCAATGGCGGTAGAGAATCCAGCCGCCGATAGAGCCAAAAACGACGAAGGGCATGGTCATCAGAAAAAAGGCGCTGCGTAACATGCCTTGTGCCACCTGCTCATTCGCGCCGGATAGGAGAGTCTGACACATTGCGCAGCCTTGCGCTAGGGCCTCCTGGGGCAGGCTACCAACGTAGCAGGCTGCCAGAAAGGTCAGTGCTGAAACGCCGAATAGGCGAGAGACACAATAGAACAGTCGAGCGCGCATATGCTCTGTTTAATTCAAATATACCAGCGGGAAAAGGACTACCCAGACCGCGCCCACGTAATACCAATACATGCTACATATTTCGACACCGAGGGCGTGCTGCTGAGAGAATTTCCCGCGTCTGGCCTGCAACAGCACAATGCCGAGCCACAGGACGGCGGCCAGGACATGCAGGCCGTGGCAGCCGATCAGCGTATAAAAGGTCGCGCCATACATGCCGGTTGAAATGGTGAGTCCGTCGTGAACCAGCCTGACCCACTCAAAGCCCTGTACCCCAAGAAAAATACTCCCCAGGAGCGCCGTCACCGCGAGCCAGCGCACAAACGGCTGCGGTCGGTCGGCTTGAATGCAGCGCACGGCCCTCCACATGGTGTAACAGCTGAACAGCAGAAAGCCGGTATTCACCCAGGTAATACCTACGGGCAGGTATAAATGGCCTGACGGCCAAACCGGACTTCCAAAACGAAAGACCACGTAGGCGCCAATCAGGCCGGCAAAAAACATGGTCTCCGCCCCAATGAGCATCAGCATTCCCATGCGGGCGTTGCTGACCGGCGGTCGTGGAATGCTGGGCGGCGGTGGGCCTCCGCCATAGCCGGGCACGGCCACCAGCGCTTCCGTGGTTTCGTGGGGCGCTGGTTGAGAAGCCGGAAGTCCGGCTGCGAGGGCTGATCCGCGTGGCATAGACACTGCCTCTCTCAGGCACAGGCTACGCAAAGATAATGAAACACGTCGTTGCAGCAATATACAGCACGATAAAAAACGCGAGTTTCTTGCCGAGTGAAGAATTCTCTTCCTGTCGCTCGGCGCGTGTTACTAATGGCATTGGCGTACCGTTCCCAGATCATGCTCATGCTTATAGGGGCAGCTTATCGAGAGCCATGGCCGTCAGCAAGACCGGCAAATAGACGAGTGAAGCAAACATGAGCTGACGGGCCGAGTCGCGCGAACGGGTGCGCGCCAGACGGACGCCATACCACAGAAACAGACAGCCCAGCCCAAAGGCGATGACAAAATAGCGCGGGCCGGCCATGCCGACCAAGGTCGGCAGGAGGCCAACCGCCAACAAGGCCAGACAGTTGAGCACGACCTGACGGCCCGTACTTTTCCCATCTGGCTCAATCACGGGTAAAAGCTGGAAGCCGGCCCGGGTATAATCCTCCCGATACAGCCAGGCAATAGCGAGCGAGTGGGGCATTTGCCACAAAAACATAATGGTGAATAAAATCCAGGCCTCGATTCCCAGCGTCTCATTGACTGCGGCCCAGCCAATGACCGGGGGGAGGGCGCCAGGAACAGCCCCCACAATACCGCACAAGGTGGTCTTCTTCTTCAGCGGGGTGTAGGCGAACAAATAGCTGATGGTGATAAAGGCGGTGATCAGGGCGCTCAACGGATTCACCAGCAGCATAAGATAGAGCAGGCCGCTCATAGTGAGAGCGGCGCCAAAGACGAGAGCGTCCAGAGGTTGCAGCCGGCCGTCAGGCAGGGGACGTGTCCGAGTGCGTTCCATCAGGGCGTCGGCTTCGCATTCCATGAGCTGATTGAGGGCCAGGGTGCCACCACCCGTCAGGGCCGTCCCAATCAGAGTATGCAAGAGCAGCGTGTAGTCGAGGACGAGCCAGGAGCCCAGATAAAAGCCCACGGTTGTTGTGACCAGGATCATACTGACCAGGCGTGGCTTGGTCAGTTCGACAAAGGCGGCGAGCCGCCGCAGGCGCGGCAGATCGAAGACGACTGTCTGTGTTCGCTGTATCATATGGTGACCTGCTCCGAAAAAAGAGGCGCCGCCGCCTGAGGACGGCGTCCGATACGATAGGCCCACAGGGTGAACCGGACACTGGTGACCAGCATGAAGGCGCCGACGATGAGGTGACTGGTCGCGAGGAGGACCGCCTGCGCTGTCAAAGGGCCATGGGGAGCCACATACTTCATGACATAGGTAAAGAGACCCAGCCCGACCTGGAGGAGGAGCAGCCGACGCAATAGGATGCCTGAGCGCAGTAACGGACGCTGGGTGGCGTGATAGTGCTGGACGTGATCAACCAGGAGAAAGGTCAGGATAAAGACCGCAACGGCCCCTAGGATATGAAGGCTCAGGCCTGCCCCGGTATGGCGAAAGAGCGCCCCCAGAATCAGTTGGCCGTAGATCAGGCCAACGATGAGCAGGCCGAGCTGCTGTGTTTTTTTCGTGTCGCCTGAGGGCGGCTCCGGTCGACCCGTCCGCCACTCCGCAGAAGTAAACAGGCTGATACTGGCAATGAGGGCAAAAAACGCCTGGGCCAGGCAGGCGTGAATAATGGCGATTTTTTGCTCAATCAACACGACGCGCAGGCCACCTAGGACGCCTTGGACCGTCACCGCGATCAGCGCAATAAGGCCCAGCCGGCGGAGCCACTGACGCTGCTCTGTCAACCAGAGGACAGCCGCCAGCACAATCGTGAGCATGCCTACTGCCGCCCCCAACAGGCGATGGCTATGTTCGTAGAATATTCCGCCCACCATCTTTGACCACGGATACAGAAACATATTATGGCCAAAGGTTGTCGGCCAATCAGGCACCACCATACCGACCCCGAGGCTGGTGACCAGACCGCCCATAAACAGCAGCGGAAGGGTCAGCGCCGCTGTCAGGACGGCAATCCGGTGCGGCCAAACAGAGTCGTGATCAAGAGCAGCCAAGACAGTCTCCTGTGCGAAAACACGGACGTGCGCTGTCACTCAAACCCGTTCACCCTCCCGAGGACGGCAGAAACGGCCGGGCAGAGAGCCAGCCATAGGGCCTCATACTGCGCTACTGTGAGGCCGTGGCGGCTTCGGGTCCGAGCTTCCGGTCCTGGGGCAACCAGTCTTCTTTAACCAGGGGCGAACTGTATTCATACGGACCGCGATAGACCGTGGGCGTTGTCTCGAAGTTGCCATGGCCCGGAGGAGAGGGGGCAGTCCATTCGAGGGTGTTGGCTTCCCACGGATTCTTGTCGGCTTTCTTGCCGGCAATCAAGCTCCAAATGAAGTTGGCGAAAAAGATGAGCTGAGAGAGGCCCAGACAGAAGGCGCTCATGGTGATGAACACATTCCACCACTGCACATCGTACAGAAATTCGTACTGCAGCGGATTATAGATACGCCGCATATGACCGGCCACACCCAGGAAATGCATGGGGAAAAAGGCACAGTTGAAGAAGATATAGGTCAGGGCAAAATGCACTTTCCCTAAGGTTTCGTTCATCATGCGGCCGAATATTTTGGGGAACCAATAGTACAGAGCGGCAAACATGCCAAAGATGATGCCGGCCACCACATAGTGGAAGTGGGCAACAATGAAATAGGTATCGTGGATAAAGATATCGACCGGGGTCGAGGCCATGTAAATGCCGCTTAAGCCGCCAATGACAAAGTTGGAAACAAAGCCCAGGGCGAAGAGCATCGGACTGGTGAAACGGATATTCCCGCCCCACAGGGTCCCCAGCCAATTAAATGTTTTAATGGCGGAGGGAACGGCAATGACCATCGTTGTCAGCATAAAGGCGGTCCCCAGGACGGGATTCATGCCGCTGACAAACATATGGTGGCCCCAGACGATCCAGGACAGAAAGGCCAGGGCAATCATGGAAAAGGCCATGGCTTTATAGCCGAAGATCGGTTTGCGGGAAAAGGTGGACAGGATATCGGACGTGACACCCATGGCCGGCAGCACCAGAATATACACCTCGGGATGACCGAAGAACCAGAACAAATGCTGCCATAAGATGGGCTCGCCCCCACCGCCCGGCATAAAAAAGCTCGTGCCCATGGTCCGGTCAAAGAGCAGCATGCCCAGGGCGGCCGTCAGGACCGGCAGAGCCAGCAGCAACAGAATGGCGGTGACGAACAACGACCAGATCACCAGCGGCATCCGGAACCAAGTCATGCCTGGCGCGCGCATATTCACGACCGTAGTGATGTAGTTGATCGCCCCCATGAGAGACGAAACACCCAAGATCAGCAGGCTGATGACCCATAGGTCGGCACCCGTATCGACCCCGCTCAGGGTGGGATCTGCCGAGAGAGTGGCATACATGGTCCAGCCGCCCGCCGCGGCACCCCCTTCGACAAAGAAGCTGTACACGATCATGATCGTCGCCGGGACGGCCGTCCAGAAAGACAGCATATTCAACACGGGAAAGGCCATGTCGCCGGCGCCAATCATCAGCGGAATGAGGAAATTCCCAAACCCGCCGACCATAAATGGCATCACGACAAAAAAGATCATAATCGTGGCGTGCATGGTAAAAACGGAGTTGTAGAAGGCGGGGTCCATATGGGCTCCGCCCACGGATCCCAGCGATTTGGCAAAGTTTGCGCCCGGATAGGGGTCCACGTATTCGCTCAGACCCTCGACCGCGCCGACCGTGCTGTCCTCGTCCGCAGGATACATAAAGGGCTCGGATATCCAGCTGGTAAAAGGCACTGCGGTCTCCGGCCAGGCGAGTTCCCAGCGCATCATCATGGCCAATAGACCACCGACGACGAGCATGAGGATGCTGGCGAACAGAAACTGGCGACCGATCATCTTGTGGTCGGTCGAGAAAATATAGGTGCGAATAAACCCGAGCTCGTGATGCTCTGCGTGGGCGTCGTGGGCGGCAGTTGCTCCTGCTTCACTCATTGACTCTCTCCTGTTTTGATCCTGGCCGGATGCGGTGTGTGTGCTCCCACCATTCGGGCTCGATTACTCAGTTGCTTCTTGAGCGGCGCTGTCAGCCGGAATGTCCTCGGTACTTGCGGCTTCTTCCTCCGTTGCCGCCGGTTCAGCCTCTGCCTCGGGCATAGTCTCGGCATCCATGACTGCACCGCTCGCCAAGACTTCCTCGCTTGTTTCTGCCGCGCTGGCGTCGCTGCCATTTGTTTCGGCAGGCGGCCAGCGCTTGTCATACCAGGCGGCGTAGTCTTCCGGCGTATCGACGTAGAGCGTCCCTTTCATCCCCGAATGACCGAAGCCGCACAGTTCCGCACAGGGCGCTTCATACGTGCCGGCCTTATCCGCCTGGAACCAGGCTTCGATTTGCCGGCCGGGCAGCATATCCTGTTTGAAGCGCAGGTTGGGCATAAAGAGGCTGTGGATAACATCTTTGGAGCCCAAAAAGACGCGCACCGGCTTGCCCACCGGGACATGGATGTCATTGTCAACCTGATAGTCGTCGGCGGTCTCAAATTCTCCGTCAGGCCCCGGATAGAGGACTTCCCAGTTGAACTGTTTCCCGGTGACGCGGATTTCGATGTCCGTTTCCGGAACGTTGAGCTTGACCTCTTCCCAGATGCTCTTACTGGCGAGTCCGAGACCGATAAAGACCAGGGCGGGAACAATGGTCCAGACGAGTTCCAGGCCGGAGTGGCCATGCGTGTAGACGGCGCGCCGGCTGTCGTTTCGCCGATACTGGTAGAGGAAGATAATCATCAACGCCGTGACCAGGATAAAGGCGGCCGCGGTAATGTAATAGATAAAATAGAAGAGCGCATCAATGCTTCCCCCGTATGGGGAGACGTCCTCCGGAAGCCATTGCATCATGAGATTTCTTAGCCCCTTGTGTGTTGAAGAATGGCTCCCCTTTATACCGGAAAGCAGGACTACCGCAAGGGGAGGGACGCGGCGCTGAAGGCTTGGAATTGCTGGCGGAATAGTCCGCTCGGTGGCTCGGGTCGCCGGCTCTGAAAAGCGGGGCCACAGACGGCACGCTTCGATATTGACAACGCCCCACGGACTCGATACTTCTCCTGTTCAATGGTACACAAAACAGGCTGGGATCAGTTTTTAGAAATCATCCTGAAGCCCGATAACATCCCCATCGTCGGCTTGATGTTTCTCATCTTCTATTTTACGTGGCTGGCGTTTCGCGAGGCGCGTAAAAACGACCAGCTGATCGAAGAAGGTCGCGCCGACGAGATCTTACGAGAGATGCAGCAGTAAGGAGGCGGACTGCATGCCGTTTACTATCATCGCCGAGAACTGCACGGGGTGCAGCGCGTGTGAACAACGCTGTCCAACCAAAGCCATCAGTGGCGATCCCAAAAAAGCCTACCTGATTGAACCGACGATGTGTATCGACTGCGGTGCGTGCGGGGTCATCTGTCCCGATGACGCCATCCTCGACACGTATGGCAATCTGACTCAGGTCCTCAAGCGGGTTGACCGTCCGATCGCCGTTGTCCACCAGGATAACTGCAACGGCTGCGGGGTGTGTATTGATGTCTGTCCTTTTGACTGTATCTCTCCCTCGGTCGACAACGGCCCGCAATACCTCGGTCGGGTGCAGGTCGAAGAGAAGACCTGTGTAGGTTGTAAGCTGTGTGAGGAGGTGTGCGGCTGGGAAGGCATCTATATTATGCCGACCAGGGAAAAAGAGCCCTTCCTGACCTCAATCGGGGTCGAACTCGAAGAATCCGTCGCCTAGGACACCGCTATATTGAGGCACTGAAAGGGTGAGGCTGGATATAGCGTGGACGACCGCAGCGCCGCTTATCATCAACTTTGGCGCTCTGGCGACTGTGTGGTGGCAACTGGACTCCAAAATAGAGAAAAAGCTTCGGGGAAATGGACCGTAAATTTGAAGCGATAGACCGCAAATCCGATACCATCAATGCCACATTGCTGACGCTGACCCATGACGTTAGGGAACTGAAAGGCCAGGCGAGTATCCTGTTCAACAGGGAGAGTCAGGCGTAACGACAGAACCCTCCTTGACCTCGACAGGTTCTGAACTCGCAGAATCCGTGATCTGACCCGCCGCATACCGGCATCCCCTTTAAAATACAATAAAAAAGAATCGCGGGGCCCTATTCTGCCGCGTTCCACGAGTAGACTCAGGAAAATCAGAAATGGGATGGTTTAGCACGCTGTCGGGCGGCGCCATAGGTATGGCGATCGGCGGTCCGATAGGAGCACTCATCGGCGTGGCATTGGGTTACGGGCTTGGTAGCGGTGGGGACGACGGGGGGCCTGAAAGCGAACAAGAGCGTAAGCAAGCGGTCTTCTTCACTACCTCGTTTGTCACACTGGGATATGTGGCCAAGGCGGATGGGCGCGTCTCTGACGAAGAGATTGGCTTTGTCACACAGCTAATGAAAGAAATAGAACTCGATTCGGAAGAGCGCGAGTTTGCGTCAAATCTCTTCCGAGAGGGGAAAAATCTTGACTCCTCCTCTCGGAACGATCTCCTGATGCAGTTCTGCCTCGAATACTCCGACGACCCGGACATGTCGAATTTTCTTATATGGATACTGCTGCATGTCGCGTATGCCGATGGTCGCATAGATACGAGAGAGCGGGACACTATACGGAGTATTGCCTTCAAAATCGATTTCAGTCTCAAAAAAATTGATGAGCTTGAAGCCGAGATCCGGGATGCGGGACAAGGACCCTCACCTCATTCAGGTGGCTCAAATCTTGAAGATAGCTACAAGGTGCTGGGCGTCCCTCGGAACGCCTCGGATAATGAAGTGAAGCGAGCATACCATACTCTCATGAAAGACTATCACCCAGACGTGCTGGCATCGAAAGGTCTTCCCGAGGAGATGATGAGGTTCGCAACACAACGTACCCAAGAGTTTTCCAGGGCCTACGACCGCATCAGGCAGGCGCGCAACCTCTGATGCGAGCCGCTAAATAATTTTGTTGAGCGGGTACTCGATGATGCCGACCGCTCCGTTCTGAATGAGCTGGGGAATCAGTTCACGCACAATCCCCTCGTCAATCACGCTTTCCACGGCGAACCACTCGGACTCATACAGGGGCGAGACGGTCGGGGCGGTCAGGCTTGGCAGCATTTTGACAATCCGGTCCAGATGCTCCTTGGGCACGTTCATCTTGAGGCCGACTTTCGCCTCCGCGCTCAGGGCACCCTTCAGCAGCAGGGCAATCTGGTTGATCTTCTCGCGCTTTTTCGCATCCTGCATGGCCCGTTTATTGGCAATGAGCTGTGGGTTGGAGCGAAACAGTTCGTGAATGATCTTGAGCCCGTGGGCCTGGATGGTTGAGCCCGATTCGGTCACTTCAACAATGGCGTCAACCAGGCCATCGGCAGCCTTGGCCTCGGTCGCTCCCCAGGAAAATTCGACATCGACCCGGATGCCCCGTTCGTCGAAATAGCGCTGGGTATAATGCACCAGCTCGGTCGCGATTTTTTTCCCGTTCAGGTCGTTGATATCTTGAATGGGTGAGTCCTGAGGAATGGCGAGCACCCAGCGTGTCGGCTGAAAGCTGGCTTTGGAGTACACCAGGTCGATAATGGGTGCGACGTCAGCGTTGTTTTCCATGATCCAGTCTTTTCCGGTGATCCCGGCATCCAGGGTGCCAGACTCGACATAGCGCGCCATTTCCTGGGCCCGGACCAGCGCGCAGCGCAAGGTCGGGTCGTCAATACTGGGGAAATAGCTGCGTGAGCGGGTGGATACTTTCCAACCCGACTTTTTGAAGAGTTCAATCGTCGTTGCCTCCAGACTTCCTTTGGGAAGTCCAAGCCTCAGAATTTCCATATCGTCTCTTTCTCTAACCCGGTGGGTTTGGATTTTCGTGCGGTGTGTGACAGCCCGACGCATCCGATCGATTGATGGGACCCGTCTTGGCCTGACGCAAGTCTGTCGGTTCCTTGCCCGCATCTCCTACCACAAGGGACTACCTGCCGCAAGTAAAGCGCTTCGCTGTATGGCGGAGCGCCCGGGTCGGTACGAGAAGCCCCGCATAGGCGTTCTCCCGCGTCTTTGCTACATATGCCACGGTCGAGAATGGAATCTGTCCGATCCGCCCAAGAAAACGGATCGGTGGGAGGATGCTGCCTATGAAGCTGTCTGAGATGGCCGAACGCCTCCAGTGTGAACTGCACGGGACCGCCGACCCGGTGATTACCGACCTCAAGCCCATAGCCGAGGCCGGTCCCGCCGACCTCACCTTTGTCAGTAATAAAAAATATTTTGCCCAATTACCGACGACCCGGGCCGCGGCGGTTATTCTGCCGACCGACGCTCCAGCCGTCCGGCTGCCCTCGCTCCGCACCGATAATCCTGACCTTGCTGTCGCCCGGGTGCTGGGCTGGCTGTATCCGCCGTATGAACCGCCCGAAGGCGTCCATCCCTCGGCGGTTGTCTCTTCCTCCGCCAGCATCGGCGAACATGCCTTCATTGGCCCCTATGCCGTGATTGGTGAGCATGTTGTGATCGGCGCGTATGCGCGTATTTTCGCCCATGTGGTGATTTACCCCGAGGTGCGCATCGGCCATCACTTTACGGCCCATGCCGGGGCGATCGTGCGTGAGCGCGTGGTGATCGGCAATCGTGTGGTCTTGCAGAGCGGCGTGGTCGTTGGCGGCGATGGATTCGGCTATGCTCCGCTGCCCGACGGATCGATTATGCCCAAGCCGCAGGCCGGTAGCGTCGAGTTACAGGACGAAGTCGAGCTGGGCGCAAACACGACTGTTGATCGGGCCACCGTGGGGACAACGCGCGTGCGGACGGGAACCAAGATCGACAATCTGGTGCAAATCGGCCACGGCTCGGATGTTGGCGAGTCTGCTTTTATCTGTGCCCAGGCCGGCCTTGCCGGCAGTACGACGCTGGAGGACCGGGTCCAACTCGGCGGACAGGTGGGGGTGGCCGGTCATCTCACGGTCGGCAAGAACACCCTGGTGGTGGCCCAGAGCGGCATTCCCAACGACGTCCCGGCCAATAGTGTCATCGGCGGCTATCCCGCGGTGAACGTCCTTTCCTGGCGACGAACTTCCGCCGCCCTGCCCAAGCTGCCGGAGTTGTTGCGCCGAGTACGGAAACTGGAACAGGAGTTGGCCGCATTACAGCAAGAAGCAGAATAGCGACATGCTGGAGAGCGATGGCTTGGCGGCACCGAATACAACGGCCACGGGTGCCGCAGCGCAGCTCTGGCTGTTCGTAGCAACGATATTTATTGGCGCGACGCTGCTGTTTCTGGTGCAGCCGCTGTTCGCAAAAATGGTCTTGCCCCTGCTCGGTGGCTCGCCGTCGGTCTGGAATACCGCTCTGGTGTTTTTTCAGGCCGCTCTGCTGGCCGGGTATGGATATGCGCACTGGCTCATGCGCCGGTTCGGTCAGCGCAGCCAGATCATCGTGCATGGCTGTGTGCTGGCTGCGGCGGCTCTCGTGCTGCCGATCGACGTCGCCTCGGGCTGGCGACCCCACGCCGGCACGCCGCCGGCAGCTTGGCTGCTGGGTCTGCTCAGCGTCTCAGTCGGCGCGCCGTTTTTCGCCGTCGCCGTGACGGCCCCGCTGATCCAGCGGTGGTTTGCGCGCACCGGCCATCCGCATGCGCACGACCCGTATTTCCTCTATAGCGCGAGTAATCTCGGCAGCGTGCTCGCCCTGCTGGCGTTTCCGTTCGTCCTGGAGCCCACGATCAGCAGTCATACTCAGCGTCTCGTCTGGAGCATTGGTTTTGGTGTCCTGGCGGTGTGCATCATCGCCTGTGGTGCCGTCGTGTGGCGGCACCCCGACGCCGTTGATAGTACGCCCTGGCCGAAAGTAACGAGTCGCCCGAACTGGCGTCAGCGGGCGACCTGGATGGTCTATGCCGCGGTGCCCTCCGCTCTTTTGCTGGGCGTTACTGCCCATATCAGTACGGACATTGCTGCCGCCCCGCTGCTGTGGGTGATGCCACTGACGCTCTACCTGCTCACGTTTGCCATTGCCTTTGCCCGGCGTCCCTTGATCCCGCATTGGGTTGCGGTGCGAGCCATGCCCCTGGCGTTGATGATCTTGGTGGCGCTCTTCGTCTTTCGCGAACCGGTTGGTCTTTTCCTGCCGCTCCATCTGCTGGTGTTCTTTGTGATCGCGCTCATGTGCCACGGTGAGTTGGTACGTCGCCGCCCTGGGGTGGAATCTCTGACCGAATTCTATCTGTTTCTCTCACTCGGTGGTGTCATCGGCGGCGCATTTATTGCCCTATGTGCCCCAGTGCTGTTCAACACTGTCTTCGAGTATCCGCTGAGCCTGACGCTGGCCGCGGTGTTATTGCCTAGCGCAACCCCGCGGGCCAACCGAGGCGATGTCGTCCTGGCGCTGGTGATGCTGGCCGTATTGGTCGGCGGAAAAACAGCGGCGAGTGGCCTCGGCTGGCAGCCCTCCACATTCGTGTTCCCCGGTATCTGTGCGGTTTTCGCGTTGATCGTCTTCTCTCGCCAAACGCGCCCGTTCGGCTTTGGGCTGTGCGTCGGCGTGCTTTTGGTCAGTAGCGCGTACGCCCTGACGAGCAGCGAGGTCCTGTGGCGGGGGCGGAGCTTCTTTGGCGTCTACCGTATCTCCGAGTCCGGTGACCCGCCGAACCGCAGCCTGGTCCACGGCACGACCAACCACGGCGGTCAACTGATGGCGGCCAACAGCGATATCAGCCCAACCGCCTATTACACGGCTTCGAGTCCAATCGCCGAGGTGCTGGCCGCCACGCAAGCGCGTAGTGTCGGCCAACGTGTCGGCGTGGTCGGTCTGGGAAGTGGCGCGCTGGCCTGCTATCGCCGCGCTGGCGACGCGTGGCGCTTTTTCGAGATCGACCCGCTGATGGGCTGGATAGCGGTCGAGAGCGGCTATTTCGACCTGATGGCGCGCTGTGCCGAGTCCGTATCCGAGCCCGTGCCCATCGTGCTTGGCGATGCGCGGCTGACCCTGGCCGAGGAGCCCGACGGGCACCTGGAGGTGCTGGTTATCGACGCGTTCTCGTCTGATGCGATTCCGTTACACCTGTTGACCCGCGAAGCCGTCGCGCTGTACATGGACAAGCTTACCGGAGACGGTGTCCTGGTGGTGCATATATCGAACCGCTTCCTCAATCTTGCCCCGGTGCTCGCCCGCATTGTCGAGGAACTGGGTTATGTAGCGGTGCGGGGCATCCGCAGTAAAATTGACCGTGAGATTGACCCTGCAGGAACGAAGTCAGTGTGGGCGCTGATCGCTCGCGATCAAGCGACGATCGCTGCGCTCGCGCTGGGCGAGATGTGGGGGCCGCTCGAAGCGCCACCGGGCGGACGCGTGTGGAGCGACGATTTCTCCAACCTGCTTGAAGTGCTTCGCTGGACTGGTTGACGGGGTGGACAGGAGATCAGGGCCGTTTCGTGACGGCAATGCCAATCCCGCCTAACATCACCGGGACGCCCCAGGGGTCAACGATAGGGAATTTGCTGACCAGCCATTCCCGCGGACCGTCAGGGTAGGGGACTGTCTCTGTCAATTGTTCGCTCTGTCCGCCGGAGAGGACGCGCTGGTCGTTTTTTCGGAGCTGTTCCGCTACGTCCGGCGGGAAAAGATCGAAGTCCGTCTGCCCGAGCCAGGTAAGGACCTTATCTGGGAACAGGGTCTTCCACAGATTCACCAAGGTCCCATTCGCATATAAATAGTGCCCTTCCAGGTCTTTGATAAAGGCGACACCGGGCAAGTGGTGGAGGAAGAGAGACAGGCGTTCTTCCGTTTGCTGGAGCGTTTCTTCGATATGTTTTCGCTCCGTAATGTCCAGGGTGGCGCCATCAATGCGGGTCGGCTGGCCACCCGGCCTGACGCGGGTCCGCGCTCGTGAACGGAGCCACTTAACGCTACCGTCTTGCGTGACGATGCGAAATTCATATTCGGTTGTTTGCTCGGGTCGGAGGGACTGAAGGGTCTGGGTCACCCGCGCGAAGTCATCCGGATGAATATACTGTTGGAGCGGATTGGGTCTGCCGATAAGTGTCTCGGTGGCGTAGCCGGTGATCCGGGTGAAACTCTCGGTCACCCAGTCCAGGATGAAGTCGCCCTGGTCATTGACGCGAAATGAGAACGCATAATCAAAGGCCGATTCGTTAATGACTCGCTGTCGTGCCTCACTCTCTCGTAAGGCGGCCTCCGTCTGTTGGCGTTCGGTTTCAATCGCTTCGAGTTGTGTCACCCGGTTACGCAGGGCAGCTATTTCCCGCTCCAGCGCGGCTCTGGGTTTTCTCGCCCCGCCCATTCCGCTCGTCTTGCTCTCTTTGCTCGGCCTGCCCATTGTTTCCAGCCTGCTCCTTCTTTTGTCAGACCGGGCCTGAATGCTTTTCTCTATAGACCAATCCGTTTGGTGAAGTAAAGAAAAGGTTGCGTCTCAGGTCCGCGTCCCCTAAAGGCGCGCAGAGGAAGAGGAGAAGCAGCAGGGGCGGCGTATAAGCGCTGACTCGCCGGACAGATGAGGAGGCTCGTCAGGCTCCCTCTCGCTGGCCCGGATGCAGCAGGTTGGGCCGAGGTGGGAGGGTCAGGACCTCCTCGGAAAAGAATTCGGCGAGATATTGGACGATGTGCTTCACGGATAACAGGCCGACCGGTTGCCCGCTCTCATCAACAAGCGGCAGCCGCCGAAAAGCGCCTTCGCCCATAAGATTGAGGGCGAAGGCAATGGGAGCATCAACGACGAGGGTTTCCGGGTCGGGTGTCATCACACTCTCAACCGGGGTCTGATTCAGGTCCAGTTGAGGCCCAATCACGCGGTTCAACAGGTCCCGTTCGGTAAAAATACCAATAACGGTCTGCTCGTGTCGGACGAGCACGCAGCCAATTTTATTCTCGCGCATCTGGGCAATAGCGTCTGAGACCGTAGTCTTCGGAGCAACAATCACCGGCGGGACATACGGCAGCAGGCTGATCGGCTCGTTCAGCAGGCTCTCATCCAGGCGCTTTCTCGGTTCGGAGATGCGCTCCGTTATGGTCTGCTCTTCCTCCACGAGGCCGTCGCCAGGGTAGGCGTCCGCATTAACTTGGTGTGAGGCTTTTACCTGTGCCATAAGTTTCCCTCCTCAACATGAGAGTGTTCTCAGGAACTTCTTAGCACCGAGTCGGAGACGAATACAAGAAAAAATGGAAAGAGATTGGGGGGAGAGGATATAAGGGGAGACACAATCAAGGAATGGACGGGGGAGTCACTCTCCCCCGTCGGAGAGATGTGGAAAGGCTCCGCTATGACTGCTCAATGGCCGACGGCTTCATCCCGTTCCCGTAGCCAGGAGACGACCTGGGGCCAGAGTTTTTTCTGAGCACCCGAACTGACCGCGGCGCCGATGTGACCGGTCGGAAACACAATCGTGCCCGCATCCGGGCTGCCGACCAGGCCTTCCAACGGCAGGCTGGATTTGGGATGGACAACATCATCGTGTTCCCCGATGACGTTAAGGACGGGGCAGGTGATGTCTTTGAGATTGGCCTTGCGCGCTCCGACCGGCATCTGGTTTTTCATAATCAGGTTGTGGCGCGAGATATCGCCGGCCATCTCCTTAAAAATTTGGCCGGCCATCGGCACGTCGCTGTTCATCCAGCGCTCGAAGAGCGCGAACATCTCCGCATAGCCCTGTTGGTCTTTACTCCGATACAGGCCGACATACTTGTCCAGGGCGTGGTGGACGGGTGCCATAGCGTCGAAGTTGGCCTTCATGAACCACGCCGGACAGTTGCCATACACGCTGGTGACGAGGTCAATGGTCTGCGGTGAGATTGTGCTCATCAGTTGCTGGCTGGGAAGCTCCTGCACGCTCATGTCGAGGGGCAGGGTAAAATCAACCAGATTTTTGACATGCTGTGGAAAGAGGGCCGTATACAGCGTGGTCAGGAGCCCGCCAAAGCAATAGCCGAGGAGTGAGACCTGGTCTCTGCCGTCCCGTTCTTGAATCGCGCGCACCGCGTTGCCGAGGTCGCCGTTCACATAGGCGTCAAAGCCGCGCCAGCTATCCGCCCGCGTTGGCGGAATCCAGTCGATGAAATACACGTCTACGCCGTGTGTGGTCAGCGTTTCGACGACGCTTCGACCCGGCAGCAAATCAAGGATGAACGGACGTTTCACCAGGGAATAGACCAGGAGGAGCGGCGTGCGCAGCCGCTGCCCCTGGGCCGGATAGTGTCGCAGGCGAACCTTGCCGCTTTCGTAGACCACCGTATAGGGCGTGGTCGGGGCCGGATCTTCATCAACCGGATACTCATCCATGAAACCGCGTCGCCAGCCTTCGAGAGACCGGACCGCCCCCTCCATCCAATAGTGTGAAACCTCGGTAAATACTGACATGGTGCCCTCCTCAGACTAAGTGTGTGACTGTGCTTACTTGAACTTTCCTCACGATAGGCTGTCCTGTGCAGGGTGCAAAGAAAACATCTGTCACCTATGTGACGGAAGCCTGTCTTTCTTGTGGACTATGTAGAATTTCTGTCACCTGGGTAACGGATTTCTGGCTCAACGCCTGCCTTCCCATTTCCTGCCCGGCAGGTCAATATAAGAGCACTGGCTGGTGACTGTCCTGGCCTCCGGAGCCCTGTTTCCCAGACAAGGCTGGACAGGACCGACCTTTTCAGACACATTGCCGCCATGAACTACCAGCTCCTAACGCCTTAGTCGCCTCAAGGTGCGCGCCCCGCAGAACAGCCGCTCAAGAGTTCATCCGACCCGCCTCGATGAAATCAAAAAAAGACAAATAAAAACAATAGTTTACCCCCCCCCGAAATAGCGGTCTCGACAGCAGGGTCGCTGTTTGCAGCTATCTCATCATCTGCCTGAACATCGTCTTCTTCA
The DNA here is from genome assembly GCA_963422435.1 of Binatia bacterium. Classification (GTDB taxonomy): domain Bacteria; phylum Desulfobacterota; class Binatia; order Bin18; family Bin18; genus Bin18. The sequence continues at coordinate 3,663,696 of OY729511.1, read as the reverse complement.
CCGCTCTCAACCTCACCGACCGGTGGCTCTACGATGCGCTGAACCGGGAAGACAACTGGACCGAAAACCTCACCGCCGTGTGGTTTTTTCTGGCCGGCCTGTTGCTCGCCGCCACAGCTTGTCGGGAGCGCGGCCGGCCCCTTCGCTGGGTCTATGTTCTGGGCGCGCTCGCATTCCTGTTCGCCGCCGGCGAGGAGATCAGCTGGGGACAGCGCCTGTTCGGATGGACGACACCCGACTTCCTGATGGGCCTGAACAAGCAGGGCGAGACGAACATTCACAACATCTACACCCTCGCATTCAGGGGGATCCATGCGGAGGGCACGATGTTGCTGTGCGCGGTCGCCGCCACCGCTCTCTGCTATCGGCAGAACCGGCTGTTCGGCATCCCGCTGCCCTCTCTGCCGCTGCTGCTGGGTTTTCTGGCGTTGCGGCTCTACGAACCAAGCTTGTTTATGCCCATCAGGGCCGAACAAGGGCTGCTGTTGCTGCTGGCCGTCTTCGCGCTGACTTCCAGGCAGCCGACGTGGTTCATCCTGGTGGGGCCAACGCTGGCGCTCAATCTGGCCCTCTGGTATGTCTACGGCCCGCGGGATGTCGGCCCTTACGCCCAACCCCATGAAGTATACGAATACCTGCTGGGCCTCGCCTGCCTGTGCTATGCGCTCGAATTGCTGCTGGCCCAGAGACGACAGGCCGCAGCCTCATCGCCGCAGTCGCCGGGTGCGCGCCACATCCGGCTGTGGCTGGCTGCCTGCGCGCTGGTCATGGCCGGCAGCGTCGGGCTGGCGGTCGGGAAATATGTTCAGGCCAGGGCCGAGGTCGCCGATGTTCAGAGAACCTGGCAGAGGATTGCTTCCGGTCGGTCCACGCCCCTGGCCCGCTCCCATTTCGACTTCCATGTCATCGGCAACCGACTGGTCTACCATCTCGGTGAGCCGTGCCTGCCGACGGGGACTTACCGGTCGCTCTATATGGAAGTGAGCATTACCCCCGTCAATAACGATGATCTCCCCGGCCACAGAAAGAGTTCCGGCTATGAGGACAGGGACCATTATTTTTTGCGACATGCGACGTTCCTTGACGAAGGCTGTCTGTCGTCTGTCCCGCTGCCGGACTATCCCATCGCCGGGATAAGGGTCGGGCAGTACGTGCGCGCCGAAAACGGAGAACGCAGAAGGATAAGGCGGACCGTATTCAACCACCCCGATCACACGCCAGAGGACGTCTTCCAAACCATGGACGGTACCAAGCGTATTATCGACAGCGCTTTCGATGTATATTTAGACAGCGTAAAACGCCAGATCGTCTACGTCCGCCAGCCCTGTGCCGATGCGGATACTGCGGCCCGGTTCTTCCTGCACGTCGTGCCCGTCGATATCGGTGATTTGCCCGGCCGCAGAAAGCGTTCCGGTTTCGACAACCTGGACTTCGGCTTCCATCGGCACGGCGACATGGCGGACGGGCAATGCACGATCCGGCGCGTGCTGCCCGACTACCCCATCTTCGCCATCCGCACCGGGCAATACACCGCTGAGGGACAGCTATGGAAGGGCGAGTACCGCGTTGGCGGGAAGGATGCAACGCCATGAGACGCTTCGGAATCGACCGGTTCACTGCGCTGCTGGCGGCGGTCGGCGCACTGGGCACAGCGCTTGTTCTGCTGCGTCAGCTCACCTACGGGGTCTCTCTGACCCCGGATTCCCGCCTTTACATCGAGGCGGCCCGCAACCTGCTGGACGGAAACGGATTACTCCACTGGCATGGACACCTCCTGGTGGATGCGCCCCCGCTGTTTCCATTTGCGCTGGCCGGTGTCGGGCTGTTCAGCCGCAGCCAGTACGAGTTCGACAACTTTTCTTTCAATTTCGACAAGCGGGCATTGCGCTCGGACGGACTATGCACTGCCGTGCGCAACCTTCCCGACTATCCCATCGCTGGAATCAGGACCGGACAGTACACCGCTAAGGGACAGCTATGGAGGGCGGAGCTTGGCCTTTCCGATGTCGAGGCCATGGTGGAGGAGGGCGTCAACTTCAAAGCCGATCGGTTTTTTGACGCCCAAGTGGGGCCTTCGGGTGCGGAGGAGATTCTGAAAGTGGAACCGTAAAACTGGACGGTGCGGGCCGGTATACAGAACGATTGCGGCGAAATCATCCCCAAAGGCGTCTCGGTTTCTTTCCGAGTACGCCCTCTTTGTCAGGGAGCGAATTGATACGACTCCAGGGGAGAGTAGTCCATGCCAAGAATGACCCATTTCCCGTCGAGCTTGGTATAGGTAAAGATATAGCGCCCGTGCGCATAGGTCATCTTGCCGCCTTGGGGTGTCGCGGCGAGCTGGTAGTGGCCCCAGGCCAGGGCGGTGGTCCCGACAATGCGGAACTGCGGGGTGACCGGGGAGAGTTCGGCTTCTTCATACTGGCCAAAATATGCCTGCACGGCTTTTTGAAAATCGGCCTTGCCCTGGACCGGAAACGGGGAGAAAATGCCGTACAGAACAATATCGTCATGAACCGTGGCGACTGCGGCGTCCAGCTCTCGATTGTTGAGCGCTTCAATTTGCGTAGTGAAAGCCGATTTGAGCGCGTCCATGTCCTCATCGGCCAGAACGCTCGAAGAAAGGCAGAAGACGGTTAGGAGCAGTGAAAAAAGGCCGGCCCGTACACAATACTTCAGCATTCGCTCTCCCCCTCCACAGATGATGATACCGCTGCCATATCACTTTGCCCCATGACAAAAAAGGTCGGTCGCGTCTTACTCAGTCCCTAACTCCCAACTCCCAACTCCTAATCCCCTTCCTTGGCCTGCGTTGCCGTCAACAACTCATTAAAAGAATCTCGCAGGCAGGCGGCATATGACCACGGATCGGAGACGAGACTGGGGTCAACCGTCCCGCCGATAACGAGGGTCTGATGATAGCTGACAATGGCATTGAAGAGGCCAATCCCGGCCGACAACAGGCCGATCGGGCGCAGGGCGAGCAGTTCGTGTCCCGCCAGGTAGAGCGGGGTTTGTGGCCCTGGGACGTTGGTTGTCACCGTATTCAACACCAGATTTGCCGCCGGCAGTTGTCCGGCGATGATCTGCCACACCGGCGGAACCCAACCAAAACGATTCAGGAGATCATACAAGAAGCCGGCTTGGTTCTGTTTTTTGATCTGATCGACAGCCGCCCGTTGCGCGGTATAGCGTGTGAGCGGGTCCCGTTCATCAACAAAGAGCGGGGCGAGCAGCATGGAAACCCGATTGCCCAAGCTGCCCTGTTCATCTTCCTGCCGCATGCTGACCGGACACATGGTCCGCAGTACTCCCTGGGCGGTAGAGTACTGCTGGGCACGGAGATACTTTCCCAGCCCGCCGGCGATGATGGTCAGAACGACATCATTGACTGTGCCCCCCAAGCTGGTCCGGACCGCACGGATATCCGCGAAAGGAAAATCAGCCCAGACAAACTGTCGTGACGATGACAAGGGCTTATTAAACGGTGTGAGCGGTGTCGGCTGGGCCAGGCTGGGCAGCGTTTGCATGAAGGAGAACAGGGCCTGTGAGGATTCCTGGAGGGCCTGCGCCGCTTGTGCCGGTCGGAGCCATTGGGCGCTATCGGTCCAGCTTCGGACCGTCGCAGTCAGTCGGTCGTTGAGGGCATCTTGCAGTTGGCTGGCAACATCAGGCCAGGGCTGGGGCTGCCACGGCTGGGGCGGAGACGAGGGCGCAGGGGCTTGCGGTGAGCGGTCATGCGTGACCGTCATCAGGTCAACCCCGGACACGCCATCGACCATGGCATGGTGGACTTTCCAGATAATAGGCGTCGTTCCATCCGGCCGACCGCGCAGGATGATCATCTTCCACAGGGGATGGGCGCGGTTGAGGGGTGGCGCGTAGAGCGTGCCTCCAAATTCAGACAACACCCGGTCGTCTCCGGGCGCGGGCAGGTCCACCTCTTCGATGTGCCGCTGGATGTCAAAGGCGGGGTCATCCTGCCAGGTGGGGTGAGCGATCCGCAAAGGTGGAAACATGACTTTTTGGCGATAGCGCGGCAGGAGGTGGAGCCGCTCCTGGAGAACCTGAACCAAATCTGCTTTGGAAATATGGCCGTCGTAGACGAAACATGAGCCCACGTGCAGCGGCTCGTGGGGCTTTTCAAAATACAAAAAGGCCGCGTCTGTGGCGCTTAAACGCTGGCTGAGAGGCCGTTGAGCCGATGCCGCGAGTCTGCTCATGGTCTTCTCCTCATGGTCCTGAGATTAGCGGCCAAACAAGGCATCGAGTCCTTTTTGAAGTAATTGTTCTTCCAGGCTGGGTGCCGTGTCTGGCTGTTCGGATGCCGTGCGGTCGGAGCTGTCTGCTTGCGGTGAGGCGCGGTCCTGTTGCTTGCTCTTTGCGGGAAGCAGCCTGTCCAGAATTTTTTCTTGGACTACGTCGTGCACGGCTCGGGTGGCGGCGCGCTGGATAAGAGTGCCGATCTGCTGAGCGTCCAGGGTTGGGCGCACCGCGGGAAAAACGCCGGCGAGCGCGAACGGAATTTCCACACGGTCCTCAGCGTTCGCAATATACCTCAGTTCTTTGGTCACTCGCATGAGATCAGATGAGAGGGTTTGAGAAAGCGTCAGCGAAGCGGTTGCATCGACCTGTTGTGCAAAGTCCATCCAGCCTTTCGCCCGTGTCCGAAAGTCACGCGCGGCAACGTGGAGGCGGTCGAGATTTATTTTTCCATTGCTGAGCGAGAATCGACTGGTAAACTCGTCAAACTCGGTATGGGGGGAGGCGAAAATTTCTGGATATTTCTCTCGGAGCTGTTGCGGCAGGACAAGCGATAAGCCCGGAATACCGGTCAGGCCGGACAGGACGCCTTCGGCCAGATTGAATTCTCGGAGCGCCCCATCCGTAATTTTGGCCTTTCCCTGACCGTGCAGGGCCGGCTTGAGGGCGTCCCAGGTATGCCCGCTGCCCGAGACCGTGAAGTCGAGCGAGGCCGTCCCCTGGACTGGGGGGTCTGTGAGAGCAAGTCCTGAGCGAAAGAATTTCGTGAGATTGACAGTGTCTACCTGAGCGGTGACAGCCATGCGCGGTGGCTCCGCCCCAAAATCATACTGCCCGCTGCCATCAAGCCGGCCCTCAAAGGCGTGCAGCTTGAAGCGATCGATCTTGGCGACCCGGGCGGCGACTGAGGAATCCAACTGCAAGTCGGTATAGGGCATCTGGGCAACCCGGCCCTGTTTTGATGACAGTTGACCCGCATGGCGGAGGTCTCCGTTTTGCCGCCAGACCCGGCCCGTGGCGGACACCGCTTCGAGCCGGTCCTCCGAGGCTTCGGGTTGAAGGTCTGCCAGTCTCAGTGTGGGCGCGTGCAGCTCATAGGCGGCTTTCAGTGGCTGAAATTGCTCAACCCGGACCTCAAGCTGAAGCGCTGATTGTCCGATGCGGGCCGTCGTCTTGGTCAGCTCAGCTCCCTGGCCCGTCAAGGTGATCGCTGCCTGAATATCCGTCAGCGGCTTTACCAACTGTTTTGGAGCGGCGCTTCCATGCTGGATGCTCAACGTTCCCGTGAGTTGGGGGAGTTGTTCCGTTGCGAGTGGTCCGGCTACCCGCACATGCGTCTCGAAGCTGCCCGCCGCATCATAGTCCTGGAGGAGGGGCAGAAGGTCATGCAACTCTGCCAAATCGGCCCGATTCGAGTCAACCGTCAGGTCGAGGCTGGGAGTGGCGTCAAAGGCAACATGTCCGCTGACCGTCAGGGTCAGCGGATGCAGATTGAGCGTGAGTTCCTGGAGGGCGGCGGCCTGTGGTGTCAGTCGTGCCTGAGTCGAGAGGGAGAAGACACGCCCGGACGGCTTATGAAAGAGTTCGCCAAAACGGAGTGCGCTGTCGGTTGCCTCGACCCGGCCCGTCAGCGCCATATTGTTGGGCCTGCCGCTCGCCTGGACGGTTACGGAGACGGGGCCATCAAGGCTGAGGTCCGGGGGCAGGTGTTCACCCACGGGATCAAACTGTCGGACACGCTCAAGGGCGAGCGGTCCCAGCGTCACGGCGGCGTCCAGGGCGCTCTCGGCGAGCGAGTCAGGAGCCTCGGAACCAATCGGACCGAAGCTGCCCCTGACCTGAAGATTGGGAGCGTTGGCATCGAAGATGGCCGCTTGCAGGTCCATATTGGAGAGGTGCAGGGCCCCGACACGCCCGGACACAGCGGTTTTCAGACTGAGTGGGCCGGAAACCCCCAGTCCTGGCGGGATATATCGGGCAAGGTCCGGTAAGGCTTGTTGCAGATTGTTCAGGTCGAGTTGCCGGATCGTGATGCCGCCTTCGAGCGGAATGATGTTGACATTATCCAGCCCTTGGCCGACCGGCCCGGCCTGCACGTCCAGGCTGATATTCTGCCGGTCTGAGAGGATGGCTGCGTCAAGTTCGAGACGAACCGGCTCGTCCAGACTCACGTCATGCGCCCGCAGGGCGAGCTGGGTCACCTGAAAATCCGTCCCGGCCTGTCGGTCCCTATAACGAACATCTCCATTTTGGATATCGAGGAAGACGACCAGGAACAGGAGGGGAGGGGCGGCTGTTTCGTCACGCGCTGGCGATGTCCTCTGCGGTGTTTCCTGCGCTGCGCTCGCGGCGGCGGTGCGGGTCAGGCTGGTGAAATTAAACCGTCCGTGCTCGTCGCGGATAAGCTGAATCCGCGGGCTGTTGAGGATCAGACGGCTGACCTGGATTTCCTGAGACAAGAGCGGCCACAGCGCAACATTGACCTGGAGGTCAGCGGCCCGGACAAAGGCTTCAGTCGAAAAGGCCGGATCATCGGCAATGTGAAACTGTGTCAGGCGCACGCCTATCCCGCCCCACACGGTCACACCGATTTCCTGGACCGCAACCTCTCGACCGAGCGTCTGCTCGACCTGGTGCAGAATCCGGTCTTTGTTGCTGGCAATCAGGGTGTTGAGATTGATGAGGGCAAAGGCGAGCAGGCCAACGATAATAAGAAGAACCGCGCCAATAATCAACAGTGTGCGCATCGCACCATCTCCTCATGCGGAAGAATATCTCTCCTCCCTCAGAATCTACACGATGTCCAGAAGTTCGGGAATATCGCGGATAACATGTCGGGGGACGGCAGGGCTGTCCGGTGGGTCAGTGTCCGTCCGCGACCAGATTAAAACCGAGCGCATCCCCGCCCGATTGGCGCCGGCAATATCCTGCTGGAGGGAATCTCCGACAAAATATGTCTGGCCCGGTGTACAGCCGGCTTGGGCCAGGGCGCGTGAAAAAATAGCTGGGTCCGGCTTGCAGGACTGGGCGTCTTCACTGCTGAGGAGGGAGTCAAAGCAGGAGCCGAGCCGAGAGAGTTGCAGCAGGTGAGAAAACTGGTCGTTGTCGGCATTGCTGACAAGGCCGAGGTGGAGCCCTCGCTGGCGTAACGCGACCAAGGTTTCAGTGACCCCGGCTCGTAGTTGAAAGTCCTGCTCCCGCCGTTGGTGTTGAGCGACTCGATAGTGAGCGAGCTGTTCCTGGGTGAAGGTGGTTCCAAACTGGGCTGCGGTCGCCTGCAAGGCGTCCTGGAACATATCACGGTGGAGATAATAGGGGCGGGGCAGATATTGGTAAAACACGTTTTTCAGAGCCGCCCGATAGGCTCGTCGAACGTCCTGCGCTGCTGCCGTAATCCCCGCCGCCTGGGCCAGCTCGATTAAGCAGGCACGCTCTCCCGGTGCGGTGGTTTCATAGTCAAACAGGGTGCCGCCAAAATCAAAGAAAACTGCTCGTGTGTCTGCCATACCGCGCCCTGACTCTCCTCACTTCTGCGCCAGGAGAGTAGAGAGGCCACGGGGGCGTGTCAAGCAAATCTGTCTTCTGGTCTCCGTCGCCACATTGGGAAGGACACTCAACACCTCACATATCAGTACATCAACTAGTGGAGGGGTGAGGGGATAATGTACAGGGAGACATTCTCTTTCAGCGCCCTATATCCGCAGGACCGCGGCGCCGTTGAGCTGTCCGTTTTTCATTCGTTTTGAGGCGCTGTACGCCGGCTCCCCGGCGGATTACGCTCCCGACGATTTCATGGCCGGGAATGACGGGACTACGCTGGGCGGGCAGGTCGCCTTCGGCAATATGCAGGTCGGTCCGAAAGACCCTGCATACCTCAACCCGAATGAGGACTTCGCCCCGGGCCGGCTGGGGAGTCGGGAGGTCCAGCGAATGGAGCGGGTGGGTCTCGATCGGGCCGGGAGCAACAACGGCCATGGCGTGCATCGGATTCCCCCTGAGTGAAGGGCCACTGTGAATCGTTCCTATGCGGGTGGGGCCAGCCGAAAATACCGAAAGCCGCCTCCGCCTTTCCAGTTGAGGTGCTTGCTGACGCCGGCCTGATCCGTCCCATCGATAACGGCTCGGAGGCGGGGCAGGATATGCGTATTGCACTGGGGGCCGTTCTCGATCAGAAGCCACTGGCGGCCCATTTTGTGGGCCACCGCACCGGTGGTCCCGGACCCGGCGTAGGCGTCCAGGACCCAGTCGCCGGGCTGGGTAGTCATGCCGATAATCCGTTTGAGCAGCGCTTCCGGTTTCTTGCCTTTGATGAAGGGCACGCCCCCTTCCTCGCCCAGGCCGGTGGTTTTGATATCGGCCCAGAAGTCGCCCGGATGAAGGCTGAGATAGTCATCAGCAAATAATAGTCGCATACGCGGCTGAGCGCTGTGCCTATTGTAGTGGGCCGTGACAATATAGAGTCGGCGTTGGACGGTTTCAACACTGAACGCCCCTGTGTGGGGGGGGAGGGTCGCCCGTTTCTGGTCGGCGCGCTGCTTTGCCGTGGCACTGGTTGAGCAGGTGCGGACGATGCGCCAGGCATTCTTAGCCAGCCATTCCCGGGTTGGATGGGAGCGGCCTTCACGCTGGCAGACGGTGGTCACGGGTTCCAGGGAGAAGGGCCGACAGAGCGTATCGGCCCGCTGCCTATCGTCTGCGGTCCGGTCTGGATTGGCCAGAATCGCTTTGAGCCTGCGGATGGCCTGCCGAGAAGTCTGGCAGACGACCCAGCGATACTCCGGGTCCCAGCTCGCTTTGGCAATGCGTTCGGGATGCAGGTTGCGAATGCCGGACTTCCCGACCAGGATGATGTATTCCTTGAGCCGTGGCAGACTGCCCTGCGTAATGACGTGCACCATCTTGAAGCCGGTTGGCTCGACCATTTTGACACAGACCGTCTTCAGGTTCCGCTCGCCCATCATGTCGGCCAGCAGGAGATAGAGGCGGGCAAATTCATTGTCATCGATCTGGATGGCGAGAAAGCCATCTTCGCGCAGCAAGGTCCATAGGAGTTCGAGACGGGGTTTGAGCGACTCAAGCCATTGGTGACGGTCGCTGCCATCCGGGTAGAGCGGGATGGCGTTGCCGGTATTGTAGGGCGGATCGAGATAAATGCATTGGACGCTGTTGGCATACTCTTCCGACAATGCCTTCAGCGCGGACAAATTATCGCCAAAAATAATCCGATTCTCGAAAAAGACAGACCCCAGCGGCAAGGTGGGCGCAGTCCAGGCCAAGCTGTTGTCTTCAACCAGGCGAAACGTGGTGTCGGTGCATGAGGTCATGGGGGCTATCCGGGCTCTCCAGTCCATAGCGTTTTGTGTGGGCGGGAGACAAGCGGCGCCGAACAACAGGGACGGGCAGGCAGCCCGTGGGAGGAACCTACTCCAGGGCAAATGTCCGAGTCTCCCCCGGTCTGAGTTCGGAGGTCTGCCCGGCGATGCCAATACGCGCCGGAGGACGCCAACCGGAGTCAAACGTCACGGACAGGGTGTGTTGCGTCGCGCTGACGGAGAACCAATTGCCGCGGTATTGAAAGCGAAAGGCGAGGCCGGAGGACAAGGCTTCAGGCAGACAGGGGCGAAACCAGACGGTATCTCCCCATGTTTCCATACCCATATAACAGCGCTGGAGCAGGTCGAGCGTGCCGGCCATCACCCCGGCGTGAATCCCCTCGGCCGTCGTGCCACCCTGAATATCGTTGATGTCGCTTTCCAGGGCCTCAAGAAAGAGTTGCCACGAGCGCTGGGGGTCGATCCGGGCCAAAACCCAGGCATGGACGACCCGGCTCAAGGTCGAGCCGTGCGAGGTCCGCTGAAAATAGTAGTCGATGGTCGCGCGGAGCGTGGCGCGGTCCAGGGCATAGCCAAGCTGCCCGAGGAGACGAATCACTTCATCCTCCGGGAGCAGATACAACAACATCAAGGCGTCGGCCTGCTTGGTAACCTGATAGTGGTCCGGGCTGTCGTTCTCCGCCTCAAGGATACGATCGAGCCGATGAATGTCGCCGTATGTCTTCCGATAGCCGTCCCAGTCAAACTCCTGCAACGTTTCAAAACCCTCGAACTGACTCAGCATACCGTCACCGTGGAAGACCACCCGCATTTTTTTGGTGATGTCTGTCCAGCGCTCCAGGGCTTGCTCGCTCAACTCCAGTTGTGAGCGCAGAACCCTGCTCCTCTCCGTTGGCAGGAGGGCGAGGATATCGAGGGCGCGCTGGAGGGTCCAGACCGCCATGACATTGGTGTAGGCGTTATTGTTCAGACCGGGGGTCTCGGAGCCAGGATAGCTTTCGTGGTATTCGTCCGGTCCCATCACGCCGCGAATTTCATAGCGTTCGAGTTCTGGGTTATAGGTTGTGGCGCTGGCCCAGAACCGGGCAATGTCCACGATCATCTCAGCGCCATAGAGCGATAAAAAGTCGGTATCCAGGGTCGTCTGATAATACTGCCAGACATTATAGGCCACCGCGATGTTCACGTGTCGTTGCAGCGCGCTATGGTCGGGAATCCACCGCCCTGAGCTGGGGTTGAGGTGGACGATTTGGCTTTCTTCGCGCCCGTCACTGCCACTCTGCCAGGGGTATATCGCCCCTTGATACCCAGCCTGACGAGCGGCCAGACGCGCCTGGGGAAGACGGCGGTAGCGATAGAGTAACAGGGCACGGGTCAGTTCGGGCAGGCGGAAGGTGAAGAACGGGAAGATAAAGAGTTCGTCCCAAAAAATATGCCCCCGATATGCCTCGCCGTGGAGGCCGCGCGCCGGGATGCTGACATCGAGGTCACGGGTATGAGCGGACACGGTTTGGAGCAGATGGAAGGCGTGCAGGCGTACTATACGCTGTATCCGTGGCTGCTCGACGACGACACTGTCGCACAGTTTCCAGGTACGCTGCCACGCCTGCGCATGTTGCTCCACAAGAGGCGTAAACCGCTCGGCGCGACGGAGAGCCTGTGTCGCGGCTAGGCGGCACTCGCTCACCGCCCGGTCACGGGAGGTGAAGAGGGCCACGATTTTTTCAACGGTGACGATTTCTCCCGGAGCGACAGTGAGCGCCATGTCCTGGGCGACATAGCCGGTCTCCGTCTGCGTCGTGCGCGCGGGAGTGATGTCTAGCGACTGCCGGAATATCTGTGTCCGGGCGGCTTGCGTGATGGTGAGCTGGGACTGATTTGTGCGGACCAGCAGGGCCATCCCCTCCTCGCCGGCCGGCTGGCTGAACAGGGCTTCCAGATGGTCGCCGCGTAACTGTTGGTAGCGCTTCACCCCGGCATTGCGTACCCGTCCGTCCAGCCCGGAGCGAATATGCAGCCCGCCTGCCCAGTTCTCAGGAGTCAGGCTGAGGCTGATGCCCGCAAGGTGTGGGTCGGCCAGACTGACAAAACGCCGATAGCACAGACGGGTCTCCCGGCCCTGGGGGTCACGCACGTGCAGCGTCCGCGTCAGGACCCCCTGCTTGAGGTCCAGCTCCCGTGTCCAGGTGAGAATTTCGTAGACGTCCGGATGAAACCACCCTCCATCTTCCGGTCGAAAGGTCAGGCTGAGCCAGTTCGGCAGATTCACGAAATCTTCGTTTTCAACAGTCCGTCCAGCTATTGCCGTTTTCCGGCGATTATAGCCGCCAGCGAGATAGGTGCCCGGATAGTGGATGGCGTCCGCTTCGGTCTCTTCTGCCGCTCCTCGGGTGGCGAAATAGCCGTTGCCGAGCGTACACAAGGTCTCCCGCAGCCGCTCCTGTTTCGGGTCGAAGCCATCGAATCGGACTATCCAGTCAGTCTGTTCGGCCATGACAGGTCAGGAGGCGTTACGTGGACAGTGACGCGGCGAGTCTCTGGAGCAGGGTCTGGACTTGAGCGGGATGCTGAAGCGCATAGCGGGCCGCTGTCCGGCGCGGCGTATCGGCGACGACTATGGTGAGGCCGTGTCCGGCCAGGGTGTGGAACGCGTCCTCGTCAGTGACATCATCTCCGATATAGATTGGGGCGACGTCCGGGGTCTGGAGGGAGAGGGTGTCAAGCAGCCACAGCACGGCCTTGCCTTTGTGCCAATCGAGCCGTAGCCGAAGCTCGAAGACTTTTTTCCCCAGCCCCTTACAGAGTTGCGGATACTTCTTCAGCACCGCGTCGACCCGCGGCTCAATGCGCGTCGCCTGTTCAGACGTCACATTCCGAAAATGGACCGCGATGGTGAACTTCTTTCGCTCGACAAGTGCGCCCGGGACCGAGCTGAGCTGTTGGTGCAGGTCGGTTTCGACTGCATCGAGCAGCGGGAGCAATGCAAGACCTTTGGCATGCTGCATACGTACCTGGTGAGGGCCGGCAATATCAAAGCCATGACTGCCGGCATAGTAGACGGATTCGAGTTGAACGAGGGTCTGAATATCGGCGCGATCCCGGCCGCTCACTATGGCAACCGGACACTGCTCGGCCAGCGTGGCAATGGTCTGCCGCATGTCAGGCGTTAATGTGGCGAGTTCGGGACGGCTGACAATAGGGGTCAGCGTGCCGTCGTAATCGAGAAAAACAACCAGCCGCCTCTCCTGGAGGCGGTGTATAAAGGCCGGCAGATGGTCGAGGAGAGACGGCAGGTTCAGGACGTTCCGGATACGTGGTTGCTCTGGCGTATCGTTGACCTGTACGTCCTCTAGGTCAGTCACAACCGCATCGGCCCCGTGCTGTTCCAGAGCGGCCTGGTTGTCCTGTCTGGCAACGCCCAGGACAAGGCCGAAGCCGCCTCTATGCCCAGCCTCAACCCCTGAACTGGCATCCTCAACAATGGCCGTGCGCTCCGGCCTGACGTTCAGCCGTCGGGCTGCCTCCAGATAGGTGTCCGGAGCCGGCTTGCCCGGCAGCTTACAGGTCGCACTCTCGACCCCATCGACACGGGTGTCAAACAGGTCGGTCAGCCCGGCCTGCTCCAGCACAATTTTGCAGTTCTTACTCGACGAAACGATCGCGATTTTGAGCCCTTTTTGTCGAAGCGCTTTGATGAGGACGACGGTCGATGCAAAGACCTCGACGCCTTTTTCGGCCAGACAGGCAAGAAAAGCGGAGTTTTTCTTGTTGCCTAACCCACAGACCGTTTCGCGGCTGCTGTCGTCTTCCGGGTCGCCATACGGGAGCGTAATATCCCGCGCCGCAAGAAAGCTGGTAACGCCGTCATAGCGTTGTTTGCCGTCCACATACTGCAAATAGTCAGTCCCGGCATCAAACGGCACGAACGGCGTTCCGGTTCGCTGTGCGAAACGGCTGAGGAACTCATCAAAGAGCGCTTTCCAGGCAATCGTGTGCAATTTTTCGGTTTGCGTCACCACCCCATCAAGGTCAAACAGCACCGCGTCAAAGTCTGAGGTTGAGATCGTAACGGGCATGGCTGAAATATATGCGATGTGCGGGACGCTCCGCGGGGTCGGCGGTTTGTATGAGGTCCTTCGCGTGCCTATGAAGCGGAGGGAGGGGCGGCTATTTGTCTGAGTTTCGCCTGGAGCTTCCGCACCAACTCCTCATAGGAGCTCTTCCCGATAATGCGATAGAATTGCGTGCGAAAATTCCGGACCATGCTGATATTCTCTACGACCACGTCATAGATGAGCCATTGTCCATCGACCTGATGCAGGCGGTAATTGATCGAAAAATGCTTCTTCTGAGAAGGGACGAAAATACGCGTGCTGACTTCGGCAAACTTCCCGTCTACGGTCTCCTGATCGTACAGAAACTCCACTTGATCCAGGTATTTTTCGGCCTGCTTGTCAAAGGTCTCTCCGTAGGACTTTTCGACCAACTCGGTAAAAATTCCGATGAATTCTTCGCGCTGCTCTTCCGTCCGGTCACGCCAGTATACCCCCAGGGTGCGCCGGGCAACCTCCCGTCTGTCAAACAAGGGCCGGACAATCTCGCTGACTTGCTTGATGCGCTTCTCTCGCAGGTGAGGGCCTTGATTCTCCGGAGCCCTGAGGACTAGGACAACCCGGTCGGTGGTGGAACGAACAGCCTCCAGCGGGGAGTCTGTTGTCAGCCCCCGTATCGGCAGGAAAAAGAGCGTGAGGCCGCCAAGCGTCAGCAGGAAGGAGGATCGTGGCAGTTTCATGGCCCGGATTCCTATTTCTCCGCGAGCGCTTCCTGCACAATCCGCTCGCGTTGTTGGAGGTAGCCGTCTTGAACGGCGCCGTTCAAATCGACCGAAAATCGGTCAACATCCTCAAAAAGTTCAAGATTGAGCGCGCGGAAGTTGGCCGCGTTGCCCATTTGCACCCGGGCCTCGGTGAGCGAGAATCCAGACAGGACTCTCCCCACTATGCTTCCTGCCAGTGCCAGTTTTTTCAGCATCTTCCCCCGCGATAGGCTCATGAGGTCTCATCCAGACCGAGTGACCACAGGTCCCTGCTCTCTCCGCCGTTCTGGCGAGCAGGACCAGTGCCCGTTGCCTGTTCTGGAGCCTGATTGCTGCCTACATTGCCGAAAATGAATTCTCCTATCAATTGTTGAATGTCGACCGGCTCTACCGTCCTGTCAATAGTCCCCCCGGGTGCAATGGTGGCAGAGGAATAGCCCGGCGTGATGACGATATAGCGTTCGCCAATCAGGCCCTTGGTCTTGATCGCCGCCTGTGTGTCTTCGTGTAATGCAATATCGTTCCGAATTTTTAAAGTGACGCGGGCCTTGTAATCAGCCAAGCGCACCCGTTCGACCCGGCCTATTTCCACCCCTGCGAGTTCGATGACTGCTCCGTCTTGCAGGCCGCCCGCGGTAATAAAATCCGCATACACCGGATAGCTGTCAGAGCCCAGTTCAACCTGGCCAAGCTGTAGGGAGAGATAGCCCAGAAAGCCGCAGATGCCAAGTAAAAGCGTGCCAAAAAGCAGTTCTGCGTCAGCCTTCATACGCCCCGAGCTTGGATTTTAGTACACATCGATAGGACCTTCGAGTTGGCCGCCCATAAATTGCCGCACTATGGGATTGTCCGACGCCTGTAGGGCACTGGGCGGGCCAGACTCAACAATCACCCCTTGATGTAGCATAGCGATATGGGTGGCGAGAGAAAAGGCCGCTGGAATTTCGTGGCTGACGATAACCGCCGTAAAGCCCAACAACTGATGGAGGTCAAGAATCAGGCGATGGATGGCATTGACCCGGATCGGATCAAGACCGGTCGTCGGTTCATCAAATAAGAGAATCTCAGGGTCGGAGACGAGCGAGCGGGCCAGGGCCGCGCGTTTGCGCATCCCGCCTGACAACTCAGCAGGAAATTTGGCATCCACCCCGGCGAGTCCGACCTGGAAAAGGCGTTCATGGACTTTGTCCCGAATCTCGGCTTCGCTTTTTCGGGTCTTTTCCCGCAGGGGAAAGGCCACGTTGTCGTACACGGACATGGAATCGAACAGCGCCCCGCCCTGGAAGAGCATGCCAAACCGATTCCGAACCCGATTGAGGGCGCGTCGGCCCAAGCTGGTAATCTCTATGTCGTCTATCCAAACCTGCCCGGAATCGGGGCGCATTAAGCCGATCAGATGCTTGAGTAAACAGCTTTTCCCGGCTCCGCTGACCCCGACTACCACATACACCGCTCGGTCGGGGATATCGAGATTCACCCCGGACAAGACCGTTTGGCTGCCAAAGGATTTACAGATATTAACGAGGCGGATCATGCGGCAATGCTCGCTACCGGCTTCATCATCTGGCTATACGAGGATAGAACCAATGAAATAATCACACACCAGGATCAAGACCGCACACATCACGACGGATTGCGTTGTGGCATGACTGACCCCCTCGGCCCCATGCGCGGCGTAGAATCCCTTAAAACAGCTGACCCAGGCAACAATCACGCCAAACGAGAGCGATTTATACACGCCCATCCAGATATCGCCGGAATCCGCCGCACTGCTCATCTGCGTAAAATACGCCCCCGAACTTCCGCCCAGCAACTCAACGCCGACAATATAACCGCCATAAATGCCAACCGTCACAAAAACGCTGTTCAAAAGG
The DNA here is from genome assembly GCA_963422435.1 of Binatia bacterium. Classification (GTDB taxonomy): domain Bacteria; phylum Desulfobacterota; class Binatia; order Bin18; family Bin18; genus Bin18. Next base: position 3,647,413 of record OY729511.1, on the reverse strand, counting down.
GGAAAGGTGATACAGGCCGCCAGAAAAATGGGGACCACTAAATACTTGATAGGGTTGAGGGCCATGACTTCGAGCGCGTCTATCTGCTCGGTAATCCGCATAATCCCGAGTTCAGCGGTCAGGGCCGAGCCGGCACGGGCCGTAATCATCAGCGCAGACAGAACCGGGCCCAGTTCGCGAATCAGACTCAGTCCGACCATAGGGCCCAGCGCCTCCTCACCACCAAAGCGCCGCAGGGCAATATACCCCTGCAGGGCAACGACCATGCCCGTAAAGGCTCCGGTAAAGACGATGAGCAAGAGAGAGCGGCTGCCGATAAAGTAAATCCGGCGGACAAGCTGACCGCCTTGCAGGGGGCGGCGAAAGATATCGATCAGAGTCGTGCCAAGAAAGATCCCCATGCGACCCATTTCGCGCAGGGTGTAGAGGGTCAGACGCCCACACGAGCGTACAAAGCGAAGCACTCCTCTTCCTTTCTCACGATAGTCTGGAGACTGACGGCATGGGGGGGTGACGAGTGGGTCTGCTGAGGTCGCGTTGGGACTGAGGCCTCTCTAACGATGACACGTCCCCTACCACAGGCCCGCCGTTTACTCAAGGGAGTCTCGCGCCCGGGGAGGGGTCGGAGGGGGTACGCGCTCCTCTTGTCAGACTGCTTGAAAGAGGGATATGTTCCCCCTATTGTCTACACCACGTGGAGGAAACACTATGGCAAACGTTGCTGGAGTATCACCGGTGGAAGAACCCCCGCTACGGGTTGTTGCTAAGAAAGAATCGCCAAAAAAGCAGTGGAAAAAATTACGTGAGATATTGGCCCGCCACCATGGAGAAAAAATCCTCATCATCCTGGTGGGCTACCCGGACCCCGATAATATCGCTTCCGGTCTGGCGCATCAGTTTTTGGCCAAAGAGTTCGACATCGAAGCCACGCTGCTGTGCTTTCATGAGGTCAGCCACCATGAAAACCGGGCGTTGGTGAAGCGCCTTGAGATTGACCTGCAACTCTATGACGAGGAATGCGACCTGGAACCATACTCTGCCTACGCGCTGGTTGATACCCAGAATCCAGAGACGCCGATTTCGGATAAGCTTGGCGGCAAGACCTTCCTCTCCTTTATCGATCACCACCGTCGTCTGGGGACCCCACTTGCGGAATTTGTCGATATCCGGGAGGACGCAGCCTCGACCTGTGCCATCTATGCCGAATATTTACGGGCGCAATATCCCGATGGCCTGAACCCTGGCGAGACTGACCAGGTGCGGCTGGCAACCGCGCTCATGCACGGCATACGTTCTGATACTATGGCGCTGCTTGAGGCCAGCCGATTGGAATTTGAGGCCGCGGCGTATTTGTGGCCGTGCGTGGATCAGCCCCTCCTCAAGGCGATTTCGGAGAAATCTTTACCGCCGATTGTCATGGATATGATCCAAAAGGCCCTGGAACGGAAACAGGTGTTCGATTCTTTTGTGTTTACCGATGTAGGATTCGTGCGAGGCGAACACCGCGATGGCATCCCCCAGGTGGCGGAATTCCTGCTCCAGCGAGAAGGAACAGACTCGGTCCTTGTTTTTGGCATTGTCGACGGCAAGACGGTTGATGGCTCGCTCCGGACACGGAGCGATACCGTGAACCCTGACGCGTTTTTGAAAAAGCTGTTTGGCTTTGATGAAGACAGAAAGTCGTACTACGGGGGTGGGAACATTAAGGATAAGGGCGGCTTTCAAATCCCGCTGGGTTTCCTGGCGCAATCGCCCAATAGGGATATGCTCTACGAAATGACCTGTAGCGTCGTGCAGGAGCGCTTCTTCAAGGCGATCGGTATCAAAGAATAAACCGTCAATCAGTATCCTCGCTTGCTCCATCGCTTCATCCTCCAATGATATGAACTCATGTCGCCGGAAGGGCGGGAATCATCTCTATGAGAGGAGCCTGCACCCCGCCTTCCCGGATATACAGAGCTTGACGCACAGTTGAATACAGGAGGCCATATGGCAGACCAACAAAGCGGTGACCTGACGTATGACATTCCTGCTGCCGTACAGGGGCAGACCGCCATTGACCCCGAGACGTATCAGCAGATGTATGAGCGCTCAGTCCGCGACCCGGAAGGGTTCTGGGCGGAACACGCCGAAAAACAGGTGGACTGGTTTCAAAAATGGAATAAGGTCCTTGAGTGGGATTTTCACAAAGCTGATATCACGTGGTTTCTGGGCGGCAAGCTCAACGTCTCGTATAATTGCCTGGACCGGCATGTCAACGCGGGGGCCGGCGACCAGACCGCTCTCATCTGGCAGGGCAATAATCAAGACGAAAGCACAGAGTTTTCGTACGCTGAGCTTTTGGACCGGGTCTGCCAGTTTGCCAATGCGCTTCGGGCGTTTGGATTGAAAAAAGGGGATCGCGTGTGTCTTTATATGCAGATGATCCCCGAGCTGCCGGTGGCCATGTTGGCCTGCACGCGTATTGGGGCGGTCCACTCCATCGTGTTTGGCGCCTTTTCGCCGGACTCTCTGCGTGACCGTATTCAGGACTCGGAATGCAAGCTGTTGATTACTCAAGATACGGGCCTGCGTGGGGCGAAGAACGATATCCCGATGAAGACCAACGCCGATACCGCGGTGGCCGAATGTCCGTCTATTGAGCATGTGGTTGTCGTCCGGCGCACCGGACACGAGGTCCCCATGCAGGCCGGCCGTGACGTCTGGTGGCACGAACAGGTGGCAACCCAGCCGACGACGTGTGAGCCGGCATCCATGGATGCCGACGATCCGTTATTCATCCTGTACACCTCCGGATCGACCGGCAAGCCCAAGGGCGTACTGCATACGACGGGCGGCTATCTGGTCTACGCCTCTATGACCCACCGCTATGTGTTCGACTATCGGCCGGGGGATATCTACTGGTGTACGGCCGATATTGGCTGGGTGACCGGGCATAGCTATATCGTCTACGGTCCGATGGCGAACCGGGCGACGACCATGATGTTCGAGGGTGTCCCCAATTACCCGGATTTTGGCCGTTTCTGGCAGATTGTCGAACAGCATAAGGTCAATATCTTCTATACCGCGCCCACCGCGTTGCGCGCGCTGATGAAAGAAGGCGACGCCTGGCCGGCCAAGTACGATCTATCGAGCCTGCGCATTCTCGGCACGGTCGGCGAGCCGATCAAGAGCCCTGAATGGCACTGGTATTTTCAGACCATCGGCCAGGAACGCTGCCCGATTGTCGATACTTGGTGGCAGACCGAAACCGGCGGGATTCTGATCACCCCCCTCCCGGGCGCGACGAAAACAAAGCCCGGGTCGGCCACACGGCCCTTCTTTGGCGTCCAGCCCTGTCTGGTAGACGATCAAGGCACAGAAATCGAAGGGAACGGCGTGTCCGGGAATTTATGCCTCAAGTTCCCGTGGCCGGGCATTATGCGCACGGTGTACGGCGACCACGAACGCTTTGTTCAGACCTATTTCTCCAGCTACCCCGGCAAGTATTTTTCGGGCGATGGCTGCCGGCGGGATGAAGACGGTTATTACTGGATTACCGGACGGGTGGACGACGTGATTAATGTCTCCGGGCACCGCTTGGGAACCGCCGAGATTGAAGGCGCCCTGGGCAAGCATCCGGCTGTGGCCGAGGCCGCAGTGGTGGGGATGCCGCACGACCTCAAAGGGCAGGGCATCTATGCCTTTGTAACGCTCAAGACCGGACAGCAGTCCTCCCCGGACATGGTGAAAGAGCTGAATACTACGGTCCGCCGAGAAATCGGCCCGCACGCCACCCCGGACAAAGTACAGTTCGCCGACGGGTTGCCCAAGACGCGGAGCGGAAAAATCATGCGGCGCATCCTGCGGAAAATCGGCGAGGGCGCGCTCGATCAACTCGGCGAAACGTCTACCCTGGCCGACCCTTCCGTTGTCGATCAATTAGTCCAGGGACGGCTCTAGACCCGAGGGGGAGACAGACCGTATGGCCCTGCGTTTCCACAACACCCTGACGGGCAGAACGGAAGAGTTTGTCCCTCTCACGCCTGGTGAAGCCCGTATGTATGTGTGTGGGGTCACGGTCTACGACCGCTCCCACATCGGGCATGCCCGGGCCCTGGTCGCCTTTGATGTCGTCTATCGTTACCTCAAGTTCTGCGGTTATACGGTGACCTTTGTCCGCAATTTTACGGATGTGGATGACAAGATTATCAACCGGGCCAACGCGCGAGGCATTTCTGTCGAAGAGCTGACCGACACCTCTATCCAGGATTTCAATAACGACATGCGGGCCCTGCGTTGCCTGTCGCCCACGCATGAACCCCGGGCCACCCAACACATCCCGGACATGCTCACCCTTATCCAAGAACTCGAAGCCAAACATCTCGCCTATGCGGTGGATGGGGATGTGTATTATGCGGTGGACCGTTTTGCCGACTACGGCAAGCTGGCGCATCGACGTTTGGAAGACATGGCGGCCGGGGCGCGCATAGAAGTGGACACGCGCAAGCGCCACCCCATGGACTTTGCTCTGTGGAAGTCCAGCAAGCCCGGAGAGCCGGCCTGGGCCAGCCCCTGGGGCAAAGGCCGGCCCGGCTGGCATATCGAGTGCTCGGCCATGAGCAGCAAATATCTGGGCCAGCCCTTCGACATTCACGGCGGCGGCGCCGACCTTATTTTCCCCCACCATGAGAACGAGATCGCCCAGTCCGAAGGAGCCAGGGAGTGTGCCTTGGCCCGCTACTGGCTGCATAACGGGATGGTAACCGTTGAGCAGGAAAAGATGTCGAAATCTTTGGGGAATTTCCTGACCATCGAGGCCGCGCTGAGCAAAGTCTCTACGCCGGAAGTCTTACGGCAGGTCTTGCTCTCGTCCCACTACCGGATGGCGCTCGACTTCTCGACCCAAAAACTGGCAGCGGCGGAAAAGGGACTGGCGCGCATCTATGAAACGCTCGCCCGCGCCGACGAAGCGATTGGTGACAACTGGACAGGGGAGGGGCCTGATGCCTCGTCCTTTGTCAATCGTTTCCGTGAGGCAATGGATGATGACTGCAATACGCCCCGCGCCCTGGGCGTGACCTTTGACTGCGTGCGTGAGATCAATCGCTCGTTGGATGCCGGCCAGATCGCGGAGGCCGCCGTATTGCGGCCTGAAATCGCAAAAATTGGAGATGTTCTCGGCCTGTTTCAAGAGTCTCCTGCCCAATTTTTAGCGTATCAAAAGCAGACCGGCCTGGCCGAAGCCAGCCTCACGCCTGAGGCCATCGAGGCTCTGATAGCCGAGCGGGCCGCGGCTCGGAAAGAGAAGAAATTTCAGCGTGCGGACGACATTCGTGCGCAGCTTGCCGATCGAGGCATTTTGCTCAAGGACAGTCCGACGGGGACGACGTGGGCGGTGAAGTAAGGGCTGCTGAGGGCCATGCCGAAGCCCGATACCCAGCGACTCCATATCCATTATCCAAACCATTCCCCTCCCAGGCCGGAGCGGGCCGGGATAAAAGTGAGACCTGTTGGTTTTGCTCTGGCACTGCTCGCGCTTATCCCACTGTCCACGGGCTGTGGCCATAACGGCTCATCCGGCCACGAGAAACCGCAGATCGTGGTCTTTGCCGCCGCCAGCCTGCGCGATGTTGTCCTGGATATTGGGGTACGCTTTGCTGAGGCGCATCAGGTGGACCTGGTCTATAATTTCGCCGGGTCCAATACCCTGGCTCAGCAGCTTCAGGCCGCTCCTGTGGCCGATGTTTTTTTGTCGGCGCACCCGGATTGGGTCGAGGCGCTCGAAAGGGCAGAACTGGTCCTGCCTGAATCACGCCGCAACTTTCTGTCAAATCGTCTGGTGCTCATCAGTCGCAAGGAGGCGGAGTTTCAGTTATCCGCACCCGGCCTGCTGCCTGCGCTCTCATTCACCTTCCTGGCTCTGGCCGACCCCGAGGCGGTGCCCGCCGGTCGCTATGCCAAGACCTTCTTGCAGGCGGTCGAAACGGCAGACCGCTCGGTCTGGGAAGCCGTCAAGGACACCATCGTCCCGACTGCCGATGTCCGGGCGGCCCTCGGCCTAGTCGAGTCTGATCCCAACATCCTCGGCATTGTGTATCGAACGGATGCCATGAATGCAGACCAGGTGCGGGTCGTGTACGAGGTCCCGCCTGACCTGCACCAACCGATCGTCTACTGTGCCGTGGCCCTCAAGCATCGTCCGCGACCCGCCCTCGTGGCCCAATTCCTCGACTTTTTGCGGAGCCTCGAAGCCGTCGCAATTTACAACACGCGGGGGTTTGTTGTAGACGAAGGAGACCCCCGTCCGCTGTCATGACTCCCATGAGTCCCGAAGTATTGTCGGTTATCCTGCTGACACTCCAGGTCGCAGTGGTCTCAACCCTGATTGTGCTGCTGCCGGCTACGGTCCTGGGCTATGTCCTGGCCCGCTACGAGTTTGCCGGCAAAAATGTCCTGTCCGCCCTGGTCGGCTTACCGCTCGTCTTGCCGCCGACCGCGGTTGGATTTCTTTTGTTACGGCTGTTTGCGGTTGACGGACCGCTGGGGCGCGAGACGCTCGGATTTGATCTGCACATCCTGCTGACCTGGAAAGGGGCGGTGATTGCGACGGCAATCATGTCTCTTCCGCTCGTTGCGCGAACGGCAAAGGCAACGTTTGAGGGCATCAATCCTCGGCTCGAACTGATGGCCCACACCTTAGGCCACAGCCGGCTGACGACGTTTTTTCAGTACAGCCTGCCCATGGCCCGGCGTGGCCTACTTGGGGCCGTCATTCTCGGCTTTACGCGCGCCATGGGTGAGTTCGGCGCCACGGTCACCATTGCCGGCAATATCCCGGGCCGCACGCAAACCATAGCCGCGGCTATTTTCAGTGCCCAGCAGGTCGGCGCGCAGGCCAGGGCCGACTTTTTCATGCTGGTCGCCATCGTACTGGGCTTCCTGGCTATTCTGAGTGCCGAACTCCTGGGGCACGGTCGCTCACTCCCCAGCCTGGCCCGTCCATCATGACCAGCGCTCCGTCCGCCCACGACAGTCTACCGACCGGTTCGCTCGACGGCCTGACCGTGCGGGTTCGCCTCCCGCTGGACCGTTTTGAGCTGAATATCGATTTGCATACCGAAAAACACGTGACCGGGATCTTCGGTGTCTCTGGGGCGGGCAAAACCAGTCTGCTGGAAACGATTTGTGGCGTCCGGCGTCAGGCACGAGGCAGCATTGCGTTGGGGGAAGAGACGTGGCTGGATAGCGACCGAGGGATTTTTATCAAGCCGTGGCAGCGCCATATTGGGTATGTTCCCCAGGACGGTTTGCTCTTCCCGCACAAGGACGTCCGGCACAATCTGCTCGCCGGCAAGAAACGCGGGTTGCAGCGAGGTCATCCTGTCCAACGGACGTTTGAAACCGTAGTCCACATTCTCGAACTTGGTCCGCTCCTTGAACGTACGGTGCATACCTTGTCTGGTGGCGAGCGGCAGCGCGTTGCCCTCGGCCGGGCCCTCTGTTCCGGTCCACGTTTACTCCTGCTCGACGAGCCGTTTGCCTCGTTGGACATTGCCCTGAGACGTAAGCTCCTGCCCTTTCTCCGACGGGTACGGGCCGAATTTCAGATTCCCATGCTGTTCGTGTCGCACGACCCGCTCGAAGTGCAGGCCCTGTGTGACGAGCTGATTGTGCTCAGAGACGGCACGATTATCTCGCACGGCGACCCGCGCAGCGTGCTGACTGCTACCCATCTCTTCCCCCTGGCCGAACAGCACGGCTTCGAGAATATCCTGCCCTGCTATGTGGTGGAGGGGAGTGGCAGCACAGGTCAGGTGCGCTTGGGCGAAGGAGGGGGCAATGAACGAGCGCCGGTCGAGTTGGTGACCGTCCGCTCCGAGGCCCAGCCGGGCGAGGCGCTGCTGACCGGTATTCCCGCGCACGATATTATGGTGGCCACGCAGCGGCCAGAAGGGCTGTCTGCCCGCAACGTCCTGCCCGCCCGTATCACCCAACTCCGTTCCGTCGGCCATGTTGGATTGGCAACGGCCGAACTCAGCCCCGACCTGCCTCCCCTGACCGTTGAGGTGACCGAGAAGTCGTTTGTTGAGTTGGGTCTGCGGGTTGGGAGCGAGGTCTTCCTGGTCATTAAGGCCACGTCGTGTCGTTTGTATCGGACAGGAGAAAGTCGTCGGGCCTAATCTTCTGCCGAGAAGGGAGACAGGCTTCGCTCTCCTCGACGGCCGGACTTGCGCTTTCACGGGCTGCGACATAGGCTTGTGACCCGATTTTCCCACACCGCGCCCGTAGCTCAATTGGATAGAGCACCGGGCTTCGAACCCGTAGGTTGGGTGTTCGAGTCACCCCGGGCGCGCCTTTTGGAAGTAATCCCTCGCACTGCCAACACAAGAGAGCTGTGCTTGAAGATGCTGAAAATTGCTTTGGGGTTCGCGCTCAGCCTTGGCTGTGGCTACGTGGCCGTGCGTGACGTGGAATGGTTCGCGGTCGTTCGGGCGTTCCGTTTTGTAGACCTCGACCTCCTCATCTTTTCAACTCTCTGGCTCGGCCTTGTTTTTCTCGTGCGGGCGTATCGCTGGCCGTTGCTCCTCGCGTCAGTTGCGATCGTGTGTTTGACATGCTGGCCGTGAGCCTGTTCCAGGGTCTCATACAGCCTGGAGTCGAAGAATTCCTGGAGAGTCTCCAGGTTCTGCGCCGGGGGCCACTCTTCTTGAAGACCGTGGTGTTCTCGACGGCGATATGGGGCGGCATAGTGATCCATTTTTGGCTGTTATTGCACGCCTGTGCCTTTTCGTTACCGATGAAAGCAGCGCTCGTCGTTATGCTGCTGCTGGCTGTGGGTGTGGCGTTGCCGGCTGCGCCGGGTTTTATTGGCGTCTTTCAATATGCCGTGGTGCCCGCCTTGTCTTTCTTCTCCGTGCCCAAGGAAGCGGCGTTCAGTTTTTCTCTTGTTGCCCACCTTGCCCAGTATGTGCCTGTTACGTTGGGCGGTTTGTTCCTCCTGCTGCGCTCCGGCTTATCGCTCTGGCCATCTCAATTCGCGCTTGAGAAAAGCTACCGGGTGAACTGAGGAGTGCAGGCTTCCTAGCCCGCAAGAATTATTTCTTAGCTGCCTGTCCGGCAGTGAACTAAGCGACTGCCTCACCGTGTTGGTGATGGTGTTTCTTAGCTGCCTGTCCGGCAGTGAACGTTATTGATTTTCCTCGTTCGCGGGGGAGCCATTTCTTAGCTGCCTGTCCGGCAGTGAACGCGAATGAAGTCTGTGGCGGCCATGTTTGGGGTTTCTTAGCTGCCTGTCCGGCAGTGAACTGGCTTTGATTGGCCAGCACTCTATAGCCTTTTTTCTTAGCTGCCTGTCCGGCAGTGAACAACAGAAATATATGTGTAAGCCTTTGATTTTTAAGGAGTTAGGGTAAAACGCAGTAGTTTTACCCTAATATGAGCCTCTGAAAAATGTATAAGCAAATCAGGGAGTTATGGATATCCAGAAAAAAAGGGTTAAAACCAGGGTACGGTAGCAGTGCTGCTGAGACCATAGGCGGAAAATAGCCCTGCTACTGATTGTTGAACCAGTTCGCCATGCTCAATATAAATGCGCATCATATTCCCATTGGACAGGCTACGAAGTTGAGCGTATGGCAGATGAAGCGTCCGTTGCTGAGAATCCGGGATACGCTTCCGCGCTTCGGATTCATCCAGCCATCCTTTTGCCACCGAACGTTTCCGTTTGTTGTGCGAACTTTTCGCTTGGACTCGGCGCACCGTTCGGAACGAGGTCCCAGAGGGCACCGGCTGAACATGACCAACATAACAATAATCCATCATGCCAGTTATCCAACTTGTTTGCATGAATTCTTCAAGCGCTCTTTTACTGCCATGCAGACGGATGCGCGCCCCAAGCGTTTTGCTGTGGTCGGGAAAACTCACGCCTATTTTGCCCTGACCGTGTTTGCCCAGCGCACGGTGTAATAGGGCGAACAGGGTATTCATCAATGTAGTTTCCTGAAACTCCGGGTCGGGAAGCACTGTGATATCAACATGGTGGTCCATTGCCCTGCCTCAGTCCGATTTTTCCCCAAACACGCCGCCTCGAACCAACACGGCCATAACATAATGCTGCTGCTCTACCGCTGGTTTCTTCCCCTTTAACACCCAACTGTCGAGGAGCGTATAGAAATCCAGCTTGTCCTTGGGCTGACGATATGCCTTACCGCGATTGGTGACGGAGCCAAAAGGTTCAACCGATATGGGGCCGAATTGGTCTGCTCCGGGATACCAGGTGTCAATGGTGCGCAGGGCGTTGCCAATTTTTTGCGAATGGAGTCCGGCGGTCTCTCCAACTTGGTAGAGCGTTTTACTTTTTTTGTCCTCCCTGTTGTTGCTCTTGTCTAGGATGAGTTCTTGGGAAGGAAAGACCTCCTGACCCTCGCCAAAACGGGCAAAGCCTTCTATCTTCAAGAACGTAAACGCGGAGCCTTTCAGACCGGATTCAATAGCTCCTGCGAGTGCAGACATGGGCGTATCCGTAGTGTCGAATTGCCGCAAAGACAGGCTTTTGCTGTCGAAGTGCCATGTGTCTACTACCTCCTGGTCCCGATAACGGGTTACGAGGACATGAACCGCCTCGGCTCCCACGCGATTCCGCCACAGGAAGCGTCCATTGGCAATATTCGTGGCGTAGCGCTTCGACAATTCGACAAAACCGTGCTCGGCGATATACGCCCGGATCGTTTTGCCCACTGCCTCCTGGTAGTCCGGGCTGTCACAGGCCGACGGCTTGTCTAGCCCGCCTAATACCCGGAGCGTAAACGACACTTTCAGCGTGTCATCTTGAAAAGGCAATACGGCCACATCGACCCGTTGCAAATTGGGCTTTTGGACCTCACTGTCGAGTTTCAAGGGGTCTGAAGCAATAGCGTTTTTCTGGCGATTTGAGATAGTGCCACGTATTGATTTCTCGTGGAGTGTCACCGGAGACCAGAGACCTGCGTTGTCTTGATCCTCCCACCTGCCCGAGTACATCAGGCCGTCGGAATTCGCCAGTTTGCGCTCGAACGCCAAAACTGATGCAGTCTTTAACTGTGCCATGTTCACTCTCCTCCTCGTCTATCTCTTCAGTCTATGTAGTCAATTACAGGTCGGTACTGATTGCTGCATACGTAGGTCCCGGCCTCGGTATATTCATACTGCCAGAACAGGTGGCTCAGTTCTCTGATTCTGTGCGGGCTGAGCCATTGTCCCAGGGAATACAGGTTTTCAACAAAACAGGCCGGCGAAGACGCGTCGCGTGTTTTGGCGATTGCGCCGGGTTCATACAACTGTGAAATGCGCCTATAACCAACGGCAATGGGCTTTATCCAGCCAGTCTCCGGTTTTTCCTGTAATCGCCACGGTGTCTTCCCCTCTTTTGTTTTGCCGTGCTCGGCGGCATACCGCAGGGAAGAAAATGACAACCAGGCGGCCAAGTCGGGGTCCGGTGTGTTCGCCTGCCGCTGCCGGTCCTGCTCGGCGCGCAATACGTCGTGCCGACTCACCAGCGCAAACCCTGGCAACAGGCGGCGGAGTAATTTCCTGCGCAGTTTCTCGTCCTGTACATCCGCAATCTCAACATCAGGCGTACTGGTAATAACGCCTCCGGCCAAGCGCTGCCGTGCCGACTGGTGCAGCAGATATGTTTTCAGTTCCTCTCGTTCCCAGCTTACGACCTGGCGGCTTTCTGTCACCGGAATGAGAAGCGTCACTTCCATATTCATCTTGCCTTCTTCGACAAAGGACGCGGACTTGCCGCTTTTGTCGAGCGGATTTCTGCTCAATGAAAAACGAGCGGGGTCATAGGGACCTGGTTTATGGGCCTGCACCTGATGCGTGTGGCAAACAACCCCGCAGCCGTCAAAACTGAGGTCAAATTTTTGTGGCAAGTGTCGTTGTAAGGCATGGACATAGCCCAGAAAGTGGGTGATCGCCGGAAAACCCCAGGTAAAGCCAGCAATGGCGTTGGCCCCGTGGACCTCCACCTTTCGTAATACAATCACAAAATCCATTACTGTCCTCGTAATTCAGGTTCCAGGAGGGCGCGCAACTCGCGCTGTTCGACTGCACCGAACGCAAGTTCTTTGCTCTCTAGTTTGTTGCTGAGCCAAATGGCGAAACTCTGTGCGACTTTGATCGGCCAGTCTGTTGCGTCCCGTTGTGACCGGAACTCCTCATCGGTTGCAGACCTTCCAGGGTCTAACTAGCAGCGCTCCGCCTCCGGCAACTTACAGTCAGGATTGGCGCTCCACCCGGGTGATAGCTGTTGGATAAACGCCGCATGACTCAAGATTTCATCTACAATGTCATCCAGCCACCCCGCGCGTTGTCTTCTGATCCTGTCATTGTTGAGCCTGTTCGCGACGCGCTGAAGGAAATCGCGTAACGGTTGAATATGGTCACGGTACAGCCGGCGCTCAAAGTACTGATGAAAAATGGAGCCGATGTTCAGGGGTGGAGTGGTCTGCCTTTGCCAACTCGGCGGTGCGCACGAGAAAAGATAGGATTCGCCGCGGCGCTGGCTGTTCAGGTAGCTGATGTTCTGGGGCTTCGTGCCGCCAAAGCACTGAACGGCAAGGTCTGGATATCGGATGTCTTCCTGGTCGGACTCCTCTTCTTTTCGACACGCCTCACGAGCGGATTTGGTTTTGTCGGAGAAGCGGGCGTGTTGAATAGTGGCGTGAATTGTGTGTGCTAATGAGGTGGCATAGAGCGGGATGAGGAGGTGGTAGGTATCGCTCTGTACCGGCCAATAACACTGCTTTTGCAGCCGCGTTCCCAACAAAATCGTGATGAATCTCTGACACGCTGTGCGTGGAAATGTATCCGTCGGAGGGCAGGGGGGCCGAACTCACAGCCTCAACGCTGCTACCCTTGGAGTCTCCGTGAATATATTTGGCCGCATGAGTGATAAATGTGAGTTGTTTTGCTCGACGGGCCGCGTCGGTTAACCACGTTTCAGGTTCGTACTGCGCCGTAATTTCCAATTGTTTGGCGGCGTCCTTTTCTTTATCCAGTTTCTCATCTCTCTTTTGCTGTATGTACTCGAGAGTCTTTGCAGCAAGTCCGTTCTGCTGAGCGGGAGAAGTCATCAAATGCTCCTTATCCGAGTAGCACGATCGTGGCGGTAGTCAGCTTCTGGGCGGGGCCAACGGGTTTCAATCCGCTACTGGTTTATGAAAACCGAGTTCCGGGGTATAGTACCAACGCCGACCGGCCCGCTCATCCTGTGGTAATGAGAATACTCCGTAGATACGGCTGAGTGTTTCCATCTCACTATCTTCCTGCTGAGCACGATGCTTCATGGCGTCCTTGTAATTGACATATCCCCATATTTTATTCCCGGACTTCAGTTCAAGCGGGGTACATTCTATCTCGTTACATTCTTTCGCTTCGCCCGTTTCATGCCATTTCATAATCGTAAACTCTTCGTCATCTTCCTCAAGCTGTAGAAAATAGTCCTCTTCTTTGAGGGAGTGTCGAAATGGGCTACGTTGCTGTAGCTCGCCGGTCAGCGTGGCATGGGGCTTGAGCCATTGTAAGGCGTGCGGACTGTTTGGTTTTTCAGGGTCGTCGAACGTGAGAGAAATTTCCTGATGCTCCATATCCGCCAGGTTTTGAGCCGGAAGGGAGAGCGTTCTCGGAACAAGGCAGGGCCGTGAGTCGATCACACGATACTGCTCAGGGAGTAGATTATTCGACAGGCTGCAAGCTTGAAGCGGCCTGTCTTTGTGCTCGAAACCGGGCTGACAGAAAGCTGGCCGCCTGCATGTCATACCTCTATAATTCTTGTCCAGCAGGAGTATATTCGACGCTTGTGGTGACATATCCCGATGGCGCAGCACCCGCCCGGCGAGTTGTACGATTGACCGCATGGAGCTTGGTTCGGCTAGGGCCCAATCGTAATCGTGGTCACGCCCGACCTCAGCCACGGGTGAGGCTAACACCACAAATATATGGTTGGTGGTATCCGTGCTCTTGAGCGCATTGTGTATGACGGGTGCTTGCCAGATGTCTCTCTGCTCTTTTCTATTCAGTACGGTATCAAGAATACCTTCGGTTTCGGAGCGCACAATCAGCGGAAACCGGCTGTGGTAAATGCAGTAGTGAACGGTTGTATCGGCCGACGGTGACGTTTGAAGTAAGAGTTTCGCTACGGCAATGAGTGGCGTGATATTGGCTATGCGTACTAAGCCGAGGCTAATCTTTTTCCTGGCCTCTGGATTTTCCTGGTGATGGTGACGATGCAGTTGCTGTATTCCCTCTGCTATTGCCTCACCCAAGGCGGGTATCGCGTCATCTGGTCTTTGCGTCTGACGAGATAACGGCAATAACTCGGCCTTTCGTTTCGGAGGGATGTTCTCCAGTCTTGTCGCACGCCTTCCTGTGAATCGTTGGTGCTGTCGATGAAAATCCTCTGGATTGGCAATCTCTGCCTGTTCGGCCTGCGTCTCGTCAAACCAGGCACAGCAGACAGGGGGCTGAGTGTGCGCGGACAATAATCTGGGACAAAAAGACAATGAGGCGGGATTATCCGGGATTACGTGGGATTATCTGGGATTACATGGGCCGTTCACGGCCTCAATTTACGAATTTTGACAGCATCCTGGCACACCCCGCCCGTCCCCTATCTCCCTGAAAAACCGCCGCTTTTCCCCCATTCTGGCCCCTACCGCGCCGCCCCTGGTCCCGCGTCCACCCGCCCGCCGCGCCGCCCACCCTGCCGCGTCACCGCCCGACAATTTTGACTCGTTCGATGTCCCGCTTTTTTTTGCAAGCATCGGTATATTGTCAAATTTGGACGCGATATTATTTGACAAACAGCTATATTATCAGACATAAATTGAGTCGGGCTGTCTTTTGAAAGACGGGCGTTTCAAGGCGTTTAAACCCGCTTTAACACTACATTTTTACGTTTCAGAAAGTGCGCGCACGGACAAAAAGAGCGGTAATTTGCCTAAAAATCAGGCAGGAAAGTCGGACGTCTAAGTCGGACACCCCTTACTGACGTCCGACTTTCTTCAGTTTCGCTTCAGGATCAGAGACTTAGAGAGATTCACCACGGAAAAACCGGGCCGTGCTTGCAAAAGTAAGCGACAAATCGAATGGTTAGCTAAGTGCCGACAAAAAGCGCTCAGCGGGGACAGATGGACGGACTAGTGGAACGGCCGCTCAGCGGGCTTTCCTGGGTGGGCGGCAAAAACGCCTATGCCCCGAGTGGAGTGGGGCGCTGGGTGGCGCGCCAGCTCCCCTGGGCAGCAGATCAGACCTATGCCGAGCCGTTCGGCGGGATGCTCGGGGTCTTGCTGCAGCGCCAGCCCCGTCGTCCACACCCGGATAGGCCGCCCGGCCACCCGCACCCGCGCCAGCGCCGCCCGCAGCCGGGCCAGATACCGGCAGTCGTCTGGGCGCTCCACGATCAGCACGATCCCGGGCTGGCGGCCCGTCAGCTGGGCGTAGTGCAGCGCTTGCCCCACCGCCTCATACCAGCGCCGTGCCCGTTCCACCTCGACCGCATGGGTGGGGGTCAGGCAGTCCGCGCGCGTCCCGTCCGCCAGTCGCACCTCGACCTGCCCGCCCCGCGCCGTGCACCACGCCGCCGTGTAGGTCGCCTCGGGGCGGGAGAGCAGCGCCACGGCGAGGAGAGCAGGGAGAGTCATCCCTCAGCCTGCCCGCATATCCTGCAGGAGCCTGCGGATATCCAGGAGTACGGCCAGCGGCCCACAGATCAGGACCGAGACAAAAAACCCCAGCACCGCCCCGAACAGGATGGCCAGCGGACTGCCTCCAGGGCCTTACGACAGGAGCACCCCGGAGACGAACCCGGCAAAGATGATCAGAACAGCGAGCAGACCCAGCAGCGTATGCAGTGCCTGCGCGAGTACAGCTACCATAGAACCCCCCTTATGCTCTTAGTCCTGCCAATATGCATTGCCTTTGTCCGCCGCGGTGGCAGGCCGTGGAGACACCGGAGGCGTAGCCTCCCACTCCGGGAAAGCCGCGTCCCAGCGCGCGCAGAGACCGGCCCGCCCGACCTCGCCTATCTCCTCCCAATAAAAATCCAACCACTCCATGCGCTGCTGGAGCCGTGCGTCTCGGCCCTTACGGGCAGACTGATACTCCACTCGATCCTCAGCAACTCTGCTCTGCGCCGTAGCCCGCGGCGGACCAATGTAGAACTCCAGGCCGAGAGCACTACAGGCGCGCGCTAGCCTGTGGGCTGAGGGTGAGGACCCTCGCCGCAGGGACTGAAAGAAGGACGAGTCAGACCGTCCAGCCATTTTTTTCGACACCTGGGCTTGAGAAAGCCCCAGGTCGCGCCGCCGCCCTTCTAGGAGCTTGTATAGCTGTTTTGTCTCCATATCTTAGTGCTTTTTTGCACTAAAAAGAGACAGCCGTCAATAGGATTAACACCTAGGCTTATATCTTAGGGAGATTTTGTAGAGGAATGTGTAAATAGTCACTATATTTGAGTCTTACACTTGCTTTTGATGTAAAAATACACTATAAATGAAGAATGCAGGGTGGCTATTTACACCGCCTCGCGCGAGTATATTCAGATGCAGAGGGGATCAGTCTGGCCACGACATCCAACCGGGCCTGCAGTCACGCTCGCCTGTTTTTGAGGCTGGAGGAGGGCCGCAGTTGTACGATCCGGACCTATCACAGAGTGCTAGAGTGGTTCGCCGACCACTGGCCCGCCGACCTAGAGTGGCCTGCCGACATCCCCCGCCCCGAAAGGGGAGGCGGTGACTAGCCACGCAACTTGGCGGGATATAACCGCGGCGCTCGGCCTCACGCGGCGGGGGGTGAGGCGCCGGGCCGCCCGCGAGGGCTGGCCGTACACGACCGAGCCCTGCCGGGGCGGGCAGCGGCGGCTATACCGCATCGCCGGCCTGCCCTCCGACGTGCAGGCCGCCCTGGCCCGGCAGCAGGCTCCGTCGCCTGCCCCCCGGCAGCTATCTGCTGGCTTTCGACGAGAGAAAAGATGGCGGCCTGGTCTACCGGCTGCAGCCGCGCGAACCGTATGGCCTAACTGCAGGAGAATGGGCCCGGTACAATCACGTCCAGCGGTTCGAGGTAGAGGCAGAATACGATGCCCGGGAAGTTAGCCTCTTTATCTCCCGCCGGACGCGAGACGGGCAGCTGCGCCCCGTAGACCTCGTTACGCGTACAGCGAAAAGGGGCGGGTGGGAGCTCTGGCCGCGAAGTGTCGGTCTGCGCTGGACGGGACAGGCCCGGGGGGCGGAGCGCCAGCACACCTTCTCCTATTCTCTCAGGAGCGTCAGCGTAGACAGGAGGCGCGACGCCTGGGTCGTCTCTATGTTCTGCGACTACTTGGGTCAGAAATATCTCTTCCCGCGTGCTATGGCGGATACGATCGACATACTCTTCTCCCATCGTGGCATACCGACCTACTGGCTCAGCGTCCCGGGGGATACTGTAATACTCCACCATACGTCCGGCTGGACCGCCTGTCGGCGGATGACCGATAACCGCGTGTGGCTGCCGGAGGTCTCCACGCTCGGAACCGATCTCGCCCAAAAGCTTTACGGCGGCGGGGGGTAGGCGGTCTCAACGGTTAGCTAACCTCATACGTAAGACCCTTTTTGAGCCGACAATGTCTGATAATATTTTTCCGTATTTTTGTCCGATTCCGCTCTTTTTTTTGTCCGCCTACAGGCTGAGGCTGGAGTTCACCGCAACTATTGTTATAGGCATTTCGACCGGCGCTATACGACTTGAACAGTCCTTCAACCAGAGCGGGAGCCAAGGTTGCGGAAGACAGTACGACTTTACTGCCCAGCATTCCGGCCCAATACACCAAGCGGGTCAGCGCCGGCACATCCGTCAACCCAAATTCATCCGGCTCATCCAATACCAAGTCTGAGGTCAGCAGGCGGAGCATAGGAGCAATCTGCCTGCCGCCGCGCGCGCCTTCCGTCGCCGGCATAAGATGGTCAATGGTGCTGACCAGTATGGGCGCACTGACCATGCTGTTGAGCTTTGGCGAGGCTTCTAACCAGTGTTTGAGGGCAGTATCAGCAAGCGCTCCCTCATATCTGACGTGATAGTCCGTATCCACTAAGGGATCAGCAGATTCTGAGCCGCTGAAGTTGTCTTCATTTTTCTGTTTCTCTTCGTGGAGGTTACGGACCGCCGCGGAACCGATCAGGACTGCTATGTCGTCTTCGTCCAGATTCAATATCTGCCGGAAGGCGTCGCCGGTCTGTAGCGTCAGGGTCCGTAAACCCAACGCGACACTAAACCGGCAGCCGCGTTTCTCATCGGCCAGGGCGTACATGATTCGAGCGTTGGCAAACGTCTTGCCACAACCGGTCGAAGCCATATTAACCCCAAAAAAACCGCATATCCGAGCTTGGTCCTTCAGGGAATATGCCAAGTCAGAGGCTTTGTTCTGCCAGAGAAAGCGCCTGTCCCGCGTGCGTTTCTTGAAGGCAGTATGACGACCGATTGCCGGCAGGGTATTCCTCAGCCCTGGGAGGGTGCGCACGAGCCATAAGCTGTGTTTGTAGACACCGACCAGATGTTCATCGAGTTTCTGTTTTAATTGATGTGTTTTTCTGTCGGTGTTTGCATATGCGGTATAACGAGTATCGCCCCACTCAGGGTTGCACTTATTTAAGGACAACGACGAATAACGATGGTCAGCCAGCATCAGCGCTAGGCGTGAAACATGGATGCTGAAGCTGTCGCCGAGCCAGTCGTGTACAAAAATACTCTGACGCCCAAGCAGCCGTCGGGCTATCCGCTGCGCTTTGGAGCACCACGTGGCGCTTCTCAGCGGGGTGCCTGCCGGAAAGTGCCAGACTTGGCGTAATTCCTCTCCCATTGCTGCCGTTCGAGCGTGGCCTCCATATTTCCTGATTTGGGGTGAATTCCAATTCGGCAACAACGATTTATTGAGGAAATCGGAAATCCACTTTAAGTTTGCCTGAGGATCGACCGAGCGGGGTAATTTATGATGAGTGAGGATAAGCCAGCCTACGGCTTGAGCCAGACGAGGCAGGGAGGCGAATGGCTGGGCTCGGCAACTGTCAGGACGGTCCTGTATCGTTTCGAGATGCTGCAAAAGGGCTTCTTCATCGCTACCCAAAACTTTGGTCAATCGACTCAGCCATTGTTTATCCGGCTCTTCACGAACAAAAGACTGGAACATTCTCAAGCTCACCCATTCGTGCCGATAAGGTTCCGAGAGATTTCTGTGTTTTTTCAGTTTTTTCTGGAAGAGTACGTTGGCCTTGCCAAAATCGTGAAACAGGGCGGCTAGCGCGGCAAGCAAGGCAATGTCTTCCGCGGTGTGCCATTGGTTCTCATCATCTGTCTTCAATACGTCGCGACTGGTGAAATTGGTCGGTATAGTGCCTTCGGTATTGAACTTATTTGCGTTGCCCACAACCCACAGCAATTCACTATCATTCTTCCCGCCGATTCTGTGGCAGGCTACGGCGGTATTTCTCCGCGCTGACTTTTTCAACATCTTGCGAAGTGTCTGCAAACCTTGCAGCGTTATGGCAGTTTGCCAGGTGCGCTCGCCCTTGCGTTCCGCAAACTGATCCAGAACGCGTCTTGTTTCAACCAGGGCTTTTTTATTGCACTGAGAGATCAGTAAGATATTCATGGCTAGGGCACTTTGCTGAATTCAAGCGCAACAGACTTGATTGCGTCTATCATGGTGTCTAAGGCTTCGGCCTGATTGAAGCGCTGGATGCAGGCTTGACGGAATTCCTGTTCATCCTGGCCGGCCATCGCAGAAATGAAGGACTGCGGGAGGACCACGGCGTCTTTCACCAGATCGGCAATATCAAAAACCAACCCCCGCGCCTGGTTTTTCCATGCAATACGGCAAGACCATGTGGCAGGCCAAGGACCCAGGCCGCAGTGGCGGCTAAGCCGTAAGCGAGATAGTTCCCGTGGTCCAGATAGCGATTTGCCAGGTCGGAGCCTGAGCCACGCTTCGCTCGGACGAATTCTCCATAGCCGACCGCGTTGACAGCAAGTCTATACAGACGCTTTGTTATCTGGGCTTCCAGAGAAAGAACGGCGTTGGTTGTTTGACACGATTCCACTGATTGCCGGGTCGCCTCAAGAAGCGCTGTCAACTCAGTCGCGTTGAGATCAAACGCGGCTTCCCGCTGCATTATTGTGTCGCGCCAGTGTTGTCCAATCTGTTCAAAACGCACGCGCTGAAACGCTTTCGCAGCGGAAACGCGGCTTTCTTCGTCAAACCAGAAACTGACCCAATGTTGCAAATACGCTGTAGGCCGATACTCGCTCTGTGGACTAAGCCAGGACACCTCTACTTCGACTTCGTTTGCTGCGAACAGGGGCGAGCCTCCACCGCCACAAAAGCCGACCAATACCCCAGCCTTGGCTAATTCGCGCATAGCCGCTTGTGTTATTGAGGTGCCTGTCCCCAAAAGCAAAGATGTTGTATTGGCGATCGGGATATTCCAATAGAGTGCCTGTTTGCCCTGATCGGTCACGTATTCCACTCGGCCGCCATTGACCAATACCCGACAGTGTTGAAGGTAGTACATGTTGGCGCGTTTTGAGGTCAGACGGGGAGAAGTCATCCATAAAAATGCTCTTTCTATTCAGATGCCTATTCCTAACACAATGGACCACGTCCTGTAGGATGGCGAGTATAAGACGCTTCTCCAGAGGCAGATGCTTTGCTGAGGGTAGGGGAGATGCGAGGGGCTACCCGCGAGCCGATGAGACATGCTTAATGAAACTTTTAGACTTCTGAAAGTTGTTTATCACCCAGAAGAATCTTCACTGCTTCCATGCCTGACCGCCGCCTCTCTCTCTGGCTGACCGTTCTCGGGGTGCTCTTGCTGATTCTCTATGCTGCCCTCGCCTGGGTGAGCCAGTCGTTCAGCTATGGGCACGGGTACCAGGAGCGGCCAATCTTGGTCTTTGTGGGGCTGTATGGCGTTGCGTTTATTGTCTATGTCGGGGCGGTCTGGCGGGTCAAACGACAGGCCTCCGAGTCAGCCCCGCTCTCCCTGGTGTTGAGCTTTGCCGTGCTCTTTCGGCTTGTCCTGCTCTTCTCCGAGCCCATTCAGGAGGACGACTTCTATCGCTACCTGTGGGATGGCAAGGTGGTTGCCAGCGGTCTGAACCCCTACCGTTTCACCCCGCGAGAGGTGCAAACAAACAACGGAAAAGAAGGGCCGCTCCAACTCTACCGGGACCTCACAGAAACGGATGCGCACTTTGCCTTGCTCTTGGCGCGGATCAACCACCCTGACGTGCCGACCCTCTACCCCCCGGTTGCGCAAGCCGTGTTCGGTCTGGCTGCCCTGATTGCACCGGGCAGCTTGCTCGCCTTACGTCTCATCTTCTTCTGCTTTGACTTGGCGGTGTGTGGGGTCATTGTCAGGTTGTTATGTCACCTGGGGAGTTCCCCGCTGTGGGTGCTGGTCTACGCCTGGTCACCGCTGGTCATTAAAGAAACGATCAACTCGGTGCATTATGACGTTGTGCCGACCTTTCTGCTGGTGCTGGCCTTGCTGGCGCTGGTCACCGGACGGTTGTCGGGCGGGTTTCTCAGCCTGGGCGGAGCCATATTGGGAAAGATTTTTCCGGTTATCCTGCTTCCCCTTTTTGCCTGTCACGCCTGGCGGCGCTACGGGCTCGGGAGAGCGTGCGGCGGGCTCGCGTTGACCGGTCTGGTGGTCATGGGCGGCTACGCCCCGTTTGCGGCTGCCGGGAGCGGGTTATGGCAGGGCTTTGTCACCTTTGCCGAACACTGGCAAACCAACAGCCTGGTCTTCCCTGTATTACATCAGATGATCGCCGATCGCTGGCTGGCGAACGGCATTGTGGCGAGCTGTCTGGCCGGCGCGGTGGGTGTTGCCTTAGGCTGGAACAGTGAGGGGGATGATGACAGGTTCTTGCGTGGCTGTTTCTTTGTGATGGGGGCCTTGCTCTTACTCAGCCCGGTCGGCAATCCGTGGTATTTTCTGTGGGTGATGCCGTTTGTGTGCCTCTTCCCGTGGGCCGCCTGGCTGCTCTTGTCTGGCCTCTTAGGGCTGTACTACACTGCCTTTTACTTTCTCTATCACGGCGAACCGGAGACGTTCCGCTGGATGGTTTGGTTGGAATATCTGCCTTTTTATGCCGTATTGGCGTGGGAAGCATGGCGGATGAGGATGGGGAGACCTGCGCTGGTATGAAGAGCCATACAGGAGTCTGGAAATTCTACGCTGCCGGCCTGATTGTCGTGTGCCTCTCAGGAGACGCTATAGCGCCCGCCCGCTCTCGTCAGGCCTCAACTCCTGAGCGTCCGCTCGTCATTTCTTCAGAGGCAAAACAGGTCACAATCTATGGCGTCATCTATCCTGACCGCTTTAATCGGGCCGAGGGAGGCGAGGCGCACTACCATCTGTTGACCTGGAAGGGCGGCCACTCCAAAAACGCGCTCATTGAAACACCGGTTGATGATCTCGCCTTTCACGATGCCCTGGTCGACATTGGTGGCCAGCCGGGCAATACGCTGCCGCTGGAGGCGTGGACGCAGCGGACTGACCCGGACAACCCTGCCCCTCGGCAAAGAGCCAGGGGCAGCCGCTTGGCCGTTTTTCTCTCCTGGCATGATCAGCCCGAGCGCCTGCCGGTTCACCGTATTTTGCGCCCGCCTCCCGTCAGCCCCCAATTCCCGATCTGGACGTTCGAAGGTAATCGAGACCGATGGTTTAACCATGTGCCGTTTGCCCCGCGCCCGGGCTGCCTGACGTGTTTATACAGTTGCCCGAGTGGCAAGCTCAGCAACGGGAGGTTGAGTATTGCTGACTATATGTCCCATCCAGGGCGATTCCGAGCAAATACGGAGATATTGCCGCCTGATAGTACCCCGGTGCGTGTCACCTTCGAGTTGCTGCCGTAGTGTATGAAGACAGAAAACCCGCAACAGCCGCGTATTGCGGTGGTCATTCCTGCCCTCAACGAAGAGGCGTCCCTGCCCAAGGTGCTCGGCGACTTGCCGTGGGAGCGGCTGGCAGAAGTCGTGGTTGTCGACAACGGCTCGTCAGACCGGACCGCAACCGTGGCCCAGGCGCATGGTGCGACCGTTCTCAGCGAACCGCGGCGAGGCTATGGCTGGGCCTGTCTGGCGGGCATTGATTATCTGCAGGACAAACCGCCCGATATCCTGGTTTTTCTCGATGGCGATTACAGTGATTATCCCGACGAACTCGGCGACGTGGTGCGGCCCATCCTTGAGGAGGGCTATGACCTGGTGCTCGGCTCCCGGCCGCAGCGCGCCGGAGCGGGCGCACTGCTCCGACATGCCCGGTTGGGCAATGCGCTGGCAACTTGGCTCATCCGCCGCCTGTACGGTTTCAGCTATACCGATCTTGGGCCGTTTCGCGCTATCCGCTTTCCGAAACTCCTGGCCATCGAGATGCAGGATAAAACCTATGGCTGGACGGTCGAAATGCAGATTAAAGCCATACGCCACGGCCTGCGCATCACCGAGGTGCCGGTCCGTTATCGTCAGCGGATCGGCGCCTCAAAAGTGAGCGGAACGGTCAAAGGGACCGTATTGGCTGGCTGGAAAATTCTCTGGACGGTCTTTCGATACGCGAGGCGAGCCGTATGACAGACACCAGTATGGAATGGAATGTGGCCTTTTCTCCGGCCGAGGTCATCCCTCGCCTCGAAACCCTGTTTCGGCAGTATGACTATACCTATACCCAGGAAGACAGAGACGCTGACCGGTATTACCGGACGGCACTCGGCCAGGGGACGCTTGAGTTGGTCATGCATCCGCTCGAACCGAAGCGCAGCCCGTTCAGTCGCTCGCTCCTTATCCAGCGGACGCTCCTGCATATTACCTACAAAAGCGTCAGTAGCGCGGACCGGGCTCGCTTTAAGCACCAACTGACCCTGGCTTTTCTGCGGGTAGGGGGCTGATGCGCGTTAGCGTTGTTATGCCGACACTGAACGAAGCTGGCAGCATTGCGCGGACGCTCAGCCGGGTTCGGCAGGCGGGAGCCTGCGAGATCGTTGTGGTGGACGGCGGCAGCGACGATGGCACGGCGGAGTGTGCGCGGCCATACGCCGACCGGCTTATTTCCGCGCCACGTGGCCGCGCTCGTCAGATGAATGCCGGAGCCCGATCTGCAAACGGGGAGGCTCTGCTCTTTCTCCATGCGGATACGCTCCCCCCGGCCGAGTTTGCAGAGCGGATCGCGGACGCGCTGGCTGACCCTGAGGTTGTGGGTGGCCGGTTTGACGTCTGTGTGGACGCGCCGGGCTGGTCCTTCCGCATGATCGGCACTCTGATGAATCTCCGCTCTCGTCTGACCGGCATTGCCACCGGCGATCAGGGGATTTTCGTTCGGCGGGCGATATTTGAAACGATTGGCGGTTACCCGGAGTGGGACCTCATGGAAGACCTGGAATTCAGCCGTCAGCTCAAACGGGCGGGAAAGATCGCCTGCCTGCGGGCCCGAGTAAAAACCTCCGCCCGCCGCTGGCAGCAGCACGGCGTCGCCAAAACCATTCTGCTCATGTGGGGTCTGCGGCTGTGCCATTTCTTTGGCGTTTCACCGGCCGCCCTCAAGATGTTTTATGCGGATACGCGCTAAGGAGAGAAAAAGGAACGCCGCTTCCCTTCCTGGGACGTGTGAGGCGGGGAAAAGGTTGACCGCGATCATTTTTGCGCGCATATTGGGGGGCCATGAAGGGAAGGCAGTTCATGCGGCAGGTGCGCAAATGGGCCAAAGCCAAAGGTCTGAACGTACGTTTCATCGCCTCGGAAGGGGCGGGCTCGCACGGGACGCTCTATGTGGGCAATCGGAAAACCACGATTAAGGATCGGAGAAAAGAAATCGGTAAGGGCCTTCTAAACAAGATGCTCGCAGACCTCGAAATTGAGAAGGACGAATTCCTTTCCGCTGGACGGTAAGACGCTGGCGGCGGAAGGATGAACAGCGGCTACCAGGGGGCTTCCCACAGCCGCAGCCCTAGAGCGCAACCCTGACGGGGTGGGAAACTGGACTATGCAGCAGTCCAGCAAGGAACAGGGAGTCTGCACTGAGCGGCCATTCGAGTGCAGCGCCGCATTCAAGCGGAGGAGCTCTCCCCCCATTCAGTTGGGGCTAGGGGAACTGTATAAAATCTCAGAGGTTCTAAAAGACTACTCCTGAAAATTTAAGGAGTGGTGCGACCTATGCCGAACACTTTCAACTATCCGGTGGAGATCGAACGTGACGAAGACGGACTGTTTGTTGTCACGTTTCCCGATTTTGGTTGGGGAGCTACTGATGGAGCGACCCTTGATGAAGCGCTGGTCGAGGCTAAGGACTTGCTGCGGGAGCTGATTGCGACGACGATCCGCGAGGGCCAAGTCTTGCCCGAGCCGTCGCGCGCCAGCAAGCGGCGGCCGTTGGTCGTTCCGCCGCTACAGATTGCTCTGAAAGCGGCATTATATGAAGCCTGTCGTCAGACCAACCGCTCGCAACGCAGCCTCGCCCGCGACTTGGCCGTTGCCGAAAGCGAGGTTCGGCGGATGTTGAACCCAGACCATGCCACCAAGGCCAGTACCATAGACGCCGTCTTACGTCATCTCGGTACCTGTGTCTCTCTGACCGTGAATAAGGCAACTTAGCCGCTCTCGTCTGACCGGCATTGCCACCGGCGATCAGGGGATTTTCGTCCGACGTGTGATGCAAAGTAAGTTACTCAACGGCCAGGGCTCTGTTTCGCCCTCACCCCACCCCCTCGTCCTCTGGGAGAGGGGGCCCTGAGCTTGTCGCAGGGCCGGGTGAGGGAGCGAACGGACCGCCCAGGGGGGCCTGCGACACAATATGCATCACACGTGACTTGCGCGGGGGCCGGCCAAGGCGGCTAGAGCGTTTCACGCCAAGTTCCAGCCATGCCATTGCGTTCTCGGCATGACGAGGCCGGGGGTTGGATGCCTGCTTGCGCAGAGCCTGCCCCCTGTGCAAACAGGGGAATGACGGGCGGCTACACAGAACCGTAATTTGCTCTACTGGACCGACCCTTCGTAAATCCCCATCACGGTGTCCAGGAATGTATGCGCGTCTTCTTTGATGCGCTGAAACGAGTTCCGACCAATGATCGAGCCGAACCCGCCGCCGTCACGAATCGCGCGGACTTCGTCGAAGAACTCTTCATCGCCTTTGGCCGCGCCGCCCGAGAAGATCACAATCCGTTTGGTATTGAACGCGCTCTGCACAACGTGGCGGACACGTTCGGCCGGCGTCTCAATAGGTACGTGATGTTTCTGATACGCCTTTTGCGCCTCAGCTAATTCAATATGACTGCCCGGCAGCTTGACCTTAATAATATGCGCCCCCATCTGGGCAGCGATCTGGGCGGCGTAGGCCACGACATCAATCGCCGTCTCCCCAGCCTTACTCAGGTCTGAGCCGCGCGGGTAGGACCACACCACAACCGCCAGCCCCTTGGACTTGGCCTCTTTGGTGATTTCCCGCAGTTGTTCATACATGGTCTGGGCCGCGGATGAGCCGGGATAGATCGTAAACCCCACCGCGACACAGCCGAGCCGGAGCGCGTCGTCAACGCTGCTGGTGACGGATGAGAGCGGGTCTTTTTCATCGTGCAGCACGTCGTGATTGTTGAGCTTGAGAATGAGGGGAACTCGGTCGAGGAAGGTATCGGCTCCCGCTTCGATAAAGCCCAGCGGCGCGGCGTAGGCATTGCAGCCGGCGTCGATGGCGAGATGGAAGTGGTAGTCCGGGTCGTAGCCCGCAGGATTCGGCGCAAAGCTCCGGGCCGGCCCGTGCTCAAAGCCCTGATCGACCGGCAGGATGACCAGCTTGCCGGTGCCGCCGAGGCGGCCATGATTGAGCAGGCGGGCGATATTCATCCGCGTGCCAGGATTGTCGCCATTATACCAACTCAGGATTTCTTGTACGCGTTCTGTCATGATCGTACCTCCTCACGTACGCTCTTTAGATACATATCAATATCTGTTCAACTTAGGCATAAAAAGACTCTGCCGCCTCCACATCCTCGGTGCTGCCAATCAGGAGGGGCGTGCGTTGGTGCAGAGTCTGAGGAATAAGGTCCAAAATCTGCTGCCGACCAGTGCTGGCCCGGCCGCCGGCTTGTTCGATGACCAGGGCCATCGGCGCGGCCTCGTACATCAGCCGCAGCTTGCCGTTCGTATTCTTCGGGTCGGCGGGATAGAGAAAGACGCCGCCTTTCAGCAAGGTGCGGTGAAAATCCGCGACAAAGGAACCTACGTAGCGACCGGAGTAGGGCCGGCCGGAGTCTTTGTCTTTCTGCTGCAAGTATTCGACGTAGTGTCGCGTTTCGGGAAACCAGTCGTTTCGGCGACCTTCGTTAATGCTGTACGTCGAGCCGCGGGGCGGAATATGGATATCCTCGTGTGAAAGAAAAAAATCACCAATGCCGGGGTCGAGGGTAAAACCGTGTACGCCCGCCCCCGCGGTGTAGACCAGCATGGTACTGGGGCCATACAGGGCATAGCCGGCCGCAACCTGGTCTCTGCCTTTGAGGTGCAGCGCCTTTTTTAAGGCGTCCCCGTTACCCGCCGGACGACGGTGTATTGAGAAGATAGAGCCGATCGTGACATCGACGTCGATGTTGGACGAGCCATCCAGCGGATCGACAAAGACCACATACTTGCCCTTGTCGGCGTTCCCCAGGATTTGCGCCGGTTGATCCATCTCTTCGGACACCATGTCCGATACGAGTTGGCCATAGGCAAAGGATGCGAGGAAGGCGTCATTCGAGATTTCGTCCAATTTTTGAACGATTTCTCCCTGTATATTGATCTCGTCCTTTGCCCCGAGCGCCCCGGTCAGCCCGGCCACCCTGAGCCGCCGGGAGATTCTCTTGGCGGCCAGTGCAATCTGGGACAGGAGCATGGAGAATTCTCCGGTTGCACCCGGATGTTGCTGTTGTTGCATTAAAATATGACGAGTCAACGTGATCCTCTCGGCAGACATACCACACTCCTTAGCTCAGCTATGCTTGGCCTGACGACGGCTCAATTTCTTTCCTATCACAGGCCTTTCCTATCACAGGAGAGCAGGGAGCGCCAAAGCGGGTACTGTCCCGTGCGGATTTAAGGGAGCGGCTCTCTAGATTATGGACGACTCAAAGACCGGTGCGTTAGGTTCCAAATGCTCTGCTTCGGGCGCTTTTTCTTTCCAGAACTCCACCCGCGCCAGACTGAAAAGGAGGGCCGCACCAACGAGGTAGACCAGAGAGATTAACGCATGCTTGGCGCCCATATCAGCCTGGGCTTTGCTGTAAAAATCGCGCGACGATTTCTGCCGTGTGTTGGGGCTGCTCAATCCAGACGGCATGCGCGGCGTCCGCAACCCGGACAACCTCAGCCTCAGGCAAGCCTGCCTGATACACATCCGTCAGCGCCGTTGGCACCAGCCTGTCTCCCGTCGCGGAGACCAGCAGCGTTGGCGTTGTGACCCGGAAGAGACGATCTTTCAGCCGGGGGTTGTAGAGCGATGGGGGGGTCCAGCCGATGCGGGCCGAGACCATTTGCGCCTTATAGAATAAAAACTGGGCCTCGGGCGACATGTCATCCGGGATAGCCCCCATGGCCAATTCCGAATGTTGATCCGAAAAGATCAACTCCCGGACTTCGTGATGGCCTCCTTCCGCCTTGGGTGTCACGGTATAGAAGAAATTACCGATACGGGCTTCCGGCGTAGAGATACCGAGCGGGTTGATGAGCACGAGTTTCTGCAAGCGGTGCGCATGACGGGTTGCCAGTTCGGTTGCGACCCAGCCACCCAGGGAGGTGCCGACCACGCGTACGGTGTCTATTTTCAGGCCATCAAGTACGTCGAGGAAGAAGAAGACCATATCCTCAACCGTCTCCAGCTCGTCATAGCCTTCTGTTTCCGCATAGCCGGGGAGAGCCGGGGCGTAAACGGTAAACGACTGGGCGAGAGTATCGTGAAAAGCGGTCAGCCCGCTGCCGGTCGGGAGGCTATGAATATCGGCAACCAAGCCGTGCAGATAGAGCAGGGGAGGGCCGGCACCGCCTTGCAGCAGGTGGATCTTTTGATTGTGGATGGTCAAGCTTTCTGAGCGAAGTGTCATATAGAATACGTCCTGTTGGTCTGGGCCATGCGCGGGCAAGCAGGGCAGGGAGGCCGGTGCAGCCGACCTCGCTATCTCGTTCAGGCCGAAGCCGGAGCGGGCTGGACCTCAAGCGTAGGGGTAGGCTCGAACTCCGCTCCGACATGTTTGCGCACATAGGGAAAGACTTCGCCGGTCAGCAGTTCCATATTCTTGCGGGTCAAATGGTCGGGTAGACTGCCGAACTGGGGTAGGGCAAGAATATGTCCGACCTTAAACTCCGCCACGTATGTGAGGAGTTTTTCCCGCACTGTCTGCGGGCTGCCAATCAGGACCGAGCCGCCCGCTTCGATATCGTCCCAGTTGGTGGCATGGCCGAGCTGCCAGTTGCTTGCCGCGGCGTGGCCGCTGCCCGGATCGTTGAGTTCCTGCAGACGCTGGAGCGACTGGAGCGAGGTGTAGCCCGGAGGCATCCAGGTCCGCCCCTTGCCGGCAAAGCCTTTGAGTAGCTTATCAATGAAATACCAGATATGCTCTTCCGCCTCTTCACGCGCCTTTTGGTCGGTTTCCGCCACATACATGGGCACCAGCCAGCCCAGCATTTCCGGGTGATACGGCGACGTGCCAACCCGCGCCACAGTCTCTTGAAAGAAGGCCGCATTCCGACGAAAGGCCTCAACGTGCGAATAGGTCAGGGCCGCGTAAATAAGCCCTTTCTGGGCAACAAACTCCATGGTTTCAATACTGCCCACGCCGGGGATCCACACCGGCGGGTGCGGAGTCTGCACGGGCCGAGGCCAGGTGTTGACGTATTGGAGCGGAAAATGTTTCCCCTCCCAGGAGAACGGGCCTGGGTCGGTCCAGGCCTTGAGAATGAGTGCGGTGGCTTCGCGGAAGCGCTCTCGGGCATGGGTCGGATTCTTGCTGTATGAGTAGTATTCCGGGCCGCCGCCCACGACAAAGCCACAGTCGAATTTGCCCCGGAACATATTGTCGAGCATGGCAAATTCTTCGGCGATTTTGAGCGGGACATCGTACAGCGGCAGGCCGTTGCCCAGCACCATGACGCGCGCCTGTGTGATCCGTTGCGAAAGCGCAGCGGCTATCAAATTGGGAGAGGGCATAATGCCGTAGGCATTCTGGTGATGCTCATTGATGACCACCCCGTCGAAGCCCAGCGTATCGGCATAGACGAGTTGATCGATATACTGCTGATAGACCTCCGGGCCGCGCTCGGGGTCAAACAGGCTGTTGGAACACGTGACCCAGGCCGTGTCGTATTGCTCGGTAAAATTCTCGGGCAGATGTGGCCACGGCATGAGATGAAACATCCAGAATTTCATATATTTTCCCCTTGAGAACTGCGTAGCTGCTTTTGACTACCATAGACAGCCGCAGAAGTGCAAAGGCGGGCGCGGTGCGGAGCGCCCGCGGGAGGCGGGGAGTCACCTGGCTACTGCGGGGGTTTTGGGGTCTGTGTCCTGCGGTGGTTCGAGCGGGAGGATCACTCGCATTTCGGTGAAGACGCCCTCCTCGGTGTCGAGCCGGATGGAACCGCCGTGGCGGGTGAGGATGTCTGTGATGAGCGACAGGCCCAGCCCCGTCCCCTCGCCCGGCTTCTTCGTGGTCACGAAGGGCTCGAAAATCCGTTCGCGCAGTGCCTCTGGAATACCAGGGCCGTTGTCGCGGATGTCGAACTCGGCGTGATCCTCCAGGCGGCGGCTGGCGATACGCAGTTCCGGCGCAAAGCCTCCGTCCGAGGTATGGCGTTTTTCATCCAGGGCTTGGCAGGCATTCGTGATGAGATTGAGGAACACCCGGCCGATATCCTGGGGAACAACCGTGAGCATTCCCATTTCCGGGTCGAGGTCCTGAGTCAGTGTCATATTGAAGTCGGTATTGTGGGCGCGCACCGCGTGATAGGACAGGTCCACGTATTGCTTCAGCAGGGCGTTCAGGTCGGCCTCCCGCCAATCTCCCGGCCCCCCGCGGGAATGTTCGAGCATGCTCCGCACAATGCCGTCGGCGCGCAGGCTATGCTCCTTGACCTTCTGGAGATTCAACCTGAGGTCCGAGAGGATGGGGGTGATTTCTTCAGACAACTCGCCCTCTCCGCTCTTCGCTTCCTCCATCACCTCCTCAATCTCATCAACCAGCTCGACAGACACTTCGGAGAAGTTGCTCACAAAGTTCAGCGGATTCTTGATTTCATGGGCCACACCGGCAGTGAGCTGGCCGAGCGAGGCGAGTTTTTGCTCGGCGACAATCTGTTCTTGCGCCTGTTCGAGATGTTCCAAGGTCTGCTCAAGGGTATGATTCTTCGCGTCCAGTTCTTCGGCCAGCTTCTCGACCAAGTTCAGCCGCTGCACTTCCAGGGCGTAGCGTCGGAACACTTCCAGGGCGTTGGCCATATCCGTCACTTCGTCATTGCCCCTGACCTCGACCGGGACCTCCAGGTCGCCGCCGGCCATGGAGCGCATGGCTGTGGCCAGCCCGACGAGGCGGCGGATCATATAGCGCCCCACAAACAACCAGCCGAGGAGGAGGGCGCCCGAGACGCTCAGGACGTTGAGGACTCCGAGGATCAACCGCCCGGTCCGGGCGGCGGACTGGGCCGCGTTACTGGATGCGACCGCTCCATCGTTGATCTCTGCTACCAGGGTGTTGACCTCGGCCAGGAGCAGGGCAGAAGCCTCGCGGCCTTTTGCCAGCGCGGCCTGTTCCTGCTCCAGGCGAAGCAGGAGTTCTTCGCGCAGGGGCAGGATCCCTTCATCGGCTTCTCCCATCTGGGCCAGGCGCTCCAGGTCTGTGCCGAGCAGACTGTCCGGGGTGCGCGCTGACAACCGCTCATAGGCGCGCCGGAAGTTCTGCACGGCGCTGCGAAAGCGCTCGCGCAGGGGCGGGAGCAGACCCCGGTCGGACAGGGCCAGGGCATTGCCCAGCAGGAGGACGGCGAGGTTGGCCTGGTGGTTCAGGGTCGTCAGGTCTCGGGCGTAGGTGAGCTCAGCTTCGGAAGCGCGTTCATTGACCGGGCTCGGCTGGTCTTGCAGGCGGCGCAGCCCCTCCACCAGATAGAATTCCTGGGTGTCGATCAGGGCCACGATGTTTTGCTCAATCCGTCGGTTCGTCTCGGCGAGTTCCAGATTGAGTCCTTCCAGCGTCTGGGAGATGACCAGACGGCGGGCGGCCGATTGTTGGATGAGTTCCAGGTGGACGCTCAGTTCGGCGAGGTGGTCTTCGATCAGCCGGGTCTGCTCGCCAAAAGCGGTCCGGGACGCAAGCTCATGGATGAGAGTGCTGAGGGCGGCCTGTTCTCTGGCCAACTCTTCGGCCACCGTTCCGTGCTCCTGGAGCGAGGAGGCGGAAATGAGGCGGAGCGCCCCGTTCACTACAACGGAACTCTGGCGCGCCGCGTCCACCGCACTGCTCAGGTTCGGAATGCTGGATTCTGTCAGCCGGGAGCCGTGCTGGACAATCTGGTGAAAAGAAAAATAGGCCACTAGGCTGGCACTCAGGGTCAGCAGGACGCCGCCCAGCAGACCGATATAGAGTTGTGGCCCGATCCCGAGACGGAACCCGCGTCTCTTGTCCGGTTCCACTCCTTCAGAAGGAGCGGCAGGGCGCCGGGCGAGTGCTTCTCCAGGGTCGGTGCCGGAACGGTCGTCATGGCTCATTGCGGCACTATTTTCTGGACTGACTGAAAACGTCCCTGGCTGTTGATGACGGTCAGATAGACCTGGTCAGAGCCTTGATTGTCGGCTGGACCATAGCGCAGCAGGAAGCCGTCGAGGTCAACGGTCTCAGCCTTGCGTAGCGCGTCCAGAAATCCTGCCCGGGTCGGGTTGGGTCCGGCCAGACGGAGGCCCTCTGCCACCAGGCGGCCCGCCAGATAACCTTCGAGAGACACGAAGCCCGGCGTACTCTCCGGGTCCACCGCGGCCAGGGCGTGCTGATAGTGGGCGACCACCGGGAGGCTGACGTCGGTGGGGAAGGGTACGACCTGGGTGACATAGACCCCAGCCCCGTCAGCACCGAGTTCTCTTGCCAGGGCCGAACTGCCGACAAAGGAGATATTGATGAAATACGGGTTGAAGTCGAGCCGCCGCGCCCAACGAATCAGGGCGGCCGCGGGCTTGTAGGCACCGATGATGACAATCGCCTCGGGCCGGGAGCGGCGCAGGTCGAGCAACGCGACTTTAACCGCCTCGGTATTGCGCGGGTAGTCCGCTTCTGCGACGAGGGGCAGATTGTGGCGAGCGACAGCACGCCGGACGCCCGTGAGCCCGGCGCGTCCGTAGGAATCGTTCTGGTAGAGAATACCGATGCGCTGCACACCCAGGTCGGCAGTCAGACGGGTCACCATCTCTGCGGTTTCCTGATAGTACGAAGCCCGCATATTGAGCACATTGGGCCGGAGTTCGGCGTCGCGCAGGAACTCCGCTCCGGTAAAGGGCGCGATATAGGGAACCCCGGCTTCGGTGGCAATCGGCTGGGCGGCCAGAGAGGTCGGGGTCCCAACCGCACCGACCAGGGCGAAAACGTTCCGTTGGATGAGTGCGCGGGTATTGGCAATGGCCGCCTCGGGCTCATAGGCGTCGTCCAGAGAATCCAGGACGAGACGCTGGCCGTGTACCCCGCCGTGCCGGTTAACCGCCTCGAAAGCGGCCAGCAGGCCGACCCGCATCCCCTGACCCAAGGCGCGAGCCGGTCCGCTCAGGGCCGCGGACTGGCCGAAGACAAGCTCTGCGGCACCGACCGTCTGCATGGTCTGCACCAGCACGCCGACCCAGACAACGAGACCCAGGGTCGCGCGAAAAAGCGTTGAGGGAGCGCGTGTCATGTCCTGCCGACAGTTGGGGAAGAAAGCGGGGCGGTGAAGCGCATCGCCATGCAGGTAATATCATCCGACTGCGGCGCGTCTCCGGCAAAAGCGTGCACCTCAGCGACGACCGTGGTCGCGATTTCACGGGCAGGGACCTGCCCAAGGCCGGCAAGTTTTGCATCGAGACGCTCTTCGCCAAACTCTTCTTCATGAGAGTTCTGGGCCTCGGTAATGCCGTCTGTGTACAGGAACAGGACATCTCCAGGGGCTAGCTGGACCTCGCCATTGCGATATGCGTGTCCAGGAGCAATACCGAGCACCAGATTCTCCGTGGACGGGAGTACCTCGACCCGGGAATCGCTCCGCACCAAACGGGGCGGGTTATGCCCACCGTTGCTGTAACGGAAGACGCCGTCCCGCAGATCGAACACCCCATAGAAAAGGGTGATGAAAATACAGGTTTCGTTGTCCTCGGCCAGCAGGTCGTTCACCCGGCTCAGGCAGTCGGCGGGTGACGAGGAATCTCGGGCTGTCCCTTTGAGGAGGGTCCGCGTCATGAGTGTAAACAGCGCCGCCGGAATCCCCTTGCCCGAGACATCCGCGATGACCAGACCGATCCGTTCATCGCTCAGGGGAAAAAAATCGTAGAAGTCCCCGCCGACCTCTCGGGCCGGGATCATCAGTGCCTGGACATCGTGGGTTGCGCTGCTCGGGACCTCCTTGGGCAGGGCCGACATTTGCACCTTCTGGGCCACATCGAGTTCCCGCTTGAGGACGACGAGTCGGTCTCGCGCTTCCTGGGCGGTTTCCAGGGCGCGGATATGGTTGAGCGTCTTTTCGATCGTAATTTCGAGGTCGTCAAAATTGATCGGTTTGGTCACAAAATCGAAGGCGCCCCGGTTCATGGCGGTGCGGATGTTCTCCATATCACCGTAGGCGGAAACGATGACCGCCTGGACGTCCGGGTTCGTGTCTTCAAGGTTGCTCAGCAGGGCGAGCCCGTCCATCACCGGCATGTTGATATCCGAGAGTACCAGATGAATGTCCGGGTTCTCGGCGAGCTTTTCGAGCGCTTCCTGGCCATTATGGGCAAAAACGAAGTCGAATTCGCCCTTGCGGATACGCCGGCGGAATTTCTGGCGGATAAGCAGTGCAAGGTCTTCTTCGTCGTCTACCACGAGGAGTCGGATGGGTGATGTTGCCAAGGTCTGGTCCCTCTCTATCGGAGCCGGTGTCTACAGGGCGGCCAGCGCCTCGCCGCGGCTCTGGCAGATCGTCAGGATGTTGGTGAAACCACTGATCTCAAAGACATGCGCGATGTGTTCGGCCAGCCCACAGAACAGGGTTTTGCCCCCTTCCGACTGCATCCGTCGGGCCGTTACGAGCAGCACGCGCAAGCCACCACTGCTGATATAGTTCAGGCCCGCAAAATCGAAGACGAGCGTCTTCTCCCCTACATCGAGTTGCTCCTGAATGGCGCTTTCCAGGGCCCCGATATTGCTCCCGTCGACTCGTCCCAGCGGGCAGATGAGCACGGCCTTTTCCACTCGCTCGGTTTGCACGGACAGCACATTTTCATTTGTCACTGGCTTGCCCTCCCATCCCATTTCTCAGGGTAATATGATTACGCCCGTCGATGCGCTCATAGATGCTGCTGTCGATCAGCTTCTTGACAAAAAAGATGCCGAGACCGCCGATAGGACGCTCCGCAAGTCCCAGGCTGGTATCCGGCTCTGGGACCCCCTCAAAGGGGTTGTGCGCCGCGCCGTTGTCCTCGATTTGCGCCACGATAGTGTCCTGGTCAACGAACAGGCGGAGTCGAAGCTCGGGTTCGGCAAGAGCGGGCAGGGCATAGCACACGCTGTTCGTTACCAGCTCGTCCAGAACGAGGTTCAGGCGACTCTGAAGGTCTAGGCTGAGCGCGTGGGCAGTGCCGAATTCCTGGATAGCCTGGGCGAGCATAGGCAGGGCGGACAGGTCGGGGGCGAGGGATATCTCGATTCTCTCACCGCTCGGTTGGGGTTCGCGGGGTGGCATCGGTTTCACCATGATAGGCGCGGCCCGTCCGCCGGACATTCAGGAAGGGATCTGCGCTTCGGTTGGATAATAGATATAGGTCCGCTCTAGGGCTTCATGGAAATTCCGACACAATATAACGAGATCGGCAAGGTCATACCAGCCTCCGCCGCCGACCGTCAGATTGACCATATGGCGAGAGAGGGCCGAATCCAGCCGCCCGACGATTTCGTGGGGCTCCGCCGGCAGGCGTCCGCGGACTGGCGGGTCAATCGCTTCCAGGCTGCTCCGAACCTGGTTGACTGCGAAACGTAATGAATAGGACAACTCGGCATCGTACACCAGAAAGCCCAGCACCTTTTCTTTCCCGATCTGGGCACCGTGGAGCTGGCGGTAGGCTTCAAAGGCATTGCAGTCTCGCAGGAGGCCGGCCCAGTCACTATCCTCCTCAGCCATATCCCTGACGTTTGCCCAATGCGCCTCAAGGAGAGAGCCGACGAGTTGCGCCCGCTCAATGCATCGTCCGATACGCATGAAGTGCCAGCCGGCGTCCCGGCGCATGGAACTCGCGCACACGCCGTCGAAGAGTTGTACCGTCTCGACAATGTCGCGGTACAGCATAACGGGTTCCCTGGACCAGATGTCCACCAGGTTGGTGTCTCGTAAGCGCAGATAGGCGCGGTTGAGGCTCGACCAAATCCCGTTGCTGATGGCGTCGCGTACCTGACGGGCGTTTTCACGCGCCGCGGTCAGGCAGAACACGATAGAGGTGGGATTGGTGGTCTCGAAGGTCAGATAGTCGGTCAGGGTATAGCCGTCGGCGAAAAAGAAATCGTCCGCGTCCTCCGGGCCGCCATGGATATCCGCGCCCGGGGGACGCGCATCAAGACTGCTGAAGAGCCGGCGCCAGCCATTGGCGACTTCCTGGACCGGGCTGGAGGGGAGATGTTCGAGCTGCAACCCAAGGAGACGGGCGGTGTGTTCCACTCGTTCCAGGTAGCGGTTCATCCAGTAGAGAGCATTTGCGACACGAGCAAGTATCACGGCGCATCCTCCTCAATGATCCAGGCATCTTTGGAGCCGCCACCTTGACTCGAATTCACCACCAAGCTGCCCTTGCGCAGGGCCACTCGGCACAGCCCGCCAGGCACTATCCTGGTCTCCTGCCCGTGTAGCACGAAGGGGCGGAGGTCGACGTGACGCGCCTCAAGTCGCCCGTCAATGAGGCACGGGGCGCGCGATAAGGCGAGGACGGGTTGAGAGATATAATTCTCGGGCCGCTCTCGGAGCCTGGCGGCAAAGGCCCCCCGTTCTTCCCGGCTGGCGTGCGGTCCCATCAACATGCCGTACCCGCCAGACTCGCCCACCGCCTTGACCACGAGGTCCTCAAGATGCGCAAGCGTATAGGCCAGCCCCTCGGGTTCCCGGCAGAGAAAAGTTTCGACGTTGGCGAGAATGGGTTCCTGGTCGAGATAATAGCGGATCATACGGGGCACATACGAATACACCGCCTTATCGTCCGCAACCCCTGTGCCGGGCGCGTTGGCCAGCGCGAGATTGCCGGCCCGATAGACCGCAAACAGCCCCGGCACGCCCAGGCAGGAATCCGGGCGGAAGGCGTGGGGGTCGATAAAGTCATCGTCGAGTCGCCGATAGAGGACGTCTACCGGACGCAACCCTTGGACAGTGCGCATATACAGCCGTGTTCCTCGCACGAGCAGGTCGTCGCCCGTGACGAGTTCAACGCCCATCTCTCGCGCCAGAAAGGCATGTTCGTAGTAGGCCGAGTTATACACGCCGGGTGTGAGCAGGGCGATGCTGGGCTCTTCTCCCTGCCGAGGCGAGAGGGAACGCAGGACACGCAGGAGTTCCTGGCCGTAGTGATCGACCGACCGGACGTGATAGTGACGAAAAACACGCGGGAAGGAGCGCCGGATCGCCTCTCGGCAGGCGAGCATATACGACACCCCCGAGGGCACCCGGAGGTTATCCTCCAGCACCATGAAGCCGTCTGCGGTCCGCACGATGTCGCTCCCGCACACCGATACATAGGCGCCGAGCGGCACCTGGACCCCTTCCATCTCGGGACGGTAGTTCGGGCAGCCCTGCACCAGGGCGCGCGGTATAGTCCCGTCGCCAAGGATATGCCCCTTGCCATAGACATCGGCGAGAAAGAGGTTCAGCGCCTGGACGCGCTGAATAAGCCCGCGCTCGATATGCTCCCACTCTCGGGCGAGCACGAGGCGGGGAACGCAATCAATGGGAATGACCCGCTCGGTAGACTCCTCATCTCCGTACACGGTAAAGGTGATGCCCTCGTGGAGAAATGAGCGGGTCACACGCTCCTGAAGTCGGGTGACCTCCTCTTGGGACATTCGCTCCATCTCGTCAATGAGGAGCCGGTAGTGAGATCGCGGCTGCCCTGCGGACTCAAAGGTCTCGTCGAAAAACTGAGCGTCAAGCTCGTAGTGCCCAAAGAGCGAGGGTGCCGGGGCGTCGTCTCGACTATGCCGCGCTTGAGACAAATCACGCGAAGCCATATAGTACCACCCTTTCCGCCAGAATCGGCAAGATAGTCGAGATTACCGTCAAGTTCGACCGAGCCGCTCAGGGCAAATACTAACACCCCCCCTCTCACTCTACAACTTTTTTCAGATGACCCTGACCTCGTCTCTTCCTGTCCTAGCGCAAATTACGATGCTGTGTAGCCGCCCGTCATTCCCCTGTTTACAAAAGGGGCAGGCTCTGCGCAAGAACGTCACCCCTGCGAAAGCAGGGGCCGGAATCCAGGCCCCCAGCCCCGCCGCCCGCTGAATGCCGGCTCACGACCGGCATGACGCGAGCCCCCAGCACAGCTAAGACTGGCGTAAAACGCGCTAGCGAAACAGGTCGGCGTCCGCCGGTCGTTGCAGGGATTCGCTCCCGACCTCGGCGGGTGTGAAGCGATAGCCGCGTATCAGAACGGCGGGCATGGCGGCACTTTTTTCCATCAGCAGGCCGGCGGCCGCGGCGAGTTCGTCAGCCACGGCAATGACCGTATGATGCAGTTCGCGACCCTGGAGGTCTTCCTCGCCGCGCTGATCGTCGAGCGGGTCGAGGCCGGAAACGCCGAGGGCGAACTCGACCAAGCCGTCACGCCACGGCCGGCCAAACGTGTCGGTAATAATCACGCCCATAGAAATATGACGCTGCCGCTCAATGGCCAGCCGCAGATTCCGGGCGGAAGCGTCCGGGTCTTTGGGCAGGAGAATGACGACGTCGTCGGCAATGGTGTTGGAGGCGTCAACGCCGGAGTTGGCACACACCCAGCCGTGTTTGCTCTCGGTGATGACCACGCCGTTTTTCATGCGGACAATCCGACTACTCTCGGTCAGCACCACCTCGACCATGCGCGGGTCTTTCTCCCACATGTCCGCAATTTGTGTGGCAAACGGCGACGGCGTGACGGTCCGCAGGTCAACGACCGCGCCCTCAGCCTTGGAGACGATCTTTTGGCACAGGACCAGAATGTCTCCATCCTTGAGGCCGACTTTGGCCTCATCAATGGCCTTGAGCAAGATGGCGGGCAGATCATCACCGGGCTTGATCTGAGGAACGCCGGGAATGGGAATAATGGCAATCGTACTCATGCGGGGTCCTCAAGCATCGGTGTGACTTATGACGGAGATTTGGAGCGTTTCTGATGGGCAAACTCAATAACCGTTTGGGCCAGAGCAACCGACTTGTCCATATCGCTCATGACCGTATCGGTGACAATAACAGCCATCCCCATTTTTTCCAGGCGTTCACGTGGAGTTGGATCGTGTTCGATGTCTTGCTGGTCGAGGACAAAGGCATCCACAAAATCTTGATACAGCTTGGCGACCCCAACCGACGAAACTTCGATGCCCAAGCCGGCCAGCATCCGGTCGGCCGGCCCCTTGATGGGCTTCCCTGCAACCAGAGGACTGATCGCGACCACGGGCGCAGCGGTTGCGCGAAGGGCCTGACGCACGCTCGGTAAGGAAAGAATGGGGCCGATACTGACAATGGGGTTGCTCGGCGGGAGGATAACCAGGTCGGCGCCGTGAATGGCCTCGACGACGCCGGGCGCGGCCTGGGCTGTTTCCATGCCGCTGAATTCTACTTTCGAGACGTGGCCCTCGCTGCGCTGTTTCACGAAATATTCCTGAAAGGGCAGGGCACCGGCCTCGGTATGCACAACGGTCCGAACACGCTCATTGCTCATGGGCAGCACGGTGGCTTCAACGCCCCACTGCCGCGCAATGGCGGCGGTCGCCTGGCTGAGGGTCTGCCCCTGGCGCAATTCCTGGGTCCGAAACAGATGGGTTGCCAGATCGGCATCACCCAAGCCAAACCAGGTATCGGCATAATAGCGCCTGAGCGCCCCAAGGCAGCGATGGGTTTCCTGGGGCAAGCCCCAGCCTTTTTCGGGGTCAACGGCATTGGCCAGAGTGTAGGTCACCGTATCCAGGTCAGGAGAAACCGACAGGCCAAAGAATTCTTCGTCATCGCCGGTATTGACGATCACACGCAGATTCGTCTCCGGCACAACCCGCACGACCCCACGCAGGAGGCGCGCAGCGCCCACACCGCCGGCCAGGGCGGTGATGCGTGAGGAAGTCAGGCTAGACACGGTCGAACGGGCGGAGGGCGGCCAGATTAGTGCGCGGTTTCGCGTTTGTCCCGCTCGAATGGATGAACGTAACGGAACTGGTCTGAGGCGGCGAGCCGCCGATAGGAGCCGAATTGCTCGTCGACATTCTCCACCATGTCCAAGGGACTGAGTTTGTCGTCGGTTCCGTTAAAGACCGTCCGCAGCTTATAGGTGGTCGAACGTTCGGCCGGGGTGCGGCCCACGTCGCGGATCAAGCGCCGCAACTCTTTGGGGGGAACCAACTGGCCGTACTGCGCGCCGGCTGAGGTCGAAATACTCTCGTTGATCAGCGTTCCTCCAAGATCATTCGCTCCCACCGTCAGCAGATATTGCGACAGCTTGGGGCCCTCTTTGACCCAGGAGGACTGGATATTACGGAAGGTGGGACCCAGCATCAGCCGGGCAATCGCGTGCATCTTGATGACCTCCCCACCGGTCGCTCCCTCGCGGACGCCTTTGACGAGTTTGCGCTGATACATGGGCGCTTCCTGGTGGATGAGCGACAGCGGCACAAATTCGGTAAACCCGCCGGTCTCCTTTTGAATGTCGCGCAACAGGTTCATATGTTTGACCCAGTGTTCTTGTGTCTCGATATGGCCATACATAATGGTTGAGGTGGTCGGGATACCGAGGCTGTGCGCCGAGGTAATGACCTCGATCCACTGTTTGGTCGAAATGCGCCCCGGGGCGATGATATCGCGGATGTCTTGGTCCAGAATTTCCGCCGAGGTGCCGGGCAGGGTATCCAAGCCCGCGTTTTTGAGTTCTCGCACATACTCGAGAATGGAAACCCCCGAGCGCAGCGATCCGTACAAGACTTCTTCGGGCGAAAACGCGTGGATATGGAGGTCCGGGAATGCCTTCTTCACGGCTCGGGTCAGGTCGATATAGAGGCTGCCGTTCATTTTGGGTGGCAGGCCGGCCTGCATGCAGACTTCGGTTGCGCCCATGTCAACCGCTTCTTGGGCCCGCCGAACGATCTCCTCTTCGGGAAGGAAATAGCCTTCTTCCTCGCGGTACTCCCGGCTGAACGCGCAGAACGTGCAGTGCTTAATGCACACATTGGTGAAGTTGATATTCCGGTTGACAACATAGGTCACCACCTCACCGACCTGGCGACGGCGCATTTCGTCGGCGACCAGACAGACGGCGTGAAAGTCGATGCCATTGGTCTGGCAGATCTGGAGGCCGTCCTGCCAGGAGAGTTCTTCATCCTCCAGAGCACGATACAGGATGGTGCGAATCTGCGGGTCAATGTGATTGAGAATGCCGGCAATGTGATCGGTTGCCACGGCTGGGTCTCCTTACGCTCGAAGATTTGAGGGGGTGTGTTTGCCCTCAGACGCGAAAATCGGTGCGAAAATCATGCCGTCACTTCGGCTTGCAACTCGCGGGTACGCGGCTGGAGGGCCGGCAAGAGGAAGCCCGGACGGTCTATATACTCTTCATAAATGGCCAGCCGCTCCCGTAAGGTAAAGCCGGCGTCCGCGCACGTTTGGGCTAATAAATTGAGATGCGGCCAGGCGGCCTCCGGATTGACATAATCTATCGAAACCGGCGAAATACCGCCCCAGTCGTTAATCCCCGCACGCAACAGCAGCCGGTGGTCGTGCGGACTGAGATTGGGCGGGGCCTGTAGATTCATGTGTCCGCCCAAGATCAGCCGCGCAACGGCAACCGTTCGGGCCATTTCATAGCTTTCCGGCTCGGGCGCATCGGCCATTCGCGTATTCGGCTTGGCCCGGAAGTTCTGTACGATCACTTCTTGAATATGGCCGTATTCCTCGTGCAGGTCCCGAATCGCGAGCACACTGTCCACCACTTCTTCACGGGTTTCGCCGATACCAATAAGAATGCCGGTGGTAAACGGGATCTCCAGCTCACCGGCCTCGCGAATCATTTTGACGCGGACTGCGGGCCGCTTGTCGGGCGCGGAAAAGTGCGCCATGCCGCGCTCGCCTAGCCGTGGGCTGATGTTTTCCAACATGAGGCCAAGACTGACATTGACGTCTTTGAGCCATTTCATCTCGTCATAGCTCAGCACGCCGGCGTTGGTGTGGGGCAGGATGCCGTAGGACAGGGCTATTTCACACGCCTGATAGACGTAGGCTGTTGTCGTGGTATGGCCAAAGCCGGCCAGGGTTTCTCGATAGCTCCGAAAGGCTTTTTCGGGCTTATCCCCCAGGCACATGAGGGCCTCTTTGCAGCCCTGTTTTTGGGCACGCTCCAACCAGTTCCGAATGTCCTCCGGACTCATGGTCCAGGCGTCCGGGTCACGGGGGTCTTTGCGAAAGGTGCAGTACGAGCACCGGTCCCGACACAGATTGGTGACGGGCAGAAAGACTTTCCGGGAATAGGTCACCGTCCGGCCTTTGTGACGGTCGCGTAAGGCTCCCGCCGCCTCCAGGAGGGCGGGAAAGTCCTCTGCAGAGCAGTTGATGAGCTGGTATCCGTCCTCCGCGGACAGAGCGGTATCCGAAAGCGCTTTGTCTACTATCACCGAAATGTGAGATTGCACCCGATATCCCCCATGTTGAAATACCTTTGCGACACTAGTAGAGCAGGGGGGTAATGTCAACTGGGGAATCGAGGAAATATCACTTTTCGGTGATATTGGGAGAGGGATGGGGTGAGGAGAAGGTGAGACGCTACCCTCGCTCTACCGAGGACGACCCCCAACGCGGCTACCGATAGCGCTGCCGACGAATCGCCATGATCGTACACAGCACGCCGCTGCACAGCATGAGCCAGCCAACGTTCTGCAGCACGTGATAGAAGTCAAGCTTCGCCTGGTTGAGGGCGCGCCGGCTCCAGGCTTCACTCGAGAAGTGATACCGTCTGGTGTTCTTCCCGAACGTTGGCTCGGCCGCGACAGGAGAGGGTGGGGGGGCCAGGGCACTCTGATATTCCCGGACTTTGAAGTGGGCGACCAGCGTGTTGCCCAGACCAAGAGCGACCAGGGTGAGGCCGGTAACGAAAAAGGTATTGCGAAACAACGTAGAGAGAGTAGGCATGGCGGATACACTCTCTCTGCCACCTGGGGAAAAGACGGTCAAGAGAGTCTATGTTTCCGGAAACAGGTCGCGGCCCTGTGCGGTGTGTTAAAGACAAAGGGAAAGCGTAGGTATGGATACTTGTGACAGCAGGAGCTCCGAGACGCAACGTACCAGCATTCAGTGCGTACATCTGGGTCTGACCGCCTATGCCCAGGCGATTCAGGCGCAACGAGGCTGGCACGCTCGGTGTGTTGCCCGGCGGACAAACGCTCTTTTGTTGACCCAACACCGGCCCGTGATCACGCTTGGCTACCGTCGGCCGGGTGAGCAGATCAAGCTTTCGGACGGCCAGCTTCGGGAGAAAGGGCTGAGCGTCGAGTATGCAGAGCGGGGTGGGGGGGCAACCTATCATGCCCCAGGGCAACTTGTTGTCTATCCGGTCTTTTCTTCCCTGTTACAGAAATACAGAGTGCGGCATTTTATTACACAGCTTGAGGAAGTCATGCGACAGACCTGTCTCCGCTTCGGCGTCCACACGAGCCGCCAGTCTGGATATCCCGGGGTCTGGGTGGGTGAGAAAAAAATTGGAGCCGTCGGTATTGCGGTCCGTCGGCGTGTCTCTTTGCACGGCTTTGCGCTCAACGTTGACCTTGATCTGCGGCCGTTTGCGGACATTGTGCCGTGTGGCCTTGCCGATAGGGGAGTGACCAGCTTACAACAAGAGTGCGCGCTGCCCATCGCTTTTCCCGATGTGGAGCGGGCTGT
Organism: Binatia bacterium; assembly: GCA_963422435.1. Classification (GTDB taxonomy): domain Bacteria; phylum Desulfobacterota; class Binatia; order Bin18; family Bin18; genus Bin18. Next base: position 3,603,051 of record OY729511.1, on the reverse strand, counting down.
GATTGAGCATGTCGCCTCGATTTTTGAGGCCCGCATGGAGGGGGTGAGAGATGGAGAATCTCCTGAATGATAAACAAGACCATATCCGGTGGCTGACGTTGAATCGGCCCGAGCGTCGCAACGCGCTTGATCGCGATACCATTTATGCCCTGAAGGCGGGGTTGGCCGAAAGCGCGCGTGACGCCGATACCCGTCTGGTTGTGCTGACCGGGGCGGGCGGTGCGTTTTCCTCAGGGGCGGACTTGCTGGCCGCTCCCTCGCAGCCGACGACCCCCGGAGAAGAACTGACCGAAGACGGCTTTAACGCCGTGATTCGGATGATCTGGAATCTGCCCAAACCGGTCATCGCCGCGGTTGACGGGGTTGCTACCGGATATGGCTGCTCATTGGCCCTGGCCGCTGACATCCGTCTGGCTTCACCTGCGGCGCGCTTTTCCTTGATTTTCGTGAAACGTGGGCTGACGATTGACGGGGGGGCCAGCTATTTTCTGCCCCGTCTGGCGGGCCTGCGCGGTATGGAGATGGCTCTCACCGGAGAGATGGTCGATGCGACGGAAGCGGCCACTATGGGCTTGGTCAACCGTATTCTTACCGGAGAGAATTTCCGAGAGCAGGTTGCCGCCTATGCCTCTCGTCTGGCAAAGAACGCCCCCCTGGCACTCGCCACGATCAAAGCGTCCATACATAACGCGCTGGGCGCCGGCCTGGGAGATGTATTGACCGCTGAAATGGCGGAGCAGCGAAAACTGCTCCAGACCGAAGATGTCAGAGAAGGGATTCGCGCGTTTCGCGAGAAACGCGCCCCGGTCTACACGGGACGATAAGGAAGTGCTTTGGCAGAGCGCTCCGGCCGATTGTGTATCATTGGTGATATCCATGCCTGTCCGGCGGAGCTTGAGACCCTTCTCTCTGCGCTGGCATTACAGCCCGAAGATCACCTGGTGTGCCTGGGCGACTATGTTGACCGCGGGCCCGATGCCAGGGCCGTTGTGGAGCTGCTCTTGGGGATACAGACGGCTGCGGTCTGTCGCTGTACGTTTCTCAAGGGCAATCACGAAGATATGTTTCTCGGCTTTTTGGGCTATGACGGCTTGTACGGTCAGTCCTTCCTGATGAACGGTGGACAACAAACCCTCGCCAGCTATCGGTGCGATCCATGGACTCCGGGCCGCGAGGTTGCGGCGCTCATGCCCGCCGCCCATCGAGAGTTTTTCCTGAATCTTCAGCTCTATCTGCCAGCCGATGCTATTCTCTGTGTCCATGCCGGAATCAATCCAGGTTACCGCTTAGAGGACCAGAGGGCGGAAGACCTGCTGTGGATTCGCGAGGCTTTTTTTGCCCACCTGCACGACCTGCCGTATACCGTAGTCTTCGGGCATACCCCCCAACGGGAAGTGGGTTTCGACCTACCGTATAAAATTGGAATTGATACCGGCCTCGTCTATGGCGGAAAATTGACCTGTCTGGAAATCACGGAGAAAAAGCTCTTTCAGATCGAACGGGGCAGCCGGCAGGTCGTGATGATCGATGCGAAGGCGTCTTGGGAAAGGGCTCGCGCCGCGAGGTAAGCCCTGTGTGCATATCAACCCGGCTGAGGCCCGGCCCCTCCTCTTGACTTTCTCCGAACTGCCGGATTAAAACCTCGTGGCGGCGTAGCTCAGGTGGCTAGAGCGAGGGTCTCATAATCCCTAGGTCGGCGGTTCAAGTCCGCCCGCCGCTAGGCTGAAGCGCTCCCACGTGGCAGCCAGAACTGCCGTCTCATGAAGGAGGATAGTATGGACCCACTCGCGATATTTATGCAGATAGTAGCCGGGATTGGGGTGCTCTGTGCGCTTGTTTCCACCGGCGCCGTTGTGCTGCGGAACGCAAAAGGCGATGGATAAAGGTCAACCGCAGAAACTGTGACCTGGAGATCAGCACCTGAAGGGCGCCCCTCAGGTGCGCCTTTTTTCTTGCAGGCGCATGCTACCCCTCGATCACAAGCTTTGGGCCTCTCTCCAAAAATTTCTACCGGACCAGGCCGATCTCCGTATTGGCGTGGCCTGTTCCGGCGGCCCCGATTCCGTTTCCCTGCTCTCCGCCCTGCTGACGATTGCCCCGCTACGGAGCTACCGGCTACGGGTGCTGCACGTCAATCACGGCCTCCGCCCAGAGTCAGACCGGGAACAGGACATGGTGCAAACCCTGTGTCAACGATGGCAGGTCCCGCTCTCGGTCAAAAAACTCCAGCCCCCCTCCAGCCTGAAAGGAATCGAGGTCTGGGCGCGGGAGGCGCGCTATGGGTTTTTTCGGGAGATCGCAGCCTCGGCTCCGCTCGACTATGTTGCCACTGCCCATACGCAGGATGACCAGGCCGAGACTGTTCTCTTTCACGCCATGCGCGGAAGCGCCCGACGTGGCCTGGCCGGTATTCCGCCCTTGAGAGACCACTGGTTGATTCGGCCCTTCCTGCACTGCTCGCGGCGGGAAATCGACGCTTACACAAAAGAAAAAAATCTGCCCTCCGTCACCGATCCGAGTAATGCTGACGTGCGCTTTACTCGGAATAGGATCAGACATATTCTCCTGCCCTTTTTGGAACAGGAATTTTCTTCGCAAATCCGCCGGCACCTGGCTTCTCTGGCTGAAACGACCCGAGAAGAAGAGGATTGGCTCGAAGAACTGGCCACGAATGCCCGCCCGCGCCTCCTGGGACGTGACAATAGTGTGTCTCTCCCTGCCCTGGATAGGGAGCCGGCCGCCTTACGGCTGCGTATCCTCCGCCAGTGGGTTGAAGGGCAGGTGCACGATGTAAAAACTGTTCATCTGTTCCGCTTGAGAGACCTCAGTGAGGGAAAAATCCAAGGCAGGGTGGAGTTGCCGGGCCGGCGGGCAGTCGTCCGCCAGGGAACGCGGCTGATCCTCCACACCCAGCGACGGCCGGTCACGGCGCAAGACTATTCCCATGTCCTCCAGGCCGGACAGAGTTGGCGATTAGCCTCACGCTGGAACCTGAGCGTTTCTGCTGCCCGTGCGTGGCAAGGCGATTTGAGTGCCGCCCGGTGTACGGACCCCTGGTCGGCCCTCTTTGATTGCGCCCTCGCCGGCACTGCAGAAGAGACGTGTATTGTCCGCAATGCCCGGACAGGGGATCGTATTCGCCCTCTGGGCATGTACGGGCATAAGAAGGTTCAGGCCGCCTTGGGTGATGCAAAGATCCCGCGAGCGCTCCGTCCTGGATTTCCGGTGGTTGAAATGAACGGTGAGATTGCCTGGGTGCCGGGCTGTGTCAGAGGCCAGGGTGCGCTGGTGACGGCGGCGACCCGGCAGGTCTATCGAATGCGGGTCAACCCGTTGCCGGTCGATGAAGAACTGTGGTAGGTTGGGGGGCACATACACGAAAGGTGACGGAGTGAATGGAGTGAATAAGGTTTCTTCTAATCTCGCACTGTGGTTGGTTCTCGGGGTGATCTTCCTGTTCATGTTCAACCTGTTCAATCGCCAACAACCGAGAGAACCCGAAGTGGTCTTTAGCGACTTTTTTACGGCCGTAGAAAAAGGCGAAGTCTCCGAGGTCGTCATTCAGGGGCAGATCATTCGTGGGAAATTCCGCAATGATGACCGCTTTAAGACCTACGCTCCCACCGATGACCCCGACCTCATGCGGACCTTGCGCGACAGGGGGGTGCGGGTGGCCGCGCGGCCGGAGGAAGGCGATCCCTGGTATATCACCATCCTGATTCAATGGTTTCCCATGCTGCTCCTCATCGGTGTCTGGATCTTCTTTATGCGCCAGATGCAAATGGGCGGCGGCAAGGCCATGTCTTTCGGCAAGAGCCGGGCCAAGCTGCTGACGGAAAACCAACAACGCATCACGTTCAGCGACGTTGCTGGCGTGGAAGAACCCAAACAGGAGTTGGAAGAAATTATCGCCTTTCTCAAAGACCCGAAAAAGTTCACGCGTCTGGGGGGACGCATCCCCAAAGGGGTCTTGCTGGTTGGGTCTCCCGGCACTGGAAAAACCCTACTTGCCCGGGCGATTGCCGGAGAAGCTGGGGTGCCGTTCTTCTCGATCAGCGGCTCCGACTTTGTTGAGATGTTTGTTGGGGTCGGGGCCTCGCGCGTTCGTGATCTCTTCATTCAGGGGAAAAAGCAAGCGCCGTGCATTATCTTTATCGATGAGATTGACGCGGTCGGACGCCATCGCGGCGCCGGCCTCGGTGGCGGACATGACGAACGCGAGCAGACCTTAAACCAGCTCCTGGTAGAGATGGATGGTTTTGAGGCAAACGAGGGCGTCATTCTGATTGCGGCGACCAACCGTCCGGACGTCCTGGACCCGGCACTGCTACGCCCCGGACGGTTTGACCGGCGGGTTGTTGTGCCCTCACCGGATGTCCGCGGTCGAGAGGAAATCCTCAACGTTCATACGCGCCGAGTGCCGCTGGATGATAAGGTTGACGTCTCTCAACTTGCCCGGGGGACACCCGGGTTTTCCGGGGCTGACCTGGAAAACCTAGTAAACGAGGCTGCCCTCCTGGCGGCGCGCAAGGATAAGGAGAAAGTCGAAATGGACGACTTCGAGTTGTCCAAGGATAAGGTCCTCATGGGCGCCGAGCGCCGCAGTATGATTCTCAGCCTTGATGAGCGTCGCAACACGGCCTACCATGAGGCCGGCCACGCCCTGGTTGCCCGACTCACTCCGGGGACAGACCCGGTCCATAAGGTTACTATCATCCCGCGTGGCATGGCTTTGGGCGTGACTCAGCAGTTGCCCGTCGATGATCGCCACACTTTTTCAAAAGACTATATTCTGAAACGCTTGGCCATCATGTTTGGTGGTCGCGTGGCCGAAGAGCTGGTCCTTGGTCATACTACAACCGGCGCTGGAGACGATCTCGAAAAAGCGACCGACCTGGCTCGACGCATGGTGTGTGAGTGGGGCATGAGCGAGCGTCTCGGCCCCATGACCTTTGGGAAAAAGGAAGAACAGATATTCCTGGGCCGGGATATTACCCAGACCAAAGACTACTCGGAAAAGACGGCCACTGAGATCGACACCGAGGTGCGCAACATTATCAAGGACGCCTTTAACCGGGCGCAAGACCTCCTCCAGACGCATATCGAAATCCTGCACAAGATGGCCGAAGTCCTGCTGGAAAAAGAGGCCTTGGACGGACCCGAGATCGACGGCATACTGAAACAGTTCAACATTGCCGTTAACCCGGAGCCGACAGGGGCGTAGTCAGGCCTAGGCGGTCGTTGTCCCTTCCGCATTCCAGCGCAGTCGAGGCTCAATGGATGGTAGCATGAAGGGCGGGTGCAACAAGGATTCCACTGTTTTGCAGCCGCCTCTTTTTTTGCCTGTTGACAGCCTGTTTGCCGGCGTACTGGGGGAGAGGACCGTCTGAATGTCGCTTGACGGAGTGCCCAGCACGAGGTTATTCGGCACGGACGGGATGCGCGGGGTGGCCAATATCGAACCGCTGACGCCGGACACTGTCCTCCGCGTTGGCCGAGCCCTGACCGCCGTTTTCCAGAACCGTCCCGATCACCACCAGATCGTTATCGGTACAGATACCCGAGTGTCGGGCTCTATGCTGGAAGCCGCGCTCGCGTCCGGTGTGTGTTCCATGGGCGGAGCTGCCCTCCTCGTGGGATCCATGCCAACACCCGGCATCGCCTTTCTCACCCGCAGCCTGGGTGCTGATGCCGGCGTGGTCATCTCTGCTTCGCATAATCCATTCCAGGATAACGGCATCAAAATATTTTCACGCGACGGATTCAAGCTGTCGGATGCCGTGGAGGATGAGATAGCGGAACTGGTGCTGAGTCACACGATCGATGACGAGCGTCCTATCGCCGAGTCCGTCGGACAAGTGGTCCGCATTGAGGATGCCCTTAGCCGTTATCAGGGGTTTGTCAAAAACGCCTTTCCACGCCATCTCACGCTGGACGGAATAAAAATCGTAATCGACTGTGCCAATGGGGCCGCCTCTACCATAGCGCCAGCGGTGTTAGCTGCGCTTGGTGCCGAGGTGATTCCGCTAGGGACAGCGCCGGATGGCACAAATATCAACCGCAACTGCGGGGCGTTATATCCACAGCGAGTGCAACAGCTTGTCCGCGAGCACGGAGCCCAGGTTGGCATCACCTTGGACGGCGATGCCGACCGAGCCATTCTGGTTGACGAGACTGGAGAAGTCGTTGACGGCGATGCCATACTGGCCATTGCCGCCCAAGACCACCTCCAGCAGGGCACGCTGCCCCACAAGACGATAGTGGCGACCGTGATGAGCAATCTGGGCCTTGAGATTGCGCTGCGTCAGATGGGTGGCGCACTGGTCCGGACCCCGGTTGGTGATCGGTATGTTGTCGAGGAGATGCTGCGCGGGGGCTATCGCATCGGTGGTGAACAATCGGGACATATTATCTTCCTGGATAGGAACACGACCGGTGATGGTATTGCCACCTTTCTTTCTCTGCTGGAAATTCTCGTCCAGAGACAGCAGCCACTCTCGGAGCTTCGTCAGATCGTGCGGCGCTACCCCCAAACGCTGATTAACGTGCGTGTCCGAGAACGACAGGATTTGCGGACCGTTGAACCGGTATCGCAAGTCATTCAGCAGGTCAGTGACAAGCTGGGCGAGAATGGACGGCTCGTCGTCCGCTATTCCGGGACTGAGCCGCTGCTCCGGGTCATGGTCGAGGGTGAAGACGAAAGCCTGGTCCGCGCCTATGGTGAGGAAGTTGCTGACACGGTGCGCACCCATCTGGGAGCGGGTGAAGCGGTCTGAACGTATCGTCTCATGTATCTCGTCTCTGCCGCTCAGATGCGTGAGCTCGATCGGCTCACAATCGAGAAATATGGCACCCCCGGTCATATCTTGATGGAACGGGCCGGCAGCGGAGCGACGCGGATTCTGCTCGACTTTTTTGAGAAGCGACCCAAACGAGTGGTCGTGGTCGCCGGCAGAGGCAATAACGGAGGCGACGGCTTTGTCGTGGCCCGCCTGCTGAAAAAGCAGGGCATCGCGTGTGAGGTGATTCTTGCGGCCAAAAAGCGGGAGGTGAGGGGCGATGCCAAGCGCAATCTGCAGGCGTTCCTGCGCCTCAGAGGTCGAGTCGAAGAAGTCACCTCGCTGGATCAGTTGCCCGCTGCCGAGAAACGGCTCGGACGCTGCGATGTGATTATTGACGCCCTGCTTGGGACGGGGCTGAATACCGCGGTGCGAGGTCTCCAGGCGGCGCTTATCGCCGGTATGAATGCCCGTGGGGTGCCTATTGTGTCGGTTGATATGCCGTCCGGTTTGCACGCCGATTCCGGACAGCCCGTCGGTTGTGCCGTTGAGGCGGCGCTGACGGTGACATTTGGCTATCCCAAGCTCGGCCAGGTGCTCTATCCTGGGACGGCTCATATCGGACAACTCGCCTGTGTTGATATCGGGATTGCCCCGCAAGCGCTGGCCGAGCTTGCGCCCCAACTACACGTCCTGACACGCCGCGAGGTGGGTGGGCAGATACGAGCCCGTCACCCCGCATCGCATAAGGGCGATTTTGGCCACTTGCTGGTCCTTGCCGGCGCGCGCGGAAAGAGCGGAGCGGCTGTGTTAAGCGCCTCTGCCGCCCTACGGACCGGAACCGGGCTGGTCACCTTAGCCGGCCCGCAAGGACTCATACCCATATTCTCCTCTGTTTTGCTCGAAGCCATGACCGCTCCTCAGCCCGAGCGTGCAGATGGGAGTCTGAAACTGAACGAACGCATATTGAGCCAATCCCTGCATGGGAAAAGCGCCCTCGTTTTTGGGCCTGGCATCGGCGTGTCTGTTGAAACGAAGCGGATGGCACGCTGGCTCCTCAAAAACAGCCAAGTCCCTCTTCTTATCGATGCCGACGGGCTGAACTGTGTGGCGTCTCGGGTGGGTATGCTGAAAACGGCCACGGTGCCGGTCGTGCTCACCCCCCACCCCGGAGAGATGTCTCGGCTGGCCGCACTGCCCACCGCAGACATTCAGGCCCAGCGGCTGGAGGTTTCCCGTCAGTTTGCCACTCGATACGGCTGCTATCTCGTTCTCAAGGGGGCCCGAAGCGTTATCGCTGCCCCGGACGGTCGGGCCTGGATCAATTCGACCGGGAATCCGGGTATGGCCAGTGGCGGCATGGGCGATGTCTTGTCCGGCGTTATCGGCGGCTTGCTGGCCCAAGGCTATACGCCTGATGAGGCGTGTTGCCTCGGTGTGTTTTTGCACGGCGCTGCCGCCGATAACTTTGCCCAGCAGCATGGCCAGGCTGGGATGCTGGCGCGTGACGTGATTAACAACCTGCCAGACACCTTGCACGCCCTCTCGCGGGCCGGCCAGGTCGATATGCATGCCGCATATGATTCAGACATTCTCGACTGAAGAGACCTTGTCCGTTGGGTGTCAGATTGGACGACTCCTGACTCCCGGCATGATCCTTGGGCTGTGTGGCGACCTGGGCGCGGGTAAGACGTGCCTGGTGAAAGGCATAGCGGACGGACTCGGGATTGCCCCTGAAACCATTACCAGCCCCACCTTTACTCTTGTGGCCGAGCATTATAGGGGAAGGGTGCCGCTCTATCATATCGACCTCTACCGGCTTGAAGGGGTGGAAGGCGAGGAACCAGGCTATGAGGAATATCTGTTCGGGCACGGGGTGGCGGCTATTGAGTGGTTTCCGTTTCTGCCGAATGATGTGCGTGATTCGCTGGAAGAATACCTGCTGATTATGGTCGAGTACGGGGAGGGGGACAGGCGCACGCTGACCCTGACTCCGCACGGGGAACGCTATGAGCGGCTGGTTGCTCAGATGTGGAGAGAGAGTAAGAAGCGCTGATGTTGATTGTCCAGAAATACGGTGGCACGTCGGTCGGATCGATTGACCGCATCCGGGAAGTGGCCGACCGGGTGGCTGCGACGCGTGGCGCTGGCCATCAGGTCGCAGTCGTGCTGTCCGCGATGAGCGGTGAAACAAACCGCCTGCTCGCCCTGGCACGACAGATTACCGAGCAGCCTGATGCGCGGGAGAGCGACGTGCTCGTTTCCACCGGGGAGCAGGTCTCGATCGCTCTGCTTGCCATGGCCCTCAAGGAGAAAGGCTCTCCGGCGATGTCTCTGCTCGGCCATCAGGTCCAAATCGAGACCGATGCTGCCTATGGTCGGGCGCGGATTAAGCAGGTTCGGACGCCACGCCTGTTGAGCGCGCTGAAGGATAGCACTATCGTCGTGATTGCCGGCTTCCAGGGCGTGAACGCGCAGCAGGATATCACGACCCTGGGCCGAGGCGGCTCAGACACGACCGCGGTGGCCATTGCCGCGGCACTCCGGGCGGATGTGTGCGAGATTTATACCGATGTGGACGGCGTGTATAGCGCCGACCCACGCATCTGTCCGCAGGCCCATAAGCTGGAGCGCATCTCTTATGACGAGATGCTCGAACTCGCCAGTTTGGGCGCAAAAGTGCTCCAAATCCGCTCCGTAGAATTCGCCAAGCGCTATCAGGTCCCGGTGCATGTCCGCTCAAGCTTTTTGCCGGACGAAGGGACGTGGTTAGTGCCGGAGGACCAAAGCATGGAAGAGGTGACTGTCTCGGGTGTCACGTCTGACCTGGATCAGGCGAAAATTACCCTGATACGAGTGCCCGACCGGCCAGGCCTAGCCGCCAAGCTGTTCACGCCCATTGCGCAAGACAATATCGTCGTGGATATGATCATCCAGAATGCCAGCGCAGATGAAAAGACCGATGTCACCTTTACGGTCCCGCGCGGGGATGTGCACAGGGCTCTTGAGCGGGTCAAAAATGTGGTGCCGGAGATCGGGGCAGAGGATGTTGTCTACGACACCGAAGTCGTCAAGGTCTCGATTGTCGGGCTGGGCATGCGCAGCCACGCTGGTGTGGCCTCCCGCATGTTTGAGGTCTTGGCCGCAGAAGGAATCAACATTCAGATGATTTCAACCTCGGAGATTAAAATCTCTATCGTGATTGCCGCCAAGTACGCCGAGTTAGCCGTGCGGGTCCTGCACGATGCCTTTATCTCCTCGGCCTAGCCAACGAGGCGGGTACCCAAGATGGTCAGGAAATATGCGAGAGTATTATGAAACAGACGCCCCCGATCACTCTATACGACACGACCTTACGGGATGGGTGTCAGTCCGAGGATGTTTCGCTCACCCTGGATGACAAAGTACGTATTGCCCAGGAGTTGGACGCCTTCGGGGTGCACTACATCGAGGGTGGCTGGCCGGGCTCGAACCCGCGCGACGAAGAATTTTTTGAGGCAGCCAGAAAGCTCGGTCTGAAACAGGCCAGGATTGCCGCCTTTGGGTCCACCCGGCGGGTGAATAGCACCGCCGCGGACGACTTGAATATCCGCTTGCTCATCCAGGCCGCAACCCCGGTGGTGACCATTGTGGGTAAGACCTGGGACCTCCACGTGCGGGACGATCTGCGCATCTCAAAAGAGGCCAATATCGAAGTCATTGGCGACTCTATCGCCTATCTGAAACAGCGGGTCGATGAAGTCATTTTTGATGCGGAACACTTCTTTGATGGCTTCAAGGCCAACCCAAGCTACGCGCTGGAATGCCTCACCGCCGCGGCTCAGGCCGGCGCGGACATCCTGGTGTTATGCGATACGCGCGGTGGGAGTATGCCGCACGATATTCGTCAGGGTATGCAGGCGGCCTCTCAAAAGGTCGAGGCGCCCCTTGGTATTCACTGTCACAACGATTGTGAATTGGCCGTGGCAAACTCGCTCGCCGGGGTGGAAAGTGGGGCTGTTCAGCTCCAGGGAACGATTAACGGCTTTGGCGAGCGGTGTGGCAACGCCAACTTGTGTTCCGTCATTCCCAATTTGCAGCTCAAGATGGGCTATCGCTGTGTCGGTCCCCAGCAACTCAGGCAACTCCCGCAGTTGTCTCGTCTGGTGTACGAACTGGCCAATATCGAGCCGAATAAACGCCAGGCCTATGTCGGCGCGAGTGCTTTTGCGCATAAGGGCGGCCTGCATGTCGCCGCGGTCCAGAAAAACAGCGAGACCTATGAACACATCGACCCGGAACTGGTAGGCAACACCCAACGCGTGCTGGTCTCCGACCTGTCCGGGCGGAGCAATGTTCTGTACAAAGCCAAAGAGTTCGGCCTGGATATTGAGAGCGCCGCTCCCGCGGTCAAGAACATCTTGAAGGAGGTCAAGCAGTTGGAGCACTCCGGCTTTCAATATGAAGGGGCCGAGGCTTCATTTGAGCTCCTCATGCGCAAAGCCCTGAATGGCACGGTTCGCCATTTTCGTCTCATCGGGTTTCGGGTGATAGACGAAAAACGGAAAGAAGAGGAGCCGCCACTGTCCGAAGCCACCATCATGCTGGAAGGACCGGACGGCCAGACAGAGCATACCGCGGCCCAGGGCAACGGACCGGTCAATGCGCTGGACCAGGCATTGCGTAAAGCCCTGACAAAATTTTACCCCCAGCTCGAATCGGTCGAGCTGCACGACTATAAAGTCCGGGTCCTGGGCGCGGGCGAGGGGACCAGCGCCACGGTCCGGGTTCTGATTGAATCCGGTGATGAAACCGACCGGTGGGGCACCGTAGGCGTGTCCCATAATGTCATAGAGGCAAGCTGGCAGGCGTTGGTGGACAGTATGGAGTTCAAGCTGCAAAAAGATACCAACTGATATGGCCGAACAATCGAGCGCCCTCATCCACGCCGTCATTGGCGGAGCGCTGATGGGACTGGCCAATCTCGTTCCTGGTATCAGTGGCGGCACCATGCTGCTGATCACTGGCGTCTATCCTGTCTTTATTGGGGCCATAGCTGAAATCACGACCCTGCGCTGGCGGTGGTCGTCGGTGGGGCTGCTGGGGACGATAGGCGGAGCCGCAGTCCTGGCCATCCTGCTCCTTGCCGGACCCACCAAAACACTTGTTATTACGCACCGCTGGGTCATGTACAGCCTGTTCATTGGTCTCACGCTGGGGAGTGTGCCGCTCCTCTGGCGTCTGTCCCAGCCGGTGTCGCGGCACTTCTTTATCAGTGCCGGGGTCACTTTTCTGCTGATGGTCCTGCTCGCCTTTGGGACGCCGATGCAAACAGGGCCGGGAGATGAATCGCTCGGGTTGCTTTTTCTTGCCGGTCTGGCCGGGGCCAGTGCGATGGTGCTGCCCGGCGTATCCGGGGGATATTTCCTCCTCCTGCTCGGTCAATATATGCCCATCCTCAGGAGTATAGAAAAGCTGCGCCTGGGCCTGTTTGGCGCAGGCGAACAGGCCGGGCTGCATTGGCCCCTCATTCAAGAGGCGTTATGGGTCGTCATACCGGTCGGCTTGGGCGTGGCGGCGGGTATTATTGGGGTCAGCAATCTCATCCGCTGGTTGTTGGAACACCAGCGAACGGCCACACTGGGAGCCCTCATGGGCTTGGTGCTCGGCGCGATTGTTGGCCTGTGGCCATTTCAGGCTGGCATCCCTCCTCAGATAGGAGATCGGGTACGCGGCCAAGTGGTCACCCCAGAAACACTGTCCCAGATAGATGCCGAGGACTGGCCAGTCCGGCTGTTTCCGCCCAGCGCTGGGCAGCTAGGCGCTGCGCTGGGGCTGATCGCGCTTGGCGCGGGAATAACGCTTGGCCTGGACCGGCTCAAGAACCACGTCGATCCGGCGCGTTGAGCGTGTCTTTCGTTGGCCTTCTTTCCTTCTTTCTTGACAAAGCGGCGCGGGCGTCTGACAATAGTTCATAGCGCGCATGAGCGTGGGTAAAGAGTTTTCTCTAGGAGAGGGAAGAAGCAGTGTGGCGGTGGGGTGGAGTGGTCCTCGGCGTCTTCCTATGTGTACTGGCCAGCCTTTCAGCCTGTTCCCGCGCCCAGTACAGATATCACGTCGTTCGGCCCGGAGAGACGCTGTCCGAGATCGGGTATGCGTACCGCATTCCGTATCGGGATTTGGCAGCGCTGAATGGGATTCGCAATCCTGACCGTATAGAGGCTGGGCAGCGCCTCCGTATGCCGCCCGGAGCCAGATACAATAGGTCCAGAGCAGCAACAGCCCGGCCTTCCCGCTCCAGGTCAGAGAAGAAGCATGCCCGGTCACGCTGGAGACCGAAAGCGCCTCCAGCCTATCCGCCTATTCCCAAGGATACGGAAAAACTCTTTAGTTGGCCGCTCAACGGCAGGTTGACCTCCCGGTTCGGCCCGCGTAAGGGGGGCTTCCACGACGGCATCGACATTGCCGCCCCAGCCGGCACCCCGGTCCGTGCGGCAGCCGCAGGGCGGGTCATCTTTAGCGATGCATTACGCGGCTATGGCAATGTTGTTATTGTGAAGCATGCGAACGGTTTTACCACCGTGTACGCCCACCATCGCCGCAATCTTGTGAAAGATGGTCAAGCAGTCCAGCGGGGCGATATTGTTGGCGAGGTTGGAGAAACCGGCCGGGTGACAGGCCCCAGCTTACACTTTGAGGTTCGCAGTGGTAAAAACGCCCGCAACCCGCTCCATTATTTGGCCCCTGTGCGCCACGCGACGCAGCGGAAATAAGACCGGACGAAGACAAACAAGAGATCAAGGAGACACGCATGCCGGACTTGAAAACATTGATTCGTGAGGTCCCGGATTTTCCCCAACCGGGTATCCTCTTTAGGGATATTACGCCTTTACTCGCCAATGGGCCGGCCTGGCGGCAGGTGATTGATCAACTCGCCGACCAGTATCGCAACAAAATCGACGTTATCCTGGGAATTGAATCACGTGGGTTTGTTTTTGGCTCGGCATTGGCCTATGCCCTGGGCTGTGGCCATGCCCTGGTTCGGAAACCTGGCAAACTGCCGGCAGCAACTTTTGCGGCAAGCTACGAACTCGAGTATGGAACAGATATGTTGGAGATTCATCAGGATGCCTTCCCGCCGAACAGCCGCGTCTTGCTGATTGATGATCTCCTGGCGACCGGTGGCACGGCGCAAGCCGCCATTTCGTTGGCGGAAAAACTCCAGGCCCACATCGTAGAAGCCGCCTTTCTGATAGAGCTGTCCTTTTTGGGTGGCCGAGAGTGCCTCGCCCCGCATCCGGTCTTTTCCTGTATCCAGTATGACGGGGAGTGAGGGCGCTGGTCAGCGGTGAGAACGAAGTTGCCGCACCCCGGCTGTGATTAAAAGGATAAGGCATACGTGGCGGCCTATTTTCTCCTCTTTGGCGTGGTGTGTTTATGGGCAACGAATTTCCCGGCCGGGAAATTCATGCTAGGTGCGGTTGGACCGCTGACCTTGATCGCTATCCGCACGGTTGTTGGCGCGGTGCTCTTGACGCTCATGGGCTGGAAGTCGCAGCCCGATTGGTGGGCTGAACTCCGGAAAGACCTGAAGAGTACGGCTGTGATGACGCTCACCGGCGTGATTGGAGCCGGAACGCTTTTTTATATCGGTCTGAAGACGACGTCTGCCTCGAATGCGGGTATTATCGCCGCCTCTACCCCGATGTGGGTCGCCCTTCTTTCCTGGGCCTTCTTGAAGGAGCGGCTTTCCCTCATCAATGTCTCGGGCATTCTGCTGTCCTTTGTGGGTCTTGTTTCCATTATTTGTCAGGGCTCACTGGCCATCCTCTTTGATCTGTCTTTGAATTGGGGAGATTTATATGTCCTGCTCGGTCAACTCAGCTGGTCGTCGTATACCGTCTATAGTCGGGTGGCGCTGGCTCATCGTTCGGCGGCTGCGGCAACGGCGAGTTCGTATATCGCCGGGACCTTTATTCTGGTCCCGCTGTGTTTGATCGAAGCCCCGTTCAGCGCCGGCTTTGATTTTTCACCTCTCGTCCTGATCGCCTTATGCTATCTCTCGTTGCTGTCGCCGCTGACGAATCTCCTGTACTACCAGGCCCTGACCAGAGTGAGCCCCCACCGAGCGGCGGTGTTCATGAACCTCATCCCGGTCATTGTGATGATCTCGTCAGTCATTTTTCTTGGTGAACAGATTACTCGGGTACAGATCCTGGGCACTGTCTGCGTGATCGGCGGCGTCGTGCTGACGACGAAGCGGTGATGTTCTATTCCGGTTCTCACCGCGTAATATATAAATGCGCTTGCGAGAGGAGGAGCCTATCAGCTAAATCGATAGGGCCAGAAGGGCAATCCCTCTGTGTAGGAGCAAATTATGCAAGAGCCTTCTCGTCCAGTTGAAGTGCAAAAGCTTCGCCGAGCGAAGCGCTCACGAGACAATCTGATGAAGGGAACGGCGCTTCTCCTGCTGATTATCTTCGGCACGACTGCCCTGCTGCGATTCTTTGGGCCGGGTTCCGTTCTGTGGCTGGCGGGTGGTATTGGGGTCTGGTTGCTCATCAGTACTTTTATGCGGCGCCGCCCCAATGCGACTGAACGCTCTCAGCAAGCAGAGGCCGCCCGGCTGGTTGAGCCCGATCAGATGGAGGCTGCAGCATTCGTGGAACAGGCCGTTGGCGTCCTTCAGGCGCAAGGGTATGAAACGCAGATACAGAACGCGTCCGATGACTCGGCGACCTGTCTACGGCTTGTCAGGGGCGACGAACGGGTCTGGTGTCTGGTTGAATATGCACCGGTGGATGAGGCGATTATTGACGCGGCCCGTGAGGTGTTGAAAAAGACCGACTGCAACCAGGTCATGGTCCTGAGCCCGCACAAATCGTCAGCGCAAATACAGGTGGTCGCATTGCAGCAGGGGGTGGTGCTGATCGACCAGGGTGAGTTTCTGAGGTTGCGTTCCTTGCAGGTGAAGGGACATCGCGTCCATGCCTTTCGTTCCGGGGATGCGCCCCAAACTTCCCCCCGAATACCCCGCCGCAGACGATAGTCGGCTGCCGTACGTCGTCATGCTGACTTTTATCTCCGGGAATACACACAAGGTCCGGGAATGCGAACGTCTGCTGGGTGCGACGCTGGCGTATACATCGCTCCAGCTCGACGAAATTCAGTCTATCGATCCACTCCCGGTCGTCGAGCACAAGGCCCGTCTGGCCTACGCCGTGCTTAACCGTCCCGTCCTGGTTGAGGACACGGGGCTGGCCTTTACGGCCTGGAATGGACTGCCCGGCGCGTTAATCAAATGGTTCCTCAGCAGTCTTGGTACCGAGGGCCTGTGTCGGATGATGCGGGCGGAGACGAATCGGGCGGCAACGGCCACAACCCTGCTGGGCTATTGTGACGGTGAACGCGTGCACACCTTTGCCGGAACAGTCCAGGGTTCCATTCCCGCTCACCCGCGGGGCACGGAAGGTTTCGGCTGGGATGCGATTTTTCAGCCGGAGGCGAGTGTTCTCACTTTTGCCGAAATGAGTGCTGCGGAAAAAGATCGGTTCTCTATGCGGCGCAAGGCGATTGAGGCATTCCGAGCAGCGGGTCTGCTGGCCGGCTGAGCCGTTGTGACCCGTATGAGTCTGACGCGCATGGTGGGTAGACGTTCCGTTGAAAACACGCTCTTGTTCGACGTCCTGCCGCGGGTGAGTCGATCGTTTTACCTGAGTGTCCGTATTCTTCCCAAAGCGCTCCGACGACCGATCGGGCTGGCCTATTTGTTCTGCCGGGCCGCAGACACCATAGCGGATACGCGTCTCGTTCCGCCGGTGGACCGCCTGGCGCGTCTACTGGAATATCGCGCGGCATTTGCAGAGCGAAACCTGGCGGTCTGCCAGACTTTGGAGGCCGAGCTTGCTCCGCGCCAGGACAATCCTGCCGAGCGTACTTTACTCTCAAGCCTCAGACCGTGCTTTTCGTGTCTGGATGCGCTTGACCCGCAAGATCAGGCCCATATCCGTACGCTTGTCCTCACCCTGACGCAGGGGATGCAAATGGATTTGACGGTTTTCCCGGCCGAAGAGCAAGGACGGGTTGGCGTGCTTGAAACGCGGGCCGACTTGGACCGCTACACCTATTTTGTGGCTGGCTGTGTCGGCGAGTTCTGGACGAAAACATCTCTGGCCCATGTCGCCTCGCTGCACCACTGGAATGCCGAAGACATGCTGGCGCGGGCGGTGCGATTCGGCAAAGGTTTACAACTCACCAATATCCTGCGCGATCTCGGCCAAGACCTGGAGATTGGACGCTGCTATCTCCCCCGGGCCGATCTTATTGCCGTAGGGGTGGAACCGGAACATCTGCGCGGAGCAGACCGGCTGGAAATCATGCAGCAGGTCCGGCCACTCTTGAACGACTTGCTGGAGGTCGCCCTGAGTCATTATCAAGAGGGTTGGGACTATATCCGGGCAATCCCCAGACGCGAATGGCAACTGCGCCTGGCCTGCGCCTGGCCTCTGCTCATCGGCGCCGCAACCGTCCGTCTGCTACGTGAGGCGCCAGACCTGCTCGATCCGGTCGTCCGGGTGAAGATTCCACGCGCGCACCTCTATCGACTCCTCCTCGGCTCTCTGGTGACGGTTGGGTCAAACCGGGCGCTGACACGCCGATACCACGCTGTTGGCCTTTCAAGCCGGAGTCTGAATTGAGTGTTCCCGATGAAAAAAGGAACACCGAAAACCCTGGCACAGAGACGGCGTGGAGACGCCTGGCAGGGGCGGACCTTGCCTGACTATTTACGAAAAAATTTGGATATCGTGTTTGTTGGCCTGAATCCCAGCCTCTATTCTGCTGAAGCCGGCCATTATTTTGCCAACAAGGTCAATCGTTTCTGGGAGGTGCTATCCGCTTCCGGCCTGGTTCCTGACCCGGTCGGGCCGGAAGATGACGCCCGACTCATGGGCTGGGGCATGGGGCTGACCGATATTGTCAAGCGTCCGACCGGGGGCATCCGTGAGGTCTCGCAGGCTGAGTTTCGCCGTGGCGCAAAGGCGCTCCGCGCAAAAATCGTTCACTATGCACCGCGTATCGTGTGCTTTAACGGTCTGACCGGCTACCGCATCTGTTGCGGAAAGGATGCCGGACTGGGCGACCGGGACCATCGTTTTGGTGGCGCCCATGTGTTTGCGGTGCCGTCGACGAGCCCGCGGAATGCGCACTATTCGCCGAGCGATATTGTCGCCGCGTTGCGCGATCTCAAGGAATTCAAAGAGTCGCTCCAGGCCAGGGTGCGTTAGAGCAGAGTCTCATAACGCATTTAGGCGTCGCCCCGATACGGACGGATCACTCCCCGGGGACCGTTATGAATAAAGAAGGAGGGAACAATGTTCTCCAAATCGTGTCCGACGCGGGGATTCGAGGTCTGGGTTTTGACGAATTTCTTGAGACGGCGAATAAAATCGACCTTCTTCCTTACTGTCTGCGAGGGCTGTGTCGTGAACCAACAACTTCGAGAAAATCCATCGTCTCCTCCTGAATTCCATGTGTCGGATTATGACAGTGGGCTCGTTTGTAACAGGACGCCGTTATGGATCAAAAAGCTCCGGATATAATTCCCCTTTTGCCGCTTTTCGCCCGCGCCCCCTCCGATGTGGGACTCAAACTCGGCGATCCTGTCTGCGTAAAAACGCCGGCCCTTGGCCCGAATTTTCTTCCCACCCTCTACCTCGCGCAAGCACTCCGCAATGATCTGATCCGGCTCTTTGTCGACCAGGGCGCAGAAATCTTGTAAAACCGTCACGCGCTGCAATCCCTCGTCGCGGGACACGCCGGACTGGTCTGCCAGGCCTTTCAGCCAGGCCTGAACCGTTTTGGTATTCTTTATATCTATCGTCATCGTGTGCGGTATCCTCCCGGCGATCAGTTGCTATTCTTCCGGCAAGCCCAGCATCCGGCTCACCGCCCGGACTTCCTCTTTGCGCCACGAGAAGGGCGCCGGGTCCTGAATCATTTTCTCGGCCCGAAGCCGGGCCGCGCCTTCCTCTGTGCCCCGAAACGGCTGGCCATATTTCCCCTCATGGAACAGCTCACCCAGCGGGGGACGGGGGCGCTGGCCACCGGCTTCCCAGCTCTCTGCCGGGTAGCCGACAAACTGGACCCATAACGAGGTCCAGGAGTCCGGCACCCCCAGCACCTGGCGGGCGGGTTCTTCGGGATAGGTACACAGCATGGTCCCGAGCCCTTCATCGACCGCGGCAAGGAGTGCCTGCGATATGGCCAGACCCGCTTCACAGCCCGTCACCTTGGCGGATAACACCTCGTCAGAACTGAATGCCTGGACGACCTGGGGGTAGGCGACTTCGTTGATGAAGGTACGCGTCCAGCCATGACTGATATTGAGGACGCCCATATCGACTTGCTCGGCTGCTCGGGAGGGCATGTCGCGGGCAAAGGCTTTGAGGTCGCCCCACCAGTAGATATGGATGGGCGCCATTTCGATCATGCCGGCATTCACCGGCAACGTGAGCGACTCAAGGTCGGCCTTTGACAGGGCATCCCGCTCGACAACAATAGCCCGCGCAAAGTCGGCATTTCCGGCCCGGCTGGCCAATCTCGCAGCCTCAAGAATCGTCTGAACTTTGTCTCGTTCAACCGGCCGCCACGGCAAGAAATACCGAATGGAGCGTCTGCGACCAACAACCTCTTTGAATTCCACTGATCTGTCCTCCGAAAGACAGGCTGCGTTGTGAGCACCGCGTGACAGGCAGGAGTGTATAGATTTTTCCAACCTGCTGGAAGGGTAGGCGGAGGGGCTCTTCCAGTCGATCTCCCCCAACGCTATGGTAGGACGCCTAGCGGCCAGACACGACTGCAAGGAGTAATATCCATGAAGATGACCGTCCGTCCCACTTACCTGACTGCGTGCGCCCTCTCGTTTTTTATAGTCAGTTGTGCCGCACCCAAGACGCCGCCTCGGGTGGTGCGAGAAAAGCCCAAGCTGACGGCAACTTCCTGCGAAGAGGCGAATCGGCTTGTCTACAAAGCCGTCCAGACCATGGGCTACACTATCGCCGAATATAACCTAGCACGACCGGGACAGGTGGGGCGTATCTCGGCCACCAAGGAAGGCGCGACCGACGGCGTAGTCACCATTACCTGTACCGAGAGCAGTGCCACCATCGACGCTCGGAATGCGGTCAATGTTCCGTCGCTGATCGGCGCGGCTGAGCGTCCGCACCATTTTGTGAACAGCTTTCCCATGACGTATCAGATGGTCCAGCGGCGCGAGGCGTATGAAACCGCGAACCCTGAAACCGGTACCCTCCAACTGACCATTGTGCCGCTCAACAGCTTTGAATCCCAGAATATCCTGGGCAGCGATATGCAGGCGAGCGGGATATTGCCCGTGCGAGTGACTGTGCAGAACAACACACCCCGACCCTATGCGATTGAGGCCAGCAGGATTTTTCTGGTGCCCGAAGGGGGCGGACGGGTGGCCCCGGTCTCCTCACGGAGCGGGGGCAGCGCGCTCCAGGATATGACTATCGAGCCCGGCCAGAGCGCGTCCGGGTTTCTCTATTATCCGGCCGGAAACTATTCTTCCGCTCGCACTTCCGTGATTGATAAGGAAAACGACGAACGCGAGGGGTTTTCGGTTCAGTTCTGACTCCCCTAATGCCCCCCCTGCTCCCGTGCTTTATCAACGTAGCGCTGAATCAGCAGACGCATGGTTTCCGCCGGCTGAATGCCGATGAGCGGGAACTCGCCGAGCAGAAAGGTGGGATAGCCGACTATGCCAAACTTGGTGGCTTCTCGTTCGGTTGCCCGGATCCGTTGGGTCAGTTCGCCGGACTGTAGTGCCCGCTCCAATTCAGCCACGGGTAAACCAACCTGCGCGGCTACGCCGAGCAAAACAGACCGGTCGCCAATATCCTGCTCTTTCTCAAACGCGGCCACAAAAACCGCTTCGTGATAGGCGGCAAACAGGTTATGGTCTTTGGCGAATGCGGCCGTTTCCAGGGTGTGGGCCGAGTCCGGCCATTTTGCCGGGATACGGAGCGGGACGCCGGTTTCGCGCGAGATCCGAACAATTTTGCCTTTGGCCTCGTCTCCGATCATCTCGCCGTTTTTCCAGCCCTGGTGACGGCGGGCGATGTTTACGCCTTTCCACAGCAGTTCGATTGCGAGCTGACCGTCGAGCTGTTCCATGACACGCTTGGCGATATAGCTGAGTGAGGAGGCATAGTCGTAGTAAACCGGGATTTTGACGTTCGCCATGGCTTCATTCCTGATAGTCGAAACCGTACCCGGCGTTCCATTGCACGGGCAAGAGGGGTGGACTATATAGCGAAAGGCAAGGGAGGTGCATATGGGACAGATTGAAGTCCTCAGTCCGATTGGAGAAGCGCAAGCCGGTGACCTGCCGCTTGCCCGACGAGAGGGTAGCCTGCACGGGAAATCAGTCGGTTTTCTGAATAATCGGAAGGCCAACGCCGGCCTGCTGCTCGAACAGGTGGAAGCGCTGCTGCACCAACGCTGCGGAGATTTCGCGGTTATCAAGGGTGAAAAAAATGCGTCGCTCGGCGCACCCAAGGAGGTCATGGCCCGCCTGTCAACCTGTGATGTGGTTGTCGCGGCCATAGGCGATTGAGGCTCGTGCACGTCGTGGGGTCTCCACGACACCATTGAACTGGAAAAGCAGGGCGTTCCGACCGCCATCGTTTGTAGCGATGAGTTCGCGCCGCTCGGCCGGGCTGAGTCCCGCACCCTGGGCATGGGCGGTGTGCCCATTGCCGTGATTCCCCACCCCCTGGCCGGCAATACGCCGCAGGTGGTGCAGGCCAAAGCCGCGGCCGTGGTGGATGAAATTCTGGCCATCTTGACCCAACCGGCTGAGCAGTTGGCCGACGCGTATCGTGACCGGTTTCTTAAGCCGATGGGGAAAAAGATTGAACATGTGTCCGCGTAATCAGCCCCCTCACCCCAGTCCGCGCCCTCCAGGGGAGAGGGAGCAGGAGGGCGAGATAGCGTAATGGATTTTCAGGCAGACAGGATCTTCCTGGACGACTCTCTCGAAGCCGTCAACGATTGGTTTTACGACCAAGGCTGGACAGACGGACTGCCGATCATCCCGCCTACGCCTGAGCGGGTGGAAAAGATGTTGGCCTGGACGGACCGCGGCCCCCAAGACGTATTGGGGCCGATACCGCCCCAATACGGTATTGCCACCCTGGAAAAATTAGCCGTGAACGCGGTCATGGCCGGCTGCGTGCCCGAATACTTCCCGGTCATTAGTGCCGCGGTTGAGGCATTGCTCGAAGGCCCGTTTAATCTATACGGAGTCCAGAGCACGACCCATCCCTGCGCGCCGCTGCTGATTCTCAACGGGCCGATTGCGGCGGAAATCGGCGTCAACTCGCGCTATAACGCCTTTGGTCAGGGCTGGCGGCCAAACGCCACGATCGGCCGCGCGATCCGCTTGGCCCTGCTGAATATCGGTGGGGGAACGCCGGGTATGCTGGACCGCTCAACCCAGGGTCAGCCCTCAAAATACAGCTATTGTATTGCTGAGAACGAGGAGGAAAACCCCTGGGGACCGCTGCATGTCGAACGCGGCTTTGCAGCCGAGACCAGCACAGTCACGGTCTGCGGAGCGGAAGGGCCGCATAATATCAACGACCATATCAGCAGCGCCGCGCCTGGGATTCTGACGACCATTGCCAGCACTATGGCCGGCATGGGATCGAATAATGCCTACGCATTTGGTGAACCGATTCTTGCGCTTGGACCGGAGCACGCCGAGATCCTGGCTCGGGACGGCCTCTCAAAAGACAATATCCGCGCCTATGTTTTTGAGCAGGCCCGGGTGCCGCGCGCGCAATGGGAGGCGGGCGGCATGATCGGTATGGGGTTTACCCCGGACGATGCCTTTCCCGACGCGGACGCCATCCCGCTGATTCGCAAGCCGGAACGGCTCATGATTCTCGTCGTCGGCGGTCCGGGTCGCCACTCGTGCTGGATGCCCACGTTCGGAGCCATGACCCGCTCCGTGACCCGTCAGATTGCCCTCAAAGACGGCCGGCCGGCCATGTCCGTTCAAGAGTTTCGTGGCTAGCGCTGCCGGGCCGGATGATCCATCGCGTCTAAGCTGCTAGACTGCGGCCTATGAAAGTCGGCCTCGCTGGATTTGCTCGTTCGGGAAAAACCACCATCTTTAATGCTCTGACCGACATGAGCGCCGAGGTCGGCGGCTTTGAAACCAAACGTGACGCCGCGATTGCCGTGGTCAAAGTGCCTGACTCTCGGGTCGATGCCCTGGCCGAGATCGTTCAGCCAGACCGGAAAAAATATGCGGAAGTGACATTTCTCGACTTTCCGCCCTCGGCCGAACGCAAGGCCGCGCTTGATACGCGCTCGTTGACTCAGATGCGCGAGGTCGAGGCGCTGACCCAAGTAGTGAGAGCTTTTGACGATCCGCTAGCGACTGCGCCTGCCGACCCGCTTCGAGCCTTACGTGACTTTCAGTCAGAGCTGATCCTGGCTGACATGGGGGTGATTGAGAAACGCTTGGCACGCCTGCGCAAAGAAAAGGGCAAGGAGCGCGAACGCGGGTTGCTGGAGAAATGCCAGGCCGTGCTTGAAGCGGAGCAACCTTTGCGGAACGAATCGTTTCTACCCGAAGAGGAGATGCTGCTGTCGGGTTTTGCCTTTCTGAGTCAAAAACCCTTGCTGATTGTCTATAACCGAGCAGAAGAAGAGATGCAGGCGGAAATGCCGCAGGAAGTCGCGTCCTATATTGAGGAACAGGGGCTCACTGCCGTTCCCATATGCGGCAAGGTGGAGATGGAAATCGCAGAGCTGGAGGAAGACGAACGTGGTCTCTTCCTGGCCGACCTTGGCGTTGAGGAGTCGGCCCGGGACCGCTTCATTCAATATGCCTATCGGATGCTGAACCTTATGAGCTTTTTCACCGCCGGACCGCTGGAAGCCCGCGCCTGGACCATAGAATGCGGCCTGCCGGCGGTCAAAGCCGCAGGAAAAATCCATTCGGACATAGAACGCGGCTTTATTCGAGCCGAAGTCATCGCCTACGAGGCCTACATCGAACACGGCGGGGAATCGGGTTGTCGGGGCGCGGGAAAAATGCGGCTGGAAGGCAAAGACTACATCATGCAGGACGGCGATGTCGTTCACTTCCGGTTCAAGGTGTGAGGTGGGCGGAGCGGCGATCAGCCGGTTTAGCCGGAGAAGATATGGCTCCACCGCCCCTGCGCCAAGTTGGAGACAAAGGCGATAGTGCCCTCAAGAAAGTCGTAGCGGAGGAGTTGTGTCGGTTCCACCCAGGCGAGAGTCTCAAAAACATTATTGGCCAGAGCGCCCTGGTAGGCGGGAACATGGAAGAAGGTCAGGGCCACACTCCGGCCACTCGGATAGGTATGGTTAGTGCGGTGGAGTTCTTTTCCCACGGTGGCCTGAATTCCGAGTTCTTCCTCCAGTTCACGTAGCAGACCGGCCGCCTCATCTTCACCAGTTTTGACTTTGCCGCCGGGGAATTCCCATTTCAGGGCGTGCAATGCCTCTCTGCGCCGCTGACAGATAAGTAGCCGGCCGGAGCGGGTCACGAGACCGGCTGAGACGCGAACAGGCCGCATGGCATTGGCCATTATCTTAGTTTAACTGGGCGACCGAACGCTGGATAAGGGCGCGGATGTTTGCCGCATCTTCGGCCTTGGGTGCCAGTTGCAGATATTTCTTGAAGTCGCGGATAGCACCCTGCATGCGGCCCAAGCGTTGCTGAACGGCTCCGCGGTCGCGGACCTCTATGACAAAATCCGGTGCCAGCAAAAGAATCCGGTCAATGGTGCTCAAGGCGCGGGTAAAGTCGCCCTTTTGCAGATAGACGCCTTTTAAGTTGCGAAGCATACGGATGAGGATTTCTTTTTTCGTTGCCGGGGTAAGCAACTGAGGGATTTGGGCCATAAAGGGATTATTGTCCCCATACATGCTCTTGAGCTTTGCGGCGAGTTGCTCTTCGGTCACCGCTGCCCCACCGGCAAACGGGTCGAGAATCTGCTCTTCATCCGGGCCGACATACTTGACCAGGAAATGTCCCGGAAATCCAACCCCGGCGAGGGAAAGACCCAGGCGCCGGCCCACCTCCATGTACAGAACGGACAGGGTGATCGGGATACCGGTCTTCCGCTCCAAGACTTCATTCAGAAAGCTGTTGCGCGGGTCATAATATTCGCTGGCATTACCCCTCAGACCTTCCTCAAAAAAGAGATGGGTGTTGAGGGCCTGAATCCGGTCTTGGGGGGTAGGGGACTCGGGCAGCTTGGCGCGCACCGCTTCCGCGAGTTGGTCGAGGCGCTGCAAGTAGTAGGCAACGTCGAGGTTTGGCTGTTCTTCCTGCGCAATCAGCAGGGCGGCTTCGGCAAGGTCCAGTTCTGCTTCGGGTCCTGAGACAAGAGCGGTGAAACGTTCACGTGCCAGTGTCGCCATACAAACCTCTCTTCCTTGCGCCATATACTGCTAGGAAAAGGGCAGGGGTGCAAGGGCGAGTCAGGAAAAGCCGCTCTTCTCTGTTTTGACAAGAAGAGCGGGGTCTTCTATGTCTCATGAGGCAGTGTGAGAAAGGAAGACTGACTATGGCACTCGCCCGCATCCCGCGCTATTCGGCCCAGGGCCTCAGCCTGATTTCATTTGAGACGCTCCCGTCACACACAAACGCTGAGATTATTCCGTTTACCGCAGAGGACCGGGGCGAATCAAAAGGCGTGCTGTACATCCGCGGCGGAGAGAAAACGGTGGTGTGCCTGATGCACCCGCGGGCGGATATGAGCCGTCACTATGCCATTCCCTATCTGCTCGATGGCGGTTATGCCGCGTTTGGTCAGGAAGGCCGTTGGCCCAGCAACGATATCGCCTGTATCCACGAAATGCTGCTGTTGGATATCGCCGCCAGCCTGCGTTACCTCAGAGAAGAACGGGGCTTTGAGCACATCGTGCTGATCGGCAATAGTGGCGGCGGCTCCTTATACGCCTTTTATCTGGCCCAAGCCGCTACCGCCCCGCCAGACCGGCTGACAACGACCCCGGCCGGCGACCCGTACGATCTGAATCGATTTCAACTGCCCCACGCCGATGGGATGATCTTTCTGGCGGCCCACCTTGGGGAGGGAAAATTCCTGGAAGGCGCCATTGACCCCTCGGTGACGGACGAGGACGACCCGCTCTCCTGTGACCCCAGCCTGGATATGTATCATCCGGCCAACGGCTTTTGTGAGCCGCCCCAGCCCAGCTCGTATAGCGCCGAATTCATCGCACGCTACCGTGCCGCCCAGCTGCAGCGAGTGTAGCGTATTGACGCCAGTGCCCGTCACTATGTTGACGAGCAGCGCTCTTTTCAAGAACAGATTCGACAGCCGGACTTTGAGGGCCAGTCGCTTGAGCGGAGAAATTTTCTCAGCCGGCGGGCCCTCGTTGGGCGCTATATGGAGATCCACCGTACTGAGGCGAATCTGGCCTATACCGACCCGTCGATTCACCCCTCGGCGCGGGAGTATGGCTCGCTCTGGTCGCCGCGGCCAGACCTGTTTAACTACCTTGAGGTCGGCTTTGCCAAATACCAGACGCCGCGCGCCTGGCTGAGCACCTGGTCGGGTCGGTCCTCGCGAGCGGCTGTGCTCGACAATATCGCCCACCTCAGCCTGCCGACCCTGGTCGTGAATCACACCGGAGATCACGCCATTTATCCGCAGGAATCAGAAGCCGTCTATCAACACTCGCCGGCTGACGACAAACACCTGGCGCATGTAGACGCCGATCACTTTGGTTTTCCGCTCGCGTCACAGCCCGACCGCGGCGGACGCGACGCGACAATGAAAGTGATTGTGGACTGGCTGCGCGCGCACTTCCCTGGACGTTAGGGAGGCAGACGCCTGCGAGTTCAAACGGCGCACGGGTATCTGAATCTTGACACCCTTTTGTCATCCGGCGTACAGTTCTCCCGGCGAAGGATATTTCACAGGAGGAAATCATGAGTGCAGCAGAGAATAAGGAAATCATCAGCAATATGTTTGCCGAACTCTCGAAAGGGAACGCAGATGCCTTTTTGAGTACGCTGGCGGATGATGTCAATTTCACCCTGATCGGCTCGACCAAATTCTCGGGCGTATTCAAGGGCAAACAGGAATTCATCGAAAAACTCCTGGCCCCCCTCGGAGCCCAGCTCGAAAACGGGCTGACCATGCACGTGGAGAATCTGATTGCGGAAGGGGACAAGGTCGTCCTGCAAGGCCACGGCGAGTCCATGACCAAGTCCGGCAAGGCGTATAACAACACCTATGCCCAAGTCTTCCGACTTGAAAACGGGAAAGTGCAGCAAGTCACGGAATACCTGGATACCGAACTGGTCAACGCGGTCTTTGGCAAGTAGTCCCGAGGGGCGTCAGGTCCGGCGTCCCGCTCCAGTCTATGGCCAGCCAAGAATCTGTCACAGCGCCGGATCGGACCTGCCTGATCGGTCGCATCCTGTCTCCAGTTCGCTACACCATTCGTGAGGACGATATCCAGGACTATCTACCGGTTGCGGGCGAGGAGCAGGCCGCCTTTCTGAGTGACGAAAAAGCCCAGGCGGTGGGCTATGACCGCCGGGTTATTCCACCCTCGTTTGCCCCGTTCGTTGCGGTCCAAGCGCTGCTTCGAGCTTTTGATTGGGAGAAAGACTTTCTGTTCAACTACCGGACCGGAACCGCCATGTTCGGCGAGCAGGAGTTGGAATATCTGCGGCCCCTCTATGTCGGAGAAACGCTGACCGTTCGGTCCGAAGTGGCGGACGTGTACGAGAAAAAGGGGAAACGCACGTTTGACGTGATCCAGGTCCGTTTTACGGCGACAGACGACTCCGAAGCGGTGGCCTTTCAGGGGGCGCAGTCGTATATCCTGTTCAAATAGCCAATGGATACCCGACCGAAAATCTTTTTTGACGAGGTGTATGAGGGGATGCCGCTCCCCCAGGCGACCTATGGTCCGATGGACCGCCTGGACTATATCCCTGCCGCCATTATTCTACGCGACACCAATCCGCTCCACCTCGACCGCGTCTACGCACAGGAACGCGGGCTGCCTGACGTTGTACAGCAAGGTCCCCTCAACGAAACCTTTCTGTATCGTTTTCTGACCGATTGGCTGCACCGTCCCTGGGACCTGCGCAAAACCAAGCTGCGTTTTGCCGCTAACGTTTTTCCGGGTGATCGCTTGACCTGTGGTGGAGTGGTGACGCGGACGTATCATACCAATGACGAGCCCCGGGTCGATTGTGAGATCTGGCAGCAGAATCAAAAAGGGGAGAAGATTCTGACCGGCGCGGCGACCTTCACCTTGCCCCAACGTGGCTAGCGGAGTCGCGCTAGTCTGTATGGCTACCCATGCTGGCCGAAAAACGACGGCTGCGCACGCTGCTCCGTCAGCGGCGGCGGGCCCTCTCAGCCCAGGATATCAAGGCAAACGGTCAGCGGATTGCTGATCGTTTGTGCGCGCAGGCGATGTTTCACCAGGCGCGGCAGATTCTTCTATATAGCCCTGATGAAAATGAGGTAGACACCGAAGGACTGTGGCAGGAAGCCCGGCGGCGAGGAATAGCCGTCTACTATCCGAGAGTGACGGCGGATAAACGGGAGGTCGAGTTTGTCAGGCGGCACGACAACGAGCCTTTGATTCCGGGGGTGTTTGACATCTTGGTCCCACCCGGAGAAGACCTGATCACGAGTGGCGTTCAGACTGATCTCGCGCTGCTCCCCGGCGTTGGTTTTGGTCGGGCCGGACACCGGCTCGGACGGGGCCGAGGCTATTATGACCGGGCGTTGAGAGGCGTATTAGCCGGAGCGCTACGCATTGGTCTGGCCTATGAATGCCAAGTCGTCCCACACCTTCCTGTTGAGACGCATGACGAGCGCGTGGACTATATTGTCACGGAAAAGCGACTGATCGAATGTGCCGGGACCGACGCGGAAAAAGATGCGTCGGCTGCACGGCGGAGGACTGCAAGAACACAACGCGAGGAGGGGTGACGAATAGCGCTTGGTTGGATTTGCCCTTCTCGTGCCATTTCGGTTATAGTGTCTTGCGCTAGAGAACGCCAATGCCAGAATGCGATGTTCTTATTGTCGGTGGCGGGGTTGCCGGACTTCAGGCCGCCCTTGCGGGCAAGCATGCCGGAGTACAAGTTGCCCTGCTCAGCAAGACCCATCCGCTGCGCAGCCATTCCGCGACGTCGTCAGACGGATTGAATGCGGCCTTTGGAGCCGACGATTCGTGGCAGCAGCACGCCCAGGATACGATACGGGCCGGGGCGGGCCTGTGCGAGCAGGCGGCTGTTGAGGAGATGTGCCGCGCCGCCTCAGACGACATTATTCGTCTCGACCATATCGGAGTGCCGTTCAACCGGAATGCTGAAGGCAAACTCAACCGGTGGGCCCTCGGCGGGCATACCCTCCCGCGCACGGCGTTTTCTGCCGATATGACCGGCCATGCCGTGCTTAACTCGCTTCATGAGCAATGTATGCGGGCGGATATGCCCAGTCATGAAGAGTGGCTTGTGACCTCCCTCGTTGTTGAGGACGGACTCTGTCGCGGGGTGCTCGCACTGGAACTTGGAACAGGTAACCTTGAGGCGTTCAGTGCGTCCGCTGTTGTGCTGGCCACAGGCGGCGCCGGGCGCGTCTATGCACCGAGTACGGCCTCGCAATCGTGCTGTGGTGACGGCATGAGCCTGGCCTATAGAGCCGGGCTGAGCCTCAGAGACATGGAGATGGTGCAATACCATCCGCTAGGTTTTTGTAACCGGGCCGCCTTTGCCTCTGAAGGCGCCTTGGGCGAGGGCGCTGTGCTGTGCAACACGGCCGGCCAGCCCATCCTTCAGACAAACGACCTGCCGCTCCGAGACGCGCTGTGTCGCTTGCTCGCTTCCGCCGAGGATGGCGCGACACTCGATTTTCGCTCGATTGGCAAAGAGCGTATTCACGCCCGATTCCTCTATTTGGAGCGGGCGGCCAATGAGATGGCCGGGATCAGTCTGGACTCAGCGCCGCTGTCGGTCATGCCGCGCATGCATCGTGTCCTGGGGGGCATCCAGACCGATACCAACGGGGCAACGGCTGTCTCCGGTCTGTTTGCCGCCGGAGAGTGTGCCTCCCCTGGGGTGCACGGGGCCAACGCCTTGGCCGGGAATGCGCTGACCGCCAGCGTTGTCTTTGGTCGGCGGGCCGGCAGCGCTGCCGCTGCCCATGCGTCGAACATCGCTCCCCAGACGATTGCCGACTCTACCCTGCAGGACGCTCAACACACACTGGAGGCGATTTTTTCCCGGCCTACGTCTGGGGATACGGTTGTTGCGATTCAGCGCGCCCTGGCGAGCGCTATGGCTGAGTACGTTGGACTCTTACGGGACGAGGCCGGGTTGCGGGAGGCCGCCCGCTGTGTCACCGACTTACAGGTGCGCTACGCTCAGGTTGGGCTCCGACATCACGGCAAGATGTACAACCATGAATTGCTCACTTTTTATGAGTTGGGAGCGCTGCTCGACGTTGCCGGAGCCATTGTGACTGCGGCCCAGGAACGACAGGAAAGCCGTGGCGTCCACCAGCGGCGTGACTTTCCGGCAACGAACGACGCGGGGGGACAGCATCACTCGTTGGTGACGTGTGGACCCGATGGACCCAACCTGGCCACCAGTCCGGTCAATGCCGGACAGTCTGCGTGAGGGGAATTTATTACTGAAGGCAGAGCATGGAGGGGACCTATGGAAACAACATTTAAGGTCTACCGTTTCGACCCTGAAAATGGGAGCAAACCGGATTTTGCGACCTACCAAGTAGACCTGCCGGATTCAGCAACCGTGATGGACGGGCTCAGACAGATTCGGGATGAACAGGACCCCAGCCTGGCGTTTCGGGCCTCGTGTGAGCGGGGGTCGTGTGGGGACTGCGCGCTCCGTATAAACAAAAAAGGCCGGCTGGGCTGCACCCTGAAAATCGCCAAAACGGTCAAGAATGGCGTTGTGACCGTCGAACCTATTCGCAATATCCCGGTGCTGAAAGACCTGGTGTATGACTTGGAGAGCTTCCTGTGGAAGAAGATCAAGTCGGTCCAGCCCTGGATTACGCCCCGCGAGCCGGAGCCCGAGGGTGAATACGTGGTCGCCGAGGAGCAACTGGCCGAAGTCCGCAAGGCGATGAGCTGTATCATGTGCGGCCTGTGTGACGAAGGCTGCGCGGTGATTAAGATCGACAAGGACTTTGTCGGTCCGGCCGCCCTGACCAAGGCGTATCGAGCCGTTTTCGACCCGCGTGACGGACAGCACAACGAGCGCTTAACGCTGGTCAGCGAGCCCGGTGGTGTCTGGGACTGTACGCACTGTTTTGAGGCCAATGGGCATTGCCCCTTGGGCCTGGAGCCGACGGACCGGCTGTTCGAGGTCCGTGACGAGGCGATTCGACAGGGCATTCGCTCCGGCACCAGAAATCCCAAGGTGCAGCGGCATTACGACAGCTTCCTGAATTCGGTCAAGCGCAGCGGCTGGCTGGATGAAGGCCGGCTGGCGATCGAGAGTGAGGGCCTGACCAATATCGCCGGCTTGGCCAAACTCCTGCCCACGGTGATCCGGGCCATTCCAAAAGGCAAGGCCCCGCTGCCGTATCTTCACCCCAAGCGGCCGGGCGCCGAGGCGATTCGACGCATCATAGACAAAGCCCAGAGGAGCGAGGTATGAAGTACGCATTCTATCCAGGCTGTGTGTCGCGCGGGGCCTGTCCTGAACTCTATCCCGCTTCGGTCAAGGTGGCGGAAACACTCGGGATCGAAATCGAAGAAGTGACCGATGTCGGCTGTACCGGTGCCGGGGTGTTGAGCCGTGATCTGTCCGACCCCATCAACGCGCGGACCTTGGCCAAGGTGGAAGCCATGGGGCTTTCCTCCCTCATGACGATCTGTAGTACCTGTCAGGGGGTCTTTACCCAGGCCAACCACCGCTTCAAAAACGAGCCTGAGTATCGCCAGAAGATTAATGCCGAATATCTTGCCGAGGAGGGGTTGGAATACAGAGGCACGGTGGAAGTCAAGCACCTCTTATGGGTGCTGATGGAAGACTATGGAGTGGAGAACCTCAAGCCGTATATCAAGCGGAAACTGACCGGTCTCAAGGTTGCGCCGTTCTATGGCTGCTACATCCGTCGTCCAACCTCTATTATTGCGCCCAAAGGCCTGTCGGGGCGGAAAACCTATTTAGAAGACTTGCTCGATGTTCTTGGTGCCGAGTCCGTAGATTCGAGCGGAAAGTCCAAATGCTGCGGATTTCCGATTCTGACGGTCAACGAAGAAAATTCAATGCGGATGGTGAGCGATCATACCGGTGACGCCAAGACGAAGGGAGCCGACTGCATGGTGACCCCCTGTCCCCTGTGTCACCTGAATCTTGACGCCAACCAGCCGACGGCCGAGAAACAGGCCGGGACCCAGATCGGGATGCCGATTATCCACCTCCCCCAGCTCCTGGGTTTGGCCTTTGGCTTCGATGAGAAAGAAATGGAACTCCAGCGGCATATCGTTTCGACCGAATCCGTTTCGCGCCAACTGAAGGTCAGTATCAGGTCATAGCGCGCCCGCTTCGATGCAGACGAGAAAGACGTTTCGCCAACCCGACGAAATTTTTGCGCTCCTGACCAAAGAGCCGCTCTATCCGCTCTACCTCTTTCACGGTGAGGAGGCATATTTTATTAATCGCGCCATCGCCCAGGTGCGGGCGCGTCTGGGTGAAAACCCGGCGGTGCATACGTTTTATGCGGGAGAATATCCACTTGAGCAGGTACTTGAAGCCTGGGGCACTGCCTCACTGTTTGCCGAACGTCAATTAGTCGTTCTCAAGAGCGCAGGGCAACTGTCGGCCGCAGACCGGGAACGTCTGGCGACTGAAGCCGAACTCCGGGATGAAAGTCAGCCCCTGGTGGTCTGCGTGCAGGGTAGGGTCACGCTCAGCCAGAAATTCTTTTCTGTGTGCGCAAAGCGTGGCTTTGTTGGCGAATTCCGCCCGCCTTTTGTCAACCAAATCCCCGGCTGGGCGCAGCGTTTTGCTCGGGAACGGGGCGTCCGTCTCAGCGCCGAGGCGGCCTCGTATTTGGCCGATCATATTGGAACGGATCTGCTTGCCCTGTCCACCGAGATTGACAAGCTGGTTGCCTTTGTTTTCCCAGCAACCGAAATAGACCAGGCCGTGGTCAGGCAATGTACGGGGGATCTGCATCAGCACTCGGCTTTTGATCTGGCCGATGCTTTGGGGCGACGGAACAGCAAACGGGCGGTACGCCTGGTACAGGAAGTATTGAACGACGAGAAACGCGCCCTCCCAGCCTTGCACGCGCTGGTCAGCCACTTCCGGCGTCTGTGGCAGGTCAAGGATTTGTCCGAGGCCAATGCCCCGCACAGTCAGATTGAACGGGCGGTCGGCTTGCGCGGCCAGCGGCTGCGGGCTGCAGTGGAGCAGGGTCGTGTCTTTTCAAATGCGGACCTGCGGCGTATCCTGCGCCACGCCTCGCAACTGGACCTCGCCCTCAAATCGCGTCCGACCTCTCCACGTCTCTTGTTCGACGCCTTTATCCTGGACGCCTGTGGAAGCACGGCCGTTGAAGGCAGGCCCAAGCGGTGACAGACAAAACAGCCCACGCACCAAACCCCGGTCAACTCGGCTTTGCTTTTTTTCTACCGCAAGTGAGGATGCTCCCCCTCGTCAGGAAAGCGGCCACCGCGCACAGGCAGGGCTTGCTAGCCTGCTGCCCCGTGTCCAGGCTGCATTCCTTGAGGCCCGGCTGGATGGGGTGGACCGGGAACTCCTGCCCTTACTCGAGCTGTGTGAATCGGTGCTGACGCGGGTACTCGACGTTGCCCGCAAGAGAGGGGGCCAGGGCTGGTCCGAGGCTGAATACCGCAGCCTGTGCGGAATCGGCCAGGCGTAATGGTTGCTGATTGAGGCCCAAGCCAAAAAACGCTAACGCTCCAACGTTACCTGGCAGCAATCAAGATCACGGCCGGCTTGCTTATCTGATCGGTTTCGCTGTCGATCCTCAGAAAAAACCCCGACAGTGCTACGTCCGCAGGAACGTCCCGTGGGTGATGAACACGGGCTGCCGGGGTTACGGTGGTGCCTGGTCCTCCCAAGCGACCACCCGATTGGGGGCAGGTCGGCCTAAGAGGCCACCACCTCACTGATCACCATCGTTGATAACTGCACTAGACCACCTCCTTTCTCGGCGCACCCAGCGCGGGGCCAGAATCCGCTCAGCCAGGAACCGATCGCCGCTACCGGCCCGAGGCTCGGTCCGCTCTGTCCTACTGTATTATAGGAACAGAAACGAGACGGGCTGTGTCAGCCCGACCGAAAAACTACCCCCCAGCCTACGCCCAAATGTCGCAAAGGTCCAGTGTCTACGGGAGGATGCACAGTCTGTCCCTGCCCTTTTTCTATTCTGACGGCTCTTGCGGATGTGCGCCGCGCTCTATACAGTTCTGTGAAGTATGCCCAAATTTCATGCCTTAGCCGTTTTTGAAGCCAGTGGATATTCAACAGAAGAGATCCAAGAGACCGTTTCATCCCTCTTCGCGTCCTTCTCTCATCAACGAGTCCGTTACTATGAACACGAACTGAGTGCAGGCCCAAGCTCTGCGTCAGCAGGGAACCATGCATACTGCATGGTGTTTGTCGACTGCGATGTTGACGCGTACACCGAAGAAAAAGCGCTCGACTTTGCGAACGATGCCTTTGAGTACATTTCGACGGAGGCCTGTCAGTATCTGGCCTTCGGACTCGTTCCCGGCCGCCAGCGGGTGCAACGCCAACGAGAAGAAGCGAGCGAGGCCGACGCAAACGAACGGGGCAGACGGCGGCGGGGAACGCCAGGCCGGGGGCGGAGAAGACGAGACGATCAGGAACGCGACAAAGAGACGCGGCAGGAAACGGGTCAGGCTCCCATCTCTCAAGGGGAAGCTGCGCCACCCCCTGATTCTGAACGTGAAACGCCTCCCGCCCCAGAGCCAGAGATACCGGTGGTGGAAGTCGAGCCGAACGCGGTTGAAGTGCCAACCGAACTTGAAGTTGACATTGAGGCCAGCGGCCCCCCCCCACTGCCACCTCGCAGTTCTGCGGCAATGCAGGTGACCGTTACCGTCAAGCTCCGAGCTTCCGAGCTCAAAGACTCGCTGAACGGTGAGGCGCCGTCAGCGCAGCAAGACCTCGTTCAGATGGCGATTGCTGAGGCGCGCAACCGACACCCGGAAGTCCCTGCCGATGTTGCGCCCGAATCAGAATCCACCTCGCTTCCCGGTGGCGACACGCTGTTGTCGTTGACCTGGAAATATCCGGCCCCGGTTCCTTCCTCACAAGAATCCGCGTCGTAAAGCATTCGGCAGTTGCTCACGTCTGTCAGATCTCTCGAATAGCACCCCTCCTCCTGTGAATGCCTGAAAAAGGCTCGCTTTTTCAGAGGACCCGTGTTACACCACCCGTCGTACCGGCACGGATGAAGCGGAGGTGCAGCATGCAACAGACCAATGACTCGCAGTATATGCTTTCCGGCGTGACCGTCCTGGACTTTACCCAATACTTGGCCGGACCGACCGTGACCCGTCTCATGGCAGAGATGGGTGCCAATATTATCAAGGTCGAACAGGCGCCCATGGGTGATCCGTCGCGTTTGCTGCCGTTTATTCAGGATGAGCGG
Source organism: Binatia bacterium (assembly GCA_963422435.1). GTDB lineage: Bacteria > Desulfobacterota > Binatia > Bin18 > Bin18 > Bin18. Next base: position 3,567,539 of record OY729511.1, on the reverse strand, counting down.
AGCGCGTATTTTGTCCAGCAAAATCGCGGCAAAAAAAGTCTCTGTCTCGATTTCGACAAGCCTGAATCCCTTGACATCCTGCGGGCCTTGATTCCGACAGTAGATGTTGTGGTCGAGAATTTTGGGCCAGGCGTGATGGAAAAACGGAATCTTGACTATCCGTCGCTCAAGACCATCAACCCCCAGGTTATCATGGTCTCGATCTCCGCCTTTGGGCGCAAAAGCCCGCTGTCTCACAAGGTGGGTTACGATTTTATTGCGCAAGCCTTCTCCGGCATCATGCATATGACCGGCAGTCCGGACGGGCCGCCGCAGTTTGTCGGGCTCGGTATCGCCGATGTCAGCAGTGGCGTTCACGCCTTTGCGGCCCTGGGCTATGCCTTATACCACCGGGAACGGACCGGTGTCGGTCAATATATAGACCTATCCATGGTTGATGCCATGTTCCATATGCACGAGGTCAATGTGCAGGGCCATACCATGAGCAAGGGCGAGTTTGTGCCGCTCCGGATGGGGTCCCACCATCCCCTGGTGTGTCCGTGTGGAGTGTTCAAAGGGCCCGAGGGCTGGATCGTCGTCCTCGTTCTGGATCGACAGTGGGCCAATATGTGCAAGGCCATGGGCCGGACGGAGCTGATTGAAGACGCCCGCTTTGCGACCAATGCCGAGCGAGGGAAGAACCAGGGCGAACTCATTCCGATGATCGAAGCGTGGATGCAGGCGCAGCCGAGTGATGCAGCCGTCCTCCAAATCTTTGAAGAGCATCGGGTTCCGTCCGCCCCCGTCATGTCCATCACCGATATTTTGGCCCACCCGTATTTCAAGGCGCGGGAGATGGTCAGGACGGTGCCCGACCCCATCTTGGGCGAAGTCACCATCCCGGGCTTCCCGCTGAAGTACTCCGAGTTCCCCCGGCTCCCGGACATTCACGCTCCGCTTTTAGGCCAGCACAGCGCTGAAGTGCTGCGAGAACAGCTCAGCTATAGCAAGGAAACCATCGCCGCACTCCAAGAGAAAGGGGTGCTGTACGCAGAGGACCGTTAGCGTATTCCGGACAGACCCGGCTGTACTGATCGGTCCCTGGTTGGACGTCAAGATACAAGACAGGGAGAAGGTATGACCGCGATGATTCCCGTTGAGCAGGTGGAAGTCTTTGGCTCTGGCGTGCTCAGGGCTGAAGGTGTGGTCATTGATAAAGAAGGCAATGCCTGGGCGGGCGGGCGTAATGGCATTGTGTATACAGTCAGTCCGGCCGGGGTCGTCCACGAGGTCGCCCAGTTGCCGGACCGGGCCATTCCCAACGGCGTCACGCTGGACCGGGAAGGTCATTTTGTCTACTGCGACCTCAGGCATAAAGCGGTGATGCGGCTGTCGCCCGACGGGAAAGTTTCCCTCGTCGCTGACCACGCCGGAGACTTTCCGATTTCGATTCCGAACTTCGCCAGCTACGACGCCGAGGGCAATCTCTACGTCTCGAACTCCAGCTCCCAACCGGGCCGCGAGGTGTTTCAGGAGTTTACCAATCCCCAACCCAACGGCGCGGTGGTGCGTATTCGCCCCGACGGCAGGGGCGAGGTCGTCGCCACCGGAATTTATTTTGCCAACGGGACGGCCATCGACCCCAACGAGGATGCAGTCTATGTCCTGGAGAGTTCGCGGAACGATTGCGTCCGTATCCAGATCAAGAAAGACGGCACCTTTGGTCCGCCCGAAATCTATGCCAGAGACTTTCCGGCCCTGCCGGACGGGATGGCCTTTGATGTGGACCGCAACCTGTATATCACGCTGCCCGGCGTACCGGAGAACGGCAGGCTGGAGCCCCGAAACAGAGTCATAAAGGTCGATCCGAACGGGAACTGGGAAACCTTCATCCACGACCCGGACGGCACCGCGCTGGCCTTTCCAACCAACTGCGCGTTTGGCGGTCCTGATATGCAGGACCTTTTTATCGCCAATCTGGAGGGGGATCATATGAATAAGGTCCGGACCGCAGTCCGAGGCCATCCTTTATACCATCAGTGCTAAACGGGGATTGCTCATGCAAAAGAGTGACGAACGGATTCTCACCACCCACGTCGGCAGTCTGCCGCGTAATCCTGCGCTGACCGATCTGCTGATTGACCAGGAGCAGGGCAAGGCCATAGATGTCGCGGCCCTGGTCCGTCAATCCGAAACAGCCGTCCAACACGTGATTGATGAACAGCTCAAAGCCGGTATGGATATCATCAATGACGGCGAACAGCCGCGCATCGGTTTTCAGACCTATGTGCCGCAGCGCATGTGCGGCTTTGGCGGAGAGAGCAAACGGCCCACTCCGCAGGACATGGCGGAATTCCCGGATTTCACGGCCATGATGCAGCGTCGCAATATGATGCGGGCCAAGGTCTTCAACGCTCCGCAGGCCATTGCTGAGGTCGCCTACGACGACCTGTCCGCCGTGCAGGGCGAATGCGCGTTGTTTCTACGCTGTACGGAGCAGGCGGCATTTACCGAACGCTTCATGACCGCGGCTTCGCCCGGTATTATTGCCACCACCATGCTGAATGCCTATTACGATTCGCACGAGGCCTATGTGCTGGCGGTGGCTGAGCAGATGAAGAAGGAATACGAATACATCCACGCCCAGGACCTGCTGCTGCAACTCGATGCCCCCGACTTGGCTATGGAGCGAACCTTCCTCTTTCAGGATCAGACCCTCGCCGAATTTCAGAAGACCATTGAGACCCATATCGAAGCCGTCAACCGCGCCACTGAGAATATCCCGGCCGAGCGTATCCGGCTGCATATCTGCTGGGGGAATTATGACGGTCCTCATAATCACGATGTGCCGCTGGCCGATATTCTTCCTGCTCTCTATCAGGCCAAGGTTGGCGCCCTGTCCATCGAGCTGGCGAATCCCCGCCATCAACACGAATATAAAGCCTTTCGGCAGCATCCCTTACCCGACTCGATGCTGCTCATCCCCGGTGTGATCGATTCCACAACCAACTATATCGAGCATCCGGAAATCGTCGCCGACCGCCTTTGCCAAGTCGTCGATGCGGTCGGTGACCGGACTCGCGTCATTGCCGGTTCGGACTGCGGCTTTGGCACGTTTGCCGGCTGGGAGATGGTGTCTGAGGGCGTGGTGTGGGCCAAGCTGCGGGCGTGTGCCGAAGGCGCGCGCCTCGCTTCGCAGCGCCTGTGGGACTAGAGGACAGTGAAGTGACCAGGGTCCGGTGGTCAGAATGGTCTTCCTGACCACGAGTCACCCGCCAATGATACTGCACGCATGGCCAGAACTCCTCGATCCCCTACGCCTAAGCAGGCCGCCAAGAAAAACCCGACCCAGACCCTCCTGGGTGCTATCGGTGCCGGGCTGCGAAAAATACCGACTACCTTTGTCCTGGTGCTGATTGGACTTTTTATCTATTTTCGCTCGCCGGACGAGGCGCAGTCGCCAGAGCAACAATCCGAAGACTCAATAGGCCACGAGGAGCCGCAGCCCCCGTCGGACCTGCCTGCCAATATCAGCCCGGCCTTTTGGACCTGTGTCTACCGCACTGACACCCAACTCTCCGAAAGCCGCTGGTCGGATGTGTACTACGGCATGGAGGCCAGTAATGCCGGGCGCTCGGTGTCCGTATCCGTCTCTCAAGAATGGGCTAACCTGACCCCTGACCAGCGCTCCACCGTAGCCGAACTGGTGGCAACGACTTGGCAGAAGAACGGCCAGGACCTCGCGGTGTTCGAGCCGGGAGTCGGGTTGGAAAGCGTAACGCTCAAAAGGGCGGGAGACGATACGGTTGTGGCGGTCTGGACGCCTGACGAGGGAGTCCAACTCGTCGAGGGGGAGTCCGAATCGCCACGCCATGGATAGCCAAACCTCGCGGGGAATAACGGAGATACGAGGCGAAAGGAAGGTATGAAGTCAGCAGCGTTTTCTACCATAGCGTGGCGGGACGGTGCAGTCGTGATGATCGATCAGCGCGCCTTACCCACCCGGGAAGTCTATCGTACCTACACGGATTACCGCAGCGTCGCACGAGCCATTACCGATATGGTGATTCGCGGGGCTCCTGCGATTGGGGTTGCCGCTGCCATGGGGATTGCGCTTGGCGTGCGGCAGCTCAAGCGGAGTCTACAGCCCGACGTGTTTACGCGTATCTGTCAGGTCTTTGCCGCTACGCGGCCGACCGCAGTCAACCTCTTTTGGGCTATCGACCGGATGCAACGTCGGTATGAGAAAGCGCGGGCCAAAGGCCGTGATGCCCTCATTGAAGCCCTGGAGCAGGAAGCCCTGAAAATCTATCAGGAAGACATCACTGCCAATCGGCGCATAGGGCGCTACGGCGCAAAATTGATCCCCAAAGGGGCGACTGTTTTAACCCATTGTAATGCCGGGGCGCTGGCAACAGCCGGGTATGGAACCGCCCTGGGGGTGATCCGGACCGCTTGGGAGCAGGACAAGCATATCTCCGTCTTTGTGCCGGAAACCCGGCCGTATTTACAGGGCGCGCGTTTAACCGCCTGGGAACTCGTGCGCGAGGGAATTCCCGCAACCCTGATTACCGACAATATGATCGGCCATTTCATGCAACAGGGCGCGATTGATTGTGTTGTGGTGGGCACTGATCGCACCGCGGCCAATGGGGATGTGGCAAACAAGATCGGCACGTATACCTCTGCCGTGCTGGCCGGACGACACAAGGTGCCGTTCTATGTGGCGGCCCCAACCACGTCGATCGACCTGGACTGTCCCTCCGGCAAGAAGATTCCGATTGAAGAGCGGTCCGCCCAGGAAGTCACCCATGTACTGCGCCAACAGATTGCTCCCAGCGAGGTCGCGGTTGCCCATCCCGCCTTTGATGTCACCCCTCATCGCCTAGTCAGCGCGATCATCACTGAAAAAGGGATCGCCCGCAGCCCCTATAAGCAGTCGTTGCCGAAGTTTGTCAAAAGAAAACGGTGAGACACTGGCCGGTTCAGGCGGCATGATGGACAGCGCGGGCTGAACACATTTGGGCCAGCCGCTGACGGAGCGCCTTCGGACGTTCCACCGTCACGTTGTCTCCCCAGGTGAAGAGGGGCCAGCACCTCTCGTTTATACCGCCTGCCTTGAAGCGTACTGTCAGCGAACCGTCAGCGTTCTCGGAGACGGTCTGGTCGGGGTGAAACAGGAAGGTCGTTACGTCCGACGCCACGCTAAGATCGAACCGCAGAGCTCCCTCGACCGGCTCTTCCTGAAAGGTGCCGAACGAACGCCTGGCATAACGCGACTGCCGGCGGCTGAAACCGGTCCGATTTCAGAATCAACGCCAAGCGTCGCCCTCTGCTTCCGGGGGTATTGAAACCCTGCCTATGCCTGCGCGAGTCGGACGATGGCGTCGACCAGCTTGGCGTGTTCCGGCGCGCCGACGGGGCGGAGCGGGATGTCGGGCCGGGCGATGCACTGCCGCTTGAGGCATTGCACCCGGTCGTGTGCCGCCTCAAGACGCCTCTCACTCAGCCGCCCGTCGTGCAGAGCGTGCAGGCAGGCGTCATGAGCCTGCCGCGCCCGGTCGAGACTGTGACAAACCAGCAGCATATCGGCTCCGGCGCTGAGCGCCTGAACCGCCGCGGCTGCAACGGACGAATGCCGAACAATAGCGCCCATCTCCAGATCGTCCGAGACAATGACGCCCTGGAATCCTAATCGTCTCCGCAGCAGATCGTTCATAATGACGGGGGAGAGTGAGGCGGGTTGCTGCGGGTCCAGGGCCGGATAGACAACGTGGGCGGTCATCAAGAGTTCGATCTCCTGGGTAATGGCGGCCTGAAAAGGGATGAGGTCAACTGCCTCCAAGGTCGTCTTGTCTCGCCCATCGTAGGGCAGGTCGTCGTGCGAATCGATGACGGTCGCCCCATGTCCAGGAAAGTGCTTGCCGCACGGAAGTACGCCCGCCGCGCGCAATCCGGTGGCCAGTGCGCAGCCAAACTCCGCTACACGCTGCGGGTCAGAGCCAAACGCGCGGTCGCCAATAACGGTGTTGTCAGGGTTGCTGTACACATCCAGGACGGGCGCAAAGTCAATATCTATCCCCACGCTGCGCAATTCCCGCCCAAGGGCGCTGCCGACCTCATGGGCGAGTTGCGGAGAGCCGGTCTGGCCGATCTGTAAAGCCGGCGGGAAATGGGTAAATGGCGGTGAGAGACGATGGACACGCCCGCCTTCGGCGTCAAGCGCAATCAAGGGCGGGTGCTCGGGGGTCAGGCCATGTATCTCCGCACACAGGGCCTGGAGCGTGTCCGGGTCCGTATAATTCCGCTGAAAGAGGATGATGCCGCCGGGCTGCACGTCGGCAAGCACCCGACGTGTCTCGGCATCAAGGGTTGGATGAGGAATACCAACCATCAGGCACTGTGCAAGAGCGTCTTGAGAGAAGCGGTTATTCATAACTATACTCTAACAAGAAGGCTGATCCGAGAAAAGAAAAGCCCATAACACCTAGACAATCCTCAGACAAATATGCTAACAGCACGCCCATACTATTGCGTTGCCCCAGACGGGGGAGCCACCGGGCGACAAACCGGTCGACCCGAATAGGCTCTGGAGGGGCAAAAAGATAGGTGCAGGAAACCGCTTGGATCCAGTTGTACGGACCGAGACGGACGGCAGAAAAGCTCTACGACAGGGAATGGCGACAGCGTGCGGCTTTGGCAAAAGCCCCCGTAGTCTTTATACCACCCTCCCTGCCTCGACGCCCTCCGGCTGTGGTTCGTGGAGAAGATGCAGACTGTAAGGAGGGACGCCATGCAACCCACAAAGATTTCGATTCCTGAACTGCAACGGCTGAAAGCGTCCGGGCAAAAGATCACGGCCCTGACCGCCTACGACTACCCGTTTGCCCGCATCCTGGACGAGTGTGGGATCGACTTTCTGCTGGTTGGCGATTCTTTGGGCACGACCGTGCAGGGGGCAGATACGACCTTGCCGGTCACGATGGACGATATGGTCTACCACCTCAGGCTGGTCAATCGAGCCCGTCCGCGTGCCCTCATTGTGGGGGACATGCCGTTTCTCTCCTACCAGGCCGGCATTTGTGACGCGATTGCCAATGCCGGGCGCTTGCTCAAGGAAGGCGGGGCCGAGGCCGTCAAACTGGAGGGTGGGGTCAACATCGCGCGGGTTATCAAGGCTATCGTGAATGTGGATATCCCCGTGATGGGCCATGTTGGTCTGACGCCGCAATCGGTGCATCGCATGGGCGGTTATAAGGTCCAGGGTAAGAAATCGGGCCGCCAGCCCGGCGCGCGGGAACGGCTCATCGAAGACGCGGAAGCCGTCACCAACGCCGGCGCTTTTGCCGTAGTCCTGGAGGGCGTCCCCATGGACCTGGCTGCCGAGATAACGGACATGCTGCCCATTCCTACCATTGGTATTGGTGCCGGCCCGCACTGTGACGGCCAGATTCTGGTGATGCATGACCTGCTGGGCATGTCCGGTGATTTCACGCCCAAATTCGTCAAACGCTACGCCAATCTGGAGCAGGTGGTGGCCGACGCGGTGCATGCCTATATCAGCGAGGTGCGGGAGCAGGCCTTCCCCCAGGATGAGCACTCGTTCCACTAGCGTGTACCACTAAAACCCGGAACCAGAGCCGTGCAGATTATTCGGACCATTCGAGAGATGCAGCGTTGGTCGGAAGACCAACGCCTGGCGCGTAAGACCGTGGCTTTTATCCCCACCATGGGGTTTTTGCACGAAGGCCATCTCAGCCTGGTGCGCGAGGCGACAAACCGGGGCGATGTGGTTGTGGTCTCCATTTTTGTCAATCCCATGCAATTCAATCAGGCGTCTGACTTCGATACATACCCGCGTGATGAGGCCCAGGACGAACGCGCCTTGGAAGCATTGGGTACCGACGCATTGTTCATGCCTCCACCGGCTGAAATCTATCCCGATGGCTACCAGACCGCGGTTGAGGTCGAGAAAGTCAGCCACCCCTTGTGCGGGGCCTTTCGTCCCGGCCATTTTCGGGGGGTGACAACGGTGGTGGCCAAGCTGTTCAATATGGTCAACCCACATTGCGCCCTATTTGGCGAGAAGGACTTTCAGCAGTGTGTTGTCATTAAACGCATGGTCCAGGACCTGAACTTTGATATCGATATCGTCACCCTGCCAACGGTACGCGAAGACGACGGCCTAGCCATGAGTTCCCGGAATGACCGGCTGAGTGCGGCTGAAAGGGGGACGAGTCTGTGTGTGTCGCGTGCGCTCGCGGCCGCCCAGGAATTGGTCTCCAGCGGGCAAACATCATCAGCGGTTATTCTTCGGGCCGTCCAGCAGGTATTGACCCAAAACGCCGAGGTGCGGGTTGAGTATGCCTCCCTGTGCCATCCTGAAACGCTCGAAGAGGTGGAGCAGATATCCGGTCCTACCTTGTTGGCTATCGCGGTCTGGGTCGGCGAGGTCCGGCTGATTGATAACTGCGTGCTCCAATAGGCTCAGAGTTTGTGTATGGCCAAAGAGAAATCCGCCGAGAGGGCAATCTGCGTCAATCGTAAGGCACGGCACGACTATATCATTAACGAAACCCTCGAAGCCGGGATTGTGCTGAACGGCGGAGAGGTCAAATCGCTCCGGGACGGTCGGGCCAATCTCAAAGACAGCTATGGCCGGATCGACAAGGGCGAGGCGTTCTTATTGAACGCGCATATCAGCGACTACAAACCGGCCCATTATTTCAACAGCGACCCCAACCGCAGGCGCAAGCTCCTGCTGCACAAAAGAGAAATCCTGCGGCTGATGGGTAAAACAAAAGAGCAGGGATTGACCCTGGTTCCTCTGCGGCTGTATTTTAAGGACGGTCGGGTCAAGGTCGAGTTGGCTTTGGCCAAAGGTAAACGGATGTATGATAAGCGCGCCGCCATTCGCGAACGCGAGATGAAGCGCGATGTCCAGCGTGCCATGCATAGACGAACGGGCTAGGGAGAGTATACTCTCTCTACTCTTCCCTTCTGCGGGGACGAAATAATTCTGATAAGGGGGCGATCTGGTTTCGACGTGGGCTAGAAAGCCAGGGCTGCATGCCGGGGTTCTGTCCCGCCCGTAAAACGGACAGGCTGCAATGTAACTGCAGACGATTTTGATTACGCTCTTGCTGCCTAGAGCAGCTTGCGTCTTACCAACCCGCGCCCGTAGGGTTGGCTAAGGCGACACAAATCGGGATAGGGCTCGCATTGTGCCGAAGGGTGCGCGCCCGAAACTCTACTTTGGCTGGTCTGAGGGCATCCTGCTCGTAGGAGGCCCGAGGATGAGATCAAAATACGAGCTACGCATTGTAGATGCCTTGAGTGGACTACTCTCGGACGCGGGTTCGATTCCCGCCGCCTCCATTCCCTTGCCCCATATCGACGGACCGCTATGGCAGAAAATCTGCAAATTGTAGAGATGATTGAAGACGCCCGACGCAGACTGGTAGACACGGGTACGCGCAATCGTCTGATCCATGTGAATCGCAGTCGCAAGACTGGCAGCTTTCTGAACATCATCAACGAACGCTCCGACGATGTCTTTGACATCCTGCGGGTCCAAGGCCGAAAGATGAAGTTTTGCGCCTCAGATATGATGGATGATGACAACGATTCCGGTACGAACACTGCCGACGAGGTGCTTCTGCAAGAGGTGGCTCTGTCTCCAGAAGAAGAAACTGTAGACGAGTCGCGTTTCACCGACCGGCTGCTTGACACGCCCTTGGGAGTGGATGCCCTGCAGAAGCGCCTGCTGCGACTGGCGCGGGATGCGAAAACCGCGGAAGAGGAGCAGGGGATCAACATTCTTTACCTGGCGTTGGGTTTCCTCACTTGGTACGAGGACGAAAACTCGAATATCCAGCGAGAAGCACCGCTCATTCTCATCCCCGTGGATCTGGTTCGTAACGAGCGTTCTTCCACCTACGATCTACAGGCTCGCGATGACGATACTGTCACTAACCTTCCATTTCAGGAGCGCATAAAGAACGACTTCGGCATGATTCTGCCAGAGATTGAGACAGGAGAAAGTTTCACTCCGTCAGACTACTTTGGACAGGTGCGTGACGCCTGCACGGCCAAACCACGCTGGCAGATTGATGATAATGGTATTCAGCTCGGCTTCTTCTCTTTCGCCAAGCAGTTAATGCAGCATGACCTGGAGCAGGCCAACTGGCCGGCAGGTTCTCTAGGCGAGAGCGAAACTATGCAGAACCTATTGCTGAACGGGTTTGATCCCATATCTCCCCTGTTCGGACTGGACGAAAAGCTGGACGAACGGCTGGAACCCGTAGATATCGTGCAGGTTGTTGACGCCGATGTGTCCCAGACCAAAGTGATTGAGGAGATACGCAAGGGTCGCAATCTGGTCGTGCAGGGACCGCCCGGAACCGGCAAGTCACAAACCATCACCAACATCATTGCCGCGGCCGCCCACGACGGTAAAACCGTGCTGTTCATGGCGGAGAAAATGGCAGCGCTGTCCGTGGTTCACAAACGTCTGGAAAAAGTGGGACTGGGTGACTTATGCCTGGAACTGCATTCCCGCAAAGCCAACAAGAAGGCCGTGGTGCAAGAGTTGGGACGAACACTGAACGCCGCCAGTGATTCTCCACAAATGCCGCCACCCCCTGACAAACTCCGAGCGCAACGCGATGCGTTGAACCGGATTGCTGCTCTCTTGCACTCAAACATTGACGGGTACGACTTCTCCCCGTTCGATGCCATGACGGAAATCATCGACTTCACGAGTCGAGGTAAGCCGCCTCCTGAACTGCCTCAGAAGGGTCTGGACCGACTGACGAATGAAAAACGTCAAGAGATCGACCGTGCGATTCATAAACTGACCAAGGTGCTGGAGAAATCGGGGAGCCGAGCACCCTTTTGCCGGTACCCGGGCGTTAGACCTTCAACCCCCAGATCGTCAGCGTCTTGATAGTGAATTGCGTATGGCGAATGCGTCCATCGATGCCGCCTTGACTAATAACGCCGCAACGTTTTCGGCACTGGGACTATCCAGAGTACAGTGCATCAAAGACCTCGATAGTGACCTCCGTATTCTGGAGCTGCTGGGGAATCCGCCGGTACCGGAAGCCCCTAAGCAACGTATTCTAGAATTACTGAGGAATCCGCCGGCGCGTACGATGGAGCTTAGCCGGCTGATATTCAGTAAGGAGCCGGGTGGCTTGGTGGCAGAGAGGCTGCAAAAGGCCGGTCCGAGCTGGACTAGAGCAAAGCAGGACGAGGAAACCGCGAAGCGAGACCTTATTGCCGCTGAGAAGGAGTATGGTGCGGTAAAGCAAGGGACTCCGTTTTACGATCAGGCTTGGACAACGTCGGTTGAACATCTGCGAGTCTCCATTAAAGGCGGCACTGGTAGCGGAATCTGGCCTTTCTTCAAGAGGCTCGGTGATCGGTACCGAACCGCTAGTAAGACGCTAGAGCAACTAAGCCAGGGCGAGTTTCCAAAGGTGGCAGAGGAGCGACTCGCGCTACTGGACAAACTTGCTAAGGCACAGAGTAAACTGAACCAAGCGCAAAGCAAACGAGAGCAAGCACAGCGCAGGCTTGACCGTGATCAAAGTCTGTGCAGGCTGCTAGACGAAGACCGGACTTGGCTGAAGACATTACTAGGCAGTGTCTGGCAGGATGAACGTACCGATTTCGCCGGCCTTACCAGAGCTGCTGCTTGGCTGGGTGAGGTAGAAGCTACTCGGTTGATCCCGACACTGAATGGTCTTGAGCGCTTGTTACGGGCTGTTTCCAAATTACAGTCGATAGCGACTGAACTGGCTGATCTTGCCGAGAAAACCACCAATGCGATTCAAAAGGTTGTGGAACGTTTAGGGCTTGATCTTGAGGCTATCGGGTTGACTAAGGAATTGGTAACGATCCCTTTCATCGACTTGCAAAAACGTTTGGGGACTATACAGGCCGGGCTTGATCGGTACGGTGAGTGGGCGCAACTGGAGAATATCACTAAAACTATTCGACACGATGGCCTTGATGCGCTGATAACCGCTATTGACACGGGTGATCTGGCCCCGGCCGCCGCCGCGGATGAGTTCAACTATGCTTGTGCCGAGGCGCGTTGGCGGCTTGCCCAAGCGCGAATTCCCGAGCTTGCCGCACTCGCCCATCTGGATCGTCATGCGATTGTGAAGGCGTTTCGTAGGCTGGAATCAGACCGGCTGACAGAGGTGCAGACCCTGATCCGTTCGCAACATCTGGCACAGTTGCCGCGGGGAGCGGCGGGGGCGATGGGAATTATCCGCAGTGAGATAGGGCGCAAGAGAAGGCATATGCCGCTCCGCAGGCTGATCGCCAAGGCCGGCACTATGGTGCAGCGGATCAAGCCGGTGTTCCTGATGAGTCCGATTTCCATCGCTCAGTTTCTGCCGCCTGGGTCGCTGAAGTTCGATCTACTGGTCGTAGATGAGGCCAGCCAGGTACGTCCGGAAGATGCCTTGGGCGCTATCGCAAGGGCGCAGCAAATCGTCGTAGTGGGCGATCAGAAACAATTGCCGCCAACATCTTTTTTCGATCGACTCAGCGGCAATGATAGCGACGAAGAGGAAGATGAGGATATATTGACCACTCGAGCGACGGAGATGGAGAGTATCCTCACCCTCTGCGAAGCGCGTGGGCTCGGTCGACGCCTGCTGGAGTGGCACTACCGATCCAAGGACCCGTCGCTCATCCGTGTCTCGAACGCAGAGTTCTATGAAAACCGGCTGGTGCTGCCGCCGTCTCCTCTGGAATTGGACAAACATTACGGTCTTAGTTTCCACAAGGTACCTGGGGTCTATTCCAGCAAGAGCCGCGGTGGAGGACGCGCGGGTACGAATCGGATTGAGGCCGAGAAGATAGCCGCTGTGGTAGCACACCACGCCCGTACCTGCCCTGGGTTGTCGCTGGGTATTGTGACGTTTTCCAAAGCGCAAAGCGACATGATGACCGAAGTGCTGGAATATGCTCGTCGCCAAGACCGGGTACTGAATGAATTTCTGAGTGAGACTCATATCGAAGACGTATTCGTAAAAAACATCGAAAACGTGCAGGGTGACGAGCGCGACGTCATCCTGATAAGCGTTGGCTATGGCCCGCATGAGGCGGATGGCCGGCTTGCCAGCATGAACTTTGGGCCGATCAACGGCGAGGGCGGGGAGCGACGCTTGAATGTCCTGTTTACCCGTGCACGAGCACGTTGTCAGGTGTTTGCCTCATTCGACCCTGGCGATATGAATCTGGCAAAGACAAGCCGTGACGGACCACGAGTGCTCAAACGATTTCTGGAGTTCGCTCAGACGGGGCAGATGAATGAACGCACGATAATGAACGGTGGCCCGGACAGCCCCTTTGAGGAAGACGTTGCCCAAGTCATCACATCACTCGGATATCTGGCTGATTATCAGGTGGGCAGTGCAGGATTTCGGATTGACGTAGGGGTTCGACATCCCGACAGACCCGGACAATATATTCTAGCTGTGGAGTGCGACGGAGCTGCCTATCACAGTGCATTGAGCGCCCGTGAACGCGACCGCCAACGGCAAGATGTACTGGAAGGATTAGGCTGGACGTTCCATCGTATCTGGAGCACAGACTGGTTTCACCGCCGTGCCCAAGAAGCAGAGCGTCTGAAGAGCGCGCTTGAAGACGCCTACCGGAGAGTAATGGTCGGAATCCGCGTTCCTGGTGCCAATGACAAAAACGGTACACAACAGGCCGTCTTGGCAGGTTCCGGTGAGGCGGTGGAGGTCCGTCCTGAATACGTTGCCTCCGAGCTATCAACAATCACCGCGCCCGCGTATAAGAAGGCTAATTTTACTGTTTCGACATCTTTGGAGCCCCATGAGATACCTCTAAGAGAATTGGGAAAGGTCGTGCAGAGAATTGTTAAGATTGAAGGGCCTGTTCATGTGGATGAGGTGGCTCGTCGGCTGGCGACGGTGCTGGGCAAGAATCGCACGGGGGCACGAATATCCGCAGTAGTCCGACAGGCGTTATGCGATGCTCGGGCCAACCATCACGACGAAGAGCATCTCTCATTCAGTGGAGATTTCTGGTTTACGGTTGCACAGAGCAAGAACGTTCCCGTGCGAGATCGATCTAGAGAATCCCGCCCTACTTTGCAGGTGGCGGTGCTGCCCCCCATGGAAGTGAGAGCCGCTGCTACGATGTTGGAGAAAGAATGTGGACAGATGGACCGTCCCGAAATGGTACGTGAGATTGGCCGACTGCTCGGCTTCAAGCGTATTGGGGCTGCTCTGCAAAGAACAATCAATTCGGCGCTTGACGCAAACTGAGAAGTAGCAGGCTTTCTACAGGCCATCATTCTTGCTCAGTTGTACATCGTACATGTGAAAAGGCTGACCGCCTCCGAGGCGAGGAAAAATTGGTTTCGAGTGCTTGACGAAGTCGCTGCTGGGGAAGTCGTTGTTCTGGAGCGGAGGGGGCAGAGACTCGTTTTACGTAGGGAAGACAAAAAGGTCACGAAATCGAAACAACAATTTCCTGACTATACATGTCTCCTGCGTGTTCCTGGTGCCGATCAAGCTGATCGGTGGAGTTGGGACTGGCAAGGGGAAAGCCAAGACCTCGTGTCGATCTCTCGAATTTGACCGACTAGTGTCTCCTCATAGCTTCTATACGCTTAGGGTGATCGCAAAAATCCAAACAAAAAGGGCGCACCGCCGTGCGCCCCTCCAGGTTCCGATGAATGTGGAGTGCCTTCTACTCCAAAACCTCGGCGATCACTAACTCGGTGATCTTCTCCTCGTTATACCCCAGAATGTTCTCCAACACGTTCTGGTTCTCACGTCCCAGCGTCGGAGCCGCCGGGTTGATTTGGGCCGGGGTGCGGGAGAACTTGAAGCGGCTGCCTTCGACCGTGGTCGTGCCGAAGTCGGGATGTTCCAGGTCTACAAAGTGCTCGCGGTGCTGAAGCTGCTTGTCCTCGTACAGCTCGTTTATGGTTTCCACCGCGCTGGCCGGGACGTTTTTGGCCTGAAGTTTTTCTTCGGCCTCATACGGGCTGAGTTGGCTGCTCCAGGCCTTGATGGCTTTATCGATATCATCTTGATTGGCCAGCCGGCCCTTGACCGTGGCGAGCCGCTCGTCACTCCCAAGGTCCGAGCGGTTCATGATCTCGCACAGCGAACGCCACTGGTCGTCGGTTTCCACGCCAATCGCCACCCAGCGGTCATCTCCTGCGGATTGATACACCCCGTGCGGGGCGAAGTTCATGTCCCGGTTGCCCATACGGGTCTGGGTCCGCCCGTTGACGGTCTGGTCTAAAAGAAACGGCGCCAGAAAATGGAGGGCGGCTTCGGCTTGCGCCAGGTCAATATGCTGGCCTTTGCCGGTCTGGTGCTTGTGTTCCAATGCCGCCAGCACGGCCGCGGCGTTATACCACGGTGCAATATAGTCGGTGTAGGCGCCGAACGGCCCCGCCGGCGCGCGATCGGGCCAGCCGGTGGGATCGAAAAAGCCTGAGACGGCCGCCGCCAGATTGCCAAACCCAGCAAAGTGCGAGTGGGGACCGGTCTGACCCATCAGGCAGGTGCTGAGCATGATGATGTCGGGTTTGATTTTCGTGAGTGACGCGTAGTCAAAGCCCCACTCCCGCATGGCCTTGGGAGAAAAGGACTCGGTCACCACGTCTGCCCACCGCACCAAGTCAAAAATGATGTCGCGCGACTCCGGTTTGGACAGATTCAGGGTCATCGGCAGTTTGCCCGTGTTCATATTATTGAACAAGCCGGAATTATTCGGGCCGGGCTGCTTGTGTTGAAAGGGACCGACCATGCGCACCGCATCAAAGCGGGTGGTGGATTCAATCCGTACAACGGTGGCTCCGTAGTCGGCCAAAATACGCGTCGAACCAGGGCCGGCCATCGCCCACATGAAATCGAGCACCTTGACCCCAGCCAGGGCTTGATTGTTTGCACTGCCAGTCTGTTGTTCCTCTGCCATGCTTACCCCTCCTGATTGAGTCTCGGTTAGATTATCCCTCTGTTTTGCAACTCTGCTAACGCTTGGGCATCAAGGCCGAGTTCGCCATAGACCTCGGCATTATGCTCGCCAATCTTCGGCGGTCGGCGCGTATAGGCAATCGGCTGCTCGCTGAACTTGGCAAACGGACCGGGATAGGCAAAGGCTTTGCCTATCTCCTCATGGTCTACCGTAGTCCAGTATTGACGGGACTCGAGCTGCTCGCTCTTGACGACCTCGTCAATCGTGGTGACCGGAGCGACGAGCAGGCCACGGTCCAGGGCGTTCTGGAACAGCTCGGCCTTGGTTTTGGTTTTGGTGAAGTCTTCCACGATCTGCTTGAGGCGTTTATAGTCTTCAATTGTTTTTGGGTCGCCACCAAACAGGAGACCTCCCATCTGAATCCAGTCCATCTGTTGGACTTCTGTGTCACAAAACCCCTCTTCATATATCCAGTCCATCAGACGCTTGGTGAAATGGGCAAACGCCGAGCCAAACAGGTAGGCAATCGAAACATGCCCGTCTTTCGCTGGCCAGAGCAGGCGGATTTCTAACGGTCCCATTTTGGCTCCACCGGCCATGCGACGTGTTTCTGCATCGTTGAGCGGAGCCGAGAGTATGGTCGATTGGGTTGCCTGGGCCGCCGCCTGCTGGGCGGAGATGTCAATATGCTGGCCGCGGTTCGATTGATGGGATTCGTACAGGGCAATCAGCGCGGCCGGCGCGGCGGCGGCGCTGGCGTGCAGATAGCCCTGGGGAACGCTCAGGCGGACGGGCGGACGGTCTTCGTCCCCGGTAATGACCAGCGGTCCACTGCTGGCCAGAATCACCAGGTCGCTATCCGCATAGCTGGCCTTTGGGCCGTCTTGTCCAAAGGGGGTAATCGAGACATAAATCAGCCCCGGATTGTCTGCCGCTAACTCGTCATAGCTCAGGCCGTATTGGGCCAGGGTGCCGGGATTGTCCGACTCGATCAGAAATTTTGCGCCCTGGGTCAGGCGCCGAAGCATGTCCTGTCCTTCAGAATGCGTAATATCGAGAGTGATCCCTCTTTTATTGCGGTTATAGGCCCACCAGTAGAGCGAGTTCTCCGCACCTTCCTGATCCTGATAGAAGGGCCCCAGCCTGCGAGCCGAGGAACCTCCGGGAGGCTCGATTTTAATCACATCCGCACCAAGGTCGGCCAGGATTTGGCCGCACAGCAATCCGCGTTCTGTTGTCAGGTCAATGACTCGATAAGGATTGAGCATTCGGCGACTCCCACACTAGCAATGGCAGAGATTTTTCATCATCCGTATGAGGTCTCCCCATAGCTCCCTTGACGAGAACAGGCAAGCCCCGATTTGATATCCAGCGAATAATCCGGGTGGGCGCTGCTCGGGCGATATGGTATTGACGGAGTGCAGAATGATTTGTCCGCGCTGCCGAACAAAGATGAAAGTGGAGGCGCACCGGCCCCATAAACACGAAAAATGGCGCTGTCCTCAGTGTGGCAAAGTCCGCATGAAACCCGCGTCATACCGGCGGCATACGCGGCGGGGGCGAGCGAAATAAGGAATGAGTTGGGGTGGAGTTGGGATGCCAATCCTTAGGGCGCAGGGGGCTCCGCGCCCGTATCCTTGCGGCTGGCAACATAGGCGGACATGAGTCCTGGCAGGTCAATAGGCGACTCTGTCTCTCTGAGCACGCCGCCGGGCGGGATGATTTTATCCGATCCGCCAAGCGAGATCAGGACATAGGGGCCGCCGAGCAAACCCTTGGTATGAACGGACGCGATCGCGTCTTCCTGAATCTCAATATCACTGTCTATGGTTAAGCGGACTCTCGCCCGCGTGCCTGTAAGCTGGACGGTATCAACCCGGCCTACGCGGACACCGGCGATCTCGACCGGCGTACCGGGTCCCAGACCGGTGGCCCTTTCAAAGTCCGCATAGATGGTATACCCCCAGGCGTCATAGAGCACGGTTTCTCCGAGGGAAGAGAACAGATAAAAGGCGCTTGCGATTCCCAGAATCAGGAAACTTACGACGCTGAGACCGAGCCGTTGCATGGCCTGGCAACCTAGCAGACCACTCTGTATCTCCCAAGACCCTCCATCCATGCGCAGGGCCGACCACACAGCTCTGCAAGAGAGAATAAAAAATACGGGCGGGAAGAATTCCTTGCGATTTTTTTATCTGTTTCTTCTTTACGGTTTTTTGTTCGGCCCTCTCCAAAACGCCTGGGCCGATAATGCGGCCCTCGTCGCCCAGGGGCAGTATATCTTTGCCTTAGCCGGTGGGTGTGGCTGTCATACGGCGAACAAGGGGCCCTCCAACGCGGGCGGGCGGCCGATTGAAACCCCCTACGGGCGGTTTTACGGGACGAATATCACACCCGACCCGGTCCACGGGGTCGGGACCTGGACGGACCAGGAAATCATTGACGCGATCCGGCTGGGGGTGAAACCCGACGGGACGGTCATGAGTCCGGTCATGCCCTATCCGGCCCTGAACGGCATGACAGATGAAGATGTCACAGCGTTGGTGGCTTTCCTGCGCAGCCGTGAACCCGTCGCGCAAGAAAATCTCCCCCACGAGGTGAGCATTCCGTTTTCCGGTCTGGCCATGCGCGTCTGGCGCTGGCTGTTTTTTGAACCAGTTGAAACCCGGGCGACAGCCTGGGCAGATCCCATTGCCCGAGGCCGCTACATCAGTGAGCATCTCGCCCATTGCCAGGAATGTCATACGCCACGCACAGTGTTTGGCAGCCTTGACCGGACGCGCGATTTAGCCGGAAATCCGGCTGGCATTGACGGCGAGGTCGCGCCCAATATTACCCCGGATGAAGAGACGGGTATCGGGCGGTGGAGTGAAGGAGAGATCGTTTCCCTGCTGCGCACCGGGTTTCTCCCCAATTTTGATACGGTCCAAGGGCTGATGGCGGTGGTGATTGATGGCGTCCCTGAGGGCGGGTACAAAGACATGACCGATGAAGACGCCCACGCGGCTGCCAAATATCTGAAATCGGTTCCTCCAAGGAGCCAACAGGAATAGCGTGGATCTTGCGAAAGAGGAGGGAGTGGAATGAGAAGGATAGTCATCCGTGTGGTTCGTGGCGTTGTGGTCAGCCTGAGTGTGATGGCAGGGGGTCTGCATAGTATGGGTGGGCTGAGTTTCGGGCATGAAAACCATCCTACCCACATGCCGGACCCGCAGCAGACGGTAGCGTTTCGCACCTATCTGATGGAGAATATCGGGGCCAACGCCAAGGAAATGAAAGGCAAGATCGATGCCGGCCAGCTCGCACAGGCAAAGATGAATGCCGCCGCCATCGCCCTTCATTCCACCCGCATTGCCGCTCTCTTTCCTGAGAACAGCACCTCGGACGCCTCTCGGGCGAAAGCAGAAATCTGGCAGAACTGGGACGCTTTTCTCGCCTCCGCCACAGAGTTGAGTACGGAAGCGAACGCGCTGACCGTGGCTGCGGGAGAAGATAATGCCACCGCAGTCAAAGACCATATGCAAAAGATGTTCGGGACGTGTAAGGGCTGTCACGACCAGTTTCGCAAGCCGGAGCAATAATCCTACAAGGAAGGTATATTGCTCCCTGGCAAAAGGAGGCTTCCGTGGCCGGTGCTGTCGGATTCCAAGTGCTGACAAGCCGTAATGCTGTCCTGAATGGTGCAGGAAATTTCATCCTGTCCTGCTTATGGAGACTAGGCCGCGGGGCGAGGGCACGCGGCTGCCACCGGGGTGCAGGTGAAAGAAGCCTTTCGCGCCAGTCCTCAAAATTACCCGATACAAGAGATTGCGTCCGACGACGTTACAATATTGTCAGCGAGGGAGAACGCTTTCCCGAGCTGATCGGCGAGTCGGCCGCTCGCTCGCCTATCTCGCGCGAACATGCCCACATAAAAAAGTCAAACAGGGCTATGTGCTGCTCGATTTGCAGAGTAGAAACGGCATCCATATCAATGACAAAAAGGATTCCGAAAACCTGCTCAGAGACGGTATGCAGGTTCGTATCGGCGACGTGGAGTTTATCTTCTATGCCGCGAATACGTCAAATCGAAACGAGGGGAAGGCTTCGAAGCCTGCACCCTAGCGGTACAGCTCTTCGTGCTTGATCGTATGATCCGGCAGCCGAATACGCGGGTAGAGTGAGGGCAGGCCGTTGCGGCCGAGGAGGAGGAAGTCAACCGGCACGAGCGGCATGGGGACTTCGAGGCCGACATAGCTGCTGAACTGATCTCTGCCAAATGCCAGTCGGGTCCCGAGGATGTCTCTGGGCAGCGTCCCTCGGACATCGAACCCTTCTCCCAGACTCCCGGTGAGATAGGGAAGAACACGCCAACCGTTTTCGTCGTTTTTTTCAAACTGACTCTTAAGGGTGATATCCGTCGGCTCCACCCCCTGGACCAGTTTGGCAATTTCCCGGTCTCCACGATAGAAGGCGTCTTCATAGCCCTTTTCCCGGAACTTGCGCCAAAACTGCTGCCACGACTCGGTGGGTACACCGTACACCTTGGTGCGAGGGCCGGTGTCGCTCTCTAACCGCAGGGTAATATCACCGTGTGGGGAGAGGATAACGCCGTCGTCGGTGAGTTCCACATTCCGCCAGTCGCCATCGTACAGCTCCCGTTTGAGGCCGAGACCCTGGGCGCCAAACAGGTCCGGGTTATCGCGCAGGAACATTTTACTGAGTTGCAAGCCTTGGTTCTCAGGCCGACTGACCCGCTGGAATTCTTCCGCCGCCTCTTTTGCCGCCTCGGTCTTGGGATAGTTCTCCAACAGGCGACGCAGATAGGCCTGCCTCTCTGTTTGATGCGAACTGGCTTTGGTTTGTTCGAGCAGGGCTTCTGCCGCGTTTTCCTGGAGTTCGGGAATCTCTTCTTCCATGCCAGCCAGCGTGTAATACTCAATCGCTTTCTCAACCTTGCCTTCCCTGGCATAGGCTTTGGCCAGGAGGGAGTATATCTCCGGGTCGCGCTCCTCCGGGGGGGTCTGCTGTAAGTATTTTTCGCCCTCGGTAATGATTCCTTGTTGGGAGACGGCTCGTCCGGTCATGACCCGCCACAGTTTGCCCAAGGTCTGGATCATGGTCAGCCCGCCAAAGGTCGCCGCGCCGACCAGCCCCTCCGTACCGAGTTGGAGACCGGCGACAACAATATTGTCTTTGACAAAACCGCTCCCCGGCAACATATAGGTCAAGGTTTCTTTGCTGTGCTCCCATTCCGCCTGTTTCACGCCGGCGAGCGGGTCTTGAGGAGTCTCCGGGTCGTACTGGTTGAGAGCGTCATAGTGTTGCAGACGGGATTCGACTTGCTGGCGTCCGGCCTTGGCCTCTTCGGCGTTTTCATCAACCAGCAGGGCGAGTTGATAGTGGAAATTGGCCTTCCAATAGTCTTCCTCAGCAAACGCCTGTTCAGCCCGGGCTAACTCGGCTTTAACAACGGCCTTTTTTCGTTTCGTACCCAGGGCTTCCATCTTGGCTTGAACTTCCGGGACCCGCGGGTCATGCGGAGCTTGTTCGAGGAAACGCCGATACAGGGCCAGGGCCTTGCGCTCGCGTGGACTTGGCCCTGAGTGCCGGCCAACTGAGGAGACGACGCCTTGAGCGGCGTAGGGACTTGGGCTGGCGGGCGCACCAAGAAACAGCCGGGCCACGTCAAAAGTCGAGAGCACCCAGTTGAACAGCCGGCCAACACGCTGCCGCTTTTCTGAGGCGTAGAGTCGATCGGCCTGGGAGAGCAGCTCATCCGGCGTCGCGTTCAGTTCAATAAGCGGGAGTTCCTCCTGTCCGTCCTGCTCTACGGACCTGTACAGCAGGGCATAGGCCAGGGGGGTGACGCCCGTTGCCTCCTCTCCCTGCACCTGGCGTTGCGCGTCCTGTTGTGCCAGTTGAACGATCCGGCTGCGTAATGCCGATGGGTCTTGCAGGTAGCCGTCAATAATCGCGTCGGCAACGTGCTCGCCGACCTCATCTGGAAAATATCGCTCCGGGGGCAACGGGGGCACAAAGGGGGTATAGGCCGGCAAAAACTCCGTCACCCGCCGGGCTAACGGATCTGCGAAATCTCGGGCGTGAAGGGACGGCGCGGTCACGAGGGGGCAGCACAGGAGCAGCGGGATGACACGATACCACATGTCGTTTTCTTTTCGGATGACTTAGCGGCCTAAACGTCCGACCTTGGCCATATAGGCTTCAAGCGCTTCGAGTTTGCCCTTGGCTTCAAGTTTTTCCATGATGCCGTCCTGTTGTGCAACCGAGGCGTAATGCTGGAGCGCTGCTCGCCCCAGGGCTTCAAAGATGTCTGTATCAAAACGTAAACTTTCAGGATCATTCTGGGCCGTATATTCGTGGGCGAGGGTGACGTAGAAATCGCCCAACTCCAGCCGATACCGGTAGCGGTTTTTGCTCTCCTGGTGTTTATCAAGTAACTGCTGATAGGCCAAGATCACGCTTTCGTTGCCCTCCTCAATCCGGTAGCGGTTGAGGACAAAGAAGGCGACCTTCGCCCGGTCAAGCCGTTCCTCTTCTTCCCGTGCCAGGGTCCCGTACGACGTGTCGTGATACTGCTGGGCCAGGTCTCGCCACTGTCGCGTCTGTTCGTCAAGCGCCTGCACATACTCAACCGCCGTTGTTGCTGTCGGCACCTGCTGAGCGAGCGCCTGAAAGGCGGTGAGCGCTTCGACTGCTTGCAGGGCCTCTTGTTTGAGGCGGCTTTTGCCTTGGGCGACACGCTGATACTCGGCCAGGGCCTGTTCATAGGCGTGCAGCCCTTCATACGCCCGGCCCCGCGTGAAGGCGATAATGGCGGGATAGGCACCGGGGTGCTTGGTTTCATAGTCGTTGATGCGGGTGAGAGTAGCCTTATGCACATTGGCTCCGGTCACATCTTTGGGGAGCGGAAAGCGGTAGGTGTCTTTTGTCGCCACGCGCTGAAACTCGGCGACCACTTTGAGAAGGTCTTGTTCGGTGCGGTACTGCGCACTGCCGTTTGGACCTGAATCGTCGGGAGACCAGCCCGGTACCCACGTGAGCCAGCCCGAGGATTCTCCTTCTTGGGCTGGACCAAGCGCCGGTAGGGGCGGCAGGGGCTCATCCGGCTGAGCGGCGGGCAGTGCGGGCGGAACGGACTCGACCGCCGGAGGATGCGGAGGGATGACGCCCGTCTCATCGACGCGGGCTAAAAAGTCCCAGGCCAGTTCCGCCTCTGGATCGTCTGCTTCTGCTGCTTTTTTCTGTGGCGCGGGCGACGGGTCCGAGTGAACGCCAGCTTGTGCGGGCTCCTGGCTGAGGAGCGGGGGGGGGCGCTTCGCCTGACAGCCGGCGAGGAGCAGGCCGGCCCCGACCAGGCAGAGCCAGAAAATCAGGCTGACAGAAAATTCTACAATCGTGTCAGGATAACAACGTAACATGGCGCTATGAAGTATGGCCTGCCGAAGTCACTCCAGCCGTCCAGATGCCGGCTGACTACCCACAGACGCACTCCCAGCTTAAAGTGGGAAGCCGGGCGAGTCAAAGACGGACGGTTGAGAAACTGGACGGGACGGGCAAAAGGGCAGGCCGGGGAAATTGCGGTTACCTGGAGCGAATGATACAGACATGCGGTGATATGCTGACGAGGGGGAATCGCATGCAATTCAGTATTACTGCCCATACCAAAATCGATAATTGGGACATCTTTCCCTATGTCGAGAATTTAGGCTTTGACGCGGCCTGGGTGCCTGACTCTCAGATGATCTGGTCGGACTGTTATGCGACCCTGGCGCTGGCCGCTCAGCACACCTCGCGCCTGCGTATTGGCACCGGGGTCGCCATTCCCGGGACGCGGATTGCCCCGGTGACCGCGCACTCCATTGCCTCGATTAACCGCCTCGCTCCTGGCCGGACCTTTCTTGGTGTTGGGACCGGGCATACGGCCATGCGGGTCATGGGCATGCAGCCGATGAAGGTCAGAGATTTTCGGGAATACCTGCGTGTGGTCCGCACGCTGCTGCGTGGGGAGGAGGTCGAGTATTCCCTGAACGGAACGACGCGGACGATCAAATTCCTGCACCAGGACCTGAAATTCATTGACCTGGAACAGCCGATTCCCATCTATGTTGCAGCCAATGGACCGCTGGCTTTGCGAACCGCAGGAGAATTTGGCGACGGGCTGGTGTCTCTGTTTAACGAACAGGGTGAGGTCTTGCAGGCGAATGTCAGCCGAGTCCAGGCCGGGGCTGAGCGAGTCGGGCGGACCTTGCCCGAGAATTTTCATACCACGGCCCTGACCACGGCGGTCGTACTAAAACCGGGAGAAGACTTAACCTCGGACCGGGTGATTGAAGCGTGTGGCTCCTGGGTCACCTGTGCCCTGCATTTTGTGTACGAGATTTACGAACAAACCGGGGATGAAAGCACAGTACCCGAAGCCTTCCAGGATGTCTGGGAAGAGTATCGCGATCAGGTCGAGAACATGGCAACGCCCCAGGCCAAACGTTACCTTCAGATCCACGATGGACACTGCACCTACCATGTCCCTGAGGAGCGGAAATTCATCACGCCGAAAACGATCAAAGGATCGTGCATGGTCGGTGAACCCGATGATCTGATAGCGGCTATCCGTCAGGCCGAGCAGGTCGGACTCAGAGAGATTTCTCTTTTGCCGCCGCTCAAAACAAGCCGTGAAGTCTACAAAGACTTTGCCGAACAGGTAATCGCGAGATATTAGGCCGGCTGTGCTATCAACGAGAGAAAAAGCTAAGAGGCGGACATGAGTGCGGAATTGATCGGTATCCTGAGTGTGGGTGTCGCGCTGGCAGTGCTCCTGCTGACCAGCCTCAAAAGCATGCGCGAGGATATGAACTCAAGCCTCAAGGAGGTGCGCGAGGATATGCGAAACCTGCGAGAGGATATGCGGCGGATGGAGAGCTGTTTGGAGGCGTTCGAGCACCGTCTGGACACGCTGGAGCAGCGCATGACGCGTTTGGAAGGGGTCTTGGACGGCCTGCGTGAGGCCCTCTTTGGGCGGGCGCGAGAGGTGACGGGGTGAGTCTGCGCGGCGGATTAGCCCAGCAGAAAAAAGAGCGCCCGGGTATTTATTTTTACCATGCCGGAGGCGGGGCTCGAACCCGCACGAGGCAAAGCCCCATGGGATTTTAAGTCCCATGTGTCTACCAGTTCCACCACTCCGGCATGTGAGCGGATTGTAGGCGAAGGGCTGCCCTCCCGCAACACTGTGGAGACGGGATTTGGATGTTTGCCCTTAGTTGGGTGCTCTACCCAAATGCCGAGATGCTACCAAAGCAAGATCTCAGCAAACCTTGAACGTAATAAGATAGCCAAACTATAGGGCCGCCGGATAGTAAGGGGAAATCCTTTCTGTTCTGACGACAATACGCCTAATTCTCCTACCCGACTTCCAGTTCCTTGTTGCGACCTAGGGCCTCGTCCAGGACGCTGGCGGGAACTTTGTTATAGTGATCGAACTCCATGGTGTAGGTCGCCCGTCCCTGGGTGAGTGACCGAATGGTTGTGGCATAGCCGAACATCGTCGCCAGCGGGACGTGGGCCGTCACTGTGCGCTGGCCTCCGGCACGCTCGCCCAGTTCGGTCACTTTGCCGCGGCGTGACTGCAAGTCGCCCATGGCCGCTCCCATATAGTCTTCGGGCACGACCACTTCGACCTCCATCATGGGTTCCAATAAAACGGGCTTGGCTTTATTCACCGCGGCTTTGAATCCCATGGATCCCGCCATGTGGAAGGCCAGCTCTGATGAGTCCACCTCGTGGTAGTTGCCGTCATACAAGGTGACGGTCGTGTTGAGGAGGGGATAGCCGTAGATCACTCCATTCTCTGCGGCTTCCCGCACGCCTTTTTCGACCGAAGTGATATACTCCCGGGGAATGGCGCCGCCTTTAATTGCGTTGATAAAGACCAGGCCCTCGTTGTCATTGGGCTCGATCTTGAGAAAGACATGGCCGAACTGGCCCCGACCACCCGTCTGTCGGATATAGCGCCCTTCGGCTTCTGCGCCTCGGGTAATGGTTTCGCGATAGGAGACCTGCGGTGCGCCCGTGTTCACTTCGACCTTAAATTCCCGCACGAGTCGGTCCAAAATCACTTCGAGGTGCAGCTCCCCCATGCCGGACAGAATCGTCTGGCCGGTCTCGGCGTTGGTTTGAATGACCAGGGTCGGGTCCTCCGAGGACAGGCGTTGGAGGGCAAGTCCCAGCTTTTCGGAATCGATCTTGGTTTTGGGCTCAATCGCGACCGAGATCACCGGCTCTTTGAATGAAATCGATTCGAGCAAAACGGGATGCTGCTTGACCGCGATGGTGTCGCCGGTCGTAAAGTTCTTTAGGCCCACGATCGCGATGATGTCGCCCGCCGAGGCATTCTCCAGGTCTTCTTTCTTATCGGCGTGCATACGGACTAGGCGGCCAATGCGTTCGCTGCGTTCGCTACGTGGGTTAAAAATCGAAGCGCCGGTCTTTAAGTTGCCGCTGTACAGGCGGACAAAAGTCAGTTGTCCGGAGTAGGGGTCGTGCATGGTTTTGAAAGCCAAGCCGGCCAGGATGTCCTCCGTGACCTGCCAGGTGCGTTCTTTCCCGGCCAGGGTTTGTCCGGTCACGGGTCGTATCGGCGGCGGGAGGTAGTTGACCACGGCATCCAGGAGCGGCTGAATCCCCTTGTTGCGCAGCGCGGTGCCACACAGGACCGGAAAGACGTCGAGCGACTGCGTCTTTATGCGAACCGCGGTTATGATTTCTTCTGGCGTGAGGCTCTCACCGCCCAGATACTTCTCCAATAAGGTGTCATCGGCATCGGCCACGCTTTCGACCAGCAACTCGGAGAATTGCGCCGCCTCCGCTTGGAGCGCTGGCGGAATCTCCTCTTCGTGAAACCGCGCTCCAAGCGTATCTTCCTCCCAGATGAGGGCCTTCTGCTGAATCAGATCGACCACACCCGTCATTGCAGCTTCGGTGCCGATCGGCAGTTGGAGAATCAGCGGCCGCGCCCCCAAACGATTCTTGATTTGATTGACCACACCGTGGAAGTCCGCGCCGACACGGTCCAGCTTATTGACAAAGACAATGCGGGGCACGCCGTATTTGTCCGCCTGCCGCCACACGGTCTCCGACTGCGGTTCGACCCCGCCGACACCACAGAAGACGACAATCGCACCGTCCAACACGCGCAGGCTGCGTTCCACCTCGGTGGTAAAATCCACATGGCCGGGCGTATCAATGATATTGATCTGATAGTTATTCCAGTCGCAGGTAATGGCCGCCGCCGTAATCGTGATACCCCGCTCACGTTCCTGAGGCATCCAGTCGGTGACGGCCGTCCCTTCGTGCACCTCACCGATTTTGTGCGAGAGCCCCGTATAGTACAGGACGCGTTCACTCACCGTGGTCTTGCCGCTATCAACGTGAGCAACGATGCCGATGTTTCGAGTTTTTTCCAATGTAGTAGACATGGGCTTCTCCCGACTCGGGGCACTGCTCCGAGAAGTCTGCGTAGTTCAACACAAAAATGTAACGTTCGGTTAGAGGGAGGGGTCGGCGTGTGGACCCGACCTGTGGTGGTAGAAAACCATAACGAACACTACGAATACCTGAGTGTTTTCACCACCATACACAAAACACGGACACATGCCAAGCCGAAGGACGGGCCGGGAGTGGCACCGGGGTGACAAAATCGCGAGAAACAAAGCCGGTTCTGCGCGCCTCTATACTCGATATTTTTTCAGGAGGTTGCGGGCGATCACCAGTTTCTGAATTTCACTCGTGCCTTCCCCAATAATCATGAGGGGCGCATCCCGATAAAAACGTTCGACCGGAAACTCCTGGGTGTAGCCATACCCGCCCAGCACGCGCATCGCTTCCAGGGCGACTTCTTCGCACGCCTCGGACGCAAACAGTTTTGCCATGCCGGCTTCCAGGTCACACCGCTCACCGTTGTCTTTCTTCTCGGCCGCCTGCCGGACCAGGAGGCGGGAGGCTTCAATCTTGGTGGCCATGTCAGCCAGCTTGAGCTGAATGGCCTGATGTTCACAGATGGGTTTGCCAAAGGTTTCGCGCTGCTGGGAATAGCGAATGGCTTCCTCAAAGGCGGCCTGGGCCACGCCGACCGCCCGGGCCGCAACATTGATCCGACCCACTTCCAGGCCGCCCATGACTTGCTTGAAGCCCAGGCCCTCTTGGCCGCCGATCAGGGAGGCGGCTGGCGTCGGAAAGTCCTCAAAGGCGAGTTCACAGGTATCCAGACCTTTATACCCCAGTTTCTTGATGTCCCGGCTGACCGTCAGTCCTGGAGCGCCTTTCTCGGCAGCAAACAGGCTGATGCCGGTATAGGCCGGCTCGGCGTCGGGGTCGGTCTTGGCGGCGACAGCCAGGATATTGCCGTGCCGCGCGTTGGTAATAAACATTTTCGAGCCGTTGATCAGATAGCCGTCGCCCTGCTTTTTGGCCGTGGTCCGAATGCGCTGCACATCACTCCCGGCATGCGGCTCGGTCAGGGCGAGGCCGCCGCGTTTTTCGCCGGTGGCCATGGCCGGCAGGAGGCGTTGTTTTTGTTCTTCTGTTCCGAACAGAGCCAGAATGTGGGCGAACAGCAGGTGGGAGTTCAGGACACCGGTCAGGCTCATCCAGCCACGGCAGACTTCTTCGATAATCATGGCGTAGGTGGTAAAGGACAGCCCCATGCCGCCATACTCGGTTGGGATAATCGCGCCGAATAAACCCAGCTCTTTCATCCGCTCGACCAGGGCGTGCGGGTATTCGTCGCGATGCTCCATTTCGCTGGCGACCGGCTTGACCTCACGCTCCACGAAACGGTTGAGCGTGGACAGGATTTGTTGTTGTTCTGAGTCGAGCGCGGGCATGGTTGGTGTCCTTTCTGCCGGGTCTGTGACGTAACGGTCACTGCGACTGGTGTTCATTCTCCAGCTTTATGCCTTGAGATCAAGGGACAGCCGGCCGGGCTGGGCACCCGACGGACTGGCTGGACAGAGGGAAAGCATATAGTAAGGAAAAACGATAGGAAGAGCGAAGAACAGTATGGCTCTCACTCCCCTGATGCAGCAATATCGGTCGGTCAAGCAACAGCATCAGGACGCGATTGTGCTGTGCCGCTTGGGGGATTTCTACGAGATATTTTTTGATGATGCGCCGCTGGTCGCGAACCTGCTTGACCTCACGCTGACCGCCCGCGACGGCGGAGACGGCAAGGTCCCTATGTGCGGCGTGCCTTATCATGCCATCCAGGGCTATATCGCCCGGCTGGTCAAGGCCGGCAGGAAAGTCGCGCTGTTCGACCAGGTCGAAGACCCGAAAACGGCCAAGGGACTGGTCAAGCGCGCAGTCACGCGAGTGGTGACTCCCTCCACGTATGTCGAAAACGAGGCCGACGCGGTAAGTCCGACCCTGCTGGGGATGTTTGCCAATGGGCGACAGTGGGGGCTGGCGCTGCTCGAACCAACGACCGGAGCGTTCCAATTCTGGAACGAGACGGAAGCGGCCTTGGCCGACTCCCTGGCTCATCTCGCGCCGCGTGAGATTGTCCTCACCAAGGGCTTGGCCGGGCATCCAGCCCTGGCTGAGTACAGGAGCGGCCAAGCCGGGACGACCCTGACAACGCTGGAAGACTGGCAGGCTGCCTTCGATGTCAGCGTCGAGTGCGTCCAGTCCTTTTTCGGGCTGGATTCCTTGCGTGCCTTGGAATTGGACCCGGAAAACACCGTTGCCATCGCCCTGGTGCTCCGTTTTCTCCAGCAGCATATGCCGGTCAGCCTGCCGCATATCGGTCTGCCGAAACGGCTCCATACCGGCGAAACCATGCTGCTGGGTCCGGTCGTCGAGCGCAGCCTGGAAATCTTTCGTCCGGCGAACCCGGATATTCGTGGCAAGGCCCTGATCGATGTATTAGATGCCACGGTTACGCCTATGGGCCGGCGACTGTTGCGGCACTGGCTGAAGAATCCGCTCTTGTCCGTGGCGGCTATTGAAGCCCGGCACGCCGGGGTAGCCGAGTTCGTCGATGCGCCCGCCGTGCTGGAGGCGGCGCGTGGCGCGCTCGCCCCCATTCGTGATCTGGAACGCTTGGTGGCCCGTTTTAGTTGTCGAGTGGCGAATCCCAAAGACGGCGCGGCACTGCGAGACTCGCTGGCGCAAATCCCCGCTGTGAGCCGAGCGCTGGAAACGGTCCAGAGTCCGCTGCTGAGGCAACAGTGTGAAAAACTGCAAGCCGATCTCGGCCCCTTGCCGGCCACCCTGGCGCGCGCCTTAGTCGAGGTGCCGCCCGTTCACCTCCGAGAAGGTGGCGTCTTTGCACCAGGCTATCATGCAGAACTGGACCGCTTGCAGGCGCTCGCCTCGGATGCCAAGCAATGGCTGGCCGCGCTTCAGGCCCGGGAAAGTGAACGCACGGGCATTGCCTCGCTCAGAATTGGATATAATCGGGTCTTTGGCTACTATCTGGAAGTCTCGAAGACCCATCTCAATAAAGTCCCTGACGCCTATATTCGGAAACAGACCCTCGCCAATGCGGAGCGATTCGTTACGCCTGAGTTGAAAGAGTACGAGGACCAGATTCTCAACGCCCAGGAGCGCTCGGTCGCTCTGGAGCAGGAACTCTTTGCCGAATTATGCGAACTGGTCCTCCAGTCTATGACGCAGATTCAAGCTATAGCGCGGGCGTGTGCCCATCTCGATGTCCTGGCCGGTTTTGCCTGGGTAGCGGTCAATCAGCACTACGTTCGACCCGCAATGTCAGAGGCTGCCGAACTGTCGATCGTCGGCGCCCGGCATCCGGTTGTCGAGTCGCTGCTGGGACGGAGTGCCTTTGTTGAGAATGATGTCCAGCTCAATCGGTCGGACCAGCAGTTCCTGCTGTTGACCGCCCCCAATATGAGCGGCAAATCCGTGTATTTGCGCCAAGCTGCGCTGATTGTGCTGCTGGCCCAGATCGGGGCATTTGTCCCGGCCCAGCGTGCCCGGATTGGTATTGTAGATCGGATTTTTACCCGTATCGGAGCCTCCGATAATCTGGCCCTGGGGGAAAGCACGTTTGCTGTAGAAATGATTGAAACCGCCCAGATTCTGAACGCGGCCACCGAACGGAGCCTGCTGCTGCTGGACGAGATCGGACGTGGAACCTCGACGGCGGATGGTCTGTCCATTGCCCGGGCGATAATCGAGTTCCTGGTTGACGGTGACGGGCCGCGGCCCCGTACCCTGTTTGCCACGCATTTCCATGAACTCACGGACCTGCAACGCCTGCTGACCGGCTTGGTGAATTACACCTTCGCCGTTCGTGAATGGCAGGATGAGGTTGTTTTTCTGTATAAAGTTATCGCCGGCGCGTCAGATCAATCGTATGGCATCCATGTTGCCAAGCTGGCCGGACTGCCGCGGGTAGTGACGGAGCGGGCGGAAGAGATACTCACGGATCTCGAAGGGTCGGCCGGCTTGGTTCGACCGGCCAAAAAACGTTCGCGGGGAAGGCCGCCGAAAGCCCAGACGCTGGTAAAAGAAGCGTCTGCTCAACTCGGCCTCTTTGGGCACGCGCGTGAGGCGTAGCATGGACCGTATTCGTCTTCTGGATTCGCACACGATTGAACAGCTCCGGGCGGGCGAAGTGATTGAGCGTCCCGCCTCGATTGTCAAAGAACTGGTCGAGAACGCGATTGACGCCGGCGCGCGCTCAATCAGTGTGACGATTACCAAAGGCGGAATCGATGAAATCGTTGTTCAGGATGACGGGAGCGGTATGACGCCAGAGGATGCGCCGCTCGCATTCCAGCGTCACGCGACCAGTAAAATACAATCCAGCACTGATCTCTTTCTCCTGACAAGCTTGGGCTTCCGGGGCGAGGCGCTGGCCAGCATTGCAGCGGTAACGCGGGTCGAATTACTCTCCCGGACAGCGGATGCCATCGAAGGGGTGCGCGTCCGGGCGGGTGGCAGTACGCCGATAGAGACAACCCCCGCCGGTTGTCCACAGGGCACGACGGTGACCACGCGCCACTTGTTTTTTAATACCCCACCGCGGCGGGCCTTTCTCAAATCCCCGACCGCCGAAGGCCATCAGGTGCATGAGGTGTTGATCGCCCTGGCGTTGTCGCGTCCATCCCTTCACTTTCGTTTTCAGTCAGACGGCCGCGAGGTGTTTCATGCGCCTCCTCAAGATGAGTTGGCCCTGCGCGCGCGTGCGGTTATCGGCAAGGAGTGGGCCCAGGAATTCCTGCCGCTCCCAAGTGCGGACACAACCCTGGCGGAAGAGGGCGTTGGGGTGACTGGCCTCATCAGTCCGCCCAGTCGTACCCGTAATACCCGGACCGGGCACTACTTCTTCGTGAACGAACGTCCGGTGAAAAGCCAGCCCTTATCGTCTGCCTTGAGTCGCGGCTACGGGGAACTCCTGCCAGCGGGCCGCTTCCCCTTGGGGATACTCTTTCTGACGGTCCCGCCTGACCAGGTTGACGTCAACGTCCATCCCACAAAGCGCGAAGTAAAATTTCAAAAGGAACGTGAACTCCTCCAGATGGTCGTCCAGACCGTCAGAAAGACGCTTGATCGGGCCAATCTGTTCAAAAAAATTGATCTTCCGGTCTCTGACCTGCCAGACGCCAATCGACCGGCTGACTGCAGAACCGAAGCCTCCCCACGTGCTGAGAGTCGGGCCCTGGACAGCTCGGTTCCGAGACTCGCCCCGGCCGACTATCCCAGACCTGAAAGACATCGCACGGCCGCTTCCTCCGACTCCTATGGAGTCCGGTCTGGGCCAGGCTTACGCCTGCTGGACAAACCGTTGGTCCGCGAGTCGGAGGCTGCTTCGCTGAACCCGGCCTCCTCACAAACGCCCTTGTGGCAACGACCCGACGGAGTCGAATTCCGTGTGGTTGGCCAGAGCCATGCGTTGTTTGTCCTGGTTGAAGTGGCCGGCGAACTCTGGATTGTGGATCAGCATGCGGCGCATGAGCGCATCATATATGAACAGGTGCTCGACAGCCTGCAACACAAACACAGCGCGCCGCAGCCGTTGCTGATACCCGTCACTTTTGAGTTATCGCCCGCTGCGTGCGGTGCCTTAGAAGACCTGCACGACTATCTCGTCCAGCTCGGCTTTGACATTCAGCCCTTTGGGGGGAACACGTTTCAGGTGCAAGCGACGCCGGCGTATTTTCGACCGGCTGACACGCCCTCGCTGTTGAGTGAACTGGCCGAAGCCCGGGCCGAAGGGCATTCGGCTAATTCCATTGAGGCCAAGCAGGAGGACTTGGCGGCGCGTATCGCCTGTAAGGTAAAATCGATGAAAGCCGGTCAAACGTTGACCCTGGAGGCCATGTCCGCCCTGGTGAAAACGCTTCTGGATTGTACCTCACCGTTTACCTGTCCGCATGGCCGGCCAACCCTGGTCCGCTACTCGGTGCGCCAGCTTGAACGCCAATTTGACCGGCGATAATGAAGCAGGCTGTCCCCCTTCAACTGGTGGCGGTCTCCTTGAAATCATGACACCGATACAGATAGGTTCTCTCTCGCTTCCTACCAATCTATTCCTGGCTCCGCTTGCGGGCTACACGACTCTCCCGTTCCGCTGGTGTATGCGCGAAGTTGGCGGATTCGGTCTGGCGACAACCGAACTGGTCCATGCCCGGTCGTTGCTTGAAAAAAACCGTCGCGCCTTTGAGTTGATTGAAACGCGCCCGGACGACAGCCCGCTGAGCGTCCAGCTCTTTGGTCCGGTGGCCGAAGAAGTCTGCGATGCAGCCGTCTGGCTTGAGGAGCAGGGGGCGGACGCCATTGATATCAACATGGGCTGCCCGGTTGAAAAGGTCATCAAAATAGGCGCCGGCGCGGCCATGTTAAAAGACCCGAAAAAAACCGGCGCGTTCGTCCGAACGGTGACCCGGGCGGTCAAAATCCCGGTGACGGTGAAGACGCGCCTGGGCTGGGATCAGACGCAGCTCGATGCGCCGGTGCTGGCACCCATTCTCGAAGACGCGGGTGTTGCCGCCCTGACCATTCACGGCCGCACGCGGGCCGAGGCATTCCGGGGCGCGGTCGATCTGGAGGGTATTCGCTCGGTCGTGGAATCCGTGCAGGCCATGCCCGTTTTCGGAAACGGCGACGTGTGTGACGCGGCAACAGCCAAACGCATGCTTGAAGAAACGGGCTGTGCGGGCCTCGTGATCGGCCGCGGTGCGCTGACTAACCCCTGGGTCTTCCATCGTATTCAGGCCGGTCTACTGGGGCATCCATCTCCGCCCGAGCCACGATTAGGGGCCCGCGTTGCCTTTATGACACGTCATTTTGAACGAGCGGTGCAACAGCGTGGAGAGAAGCTTGCCTGCACCCAATTCAGGAAGACCATAGACTGGTATGCCAAATCTTTTGGGCCCTGCCGGCCCCTGCGTTTAGCCATGAAGGAACTCAGTAGCCGGCAGCACTATAACGATCTGGTCGGCCAGTTTTTGGAATATCGTAGCCAGCATCCGCTCTCCCAGGGTGAGAATCATCCGGCTGTTGACGCCGTGCCGGCCTGATTCTTCTCCCACTCCCGTTGACAATCATCTCTGGTTTGTGTCATTGTGACGCAAAAGTATGCGTCTATATTACACAAACTAAAACGCGCCAACTGGAGAGCAACTATGCAGAACGGGTCGACCGGTTATCAGGAAAAGACGCCACATCAACTCTACGAGCACCTGGCTCAGCTCGACAGCGGTTACACGCTGGATGATTGCACGCAATACGCCACCTGGATTCATGAGATTCACCAACTGAAGCGCGCGCATAATGCCGTCATACTGGCGCATAATTACCAACGCCCGGAGATTTTTGAGGTCGCCGACGTGATCGGCGATTCGCTCGAATTAGCCCGCCAGTCAAAACAGGCTGCGTCGGACGTTGTTGTCTTTTGTGGTGTGCATTTTATGGCTGAAACGGCCAAGATCGTGAATCCTGAGCGAACGGTGCTCCTGCCTGACTTGCAGGCCGGCTGCTCTCTGGCCGAGAGTATCACGAGGGAGGCGTTGGCCGACCGGAAGGAAGAACTGCGTAAAATGTATCCCGATCTCCAGGTGGTCTGTTATGTCAACACGACCGCGGATGTCAAAGCCGAATCCGATGTGTGTTGTACCTCATCGAACGCGGTCCAAGTGGTGGAAGCGCTCGACACGGAGAACATCCTTTTCGTGCCTGACGAGAACCTAGCCCGCTATGTCCAGAATGAAACCCGTAAGAATATTATTGCCTGGCAGGGAAACTGCTATGTCCATCATCAGATCACACCCGAGCAGATTCAAGCCGTGCGGGACAAACTTCCGCGGGTAAAAGTGCTTGTCCACCCCGAGTGCCGGGAAGATGTGCTCGCCCTGGCGGACGCCGTACTCTCAACCAGCGCCATGATGCGTTATGCCAAAGAAAGTCCGGCCCAGGAGTTTCTGATCGTCACGGAGTGCGGTCTGTCGGACCGCTTGCTGTTGGAAGTTCCGGAGAAGAAATTCTATAAGAGCTGCAAGCTGTGTGCCTATATGAAGATGATTACGCTCGAAGGGGTGCGGGACTCTCTGCGTCACGGACGTTTTGAGATTACGCTCCCGGAAGAGACGCGCATCGGCGCCCAGCGTTCACTTGACCGTATGCTGGCCCTCAATGCATAGTACGCTCCTGTGGGTAGAGCAAACGGGGGCCAGTATACTGCAAGACAAATTTATCCGCGCGTAGCCGTTGATGCGGTGCTCTTTACCATTACCCAGGGGGTCCTGCGCACGCTGCTGGTGAAAATTAAGAAGGGTGGGTTTGTGGGCCGCTGGGCCTTCCCCGGTGGCTTGGTGCAGGTGGATGAATCGCTTGATGCCGCGGCCCAGCGTGAGCTGTATGAAAAAACAGGGGTGCAGGATCTCTACCTGGAGCAATTGTATACGTTTGGTAGTGCGACCCGAGACCCTTCCGCCCGAACCGTGTCGGTCGCGTATTTTGCCCTCGTCCCGCCGCTGATGCAGACTCCCCAGCTCGGGGAAAAATACGCGGACATTGCCTGGTTCCCGGTACACGACCTACCTGAGCTTGCCTACGACCATAACGCCATCGCGGAATACGCGCTGCAACGGCTCCAGAGCAAATT
Organism: Binatia bacterium; assembly: GCA_963422435.1. GTDB lineage: Bacteria > Desulfobacterota > Binatia > Bin18 > Bin18 > Bin18. Next base: position 3,531,451 of record OY729511.1, on the reverse strand, counting down.
GGGCTATGCGAATATCGTCTACAGCCTCCTGCCGCGGGAATTTACGGTTGCGGAGTTGCAGGGGGTCTACGAAATCATTCTCGATCGTCAGTTGGATCGTCGCAATTTCAGGCGAAAGATTATCAGTTCCGGTTTGCTCAAGCCACTCTCGAAAACACGGCGGGGCGCACACCGGCCGGCTCAACTCTATACGTTTTCCCAGCGCCAGCCCATGCAGCTTGATGTGCTGTAGCCGTCTGTGAGAGCAGGGCTCTGCGTGGTTGGGCTGGGTGGTGATGTATGGTAGCCTGAGGGGCGACTCATAGATCGAGAGGACATCCCCTGCATGATTATCCGTATGCTAATCGCCCTCATGCTCGTCTTGGGGCTTGGTACTGTGCTCATCGCCCCGCACCCCCCTGTCGCCCTGGCCGAGACGAGTCCGGCTCCCGCAACCACGCCTGCGCCAGAAAAGCAACAATCGGCAATACCGCTCTCAACCCATACCAGTCTGCCTGCTACCTTATCGCCCGACCTGTTCAGCGGAGCCGTCAAAGACGGGTACGTCATTGCCCAAACCATCCCGGACGTATTGGCCGGGCTGCACTGCTACTGTGGCTGTGATCAGTCCATGAGGCACGGCAACCTCCTGGATTGCTTTGTGGACGATCACGCCGCCGGCTGAATGCACTGTTTACACGAAGCGCAGGATGCGCAGACGTTATTTGAAGCCGGGGCTCCGCCGGAAGTTATCCGGGATTTTATTGATCAGAAGTACGGTCATTAGGGCAGGGCGCAGCCTAAGCGTCTGTGAGATAAAAACGGACGCCACATACCTCTACTTGATCGTCCGACACCCGGCACCCGCGTTGCTCTGCCCTTGTCAGGATCCCTTGGACATCGGCAACAATGAGATCGACTCCGCCCAAACCGTCTCCGCGCCCGTCCGTGGCCTCAACAAACCGTACGGCGGCATTCTCCAGCGGAAAGATCCGACGGCCTTGAGCGTCCTGCCGGAGTGGAATACCGGCGATATCTGCCCACCGCTGGGCCATTGATTGCGGGTCATGGGACTGCAACTCAACGGCTGAGTAGGCCCTGACCACATCCGTCCGTTGGGCGGTGTCCCAGCCCTCTCCACCGGCGGGTTCCCAATGCCCTTCGGGTTCGTTCTTCGGGTCCCAGTCGAGTTCAAAGAAGGCTCCGCCTGTGTCGCCCGGGTGAAGCTGCATGCACTGAAAGCCATGAATATTCTGCTCCCAGGCAATACGGACGTCGAGCTCCTGCGCTCGGACCTTACGCGCCTGTTGCGTTTCACGGCTGTCGCACTGGCAGATGACCATATAGCCGCCGTTGCCGTTGCGACTCCGGAGAAAGCGACCGGCCGCGGTGTTGTCTTTCGTTGGTGCGACGACTTCAAAAAAGTTTGAGCCGACTGGAAACAAGGAGTTCTCCAAGCCGAACCCCCCCACCCCTTCATCAACAAAACACACCTCAAGACCGAAGATAGATGTGAGGTCTTCGACCACCGGTGCGAGTTTCTCCGCCACGAAACATATCTGTCGTAACCGTATCGTCATCACTCGCTCCTCTCAGGTGTCAGCGTATTTTCGACCTCCGGTTCTGGTATCGGAACTCTCCGGGTATTTCTACCTGTCTGGCGCTTGCTCGGGCTGTGGGAGGTATTGTAACGTTGGGCCTCAGATCACAAGGAGGCCCCATGGCTCAAGCTGAACGTGGTAGTGTACTCACGGTTTTCGCTGTCCTGTTTGCTATCCTGGCGATATCGAACTTGCTGAAACCCCTCCAAATTAATGAAGCGACCGGCTTTGTGCTCTTTGGTTCTCGGCTGTCCGGGACGCCAAATACAATAGCCGGTATCCTGGCCGGTCTCTATTTGCTCGTCTATGCCTACGGCACCTGGTATATGAAACGGTTCGTGGTGGGTATGGCGCACGCGTACGCGCTATACGTCATTTTGAACCTCCTGCTCTTTATGTACCGCGGTGGCCAAGGGGCCGATCATCTGGGTCTCTTCTATCTCCTCTACTCTGTTGTTGCGATTGGGGTCTCGCTGGGGTCAGCCATTATTCTGACGAAGCGCAAGACCGAACTTGCGTAGGGACCGACTGGTCAGGGGCGAAAAAGCAGCTTCGACTAGTATTCTCACTCTTTGTCAGGTATGCTGGGGCTGTATAACACGAGAACGAACCGCGAGCAGGTCTCTTTTCCTTTGTAAGAAATCCCGCTCAGAAGCGGGTCTCTGGTTGCCCAGACCCGAGTTCTACGTTTCCCAGGTTCTGTTTAGTAACACGGTGCGCCGATGCTTTGTCGGTACCCATACCCGCCCGTGCCGCTGGGCTGCACGGAGAAAGAGATGGTCCTTTGACAACAGAGAGTATACGGAACGATCCTGCCGATTGTTCCGAGTTTTCCGAGCTTGGGCTCATACCCGAGATCTTACGCGCCCTTGAAGATGTCCAATACGAAACTCCAACCCCGATTCAAGCCCAAGCGATTCCGGTTGCCCTGAGCGGCAAAGATATGCTCGCTTGTGCCCAGACCGGGACGGGCAAGACGGCCGGATTTATCCTGCCCATCCTGCAACGTTTCGCCCAGGTGGAGTCGAAAACCGTCCGGGCTTTGGTGCTGACACCGACGCGCGAACTCGCCGTCCAAATAGGAGAAAGTGCCCGAACCTATGGAAAACACCTGCCGGTCCGCTCAACTGTGGTCTACGGTGGTGTCGGGCTCGGTCCACAAGCTGACCGGCTGCGGCGTGGGGTGGAACTGCTAATCGCGACCCCCGGCCGCCTGCTCGATCATTTGAGTCGAGGCAACGTTCGGCTTGCTGAGGTCGAGGTGCTCGTCCTGGACGAAGCCGACCGGATGCTGGATATGGGCTTTCTGCCCGATGTCCGGCGTATCCTGGCCACGTTACCTGAAGCGCGCCAAACGCTCTTGTTTTCCGCAACCATGCCACAGGAGATTGAGCGTTTGGCCCAAGACACCTTGAGAGAGCCCGAAGTGATTGATGTCGGGCGTCGGGCGACGCCGGTCTCGACGCTCCGTCAGGTGCTCTATCTAGTCGAAGCCGACCGCAAAAACGACCTCCTGCATTATCTCCTTCAGCACGGCAGCCTCAAACACGTTCTCATCTTCACGCGGACCAAGGTCCGTGCGGAACGGCTGTCCAAACGTCTGTCTCGGACGAATCGTCGTGTCGCCGCCCTGCATGGCGATAAGACCCAGCGCGTCCGCACACAGGTTCTTAATGATTTTAAGAGCGGAAAAGTGGATGTCTTAGTCGCGACCGATGTTGCCGCGCGCGGTCTTGACGTCGAGGGCATTTCCCATGTGGTGAATTTTGACGTTCCCAACCGTCCGGAAGATTACGTCCACCGCATTGGCCGGACCGCCCGAGCCATGGCGACCGGGGAGGCGCTCACGTTTGCCTCGTCCGACGAGGTCGAAGCCGTGCGCGCCATCGAAAGCCTGTTAGGCAAAGAGGTCTCCCGCAAGATGATCAAAGGTTTTGAGCCAACGCATTTCACCCTCCGCCGGTTTGCGAAGCCGGAAGCCTCGCGTGGGGCGCGTATTGCCAGCGGCGCCATCCGGCACTTTAGGCCGGGAGGCCGGCGGCGGAAGAGTGCGTAAATGCGGTGGTCAATGGCTAGTGGAGAGTTTTCCTGGGAGCGCGGGCATCCCTGCCCGCATCTTCCTTATCCCTCTCCCTCAAGGAGAGAGGGTGGCCCGTAGGGCCGGGTGAGGGGGGATTGATGAAGAGTGAAGAGAATCTTAGCACGAGACATCAAATCTCTGCTTGCGGGCAGTGGGGGCTATGCCTCGTCTCCACCGCCCCAGTAGTCATCTTCCGGCCCCCCATAATAATCTTCCCAATATTCACTGCCCATATCATCGAAAGACTGTCCCCAATCCTCCTCCGCTTCGTCTCCCGGGTCTTTATCTCTCCATATTCCAGATAGGTCGGTCATGCGTTCTTCTCCTCTTGTTGTTGCTGCTCCCCGCTCCCTCAGCCGCGCTCGACAAACTCGAGGATATTGCCTTCGGGGTCCTTGATCATGGCGATTCGGGTCCCGGGACGGATTTCGGTTTCCGGGATGGTGAACTCCGCGCCCTTGTCCCTGAGAGCCGCACACAGCCCGCTCATATCTTTGATCACAAAGGTGAGATAGCCGATGCCCAGACGTTTGCCAAAACCGTTGGGTGCGGCCGGCGGGACTTCTTTCGGGTCCATGAGCTTGATGTCGCTCGTACCATGCCGGAAGCGATGGATGGTGCCAAAGGAGGTCGGCACTTCCTCGGTCTTTTCCAGGCCAAGCGTGCTCTGGTAAAAATCGAGCATAGTGCTGATGTCTTTGACAAAAATCCCAACGTCAATTGAGTCTTTTGCGGGTTGTAGCACTGGGAACTCCTTTTCGTAATCTTCTAGCCGCGGGCGCCTTTGAGATCGATCAGCTCGACCTTGTAGCCATTAGGGTCTTCAATAAAGGCGATAACCGCGCCGCCGTGCGCCATCGGGCCGGGCTCACGAACCACGTTGATGCCTTTTCCTTTGAGTTCGTCGCAGGTCTGATAGATATCATCCACGCCGATAGCCAAATGCCCAAAGGCATTCCCCTGGTCATAGCTCGAGGTGCCCCAGTTATGTGTCAGTTCGACGACGGTGTTGTTCCTTTCGTCGCCGTAGCCCACAAAGGCCAGGGTAAACTCACCGCCCGGATAGTCCTGCTTGCGCAGCAGCTTCATACCCAGTCCGTCACAGTAGAATTTGAGTGACTCGTCCAGATCGCTAACCCGGATCATGGTGTGTAAGAACTCCATACTCTACCCTCCTCGTATTCATGAGATTCGCTCGCACCTGCTCCTGCTTCCCCTATCCGGTTGTGACTCCGACTGTCAAGCAAGACCGTCGCCTATCACCCGGAAGATTGCTCGTTCTATCCGGGTCGCCTCGGCTTCGGAGACGTGGGCCTCGTACACAGGAAAAAGATCGCGTTCTTCACATCGAATATGCCGCTCGAAGAGTGTGCCAAATGACATCAGTAATTCCGTCAACTGTGGCCCGTCAGGAGACTGCTGGTCAATCTGATGCGCGAACTCCCGCATGGCCGCATGTTCTTGAATGAGCCGGTCGAGGAGGGCGGACGCTTGAGGCTGCATGGCCCGAATCGCTGGAAAGAGGATATCGGCTTCTGCCCTGAAATGTGGTGTCAGACTCTTCTGAAAGAATCGCACCGTATCGGCGGCCTGTTCTTGCGGACTGTCGTGTGGTCGGCGTGTTTGGGGTAGCCCGTGTTTAATGCGGAAGGCGAGCAGGAGGCCGTGATGATGTTCCCGCGAGAGGGAGATCAGGCTGGGATGACGCTTGGGCATTACACGTCTACGTCTTCGACCTTGGGTGCCCGCTCCATGATAAAGCTGAAGCGCGGCTGGACATCTTTTCCCATCAGGGTTTGGATGGCTTTTTCAGTTCGCTCGGCGTCCTGAATAGAGACCTGGAGCAAGGTGCGCGTGCGCGGGTCGAGGGTCGTTTCCTTGAGGGTATGCGGATTCATCTCGCCCAAGCCCTTAAAACGCTGAACCTGGGCCTTACTGGCGTGCCTATTTTGCTGGGCCAGCAGGCGCTCCTTGGCGGCGTCATCGTCCGCCCAATGGACTTCCTTGCCGACCTCGATTTTATACAGCGGCGGCTTGGCAATATAGACACAGCCGGCCTGAATCAGCTCGGGCAGGTGACGGTAGAAAAAGGTCAGCAGGAGCGTACAAATGTGGTTGCCGTCCGAGTCGGCGTCCATCAACAGGCAGATTTTGTGATAGCGGAGCTTGGACGGATCAAACGTCTCGCCTACGCCACAGCCCAAGGCCGACACAAGATCGTTTAATTCTTTATTGGTCAGGATTTTATTGAGCGAGGCCTGTTCCGTATTCAACACCTTGCCGCGGAGCGGCAGGATGGCCTGAAAGCCCCGGTCTCGGCCCTGCTTGGCCGAGCCGCCGGCAGAGTCGCCCTCAACAATGAAGAGTTCGCTGTTGGCCGGGCTGGTTGAGGAGCAGTCGGCCAGCTTGCCGGGCAGGTTCAGACGATGGGAGACCGACCCCGTGCTCCGCACGGTTTCCAAAGCCGCGCGGGAGGCCTCGCGCGCGCGGGCCGCCAATATCACCCGCTGGGCAATCGTCTCCGCCTGGGAGCGGTTATGGAGCAAAAAATTCTCCAAGGCGGTCCGGACCAGGTTGTCAATTTGGGCGGTGGCTTCCGGGTTGCCGAGTTTTTCTTTGGTCTGACCCTGAAACTGAGGGTGTTTGAGATACAGGCTGAGGATGGCGACCAGCCCTTCGCGCGTGTCGTCGGCCGTAATGGATATCCCTTTGGGCGTCAGATTGTTGACGTTCATGTAATTACGAACGGCCCTGACTATGGCGCTTTTTAAGCCGGTTTCATGCGTGCCTCCGAAGGGAGTGGGGATGCCGTTCACAAACGAGTGGACGTGTTCTTCCGGCGATTCCGTCCAGGTCAGCACACATTCCAGGGGAGGCGCGGTGTCGCGTGCAAGGTGAAAGATGTCCTGAATAACCGCCTTTTTGTTGCTGTCGGCGAGCAGCTTCTGGAGATAGGCTTTGAGGCCGTCTTTGTACAGGAACTGCTGGGTTTGCCCGGTTGTCTCGTTCCGAAAGACGAGCAGCAGCCCTTTGTGCAGATAGGCTTTGGCTTCGAGTCTTTCGGCAATACGCTCAGGTCTGAAGGTAATGGACGGGAAAATATCGGGATCGGGGTGAAAGGTGAGGGTGGTGCCATGGCCGTGCGCCTCACGCATCCGTTTGAGTGCCGTTGTGGCCTTGCCCCGGCGAAAGCGCTGTTCCCACTCCACCCCATCCCGGCGGATGCGGGCCTGCATGTGGTCGGCCAGGGCGTTGACGACAGAAGCCCCCACGCCGTGCAGACCTCCAGAGTGGGCGTAATTCTGATCGCCGAATTTCCCGCCGGCATGCAGCGTGGTCAGAATCAGCTCCAGGGCGGGCTTCTTGAACTGCGGATGCCGGTCTACCGGAATCCCGCGCCCGTTGTCGGCCACGGTGACGGTCGAGCTATCCTGATGCAGAGTCACCGCAATACGACTAGCATAGCCGTTCATGGCTTCATCCACCGCATTATCGAGCAGTTCCCAGACGAGGTGATGCAGCCCCGTGCTATCAACTCCACCGATATACATGCCGGGCCGTTTGCGAACCGGATCAAGACCCTCAAGAACGGTAATATCTTTTGCCGTATAGGCTTGCTTTTGCGCTGCCATATTACGCCTCAGCCTCCTCCACTCTACCATTCGCGCCGGGCGACGTCCCTGCGACTCCGCTCAGGACAGGTTTACCGCACGCCAACCAGCACCGATCGTTTGACCACCCGCCGCCCTTTTTCGGCTCGTTTGCCTAACGGAATCTCCCGTGGTGGAATTTTCCGCTCTTTCCCGTCTTTGTTGATAACGGTCACACCCGCGCGGGGTTCGCTTGTGACCGCCCCAACCAAATGATCGTCCTTCTCCAGACGCATGAGAATAACCCCACGTCCGGCTCCGGACAATTCGGTAATATCTTCGGTGGGAAAAGCCAGTATATACCCGGCCGCAGTGGCACACACCGTCCGGCCGCTGCTGACCGGCTGGATGGCCATGACTTCGTCACCTGCGGACAAACGGGCGATTTTTCTGCCGTTGCGGGTGGTTTCTTCGACAGTGGGTTCAAAACGAAATCCCAGGCCCCTGGCCGTCGCCAGGAGCAGGGCCGGTCCTCGCTCGCCGGCAGCCTGGAAGGAAGAAGGAGGGGCAAACAGGTCGGTCTGGTCTGGCTTGGCCGCCGCCGTCCCGTTCTGCCGAGGCGAGTCTTCCGGCGGGCGGTCCTGGATACGACGGACCGTCACAACCTGTTCGCCATCCTGAAAATTGAACAGGGTCTGGATGGGCTCTCCATAGCCGGTGGTCGCCGGAACGGTATTAATGCGTAGGACGTAGAGCATGCCCCGGTTGGTGAAAACGGCCAGGCGATCGCGGGTTGTGCCCTGAAGAACGGCTTGGATGGCGTCACCTTCACGCAGGCGGGTGCTCGTCGGGTCCTTGAGCTCTCTGACGCGCTTAATCCAGCCATCCCGGCTGAGGACGACCGTGGCTTCTTCATGGACAATATAGGCGTCGGGATCGTAATTGAGCTGCTTGCCCGCGCGCAGAGCCGTTCGACGGCGGTCGCCATACTGCTTGCCCAAGGCTTCCAATTCGTCCCGTATGACCGTCCAGCGCAGGCTTTCACTGCTCAGCAGCCGGCGCAATTCCTGCGCACGGGCTTCTTTCTCATCGCGTTCGGTTTGAATTTTCTCGACTTCCAGGCGGACGAGCTGGTAGAGGCGCATATCGAGGATGGCGTCGGTCTGGACCGCGGTCAACTGAAAACTGTGCTGGAGTTTTTCCCGCGCGGCCTGGCGGGAGGCCGCAGTCCGGATGAGGCGGATGACGGTGTCGAGTTGGTCGGCAATCAGGGCCAGGCCGGCAAGAATATGCAGACGGGTTTCCAGTTCGTTCAACTCGTGCGCAAAGCGTTTGGTGACCACCTCAAAACGGAAGTCCAGGAAGTGCCGGCACAGGTCAGACAGAGTGGCGCGCAGGGGTTGGCCGACCTCCGGGTTGGTGGTTGGAACCAAACAGGTCAGGTTGATCGAAAAGGAGGTTTGCAGCGGCGTATGCCGACATAAATACGCCATGGCCAGCTCATCCGAGGTAGGGCCTTTGAGATCAAGGACAATGCGAATGTCGTCGGTCGATTCGTCCCGGACATCGACGACCTGCGGGATTTTGCGGCTACGGACGAACTCGGCGATCTTTTCCACCAGTTGGGCCTTGTTGACGGTATACGGCAGGGAGGTAATGACAACCTGACGCTTGCCGCGAGGCAGGGTCTCGACTTTCCATTCGCCGCGCAGTTTGATCGTCCCCTGGCCCTTTTCATAGATCTCGCGTAACTCACGCTTACTGGTCAGGATTTCCCCCCCGGTTGGAAAATCCGGGCCTTTGATATGTTTGAGCAACCCCGCAGTACTCAGCGTCGGATCAGCAATCATGGCCAGCAGGGCGTTGATGACTTCGGTAAAATTATGGGGCGGAATGCTGGTGGCCATGCCAACCGCAATGCCGCTGGCGCCGTTGATCAGGAGTTGGGGCATGCCGGACGGCAGGACGACCGGCTCATCCAAAGTGGCGTCATAGTTGGGACGATAGGGTATGGTTGCGCCGCGCAGGTCACGGAACAGCTCTTCAGAGAGAGGCGCGAGCTTGGCTTCGGTATAGCGCATGGCCGCCGCGCCATCACCATCGAGCGAGCCGAAATTCCCTTCGCCCCGAACCAGCGGATAGCGCAGCGAGAACGGCTGGGCCAAACGCACCATGGCCTCGTAGGCGGCCTGGTCTCCATGCGGATGATATTTGCCCAGGACCTCACCCACCACCGCCGCAGATTTGCGAGGCCGGGCGTCGCCTCCGAGCCGCAGATTCTGGTGCATGGCGTACAGCAGCCGCCGTTGAACCGGCTTGAGGCCATCGCGGATGTCGGGTAAGGCCCGCGAGGTAATCACGCTCAGGGCGTAGTTCAGATAGCGCGCTTCCGCTTCCGCCCCGAGGTCTGTGGTCAGGATTTGTTCCGCCACCGCCGCTTTCTTCATACATCCACCTCCACCCACCGGATTATAGGCGCAGTCAGGCTTGGTTCCAACGACCGAAGGAATGGCCACTCACCCGATGTTTATTCTTGCAGAGGGCCAAAAAACTCCCGGGCCTGGGCAATCACAAAATCCGGCTTTTCTTCCGCAATAAAGTGGCCGCACTCTTCGACCTGCCCGCCTTCGACGTTGTCTGCCACGCCTTGCCAGATCGGCACAAGATTACCCAGAAAGGTCTGCCCGCCCCAGGCACGGACCGGCATCTTGAGTTTTTCCGTACACGCGCTCAGGTTCTCCAGGTCTTCGTTAACGCCCGTGCGGTAATACTGGAACCCGGCGCGCAGCGCTCCCGGTGCGGAATAGACCCGCACGTATTCGGCCACATCCTCGTCCGTGAACACCTTCGGGCTATAATTGTACACGGTCGAATTATAGAAATGGCGCAAATAGGTTTCGACATTATTGCTGACCAGCTTTTCGGCCAGGTCGGGCATGCCGGCGTGAAAGAAGACGTGCCACAGCCGCTGGGCAACCCCGATATCCATTTTGTCGCCCTGACGGCCCAGACCCGGAATCATATCGAGGATCATCAGCCGCTCGACCATTTCCGGGTGATCGTAGGCCAGATAATACGCGACCGCGCCCCCCCAGTCATGGCCGGTCAGACCGATTTTTTCAAAGCCGAGCGATGTAACGAGTTCATACACGTCTGACGCCAGGGTACGTTTGTCATAGCCGCTCAGCGGACGCTCGGAGTCCCCCAGGCCACGCAGGTCGGGTGTGATGACCGTGAACTGCTCCGACAACGGCCCGATGATCTTGTGCCACTCATAGCTGCTCTGCGGCCAGCCGTGGACAAAAACCAGGGGGTAGCCCGAGCCGGCAATCACATAGTGCATCCGAAAGCCATTGACTGTTGCCACATGATGGGTTCCTGTCTCTGCCATAGTTAGTACTCCTTTTCTCTTGCTTTGTATCCGAAGCCCGGAACGGACAGCAAGAGCGGTGGGGCTGCTGCTACCCGCTCCGTGTGGTAGTTTAACAAATCATGGAAACGCCGATTTTTCTCCGTGCCAGCCGGGGGGAGCCGACCCCGTATACCCCCGTCTGGCTGATGCGACAGGCCGGGCGGTATATGGCCGAATACCGGGCCTTACGCGAACGGGTGCCCTTTCTCGAATTGTGCAAGACGCCTGACCTGGCTGCTCAGGTGACGATTGAAGCGGTTGAACGCCTCGGCGTGGATGCGGCCATTCTCTTTTCGGATATCCTGCTCATTGTTGAGCCCATGGGCGTGGGACTGGAATTTTCCGCAGGCGACGGCCCTGTTATCCATCGTCCGGTTCGTTCGGGCCAAGATATTGGCGCTCTGCGTGAGGTGCCGCCCGAAGAATCCGTCCCCTTTGTGTTTGCAACAGTCCGCAAGATTCGCCGTAGCTTACCCAGCCATGTTCCCCTGATCGGCTTCTCGGGCGCGCCCTTCACCCTGGCGTCGTATTTGATTGAGGGGGGCGCGTCACGGCAGTATCTGGAAACCAAGCGCCTCATGTATCAGGACTCCGGGGCCTGGAACGCGCTGATGGATCAATTGGTGCGTGCTATCACCGCCTATGTAAATGCTCAGATTGCGGCCGGGGCGCAGGCCATTCAGCTCTTTGATTCCTGGGTGGGCTGTCTGGCCCCTCAGGACTATCGAAGTTTTTTGTTACCCCATATGCGGACGCTTATCCAAGGAGTGACTCCGGGCGTCCCCATCATTCATTTTGGCACGGGAACAGCCGGCCTGCTGGAACTGCTGGCTGAAGCGGGTGGGGATGTGATTGGGGTGGACTGGCGGGTCGATCTTGATGTGGCCTGGGAGCGGATCGGTGCAGACCGATCCGTCCAGGGCAATCTTGACCCTTTAGCTCTTTTTGCTCCACTCGATACCTTACGCCAGCAGGTGCAACGTATTCTGGATCAGGCCAGGGGCCGAGAAGGCCATATTTTCAACCTGGGACACGGCATTGTACCGCACACTCCGGTGGATAATGTGATTGCGCTGGTCGATATGGTGCACGAATTATCGAGTCGTCACACCTGATACGTCACGTCATCAGAAAAACGCAATGTACGCCTCTGCCTTGATATGCCATACGACGCCGTTCTGCTGATCGCCTTTGGCGGGCCGGAAAAAATGGATGACGTGCGGCCCTTTTTGGCGAATGTCCTGCGCGGTCGTCCCGTGCCGCCGGCCCGGCTACAAGCAGTTGTCCGGCACTACGAGCTTTTTGATGGCCGCTCGCCTTTGAACGAGATTACCTTTGGTCAAGCGCAGGCACTCCAACGCCTCTTCGTGCAAGAAGGAACCCAACTGCCGGTGTATGTAGGCCTGCGGAACTGGCATCCCTATATCGCCGAGACACTGGAACAGATGGGGCGGGACGGAGCGAAAAACGCCGTGGGCTTCATTCTCTCGGCTCAGCAGAGCGAGGCGGGCTGGGAGCGGTATAAGACAAATGTGGAAGAGGCCAGAGAAAAGGTGGGGCCGCTTGCTCCCCAGGTGAGCTTCACCCCTGGCTGGCACAATCACCCTTTGTTCATTCAAGCGGTTGCCGATCTGACGAAACAAGCGTTCTCGTCTCTTCCGGTGGACCGTCGTGGGACGGCTCCTCTGGTCTACACCGCCCATAGTGTACCGACTTCCATGCCGAGTACCCAGGAATACGTCCGACAGGTCGAAGAGGGCGCGCGTCTGGTCGCAGCGTACATTGGGCACAAAAACTGGTCGGTTGCCTATCAGAGTCGTAGCGGCCCGCCCCAGGTGCCGTGGCTGGAACCGGATATCGGCGATGTGCTCAAGGGTCTGGCTGCTCAGGGGGCACGTGATACCGTTGTCGCGCCCATCGGCTTTGTAGGCGACCACATCGAAGTGCTATATGACCTGGATACGGAGGCGAGAGGGATTGCCGCACGGAACGGCCTGAATATGGTCCGTGCCCGAACCGTCAATGCGCATCCAAGCTTTATTCAGATGATGGCCGAAGTGGTCCAAACGACTCTGCATCAATAGTCGGGCGAGCGTTGCATCACCCTCCACGAAACTGCCGCGCATGTCGCTGTCTCCAGAGAATAACAGGAGGATTCTCCATATCGTCATCGTCGGTGGTGGCATTGCCGGTCTGGCTGCGGCCCACAGACTCGAAGAGTTAAGCCGGGAACGTGAGCGGCCGCTGCGATTCACGCTACTGGAGGCCAGCGCCCGGCTCGGCGGCGTCATTGCAACGGAACAGCGGGACGATTTTCTGCTCGAACTTGGGCCGGATTCCTTTATTTCGGAAAAACCCTGGGCTTTAGCCTTGTGTCGTCGCCTTGGTCTTGAGCCGGAACTCCTGGGCACTAACGACGCGCACCGGGCCACGTTTGTTGTGCACGAGGGGAAGCTTGAGCCACTGCCGCACGGGTTTATGCTGCTGGCGCCTACTCAATTTGGTCCCGTGCTGCGTTCGCGTATTTTTTCCTGGCCGGGCAAATTGCGCATGGCGCTTGATCTCGTGCTGCCCCGGGCCACGGAACAAATCGATGAAAGCCTGGGCTCGTTTGTCCGCAGACGGCTCGGGCAAGAAGCGCTCGAACGCATCGCCCAGCCCCTTATTGGCGGCATCTATACCGCCGACCCCGACCAACTCAGCCTGGCCGCGACCATGCCGCGCTTTCTGCACATGGAGCGTGACCACCGGAGTGTGATTTATGCACTCTGGCGAGCAGCTCGTCGTAATCCTCAGACGACCAGAGGAACGAGCGGGGCACGCTGGAGTTTGTTTGTAACCCTGCAAACCGGTATGCAGCGTCTCGTTTCCGCTCTGACCGAGCGCCTCAGCCTCGGAACGCTGCGTCAGAGCTGTCCGGCAACGAGCGTCCGCTATCAGCCGGCAGGCCCATCACGCTGGACGGTGGACTGTGCCGACGGTTCCAGCCTCCACGCCGATGGTCTTATGCTGGCGACGCCGGCCTGTGCTACGGCGCGTCTGGTGCACAGGCTTGACCGGACGTTGAGTCAATACCTTTCCGGTATCCTCTACAGTTCGACGGCGACAGTGAATATGGCCTATCGGCGCGACCAGATTCCCCATCCCCTGAATGGGTTCGGTTTTGTGGTGCCACGAGTGGAGCAGCGTTCCATTCTTGCCGGGACTTTTTCGAGCATAAAATATGCCGGACGAGCGCCGAGCGGCCGCGCCCTGTTACGCACCTTTGTTGGAGGGGCGCTCCAGGCCGAGCTGTTTGAGCGGGATGACGCGGAAATCCACGCTCTGGTCCGTGGCGAGCTGCACCAGCTGCTTGGGATTCAAGTCGCACCTCTCCTGACCCGTATTGCTCGCTATCCGCGCTCCATGCCGCAGTATCGCGTCGGGCATCTTCAGCTCGTTGCTGAGATCGAAAAACAGGTAGCCGGGCATCCGGGTCTGGCGCTTGCCGGTAACGCCTATCGCGGCGTTGGTCTTGCCGACTGTGTGCGGAGTGGAGAAGCCGCGGCTGAGGCGGTGTTTTCAGAGTGCTGCGCCATACCGCAGTAACACCTGCATATGCGGACTCGCGCTCCGAAAACCGAACCCATGCCCCTTTCCTCAGACCTTTACTTGAGTACTCGGGGGGGGGGGTGCTATGGTGCTGCTTTACTGTCGGTGATGGAGAGGGGTTGGGGCAAGTGATTCGGGTATTCCCCCGTATTGAGAACGCCAAGCTCATGGAGCTGTTTCGGAAGGGCGTTGAGGGGCAGTGGTCAGCAGCCGGAATTGACTGGACGCAGCCGTTGTCTCTTGATCGTCACGAACAGCGTGCCTTGGCCATAGTGCTGACCCCGATCTATCTGGGTGAGCAAACGGCTATGGTCGGGGCCAGCTCGACCATCCCGCAGTGTTTTGCCGCCCATGAGACCGAAGCGCAACTTTATCTCTCCACCTTTCTTTTGGACGAAGCCCGTCATTTCGAGACCCTGACTCGCTTCTATAATACGCTGAACCAGCGTCCGCTCGAAGTCCGCCAGCTCAAAGACATGTTCCGCTATCAGGCGCGCCTGTTCAAGTCGCGCGATCGGATTGAATGGCTGTGGGGGATACTGCTCAGTGATATTCTGGCCCGCCATTTCTACAGTATCCTGGCAAAAGCCCACCCCACCTCTCTCTTTGCCTCCATCGCGAATCGTATCCTACGCGACGAGGCCCGCCATCTGGCATTTGCCGAGCTCTACCTCCGTGCGGCGTTGGAACGTGAACCGCAGTTCGGGCCGGCCTTTCTCAAGATGCGAGACGAACTATTACGGCTGATGGAGGCCATGTATACTGCCCTGAAAGCCGAGGCGCTGCTGATCGGCATTGATGGGCAGACCTTGTTCGGGAAGGTGAAGCGGGACATTGAGAACAAGGCCCGGCGTCTTCATCTTCCCGAAGCAGAAAGCCCGACAGAAGAATGAGTCGGCCGACCCCGCCCACCAAGGATGCCTCCACCGCCCGTTTCCCCCGTTGGCCGCGGGGCAATACACCCCAATGGATTGCCGAACGCCAGGAACGCCTGCGGACGCTGGCCCACTGGGGGGATGAATACCAGCATGTGTTAGACGGCCAACTCGATGCGCTGACCCCTTTCCAAGAGTGCTTGACCGGTCAGATGACGCTGCCCGTTGGTGTCGTCGGACCGCTGAGGCTGAACGGGGGCGAATACGAACTCGACCGGCAGGGACAACTGCACGAGCGTGGCCGACAAGAGGACCAGGTTTTCGTGCCTTTGGCCCATACCGAAGGCGGACTCTCGGCATCGGTCCAACGCGGCGTGACTGCGGTGGCGCTGGCCGGTGGTGTCCGCACCTCGGTGCTGGCCGACCGGATTACCCGAGACTCGTGCTTTGTGTTCTCCTCTACGCAAGAAGCCCTCAGCTTGGCTGATTGGGTTGCGGCACATGCGGCTGATATGGCTGCCTGGCTCCAAGACTCAGCTCCCTCCTCGTTCCCCAGCCATTTGCTCAGCCGCCATGCGCTGCTGCACGAGGTGCAGACCCATGTGGTCGGACCCATGTGCCACGTCTTATACCGTTTCACGACCGGCGATGCCTGTGGGCCCAATATGATGACGCGCAACGCCTATGCGCTCAACCATGCCTATATTGGCGAACGCTTCGCCGCCGAGTCCGGCATAAGACCGCTGCGGGTCTTTCTCGAAGCCAATATGGGCGGCGATAAAAAACCGAGTCATGCCTTTTTTCAGTTTCCAGGGCACGGCAAGCTTGTCCATGCCGAAATCACGCTGCCCAACGCGATCCTGCGGCGAGTCCTGCGCGTTGAGGCGGCGGACATCCTGGCTCTGGAACATGCCGGACTCCACGGCGCGCACGCGAGTGGCATGCAGTCTTTTGCCTTTACTCCAGCCTCAGCCATCGCGGCTATTTTTGCCGCCACCGGCCAGGACTTGGGCATGGTTGGTACGAGTAGTATGGCCCAGGTAACCGTCAGCCCGGTCAGTGCCGGTCTGCACCTTTCCATTCGGTTTGCCGGCTTGGAAGTGGGCACACTCGGCGGGGGAACGAGCCTGCCGCATGCGCGCTCGTATCTGCAACTGCTGGACTGTTGGGGCGAGGGCAAGGTGTATCGGTTTGCCCAAATCATTGCCGCCACCGCGCTGTGCCTCGAACTCTCAGCCGCGGCCAGCATGGCCGCGGACGGGAGCCGGAATTTTTTGCAAGCCCACCTTGAGCGCGGCGGGCTGCGAGCGAGCGAGTAAAGACGAGCAAACCGATGCCCACCGCCCGCCTGATTGTCAACCCGACCTCGGGGGGAGGACGAGGCGCGCCGCTTGCCCGCCAGGCCAGCCTGGAATTGCAACGGCGTGGATGCCCACACGAAGTGCTGTATAGCAGCTCGCCAACCGACCCCGGTGTGTTGGCCCATCAGGCCGTTCGGGATGGCTGCTCTCTGGTCGTCGGCGTAGGCGGCGACGGCTTAGTCCATGCGGTCGCAAACAGTCTGGTCGGGACGCCGGCGACGCTGGGCATTATTCCGGCCGGGCGCGGCAACGACATTGCGCGCGGCCTGGGCATCCCGCTACGCCTGGCCGAGGCGTGTGAGCTGATCGCTCAATATGGTGCTTACTCTGCCCAGCCCGTTCCCCGTATTGACGTTGGGCAGGCGCACGAGCGCTCTTTCTTGTCGGTTGCCTTGATCGGACTGGCGGCAGAGATTAACCGCCGCTCAACCCTGATGGGCCGCTTTCGCTTCAGCGGCGTGTATTCGGTGCTGACCGTCATCTCAGTCTTTCTTTCCTCTCCGCAGCCCTTCACTCTTATTTGCGATGGTCATGAGCAGCGCTGCTATAGCTGGCTGATTGCGGTCGGCAACTCGTGGAGTTCGGGGCGGGGCATGCAACTCGTGCCCGGAGCCCGGGTTGACGACGGCCTCCTGGACGCCTGTGTGGTGCATGGGATGGGCAGGTGGGAACTCCTGCTGCGGGCTTTCCCGCGCGTCTTTAGCGGCAGCCACGTTTCCCTGACCGGAATCGAGAGTTTGCGCGGAAGAGAAATGAGCATCCGTTCGGAAACCCCGGGAGCTATTTACGCCGATGGCGAGCGCCTGGGTCCTCTGCCGGTCACGTTACGGGCGATTCCTCAGGCCTTATCCGTCATTCGTCCGGCTCAAAATCGCTAGGCAAACTGCCAGGGGTGTGGTACACGGGGAGCAAATCAAGCACGAGGATCGCGACCGCAAAAAGGAGAGATCATGGCCTTCCGGGAAGAGTTTCTTGATATCCGTGGCAAGCATATCCAAATGCTCAGCGGGGGGGAGGGAGACCCACTTCTGTATCTCCACAGTGCGGGCGGAGAGGTGGCTTGGTTGCCTTTTTTTGAACAACTCGCGCAACAGTATACCGTGTATGTACCCGGCCATCCGGGCTTTAGCCGGTCTGAGGGCCTGGAGCAGATAGACACCATAGAAGACCTGGTTTTTCACTACACGGACTTGATGGACCAGATCGGGCTCGACCGACCCTATGTGGCCGGTCTCTCGCTCGGCGGCTGGCTGGCCGCCGAACTCGCAACGCGCTATAGCAACCGTCTGAGAAAGCTGGCCCTGCTCAACCCGGTTGGGCTCCGCGTGCCCGGCTCTCCCATGGCCGACATTTTTGCGGCAGACCCACAGGAAACGCGCCGTTTAGTCTTCCACGCACCAGAGTCAGAACTCGCCAGGAGTTTTATCCCGGATGATCCACCCCAGGAGGTCCTGGAGAATGCGCTGCGCGCCCGCGAAGCCACGGCCCGGGTGGGCTGGAACCCCTATCTCTGTAACCCAAAACTGCGCAGCCGACTGTACCGGGTGACCGTTCCAACCCTGATTGTCTGGGGTGCGTCCGACCAGCTGATCCCGCTCGCCCACGGGCAGGCCTATCATGAGGGGATCGAAGGGTCACAATTGGTCATGATTCCCGACTGCGGCCACGCGCCGCCGTTTGAAAAACCGGAAGAAACTGTGACGCATCTAGCCGCATTTTTTCAGTAAGGCTCCACACCGCCGACACGCCATGGACCACCGTTTGACCCCGGATATGTTCGAGCGGCTCGACGAGAACGACGACGCGCTCTTTTATACGCTGCCGCGCAAACTGGTCCATATCGACGATGGGGCGATTGCCGCCGCCGGCCAATGCATCGCCCAAACGTTTGCGCCGGGCGGTGTCCTCTTGGATCTCATGAGCAGTTGGCGCTCGCATCTGCCCGAAGGATTTGTGAAGCAAAAATGTATCGGACTCGGTCTGAATGCCGAGGAGATGGCAGATAACCCGGACCTGGATGAATATATTGTCCACAACCTCAACGTCGACCCGCAGCCCCCCTTTGCCGACGCCTCTTTTGATGGGGTGGTCGTGACCGTCTCGATTCAATATATGATCCGACCGGTCGAAGTTTTTGCCGAAGTGCATCGGATATTGAAACCGGGCTGTCCATTTCTTGTGCTGTACTCCAACCGCATGTTCCCAACCAAAGCCATCCGCCTGTGGCAGATGTTGAGAGATCAGGGGCGTGCCGAGCTGATTACGGCCTATTTCCAGCAGGCGGGTGGGTACGAGACCGCGGTCTTTGAGGACTGGAGCCCAAATCCGGGCGGCTCTGATCCCATGTTTGCCGTCTCTGCACGCAAGCAAAACGCCCCGGAAACGTCGGGCACACGATAGAAAACCTTGTGGCTTCCCGCCTGACTTATCCGAAAGTTGTTGTTGAGCAGACCTTATGGCGAGCAGGGCTGCGTACTGTTGCCGGCGTAGACGAGGTCGGCATGGGGCCTCTCGCCGGTCCGGTGGTGGCTGCCGCAGTCGTTTTTCCCCCAAGACTGTCGGAGGAGCGGCTGCCGGGGTCCTTTCCAGCCGGCGTGCGCGATTCCAAGACCTTGACACAGAAGGCTCGGGAACGTCTTGAGGTGGAGGTCCGCCAGATCGCAACGGGTATTGGCATTGGGCTGGTTGAGGTCGAGGAGATTGATCGGATCAACATCTATCAGGCGGGCCTGAAAGCCATGCGTTTGGCTCTCGACCACCTCTCGATTCAACCCGAACACGTGCTGATAGATGGCCGAATGCTGCCAGACTATCCGCTACCCCAGTCCACTTTCCAGAAAGGGGACCGGGATATTTATTCCATTGCCGCGGCCTCGATTATTGCGAAAACGCACCGCGACCGGCTCATGCGTGAACTGGACCTAAACTATCCCCAGTACGGATTTGCCCGCCATCGGGGATACGGCACGGCCGCCCATCGTGAGGCCCTGCGCACTTACGGACCGTGCCCGGCTCATCGATGCTCATTTCGGTTGTTCTAGTGGTTCCGGTTCACTTTCAACCTTCCCCTATTGGTGGCTATACTAAAAGGGCAGGAGGAGTGTATGGCGACTGAAGTGATCATGCCGCGCATGAGCGACACCATGGAGGAGGGGAAGATCCTCAAGTGGCTCAAAAAGGTTGGGGATTGGATTGAGGTCGGCGATATTATTGCCGAGGTGGAAACCGATAAGGCCGATATGGAAATGGAAGCCTTGGACGACGGCTTTCTGACCGAGATTCGAGCCCAGGAGGGGGAGTCTATCCCGGTTGGAATGGTGATTGCCCTATTGGGAGAAGAGGCTGAAGTTGGCGTGATCCCACCGCCACCGGCTCGAACGGCAAGCGCATCTGTATCGACTCCACCTGCCGAGAAAGGGACCGATACCAAAGCCGGCCCGCCGCCGGCCAAGAAGGTGCGGAAAATCCGTGAAGCCGCTCCCAAGAAGCCGCCTGCTCGAAAAAAGGACGAGCGGATTCTCGCTTCCCCCATTGTCCGGAGAATCGCCGCAGAGCGCGGTATCGAACTCGCCAGGGTGCGGGGCAGTGGACCGGGCGGGCGGATCATCAAGCAAGACCTTGAAGGCGCTGAGGCCATGCCGGTGGCGGCCGAATCGGAGACGCGAGTCTCCCCGCCGATAGTCACCACGCCAACCGGCCAGGTGGAGCCGTTCTCTCGAATGCGGGCGACGATTGCCAAGCGCATGGCGGACAGTATGCGGGAGGTGCCGCATTTTTACGTCACCGCTGAGATTGATATGTCCGAGGCGGTTCGCCTGCGGACTTCGCTGAAGCTGAGCGATCGGGTCAGCACCGATGTGACCTACACCCATTTATTGGTCAAGGCGGTCGCGGTTGCGTTGGGGCGGCATCCCCGGCTGAACGCGTCCTTTATTGGTGACGGACGGGAACTCAAGGCTGAGATCAATATCGGGATTGCCGTTGCCCTTAACGACGGTTTGATTGTCCCGGTGCTGCACGACTGTCAGGCGCTGTCGCTGCTCGACATTGCCGCCCAAACCAATGCGTTGGTGGAACGGGCACGGACGGGTAAGCCGACGACGCAGGACCTCTCCGGAGGAAGCTTTACCATTTCCAATTTAGGCATGTATCCTGTGGAGCACTTTACCGCGGTGATCAATCCGCCCCAGGCCGCTATTCTGGCGACCAGCGCCATTAAAGAGCGCCCCACGGTCAGAGACGGGCAGGTGGTTATCTCGCGGACCATGATGGCAACGCTGTCGTGCGATCATCGGGTATTGGATGGGGCGACCGGGGCACAGTTTCTCCAAGAGTTGAAGAGTCTGCTCGAAAATCCCGTTGGTTTAATGGTGTAAAGGAGATCAATGGAACGCTATGACTTGGTGGTAATTGGAGCAGGGCCTGGGGGCTATGTGGCAGCGATTCGGGCCGCCCAGCTCGGCCTGAACGTCGCGGTCGTGGAGAAAGACCAGCCTGGGGGGGTGTGCCTGAACTGGGGCTGTATTCCGTCTAAAGCCATTCTGACCTCAGCCGAGATGTATGAGGACCTCAAACATGGAGAGCACTATGGCATCAAGGTGAGCGGGCTGTCCTTTGATTATCCCCAGGTCATCAAGCGTTCGCGCCAAGTTGCCGGCCGCCTGGCCAAAGGGGTGGCATACCTGCTCAAAAAGAACCGGGTGCCGCTCCTCAAGGGGACGGGTCGGCTGGAGGGCAACAATCGCGTGGTGATCGAGGGTCAGGAGACGCAGCAGGTCGAAGCCGAGCGTATTCTGATTGCCACCGGCTCTCGCGAGCGGACACTGCCCGGCCTTGAGGTCGATGGCAAGCAGGTCCTCACCAGTTATGAGGCCCTAACGGAGCAAGCCATCCCCGAATCCCTCGTCATTATTGGCGGCGGGGCGATTGGGGTAGAGTTTGCCTATATCTACAGCACGTTTGGCAGCCGGGTGACGGTTGTTGAAATGGAAAAGCAACTCCTCCCTGGGGTTGACGCCGAAATCGCCAAGGAACTGGAACGCGCGTTGAAGAAAAAGGGCATCGAGGTCCTGACCCAGACCATGTTTCATAGTCTGGAAAAATATCCGGGCCGGGTCGAGGTCAACCTGGACAGCAACGGCGCCCTCAAGGAACGCACGGCCAATAAGGTCCTGGTGGCGGTCGGTCGGGCTCCGATTAGTGCCGACCTCGGCCTGGAAGAGGTCGGTGTCGGGATTGAGCGGGGCTATGTGCAGGTCAACGCGCAAATGCAAACCGCCACTACCGCCATCTATGCGATTGGGGATGTGAATGGGCCGCCGCTGCTGGCCCACGCCGCCTCAGAAGAAGGGATTGCGGCGGTTGAATACATGACCGGCGCACGGGAGAAAGGGCTGGATGCGTCCCGTATCCCGGCCTGTATTTATTGTCAGCCGCAAGTAGCGGTCTTCGGGCTGAGCGAAGAGCAGGCCCAGGCGCAGGGCCACGAAATCAAAGTCGGACGATTCCCGTTCCGCGCCCTGGGGAAGGCGCTGGCTGCCGGCCATGACGAAGGTCTGGTCAAGCTGGTGGTTGATAAAGAATATGGCGAGATCCTGGGTTGTCACATCGTCGGGCGTGGCGCGACGGATCTCATTGCCGAGGTCGGTCTGGCCCGAACGCTGGAAGCAACTACCGCCGAGTTGAGCGAAACCGTTCATGCTCATCCGACCTTGTCCGAAGCGATTATGGAAGCCGCGCTGGACGCTGAAGGACGAGGCATTAATTTTTAGGATAGCCTGGTTCAAGCAGGTCGAATGAAACTCGCGTGTATCACCCCCGGCTTGGTGGATTACGCTGCGGCCCTGGCTTGGCAGCAGACGCTGGTAGAACAACGGATCGCGGCGGAGATCCCAGATTCTCTCGTCCTGCTCGAACACCCACCCGTATTTACCTTAGGCCGGGGGGGCAACCAGGAATACCTGCTCAACCCTGGTCAGGTACCGGTCCATCGCGTCGGTCGTGGTGGGGAGGTCACGTTTCATGGGCCGGGTCAGTTGGTCGGCTATCCCATTCTGGACCTGAGACGATACGGCAAGGATGTTCATCGCTATCTGCGTCTGCTTGAAGCCGTTGTCATAGCCACGCTTGCCGCGTGGGACATTGCTGCCACTCGGAGAGACGGTCTGACCGGGGTATGGGTAGGAACTGAAAAAATCGCTTCAATCGGTATTGGCGTTCGCCGCTGGGTCACGTTTCATGGCTTTGCTCTGAACGTCAATACCGACCTGTCGTATTTCTCTGCCATTGTCCCCTGCGGGCTGCCTGGGGTGCGCATGACGTCCATGCAGGAATTATTGAAGGAAGCATTCCCGCTCGATACAGTGCAATCAACGCTGGCCCGAGGCTTTGCTCGGATATTTGGACATCAGGAGATCGTATGGAACACGAGCTCGCCGACACCCGTTCTCAAGCCGGAACGTCTGGCAACCCTCCCGTAAAGCGTCGTCACCCGGACTGGATTAAAGTCCGCATGCCCGCCGGTCCGGGCTATACGCAGACCAAGGCCGTTGTCTCGACGTTCAGGCTCAACACGGTGTGCCAGGAGGCCCAGTGTCCCAATATCGGCGAGTGCTGGGGGCATGGGACGGCGACGTTCATGCTCATGGGCGACGTGTGTACCCGTAACTGTCGGTTCTGCGCGGTCAGTCACGGTCGCATGGTGGCTCTCGACCCCGGAGAACCCCGCCGCGTAGCCGAGGCGGCCCGGAAAATGAACCTCTCACATATTGTCGTCACGTCGGTCAACCGGGACGATCTGCCGGACGGTGGATCCCAACATTTTGCCGAGACCGTAAACGCGATCAAAGACCTGAATCCCGACTGTACGATCGAGGTGCTGACCCCCGATTTTCAGGGAAACGAAAGCGCCGTTGCCACGGTTGCCGAATCGCCGATCGAAATTTTCAATCACAATACCGAGAGTGTGCCGCGGCTGTATAAACGCGTCCGACCGGGGGCGAAGTACGAGCGCTCCCTCCGTGTCCTGGAGAAAGCCAAAGCCGTCCGCTCGAATCTGAAAACCAAAACCGGCCTCATGCTCGGTCTGGGCGAGACCTATGAAGAACTCCTGACCGTCTTCGGCGACCTGCGAGCGGTAGAGTGCGATATCCTGACGCTGGGGCAGTATCTCCAACCGTCGAAGGAACAGCTCCCGGTTGAACGCTACGTCCATCCGGATGAGTTCAAAGCCTTACGGGAAGAGGCGTTGCGTCTGGGTTTCCGCCATGTCGAATCCGGCCCGCTGGTGCGTAGTTCGTATCACGCCTGGAAACATGTTGAATAAGGAGGGGGGAGAAATTCAATGGCCCTACCAAACAAAGTAAAAATCGTCGATCTGACCGCCCGAGATGGTTTAGAAGGTTTTAAGCGTTTTATCCCGGTAGACTTTCGGATTGAGTTGGTCGACCGGCTCTCTGCTGCCGGCTTTCCTGCTATTGAGGTGGGAGAGTTCGTGAGCCCCAAGGTCATTCCGGCCATGCAGGGCTCGGAGCAGGTTGCCCAGCGGATCAAACCGAAACCCGGCGTGGAATACAGTGCGCTTGTGCCGAATAGGCGCGGGTTTAACGATGCGCTCAGGGCGGGCGTCAAGGTCATTACGATCTTTGGCGCGGCCACTGAGCAGTTCAGCCAAGCCAATATCAATTGTACGATTGAAGAAAGCTTCCGACGCTTTGAGTCGGTCGTTGCCGCGGCAAAAAAACATAACGTCAAGGTGCGCGGAGCCGTCTCTTGTGTTGCCGGCTGTCCGTATGAGGGCGCTGTCGATCCTCAAGCAGTCGGCCGGCTGGTCAAAAGATTCTACGCTATGGGCTGTGACGAAATCGCTCTTGGAGACAGCATTGGTGTCGGTACGCCGCGCTCGATCAAGGCCATCATCCAGGCCTGCGAAGACCAGGGTATCTCTGCCTCCGTATTAACCGCGCATTTTCACAACACCTGTGGAATGGCGCTGGCCAATTGCTATGCCGCTCTGGAAATGGGCGTGTCCATTCTTGAGAGTGCCTGCGGCGGGCTGGGCGGCTGCCCGAACGCTCCGGGCGCAACCGGGAATCTGTCCTCGGAAGAGTTGGTCTATATGCTGAACGGCCTTGGAATTGAGACCGGTGTTGACCTCGGCCAAGCGGTTGCTATTGGCAAATGGGCAACAGAGGCGATGAACCACCGGCTTGATTCAAAGCTGGGCGAGGCCATGACCAATCCCAATATGACCTATTTTGAGAAGATCGTCCGTGAGCCGCAGGCTCTGGCCTAGCGCACCGTCTGTCAGAACTCCTCATCGATACGCACAAACGAGGCGAAGCGGGGAATCCCGGCTGTGGTATAACCCTGGTGCTTGAAACGAATGGTACTGCCGACCGGCGGCGGGCTGTCACGCTCCGCGTCGGAAAAACCTGAGCCAATGGCAAACCGGACACCGTCTGACAGTTCAACGCGCAGTGACCCCAGTCGTCCGGCATTCCGCCCTGAGCCGGGCAGATGTTCAAGCACAACGGCCCGGGCCTCCTGAAAGGTTTTGACTTTCAAAATGGTGGCCGAGCGCCCGACAGCATAGGCCGATTCGGGGTGGCGTAAGATCAAGCCTTCCCCGCCCAGCGCTTCAACCTCGGCGAGTTTTGCCCGCAGATGCTGCTCGTCCTGACAGACTTCGTGTTCGATAACGGACACAGAGGGGTTGAGATGCTGCTGAAACCATGCGCGGGCAAAGGCCAGGCGTTGCTCAAAGCCGCCCTCGGCCTGTGGCGCGTCAAAGATCATATACCGGACGGACTTCCAGCCGTCGTGCGGTGTTTGGCGCCGGACTATGCTAACGGTCTCGGCGAAGCGCTTCCGTCCGACCCATAACTCCCCGTCTAACGGCACGGACGGAAAATTCTCGGTAAACCAGGCCGGTACGGCAAACACGTTGCCCGCCCGAGAAACGAGTTGCTCACCCGTCCAATATCCGCGCACGCCGTCCAGCTTCTCGCTCATCCACCAGCCCCGGATATCCATGTCCGGCTCCCAGGTTTGAGCCCGCATGACCGGCGTGGACCGAGGTTCGGCAAACAGCACGGGCGGGGAGAAAAAAAGAAAGCACACCAAGCCGGTCAGGCCGTACGAACGAAATGTATGAGATTTTGCCATGGCAAATCCTATAACGACCCTGAATGAAGAAGGGATAATGATTCACTCTTGTCATCCTGGTGGGAAGTATGAAGTTGAGTTTAGCGATGAGGCCGGGGAAACGATCGCCCTCTGCCCTCTGGTGACAGATCAATGTGTTCTTGTCTGGCGGGCAGAAACGCAAAGCTGGCTTCCCAGCCAACACCACGACCGAGCAGTAATAGGGTAGGGGTAGCCCTTGTGGCTGCCCGGTCCTTGATGCCAGGTTACGCTCCGCTCATCCAACCTGCTGTCTACCCCCCGGCCGGCATGACGTGGGTGGCGAAGTCGGCCATCTCTTCCTCTCCCCCGGTTATGCAGACTTGGCTGATGCCCAACTCCTGCATCTTCCGCACCCGCTCCTGAAGCTCCGCAGGCGTGCCGGTCAGCGTGGTTTCCTTGATCATCTTTTCGGTGACCAGCGGCGCGTGTTCCGGCTTAAACGCGGCGCAATAGTCCGTATAGAGGTCCAGATGACGGGTCTCGATCGGAGCGTCCGGGGTGCGATAGGCGTCCTTAAAGGCCATGAGATCATCCCGGATGTCTCCCGGCAACTGGAAGGGGTCCCTCACCGACAGGGCAAAGATATTGCACTCCGAAGAAACCAGCGGGCCGACCGCCTGCTGAAGGTCTTCCAGGGTTTCTCCGGGTTTTCTCAGATGGAAGGCTGTCACCACCGTGACATAGAGGTCTTCCAGGCGCTTGCCGGCACGTTCGGCTCCGCGTTGAATATGGTCCAGCGTATATTTGAGCAGGCTGTCACCCACCGTACCAAAGAGGATTACGCCGTCTCCGATCTCCCCGGCCAACTCCAGCGTCTTTGGGCCACTGCCGGCCACGTGAATCGGGATGGGATTCTTCAGATTGACGAACTCGCTATTGGGGTTGAGAAACCGGATCTGACGCTTGCGTTCCCCCTCTTGATACGGAACGGTATCGCCTCTTAGCAGGCCGCGACACACCTCCACATTGGCCCGCAGGTCCGCCAGCCGGGCCGCCGGCATGCCGAGCGTCCGTCGGGCGGTATTGCCCGTCCCGATGCCCATGATGACCCGGCCCGGAGCGAGTACATTCAGGGTACCGAAGCTACAGGCCGTCACCGGGGCAATCCGCGAGCTGGGGTTGGTCACGTTGGTGCCGAGTCTGATCGTCTTGGTATGGGTCGCACTCAGCGCCATGCACTGGTACACATCGCTCCAGACCATCTGGGAGTCTCCGAACCAGGCATGGGTATAGCCTTTGTCCTCGGCAATCATCACGTCTTTATAAGCCTCAACATGGGAAAGAAAAATTACTCCATAATCCATTCGTGCCTCCTTGTTCTTCATCCTGTTTAGATGGGACTGCTGATTGTTGTACGGTAGGGCTGCTCAGGCGCGTCGCCGTTTCTTTGAGGGCGTACGCACGACGCCAGGCAATCCATCTATCGATACATCTTCGTCGCGTAACGGCCAATGAATCCCATCCCCGGATGGGGAAATCTCAAACGTCTGGCGGTCCTTCTCTGGGGCATGGAGGAGGGGGTGAGATATTTCATGCCTGTTGAACGTCTGGGCCTGCCCATCGATGGTGACATGCAAGACATCGCCCTCAAAATGCACATCTGCCACATTATGATAGCGCTGCATGATTGACGTCAAAGACCCTGTAAATTCATGGGTTTTTATCAAGATGTTCCCCCACCACATCCTATAGCGGTTTTCCAGTGCCATTCACCCAATGCCAACCTGCAGGTGGATTGCTAGGCTCTTTATTTTCTGGGTGCAGGTTCTTGAATCTTTGCCGTGTTAAGGCGGTGATGGAATATTCTTTCTCATCCTTTGCCCATTTTACTCACCGAGTCTAATCCGCTCGAAATAGAAAAAATCATCGTGACCGCCGCCGGTACGCTTCTATGAATGAGCTATGCCTCGGCCCTGGAGAAATCAAATACCGGCGTCTCGATGACACGGCTTGGCGCTTTCTCATCCCAGACAATAGTCTGTAAATGCTCAACCGTGTCTGGCGAGAAGAATCGCTCCCCCGTTTGTAAGGAAACACGGGCAGGTACGTGTTCAATGATGATAAAACGACCGTGGAATTCGAGGGTGTACGTGACCTCTTGTTCTACAAGTGTCTCTTCAGGCATCTCACTAGGCATGTCACTTCCTCCGTTGCTCGTAATCAATCCATAAGGTCGGGTCAGGTTCGTAAAGCGTAATAATCTTGATTAAGGGACGAGATGGATAGCGACATTGGACGTGGATCGGCCGGCCACCCGTAGTGAACCCGAGAAGTCAGGCAACTTGGACCCTACTTATCGTCAGGATAATCCTCAATCACTTCACCCACTATAATAGAATCGCGAAGCTCTTGTACGCTTATGTGGCGGAGGATGCTTTGATCCACAGCATGTTGTGAGAACTCGAATGCCCCTACGGATAGCTTCTCGCAGATTTTTTGAATCAGCACGCGAGCCGAGATCGTAGCTGAGCAAGAATTGTTGGACAAGAATGAAGCTCATGTCGATCCATCCCAAGAGTACGCCCTGATGGTCTGTGAGCTTGCCTACCTACTAAACAACCTTTAAACAACCTTCAGAAACTCATCTCTTTCACTGTAGATAAACCGCACATCCTGGCCGTTCCGCCGGGCCTGAATGCCAGCCTTCGGCGTGACGGTCCCGATGACCTGAGCGGGAATGTTTTCTGATCGAAAAATTCGTTCGAGCTGCGGCCACTGATCCCCAGAAATGGTCAGAAGCAGGGTTCCCGAACTAATCAACCCGAGGGGATTGATGTTGAAGTGCTCACATATGGATCGGGTGGAAGGGAGGATGGGAATAGTGTCGAGGTCAATCTGCATGCCAAGACCGCTGACAACGGTCAGTTCATGCAGTCCCATGGCCACGCCGCCTTCCGTGGGGTCGTGCATGGCTGTTGCGCCGTGTTGGGCGGCTAACAGGGCTTCTTTGACTATAGAGATTCCCCATGTTGTGCGGAGGTTCCGCGCCTCGTCCTGAAGCTCGGGTGTCAGGATGTCCGCCAGTTCTTTGTGCTGCTCGGCAAACACAATGCTCGTCCCCTCAAGACCGGCCGTCTTGGTCATTACAACGAGGTCTCCGACCCGGACTCCCTGCGTGGTCACCAATCGGTCCTTGGCGACCACGCCTGTCATATTGCCGACAACGACCGGCTGAGACACCGCCGCGGTCACTTCCGTGTGGCCCCCGGTGACGCTAATGCCCAGATCTCGACAGGTGGAGTCAATCTGGGCAAAGACCTGTCTGACGCCGTGCTCTGAGGTATCAGGCGGAAAGAGGAGGCAGGCTTGAAACCAGGCCGGCTTTGCCCCCATAGTCGCCACATCGTTGGCATTGATATGCACGGCGTACCAGCCCATGTCTTCGGCCGTGAATGTGACCGGGTCGGTTTTGACCACAAGATACTGCTCGCCCACATCAAGAACGGCACAGTCTTCACCAAAACGCGGACCGATGAGGACGCGCGGGTCTTCCGTCCCAGCATGTGTGATACAGGTTTTGAGAAAATCGGCTGGGAGTTTGCCAGGGAGAAGCATGGATGCTCACTCCGCTATGGTCACGGCAGGGTTCGGTTCTTCCGTTGCGGCCTGTTCCGTGTCCCCGAAGGACGTATCGGCGCTGGTCTTGGCCTGTTCCAGGCCCGCCTTTTCCAGGTCGGTGACAACGACCTGGAGGAATTGATCCGGGTGGAGGTGTTGCTTTGCCGCCTCTCTGACCCGCTCAAGAGTCACCGAGCCGATAATGTCCGGGTAGCGGTCCGGGTAATCGAGGCCCAACTCGTAGAACTCGAGCACAGGGAGCATGCCGGCGACATCCGTGTTGGAAATGAGCCGGAGCGGAAAGCTGTTTATGAGATAGGCTTTTGCCGCTTCGACTTCCTCTGCGGTCGCTCCTTCTTCTCTGAAGTGCCGAATGACGGCCAGGGTTTCGTCAATGGCCTGCTGGGCGCTTTCGTTCTTGGTTTGCAAGACAACCGTGAAGGGTCCTGGATGCTTGCGAGCCGAGAAATAGCTGCCGACGGAGTAGGCATAGCCTTGCTCTTCTCGGATGCGGTCCATGAGCCGCGAGCCAAATCCCCCACCCCCGAGAATGTGATTCATGATCAGAACGGCGTAATAATCAGGGTGGGAGCGGGCGATGCCCGAGTGGCCGATCATGATATTGGCCTGGGTGACTTCTTTATTCAGGTTTACCTGTTGGGCCTTCCGCCTGGGTGGGTCCGGCCATGAGAAATCAGGCAGGTCTGCCGCTTTCCAGTCGGCAAAATGAGCAGCGAGGAGGGAGCCGATCTGGTCCTGGGTGATTTCTCCGGCAACGGCAATAATGGTGTTATTGGGGCGATAATAGGCCGCATGGAACTGCTTGATATCAGCAGGCACAATCTGCGCCAGCGTCTCTGCCTGGCCTGAAATCAGCCGTCCGTATGGATGCTGAGGGTAGAGATGCTCTCTAAATGCCTTGCCAGCAACCCAGCCCGGGTCTTCTTGGTTGCTGTGCAGACGACCCTCAATCTCCTTGCGGATGCGCTCGAATTCGTCCTGCGGGAAGGTGGGGGACAGGACGACTGCGGCCAGAAGGGCGAAAGACCGGTCCAGGTTCTTGGTCAAGGTCGTCATACTGATGGTCGTAGCATCGTTGCCTGCTTTAACCGATAACGACGTTCCCAGGAAGTCGAGCTCTTCGGCCAGAGCCTGGGCGGAGTAATGCGTGGTCCCGCGCGTGAGTAATTCGGCAGTGAGATTTGCCATGCCCTGTTTGCCCTGCGGGTCAACCGCGGCGCCCGTTTTGAGGATCATGCTCAGCACGACCATGGGCAGGCCGGGGCGCTCGGCAACGAGCAGGGTTGCGTCGTTATCGAGCACACTCCGTGTTCCCAGCGGTGCGGCTGAGAGAGACGCAGTAAGACCGAGGCTGAGCAGCAGGCCGATAAGCAGTCGGTGTGTCATAGCGTGCTTCCTTACAAGCGAGGGAAAGGCTCGGGGCGAGCAGGAACATTGGTCAATGCGCCCCCCGGCGGCCCGGGCCCCCTTGGGGTGATTCCCGAACGGGGGGGCCGTCCGGTTCCAGGATGCCGACGGTCCGGTTCGTATCGATCAGATATTTTTGCGCCACCTGTCGAACCTGTTCCGCTGTAACCGCTCTGAGGCCAGGAATGACTTCGAGGATGAGACTCCAGTCACCCAGCGCGGCGTACTGCCCGAGTTGCAGGGCGCGATAAAAGAATGAGTCCTGGGCATAGGTAAAACTCGATTCAATCAGATTCTTGGCCCGTTCCAGCTCCTTTTCCGACACCAGGGTGGTCTTGAGCCGGGTGATCTCTTCAGACAATGCCTGTTCCGCGGCCTGCCAGGTTTTCCCCGGAGCGATTCGCATGGATAGGGTAAAGAGGGTGGGATCAATTGAAGTCCGGTCATAACCGGCGCTCGCACTCAGGACCAACTGCTGGTCTTCAACCAGCGAGCGTTGCAAGCGTGCACTCCGACCGCCGCCCAGAATCGTTGCCGCAATGGAGAGCGCAAAACTCTCGGCCTGCTCGAAGGTCGGGACGTGATAGCCAGCAATATACAGCGGCAGCGAGGCCGGGCGCTTGAGAAAAACACGCCGTTCGCCCCGCTGTGGCGGTTCCACTGAGGTGACCTGGGGAATTGCCGGCCCGGTCGGAACCTGGCCAAACGTCTGCCGAATGCGTGGTAGGAGGGCATCCGGGATTACGTCCCCGGCGATCACCAGGATGGCATTGCCGGGAGCATAATAGGTCTGGCGATAGGCTTTGACATCTGCGAGGGTGACCGCCTCCAGGTCGTGCATCCAGCCGACCACGGGCCACCCATAGGGGTGAGCCGTAAACGCGGCAGCACTGACCTGCTCCCACAAATCGGAACTTGGCTCATCCGCAGTCCGCAGCCGGCGCTCTTCCATGACAATTTTCTGCTCCGACAGAAAGCCCTCCTCATCCAGCATGACATGGGCCATGCGATCCGCTTCGAGTTCAAGAAAGAGGTCGAGATGCTGCACGGCCGCGCTTTCA
Source organism: Binatia bacterium (assembly GCA_963422435.1). Classification (GTDB taxonomy): domain Bacteria; phylum Desulfobacterota; class Binatia; order Bin18; family Bin18; genus Bin18. Next base: position 3,499,729 of record OY729511.1, on the reverse strand, counting down.
AAATAGACGGTCTGGTCGGCAGAGGTGAACGCATTGTGCCGTCCACCACGTTCCTGAATCAACCGGGAAAATTCGCCTTTGCCGTAGGTTGGCGTTCCCCTGAACATCAGATGCTCAAGCAGATGAGAAATGCCTGTAATGCCCGGTCGCTCGTTGCGTGAGCCGACCTTGTACCAGACCTGAAGCGTGGCGACAGGCGCACGGTGATCTTCCAATATGACGACGGTTAGCCCGTTGTTGAGAAGGTGTTGCGTGACCTGCCAGCCGCTCCTGTCGATGGGTTGGCTATGGCCGGACCGAAGGCTTGGTAAAAGAGCGAGTGCACAAACGAGCGCAGAAAAGAATCTCAGCAGTCGCCAACGTATAACCATATCGGTCATAGTTGCGAACGCCAGACCGGTTTGCAAGGGGAGGGCGGTCTGGAACGAGAGGGTCACAGGCTCAGGACAAGCGTTGAGCCTTTTAGTATACCCATTCCCCTTTGGTGTAGCGAAAGACCTCGGAGACTTGGCTGGTCTCGGCCTGCTCGAACAGGCCGTTGATTGCCTGTTTTTTTGTTTTGCCTACACTCCGCATGGTCTTTTTGTAATACGTGAGGATGCCGATAAAAGGAGTCGCCTTTGATTGAGTCGGCTTGATCGTCGTGTAGCGATAGGGAAGGTAGCCCATATATTCGGCGACAAAGCCCTCCTGTGTTTGTCTGATCTGCATCCTCTTTTTCTGAAAGTCTTCGGTCTCTGCTAGCTTCTGCATCCATCTGCGGGTAAAGATGTCAAAGCTCGTCCGGGCTTGCTCTTCCGCCTCTTCTCCGGCCGAGTTTTGCGCTGCTTGGGTCTCCCCCGGATGAGACGACGGGGCGCTTTGCCGAGGAGAGGGCTCCCCGGCCGTCGCCAGGCAGAAGAAGAAAAATACCAGCAGCCCGGAAGCACAGCTATGGAAAAAGTATTTGAATGGCAGCATACCGGTGGGACACGAAAAGGGCGGGGCTGGTTTCTTGAACCAAGCACCCGCCCTGGTAGGGCTGACTATGGCGGAGACACATAGGCGTGTCTCCGCCCGTTCAGAGCGACGTATCATTCACCGACAGATTGAACGATCAGTTCAGCCCGTCGGTTCATGGCCCGGCCTTCCGCGTTGTCCGTCCCGTCGTCGTTCGTATTGGGGGCGACCGGGTCGTTTTCCCCACGTCCGACGGCTTCGAGACGACTCGCGTCTATGCCTTTATCGACCAGGTACACCCGTACTGCTGCGGCACGCTCTTCTGACAAGCCCCGGTTGTAGGACTCGGAGCCTATCGAGTCAGTATGCCCTTCGATAAGGACGGTACGATCTGGACTGTCCTGAAGAATCTGGACCGCTTCATCAAGGACCGGCTCGAACTCAGGCTTCACATCCGACTTGTCAAAGTCGAAAGTAATCCCACGCAGAATGATCTCCTTGGGTTCCGGTGGCGGTGGTGGCGGTGGTGGCGGTGGTGGCGGCGGTGGCGGCGGTGGCGGTGGTGGCGGTGGTGGCGGTGGCGGTGGCGGTGGTGGCGGTGGATCGTCCGCCGAATAATAGCCTAAGACCGCACCGACCAGCGCCCCAATTCCTGCTCCAGCGCCAAGTGCTGCATCCGTATCGTTATCACTTACTCCCGTCCCGGCCGCGGCCCCAACAGCGGCACCGAGTGTGGCACCGTAGAATGCGCGTTTCTGTCTTTCCGTTGCGCAGCCTGCAACCAGAAAGAGGAGGGCTATAACCCAGACAAGGTAAAAGCTTCTACCCCCTCGAATCATCTCCTGATCTCCTTTCTTTCCTGTATGTCTGTCCAAATAAAAAACTCTCCAACCGAAAACACCTTGCAAACTCCTAACAGAAAACATGTCCTCCGACAAGATCAAAACTGAGGTGCCCAGAGACGCTAAGCCGCTTGAGGAGCTACGACCGGAGCGCTGCAAGTCCGGGCAGGTCTCCCGATTCGAGAAAGGCTAAAGAAGCCCCGCCTCCGGTTGATATATGACTGATCCGGTCGGTGAGGTGTGCCTGGCTCAAGGCGGCAACCGTATCCCCGCCCCCAGCAACGCTAAAACAGGATGAGAGGGTCGCAACCGCTTCTGCAATGGAGCGGGTGCCCCGGTCGTACGGGGGCATTTCAAAAACACCCATTGGGCCGTTCCAGAGAACAGTCCTGGCAGACTGCACAACGGGCCGAAACGCGGCAATACTGTGTGGTCCGATGTCTACTCCGAGCTGCGTATCGGGAATATCGGCTCCTGCCGTAGCGATAGCAGCGGCTCCTGCCGTCAGCTCTGCTGTCACAATATGGTCTTGAGGCAGATGTATGGTAACGCCCTGCTGCTGAGCCTCTTGCAGCAAGTTTTTCGCTTCGAAAATTTTCTCCGGCTCGACCAGTGAGCGCCCTGTTCTCATCCCTTGTGCACGCAAGAGGGTATAGGCCATGGCTCCCCCGATGATGATATCGTCTGCGCGTGGAATCAGGCTGTGTATCAGCCCGATTTTGTCCGACACTTTCGCTCCGCCGAGGATAGTCACAAAAGGGCGGTCCGGTGCGGACAACAGGGATGACAGTACATCGACTTCCTTGCGCACAAGAAACCCGACCCCCTTGTCCTCGAAGTGTTGCACAACGCCCACAACCGAGGCATGAGACCGGTGTGACGAGCCAAACGCATCATTCACGTAGACGTCGGCTAGGTTAGCAAGCGCGCGACTGAAGGCCGGGTCATTGGCTTCTTCCTCAGAATGGAAACGAAGGTTCTCAAGCACGACAACCGACCCAGCCGGAAGCTGGTCGATCTGTCGCTGAACCGCCGGTCCCACACAATCCGGAGCCAGGCTCACCGGACGGTCCAGCAATGCCTGGAGCAGCGCCGCCACCGGTTTGAGACTGAGCGCCGGCTTGACTGTTCCCCGAGGACGGCCGAGGTGAGACGCGAGCAGGATGGTCGCGCCCCGGGCGAGGGCGTGCTGGATGGTGGGCAATGCTTCCCGCACTCGTGTCGCGTCGCCTACTTTTTGTTCCGGTGTCAGCGGTACGTTGAAATCAACGCGGATCAGAACGCGTGTGTGGGCCAGAGAGATCTGGTCAATCGTTTTGAGTTCCATGCCGCTGCTCTCGGGACCCGGCGACCCTTAGGAGGGTGGGACCTCGGGCTGAAATCCCGCCTGGGTGGCGGTAACGTCAACCGTGGTCGCTTCCAGCGCATGCTCAAGCACCTCGTCGATAAACTCAACAAAGCGAAACTGTATTTCCTCTCGCACCTGAGGCGGAACATCTTCCAGGTCTTTTTCGTTGCGTTGGGGCAGGATGACGGTCGTGACGCCGGCGCGTCGGGCCGCCAATACTTTTTCTTTGACCCCGCCGATCGGCATCACTTTTCCCCGCAGGGTAATTTCGCCTGTCATGGCCACATCCTGACGGACCTTGCGCCCGGTCAGCAGGGAAGCCAGGGCCGTTACCATGGTAATTCCCGCAGAAGGGCCATCCTTGGGAATGGCACCCGAGGGAACGTGGATATGGATATCGCAATTGTCATAAAAGTCGGCAGGAATATGCAATTGGTCGGCTTGGGAGCGGACATAGGACAGGGCGGTTTGGGCCGACTCTTTCATCACGTCGCCGAGGTGGCCGGTCAGGGTGAGGCTTTTTTTCCCCACCATGCGCGTCGCCTCAATGAAGAGGATATCTCCTCCATTGGGAGTCCAGGCCAGCCCAATAGCGATCCCGGGTTTTTGGGTGCGCTCTGCTACTTCGGGAAAGAATTTAATCGGTCCCAGCAGGTCCTCGACTTTCTCCTGGGTCACCGTCGTCTTTTCCGTATTTCCCTCGGTGATTCCTCGGGCGACTTTGCGGCACACCGCTCCAATCTCGCGCTCCAGGTTCCGCACGCCGGCCTCGTGGGTATACCCGCCGGCAATACTCAACACGGCCTCATCGCTAAACTCGATCTGTGCGTCGGTCAGGCCATGCTCGACGACCTGTTTGGGAATGATGTGGCGCTTGGCAATTTCGAGCTTTTCCTCTTCCGTATAACCGGCCAGTTCAATGACCTCCATCCGATCCTTGAGGGCCGGCGGAACCGGCTCTAAATAATTGGCCGTGGTAATGAACATGACCTTGGACAGATTGAAAGGGACTTCCATATAGTGGTCGGAGAACGAGAAATTCTGTTCGGGATCCAACACTTCAAGCAGGGCCGAGGCCGGGTCCCCACGAAAATCCATGCCCAGCTTATCTATCTCGTCCAACATGAACAGCGGGTTATTTGAGCCGGCGGAGCGCAGGGACTGAATGATACGACCCGGCAGGGAGCCGATATACGTCCGACGATGCCCGCGGATTTCCGCTTCGTCTCGGACGCCGCCAAGGGAGAGGCGGACAAACTTACGTCCCATGGCCCGCGCAATCGAGCGTCCCAGCGATGTTTTGCCCACCCCCGGAGGGCCGACAAAACATAAAATCGGTCCCTTCGAGTCTTGCTTGAGCTTCCGCACGGCCAAATATTCGAGGATACGGTCCTTAATTTTCTCCAGGTCGTAGTGGTCTTCGTCCAGGACTTGGCGGGCATGCGGAATATCCAGATTGTCCTCTGTCATAGCTGCCCAGGGAAGGTGGATGAGCCATTCAAGATAGGTCCGTACCATCGAGTGTTCCGCCGACTCGGGCGGAATGATTTTCAGGCGTTCGAACTCATTATTTGCCGCCTTGAGCGCCTCCTCGGGCATCTTGGCGTCGTCGATTTTCTGGCGTAGATTATCCATCTCGTTGGAACGGGAATCTCCTTCTCCCAGCTCCTTTTGAATCGCCCGCATCTGCTGGCGTAGATAGAATTCTTTCTGGTTCTTGTTGAGTTCGCCCTGGACCTGGGACTGGATTTTATTCCCCAGCTCAACCAGCTCAACTTCCCGATTGAGAATGGTAGACAGTTTTTCCAACCGGGTGCGGACACTCAGGGTATTCAACAGGTCTTGTTTTTCGTCAACCGAGATATTGAGATTGGAGGCAACTAGGTCTGTCACTTTGGCCGGGTCTTTGATGTTCATGACCACGCCCTGGAGTTCATCCGGCAGGTAGGGCACCATAGAGACGAACTTGGCAAATTGGCTGACGAGATGGGCTTGACGCGCGTCCAAATCTCGGGAGGCTTCCGTTTCGCTCTCCAGCGGCGTGACCTGCGCCCGATAATAGGGCTCGATCTGGCCGTATTCTCGAATATCGATCCGCTTCAGCCCCTGGACCAGAATGCGGACGCTGTCGTCCGGGTATTTCAGCATTTTCAAGATACGACCGGCACTTCCACGCGAAAAAAGGCCCTGTGGCCCAGGAGCTTCATCTTCTGGGTTTTTCTGGGCCGCCAAGCCTAAGAGCTTATTGCTTTTCCGGCAGTCTTCAACCAGCTTGAGGGAGGAAGCACGTGAGATCAGAAGCGGGACGATGGCGGAAGGAAAAATGACGACACCCCGCAACGGCAGGATCGGGAGTTCTTGAGGAAGTTCGACATCATTCAGGTCTTCTTCAAACCCAACAACACTCTGTTCAGTGATTTCTTCCCCTGCACCGACCTTGCTGTCTGCCATAGGTCTCCTCCCATAGTGTTCCCGGTACTCTCCAAGGCTATCCAAAACCATAATACATGGTCTCTGCTTGCACAAGTAGGAAACTCCGGTTACAAACTTCGGCACTCTGAGGACGAAGACGAAAGAAGGGCTGCGCAAAACCCCATCCTCAACCTTGTTACGACTCGGCCGTATGAAGCTGAAAGGCGCTCGGTGCGTCTATAAAGGACTCGTGTGAAACATTACGACGCGGTGCTGTTTGATCTCTTTGGGACTATTGCGCTGTTTAATCCGGGGAAACTGCCGGTTTTTGAGTGGCAGGGACAGACGACACGCTCCACGATGGGTCGGCTGCGCGAGGTGGTGACGGACGTGGTTCCGTCAGTGCCTTTTGAACGGTTTCATCAGGCCTTGGGCGCAGTGAACCAGGAACTCCGTGCGATCCGCTCCGCGGAAATGCGTGAAATCAGCTCCGCAGAGCGATTCCGTCGCACCCTGGTCCACGCTGGCCTGGACGACAGCTCTGAAACCGCTCGTTTAGGGGTGTCCCTCTCTCTGGCCCACATGGACCTGCTCGCCGCCGCGACCGGGATCCCGCCGGCACATACCCGGTTCGTGGCCCGCGTGAGCGAACGCTACCCGACCGCTCTGGTCTCAAATTTCGATCATGCCCCAACCGCGCGCCGCGTGCTCCAAGAAGGTCGGGTCGCCGACTGCTTTCGCTGTACGGTCATCTCGGCGGAACACGGCTGGCGTAAACCCCACCAGAAGATATTTCATGACACGCTCGCCCAGTTGCAGGTTGCGCCCCAAGCGACCCTGTTTGTTGGCGATTCTCCGCATGACGATGTGACTGGCGCTCAACAAGTGGGGATGGATATCGCCTGGGTCAACGCTGCTGGGGCCGAGCTGCCCGCCCACTGTCCACGCCCGCAGTATACGATTCGAGCGATCCCGGATTTGGCGCCACTCTTGTTTCCTTAGTCTTTTTCCATAGATAGATAGCGCGCGTACGAACAGCCGGACGACCGCCTATGCCACGTCAGATCCAAATCGCCGTTATTGGCGACAGCCAGCCCTCGGCAGAAGTCGCCGGCTGGGCAGAGGAGGTTGGCCGGTTGGTTGCCCAGCACGACGCCGTCGTCGTGTGTGGCGGACTTGGCGGCGTGATGGCTGCGGCCGCCCGGGGGGTGGCGCAGAACAATGGCACAAGTGTCGGGATTCTCCCAACGTATGAAGCGGCAACCGCCGCGCCCGGCATTTCGATCGTCATCCCCAGCGGGCTCATCCATGCCCGCAATATGCTGGTGGCCGCCTCGGGCGATGCGGTGATTGCCCTGCCTGGCGCGACCGGAACGCTGTCCGAAGTCGCACTGGCGCTGACGCTTGGAAAAACAGTAATCGCCATACGGGCCTGGTCCCATATTCAAGGCGTGTCCGTCGTGCAGACTCCCCAAGCGGCCGTGCAACAGGCGCTGCGCGCTGCCCAGGAAGGGGCTTCAAGGGGTGGAAATTGAGAGACGGCCACGGACATTCTGACATTCTAAGAAAGAGCTGCTTTGAATATGTGAGGAGAGAAAGGAAATCTCATGCCGCCTAAGGATTCTCGTTCTGCAGATGAGACAGCCGTCGTCATGAAACGGGTTGATAAATTTCTTCGGCTCCTCAGCTTTCAACTCTTTTTTATCATTGCCCTTTTGGCCTATCTCGCCTACCGTCCGCAGGCCGGACGGTATCAGGTCATCTCTGCGCAAGCGGTCATGGAGGGCACAATTATTTTTTTTGATACAATTACAGGCCAGGCTGGTGGAACGTCGGTTGAGGTCCGCGAGCGGGGCGACGCGCCCGTGCCGCTCGACTAAGACCGGAGCACCCCCTCGCGTTACCGGTCTTGTTCGGCCAGACAAAGGGAAAACGTATGCATCCGTTAGGCATCGTCCTCTCGACGGCAACCGCCGCACCCCCACAGGAGTTTGTTGAAATCGGCAGAATTGCCGAAGCCCGGGGCTTTGACGCTGTCTTTGTCAACGAAGGTCGGGGGGACGCCTTGGCGTGTGCCGAAGCGATTGCGTTGTGCACGTCCCGCATCAAGGTGGGAACGAATATCGCCAATATCTATTTCCGCCATTCGTTTTTGGCCGGTATGACCGCCACCACTATCTCGGAGCTCTCGCACGGGCGGATGATCCTCGGACTGGGCATGAGTCATCGCCCGCTGCTCGAATCCCTGGGCATCTCCATGGAGCAGCCGCGACAGTATATGCGTTCGTATGTGACGGCGCTGAATACCTTGTTTCGGGGGGAAGCCCTGAGTCCCTTTCATCGTCCGCAGCAGAGCAACTATAGCGTTCCGGTCTATGTCGGTGCGGTGACCGCCGAAAGCGCCGAAATCGGCGGTGAGCTGGCTGATGGCATTATGCCGTTTCTGCCGGCCTTGCCCTATCTGACGCAGCTCGTTGAGGCGGCCCACACTGCGGCGCAACGCGTGGGACGCAACCCGGACCAAGTGGGATGTATTGTGAGCATCCCGACGTTTATTTCAGAAGATATTGAGCAGGCCCGCTCTGCGGCGCGCTATAATCTGGCGTTTTTCGGGAATCTGCCTTTCTATCGCAAACAATGGCGCCGCTGCGGCTTTCGGGATGAAGTCGCAGCCATGCAAGAGGCATGGAAGAGCGGTAACCGCCGCGCCGCGGCCGCCTGTGTGTCCGAACCCATGGTGGATCAGGTCTGCGTGTTCGGTCCCCCCAGCCAGTGTCGCGAGCAGCTTGCCGCCTTCCACGAGGCTGGGGCGGCCATGCCGGTCCTGGCCGTCAGTCCGGTAAACGAAGACCGCCTGGTCGCAACCCGGAAAGCGCTCGACCTGCTGGCTCCAGGATAAGGGCCGTCCGGGTCAACCCGACCCGGCCCGCGTCCCGCCTCTTCGGTATATATAACCAAAACTACTACAATTTTTACAAAGAGTTCACATTGCTTATATTGCTGAACGAACACCCAGACTCTATAGTGCTGCAACCGTTGGGGTAGGGTGGTACTCATGTCCCGGAGCCGTATAGCCTGCTGTGTGCTGTTTTTCTGTGGTGTCCTCGTATGTCCCCGTTTTGTCCTGGGGGTTGGGCCGGAAAGCGATCCCAATAGGAAAGCGCAAGCCTCACCAACCCAGCGCACCTGGAAAACAGTCGAAGAGATGTCGGCAGAAGAGTTGGCTCAGGTCCGACTCGAAGACGATACACCACGCCACGCCCAGGTTCCGTATCTTCCAGCCGAAGCCTATCCGTTTATCCCGCCGTATACGGCCGAGGAAATGGGCTACCGGGTCATGGAATTCACGCCGCGTACGCGCTGGTCGTCCGTGGTGGCCAACTCCTGGGCGTCCATTGCGCCGCAAGGGGTGCTCCTCAATCCCGGCACCTCCATCACCTTTGTCAGCTATGATGCCGAAACAAGCGGGGTGGGCAAAGCCCTGTCTGCCGTACCCGGTGAAGAGATATATCGCTCGCTGAGCCAAGCGATTGCGCCGCCCGCGGCCGAAGGCGGCCAGTGGCTGGCGATCCGGTATCGGACGGACAAAGAAAAGATCACCAAGGAAGAGCGCTTCGCCTATTCGTCCTCCATTCGACGGGTGCGCCACCAGGCCCCGCCTCGGCGTCAGAGCAATTTCCCCAACATGGCCCTCACCCCGGACGATGCCTGGGGGCGGGCCGCCTGGGAGTTTTCGTGGCGGCTGATTGGCACCGACGTACTGTACCGGACGGTCCGTTTTCCGAACACGCGCCCGACCGTGATCCTGCGCAACGGCGAAACCGGACAGTCTCGGGCCGTCCAGACCGCCAGCATCAAGCTCATGGGTGAGGTCTTTCCGCACTATACGCTGGACGGCGGGGTTGAATGCTATGTGGTTGAGGCGGTGGCGCGCCCAGAGTGGTTGCCCGACTATTATATGCCCCGTCTTCTGTATTGGCTGGAGAAATCCTCATTCTTCCCGCTGCGTGGTGAGCAATACGGACCAGACGGGGAGCTTGACCATATTGAGGTCAGGCTGGCCGAGCTCTTCAATCCCGCGCGCAAAGAACTGGGTTACGGCACCCTGTTTATTTCCCACTGGGACCTGCGGACGGACATTATGTCCTATCTGGTCAATGACAGCCACAGGATCATGGACTGGAAACCGGAAGAAGCAACGGTCTTTTTCAGCCCGGACTTCATGCGTCGCCAGTGGTATCTCGATACCTCTATTAAGACCCAAGCGGCCGTCTCTCATCCGGACGAGTACTTCATGCGCCCGGCGGTTGAGGCCGATAAATTCCCGCACGAGCGTCCGATCAGTCTGCCGCCTGACATGGCCGCCCGCATTCAGGCCCAGAACGCCGCCGGGCGTTTAGTCTTTGACGGTACCTAGCTCTTGCTCCACGCATGGGATAGGCAACGGATATGCGCGTCCGCTACGGCATGGTCCATGGTCGCTTTCAGCCCTTTCATTTCGGCCACTTGCACTACACCCTGGAGGCGCTCAGGCGCAGCGAACATCTGATTATCGGCATCACCAATCCTGACCCATCCGAAACGCAGGTGGAAGTCACGGATACGCAACGGCATACACCGGAGGCCAATCCCTTCACCTTTTTTGAGCGACAGTGGATGATTCGGGCTGCCCTGGTCGAGGCAGCGGTTGAGCTGCGTCGGGTCTCCATCGTGCCCTTTCCGATTCATGCGCCCGAGCGCTGGGCGTATTATTGTCCCAAGGAGGCCGTGCAGTTTATCCGCGTATTCTCGGAGTGGAGCAGAGAGAAAGTGGTGCGATTCCAAAAGGCCGGGTGGCGGGTCGAGGTCCTCGATCCCGATGCGATCAAGCAGGAAAGTGGCAAGGCCGTCCGCCGCTCTTTAAGCCAAGGGCGAAGCTGGGAACAACTCGTGCCGCGCGGCGTGGGCGCAGTCCTGAAGCAGATTGATGCTCACGAGCGACTAGCCCTACGCACTCCCGCGTAGGCTCTGCTCATGTCTGCTTTGCCTATTCTTTTCATTATTCTTGACGGGCTGGCCGACCGGCCACAGCCTGTCCTGAATGGAAAAACCCCGCTTGAGGCGGCCCATACACCACATCTGGATCAACTGGCTGCCCTGGGCACGACCGGCTTGCTCACGCCGCTCGCGCCCGGTCTTCCCCTGGAGAGCGAAACATCGCACTTCATTCTGTTTGGCTACGGGCTGGAGCAATTCCCTGGCCGGGCCGCGTTTGAGGCCATTGGTCGGGGCCTTGAGGTGCCGCCCGAGTCTGTCGTGCTGCTGGCAAGTTTTGCCGAGACAACGGTCATCGACGGCAAGCTGCGTCGGGATGCGCTGTTGTGGGAAAAACGGCAGGCCCAGGACGAGGAAGAGTGCACCCGGCTGTGTGTCGCCATCGACTCGTACGAAACCCATGGTCTGCAATTTGCACTGACCTCCTGCGGACGCAGCGAAGCCATACTGACGCTGCGCGGCCAGCCGAGCCGGGACATTACCGATGTCGATCCGTTCTATAACAACGCTTATGGTGCGCGCGCTCAACCTCTGGCCGAATCTCCCCATCCCCATAATGCCAAACGCACCGCTGACGCGCTCAACGCCTATCTGGGCTGGGTGCATCACCAACTCAGCCAGCATCCGCTCAACCGGGCGCGCCGGGCGCGCGGTCGAGCCAGCATCAATTTTATCTTCACCAAGTGGGCAGCGGTGCGGCCCGATGTCGCGCCGTTTCAGGAGCAGAACGGTCTGCGTGCCGCCAGCGTTGAAAACCATCCGTTGTATGTCGGTATTGCCCGCGTCTGCGGCATGACACCGGTCTCTACTCCGCGGGAGACCGATACGACCACAGATTTCAGACAGAAACTACGAACTGCGAACTCTCTCTTCGCCCAGGGGTATGAGTTCGTGCATGTCCATTCCAAGGCCCCGGACGTGGCCGCTCATCACAAAGACCCGCTGGGCAAAATGCAGGCCCTTGAGGCGCTTGATGCTGCGCTCGGTCCGGTTGTTGAGCGCGTGACCAATCACGCCGACCTGCTGGTTGTCGTGACCGGCGACCACGCCACGCCGAGCAGTGGTCCGCTCATCCATTCGGGCGAAGCCGTGCCCATACTGCTTGCCGGCGGACCCAACGTCTTGTCTGACCGGCTCGCCACGTTTCACGAACGCGCGGTGACCCGCGGCGGGCTCGGCCATGTCCGCGGGACGGATGTCATGCCGTTGCTGCTCAATGCGATCGATCGTATCCGCTTGCACGGCGTGCGGCACCAGGCCGAAGCCCGGCCGTATTGGCAGTGGCGGTCCGAACCGTTCAGGCTGAAAGACTGACCGCACGCACCAGCCCACAAAATCGGGACTCATTGCGACGGCCCCTTGCGAACAGGCGCTTACTGACGTCCAGGGTCCAGCGGCAGGCCGTGCAGGGGAACCACCGGCCGCCCCACGTAGTCGAGATACGAGTACGGTCTATCCCCGCGTGTGCGGGGGAACCATCTCAACCCAAGCCGACACCAATGCCCATTGGGGTCTATCCCCGCGTGTGCGGGGGAGCCATGGTCTTCTCCCGCGACCAATTCAAACCACGCGGTCTATCCCCGCGTGTGCGGGGGAACCATAATTTACCGCGTCTTGCCAAGCCTTCCAGTCAGTCTATCCCCGCGTGTGCGGGGGAACCCAGCAGTGAATCGGTGTCACAGTAATAGACTCCAGTCTATCCCCGCGTGTGCGGGGGAACCGTCAGTGATGGCGCGCATTATTATAGTCACATCAGTCTATCCCCGCGTGTGCGGGGGAACCCCGGGGGACCGAAACCGGCCATCTCGTATAATGAGTCTATCCCCGCGTGTGCGGGGGAACCGCCTCCGAGAGTGTCCCGCGATGTACTCTCCCGAGTCTATCCCCGCGTGTGCGGGGGAACCTCGACCCGAACCGTCTTTTCCGTCCCGTTTTCATTGACGGCGCTGGTGGTGTCGCCGGTACGGGTCGTGACCGCGGGATAGGGGGTCTCAATAGCATCGCGTAACGACGGCGGATTGTTAGCGACAGAGGCGGATTGTTTGGATACCCAACGAGAGCGGGTCGCAGAGCCAAGCGTGGCGGACATCAAGAGAGCGTAGCCGCCAGCCCCGATATGGATATCCAACAGCGTCTTGAGAATAACGCGCATATAGGGGTCGGAGGCATGCACCTCGTCAACAACCAGAAGATTGCGTGCCAGACACGCGGCACGCATGTGGGCGTGCCTGACTTTCAGGACGGCCATCATGGCTTGGTCCACGGTGCCCACGGCAATCTGGGCGGCCAGGTAACGCTTGGCGCCTTCGGCGGCCCAGCGCCGCTGGCTGGTCAGGCCGTCGGGATGGTCGTCCCACCAGACCTTATAGTCGGGGAGGCGCTTGCCCGTCGCTCCTCCAGCGCGCAGGTAGCCGGGGACTGCCAGCACGGTCTCCGGGCTGACTTCTTTCGAGAATAGATTGGTGATGAATCGTCTGAGGCGGGTGTGCATCTGGCTGGCGGCCGCACGGGTGGGCAGCGCGAAATACAGTCCGTCCACCAGTCTCTTTTCGTACAGACGAGCGAACCGCATCAGCGCCGCCTCGGTCTTGCCAGAGCCAGTTTCCGACTCGAGGATGACTAAGCGCTCGTCCAGCGGGACCACGAGTGCTGACTGCTGAATGGAATTGGGCGTTGCGTCGGGGATATCGAAGAGGGCGTCGAAACTCGGCAGGGCGGGGCGGGCGTGAAAAGCGCTTCGCTGGCTTTCGATATTCAACCCGATTTCCGTGACCGCGCGCCCTGCGTTGTAACGGGCAGTCTGGATGTAGTCGTCGCGAGGCTCGGCGCAGAATCTGAAGTGGGTTTCATCAGAACCAATCCAGTCGGCCAGCATGCACAGACCCAGAAACATATGCTGGAAGGCAGGGGCGGGCGGGAACGGCGGCGCGTCGGACGCCCAGGCCGCCGGGAACCATTCCCGGACCAGTTGGCCGAGGCGCGCCACGTGTTGTTGCGGGTTCAGGGTGCCGTAGGGAGACCATATCCTGGGATTGGGCTGGTGGCGAGGGTTATGGATCTCCAGAGGCGCGCCGTGATGCGATAAGGCCGCAACGAACAAGCCGCAGACGGTCTCCCCGCCGGTGTTATCCCACGCTTCGCCCGCGTCCCACCACCAGCCCAGGGCATCGAAGAACCACGTCGCCGTTTTTCGGTCTTCGCAATTGAGAACGGGCGTCAGGTCGGCGATGTGGCCGGCGGGGCGTGGCGGGCAGGTGCCTGTGGGGAAGTCCGCTCCCTGCCATATCCGTCTCTGAAATCCGACGTTGACCTTGCCGATATCGTGTAAGGCTGCCAAGACGGCCAGCCGCGCTACAGTCACGTCATCAAGGTCGTCCAGGCCGCCCGCTACGGCGAGCCGTTGCCGGATAGTCGGCTGGGCCAGCAGGGCCTCAAAACACGCTCCCACATCGGCCATATGGTGTTCCAGCAGGTGGATGCGCTGCGGGTTTGCGCGGTCGGATTTGGCCCAGAAAACTTGAGTATGCGCTGCGGCTGGCATGTTAGCGTTTCTCGTACTGAGCGGCGAACTCGATCTTTTCTGAGGCAGACAACCGGAAATGATACGCCATGCCTGCGAGCTTCTTCCCTTTGAATGATGCTGGCGCGCAGCCTACCAAGACTATCGGGGGTGTCAATCTCGGCGCTTCCGCGTCAATGTCCTGGCCTTGTCAGAACCGGTCCATATGTGAAAATACAGACTGTTGTCAAAAGAAGGATAGTCGCATGTCACAACCCCTGCGCTTCGGCACCTATGTCGAATTTCAATGCCCCCCCGGCAAAGACCACGCCGAGTTGATCGAAGACGTGATCGCCCTCGGCATTCATGCCGACCAGAACGGTTTTTCCGTTTTCACCACGCTCGAACACCCGTTCTTTGAACAGTTTGCCATTAACCCCAACCCGTTGGCCCTGTACTGCACCCTGGCCGAGCGGACCACCCAGATTCGCTTCCGCACGCTGTGCCATACGCTTCCGCTGCATAATCCCATGATTCTGGCGGGCGAAATCGCGGAAGCGGACATTCTGACCAAGGGCCGGATTGAGTGCGGGGTAGGACGGGGACACGCCTGGCTGAATGAACCGGCCAATATCGTGATGGAAGAGAATCAGGAGCGCTATGTTGAAGCGCTCGATATTCTGATCAAGGCCTGGACCGAAGAGCGGTTCTCGTACGACGGCAAGTATTACCAGGTCAAAGACCTGTCGGTGGTGCCCAAACCCTACCAGAAACCGCACCCCCAGATTTTCCAGGTCGGCACCAGCGCCAAGTGGTTCAGCCTGGCGGCCCAAAGAGAGTGGGGCGTATGTATTGGGGGGCCGGCTCCAACCGCGGTGTTTCGGGAACCGGCCAGGCTGTACCGTCAGGCCTGCCAGCAGGCCGGAAAACCCTCCTGTCTTGGCTGGGTCAAGGCCCTCTATATTGCCGAGGATGACCAAACGGCCCTGCACGAGGCCGAACAGCCGGTCCGTAACTTTATTGATTTCAACGTGTCGCCCATGGACTCGCTGGCCCGAAGTACCCCGGCAGAAAAACAACGCCTGATCGACGCCGGGTACGCGTTTTATGCCGCGGACGATTTCCCAAACTTACGCAATCTGTCGTATGCAGAACTCGTCGCGGCCGGCATCGTGTGTGTCGGGTCGCCGGACACGGTGGGCAAACAACTGCTCGCGCTGTGGAAAGAGTTTCGGTTCGACGAAATGATTGTGATCAGCCACTATGGCGGCATTGACAAAGACCGGGCGCTGAGAACGCAGGATTTATTCGCTAAAAAAGTCATGCCGATGATGCAGACTGAGGTGCAAAAAGCGCGAGGTTCGGCTTCCACATAGCTGCTGAACGCACGGGGGAGAGATATGACAACCGCTATCTTTGATGTCAACAAGCGTTGGTCGGAAGCGTATCCCGAGTTGGGAACCGAGCCCGTGCCAACCGAGCCCTGTATTTCTCCGGCCTATTTTGAGTTGGAGCGCGAACGGGTGTTCCGCAAGGTCTGGCTGTACGTGGGCCGTGAGGAAGAAATCCCCCGTCCCGGCGACTATATGGTGCGTGATCTTAAAGCCTGCCAGACCTCGGTGATTTTTGCCCGCGGACAGGACGGCACCATCCGGGGTTTTCATAATATCTGCTCTCATCGTGGCAATAAGCTGGCCTGGGAAGAGCGGGGCAGCTGTCGAAATTTTTCGTGCAAATTCCACGGCTGGGTCTACGATACGCACGGCCAGTTGGTCGGCGTGCCGGATGAAGCGTTTTTTCACAACCTCGACAAAGCCGCCAACGGCCTCGTGCCGGTGGCGATCGCCGTGTGGCAAGGGTTTCTGTTTGCCCATATGGACCCGCAGCCGGCGCAGTCGCTGTCGGATTATCTGGGCGAGTTGGGCCAGCGCATGGGCAGCTTTCCGTATGCCGCCCTGACTGCGCGCTACGCCTATCAAACGGAGATTCGGTGTAACTGGAAAGTCGCCCTGGACGCCTTCTCCGAGGGCTATCATGTGAACGTGATCCACGGCCGGTCTTACCCGGACACGTTTACGGGCAAGAATAACCCCATGTGTCATCTGCCCGAAGTACGCTTCTACGGCCCGCATCGCTCCTGCATTGTGTACGGCAACCCCAACCACAGTCCGAGCCCGGCCGCGGCGGTGGCCTATCGGTTCGGCGAGACGGTAACCAAACGGTCCGCGACCCAAGACCAGCTCCCGCCTGAGGTCAATCCTACCCGGAGTACGGAATTCGGCTTTGATCTGGACGTGATCTTTCCCAACCTGATCCTGCATGTGTTGCCGGGTATGTGGTTCACGCATCAGTTCTGGCCGCTCGACGTGGACCGCACGCTGTGGGAGGGCCGCGCCTACTGGCCGCCGGCTACAACGCCGGGCGAACGGTTTGCCCAGGAGTTTAATAATACCGTGCTACGGAACGCCTGGCTCGAAGACACGGGGACTATGGAAGCAACCCAGGAGGCGCTCTCCTCCGGGGTCAAAACCCACTTCCATCTGCAAGAGCAGGAAATCCTGATCCGCCACAGCTACAAAGTCCTCGAAGACTACGTCGGCTTTTACGCCGCCAACGGAAACGCCTAGGGACGAGCTATGGCCACAACCTTACCCAAACCGTTTGCCGCCCTCGAAGTCTTTGTGGCGGATTGGTCGCTGGCGACCCAGCGTGAGCGGGAACGGCAACGCTCTGCCAGCACTGCCGGAGAGCTTACGACCCTGTATCAGGTCCTGCTGCCCCGGCTCGACGCCATGCTGGAATACCTGAACCAATACGAACTGGACACACTCCCCGCAGACGCCAGACGACTCTTTTATCTCAGCCTGTCGTTTGCCGAGATCGCCCCGTTTGTTGAATGCTATAAGGGCGAGCCGCGGGTGCCCAACAGCTTTGACGAGTCCCGTTTTATTGCGGTCCACGCCGACCGCTTCCCGTGATGGAGAGGACTTATGGCTGAGGTCGATGTTCAGCAACTCGCCGCCCGCGTCCAATGCCTGGAAGACATTGAGGCGATCAAACTCCTGGTGGTGCGCTACGCCCAGGGCGCGGACCGGGGCAATGATCCCGACATCATGGTCCCTCTGTTTGCGGACTCCGGGGTCTGGGACGGGGGAGACCGCTTTGGGGTCTACACCGGTAAGGAGGCCATTCGTCAGTTCCTGGCCGAGTCGGGCGCGTTTATCGGCTGGACGCTGCACTATATGGTCTCGCCCGCGGTAGACGTGAACCCCGGTGGCCAGACAGCCAGAGCCTTCTGGTATTTATGGGAAACGGCCAATATGCCCAACCAGGAGAGCGGAGAAGACGACGCCTTTTGGATCGGCGGCACCTATGAGAGCGAACTGGCCAAACAGGCCGGCGGAGCATGGAAGTTCACCCGCGTGGCCCTCAATCTCAAACTGCTGAGCCCGTATGCAGAGGGCTGGGCCAGGAAACAGCTACCCGATGAAAAGCCGTGACTGAGGGGAGACGAAAAACTATGAGCATTGAGACCGCCGCCTATATTGCGATCGACCGTGCCAAAACACTCCAGGAAGAACCGTCTCTTGGCCATAACCGCTGGCATCCCGATATCGAGCCGGTCGCGGAAGTCGAGCCCGGCCAGGTGGTTGGACTGGAAACGCGGGATGCTTTTGACGGTTTTATCAGCCCGGCAACCACGGCGGCTGATGTACAAAACGCCAACCTGGGTGTCGTGCATCCGCTGACCGGGCCGGTTTATGTCAAAGGCGCGCAACCCGGCGATGTGCTGGAAGTCACCCTGGTTGAAATCGAGCCCCAACCCTTTGGCTTTACCGTTCAGGTGCCGGGCTTCGGCTTTCTGCGGAACGACTTTACCGAACCGTATATTGTGCGCTGGACGATTGAGGGCGGTTTTGCAACCTCAGACGACCTGCCCGGGGTGCGTATTCCTGGCGCGCCGTTTATGGGTGTCATCGGCTTGGCGCCCTCGCATGAACTGCTGCAACAGATCAACCAGCGCGAAGCCGACCTGGCCGAACGTGGGGGCGTGGTCCTGCTGCCGGAGGCTCAAGACGCGGTTCCCGCAGATATGGGCATTGCCTCGACTGCCATGCGGACCATTGCCCCGCATGAGACCGGCGGGAATCTCGATATCAAACAACTGACCAAAGGGACGACCATCCGCTTCCCCGTCTCTACACCGGGCGGCTTACTCTCGGTCGGTGATGCCCATTTTGCCCAAGGGGACGGGGAAGCCTGCGGCACCGCGGTCGAGATGGGCGCCACTTGTTACTGTTCTTTCAAAATCCTCAAGGGTCTGGCGGCGCAGCATAATATCCGTGAGGTGCAGTTCTACCGGGAGGACTATTATACGGCACCGGAGATGGCCGCTCCCAAACGCTTCTTTGCGACCACCGGTCAGTCGTATACGCGGGACGGTGTGGCCCACTCCGAAGACGCCACCCTGGCGGCGCGCAACGCCTTGCTCAACATGCTCGATCACCTGGTGAGCGAGCGCGGCTATACCCGCCAGCAGGCCTACGCCATTTGTAGTGTGGCGGTAGACCTGAAAGTCAGCGAATTGGTTGATGTCCCGAACTTTGTGGTCTCGGCATTCTTACCGCTCGATATTTTCGTGTGAGGCCGCCGCTGGAGGACCAGTCGATGAAACATATCCGCCACGACTTCATGCAGACCGCCCGCGACCGAGCCAAAGCCGCCATTCAGGCCGGTCGCACCCAAGACGCCCTGCAAGCCGTTGACGACATATGGGAAGAGGGCCGTCCGATTCATGACTTATATGGGGATATGGCCGCCGTTTTTCTGGACTACATCCAAGAAAAGCTGGGTGAGGACGCGGTGGAAGAAGCCTGGCGCTATGTGGGCGAAAAACTCTGGCGGCCGGTGCTGGAAGCTTATCGGGACAAAGACCCGGCCCTGCTGGCGACCACTTATGCCATGTTCCTGCGCTCGCACGGCTACGACTTCACCTGCGAGGAAGACGACGAAAAGTTCCAGTTTTTCCTGCACTACTGCCCGAGCGGGGGGCGGATGCTCCAGGAGGGCAAGGCCGCAACCTCCGCACGCCATCCCACGGCGCTGGGGGTGACAAAGCAGCCCCACGCCTGGAGTTTTCACCAAAAAGACGTCCTGTATTACTGCGGGCATACCAAGCTCTGGTTTGACACCCAGCCCCGGGAATGGGGCATGGATGTGTTCCAATCGGAGTACGGCGAGTTCAACGACAGCGGCGAGGTGGTCGGGCGGCCCTGCGCGGTCACGATTTATAAACAGCCGCGCACCGGTCCTGCCGCGGCCGAGCAACACTAGCACATGGCACGGGGCGATCATCTCAGCGTGCGGCGCGGCTGGTACACCCACCACGCGATTGATCTCGGAGACGGATATGTCGTGCAATACGGACGCGGCGCGTTGGATGGAGTCAACGCAACGGTTCAGGTCAGTTCTTATGAAACGTTCTCCAAAGGCTGTCCGATGGAGGTCGTCGCCTCTCCAGCCTCGTATGAGGCGTACGAGATTGTGCTCCGAGCGCTGAGCTGCATCGGTGAGCAGGACTATCACATTCTGTGGAATAACTGTGAGCATTTCGTCACCTGGTGCCGCAGCGGCAGACGTAAGAGTCAGCAGGCGGACCACTTCATGCAGACTGCCTCCGAAGTAGTGGCCAAGGTAGCCGCTGGCCTGGTCGCCACGGGCGCGGCCAGACTGGCGCTCAAGGCTTCGTCCAAACTCTCCACCACAGCCGCGGGCCGGGTGGCAACAACGCCCTGGCTGATTGCCGCGGATGCCGCCCAACTGATTGCCGCATCGACGGCGAGTGCGCTCGGGCGGGAGAAGAACGTGGCAAGACGTACCGGTCAAGCGGTTGGGGCCGGCACCTCGGCCGGGATAGGCGCGCTCACTGCCGGTCCGGTCGGAGCGGCGTTTGCGGTCGGCCTGTGGGCGGTCGGTGAAGCGGTCGGAATAGCGCTCAGGTCCCGGGAACGCGGCTGAGAAGGACAGGCATGACACACGAACCCCTGGTGTATATCAACGGCGAGTATAAACCCCTGAGTCAGGCCAACATCTCGGTGCTCGATCAGGGCTTCCTGCTGGGCGACGGCGTGTTTGACGTGGTCTCGGCCTGGCGGGGCACGATCTTCAAGCTGGACGAACATCTCGACCGGTTTTTTCAGTCTCTGCAGGCCGCCCGGCTGACGACCGCCCTGACGCGAGACGAGTGGCGCCAGGCCATCATTGAAACCGCACGCCGCAACGAACTGCGCGATGCCACCATCCGCTTTATTGTGACCCGGGGCGTGGCCAAACAGGTGGTCGCCGACCCGCGCGATTACGATCCGACCATCATTATCTGGGCGCCGCCGTATATCTTCTTAGCCGATGAGGAAAAGCGGCATAGCGGCATTCGCCTGTTCATCAGCCATTTGCGCAGCTTTACGCCCGACACGCTCGACCCGCGCTATAAATGTCTGGATCGCCTGCATTTTCAGCTCGCCAAAATCGAGGCCCTGGAGGCGGGCTATGACGATGTTATCTGGCTGTCGGCTGACGGCTATGTGAGCGAGGGGCCGGCCTCGAACGTCTTTCTGGTCCGACAGGGGACGCTCTACACTCCCGGACGACAGGTGTTGCGCGGCATCACCCGGCAGACTTTTCTCGATCTGGCCCGGGAGGCCGGTATCCCGGCGGTTGAGGGCGATGTCACCGCCTTTGATCTCTACTCGGCGGACGAAGTATTTACCTGTAGCACGGCCGGCGGCGCCTTAGCCGTGCGGGAAGTGGCCGGACGCCTCTTGCAGAGCGCGGTGCCCGGTCCGCTGACCCAGCGCCTCAATCGTCTGTATTGGCAGTTGCGCGAGTCCGGGACGCATGGCACGCCGGTGTATGCCTGAATAAGCCGGTACGACGAGGGGACGGAGGCATGCCAAAGAAGAACGTCGTGCATACGGCTGACAGCTTTGAGATCAGGAAGTCTCCTGGCCGTGGAAAGGGTGTGTTTGCCAAAGTTCGCATCAAGAAAGGCGAGACCATAGGGTACTACACTGGCGATATCATCCGCGACTGGCACGCAAACCGAGAACCCTATCGCTCGTCGCTCTATCTGCTGTGGGTGTGCAAAGACCACTGGATTAACGGTGCTGGGCCACGGTCGAACTACACACGCTATATCAATCATAGTAATAAGCCCAACGCTGAACTGATCATTTCGACACGTTGGAAGACCGCCCGAATCGCCAGCCTGCGCAGTATTCAACCGGGCGAGGAAATCTTTTATAGCTACGGTGCCGAGTACTGGGAAGCCAGGGAGATCGATCCGCTCTAAAGAGTAAGCGTGTTCAGCATCTCTATGCTCATTGGAGGACATGTTTACTCTTCGACGCAGGCGCGTTCACAATACGCAAACCTGTCTTGAGCGATTGTAGCTGAAAATGGTACATTCCGGCCTAACCTTGATGAGTGGCCGGGACCACGTCAGGAATAGGAGGGCATGATGGCTGATCGGCGAGAAACCGCAACCCTGGGAGCGGGCTGTTTCTGGTGTATTGAGGCGGTGTATTTGGAGGTCGAAGGCGTCGAGAGCGTAGTGTCCGGGTATACGGGCGGCGCGGTCGAACATCCAAGCTACGAAGCGGTCTGCTCGGGGACAACCGGCCACGCCGAGGTTGCCCAGATTACCTTTGATCCCGCCATTATCTCGTTTGCGGAAATACTGGAAATCTTTTGGCAGACCCACGACCCGACGACGCTCAACCGGCAGGGCAATGATGTCGGGACACAGTACCGCTCGGCCATCTTCTCCCATGATGAAGAGCAGCAGCGCATCGCCGAGCAGTCGAAAAAAGAGGCTGATGCCTCCGGCCTGTGGATCAATCCGCTCGTCACCGAGATCGCCCCGCTGACCACTTTCTATTCCGCGGAAGGCTATCATCAGAACTTCTATCAGCAGAATCCCTACCAGCCGTACTGCATGATGGTCATTCATCCCAAGATGCGAAAATTCCGTAAGGCGTTCAAAACCAGACTGAAAGCCTCAGCCTCGGCAGCCTGAGGTCAGCCTGCCTCTATACGGGCGGGGTGTGGGAGCAGAAAGGGGAGGGTATGACGGCGACCCTGGACTGGATGGGGTGTGCCACGTTTCGATTGACGCTGGACGAGCAGGTCGTCATGCTGGACGCGTATATCGACCGGGTACCCAGCGCCGCGCCGACCGGAGCGACGGTTGACGCTATTCGACAGGCCGACTGGATCGTGGTGGGCCACTCCCACTTTGACCACCTCTACGGGTCCGAGCGGATCGCCAAAAACACGGGTGCCAAGATTATTGGCTCATACGAGTCGATCCGGATTATGGCTGCGCAGGGTGTTCCCGAAGAACAGCTCCTGCCCGTAGCCGGCGGCGAAACTGTCCGCCTATCTTCAGACGTAACGGTTACCGTCTACCCGAGTCAGCATTCCTGCGTGTGGAGTGCCGATCCTCTGCCTGAGTCAGATGCTGTGTGCATTGGTGAACTGGGCGTTACCTACCAGGAACAGCAAGAGAAGTTGCAAGGGGTGTGGGAGCAACTCAACGCCATGGGCGACGAAGTAATGGCGCACTTGCAAGCCTCGGCGCAAGGGGCCCGGGGTGACGGCGGCGCACTGGTCTATCTGTTTGATACGCCGGACGGCACGCTGTTGTATCAGGATACGTCCGGTCACTGGCAGGGCATCCTGCACGGCCTGCGCCCGGACGTGGCGATTCTGGCTGCGGCTGGACGGGGCAATATCGACGGCGAGCCCATTCAGGGCACGCTGGCCCAATTCGTCGCCCAGCAAGCCGCGCTGCTCCGTCCGCGGCGCATCATCTTAAGCCATCATGACGACTGGCTGCCCGGCTTTTCGCGCACGATCGACACCGCGCCCATCAAAGCAGAAATGGCCCGCCGGGCTCCGCATACCGAACTGGTCAAGCTGGGCTATATGGACGGGTATGCGGTCTTTTCGTAGCCGCTCGCTCATCTCCAGATAAAACGAAAAGAACCCTGCCTGCTGATGATCCGCCCGGCTGTTGGTGTCGCAAAATGGGCCGGAAGGATCAGCGCGTTCGAGTCGGCGTAGCGCTCAATAAATTGTTGGCGCGTCTGACGGGACTGCTCCGGGTCAAAGCAAAAGGCACTGGAGACCCCTGGATACACGACTTGGAGCGGATGGTGTATCACGTCGCCAGACAATACGACGTGTAAACTGTCTCGCTGTATCTTGAGTATGGCGTTACCCGGCGTATGACCGGGCGCAGCCTCAACCCAAATGCCTTCTTCAATATGGTGGCCGGTGGTAATCAACTGAGATTGCCCGGCTTCGACTACCGGTAAAACGCTATCCTGGTAGGAATCGCGCAGCACCTGCCGAACCGGCGGAGGGTAGGGATCGTCCGGGTGAGAAGTGTCTGTTGCATAGGCGTGCCAATGCTCCCATTCCCGCTTGGAAAAAAGATAGGTCGCATTGAGAAACGTTGGCACCCAGCGGCCATCAGCCCAGGCGTGTATTCCAGCCGATATGGTCTACATGCAGGTGGGTGCAAAAGACAAAATCTACGTCTTCGAGTGAGATGCCCAAGGCTTTGAGATTTTCGACATAGGGGGTTTGTTGATGATGCCAATTGCCGAAATCGGGCCGGTGTTTATGGTTGCCAACACAGGTATCGACCAGAATGATGTGCTGGGGAGTTCGGATAATAAAGGTATGCAGACTCATCACCAACAGATTCGTTTCCGGGTGAAAAAATCGGGGAGCCAGCCAGTCTCGATGTTCGTCAATGACCGACTGGTCCAAATCGGGAAGGAGAACAGGCAGGGGATACAGGGGGCCTTCTGACTCACTCAGCCGTTCAATGCGGATGGTGTCTGTGACAATTGGTTGCATAGTTGCCCCCCTTTTGAAAAAGTGGCTGTCCTTGTGAACCGGACACTGTACGCTCTCGGACCGCCTTTTCCAACGTAGAAGGAGATGTATGGCAACCGGGCACGCTGAAATTGCTGGAGCCGGCTTTGCCGGTCTTGTGGCCGCTATCGCCCTGGCTGATCGTGGTTGGAGCGTGCGTGTGCATGAACGGACTCCTTTTTTGCGAGCCGAAGGATTTGCGTTGACCATCCACGGCAATGGCGTGAAAGTCCTCAAGGCGCTCGGCGTTTTTGAGGCTGCCGTAGAGGGAGCCATACGAATCAGCCGCCTGGAAACGCGGAACGCCCGAAACGAGGCCACCCTCGCCCTGACTCCTCCGAGTGCGCTCTATCGCATTTCCCGCCAGCATCTTATTGCGACCTTAGCCACGGCAGCCGAGCAGCGTGGGGTTGAAGTCCTGGTTGACTCGCCCGTTGTGTCTGCCAAGCGGGATGGACAATTAGTGTTGGAAAACGGTCAAGTCTGCAAAGCCGATCTGGTCATCGGGGCTGAGGGGGTCAACTCACGAGTGCGTGATGCTATCGGGATTCGCGTCCGCCGTATTTTTCTCCAGGCAGGCGGAGCGTGCCGTATGGTTATTCCTCGGAGCGCTGCCGAAAAAGCGCTGGAGCCGGGAGACGAAGCGGTCAATTACGAATATTGGTCAGGCACGCGCCGGATCATCGCGAATCCGTGTAGTCACACTGATCTGTACCTCGCCTTGAGCTGTCGAGATGCCGATGCTTCCGGCAAACGGATACCGCTCGACGTGTCGTCCTGGCAGGAGGCTTTTCCCCATTTGAGCGCGGTGATGGAGCGCGTTGGGCGGGATACGGATTGGGAGCGGGTACTGTGGGCCCGATTTCTTATTATCCAACTCTCGCGTTGGTCCGCAGGACGAGTCGCCATTATCGGCGACGCCGCCCATGCTATGCCTCCAGACCTCGGGCAGGGTGGGGGGACCGCAATGATGAATGCCCTTGCTCTTGCTGTTGCCTTAGCGGAATCGGCTGAGGTTGCGACCGGTCTCTCCTTGTGGGAACAACGCGAACGGCCGTTGACCGAGCACACTCAGCGTGTGGCGCGTATCTATAATCATTCGACCTTATGGCCGGAACGTTTGCGGACGGGCGTGTTTAAGCTCGTTGGTCGAACGGCTTTTTTGCGTGAACAAGTGCAGCGAACGGCGAACTATATTCCGCGCGGCTACAATGACGCAGGAGGAGGGGGCCATGTTTCTCGACCTCACGGCTGACCAGGAGCGTATCATCAATCTTGCCAGGGAGCTTGCGGCTGAATTTGCCGAACGGGCCGAACAGCACGACCGCGAGGGCAGCTTTCCGTTTGAGAACATCGCTCGGCTCAAAGAGACGGGTTATACGACCATGACCACGCCGCAGGAGTTCGGCGGCTGGGAGGCCAGCCCGCTGACCTTTGTGCTGGCCCAGGAACAGCTCGTCCAAGGCTGCGCGGCCACTGCCTTTGCCATCAATATGCACTGCAATAGCGTTGGCTTTTACACGCCGTTCATGACCCGCGCGCAAAAGGATCTGTATCTGGGCAACGTCGGTCGCAAAAAAATGCTCCTGAACGGCTTTTACACCGAGGGCGGCGGGGCGCGCTCGATCATGTCGCCGGCCTCGACCGCGCGCAAAGTCCCGGAAGGGTATATCCTTAACGGCAAGAAGGTCTTTGCCACGCTCGTCCCGGCGGTGGATTATTTTGGTATCAGCGTCTCGCTGGAGGACTACACCGGTCCGGGTTCCGGGGGCTGTATTTTTCTCCTGCCACGCGACACACCGGGGCTGGAGGTTGAGGAAACCTGGGATGCCATGGGCATGCGGGCCACCGGCAGCCACACCATTACTATGCGGGACGTCTGGGCCACGCCTGAGCAGCGTATTGGCGAGGAAGGGTGTTTGGCTGAAGAGTTCGCCCACGTCGCGCACTGGTACTGTCTGTCGTTTTCCGCCTGCTATCTCGGCATCGGCCAATCCATGTACGCCCACGTTCTGGACTACGCCCGCACGCGCAAGGTGCAAAAGACCGGCCAGCGGGTTGGCGATCTGGCCTGGAATCGATTTGCCATCGGCGAGATGTATAACCGCTTGGAAGCCTGCCGTACGCTGCTATACACCACCGCCCGAGACATATCCGAGCAACGTCCGTATGGGGAGCGCCAGATTCCCGCGGTGGAGATGCTACGCACCTATATGGCCGAAAACATGCTGGAGGTCGGCAATCTCGCCACTCGCATCGCCGGCGGGCTTGGCTACCTGAAGGGTAGTCCGGTGGAGCGGGCCTTTCGCGACCTGCGCTCCGCGCCGCTGCATACCCTCAAACGCGACGAGGTGCTGGAACTGCTGGCCGCAATGGAGTTGGGGTTTTAGGCCTTTCTCAAGCTGGAATGCGGAGAAATTCTCTGAAGTTGTCCCACTCCAGTTCGATGCTCCAATCGGTTGTTTGATTGAGTTGTTTTGCGCCGCCGGGAAGGAGTTTTCCGCTTCGAGCTTTGAAAGCGACATTCACAACCTGTTTACCCATATTCTTGACCGCCTGCGCTGCTGGAACGTAATCTTGATCCCCAGAAACGATGATGGCTAAGTCATAATTGTTACTCAACGTGACCATATCGACGGCAAGATTCACGTCTACGGTTTTCTCCTGCCCAAATCTTTTCTCCATCAGATTGTAAGAAATGGTGCCCGAACGTCGAAATTCGATGGCCGAATGTTTCTTGGAAATCCCATTTTGAAGAACGGTAAACCCATCGAAACGAGAACGTATCTTGTTATATTCCCTATCCAATTCATCTTGTAATTCTCGTAGCCGAGCAATTTGATCGCTCTCGGAACGGCCAGTCAACTCGTCCTCCAAGAGATATTTGTTTCGTATCTTCCAACCGTGGATGCCTTCGTCGGTTCGATCTTTTTTCCGCAACGGCCTCGGATGGGCATCAAAGCTCTGTGTTACGCACCAATAGGTGCGCAGTCTCTTTCCGGTGTCCCCAGTCGCCTCACGGACAATACTGTCATATAGACCACCCCAATCAGCCTCCTTTGGCAAATAGTCCCGCCTGTCAAAGGTGGATGTGTACAGGTCGCAGATTGCAAAACGAAGATTTTCGCCATCTACGAAGACATACACTCGCATATAGTATTCCCCAAACAAAAACGGGGGGCCGCAGCCCCCCGCCAGATACTCAATTGGCCCGAGTGCACTCAAGCCTTTACTAGTAGATCAGTAACAAGATTTTTATCTTTATAGGAGACGGTTGACAAGAGGAGACGGGCATCTCCCTTACCCTCTTGTCACCGCACAAACGGCGCTGGATCGAGAAACCGCTCCAGTACGTTGTGCGTAATGCGCGAAACATTATTGTCGTACTTGTTGTGTGACAAACTGCCGGCCCAGGCAATCGAACTCGACGACCACACCGCCCCGCCGCCCGGGGTTTCATAGAACACCATGTCCGCCCGGACCAGTTCATTCTCGGTCCCGCCCAGGCCGGGTGTGGTGACCAGTAATTCCTCGCATACCACCAGATAGATATCCGTGTGACCGCCCTGGGAGGTTGCCAGCACCAGGGCGTGCGGGGGCGTGCCCAAGCGCTCGTCCGCCCGGTCTATCTCCAGACCCGCGGCCCCGCCGCCGATCAGGCCGAAATCGCCGATAACCTCGTCCTTGCCGATGCCCTCAAAAATAAAGGCCGCCCGCGTCTGAAAACTGTCCGGCAGGCGGTGATACGGCGCCGAAACATCAAAGCCCTGGGCGCTGAACCCCGTGCCCAGCATGACCTGGGGGGCACGGCCCTGGTTGCGCCACAGGCCGCCGTACTCGCCCGTAAAGCTGTGGTAGTACTCGCCCGGCTCGGCGGCCCAGGTCCGAATGCCGCCCTCGTTGCGCCGCACTTCCATGAGACCAGGACAGTCGGGATGAAAGGCCACCCGCCAATACCAGCCGTTGGCACCCATATACATGAGCCGCCCGCCCTGATTCTGGTAGGCTTTCATCGCGTCCCACATCTGGAGGGAGTGGTATTCCGGATGGGTGCCGGACAGAATTACCCGATAGGGCTTCAGCAGGGCGAGCCCCTCATCGTGCAAATCTTCATCGGTAATCACATCAAAGTCATAACCCTGGGCCTCGAGCCAGTCGGTAATATGCGTGTCCGCATTAAACTGCCACAGGGACGAGCCGTCCCCGCCCAACGCGGACATATGCTTGGGTCGCATATTCAGAACGGGCCGCAGGCGGGACGAATAACACACGCCCGAGCCGTCCGAGTGGGAGTCATAGCACGAGCCGCCGTACTCGCGGTGCTCGTTGAGAAACAGACTGTTCTTATCGAGCGGAGCCAGGCGACCGCTGAGCAGCTCGATCAGGCCGGCATTGGTAGCCATATGCTCGTTGGCATAGGCCATATAGCTGGCGGTGGGGAGCAGAAAGGCCAGCTTTTTCTCTTTGCCTTTGGCCGGTTTGACGACAAACGGAATATAGTCCTCCTCGCTGCCCGAACGCAGCCGGGCGGCGTACAGGCCGCTCTCGAGCTCGGCTGGAACGGCCAGCGAAAAATCGACCTCCCAGCCGGCGTCATACACGTCGTCATCGTGGAAATGGATCGCCCCGTACTGTTCCGGCGCCTGCTGCCAGTCCATGCTCTGGCCGCTCCAGTTGTAGCCTTTCATGCCCCGCGCCGGCATATTGACGGTCTCGCCGTGCAGCCGATTGGGAGACATATCGGTCACCGTGGTCGCACTGATATCCTGGGAAAAATCCCAGGCTCCAACCACGCTTTCCTGGAGATGGGCCGGGACGCCACTCTTCAGCCGTTCCATCTCAGACCGATCCAGGACACGGTTGGCCAGGCGCGGGCTATCGATTTTGCCGTTGAATTTCTGGTCGAGCCTGCCCTGACCTGAACCCGTCCGCAGCGCGCCGAACAGCAGGGCAGACTGATTGGATCCCAGGCGTTCGAGCTGCGTTTTTTTCCGGACGCGCGCCGCGTCCGAGACCGTGGGATAATCCGTCTGGGGTTCTTGATACAGCGTGACCCGCCGGGTTTCCGCGTCATAACTCGCCGCCACAAAATACCACTGTCGGGCGAGGAGGGGTTTGTTGGTCCTCACAACCTCGACAGTGCCCTTTCCGTCGCCTAGTTGCAGAGCCAACCGCCCAGCCCGAATCACCAGCGCAAAGCCCGAGCGCCGCTGGTCCTGCCACTTCGACACAATGGCCTGAGGGCCCCTGTCCGGCGTGGTCGGCCACAGCATGGCCTGGACGGTAAAGCTCTTGAGGTCTTGCAGCGGCGGACTATTTGGGATGCTCACATACGAGCCGGATTCGATCGTCTGGGGACGGCCCTTATACGACGTATTGGCCGGCGTTGGCACAACGTGTTCTCTGATCCCCGGCCCCTCAGGATTCAGGTCGCCACAGACCAGACGAACGATGTCGGCCCGATAGCGCGGTCGTTCGCAGTTCACCATGAACCGAATGGTTTCGCCGGGGCGTGCGCTGATTTTGTCGGCATAGCCAGTAATTTTCATAGGGTTTCCTTAATTGCTCGTGGGCTTCCGCGCGATCAGTTCTGCTCTCCGGTATGCAGCTCCCACCGCCGCCGAAATATCTCCCGCTCCGCATCTTCAACCGAGGTGAAGACCTGGTTCTTGAAAATTCTGACCGGCTCGCCCCGCTCGCCAGTGAGCTGGCCGAGCGTCCATTCCTGATGGGGTTTGGTGCAGATGAGCACATATTTATCCCGAACCGGTTGGCCGCGAATGACGTTCAGCACGCGCTGTAAAGCGGGGCTGTGGTGGCCAATCGGCTTGGCGTTGAATTCCTCGACCACGTCCCGGTCGTCCGCACTGATCTTATAGACCGTATACATGCGCCCCCTCCTTTGGCTGGCGGGTCAATCCAGACGAAGACTAGCACACCGCTCTGTCACAAGTCGAGAATTGCGGCGCATCCCGGCAGGAGACCCAGACCCTGCCGCCCGCATTTGAAGAGATACGACCCTTCACGGAACAGTCAGGAGGAAGGCATGAAAGCGGCCGTCTTATACGAAGTGGATACTCCCCTCAAAGTTGAAGACGTTGATCTGGACAGTCCCAGGAGCGGAGAGGTACGGGTCAGGATCGTTGCCAATGGGGTGTGTCCTAGTGACTACTCGATTATTCACGGCGTCTTGCGCTGGCTCGCCTTAGGATATCTCTTCGTGTATGATTGTGCCTTCGCTCCCGCTCCCGCGCTTCCCGTAAAGAGTCGTACTCTGAGCCCGTGGGGGTGAGAGTACGGGAATAGAAGAGACGAGGAGACTGAAACCATGAGTGCAGTGCAGGTTGACCCATCCATTTCCAAGAGGCCGATTGAAACGAACGCCAAAGACCAGCCGACCGTCTGTGTGCTGTGCAGCCACAACTGCGGCCTGACGGTCGATATCAACGCAGGGCATATCGAGAACATTCGGGCCGATGCTTCCAACCCCATCTCGCACGGCTATATCTGTAATAAAGGCTTCAGCGTTGACCATTACGTCAACCATGCCCAGCGGCTCAGCCATCCGCTCAGGCGCAAGCCGGACGGCGGGTTTGAACGGGTGAGCTGGGAGCGGGCGATTGTCGAAATAGCCGAGCGACTCAGCACGATTATTGCTCGCCATTCTCCGCGGGCCTGTGGCCTGGTGGGCATCGGTGGCCAGGCCAACCACCTGGATGCGCCGTATGGCGTGACGTTTCTCTCCTTGCTGAAATCCCGTCGCTTTTTCAACTCGCTGGCCCAAGAGAAGAGCCAGCACTGGCTGATCGAAAAATGGATGCTGGACAGCTCGTCCGGCACCACGCTGCATCCCGACCACGATCACGCCGACTTTCTGCTGGTCATGGGCACCAACCCCCACATCAGCAATCGGGGCCATAATCCCACCGACGCGCTGAAAAGTCTGGCCCGCGCTGAAAACCGCACCATGGTGGTGGTGGACCCGCGCATTACCGAAACCAGCCGTCAGGCCGACCGCCACCTCAGAGTCCGGCCCGGCACGGACGTCTATCTGCTCCTGGCCCTGGTCAAGGTCATTATTGAACAAGACCTCGGAGACGCCGAATTTATCGCCAACAAAACGCTCGGCTACGAAGAACTCAAAGCCCAACTGGCGGATGTGGACATCGCCGACATGGCCCAGCGCTGTGGCCTTGAGGTGGCCGATGTCGTAGCCACGGCCACGGAATACGCCAGTGCCAAGACGGCAGCGCTGTTGTGGGACCTCGGGGTCGAGATGACGCTGTTCTCCACCCTGAACTCCTATCTGATTCATCTGCTGATTGCCCTGACCGGCAATATGGGTCGCCGGGGCGGCAATGTCTTCACCTCGAATTTGAATCCGCCAACGCCAGACAATCGGCGTCACGATGAGCCCGAACGTGCTCTGGCTTCCGGCATTAGCGCGATCTCGGCCCTGACCCGGCTGGGCATATTCTCGCCGGTGCTGGTGCCCGAAGAAATCCTGCACGACCATCCCGAACGGCTGCGGGCGCTAATCGTGGAAGGTGCCAACCCGCTCCTGTCTTTTCCCGATACGCAGCGCTGGCTGGAGGCGCGTGAACACCTGGACCTGTTAGTGGTGGTCGAACCGACCATGACCGAGACCGCCCTGGTGGCCGACTATATTCTGCCGACCCCAACCGGTTACGAAAAATGGGAAATGGCCAGCTTCCCGCGCGGCTATCCGCGCGTCCAGACGCAGTTGCGTCCGCCCATCCTGCCCGCGCCGGGGGAAGCCCTGCCCGAGGGCGAAATCTACAATCGTCTGGCCGAGGCCATGGGTCTGGTTCCCGAGCCGCCCCAGGAACTCTATGAGCTGGCGAAAAACGCGCACGAACCCGCGGGAGCCGCGGCCTACCTGAAGACGCTCCAGGCCGCGGCAAAGGCAGTAAAGTTCTCGGCTCCCCTCTATTGGGCCTACCGTACCCTGGGGCCGCAGCTCGATTCGCCGGTTCTCTCCAGCGTCTGGTTTCAGGCCGTGATGAACGGGGTGGTCCGCCGGGACGCGGTGGTGCGCGTCCTTGGGCCGGAATGGCAGGACAAAGACGCCTTTGCCGTTGGCATCGAGCTGTTCCGGCGTCTGCTGGCCCATCCGGAGGGGGTCGAGGTGGCCGCGCTTGACGTGGAAGCCAACCTCGATGAACGGATTGGCTTTGAGGACGGGAAAATCCGTCTCATGCCCGAAGAAATCGTGGCCGAGCTTGGCCGCGCCGTCACAACCAGACCGGCTGAAGACCCGGACTATCCCTTTGTGTTGGCCTCCGGCCTGCGGACCCGCTGGACCGCCAATACCATTCAGCGCGACCCGAGCTGGCGTAAGGGCCGCGGTCCGCACTGCGCCTTGAACCTCTCTCCTGAGGATGCTCAACGCATGGGGGTGCGTGACGGCGACCGAATTCGGCTCCGCACCCGGCGGGGACAGGTCGAACTGCCGGCCGTTGTGGACAAAAAGCTGATGGAGGGCCATGTCTGGATGCCGAACGGCTTCGGCATGATCTACCCGACTGAAGGCGATGGATCGAACGCAGCCCTGAACGGCGTCAATATGAACGCCTACACGGATACGGCCGCCCGTGACCCCTTTACCGGCTGTCCCCGTCATCGCTTTGTGCCGTGTCAGCTTGAACGTGTCTCCGAGAGGGAAGCATGAGTGACACGCACTCAAGCGACCTACCCAGCATTACCGGTGTACTCACCCCGGTGGTGGCCCGCTTTCCGCGCCGGCAGCAGAAACTCCTCATTGCCTGGGCCGAACGCCAGGCCGCAAGGCTGTATAGAAGGTGGGCTGAACAGGTCAGTGGCCAGGAACGAGAAGGTTTTCTCAGGTGTGCAGCGCGAGAAAAGGATATTGCCAGCCGAATCGAAGCGCTTGATCCGGACGCGCAAAAAACTCAGTGGCAACTCCTAGCTGAGCTGCCCGACCTGGAGGCCCAAATCCTGGCGGTCTCCGCCGACCGGTCGCTTGAAGAGCAATGGGAGATACAGCGTCGGGGCGAGCGGGCTGGGAAAAAAACCTGGGAGACCTTTGCCGCCGCGGAGGATGATGCTCAGGTCAAGGCTGTGCTGTTTGCCTGCGCCGCGCTGGAGGACGAAAACGCGAGCTTTTTGCGCGGCGTCCTGGAGGAGCGGGGAGGGCGTAGGGGCTAGTCCCGCTCTATATCGACCTCGTCTGCATGAAAATGCGGCATGTCCAGCACGCCGCGCTTCTTGATAAAATCCCAAAAGATATCCGGATGCTGCTGCATGCCCTCATAGTAGTGGTCCAGCGGCTGGGCATATTCGTACAGCCGCCGCAGTTGGGCGACCGCATGCGGATGATAGTCCACCCGCAGATCAACTGTGGGGTAGGGGGTTTTTCCGTCCGCAACAAAAACAGCGCAGGACAGCTCGCCCCAGTGCTGGCCCGTTCGGGCATCGCCCTGCCCACCCGCATCCCGGCCGGCTTCAAGGGCGCGGATAATCCGCTCGCCCCAGGGCTGACCCGCACTCTCTCGCATTGAAGCCGCCATGCCCTCAACGGTTTGACTGCTGGTCAGGGCATTCCCGGACGGCCCACTGACCTTCTACAATATGGCCGGCGTACTCAAACGCCTTGTCGCCGGTATGCACCCAGAGGTCGCCAGTGACAGTGAGCACACTATACTGGCGATAGCGGAAATGCGGGTCCGTTTTCGGCAGTTCTGCCTTGAGCCGTTCCAGGCTATAGCCCCGCTCAAGCAGCCGAAACGTATCGTACGCTAACTGGCGATTGGCATACGAATGGGGGAGGACTATGGCCCCGTTCTTCTGGAAGAGCGGCAGCAGGCCGCTGACGACCGGGCTCACACGACCGGCATTCACTGAAAAAGTTGCCAGTCCGGCGCCGATGGCTCCGGTTTCCGGGCATTTCCCGATGACGGCAAAGGTCATGTCTGTCTCCTCTCGCTCTCCTCGATTAAACAACTAAGGTGGTCCGCAGACCGATCCTAGTCCCTTTTTCCAAGCGGCAACAGATGCCGGCTTCATTGCCGAGGGATGCTGTGCTACAGCTCACCCAACACCGACGGACTCTGGAGCGACAGTCATGACTCGGAAGACTCTGCGACTACTCGTCTTTCAACATCTCAACGTCGAACATCCCGGCGTATTCCGAGATTTCATGCGGGAAGACGGGATCGAATGGCAGGCGGTCGAACTCGACCGGGGCGAGTCCATCCCCGACTTGAGCGACTACGATGGGCTGTGGGTGATGGGGGGCCCCATGGATGTCTGGGAAGAGGAGCAATACCCCTGGTTGAAGGCGGAGAAAGCCGCCATTCGCGAGGCTGTCGTAGACCGCCAGATGCCCTTTCTGGGGGTCTGCCTCGGCCACCAACTGCTGGCGGCGGCGCTTGGCGGCACAGTAGGGCCGGCCGCTGCCCCGGAGGTTGGCATATACGAAGTCGAGAAAACCGTGGCCGGCGAAAAGAGTCCGTTTCTGCTGGGCCTGCCCGGCACAATGAAATGCCTCCAGTGGCACGCTGCCGCAGTGCAGCAGCCTCCCGCCGGCGCGTCTATCCTGGCGACGAATGCCGCGTGTGCCATCCAGAGCCTGGCGTTTGGTGAGAAAGCGCTCAGCACCCAGTATCATACGGAAATATCCGCCGTGACGGTCGCCGAATGGGCCAGCATTCCCACCTATCGCGCCGCGCTGGAAAGAATACTTGGTCCAGATGCGCTGTCTCGGTTTGAAGCCGAGACCACAGCGCATCTCGCCGAGTTCGCGGTCACGGCACGCCGGTTGTTTGACAACTGGAAGGCGATGGCGTTCGGAGCCTTAGCGTGAGGGGCTGCATATCCGAATTGCCAGTCGTGTGAACGGCATCTGGCAGCATCAAAAATATCTATGCCACCCATTGACGCTTGGAGCGTATTCCTTGACCTGGGCTGTGTCTCGGTCCTGTTGTTGATCGGATTCGCCGTTCGGACTGCGTCTGTGTGGACGCAGCGGTTGTTTCTCCCCGTCAGCGTGATCGCTGGGTGTGGCTGCTTGGCGTGCGGGCCAAACGGGCTTGATATCTTGCCGTTTTCGAGCTTACTGCCGCAATACCCCAGCGTCCTGATTACGCTGGTGTTTGCGGCTTTGCCGTTTACGTTACGATCTTTCAGGCAGGAAACCGGCTCACGACGCGCGGTTGAGATCGGGTCGTATTCGGCCGCCATCGTCCTGCTGCAATGGGGGCTGGGCCTGCTGTTCAGTCTGACCGTGCTGTCCTTCGTCTGGCCGGACTTGCCGCGCGGATTCGGAACCATACTCGCCAGTGGGTTTGTGGGCGGGCACGGCACCGCCGCGGCGCTGGGCGCGGCATTTAACAGCCTGGGCGAGCAAAGCTGGTCCGAGGCTGGTGCCTTAGCCATGACCTCGGCCACAGTCGGCATTCTGAGCGCGGTGGTCGGTGGCATGCTGTGGGTACAGTGGGCGGCCCGAAACGGTACGACCCGGTTTCTAGCCCGATTTGACGATCTGCCCGACGAGTTTCGCACCGGTCGCGTTCCCGACACCCGGCGCAGCCCGCTCGGATTTGAGACCCTCTCGCCCCTGGCGCTCGACCCGTTGATCTTCCATGTCGCGCTCGTTGTCACAGCGGCTTCTGGCGGCTACCTGCTCACCGGTTTGAGCGGTCTATATATGGGTGCGTATCGACCACCGAGTTTCTGTCTGACCTTCGTGTGCGGCTTTAGTCTCAAACGGCTGTCCGCCCACCTGCGGTTCGCAGACACGGTTGACCGCACGCTCATGCTGCGGCTGAGCGGTGCACTCACCGATGGGCTGGTGGTGTGCGGTATTGCTGCGGTCAGCCTTGAGACCGTAGCCCGCCACGCCCTGCCACTGCTGGCGCTGTTTGTCTTTGGTCTGGCGCTGTGTTGGGCGGTGTTCTATGTCGGTGGCCCGCGCATCTTTCGCGACCTCTGGTTTGAAAAGGCGCTGTTCACCTGGGGGTGGGTGACCGGTGTGATGGCCATCGCCCTGGCGCTGCTGCGCGTGGTTGACCCGCGCGACGAGGCGGAGATTCTGGACCCGTTCGCCCGCGCCTATCTGTTCGTGGCACCGCTGGAAGTCGGTCTGGTGTCGTTTGCGCCGCCGTTGATTGCGCAGGGCTTTGCCTGGAGCTTTGTCGGGGTAACGGTGGTCGCCGGCTTTGCCGCCTTGCTGTGGGGCGGATGGCAAAGGACGGGGTGAGGTGCGAGTTCCCGCTCGGCGGGGAGTTCAATGGAACGCGATTTCGTAAGGAAAAGCTTGTTCCTCCAGCTATTCTAGCAGCCATTATAGCATTGATTGGGAACTTTCTTATCCAAGAATGGCTGCATAGGAGAATTCGGGCTGCCGAGGAGCTGAAAAATTATCTGTACAACTACCTTGAACTGTCGCTTAACTATTGGATAAACGAAGACTCAAGCGCGTCGAAGCGTAACAATCTGGAGGTGCGGATGGCAAAGCAACGCATCATCTCGACCGACTTCTCCTATCTTTCCAAAAGGCATACCCGTGTCCGCTTCCTTCAATATAGACGTTGGGAAACGCTTAGGAAAACAAAAAATATTCGCCAAGAGCTATGGGACACCGCGACTGGGGAATGTTTTCAACAAAAGAAAATATGGAAGACAGACCCTGAAGGAGCCATGTTAGCCGCAAGGCTCGTCAGCCGGCTCGTTGAATACATTGACTAGGCATCAGGCCGACAGGTCCCACCGTCATGAACCGGAAATATGTCAAGCCGGCCAAATCCGAAAAGCAGGTGCATATCGACTTTGAGTGCGACACGAATCGTTTCATCAGGGAAGCGTGTAACGTCTAGGTGTGGTTAGTGCCCACGGATATTTCCTGTGAATTCGGCAGGCTATCTTCCGTGGGATGCGTGCTCCCCCGCATATGCTTCTCAATGATCTGCAGAAAGGCGTTCTTTTTGTCCTGCTGAACAAATAAGGAAAAATTGGAGATCGGGGTATGAGACTGTTTGTGTTTGCTCAAGCGGGACGACTTTCTTTCATTCGAAGAATGAAAGAGCAAAGCTTGACTTGACGCGTCACCCTCTTGGGTATTTTGCTTTTCAACATAATCTCCCATGGGCAATAACCCATGCGCAAATCGCTCAAGCATAGTAGCAACTGCTAGGGTGCTCTTGTCCATTCCAATCCAGTGACGTTGTAATTCGTTTGCAACATCCAGGGTAGTTCCTGAACCTGCGTAGCAATCCAGAACTATATCCCCTGGGTTGGAAGATGTCTTAACAATACGCCGAAGCAAATCAGGATTCTTTTCTGTAGGATAGCCTGTAATCTTAATGTTCTGGTTGTGCGCGTCTTTGAAGTCCATCCAGATATCTTGGACGCCTATACCTGGGTGCTGATCGAGATAGACCTTACGTCGAGGGTTGCCATTACTCGACCAGAAAATTTCACCCCTAGTGTCCATCTCATCAAGAGTTTCTGGAGTATATTGCCAATGCTTTCCCGGTGGCGGCAGTTTCCCTCGCCACGGTTTCCCAGTGTCGCCCTGGCGTTTTCCTGGTGCGTGTACAGGAACCTTCATGAATCGACGCCCGGTATCCGGCTCAATATATTGATATTCTTTGGAACTCTGCTCTGAAAGGGGTTCTGCCGGACGGTTCCACACGTATTTTTCACCCTTGGTATAGAACAGGATGAAGTCCGCTATGTTTCCATACGCCTTCCTGGTGTAGTTCTTTGGATTACACTTCTTTCGGACAATAAGATTCTTGTAGTTGGTACCGCCGAAGACCTCGTCCATGACGAGCTTCATTTGAAATATCATGTGCTCGTCGAGATGAAGATAAATAGAACCTTCAGGAGACAATAGCTCCCTCAGCAGTACTAACCGCTCTCTCAATGCCTCCACGTATTCGGCGCCATAAAGATTATCCTCATATGCCTTTTGTTGTTGACGTGAGAGGAATGCGCCCTTGGTGGCGAAAGGAGGATCAATATAGACGAGAGTGACCCTCTCCCGAACGGTGGGCTCTTCCATCAAATTGTAGAGTCCGGCCAGATTGTCACCGCAGTAGAGGCGATTCAAGGAAGTCGATTCTCGAACGACATCAAAACAGACAGTGGGCCGGGCGCTTCGTATATCAGCCGCTCTCTTCTTGCTCGGATAGGACAATTGCAAAGCACGGCTCTCTCCGTTTCTATTTTTACTTGGAACTCCTGTAGCCATATATAGATTCTACCTGGAGAGAAGCCATTTCAGAACATCCTTCCCCGCACGCTCTGGTCCAGTTATTTCAAGCGAAGGAAGATTCTCTCGAATAACGGTGAACAGCCTTTCGGTCAAATCGTAACCCTTCTTGCCCCTATCCTTGTATTCCCACAGAACCGCGCACAGTGCCTCGTCGGGCATAGGCCGCGATTCAAACAGATTTTGTACTTCAGTGATCCTTCGGAAACCTTTACCGAAACGATCACAGATATTCTTCGCAGCGCTCTTCTTCTTGAGCATTTCGACGGGAGTCTCGGGGCTTACGTACTTCCGAAACACCCTGCATAACTGTATTCGCGTCCATTGTGGTTGTGTTTGCGTAATCGCCATAAATAAGTCTGTTGAGGAGTGAGCAGACTTCAACATCTGTCCAAATGTTATAAGCACTGGCTTGTATAACTCACAGGCAAAGGTCAGTATGTCGGGGTAGTATTCCCCCGTAGAGAGCGTTATCCAGAGATGTCCTTCGTCGGAGTAATCTCTGAATGATTTCTCTTTATGTTCTGCCATGTCGTTGCTGTCTTCTCGACACCGAACTATAGGGTTCGGAACTCTCTTCCTACCCTGCCCTTGACTGCGAGGAGAGAATCTAAACTGATATGCCGTCCTCCTCCCTCGTAGGCGAAATCTCTCGCCTAGGCTCAATACAACCCGAGATACTGCTCCACTTCCCACTGCGAGACGGAATCGTGATAGCGCTTCCACTCGTCGCGCTTCACCTGGATATAATACGCGGCATACTCGCGTCCGAGCGCTGCTTTGATGACCTCGTCCTGCTCAAGCTCATCAAGCGCCTCGCTCAAGGTGGTTGGCAGAACGCCAATTCCCTCGGCTCTCAACTCTGCTTCCGGGACCTCGTACAAATTCCGGTCGTTGCGACTCCCGGCCGCCATCTTGTGCTCAATGCCGTCGAGGCCGGCGGCCAGCATGACGGTGGGGGCTAAATAGGGGTTGGCCGCGCCGTCCACCGTCCGATTTTCAATCCGGCCCGGACCGGGAATCCGAATCATCTGGGTGCGGTTTGACGCCCCATAGGTCACGTAGACCGGGGCCCAGGTTGCCCCGGAGAGCGGGGCACCGCGAATCAGCCGTTTATAGGAGTTCACGATCGGTGCCGTCACCGCGGCGATCGCCCGAGCGTGGCGCTTGAGGCCGCCGATGAAGTGATAGGCCAGCTCGGACAGGCCGTTTTCGTCCGACTCGTCGAGAAACAGATTGGCGTCGCTCTCCGCGTTCCACAGGCTGGTGTGAAAATGGCAGCCGTTGCCGGTCAGGTGCGAAAACGGTTTGGGCATGAAAGTGGCGATGCTGCCCCGTTCCTCGGCCAGGGTGCGGACCATCCAGCGAAAGAAGGTGTGCCGGTCCGCGGTGGTCAGGCAGTCGGAGTAGGTCCAGTTGATCTCGAACTGGCAGTTGGCGTCCTCGTGATCGTTGGCGTAGGGGCCCCAGCCCAGTCCCTGCATATAGCGCAGCAGGGTGGTGGTGAAATCCAGGTTGCGGTTCAGGGCGCGCAGGTCGTAACAGGGTTTGCTCAGCGTATCCAGCGCGTCAAACGGCTCAAAACCGCCCTGCTCGGTGCGCCGGGTCAGAATGAACTCCGGCTCGACCCCGGTTCTGAGGGCATAGCCTTTCTCGCGGGCCGCGGCCAATTGACGCTGCAAAATGGTACGGGGACAGTAGGGCCAGGGCTGGTCGTCGACGGTGATGTCACTCGCGACCCAGGCCACGTTGGGACGCCAGGGTAAAATGGCGAGGCTGTTGAAATCCGGCAGGGCCAGCATATCGGTATCGTGCGGTCCCTGACCCATATGGCCCGCGGCAAAGCCGGCAAAGCCGGCGCTGCCCCCGGCCATGTCGTTGAGATGAACGGCCGGCACCACCTTGGCCTTGGGCGCTCCGCTCATCTCCACAAAGGAGCACAGAAAGAACTCAATGCCATTGTCCTGAACAATGGTTGCCGCGTCTTGCACTGTTGTCATGAGTCTCTCCTCGTTGTGTGGAATGTTGTGTCGAACTTCCGTTGACTAATGCGACACTGCGGCCGCGGCCTTCTCTCCGACTAAGCGATCCTCGTAAAACCGGGACAGCGCAAAAGGTTCGATCAATGTGGGCGTCTTATGCGTCACAATCAGCTCGGCGACCGTTTTTCCTCCGGCCGGCCCGGCTTTGAAACCATAGGTTCCCCAACCGACGTTCAGGATAAACCCTTTGACCTCCGGCACGGTGCTGATGATGGGACTGAAGTCGGGTGTCATATCACAGATGCCGCTCCACTGACGTAAAACCCGTGCTTCTTCCAATATCGGAAACAGCTCCAGGGCATGGGCGGCCATCATCTCCAGGGTGGGGAGTGTGGAGGCGCTGTTGTACGAGGCATAGGGGTCGATCTCCGCGCCGATGACGACCTCTCCCCGATCGGTCTGGTTCACATACACGTGCAGCGTAGCCGACACGATAACCTTGTCGAGAAAGGGCTTTAAGGGCTCGGTGACGCAGGCCTGGAGCGGATGGGAGACAATGGGTAAGTCCACGTCCACCATCCGCGCAATGGTCGAACACCAGCCCGAGGTGGCGTTGACGACCATGTTGGTCGCAATGCGACCTCGACTGGTGTGGACCGCGGTCACCTGACCGTTGTCGGTGTCTATGGCGTGGACTTCCGTATGCGGATGAATTGCTATGCCCAGACGGTCCGCGCCGCGCGCATAGCCCCAGACCACGGCATCGTGCCGAATGATGCCGCCTGGCGGATGATACAGCGCGGCCTGGATGGGGGCATGGGCTGCTTTGCTGACATCCATGACCGGCACAAGGCTCTTGATCTCCTCGGGAAAAATGAGCCGGCTGTTGACGCCAAGCAAGGCGTTGGCCTCAGCCCGGACGCGCAAACCATCAACACCGGTGTCTGTATGCGCCAGCGTCAGATGGCCAACCTGAGAAAAAAGTACGTTAAAATCGACTTCTTGAGACAATTCCTGGTACAGCCGCAGGCTCTCATCATAAAACGGAATGGCTTCGGGTGTGCGATAATTCGCACGCAGAATAGCCGTATTGCGTCCGCTATTGCCCCCGCCGAGATAACCCCGGTCGAGTACCGCTACGTTCTTCACACCCAGTTTGCCGAGATAATAGGCGGTCGCCAGGCCGTGGACGCCGGCCCCGATAATCACCACATCATAGCGATCTTTCAGCTCGTGCCGGCGCCACATCCGTTGGGTGCGAAAGAGCTGCAACATGTCTCATCCCTGTGCGTGTAACTGGCGCTGGGCGGTCAGACCAAACGGGCGTGCGCCAAACTCCTGGCCCGCGTCCAGCAATGCGTCCCACAGGTATTCCCCAAACTCCCGTCCACAATAGACCTGGTAGGCCAGGTGCGCCTGGATGTCCGCGCGAATGACCGCGCCATGGATGCCCGCCAGACTGCCCTGCGCGCAGGACAAATCCGGGAACTGGGCCGGCCTGAGGTCCAGGGCGGTGAGTTTCCGTAACACGTCCCCACTGTGCGGACCGGCGATCTGTACGGTAGTAAAATTTGACGTGACATCGGTCAAGTGAATACAGGCTGAGGCATCAGTCTGCCGCGTCACCGATTCAACGCGGGCCTGGATTGCGCTGGCTGTTCCGGGTGGCGAAATGAGCCGGGCGTGGTTCCTGGCCAGGGAACACAGCAGCCCGCCCGCCGGTGCGTCGAGGTCAAGGGCTTGGGCAGGGACGCGAACGATACGCCCGACCGGGACGGTCTCAAGCGAGAGTCCAAGCGAGAGCTTTTGTCCGAGCGCGGCGAACACGTCGTTGCCTTGAATATCGAGCTTGGCCAGTGGACTGATATCGCTGAGCCCGACCTGCTCCCGGATTGCCTGTACTTCGGCGTCAACCGCGCCGTA
The DNA here is from genome assembly GCA_963422435.1 of Binatia bacterium. Classification (GTDB taxonomy): domain Bacteria; phylum Desulfobacterota; class Binatia; order Bin18; family Bin18; genus Bin18. Next base: position 3,457,548 of record OY729511.1, on the reverse strand, counting down.
GGAGTCGGCACACTGCCAGCCCTGGTCTTCCGTCAGACTGGCCTCAGCCAGATGAAAAGCGTGCAGCGCCGAGCGCCGGATGAGGGGGGCATCTGCCATGTCCTAGCTCCTGAGGCGCTCGCCTTGAGGATCGTAGAAGGCGTCGTCAATGATATCGGCTTGGGCAATTGTTCCGTTGATGCGAATCTGCAACGGGCTGGTGCCGCTCGCCACCTCAACCGGCACCCAGGCCAAGCCGACACACTTCCCGGCAGTCGGGCTGAAGGCCGCGCTGGCGACCCGGCCGGCCGGTTGTCCGTTCACCACGACCGCTTGACCGCCTTCCGCCATACCGGAGTCGCGCAGCGTAAAGCCAACCAGTTTGTGACGCCGGCCACGTTCCTGAATGGCCTGGAGGCCGCGCTTGCCGATAAAGTCGTCCTTATTGAATTTGACTACCCATTCCATGTCGGCTTCCAGGGGATTGGACAGCGCGTCCGTATCCTGGCCGACAATGACATGTTTTTTCTCTAAACGTAAAATACGCTGCGCCCCAACGCCAAACGGGACAATCTGAAACGTTGCCCCGGCCGTCATAATGGCGTCCCAGACCTGCTCCCCGCATTCAGCCGGCACATGAATTTCCCAGCCGGTCTCTCCGACAAAGCCGATGCGCAGCAACAGCGCTGGAGCCCCGGCCACTGTGGCGCGCCGGCAGGCCATATAGGGAAAGGACTCCGAGGACAGGTCAATATCCGTAAGCTGGCTGAAGACCTGTCTGGCCTGCGGTCCGGCGATATTCATGGCCGCCAGCCCACCGGTCATATTGGTCACATGCGCGCACAGGTCTGTGCCGACCGTCCACCACTTGAGCCATTGTTCGACGAACTCGACATTGCCGGTTGTGGTCGTCAAAAAGAAATGGTCGTCGCCCAGGCGTGAAACCGTGCCATCATCAATAATGATCCCACTGTCGTCGCACATCACCCCATACCGGCTGCGTCCGACCCGGAGCGTCGAAAAGGTATGCGTGTAGACGGTATCCAGCAGGCGCGCGGCGTCTTTGCCCCTGACCTCCAGTTTGCCCAGAGTACTGACATCAATGAGGCCGACCCGTTCACGAACTGCCCGATGTTCCTCGCTCGGCGTGGTATACGCATACGGTCGTTTCCAACTGCCCAGCAGCATCATCTCCGCTCCACGCGCGATATGGCGATGATGCAGGGGCGTATGCTTTTCCGGCTGATGCTTGCGTCCGGCCAGTACGCCGAGGGGAACCGGCGTCACGGGCGGACGGGCCGTGGTCGTCCGTATCGCCGCCGGCTCTGAGCCGGCGTATCGGGCACAGAGCCGCGCCGACGAAGTCGCGCACATGCGGCCCTGACACGGCCCCATTGAAAACGTGCTATAGCGTTTGAGGGTTTCGACCTCGTCAAAGCCCTCGGCGACACCCTGGGCCAAGTCCTTATGGGTAATGTCTTCGCAGACGCACACAAACTGCTTTTTGTTGGCCCGGACATGGCTGAGCTGAGGGTAGGGCTCATAGCGGTGCCGATACTCCTGCTCCAGGGTATCGCCCTCGTGTTGTAAGGCCCGAATAAGAGAAGCCGGCGCAGACGCACGCAGACTGTGGGCGGCCCGGAGCCCGGCCAAGCGTCCCTGGACAAGCGTCGCCGGCAAATGATGAATGCCGGTCACGTCGCCCGCACAGAACACCTGGGGAGGGAGCTGCTGCGGAACCGTCTGCCCCAGCGCTTCATCGTAGCGCAGCTCACCCCCACTCTGTGCCACCAGAGCGGCCGCCGGAGCCTGGTCGGTCGAAAGACAAATCAAGTCGCACGGAATAAAACGGCCGGCATGCGGAAAAGGCCGGTGCTGGGCATCAAGGGGAACAACCAGGGCTCCCGCAACGTGACTTGTCCCGCGCGCTGCCTGGATAGCGTAGGAGGTAAGCACCTCGACACCGCTCCGTTGAAGCTGTTGTACGGAATCCTGAGCGTCCGGCAGCCTGTAGCGAGCGTCCACAACCGCCGCGACCCGGATACCGGCATTGAGCAATTCAGCGGCAAGCGTCCAACCCGTCTCATCATGACAAACGACAACGGCTCGGGTACCGGGCTGCACCCCATACAGGTGCAGCAGTCGCCGGACGCCGCTGCCGAGCATGACGCCGGGAAGATCGTTGTTCTCAAAAACGGCGGGATAATCATGGCTCCCGGTGGCAATAATCACGCGCTGTGTACGCAGATGGATCAGCCGCTTGGCCTGCATCACGCCCAGCAGCCCGCCTTCATAGCCGCCAAAGACGGTCGCGGACGACAGAATATCAATGTTCGGCTGGGACGTGACTTGCTCCCGCAGTGACTGGGCCAGGGCGAACCCGGTTGCGCCACTCCGCTCGCCGATGTCATCGTAGGTCCTGGTCTGAAACCGTAAATGACCCCCGAGTTCCGGCTGGTCGTCAATCAGCGATACCTGACAGCCGAGGCCGGCCGCTTCGTACGCCGCGGTCAGACCGGCCGGCCCCCCGCCAACAACCGTAATATCGGTATGGCGATACTGGTGGTCATAGCCGCCTTTTGGCTTGGCCTGGGTCTCGATTTCTCCTAAGCCGGCGACCCGGCGGAGAAACTTCTCTGCCAGCGGCCAGAAAAAACGCGGACGGATAAAAGTCTTATAATAGAAGCCAATCGGCAGCAGCCAATCGAAGGTATCAATAATGGACAGCAGGTCGTGCTTGAGTGAGGGCCACGCATTTTGTGGCTGGACGCGCATGCCCTGTCGGACGAGTTCGGTACAGGTTCGGACACTGGGGGTGCCATCCACATTCATGAGACAGTTCGGGCACTGCCCCGCGCCGCATAACAGCCCGCGCGGGCGGTGATATTTGAAACTCCGACTGAAAGTCCTCTGGCCCGCGGCGTAGAGCGCCGCGGCGATGGTGTCGCCCGCCCGTGCCGGTATGCGTTCCCCGGCAAAAGTAAAGGTCAGGGGGTGCTCGTGGTCGACGACGTGGGCCGGGTGGGGCGGGAGTCTAGTCGTGCTCATAGGTTTCTTTGACAAGGTTGGTGCGCGTGTCGCGAACGGCTAAAAACCAGCGCCGACAGCCCAACTGATGATACCACCACTCGGTCGTTTCACCGGCCTCATTTTTTCGGATATACAGGTAGCGCGCCCACTCGTGTGACGAGACCGACGCGGGCGGGCGTTGCCGGAACTCCCCGCCCGAGCGAAACTCGTACACGCTCCGCTCGCCGCAGTTGGGACAGGCCAGAAGAAACGACATGGGGACTACCGTTCGGACGACGGTTGCCAGCCCGGCCCCCCGCCAAAGACCACATTGGTGCCAGCCAGGGGAATCCCGGTGATCATGGAGGACTCCAGCGTTAAGGCGCGCAGGTCTTCAGGCTCTAAGGCGTGGACATCCGACTTCCCGCAGGAGCGCGCTAACATTTGGATTTCCAGGGTTGCCGCGTTAAAAAAATTGCCAACCCGCTCCGCCCCCGCGTCAATATCCAGTCGTTTCATCAATTCCGGGTCCTGCGTCGTAATGCCGACCGGGCAGCGTCCGGTATGACAGTGATGGCAGGCGTAGGGCTCGGCCCCGATGGCGTGATAATCGTCCACGTACAGCGGCTTGTTACAGTTGAGAGCGATCAGAGCCGCGGTGCCGACATACACGGCATCCGCGCCGAGCGCCAGCGCTTTTGCCGCGGCGGTGCCGCTGTGTATGCCGCCGGCAATAATGAGCTGGACCGTGCCGTACAGACCACATTCCTCCAGGGCGACGCGGGCTTCGCTCACCGCGGCCAGGGTCGGAATCCCGGTATGGTCAAGCAGGATGTCCGGCGAAGCGCCCGTGCCGCCCTCCATCCCATCGACCACCACCACGTCGGCTCCCGCCTTGGCCGCCAGCTTTACATCGTCGTATACGCGGGCCGCGCCCATTTTGACAAAAATCGGAACCTGCCAGTCGGTTGCCTCGCGCAGTTCCTCGATTTTTGTCAGCATATCGTCCGGGCCGAGCCAGTCCGGATGACGGCACGGACTGCGCTGGTCAACGCCCGGAGGCAGGTCGCGCAGCTCGGCGATTTCATCCGAGACTTTGGACTCAAGCAGCAGCCCGCCCGTACCGGGCTTGGCTCCCTGTCCTACCGTCAGCTCAATCGCGTTGGCCTGCCGAAGATGGTGTACGTTGATGCCGTAGCGGCTGGGCAAGACCTCGTAGATCAGAAGATCCGAATGCTCGCGCTCGGCGGCCAACATGCCGCCATCGCCGGTTGTCGTGGACGTTCCGGCGCGGGCCGCGGCTTTGGCCAGGGCGACTTTGGCGTTATAGGACAGCGCGCCATAACTCATCCCGGTCACCATAATGGGGATGTCGATCTCAATCGGCTTTTTGGCAAAACGGGTGCCGAGCACGGTCTTGGTCGAACATTTTTCACGGTAGCCTTCAAGCGGCACCCGGGTGAGGGTACAGGGCACAAACGTCAGGTCGTCAAAGGAGGGCAGGGGGCGGTCGCGCAGGGCGCTAAAGCCTCGAATACGATAACGGCCCAGGTCGGCTTTGGCCTGGATGTCTTCTATGGTCTCGGGTTTCCAGGTGGTGCTGTGTCGGACAACAGGGCGCTCGCTCGTTCTGTGCTCACTCGTTCTGTGCTCACTCACAATGCCTCCCGCCAGGTGTCAAAGTCTTTTTTGTCAAACTGCCATAAGCGTCTGCCGGAGACGACCTTTTGAAAGGACGCCGGGGCTGCAATAGCGTACCGGGCTAAGGTTGTTGCCAGAAATACCTGGTCCTGGTCCGTGACCTCCTCAACGACCGCATCGTTGCCCAGGTCCGCGATGCGGCCACCCACAAAGATACGTCCCTCATACATGGAATCTCCCAGCGCTTCGGCCGTATCGCCGCAAACAATAATGGTGCCTTTTTGCAGCATGAAACCGGTCATATATCCACTATTGCCCTGCACGATCATTGTCCCGCCCTTCATGGCAATACCGGCGCGTGAACTCGCACTCCCCCGGACCACAACCGTTCCGCCGCGAATGGACGCCGCGGCGCTATTGCCGGCGTTCTGGTTCACGATGACTGTGCCGCTCAGCATGCTTTCCGCCACGCCCCAGCCGCAACTCCCGTGCACCTCAATACGCGGCCCGTCAATAAGCCCGCCACAGTAATAGCCCACACTCCCGGTAATGGTCAGATTGACCGCTTGGAGGACTGCCACGCCGAGATTGTGGCGTGCCTGGGGATGATGGACGCGTAGCTCGGTTTCGCCGGCCTGGATGTGGTGGCGGATTTCCTGATTGATCGCTCGGGAGGTTTTGCCCGTACAGTCGATGTCTTTCACGCTACGTCCTTAGGAACCGACTCCATGCCCTATCGTCCAGGTCATGACGGTATTCACCCCCGGTTCCCACACCGGAAAGTCATCGCCCAGGGCGGAGCGCAGGGCCTGCTCTTCGGTGGCAATGGCGACATAGGCTGGCGTATCAGTCACCACCAGGGGTTTGAAAGCAAACGGGTCTTTGACATAGCCCAGGCTGTCCGCGCTTGCGGCCAGATAGCTGAAGGCCCCGTCAAAGTCGGTCAGCGAGGTCTGGAGCGCGTTCGCAAAGCTGACGCCCTGCGCCATACGGTCGGCGAGATACAGGCCGATAATTTCCGAGTCGTTCCCGGTGTAAAAACGATGCCCCTGCTGCTCATAGATGCGCCGCATCTTGTGGTAGTTGGTGATATGTCCGTTGTGGACGACGGCAACGTCGGCGCGGCCATGCGCCCAAAAGGGCTGAGAATGGCTGAGGTCAACGCGACTCTCGGTAGACATGCGGGTATGGCCAATGCCATGCGTGCCGACATAGGACGAGACCGCATAGGTGGCTTCAAGATTTGCCGGAGAGCCGACCTGTTTGACCAGTTCAAGGCGGTTGCCCAGGCTGACGACTTCGACGCTGCTATCCATCGCTTCGATGGCGTGTTCCAGAGATTCCGGATTCTCCGGAGGCGTGACGACCAAACGCAGAGACGGACCCTGGAGGTCCACCGCAGACACCGAAACGAGGCTTTTGACCCGCTCAACAACCCCGTCGGCCAGGGTCTCAAACGGTCCGTGCTCGCCCAGCTTGATCCGCAGAACGCAGGCGGCTACGCCCCGGTCGGCATAGACGGCAACGCCGCTCGAATCCGGGCCGCGGCGGTCAAGCGCCGACAACATGGCGAGCAGGGTTTGTCCCACCGCTGCCTGGCGATTCCCGCTCTTGTCTAAAAATCCAACGATGCCACACATAATCGTCTTTTCGTTCGGTTTGGCCTTCAGTGTTCAGGACAACGATACTTTGGAAGTGTATACGGCCTACCGGCGCGGGGTGTCAAGGCGGAAAACCGCCGTAACGTAGCGCGCATGTGAGCAGCCTCGACGCTTTATTGGACCGAGAGCCGTTTGCGCAGTATGCGACACAAATCTTTGCTCTAGCAAGATACCGGATTTTGAAGATGCCGTGCTGGAGCAAGCGGCGTACCTGGTCGGCGCGCAGTCAATAATCAGTCGGAACACCAAGGACTTCAAGAAGTCAATAGTCCAGGTCCTCGACCCTGCGGAGCTGTTGACCTCGCTCAAACCTTAGGGGCCAGGGGCGTCTGAACGAACGGCGTGCGCTCGGCCTATTGCATGAAATTCAGGGGGCTGCCGGCGATGAGCGGCTGGAGGTTGCGACGGTATTCCTCCGGTTTGGCGACCTCTTCGATCAGCCATTCAATATCGCGTTCATAAAAATACGACATAAGCGTAAACAAGGTATTATAGGCATCGACATAGCGGTTACACACATACGCGACGGTCTCCGCTCCCCGGCGTTCGACCGGAGCGTAGTGGGTAATCAGGTCGGCGTCGCTCAGCGCCCGCAGGGTATCGTCATCGACAAAGCGTCGATTTTCCCGCTCCATATCGGTCACCAGGGTATTCGCCTCGTGGCAGAGATCCAGTTCGACGGTGACCGGTAGGGCGATATCCAAGGGGGGCGGTTTCCGTTTGGCAAAGCGCTCAAGGGCGCGTCGCGCGCCCTCGCGAATACGGGCGTGGCTCTCGCTCAGGGGAAGATGCTGGCCCTTGAAATAGCCGAGCGATTTTTTGACCTCAACATACTCGATGTCACCGAGCAGCGGACGGGCCTGCTCAATGGTTTTATCGTCGCCGGACAGCATCAGAACAGGCACCCCGAAGCTGCTGACCAGAAAGCCGTTCAGGCCATACTCCCCAACCGACAGGCCGTTTATCCGCACATCCTGAAAGGCCGGAATCCAGGTGTGGCTGAGGATGCCGTCCGGCGTCCCGGCTTTGGAGTGATAGCCAATAAACAGGGCCCCATCAAAGCCGGGGTTGAAGCCTTTGAACTGGCATAAATTGCGCTTCATCCCGGACTTCAGGCTGGCCTTGCGATGCACATCCTTGGGTCGGATATTGCACATATAGCCGTGCGAGTCTGAGACCACAATGTCAGACGCTCCCCCTTCGATCGCCCCCTGAACGGCCGCGTTCACGTCCCCGGCCATGATCTGTCGGAACGTGTGATAGCCCGGCAAGCCCTGAAAGACCTCCTCCACGGTTTCCACTCCGGAGATGCCTTCCATATCCACCGATATGAAGATTCGCATATGGCCTCCTCTTGTTTCTCTCTCCCGCTGGGAGAGGGCTGGGGTGGGGCTGTTTTCATCTCCCCAGCATCTAATCCTGCCAGGCCGCCGCCGCCTCGCGCATGGTTGTGAACCAGACACCAGGCTTGGCGTAGACGTGTTGGATCACGCTTTCCAGCCAGGCTGGCTTAAAATCCCGTCCGCAGCACTGGGGATGGAGGATCGTGTTCCATATCCCACCCGGCACCTGTTCATAACAATAATCGAAACTCGACGTAAAAATCTCCTTCGACTGAGAAGGGGTGTGAAAAGGAGCCGGATTGAACCAGGGGTTTTTGGGATCGAGATAATAGCCCATGAATTCGAACTGGGCGAAGTCATTGGTATCCCAATGCAGGGGAATCTCAAGCAATTTCGAAGGCTGTCCCCAGGTAACCTCAAAGGGCTCCTCGGTTTGGATCGTATCGCCTATCCGCAGCCGATAGGGCAAAAAATCATGGCCCTGCAAACTGCTGTCATAGACAAAGCCCAGGTCGATCAGATGCTGCGGCACATGCTCGCCCAGCCAGTCGCCAATGGGCGAGCGGAACCCGATGGGCCGTTCGCCCACGGTTTTTTCCAATAATTCAATCTGTTGTTCGAGATAGACGCGTTGCTGGGCCGGCGAGGCCGGCTCCACCCCACTCATGGCCAGGCCAACCTCGGAGGGTTGGTGGTACATGCTATGGGCCGCAATTTCATGGCCCCGACGATGGGCCTCTTGCACGACATCCTGAAAGAGTTTGGCGCTGTGGCCGGGAGTAAAGAAGGTGGCTTTGATGGAATATTTATCGAGGATGTCCAAGATACGCGGCATGGCCACCCGAGGACCGAATTCTCCGCGTGACAGGGGGTTGGCGGTCGGAGAGCGGAAAAACCCCAGCCACAAGGCCATGGCATCGATATCGAAACAAAAACAGCAGGCCATTTTTTTGCCGTCCGGCATCCCTACCTTGCCCATAGACCCTCCTTCGTCCGAGCGTCGAGACTGTTGTGATGTGGTCCGTGCTATCGCGTGATAGGCCCCTTGGTCTGTCCCTCCTTTTTGCGTGTTCCTGCTCGTTTTTTTCTACTCAACCTGAGAAGAGGAAGGCAAGGGTGCGCGCCAGAATTTTTCGCCCAGTCGCATCGGCTACCGAAAATGGGGCATGACTTTCTCCGCAAACAGACGCATCGACCGTTCCACCCGGTCCTGCGGCAGCCCTCCGAAATTCATCCAGCACAACAGCTCGCCCACTCCGGCCTCCTCCATTTCACGCACCCGGTCCACAATCCGCTCGGGCGAGCCGAACAGCACCGTCTCTGCCACCAACTGCTCCCAGGTAATGCTGGCCAGACGCTCGGCCAGGACGCGGAACTGTGGCTGAAGGGCGGGCGGCGCAGCCTCGATACGCTCAGGAACGAGAAAGCGGGCCAGGGCGTGTTGATACCACAGCTCGGCCGCTTGGGCCTCGCGCCGGGCCTGGGCGTCGGTTGGCGCGACATAGATATGGCGTGACACTCCCCACGACTGGAGCGCCGCTTGTATGGCAGCCTCAGAGTATCCGGCTTCACCCAGGGCCGTCATATAGATATCCCGATTGCGCTCAATTTGGCTGAACGGACCGAACAGAATGGAATTCAGCATGGACCAGCCGCTCCTGGCAGCCAGTCGGATGGTCTCGGGGCTGACGCAGACGAGCGACAGCGGGGGATGCGGTTGCTGGTGGGGCTTGGGAATGACCGGAATGTCGTCAAGGGTAAAAAATTTGCCGTGATAGGAGACGCGCTCTTGGGTCCAGGCTTGCATCATAACGGCCAGGGTTTCGCTGAAGCGTTCCCGGTTTTCCATCTGCGAAACCCGGTAGCCAACAAACTCAATGGGTCGATTGCCCCGGCCCAGGCCGACCCGCAAGCGCCCGCGACTGAGGATATCGACAAAAGCGATTTCTTCGGCCAGACGAATGGGATCATGAAAGGGCAGGATCACTGCGGCCAGCCCGATGGTGATACGCTCCGTCCGAGCGGCAATCGCCGCGGCAAGTGCCACGGGGCTGGTTGAAATGCCGTACTCAATAAAGTGGTGCTCGGTCAGCCAGACACTATCGTAGCCGAGTGCTTCGCTGAGCAGAATCTGCGCAAACTCCCGATGAATGACCTCTCCGTGAGAGGTATCTGGCGGAGCCTGGAGAAAATAATACGTACCAAAGCGCATATTCTGTTCCTTCCCATTTCCTGCCCGGCAGGTCAATATAAGAGCACTGGCTGGTGACTGTCCTGGCCTCCGGAGCCCTGTTTCCCAGACAAGGCTGGACAGGACCGACCTTTTCAGACACATTGCCGCCATGAACTACCAGCTCCTAACGCCTTAGTCGCCTCAAGGTGCGCGCCCCGCAGAACAGCCGCTCAAGAGTTCATCCGACCCGCCTCGATGAAATCAAAAAAAGACAAATAAAAACAATAGTTTACCCCCCCCCCCGAAAAACCTCCTGATCTGACAATCCTGATCCTCTGCCGCGACGAGGAGCAGTCCATCGCCCGCTGCGTCGGCGACGGGTGCGGCTTCCTGACGCGGAACGCCATCGCCGGGGAGGTGCTGGTGGTGGACAACGGCAGCCGCGATCGCTCGGCGGAACTTGCGGAAGAAGCCGGCGCCCGCGTCGTCGCCGAACCGCGCCGGGGCTACGGCAACGCGGTCAACGCCGGCATCGCCGCCGCCCGCGGCCGGTTCATCATCCTGGGCGACGGCGACGGGGAGCACGACCTCGGCGCGCTGGCGCCGTTCTGGGAGCAGCTACAGGGCGGCTGCGACTTCGTGTTCGGCGACCGCTTCGCCGGCGGCATCGAGGACGGCGCGATGTCGTTCCTGCACCGCCGCGTCGGCAACCCCCTGCTGTCGGGCCTCGGCAGGCTGTTCTTCCGTGCGCCCATCGGCGACTTCCACTGCGGGCTGCGGGGATTCAAAACATCCAGCGTCCGCGCCCTCGCGCTGCAATGTCCGGGGTATGAAGCCACGAGTGAGATGGTCGTCAAGGCCGTGCACAAGCACATGCGCATCGCCGAAGTGCCGACGGTGCAGTGCCGCGCCACCGACCCCGACCGTTCTTCGCATTTGCGCACCTGGCACGACGGCTGGCGCCATTTGCGCCTGCTGCTCATGCTCTCCCCCTGCTGGCTGTTTCTCTATCCCAGCTACGCGCTGCTGGCGGCGGGCCTGGCCGCCATGGCCGCGCCGGTTCTGATTCCCGCCGGGTTCGGCGTCTACACCATGCTGTTCGGCTCGGCCTTCATCGTCTGCGGGGTTCAGTTGGTGGCGTTCCACCTGTTGGCGCACATGTTCAGCGACACCATCGGCTTCACTGACGGACGGCTATGGAATTGGGTGCGGCGGCGCCGGATTCTGGAGCCCTGCCTTGCCGCAGGCTTGGCGCTGGCCCTGGCGGGCGCGGCGGGAGGCGCCTGGAGCCTGTTCGTCTGGGCGCAGACCGGCCCTGCGGAGGTCGAGGCGCGCCTGGCCGTCGCCATCCCCTCCGTCGCCTTGCTGGCCGTCGGCGTGCAGACGATGTTCTTCGGCTTCCTGCTGGCGCTCATCGCCACGCAGGGGCCGAGGGGCGAGTCATGACGCCCGCCTGGCCCGGCGGCATCGGCTTGCTGGCTGACGGACAGCGGGCCTTGCGCAGGATGGGGATTGGCGCCATGAAGCCGTTCAGGTTTGACCGCTTCACCGCACTCCTGGCGGCAGTCGGGGTGCTGGGTACCGCGCTCGTCCTGTTGCGCACGAATAACTACGGGGCAGCGATAGCAGGAGATTCCCTTCTCTATCTCTCTGTGGCGGAAAATCTGCTGGATGGAAACGGCTTCGTCAAATGGAACACTAAGAGGATCTACCTGGATGGAGCGCCGCTGTTTCCGCTGGCACTGGCTGGAGTCGGTCTGTTCGGCGTGGAGGTTCTCGAAGCCGCCCGGTACCTGGACGCAGCCGCCTTCGGGCTGACCGTCTTCGTGACCGCCCTGTGGCTGCGCCGCCGCGTATCGTCGCGCTTTCTGGTGCTCTGGGGTGTCGGCGCCTGCGCCCTTCGCACGTCTCTGGCGGATCTTTCCGCTTATGCCCTGACGGAGCCTCTTTTCATCCTGTTCACAACGCTCTCGCTGTTCAGCCTGGATCGATTCCTGGATTCGCGCCAGCGGTCGCTGCTGCTCGCGGCGGCTCTTTGCGCGGGCATGGCGTGGGCGACCCGCTACATCGGCGTCACCGTGGTGGCCAGCGCCCTGCTCGTGTTGCTGCTGCAAGGCGGGATGTCGTTCCCCGCGAGGGTGCGTAACGCCGCTCTCTACGCCGTTGTTGCCGGGGCGCCTATCGGCATATGGATGCTGCGCAACCTTCTGCATACGGGTGGGCCGCTGGGCGTTGTGTATCCGAAAGACTTTTCCCTGCTGTCCAGTCTCCATATTGCCAGCGGCGAGCTCATCCGGTGGGCGCTTGGGGATGGCATTGCTCGCTTTGCGATAGCCGGTTTCGACAGAGAAGCAAGCGGGACCGCCGGCTTGTCGTTGAGGATTGGCGTCTTGCTGGCGGCGGCGTTCGGCGTCGGCTACGCGCTGGTGCGCCTGCGCCGCCGGGGTTACGCGCAGGACCTGGGCATTTGGGCCGTCCCCGTGAGCTTCGCATCCATCTATGGGGTTTTCCTTACGTTTCACCTGCCGCTGACCGGTGTCAATCTCCCTAGAAGGTATCTCGCACCGCTCTATGTGCCGGCGCTGGTGTCGGCAACGCTGTTTCTGAACGAGGCTCTGCGCGGCGCCGGCCACACGCAACCGTTCGCAAAGCCGCACTTCGCGCGCAAATGGAGCGACGGGAGCATGACCACCGCAAGCTGGCCTGCGCTCGCCCTGACGGCCTGCCTGTCCCTCTGGCTCTTGCCGCAAGGGTATGGGAACTATCGCAATATACAGGACTGGCTGGACAACGGGAGGGGCTATACATCCAAGCGGTGGGTGAATTCCAGCACCATCCGCTACGTGGACAATCACCTGCACGATGAATATGTCTGGAGCAACGGCGCTACCTCAATTCAATTCCTGGTGGGTGCGTCCGGCCGGACCAACAACAGGCTGCCTTACGCCCGGCCGACGCCGGACAACTTGCGCCGCTGGCTGGGCATCGATGATTGGACCAGTCAGTTTGACCCGTACATCGTCTGGTTCCATCGCGTGGATGTCCCGCGTTACGACTACGATCTTGCGGAGCTGGCCGCCCTGCCCGGCGTGCAGGTCGAGGCCATCCTGGACGACGGCGTCGTATTCAAAGCCGTCGGGGCGCGCATCGGCTTCGACGTGTCCTACGACGAAAACGAACACAGGCTGATCTACGTTAAGGAGGAATGCCGCGCGGAGGACCTCGAAGCGCCCGTCTTTCTGCATCTCTTCCCGACGGACAAGGCCGACCTGCCCGACCACCGCCGCCAGTACGCCTTCGACAACCTCGATTTCTATTTCGACGGGAAGATTCTGCGCTCGGACGGGCGATGTGTTGCGGAACGTCGCCTTCCCGACTATGCCATTGACAGAGTGAGGACCGGGCAGCACATCTCTGGTGAAGGTCCTCTTTGGACAGGCGAGTTCCGCGTCGCTAAATGACGGTCCCGTGCGTGTGCCACGGTGAGCTTTGACCTCTACCGCAGGGATGACTTGAGAGTTGCCCCTATTGCCCATCCGTCCTACAATCCCTCCGACCGCTCAGGAGGAAGGCTTGGCCTCGCATATTGCTCCACTCACAACCGCGGACCTGCCACCGCGTACCCGCTCGTTCTGGCAACTGGCCGGGCCGGGGGCGGTTCTGGTCGGTCTTTCCATAGGTGCCGGCGAACTGGTGATGTGGCCGTGGATTACGGCCAAGTTCGGGGCCGGCATGGCCTGGGCCGCGGCGCTCGGAGTCTTTCTGCAGCTCTGGGTCAACTTCGAGATTGGCCGCTGGACCATTGCCACTGGCGAAGCGCCGTATACCGGCTTTGCCCGGGTCTGGATGGGGTTCATTTACATCCTGCTGTTTTTGACTTTTGCCGGCCTGTTCCTGCCCGGCTGGGCGCGGGTTTCCGGTGCGGCCCTGAAGGGCCTGATCTTCGGACCGGACGGCCCCGGCGCGGACTGGATGTGGACCGGCCTGACCTTTGTGTTGATCGCGGCCATGCTCTTTGGCCCCAAAGTCATGTATCAGGCCATGGAACGGGTCGTCATCGGCTTGGTCGTCTTCATTACGCTGGGACTGATTTTCGTTGCCTTCCAGGTCGGAACCCTGGAATATGTGTCTGAGCTGGCCCACGGGCTGGTAAACTTTGGCCACATCGAATTGACCGAGGATTTCCCCTTCAGTCGCTTTTTTGGAGCCGTGGTGTTCGCCGGCGCCGGTGGGGCTGGCAACCTGTGGTACGCCTTTTATTTGCGCGATAAGAACATCGGCATGGGGGCGCGGATGCCGCGGCTCCAGAATCCGCTGCGGGGTGGGTCGAATGAAGAAGAGGCAACCGGCTATCTGTACCCGGAAACGGAAGCCAACCAACGTGCCTTCAAAGACTGGTTTCGCTGGATACGCCTGGACCAGTGCCTGTTCTTTTGGGGGCTGAACAGCTTTACCATGTTTCTGTTCATGTTTGGGGTGCTGTGCGTCTTACGCCCCAGCGGCGTCGTTCCGGCTGAGGGACGGATTATCTGGGACATGTCGCTGATTCTGGAAAACTCCATGGGCGCGGCGGGACATTATCTCTTTCTGGCGATTGGCATGGCGACGCTCTTCAGCACGCAGATGGTCAGCGTCGATGGCAACGCCCGGGTCTGGTCCTATATTATCCGCACCTCGTTCCCGTTTGGAGCAAAGATCGATCAGGCCAAATTGTATATTCCCTTTGCCGTCCTCTTTATGGTTGCCGGTACGGCCAGCACCTGGTTCTTTGAGCGTTTTGCCGTGACCGGGCTGGGCTTTCTGTTTAACGCCGCCCTGCTCAGCGGTCTGACTATGGCTCTGTACGTTCCCTTGATGCTATATATGAATCTGCGCCACCTGCCGTCCTCGGCCCGACCGGGACCGGTATCGATTGTCATGATGCTCATTGCGTCCGTGGTGTACGGTGGCTTTGCGCTGTACTCGCTATGGCTCACGATTTTCTAAGTCTTCTCAGGTCAACTCATACTGGACCACAGCTGGTACGATCCTGCTGACACGAACACGCAGGTTGTGGGGTGCAGCACTTCTGGGTAGAAGTTTCTCACTCTTTGGCGAGGTCTTCTGCTGAGCATGAAAGAAAGATGAAACAGGGCAAGGGCATCGACCCAGTTGAGCGCCACCACCGACGGAGGCCTGCGGTCACCGCTTGGCGGCCAGGGTAAGCATCGCCCGGCCGATGGCGGCGTCGCGGTCGTTCCAGGCGTAGGCGGCGACCGTCACCCTGCCCGGCAGCGCATCGAGAGGCAGCGCGAACCGCGCCCGGAAGCGTCCGCCGGCCACCGGCACCACCTGCCGACCGAGCTGGCGGCGCTGGGGGAACGCATCCTCGAAGTGGCGCGTCATGCGGCCATCGTCCATCTCCACGCGCACGGCGCCGTCGTCGAACAGGGCGATCTCCACCTGCCCCTCGAAGCCGCCGCGCACTCGCCCCGACACCGCCAACGCCCCGCCGGGCGGCACCGTTCCCGGAGCGAGGGCCAACTCCAGCGTCGGCTTGGGCAGCGCCAGTTGCAGCGCCGGGTCGCCCAGCAGCGTGAACGTCTCCACCAGGTCCACGCCGCTGGGGTTCTTGGCCAGATAGCGCCGCTTGGCGTCGAACAGAACGTCTCCCAGGATGCGTTCGCCGTCTTCGAAGAGGGAAGCCAGGATCTCGTCGACCAGCAGGAACTGGTCCCGCACCCAGGAGTTGCTGGTGCTGCCCAGGAAGGCGATGGCGCCGCCGTTGTCGGCCAGCAGCAGCTCCTCGCCCAGGGAGCGACGGCGGTTGTAGTCGAAGGCGGCGGTAAGGCAGGTCATGCTGAGCACGAACGGGAGCTGGGCGCCGCCGGCCAGCTCCCTGGCGTCGTCCACGTCCAGCAGGGTGACGCCGTTGCGCCACAGCCCGCCGGCACCGTGGCCGAGATAGGCCACCAGCGCTGCGCCGCGCGCGAAGCCGTCCGCCACCTGGCCGCGGCCGCCGGCGAAGGCCCGCAACGCCGGCGGCAGGTCGGCCGCTGCCGTGGAGTAGATGCGCCGCGGCTGAAGCGCCGGATGCAGGCGGTCGCGGACCAGGGCCTCGATCTGATCGACGAAGGTGTGGTCGTTGCGGGGGTTGTCGGCGGCGACCAGCAACGCCCGCCGACGCCATGCGCCCGACGGCGGCGCCCGCTCGTAGGCGATGATGCGGGCGACCAGCCGCGCCAGCTCGTCCGGGTTCGCCGCCGGCAGCCGCCCGATGCGCATCCGCGGCAGCGGATCGTCGCCGAAGGCGACCAGGCGATTGTCGCTGGCCGCGGCGCCGTAGCGGATGGTCTGCGCCTGCAGCGCCGGCACCAGGTTGCGCCCGCCTTTGTAGTCCTGGTCTGCGTCGCCGACCAGCAGCACGTAGGTCGGCGCCGGCGTCCAGTGGGTGTGGACGTAGGCGAGGAAGGCGCGGATGGCGCGCGGATCGAAGACCCCGTGGCTGAACTCGTCGTAGACATCCTGCACGTCCACCACCCGCACTGCGAGGCCCCGGGCGCGGCGATGCGCGGCGAGCGGGGGGATGCCATCCAGCAGGCTGGCGTGGGCGATGACGAGGTAGTCCGCGCCCTGGCCGGCCGCGCGCAGGCGCGAGGGCGCATCGCGTCGCACGGTCTTCGGCGCCAGCAGGCGATCCCGGGTCAGCGCCAGATAGACGCGGGACGTACCCGGCTCGGCGGCGCCGGGCGCGAAGCGCACCGACCAAGCGTCCGGGTTCCGGTCGTCGGGCCGCGCATCGACGTCCGCGAAGCGTTCGCCGTCCGTACTGTAGATCTCGATGTCCGGGCGGCTGAAGCCGCTGACGACCACGGGCCGCCCGCCGGGGCCGGGCAGGGAGAAGCGCAGCGCGTCGTCCTGGGCCCGCAGCTCCCGCCAGTAGTCCACGGCGATCCAGTTCAGCAGCAGCCGGTAGGGCGCGCCGCCGGCGACCGGCAGCTTGTCGATGTGCAGCCGGTTGCGGCCCGCCCGCAGCAGCGTCTGCGGCAGCGGCGCGCTGACGAACAGATGCTCGCTCTGGCCGTCCCAGAGCGCGTCCTCCAGCAGCACCTCGCCGTCGAGCAGGATGCGTGTGCGGTGGTCCGGCGAGGACGGCTGGTCCGTCAGCCCGCGCAGCATCACCCGTAGCCGCGCCTGGTAGGGTGCGCCTTCCGGGGATGGCCCCGCCAGGCCCGGAAGATGGAAGGCCAGCGAGTGCCGGCCCGTCGAGTTCAGCGGCGTCCAGTACCCGCTGTCGTTCGGCAGCGGCGGCAGCCGGTAGCGTTCGCCGTCGCGCCGCAGGACGCCGCCGGGAACCGTCTCGAAGCCGGGGCCGGAGTTCTCCCGGGCGAACGGGAGGGCGAAGAAGTGGTCGTCCTGCTCGATGTGGGCGCGCTCCGGAAAGACGCGCCGCGCCGGCGCCGACGCATCGCTGCCGGGCGCGAAGGCGGGGCGCAGGGCCATGCGCCGGCCCGGTTGCCCGCCCCAGGTCAGCCGGTAGACGTTGGCGTCGGTGTAGGGGTCGAACCACCGTTCCCCGTCGCCGCGGTTGCGTTCGCCGTGGAACACGATCGCGTCTCCGGGGTCCAAGCGCCCGTCGTCGTCGCCGCGCACGAGGATGGGCACCTCGCGGCCTCGGCTGGACAGCGCCAGGGTGGCCGGATCGATGCCGCCGGTGTCCGCCCCGGCGGCCCGCAGGCGGGCCTCGGTGAGGCGGTGCATCCCGTCCCGGTCCACCACGACCTGCCACGTCGACGAATCCGCTTCGAGCGCTTGCCGGCCAGCCGCCGGCTCGCCGCCTTGGAGGGCCAGCGCCAGAACGGCGGAGTGGCGGCGGCCGCGCATCCTGGCCCTACGGCGCTGGCGTTCCGGCCTGCGCGGTGATGGTTTCGGACTGCCCGGTCTTGCCGTCGTGGGCGACGTCCTCGAGTCTGTAGTGGTATGTCGTTCCAGGCTCGGCGGTTTCGTCGGTGTGTTCGTAGTCGGTGGCGTGTGGGGTGGAGCCCTGGCCGGGGATCAGGTCGTCGCGGACGGGCGCGAAAGGTCCGTCCGCGCTGTCGGCGCGCAGGATGCGGAAGCCGGCGTTGGCGGTCTCGGACTCGGTGCGCCAGCGCAGCCGAACGCCTGCCGCGACGCCCTGGGCGGCGAAGGAGACGAGCTCGACGGGTGTGTTCGCGTTGCCTATGGTGGCGGACCGGGAGAGCCAGGCTCTGGGGCTTGGCTTTCTGTCGGCCGGGTTCCAGTACTGCATGCTGTGGCCGGGCGCGGAGGACTTGCGGATGTAGTCGTCTTCGTCGGACCAACAGCCCTCATCGACGGCATCGCTCGCAAACGGTTGTCTGACGGCCCCCCACTGCACGAAGGAGATTGGCGGGCCATAGTCAGTCCTGTGGATGCTGAACGAGCCGCCATAGATACTCGCTGCATTGTCCGTGAAGAGAATCCTCTGCCCGGCAGCCCAACGCGTCTCGTTGCGATGGCACCTCGTGGTGGTGCCATACCGAAAGCATACCCGATGGGATCTGGCTGCTATGTCGGCATTGCCAACTTGGATCTCGAACCGCCTGACACTGAAGTTGATTTCGCTGACCCAGACAGGGGGTGGGTCGTAGGGACTTGGGGCCCTCTTGGGGGGGGACGGGGATGATGATGGGGGGAATGAAGAAGGCGGTGGTGGCGACGGCGGGCGCGCTGGGACCGAGCAGGACGATAGCGGCGATGACGGCGGGCAGCGCCCGGAAGAGACGGCCCTTCACGAGTGCGCCCCGGCGCATGCTATGTTGGGGGGGAGTCGCGTCATGTTGTCCTCCTGGGAATATCCAAACACGGAAATCTAACCAACGCAGACTAGCGGAGGGCCTAATGTCGTGTCAACATCCGGTGCGCGAATCGGGGCCGAGCATCGCCAACCACTTCGACCGGCGCCGCTCTGGCGCATCCGCGGCAACAGGTTCTTCGGCGGGGCGGACCGCTGGTTCCTGAAGAGTCGCAGGGAAGTCGCCCTGAGGCCGCGGCATCAATCCTTGGTGACGGCCTGTTTCTCGAAATTGAGCCGCAAACGCTGGCCGATAATTTTCAGGTCAAAAAGCCGCCCAGCGTATTCTCTCGGAGTCCTCAGCCTCGGACTTTGCGCAGATATCCTCGTCAGGAGAGAACACTGCTCGCTACTCAAAGTCGCTGACACTGCGGACAAAAATGCGTGCTGCGCTGCCCGACCAGGGTACGCTCAATCGGGGTGCGACACCGTCGACAAGGCTTCCCCGTCCGGCCATAGACCCGAAAAAAATTCTGATAGTTGCCTTCAGGATAAACCCAGTCAATGGCCGCGCCGTTGTGTTTGATGCCTTCGTTCAGGGCTGCCCGGATCGCTTTATGCAGCGCGGCAACTTGGGGGTCATCCAGATCAGCGGCTCGTGAGCAGGGGTGGAGTCTGGCTCGCCAGAGCGCTTCGTCCGCATAAATATTGCCCACTCCGGCAATAAAAGACTGATTCAGCAGCAGGGCCTTGATCCCACCGGTTTTTTTGGCAATGAGTGGCCGAAAGCGCCGCAGCGTAAAGCCCGGTTCTAATGGTTCGGGGCCGAGATGACCGGTCACGGTTTCGAGATCGTCTACGCAACAGACCCGCCCAAACTTGCGCGCGTCATGAAAATGCAGGCTATAGCCCGTATCGAAATCACAGGTGAAATGCACATGCTTATGCCGTGGCTGGCCGGTCTCGCAGACCTCAATCCGCCCGCTCATTTTGAGGTGGATGACGAGATACCGAATGGAGGCGTCGGCACCGGACCGCAGGGTCAGGACGATGTATTTCCCGCGCCGTCCCAGGGATTCGATCCGGTGGCCGGGCACGGTGCGGGTGACCGCTTGAATGGACGGCCGTATGGAATTCTGCCAATTCCCCCAGGCGTGAGTGATCTTCGCCCCTATGAGAGAAGGATAGGGCGGCAGTCCTGCCTCCGCGGGTTCACCATGTGTGAGCTTACGGACAATCGTTTCCACTTCCGGGAGTTCGGGCATAACCTATAGCCTCTCCGTTAAAAAGTTGATAGCTGAACGCCAAGCAAAGAGGAGGAGATTCAGATATGGCAGTGAAGAAGTTTTCAAGCGCATACTACGTGGTCAATAATATGGACCAGGCGGTCAATTTTTACCAGGATATCCTGGGTCTTGATGTCAAATTCCGTGATGGCGACCGCTGGACCCAGTTTGATGTGAATGGGGTCGGGGTGGCCCTGGCCGACCCGAGTGAGGGCTCGGTTCCTCCGGGCGGCGGAGCCACCGTGGTGCTTGAGGTCGAGGATCTCGGGGAAATGCGTGACAAGCTGACCCAAAACGGCGTCACGGTCAACGAAACCGCAGACATGGGCGGCCACGGCAAATACTTCACCGCGGTGGACCCGGCCGGCAATATCGTCCAGATTTTCGCCCGCTCGTAGATGCACTCAGACAAGGGAAGCATATGGACGCACAAGCGCTTGAGCTTGCGCAACGGGCGGTGACAGCCCTGGAAACAATGGCTGCTCCGCAACCGAATTGGACGGAGGTCCTCGGCAGTGTGGGCGGGCTGGCAATCGGCCTCATACAGTACGGCCTGATTTATGTCGGCTTGCGACGCATGGGCCAAGCCTCCGAGGAGCGTAAGACCCAGCACGCGGAAACGATGGCAGCCTTGCAGCAGCAGGGCGAGGAGCGTAAGACCCAGCACGCCGAAGCCGCGCAGACGATGCAGACCCAGCACGCGGAAACGATGGCAGCCTTGCAGCAGCAGGGCGCAGCCCTGGCGGATATTGGAGCCGGGATTCGAGAACTGATACGGGAGCGGAGCGGGTAGCAGTCGCCTGTTCCCTCTATTTTCTCAAAGATTCAATGAGTTCGCGTTGTGCCTCAGACGGTTTCACACGTCCATGATACGGCTGTGCCGAATGGCACAGAAGACAAAGCAGGATGACGTATTCCCTTCCCCTGTTGAAGCTCCTGTCTCAGTTCTCCCCTTTCTCTTTCTCGCTCTTTCGTTTCATACGGACGCAGCCGCCAGGATTGCCAAAAAGAAAACCACGCTGATTATGACGGCAAAGACAGTAGAAACGCTATTCTCGAAAATTGCTTCAAAAAATCGCAAGCCCATGTCCATGTCTTCCTCCAGATTGACGAACCGCTTCGAAGAAATATCATACCCCTCTCTGCCGGGATATTGGTTGACGAGGAGAGGCATGGCGTATAGCTCTACGCCTCTACCAAAGCCTTTCAAATCTGGTATGGAACACCCATCCCCTTAGTCAGGAGCAGAAATCATGCAGCACCTATGGTCGGACTGGATGAAAAGCCTTGTGGTTATAGTGGGTCTTGGTGTGCTGGCGGGGACGGCCTCGGTTGCTTGGGGCCACGGGACGGGCGAGGATGAAGTCCCGCTCTGGCAGTGGGAGCCGGAGCAGTTTCTGCAGCATGTG
This sequence comes from Binatia bacterium, assembly GCA_963422435.1. Lineage (GTDB taxonomy): Bacteria > Desulfobacterota > Binatia > Bin18 > Bin18 > Bin18. Next base: position 3,436,274 of record OY729511.1, on the reverse strand, counting down.
GCCACGGTCAGGAGCGGCAGGGACCTGACACCCAAGTCCTGGCCGGACGGGACGCGGGTGGCGGTGAGTTTTTCGTTTGACTTTGACACCGAGCCGGTCTGGATGGGATTTCAGGGCCAGCAAAGCCCCTCGTATATGTCGCGGGGCGAGTATGGCGCCCGCTCAGGCATGCCGCGCATCTTCGCCTTATTGGAAAAGCACGACCTCCCGGCCACATTTTTTATTCCTGCCATCTCGATGGTCCTGCATCCGCACGTCATTGAGGAAATCAAAAAACACGCCGACTATGAAATCGGCTTTCACTCCTACGTGCATGAAAATCCGCTGACGCTGAGCGCAGCGGAAGAGCGCGCCGTTTATGAGAAGGCCATGAAAATTTTTGTCGAAAGAGTAGGCAAACGGCCGACCGGCTTTCGGTCCGCGGCCTGGGACCTGACGCCGGCGACCATTCAGATCGTCAAAGACATGGGCTTTTTATACGAGAGCAGCATGATGGCGGATGACCGTCCCTACAGCCTGCTGGCGAACGGGGAAGAAACCGGATTGATTGAGCTTCCGGTCGAATGGATACTCGACGATTGGCCGTTGTTTCAACTGAGCTGGCCGAGTCGGCACGTCAGTATCCGCAACGCCGACGACGTGTACTCGATCTGGAAAGACGAATTTGACGGGGCCTATGAAGAGGGGTCCATGTATATTCTCACCATGCACCCTCAAGTCATTGGTCATCGCTACCGGATGAAAATGCTCGACAAGCTCATCACCTATATGAAGAGTACACCCGGCGTGTGGTTCGCCACCCACGAACAGATCGCTCGCTATGTCAAAGAGCAGGCCGGACTGGGGAGTGACGACACCCAGGAGACGAATACGGAAGCGAATACAACGGAGTCTCAGCCTGCCCGATAAGCGCTCGTGTCTCACTCTGTATTCGAGCGAGATTGGCCAATAGAAAAGAGAGGGAAGCATGGCCTACGACCTGCTCATTACAGACGCTCGGATTTGTGACGGCACCGGCGCGGCGCTCTTTCATGGCGCTGTCGGAGTCAAGGCCGGAGTCATTACCGATATTGGCTCGGTGTCTGGGACGGCAAGGCGAACAATTCATGCCGATGGCTGCGTGGTCGCACCGGGCTTTATTGATATCCATACCCACTACGACGCGCAGGTCTCCTGGGACCCGCTGCTCACCTGTTCGGGCTGGCACGGTGTGACCAGCGTCCTGATGGGCAACTGCGGGGTGGGGGTTGCGCCGTGTCGTCCGCAGGAGAAAGAGATCGTCTCGTGGGACTTGGTCAATGTGGAGGCCATGCCCCACGATGTCCTGCTCAACGGGGTAAGCTGGGATGAGTGGGAGAGTTTTCCGCAGTATATGCAGGCCATTGTACAACACGGCACCGCGCTCAACGTGGGTTTTCTCGTGCCATTATCCAGCTTTCGCTATTTTGTCATGGGTGCCGAGGCATCCGAGCGAGAAGCCACTGACGAAGAACTCGCCCGTATGACCACGCTTTTTCGGGAAGCCATGCAGGCCGGAGCGTATGGCTATTCGCTGAGCCTGCTCGACCAGCACATCGGCTACCAGGGCAAACCGCTGGCGAGTCGTATGGCCACCCAGAAGGAACTCTGTGCGCTCGGTCGGGAGATGAAGGCGCTGGGCAAGGGCGTCATCGAAATCGCGTTGACCCGGAGCGTGAGCGTGCTGACCGACGAAGAATTAGAGTTGCTGCTGGCCATTGCCGAAGCCAGCCAGCGCCCAGTCACCTGGCTGGCCCTCCTGGGACGGTCGGATAAACCCGGTGTCTACCGCTCGGCCCTGGACCGCCTGGAACCCTTGTTCGACAAAGGACTGCGAATTCCGCCCCAAGTCACCCCACGTCCTATCCAGCAGTACTACACCCTCAAAGTGCCCTTTATCTTTGCCAGCCTGCCGTCGTGGAAAGCGGCGTTCAATCGACCGGTTGCGGAACAAGTCGCGCTTTATCAGAAGCCGGAGTTCCGCGCGGCCTTTCGTCAGGACCTGGAAATCGGCGGTGCCATTTTTACCAACCAGTGGAATCAGGTCCATGTTGTCAAGGTGACGAAAGAGCGCAACACCCGGCATCTGAACAAAAGCATCGCCGATATTGCCGCGGAAACGCACAGCGACCCGATTGATACGATCCTGGATTTGGCCATTGACGAAAACCTGGAGATGGGTATTACGCTCTCGGTCATCAATACCGACCCTGACGAAGTGCGTGAGCTGATTACCCATCCCGACTGCCTCATCGGGCTGTCCGATGCCGGAGCGCATGTGGACCAGCATTGCGACGCTGGGTGCCGACCTATCTGCTCGGGGAGTGGGTGAGAAAGCGCCAGGCCATGACGCTTGAAGAGGGCGTGCGCCGTCTGACCTCAGAGCCGGCCCGGTTTCTCAATCAGCCCAAGAAGGGCCGTATTGCCGCGGGCCTTGATGCGGACCTGGTTATTTTTGATCCCGAGACGATCGGCCCTCAGCCACCCGAATGGGTCAACGATCTGCCGGGCGAAAAGCCCCGTCTGATCGAACGGGCCACCGGCGTCCGGCATACCATTGTCGGCGGAAATGTCGTTTTTTCGGGTAATGTCCACCAGGGCGGGCTGCCCGGCACGCTGCTTCGACCGGTCTGATGGAGCTGTCGGATGACGATAGGCTAATCCGCCCTGCGGGATTTGTATCTGTCGCCGCTACGTGCGGCCAAAATACTCGAAAATACCAGTATAGGCTTTCTGTTCCGGCGGACGGTAGGTTTTATGTTTGCTGGTGGTCTTGCCCAATTTTCATGCCCGGCGTTGCGATACGAGAATAAAAAACAGACGGCGATCGATTCAACCTGGGCGTCTTTGAGTTCGCGGGCTGCGGTGCGGACCGCGGCTTCATCGAGCGGAATCAGGACCTCGCCGTGGGGCGGAATGAGCCGTTCCGGAACGCCCTTGCGATAGCGGCGGCGGACCAGGGGGCGGTCTTGCCAGGGAATCTCCTGCTGGATGGAGTAGTGCTGGGGCCGCTGGGTGGCGACCGACGGCTTGACAAAAGACCGGCCCGTATCGTATGAGCTTGGAATGAACATTCACTCAGTTTACGTCGCGCACCGGACTCTGGCGAAAGGCGCTCAGCAGTGAAGTCTCAGGTCTTACGCAAAAAACGTAAATCTCCGTCTCAGGTGACCGACGAAAGGCGGCTGCAAGAAGGACAGGAACGCATTGCCGCCGCGGCGCTCAATCTTTTTCTCCAGAACGGTTATCACAACACCAGCGTCCGTGAGATCGCGCAAAAAGCCGGGCTCAGCGTGGGTTCGGTTTTTAACTATTTTACCAGCAAGGAAGAGGTTCTCTTTTTTCTGCTCTCCTCCGGTCAGGCCCGGGCTGAGGCCGGGTTCCAAAAACAGCGTGCCGAGTTTGAGCGGCTCAAGCAGGGTGGCGCCAGTCCGCACGACCTGTTTTTGCGAGCCTACGAGCAGTACGCCGTGCTGACTGACGAACTGCGGCGCAATACGGTCCTGGCCTACCAGGAAACAAAGTCGCTGACGCTGGCGGAACGCAAGCGCTTTCTTGAGGGCGAAGAACGGATTCAGCATTTTTTCGAGGAGATCATTGACTACGGAATAGCCCAGGGGGCATTTCCAGCCGGGAATATTCGACTCAAGGCCCACTGCTTATTGGTGCTGGCCCAGTCCTGGGCGGTGCGCCATTGGGCCCTCAGCAGCTTTACCAGGCTCGATGAATATCTGGAGCCCTTAAAGTCGATCGCCCTGGGGATTCTTGAGAGTGACTCCCAGCAGACACCTGCTCTGGTCGCGGCGCAGGATGAAAAGGACTTCGTCCTCTCACGAGAGATGACGAGTTGAGATCATATGCGGTGCAGCGGATTCCAGTGCCACGACTCACCTCTTCCTGACATCCTCCGTGCAGTCCTTAGCCGGCTGTATGGAGACTGCGGGGAACCCTAGGAATAAAGGAGGGGCGGGCCAATGGCCCGCCTTCCTGGGGGAGCGGTATGGATGGATTTCTGTTTGATGTCAAAGTCCTCGAACTCGCCGATGAAAAGGGAGAGTTCTGTGGCAAGCTGCTGGCCGGGGCTGGCGCGGATGTGCTCAAAATCGAGCCGCCGGGCGGCCAAGCCACGCGCGAAATCGGCCCCTTTTATCACGATCAGGTCCACCCCGAACGCAGTCTGTTTTTTTGGCACTATAACTTCGGCAAGCGCGGCATTACGCTCGATATTGAGTCGCCGCCGGGAACCGCCCTGCTCAAACAGCTCATTGCGGAAGCCGACGTCCTGATTGATACCCAGCCGCTGGGCACGCTGGAAAAACTCGGACTGGACTGGAACGCCCTGCAAGCGCTCAACCCGCGCCTGACTTATGTGGTGTTGTCCCCGTTTGGCAGCAGTGGTCCGTGGCGTGACTATAAAGCCACCGATCTGGTCCATCTGGCGCTGGGCGGACAAATGATGTGCTGCGGCTACAGCCCCACGGACGATGGCAGCTATGACACTCCGCCCATCGCTCCGCAGATGTGGCACGCCTATCACATCGCCGGCAACCAGACCTTTATTGCCACCGTCGGTGCGCTCATCGGGCGCGAAATGACTGAAGTCGGGGAGATGATTGAGCTGCCCATTCACCAGGCTGTCAGCGTCTGCACCGAGATCGATGTCCCGCACTGGATTTATGGCCAGACGCCGTGCTACCGCCAGACGGGACGGCATGCCCAGCCGGCCGTTGGACCCGAGGTCCAGTTCCCGACCAAAGACGGGCGCTATGCCATCATTTTGCCCAATCCGTTTCCGGGCGGATATGAAACTCTGGTCGGATTTCTGGAGAGCAAGGGCAAGGCCGGCGACCTGAATGCAGAACACTATAAAGAACCCAAGAATCGCCGAGGGCGGGTCTTTGCCGAGCATTTTGCCGATATCCAGGCGGCCTGTGTGGCCGACTTTGACATGGAAGACATCTGGCATGAGGCGCAAGAGTTGGGCATTCCCTGGTCCCCCATTCGACTGCCGGAAGAAAATCCCGACGATATACAGTGGCAGACCCGCGCCACGTTTTCTCAGGTCGAACACCCCGAGTTAGGCGAGTCCTACACCTATACGGGTGCGCCCATGCTGCCGAATCAATGCGCCTGGCGGCAGGGCCCGCGGGCGCCGCTTATCGGCGAACACAACCGGACGGTCTTTTGTGAGCAGCTCGGGCTGAGCGCGGAAGAGCTTGCGGACTTACAGAACAAAGGAATCGTGTAAGGTGGGCGTGAAAAAAAGAAGACCGTTGGAAGGCGTTCGGATTGCCGACCTGACCTGGCTGCTGGCCGGGGCGGGCGGGCCGCGCCTATTGGCCAGCCTCGGGGCGGAAGTCATTCGGATTGAATGGCGCGACCGGCTGGATTTTCTGCGCTATATGCCGCCGTTTGCCTCAAAGCGGAAACGTGTCCAGCATCTCTCATCTATTGGAGGGCACGTTTCCGCTTTCCGCACGAAAGAGGTCTCGGAAAAAGCCGGAGCCATGGACTTAACCGGCCTGGATGCCGGCAAAATCCAAAGCGTCAATCGCGGTGGCTATTTCAATGATATCAATGCCGGCAAATACGGGATCAGTCTGAATATGAAAGCGCCCCAAGGCCGCGAGCTGTTCAAGAAGCTGGTTGCGGTCAGCGATGTGGTGGTTGAAGCCTTTACGGCCGAGACCATGCAAAAATGGGGGCTCGGCTATGACACCCTCAAAGCCATCAAGCCGGATATTATCTACATGCAGCAGCCCGGCTGGGGCTATAAAGGTCCCTACGTGAAATACGCCTCCTACGGACCGATTGCCCAGGCCGTGAGCGGTCTGACCGAACAGTCCGGTTTGCCCGCGCCTCATCCTCCGGCCGGCTGGGGCTTTTCGTATATGGATTGGAGTGGGGCGTATTATTGTGCCATGACCATTCTGATGGCTCTGTACTCTAAGAAACGGACCGGCAAGGGCCAGTATCTGGATTGCTCGCAAGTAGAGCCCGGCATTGGCATGACCGGAACCGCGGTGCTGGATCATGCGGTGAATGGCCGCCACTATCAGCGCACGGGCAATCGCTCGCCCTACACACCCGCCGCGCCGCACGGCGCCTATCCCTGCGCTGGCCAGGGCGCGGAGAAGGGCCGCTGGATTGCCATAGCCGTGACCTCTGAAGAAGAGTGGCAGGCTCTGGTCCGCGTCATGGGCAACCCCGACTGGACGGCACAGGAGCGATTTGCCTCGCTGGCCGAGCGGATCAAGCACCAGGACGAGTTGGACCGTCTGGTGAGTGCCTGGACGCAGGAGCGGGAGCCCTTTGGCCTGCAAGAGCGTTTACAGGCCGCTGGTGTTCCCGCCGGCGTATGCCAGACCGCGCAAGATCGGATCGAACGCGACCCGCAGCTCAAACACCTGAACTGGCTGCTCCCTCTGGAGCACGCTGAGATCGGAACCTGGCCGATCAAGGATATTCCGTTCCATTTTGCCACCGGGCAGGTGAGTCAGGGCGGACCGACCGACCGCGCTGCGCCGTGCTATGCGGAAGATAATGAATATGTCTACAAAGAATTGCTCGGCTTGAGCCAGACAGAAATGGATGCGTTTCAGGACGAAGGAGTGATTTAATAATGAGGGATTGGGAGTGAAACCCTAATCCCCAGAACTAGAGGAGGGTATCATGTCATACGATCTCATCATCAAAAACGGAACCGTTGTGGATGGAACCGGCGCAGAACGCTACCGGGCCGATATTGCGGTAGCCAACGGAAAAATTGCTGAAATTGGCAAGGTTTCAGACGGCGCCAAGAAGGTCGTGGATGCCTCCGACCTGATTGTGGCACCGGGCTTTGTCGATCCGCACACCCACTATGACGCCCAGATTTGCTGGGATCCGCTGATCACGTCCTCTTCCTGGCATGGGGTCACGAGTCTGGTGATGGGCAATTGTGGGGTCGGCTTGGCCCCGTGTAAGCCTGAGGTGCACGAAGTCGCGGCCTGGGACTTGGTCAACGTGGAAGCCATCCCGTTTGACGTGCTGGGCAAAGGCGTGACCTGGGATTGGGTCACCTTCCCCGAATATATGAATGCGGCCGAAAAGCGCGGGAGCGGCATCAATATCGGCTTCATGGCCGCGCTGACTCCGTTTCGCCACTTTGTGATGGGCGCAGAGTCGATGGAGCGGGGCGCAACGCAAGAGGAAATCGTGCAGATCAAGGCCCTGATTAAAGAGGCGGTGGCTGCCGGCGCCTTTGGCTTTTCGACCACGAATGTCGCCCAGCATATCGGCTATAAAGGCCGTCCGATTGCCTGCCGCAACGCCAGTCGGGACGAACTCAAGGCCTACTGCAACGCGCTCAAGGAACTCGGCAAGGGCAGTATCGAGCTTGCTCTGACCAATAATGTTTCTATTGTTGACGAAACCGAGCACGCCTTATTGGACATGCTCCTGACCGAAAGTGGCCGGAAGGTCACGTGGCTGGCGCTGCTGAATCGGGACGATCAACCGGACGCGGCCATGAATACCCTGCGCACGATTGAGCCGCTGTTCGAGAGAGGTGCCGTTCCGCAGGTCACTTGCCGGCCGCTCATTATTCAGATCGACCTGCGCAAACCCTTCATCTTTGCCAATCTGCCGTGTTGGAAGCCGGCCTTTGACCAGCCGATTGAGAAGCAGAAGGCGTTCTACAGAGATGAATCCTTTCGAGCCGCATTCCGCAAAGAGATGGAGTCGCCCAAGGTGTTCTCGGGCAAATGGGAACGCGCCATCGTCCATGAGGTCGGCAGTCCCGCCATGCAGGCCCTGATTGGCAAGAGCGTGGCCGATATTGCCAAAGAGCGCGGCAAAGACGGGCTCGACACCTTCCTGGACCTGTGCATCGAAGATGATCTGCAACTCCAGTATACCTATGAGCTGTTCAACGCCGACGAAGACCGCATTCCTGAGCTGATTACGCACGACCAGGTCATGGTCGGTCTGTCAGACGGTGGTGCCCATGTGGACATGCTGTGTGACGCCGGCTACTGCACCTATCTGCTCGGCACCTGGGTGCGGGACCGGCAGGCCCTGACGCTTGAACACGCGGTGAAGCGGATTACCGCCGAGCCGGCCGCGTTCTACGGGATGACCACGCGGGGCAAGATTGCCACAGGCATGGCCGCCGACTTTGCGATTTTTGACTACAACACGGTTGGCTCGGCCCGCCGTGGCGAAATGCGGGCCGACCTGCCTGGTGGCGGGCGGCGCTTGGTCATGCCGGCCCAGGGCGTGCAGTACACGATCGTGAACGGCGAAGTGCTGTTCGACGATGGCAAACATACGGGGGCCATGCCGGGCCAAGTGTTGCGTTCGGGTCAAGTGTAGCACTCCCTTTTTGCTCCCCCTCCCCTTGAGGGAGAGGGGTCTTCGTCAAGGCCATCCACGACCCGACCCAGCGTGCACTACGGGTTTGAACTCTAAACAAGGAGGGAAACATGCTGACTCGTTTATTTCACGTCAATATCTGCGTCCGCGATATGGAACGCTCCATCGGGTTTTATGAAAAACTCGGGTTTAACAAGGTCAACGACTTTACGCTGGAAGACCCGACCGTCGGTGAGGCGCTCGGTCTCGACGCCCGGAAGCTGCGCGGTGTGTTCATGCGCCTTGGGGACGATGAGAACGCTCCGGTCCTGGACCTGGTCCAGTTTATCGACCCGCCCCCACAGGGCGCGCCTTACCCGTCGCTCAATAACATCGGGATTTGTCGTATCGCCTTCAGCGTGGACGATATCGACAAGACCTATGCCGACCTTCAGGAAATGCAGGTTGCATTTTTAGCCCCACTCAAAAAAATAGAGGGGCCGGGAGGCGCGGAGATTGGGGTCGTCTGTTTCAAAGACCCGGACGGCACCATTCTCGAACTGATCAGCGGGATGTAGTTATGTGGATACCCCCCGTGGTTGCCCTGCGACTGGAGAACCTGAGAATATGTCAACCCGGCAGCCCCGCGAGCAGATAGATCCGGACAAACTCAAGGCTGGTGGCCAAAAGGTCTTTGGCCTGCTGAGCGGTGCGTTAATCTCGGCCATGATCCACCTGGGCGACCGGCTCGGGCTGTACCGGGCGCTGCATGGTGTCGGGCCGGTGACGAGTGAGGAGCTTGCCAACAAAACGGGCTTGAGCGAACGCTGGGTGCGGGAGTGGCTGAGAGGACAGGCCGCGGCCCAGTTGCTTGAATATACAGAGGAGGGCCGCTTTTCCCTCTCGCCTGAAATGGCCATGATTCTTGCGGACGAAGACAGTCCCAAGTTTGCCGCGGGTATTTTTAGCGATTTTCCGCAGCGCATGGCCATATTGGAAAAACTGCCCGAGGCCTTTCGTACCGGCTTGGGCCTGCCCTACGACGCGCGTGGCTCAGAGGGCGCACGGGGCATTGAGCGGGTCTTTGCCCCCTGGTATCGGCATGCGCTGATTCCTGTTGTCTTGCCCGCCCTGGATGGGGTCGAGTCCAGGCTGCAAGCCGGTGCAAAGGTGGCGGACGTGGGCTGCGGCGCCGGGATTGCGCTGGTCCAAATGGCCACAGCCTTTCCGCGGGCCGACTTTCATGGCTATGATATCTCGGAGCACGCGCTGGCCCGCGCCAACGCGAACAAGGATGAGGCCGGGCTGACCAACCTCCGGTTTCACCATGCGGCCCAGGATGGGTTGCCGGCCGATGCGAGTTTTGACTTCATCACCACGTTTGACTGCATCCATGATATGACCCATCCGGCAGAAGCCATTCGGGCCATTCGGTCGGCACTCAAGCCGGATGGAACCTGGCTGATCGCCGATATCAAGAGTGCCCCGACGTTTGAAGAAAATCTGAAGAAGCCCATGACTGGGCTGATGTATGCCTTCTCGGTTATGGGCTGCATGTCCTCGGCCTTATCCGAGCCGGGCGGGGCTGGCCTGGGAACCTTGGGCTTTAACGAACCAGTGGCGCGGAGTATGACACTCGACGCCGGGTTCACCCGCTTTACTCGCCACGATTTTGACAATCCGTTCAACGCCTATTATGAGGTGCGGCCCTGACGAGAAAGGTGCGGCGAAGAAAACCCCTCATCCTGGCCCCCTTCGACTTGCTCAGGACAGGCTCTCCCTCCAGGGGAGAGGGAGAAAAAGGTCACCCCCTGTGGTTGCCCGGCTCTCAGAGGGAGCAAACATGAGGAGAAAATATGAACAAGGAATTTCTGAATCCCGCCGGTATGCCGGTGTTGCCGGGCTTCTCTCAGGTGGTGACCGCGACCGGGGGGAAAATTGTTTTCATCTCGGGTCAGGTCGCCTTTAACGAGAAGAACGAGTTGGTGGGGAAGGGCGATTTGCGAGCCCAGGCCATCCAAACCTTTGCAAACCTCAAAAAAGCGCTCGCCGCGGTTGGTGCCACGTTTGAGTACGTGCTGAAGACCAATATCTATATCGTTGATTACAGGCCTGACATGATAGCTATGATCCGTGAGGTCCGCAGCCAGTATCTGCCCCAGGACAAACCGCCAGCCAGCACGCTCATCGGTGTCCAGGCGCTGGCGCTTGAATGCCTGCTCATTGAGATTGAGGCCATCGCCATGGTCGAGGCGTAAGGCAGCACCGTATAAGGGTAGCCGATTTCACTTTTACGCTCAGCCTTGCACCCATGTCTACTCCTGCCAGTCTTCGTGTTGCCTTTGACATTGGCGGAACCTTCACCGATGTTGTCATAGCCGGAGCTGACGGCCAACTCTTGACCTATAAAATTTTGACCCTGCCCGATTCTGTTGGTGCAGACGTTGGGCGCTGTATCGCCGATGCCGAAGGCCAGCACCCGGAGGGCTTCATTGCGAGCCTCGTCCACGGTACAACCATCGCCTCCAACGCCGTCCTGGAAGAACAGGGCGCCCGGACCGGTCTGATTACCACCGCTGGCTTTCGGGACGAATTGGAAATCCGCCGCCTGGGACGGCCCGGCGTCTACAATGTTTTCTGGCAGCGTACGCCGCTCCTGATCCCGCGTCGCCGCCGCCTTGAAGTCCGCGAACGCATGACCGTGCGGGGCGAGGTGGAAACGCCGCTCAATAGGGAAGATGTGCGTCAGGCCATCGACAGCCTCAAACGCCAGGATGTTGAAGCCATTGCCGTGGCCTTTCTGCATTCCTACGTCAATCCCAGCCATGAGCAACAGACCGTGGCGCTCATCCGTGAGATATTCCCGGAGGTTATGGTCTGCTCCTCAGCCGATATCCTCCCCGAGGTCCGCGAGTACGAACGCACCTCCACCACGGCCTTGAACGCCTACCTCATGCCCGTGGTGGAACGATACCTGGACCAGTTGGAAACGCAGCTCGGGGCTTATCCTCCGCCCCTGCAAATCATGCAGTCCAACGGGGGGGTCATGAGCGCCGCGCAGGCCCGTCGCCGCCCGGTACATATGATAGAATCCGGCCCCGCGGCCGGCTTGGCGCGGGAAATCGGTCTGGCTCAGGCCGTGGCGTTTGATATGGGCGGGACAACCGCCAAAGGCTGCCTGATAGAAAATGGCAAGCCGGTTGAAACCGCCGAGGGCGAGGTCGGCGCGGGAATCAACCGAGCCGGGCGACTGAGCAAGGGCGCCGGTTATGCGCTCCGCGTTCCCGCCTACGACATTGGCGAAGTCGGTGCGGGAGGCGGAAGTCTGGCCTGGGTAGACGCCGGCGGCGCGCTGCGTGTCGGTCCACGGAGCGCCGGTGCCGTCCCCGGACCGGCCTGCTATGGCCGAGGCGGAATCGAGCCGACCATCACCGACGCCAACGTGGCCCTGGGCTATATGAACTCGACCGGCATCGCCGGCGGCACCGTTCCCATTGATGCCGAGGCTGCACGGACGGCAATCGACACACGGCTGAGCGCCCGGCTCGGTTTGTCGGTCCCCGACGTTGCCTTTGGGATTCATCAGGTGGCTGACGCGACCATGACGCGAGCCATACGTGCGGTTACGACCGAGCGCGGCCGTGACCCGCGCGCGTTCAGCCTGCTCGCCTTCGGTGGGTCAGGCCCGCTGCACGCGGCGACGCTGGCCGACAATCTGGGGATGTCGCGGGTGTATATTCCGCTCTTTCCCGGGGTATTCAGCGCGCTGGGCCTGTTGGTAGCCGACCTGCGCGCGGACTATGTGCAAAGCGTGCCGCAGGAATTAGACACGGTTGATCCCGTGGCCCTGCTCCAGGAATTTGACACGCTGATGGCCCGCGCGGAGCAGGAGGCCCGGCCTGAGCAGCGTGAGCAGGATGGTCTCAGATATGAATGTTTGATTGATTTGCGCTATATGCGCCAGTCGTCGGAACTGACCCTGCCGGTTCCGGCTCAGGTTGAGGCGGCTGACATCCGGCAGGCTTTGGCCGAGAGCTTTCATGCCGCGCATGAACAAACGTACGGATATCGGCGCGAAGACGATACTATTGCCATCGTCAGCGTCCGTCTGAAGGCCACCCTCCGGACACAAAGCCTGTCCTTCAGCGAGTTAGGCGGGTCTTTCAGCCAATCGGCAGAAAAGACCGCGCAGCCGGGCTCCCGCCGCGCGTATTTCGGCCCACAACAGGGTGAACTCGATACCCGGATTCTGAGCCGAGGAGACCTGCTCGAACAGGCCGTCGCCGGTCCTGTTATTGTCGAAGAGTTTGACACCACGGTTGTGGTCCCCCCGCGCTGGCAGGCGAGTGTCGATGCGTACGGGAATATTGTGCTAAGCAAAGGCGCATAAACGAGGGAACTCTTATGGCCAGCGCATTTGACCCCATTCTGATCGAAGTCATGAAAAACGAGCTGACCGCGGTTGCCGAAGAAATGGGCATTACCATGAAGCGGACGGCGCGCTCGCTGGGGGCCAAGGAAGGCTCTGATTTTTCTACCGCGCTGGTCGATGCCCAGGGCCTGTTGATCGCCCAGGGTCTGACCATCGGCGTCCATCTGGGCTATATCATGGGGGTCATGCCGTGGGTGCTGAAGAAATTTGGCGACGCCCTCCACCCCGGCGATATGATTGTCTCAAACAACCCCTACGGCGGGGTGTCCCACTTCCCGGATATTGTGCTGGTCATGCCCATTTTCTGGCAGGAGCAACTGGTCGGCTTTTCGGCCATTGTGGAACACCATACCGATATTGGCGGGCGCTTCCCCGGCGGCATGGGCATCGCCTGTGCCGAAGTCTACGAAGAAGGCGTATGTATTCCGGGGGTCAAGCTCTTCAGTCAAGGCGAGTTGAATCACGACCTGGTTGACATGATTGCCGCTAATGTCCGTGCACCTGAGGATGTGCGCGGGGACCTGGATGCCCAAGCCGCGGCCTGTCGGCGCGGGGCCCAGGGAGTTCAGGACCTGCTCGACCGACATGGACTGGAACAATTTGCAGCCTATAACGAACAGTTACGCCAGTACAGCGAACGGGCCATGCGGGCCTGCATTGCGGCCATCCCGGATGGCTCCTATGTGTGTACGGACCTGTTCGAAGATGACGGCTTAGGCGGGGAGGGGGTCAGATTGCGTCTCGCGCTGACCGTTGTCGGCGAGTCCGTCTTGGTGGACTTTGACGGCACCGGCCCCCAGGTCCGCAGCGCGATTAATGTCCCCTTTAATCTTACTCGTGCCTGTGTGTATGTGGCCTTTCGATCCATGCTTGAGACGGATGCGCCGGCAAACTCGGGGCTGATGGCTCCCATTCAGGTGATTGCTCCCGAGGGCTGTGTGGTCAATCCGCAATTTCCCGGTGCAGTTGGTGCGCGCGGGATGCTGATGTGGCGGATTATCGACATGGTATTTGCCGCCCTGGCTCAGGCCATTCCGGACAAAGTCTATGCCGCCGGCGAGGGTGGAGCAAATCTGCTGGTGTATACGCCCCAGGTTGATGCCGGTGTGCCGTCCATGCTGCTGGATATTTACACCTCGGGCTGGGGCGCGCGGCCCAACAGCGACGGCGTGGAAGGCGTCACTCCCATGGCTGCCGGCGGTGCCATGCGCAGCATTCCCGCGGAAATGATTGAGCGCGAGTGTCCGGTCATGCTGGAGGGCTTTGGCTTTTTGCCGGATACCGGTGGTGCTGGACAATACCGCGGCGCCCTGTCCGTGTACCGCCAATGGCGCTTTCTGAGAGAAGGCAGGGTCATGCTCCGAACCTGTCGGGTCAAATCCGTTCCGTATGGGCTGGCCGGCGGAAAAGACGGTACCCCGTTTGCTGCCAGGCTGCGCTCCGGCGAAGCAGAAACCCAACTCCCACACGAAATGCTGATCGATACGAAAGTGCGGTCCGGAGAAACCCTGCTGCATATCCAACCGGGTGCGGGCGGCTACGGCGACCCGCTCGCGCGTGACCCCCAACTTGTCCTGGACGACGTGTTGGACGAGAAAATCTCGCCCGCGTACGCCGAGCGGGAATACAGGGTCGCTATTGACGAGCGCACGGAGCAGGTTGACTGGCAGCGGACGGCGCAACTTCGCGCGACATTGCAGCCTGACCTGGGAGGATGATGGCTGAATGCGCTGGCCCGCGTCCTGTCCGTTGCCGGCGCGTGGACCGGGAGGAGAGCTATGGCATTTGATCCTATTCTGGTTGAGGTGGTGAAAAACGAGCTGGCCGCCATTACCGAAGAAATGGCGATTGCGGTCTGGAAAACCGGCCGCTCGGCTATGGTCAAAACCGGAGATTTTGCCACCGCTCTCTGTGACGGCCAGGGCCGGTTAATCGGCCAGGGCTATGCGGCTCCGTTTCAGCTGGCCTTCTTTATTGCGGTGATGCCGCACATCCTCAAAAAATACGGTACCGCATTCGCGCCCGGCGACGTGATTGTGGTGAACGATCCGTATGCCGGTGTCACTCATATGCCGGATGTGGTGATTATTGCGCCCACGTTCTGGCGGGGGCGGCGGGTCGCTTTTACCTTAGCCTATTCGCACCACACCGACATTGGCGGACGCTTTCCGGGTGGGTTCAGCAGCCAGTGTACGGAGACCTTTGAAGAGGGCCTCCGTTTGCCGCCGATCAAGCTGTACCAGGCTGGGGAGCGCAACGACGCACTCCTGGAAACGATATTGGCTAACGTCCGGGTATCCGACGAATGGCTCGGAGACGTTGAGGCAAAAATTGCGGGCTGCTGGCGCGGGGAGCAAGAGCTGAAAACAATGCTCGAAAAATACGGCCTGGACACCTTCAACTCGTGCTGTGACTATCTGATTACCTATGCGGAAAAGGCCACCCGGGCGGCCATCAAGGATATTCCTCCGGGCGAATATGTATATGAAGACGCCTTTGAGGATGACGGTTTTGGCTCCGACGGCGTAGCCCTGCCGCTCAAGGTGACCCTGCGTGCCCAAGGCGAAACCTTGCGCGTTGATTTCACCGGGACCGGTCCCCAGGCGCGCGGCGCCATCAACCTGCCGCTGAGCATGACGCAAGCGACGGTGTATGGTGCGGTCAAGAGCATTGTCAGCCCGGAGGTGTTGACCAATGTCGGCTTCATTCGGCCCATACAGGTGGTTGCGCCGGTCGGCACTCTGGTGAATCCGCGCTTTCCTGCCGCGGTCGGTGGCCGTGCCCCGTTATTCTTTCGGGTTTTTGATATGCTGTTTCGCGCCCTGGCCCAGGCATTACCCGAGCGGGTGCCTATCCCCGGAGAGGGTGGGGATGTCCTGCACTTCACTGGTGAGAAAGACGACGGGACACCGTTTGCGGTCATGGACATTTTCTTTGGCGGCTGGGGCGGACGGCCGCACAAGGACGGTATTGATGGTGTGGCGCCCATGGCCTTCGGGTCGTACGGAACGATTCCGGCGGAGATGCTCGAACGTGAGTTTCCGCTGGTCGTTGACGGCTTTGGCTATGTGCCGGATACGGGCGGCGCCGGCAAGCATCGGGGCTCGGTATCCATCTATAAACAGTGGCGCTTCCTGAGCCCCGGAAAAGTCATGGTCCGCACCAATCGTCTCATGCGCGCCTCCGGCGGGCTGGCCGGCGGCGCCTCCGGCGCGCTGTCCAGGAATATTCTGAATCCCGAAACAGAGAACCGGGAACTGCCGCGCAAGGCCCATATGCATATGGATGTGAAACCGGGCGATCGCATTCACCACATCGTGTCCGGCTCGGGCGGGCACGGCAATCCCCTGGAGCGCGACCCGGCCCGGGTGCTGGCCGACGTGCTGGACGAAAAGCTGTCCGTCGGCCAGGCACGAGTGCAGTACGGGGTGGTGATTGACGCGGCCGCGGCAGAGGTCAAGCTACCGGAAACCGAGGCGTTGCGGGCCACCCGCTTGCAACCGGCTGCAGCAGCGGACTAGTCGAGGGCCAGGCTCACTCCAAAGGGTATAGGCTCTCCCATGCGCATAGGCTTCGATATAGGCGGCACGTTTACCGATGTTATTGTGCTTGGCGACGACGGACGCCTGTTTACCACCAAGGTGCTCTCGCTGCTTGATCGGGTTGGCGAAGATATTGTCCAATGTGTGCGCGAAGTCGATGCGCAGGCCCAGGTCGAAGGCTTCGTCCACGGTACAACCATTGCCTCGAACGCGGTAATTGAAGAGACCACCGCGCGGACCGGACTGATTACCACCCAGGGCTTTCGGGACGAACTCGAAATGCGCGGGCAGCGCCGGCCCAATATCTACGATGCTGACTGGGACCGTCTGCCCCCGCTCGTGCCCCGTTCCCTGCGTTTGGAAGTTGAGGAGCGCATCCTGGGCACTGGCCGTATTGAGCGTCCGTTCGATCCGACGCAGGCCAGGGCGGTGATCGACCAGCTTGCGACCGCCGGCGTAGAAGCGATTGCTGTTTGCCTGGTGAACTCCTATCTCAATCCCACTCACGAACGGCAGTTGGGACAGCTTATCGCTGAAGTGGCTGCGGAGACGGTGGTGTGTCTGTCGTGCGATATCCATCCCGAGATTCGCGAGTACGAACGCACCAGCACGACCGTCATCAATGCCTCGCTGATTCCGGTTGTTGACCGCTATCTCTCCCGACTGGAACAGCACCTCTCGACCTATAGCGAGCGCGTCCTGATTATGCAGTCCAACGGCGGCATCATGAGCGCTCAGGCCGCCCGGCGCCGGCCGGCGTATATGATTGAGTCGGGGCCGGCTGCGGGTGTGCTGGCCGCGGCGCGCTTCGCCCAGGAGACGCAGCAGGATCAGGTATTATCGTTCGACATGGGCGGGACGACCGCCAAAGCCTGTTTGATCGAAAACGGCGTGCCACTTGAAAAACCGGGCGGAGAGGTCGGGGGTGGCGCAACCGCGACCACGCGCCTGTTCGGTGGAGGAGGGCATGCGCTGCGCGTCCCCTCGCTCGATATCGTCGAAGTGGGTGCTGGAGGCGGCAGTATTGCCTGGATAGATGACGGGGGCGCCTTACGGGTCGGCCCCCAGAGTGCGAGTGCGGACCCTGGTCCGGCCTGTTACGGCCGGGGCGGAACCGAGCCGACGGTGACTGATGCCAATGTCGTGCTTGGCTATATGAATCCTGACGCTATCGCTGGGGCAACTCTGAGCATTGACCGCCAGGCCGCCTGGACCGCGATTGAGCAAAAAATCGCCCGACCGCTCAATGTAGAAGTCCTGGCCGCGGCCTATGGCATCACTCAGGTGGCAAACGCAACCATGATGCGCGCCCTGCGGGCCGTCTCGACCGAACGCGGCCGAGACCCGCGGGATTTTACCCTGATCGCGTTTGGTGGAGCCGGACCGATGCACGCCGCCGCGCTGGCGGACAGCCTGAGTATGACGCGAGTTCAGATTCCGCTCTACCCAGGCTTGTTCAGTGCCCTTGGGTTATTGCTGGCGGATTATCGCCACGACTATATTCGCAGCGTAGCCGTGGCTTTGGACCAGCTCGATCCGCAGACCGTGTTGGATCACTACCGGGAGCTTGAGACCCAGGCCCGGGCTGAGCTGGTCGAAGAAGGTATTGCTGCGGCGCGGATGCGCTTCGAGCGCCAGGTCGATCTCAAATATGGCTATCAGGTGGCCGAGCTGAGCCTGCCGTTTCCTGAAGTGACTGCCGATGACTTGCAGGACCGCCTGGCCCAACTCTTCACCCAGGCGCACCGGCAGGCATTCGGCTATGATCGAGCCGATACGATTGAGCTGGTCAGCGTCCGGCTGCGGGTCTTGGCCTCCTCCGGCCATCTGCGCTTTACCGAGCTGACTGGAGCCGGGAGCGTGAGCGTTCCTGCGCTTCCAGCCTCGCGCCTGGCGTATTTCGGTCCACAGGTGGGCGAATGCGAGGCCGCGGTATACCAGCGCACCGCTCTTGAACAGGCGCGGAGCGGCCCGCTCATCGTGGAAGAACCGGATACCACGGTGGTTGTACCGCCCGGCTGGACAGTCCAGTATGACGTGAGCGGGAATCTGCTCTTGCAGCATGAATAGCGGCGGCGCGTGTTTCGCTTCAGGCCGGGTGGGTTCCTGCCGTACGGAAGGATATCTTTTGTGAGGCCGACAGCCACTCCGGTAGTCAAAGATTTGGTCCTGATCGGCGGCGGCCACAGTCATGTCACGGTGCTGAAACGCTTTGGGATGAAGCCGCTGCCGGGCGTACGCGTGACGCTGATTTGTCGAGATACGCAGGCACCGTATTCCGGCATGTTACCCGGCTATATCGCCGGACATTATACCTTCGATCAGTCCCACATTGATCTTGGGCCATTGTCCCGGTTTGCCGGGGCGCGATTTTTTCACGATGAAGCGATCGGCCTGGACCTGACCAACAAGCAGGTTGTATGTCGCACCCGGCCGCCCGTGGCCTATGATGTCTTATCCATTAATATCGGGGCGACGCCGGCTGTTGCACATATACCCGGTGCTGCGCACAGCGGTGTGGCCGTCAAGCCCATAGACGGTTTTTGGCGACATTGGGAACAGCTACGCGAGCGCTGCCTGGCCCGCACCGAACGCACAACAATCGGTGTCATCGGCGGTGGAGCCGGGAGCGTGGAACTGCTGCTGGCCGTTCAATATCGTCTCGAACGTCTGCTCGCCCAGCAAAAGCGGTCGGCCGACCATCTCGTTTTTTACCTTATCAGCGCGACCCCCGAGATTCTGCCGACCCACAACCCTCGCGTCCGGGCCGCGTTTCAGCGTATTCTCAAGCGGCGCGGGATTGAGATCCGCACGGATTGTCTCGTCACCGAAGCGACCGAGGGGTGCGTTCGATTTGCCGATGCCACCCGACTCGCTCTGGATGAGATGCTGTGGGTCACTACGGCCGCCGCCGCCGGCTGGCCGGGGGAGGCTGGCTTGGCCACAGACGAGCGGGGTTTTATCGCGGTGCAGGATACGCTCCAGTCCGTTTCCCATCCCGAGGTCTTTGCCGCCGGAGATATTGCTGCGGTCGTCAACCATCCCCGCCCAAAATCGGGCGTGTTCGCCGTGCGGCAGGGCCCGCCCTTGGTGAAGAATCTGCGCCGCTTCCTGCGCGGCCAGGCGGTCAAAGCCTTTGTGCCGCAAAGGCAGTTTCTGAGCCTGATCTCTACCGGAGACCAATATGCAGTGGCCTCGCGTTCGCGCTGGGCGGGTGAAGGGAAGTGGGTCTGGAAATGGAAAGATTGGATCGACCGGCGCTTTATCCGCAAATACAATGAATTGCCGGACATGCCCGAAGCTGAGCCGGCTCAGCTAGAGCAGGGACTGGCCGACACGCACGTCCTTAAAGAGATTTCCGCCTTTGCCATGCGTTGCGGCGGCTGTGGGTCCAAGATCGGCAGTACGGTTCTGAACCAGGCCCTGGCGCGTCTTGAGCCGGTTGACCGCTCCGACGTCATTGTCGGCCTGCACGCACCGGACGATGCGGCAGTGGTCACTGTCCCACCCGGAAAGGCGGTGGTGCAGACGGTTGATTCTTTTCGGGCCTTTATTGAAGACCCGTTTGTCTTTGGCCAAATCGCGGCCACCCACGCCCTGGGTGACATCTTTGCCATGGGTGCGGAGCCGCAGACCGCCCTGGCTATGGTCACCATCCCGTATGGCCTGGAACACAAGGTCCAGGACCAGCTCACCCAGCTCATGGCCGGGGCCTTGGAGGTCCTCAACCGAGAGCAGACGGCTCTTGTTGGGGGGCATACCAGTGAGGGCAACGAACTGGCGCTCGGATTTGCCATTAACGGTCTGGCAAGCCAGGAAGCCGTGCTGAAAAAAAGCGGCATGCAGCCGGGACAGGCGCTGATTCTGACCAAGGCGCTGGGAACCGGCGCGCTGTTTGCCGCGGACATGCGACACAAAGCCAAAGGCCGCTGGATCGAAGCCGCGCTCGCCTCCATGCGGCAGTCCAATCGGTCCGGAGCAGACTGCCTGCGTCAGCACGGCGCAACCGCCATGACCGACGTGACCGGATTCGGTTTGCTGGGCCATCTGGTTGAAATGGTCCGGGCCTCGGCTGTTGACGCTGGCCTCAATATGGAACAGTTGCCGATCCTGCCCGGCGCTCTGGAGGTCGTTCAGCAGGGCATTTTTTCGTCCCTGCAACCGCAGAATATTCGGCTGCGGCGGGCTATGCGCGAGGTGGAGCGGGCGGCCCAGCATCCGCTCTACGCGCTGCTGTTCGATCCGCAGACCGCCGGCGGACTCCTGGCCAGCGTCCCGGCCGAGCAGGCCCAGGCGTGCATCCAGGAGCTTCGGGGTCAGGGCTATCAGGATGCGGCCATTATCGGCGCGGTCCATGCTCAGAGTGATGCGCTTGAGCCGATCAGCCTGCAATTCTAAGGGCTGGGCTACTCCCCTGACTAGTTGCTCGATGGTCAAGCAAGGTGGGACCTGAGCCTAAGCTGGTACTGCGACTTTGATCTTTGATTTTACTCGACCTATCTCGGCCCAAATTTTTTCAAAATCAGAGAATGCGATGAACTGGTAATGGGCGAGTTTGTTCCTAATCTGTTGTGCCTGGATTACTACTGGTTTTAACTCCCGTTGTTCCCGACCAAGAGGAACATCGCCGTTAGAATTGAAAAGTGACGCCAAATGATTCCATTGGCAGGATAAGGGATTGGCCTCGACCGCTGCTTTATCGAAGTTGTTATTCGGTGTCTGCCAACGAACTGGCCAGCTTTTTCCATAGTATCTGCTAAGATGGCGACAGATGGAGAGCCGTACGTCATCAATCAAAGGGAACAAAAGGCTTGTTTGTCCACGCCATAAACGATGCTGTAAGTCCTCTGTGCGATCCAGTAGAGCCAGGGCAGATGTATGAAGCTCAAGACCGTATTCAGGAGTCCAGTTTAAGGCCCCATGCGTCCATAATTGATACCACTTGGGAGGAGGAGAGGAAGAAGGACGGTCTGCATTATGGATGGGGGTGACCAGAAAGTTGTCAGCACCCCATTCCTGTAGGTCTTGTCGTGTCCAGCCGCGTTGACGAGTCCCAAATTCTTGTAAGAGAGAAGGAAGCTGATCAAGAGAACTATGGAGAGGGTTCCATAGATATTCAGCTAGATTTACATCGTTTCCTGCTATGGCCGAGATAAGATGCTCTGACCAACGGTGGCGAAGAGACTGCTCACCACTGGCTCTTCTTAAACGGCACAGTAGCTGCATTTCCAAGGCCGAGGGAAAGCCCCACCAATAACGAATTGAGAGACGGACATTAGTGTTAGGAATTTTGAGGAGACGGAGATTCCCACAGGTAAAGAGAATTAGGGTTGGGGGGTCGGGGAAAATTTGACTGACTTGCGCCCATCGGGATAGAAAGTCGAGCCAAATTTTTTGGGCTGGTTCAGAGAGTTCATTAAATCCTCGCAGGTAAATTATCTCAGGGAGATCATTGGAAATCATCAAATTTTCAATGCTCCGTGGACTTGAGTCTTCCGGCCATTGAACGCTTAGAGCCTTACCAAGAGCCGCAGCCGGAAGAGCTTCGGGTTGAAGGTTAGGGAGCATTATTTCTTCGGCGTAAAATTTGTGGCGGACTAAATATCCTATAGCATTCCAGAGATCATCAGCTTTTACTCCTTCTGGGAGCAATACTAGGAGGCTACGCTTCCCAGAGAGATCGGCGAGCATGGTGTCCAGAAACCCTTGAACGCTCGGCACTTGCCTGAGTATATCCGCCAGCATGATACTTAGATCAAATGGAGGACGGTTGACTCGACAGAAAGGTCACTACCCTGCCGTTCTATACAGCCCATTCGTTGCAAGTACTCAATCGCTGTATTGCACTGGTCCTGTGAGAGATTAGGAGAACCTTCAATATGTTCTGGAGTAATCAAATCAACTGGGACTTCCTGTCCATCTTCTTGGAGATTCTTTATGGATTTGAGAATCCTCTCTGCAACATTAACATTGTTGATACCCAGAGAACGTTTGAAGTCCTGAGAGAGTTTCGAATTAGAATCTCCCATTTCTCGCTCAATAGTCTCTGCCGCATGACGGGGATCATTATCAGCCTCGCAACTCTCGAACAGTTTCTCCAAAAGCGCTGGCCAGCCGCCCGTCACCTCTAAGACTCTGCGACAGACTCCGTCCAAGTCCATTTTGTTCTGCTGGCGTAAGCGTTGACGAATACCTGAGAGATTCCAACGCCGTGGGAAGGTCACTACGTCAACTTTATCCTCAATCGCCTCCCGCTGTTTTTGGGACAAGGAGAGCCAGTTCCAAGTCGATTCCGGCTCAAAGATAAAGAAGATTCGCCCCCAGCGCTTTCGGCTACGTTCATGCCGCTGGCACACCTGATGGGCAATCTGTACGGCTTCAAGCATCTCCTCCGGTTTTCCTTGAAGAGAACAGCGTAAAATCAATCGCTCATAATTATTACGGTTGGTGTTTAAATATTGGCCAAGCCACTGTTTCAGTTCAGTGCCGCGCTTAGTCGAAGGAATTTCTCGGTAGTCGGCCTTGGTCTCTGATAGGTCGGTTGGAATAAAACGACCGAAGGCCGCCTTGAGATGGGCCGATCCGGTGGCTTCAGAAGCAAAGATTAAGCCGACGCCAAATTTATGTGCGTTCAAACGGCGTTCTTGGGCGTAGGTCAATGGGCTATACTGCCATTTTTTGTCGTCGAGCAGTGCGTGGTGACTATCGGCATCAAATGGCTCCTCTGGTTCCTTATCCGATAGGGCTAACAAACGGTCTTCAATATCAGTTTTCGTACCGACGAGATGTACGAGGTTTGGACTGCGTAATCGATAAGAGCCGCTGGCATCTCGGACCAAGACGCCTAATCCTTCCATTTCATTTAGAAGACTTCTGAGTTGATCGGAAGCAACCTTGTCAAACCCCCGAGGCCACCAGTAGCGGGCCAATTCTAACAGATGTGCTGGGGTATAGGCATGAGCATCGCCACCTGGGGTGTCAAATTGCTCAAGAATCATAGCCCACACAATCGCCTGGTAGCGTTTATCAAGGGCCAGAGTCCAATTGAACCGATCTCGAATGCCATCGCGCACTTGTGGGAGCAGATAAACTGCTTCTACATCGCCTTGGGTAACGGAATAAGGCGGGGAGATAGTCTTCTGCTGCCTTTGTAAGCGTTTGAGGAGTTCGTGGCAGAAGAGCTGAATAAGGCCCGGATGGTAATTGGTATAAGATAAAATTCGTAAAATTGTTCCAGAGTCGTCAAACCGGTAGCCAAGAATCTCAAGTGGCTGACGAACAAGCTGTTGAGCGGCAGTGACTTCTAAAGGACCGACTAACAGCGGAGACCCAAAGTGGGCGAGAGGTTGATTTGGGATGCCTTGAAAGCGTTGGACGTTGTGCAGACCAGCAAAGACGACCTTAAAGTGCCTCTCTGTGTCGAGCATAAGAGTCCGTAGCCCTTCTACTACCTGGAACTGGTCTCTAGCATCAGCATCTAGGAAATTATCGGCTTCATCAAAGAGTATGACTACCCGTAGCTCGGGCTTCTCGTCTATCACCGCCTGAATATGCCCCATAATTTTTTCTGGTTATCCGTATTGATATTAGATCGCAAAAGCTCCAACTCTTTGAATCCGTCTCGGACCTGTTCCCACAGCTTTTCTGGAGTTTGCGAGTCTCCAATCGACTTGATGTCTTTGACCCACGCATACCGATTCTGTTCGGAGTTGTGGAATTCACGCTGGACATGCTGCAAGAGAGCCGATTTGCCGAGCTGCCTGCCACCATAGACAATACAACCCCCGGAAGATCGTTGTAGTTCCCGCGCCATCTCCTTGCGTCCAAAAAACATTTCCGGCGGCACATTGCCGGCCTGAAAGGGGGTGTAAGGATTGACAGCAGAGAAGGGCAGTGTGCATCGGAGGAAAATAGGTAAACGAGCGTCGCGTTCTTGGGCGAGAAACACAAGGAGTGTTTCGTCTAAGATCGCGATAACAAGCTCCTCTTCTCGGGCTTTCTTGGCGTAATCGTGTCGCTGAAGCTTCGTTAGGCGGCCTAGATAGAAGACAAACACGGGGAGAGTATCAAGGTGCGAATCTTGCAGCCAAGCATTCATTGTATCCGCGCCTGGACGTTCCCAGACGCACACAATATTGTAACGCTCGGAAGTTTGGGAACCAAATTGAGGGATAGGTTTGGTCAAATCACTAGCCGACATTCGAACGGGAATATATTTACAATCCGCACCTTTACCCTTTGGGGCAGGCTGATCAGGTATCCTAATGTTCGTAAAGCCTAGATAACCGAGTAAATCGGTAAGGTTCTTTTGAACATTTCCTCCATTGACATCTTGCTTTAAGGACCTCCATGCACCGATGGCTTTGCCTGCTTCCTCACGACGTGCCTTTGGCGTCTCCCCAAAATTGATGCTAGCAACAGAGGAGCCGTTCTTGATATTCCTCTCAATCCGGCTCAGGTTCATCCCCTGCCTTTGTAGGGCGTTTTCAATTCCCTCTCTGGCCTTGAGGAATTCTTGTAAAGCATCACGACTTTCTGGAGTGGAAAATAGCGTTTTCTCAAGCTCTACACCCGTTTCAATAACTCCTGTGAGATGGGCCACGCATTCCTCAACAACCCTGGTATCCGGCTTAGCCAGATTGGATTCGACAAATGTCTTGATGCCTTCTAGGCGGTCTGGAGCAATTTGCTCGACTGATTCTAATCGTGGCTGTATATTATTCCATGCCTCTCTGACCTCCTTCAGCCGACTCTGACGAGCCTTTTCCAGTTGCGTAGTGATCTGCTTGAGTTGATTGCGCCTCGGCAAGAAACGTAGAGTTTCATCGGGATTCATCGATTCAATGATCCCTTCCTGCTCGGAGTGCTCTTCTGCGCTTATCCCGTCAACCACAGCACGCTCAATAGCACTTCGGGTTTCTGACACAGATGTCCGCAGACTCTCTCGTGATCCCTCTAACGCTTCCTGATAGGTACGAGATTGGCTGGGCAAATCTGCTTCATTGAAGGCATCCAGCATCGTTTCTATGAAGCGGTAGTCTTGTGGGGTTAGCCAAACGTCGAAAGCGGTTTGGAGAGAACGCCCCTCGGCGATCGCCTTACACAGAGCCGGTGCGACCTGAGGCAGGTTCGCTTCAACGATCGATCCATTATCTTCATGGGGAATAGCAGGGAGCCACAGCAGAAGCCGGTTAAGGGAAGTCTGGAGGCTATCTGTATTGCTGGTGAACCAATCCTGAGTGCGAGTTGGAGAATGTAGCTGTCCTGTAAACATATCCCGGAGTTGTTCGACTGAACGGAGTAAGCACTGTGCTGCGGCGCGGATTGGCGGTTGCTGGCTCGGGCTGCTTAATTCCTGAAGAGATTGGATGACTTCGGGGAGCGCCTCCCGAATCTGTGAACGGACTTCGTTCGTCTTTTCAAAGAACGAGTCTTCACCGCTCTGAATTGCCTGTTCGCGTTCGACACATTCACACCAGAGCCGGGCAAAGTGGCAGGCTTCCTTGACGTCTTGGACGATTCGGTTGCGTATCTTTCCATCAATTCTTCTGTTTTTTTTACCGGCCAGTTCTTCGTCAATTTCGTTGATCCGACTGATAATAGAATTTTCGTCCTCCCACTGTTGCAGGTTCTCACGTACTTCAGCGAACTTTCTTTGCTCATCTTCCACCACAGGGAGAAGAAGAGTCCGTAGTGCACCGTCCTGCGACATCATACGTTGCCAGACACCGGAGGCTCGTTTGAGTGTCGCCCGGCGGTTCGGCGCCTCTTCTAGCCATGCTTTGGCCTCCCGTACGGTTTGTCGAAGGGATTCTTTGCGTTGCTCTACATAGGTAAGCCCAAGGAGGTCACCTTGCCGCAGAGGTCTTCCCCGATATGCGAATGTACTGATGGCGTTGACGATGTTGCCCAGACCTGGACAGCTCTGAGGAACGCTAAGCCATGTCTGAATCCCCGTATTTGGATCCAGGAGGGTGGCCCGCAACGCCGCTGATAAGCCCAGAAGCCTTTGAGGCTCATCCTCAAATGGCGGGACGTTTTGGACAATGTCGGTAAGA
Organism: Binatia bacterium; assembly: GCA_963422435.1. GTDB lineage: Bacteria > Desulfobacterota > Binatia > Bin18 > Bin18 > Bin18. The sequence continues at coordinate 3,409,890 of OY729511.1, read as the reverse complement.
TCATCAATAAAGGTTCGAGAATCGGGCACTAACCATCGAGCTGCCTGTATTGCAGCAACTAACCCGTCGGACACAGGGCAAGGCCGGTTCATCGCCGGCCACGCCCGCGCCAGCCAGTAGGCGGTCGGCAGCGCATCCGCCGCAATCAAGGCCCACAGTAAGCTTGTCCAATCTGCTGGGCCACAGGTAGTCTGGAGATGGAAAGCACTCTTTTGAATGTCGGGATTGCTCGCTCCAGGCAGCAAGATATCTGAAGGTGAGACCTCGGGCTTGACGAAGACCGGAGTACTGGAGGCTTCCTTTTGGTTGATTCCTTCAGGACTGGGGGCGGCGAGAGGTGGAGCGTTAGAAGGTAATTCCTCCAGATGGCTTTCGCCTGTTTTAGGAAAAGCAGACTCGCTTTTGGCGTCGTCTTCATACTGCTCGCTCTGCACAAGTTTAGGCGGCTCTTCTTTGCTAGGGCCTGGCTCCTGACCGGCGTGGACTGTCGGTAGCTCCGGCTGGGGTTCGGGAATAGGAGGCGTTGGCTCTGAAGGAGTAGGTTCAGGACTAGCAGATGCTGCTAGAGGAAGGTCGGGCTTATCCTCTCGCAAATCCATAGACTCTATGTCGGGTGAAGGTGGAGGAGCTTCTTGATGTAGAGCTTCTTCAGGTTGGGTTAGCGGAGGGGGAGCGTCGCGCGTTTCTGAGGAAGTTCTAGGCGGCTCTGCCTCCGCTTGGTGTTCCTCTGCCTTTTGTTGCTGGGAAGATTGTTCGGAGGAAGGTGTCAACATCTCAGCAAGGTGTTTATGGGTTTCCGTGATCTCTGTCTCTAAACCATCAACTTTTTGCCGACGTAAAAGATCATCAGCACGTGTGGTGGCAGGCTGTTGATTATGCTCATGGTGCTCAAGCAGTAAGGAGAGCAATCATCTGCCGAGCCGAACAGCAGTAGCGAGGTGGGGCGGTGGACACGCCTCAACCGTCCACTGAGAGACGGCTTGCATATCAAAGAACCGCAGCCTTTCTCCCGCTCGGGCGGCAAGATCGCTGAGCGCTGCTTGAAGGTGGCTTCGCTGGGTGTCCCACTCCTCACGTTCTTGTTGATTCTTCTCGTATAAGTGCCGTAGTGCCTCTAGAAACTGAGGAAGACCTTCCCATTCGGACGCTTCTGGTGGTAGTGCCCGGACTGTCTCAAGCCAGCCATTCCAATCTATAGGGAGCACTGGGGCCTCAGCCGTTTGTGGCTGAGATTGGGACGCAGATGCCGAACCCTGAGTTTGAGCTGATCCTGATGGAGCTTTCATTACCCCGCCTCCTTTCTTCTATTCCAAAGGATAGACTGAACTTTTGTTGAACGTTCCGCAATGAATATACTGCCTTGTATGTATCAACTGCGTTCACCGGATAGTCTAAGAATAGCATTGAAAAGTATCTTCGGAGCTTAATTGCCTTTTCCCTTATGAAATGGAAGGGCTACGTATAGGCTCTGAGAAAAAAGAAGACGAGCACGCCGGTGACCGAGACGTAGAGCCAAATCGGAAAGGTGTAGCGGGCTATCTTTTTGTGGGCCGCAAACTGGGAGCGGGCCGCATGGTAGAGCGTGGTAAAAACCAGGGGCAGGGCCACAATGGACAGCACGATGTGGCTGATCAGGATGAAAAAATACAGCAGCCGAATCGGCCCCTGGCCGGGAAAGGGGGTATCGCCATGAAAATGGTGATAGACGATATAACTCCCCAGAAAGAGGACTGAGAACCCAAGCGCGGCCAGCATGCAGCGCTTGTGTCGGTCCCGGTTACCACGCTTGATATTGACAAACCCACCGATCAAACAGCAGGCGCATAAGGCATTAAAGCAGGCGTTGGCCGCTGGGAGATAGGCCACCCACTCGCCCTCTGCCGTGGCCGCCGGCTTATAGTAAATCAGCCAGATCAAAAATCCGCTCAGGATCAAGCCGAGAAGCAAAAACCAGGACAAGGGATTGCGCGTCATGGCCGGTGTTGGCATAGACCCGAAGCTAACGATGGAAGAGATGGAGATCAAGCCTCCGTATGTCGCGCTTGATGTGACATTCCGGTAGAATGCCGCATCATCCGAACCAAGCGAAGGAGGACAGTATGCAGTTTGTGAGCCTGGCAGAAGCGAAGCATGCCTCGGGTCTGCGCCTGACGTTTGTGGCCAATGCGCCGAGCCCGTGGGGAGAAGCGGTCAAAGGCATGCTCAAGACCAAGGATGTTCCCTTCACCGCCACGCTCTATAGGTCCGGTGACCCCGAGGCCAATAAAGGCTTGGTGGAGTGGACGGGTGAAGATAGCGCGCCGTCCGCCATGTATGAAGACGAAGCGCCCCGGTCCGGCTGGGCGGAGATCCTGCTCTTGCTCGAACGCCTCCAGCCTGAACCCAGCCTCATTCCGGCTGACCCGGAGCAACGCGCGCTGATGTTCGGGCTCTCGTATGAAATCTGCGGGGAAATGGGCCTGGGTTGGGCACTCCGCCTCATGATGTGCGATACCGCCATAGACCCGAATGTGGACTATCCCATTCCAGCCGAAATGGGCCACTATATTGGCGCGAAATATGGCTATCGGCCCGGCATCGGCCCGGAGGCTACCAAACGGGTGACAGATATTCTGGCCCTCTTGTCTGCCCGCCTCAAAGCTGAGCAGGCAAAAGGCAACCGCTTTCTCACGGGCGAGAATATCAGCGCACTGGACTTTTATTGGGCAACGTTTTGCGCCCTGATGAAACCGCTGCCGCCCGAGCAGTGCAATATTCTTGAGGTGTTACGCGCCGCCTTCGAGTTCCCTAATCCGACAATTGAAAAGGCGCTTGACCCCGCCCTGATCGAACATCGGGACCTCATGTATAACGAATACCTCGGGCTACCTATGGTACTTTCGTAGCACTGCCGGATGACGCGTTGAAGCCGGGAGCACTGCACATGGAATCGCAAACCGTAGAGCTGGGAGAAAAGACGCTCCAGGCCCTGGCCGCTATCGCCAATCCCGGCATGGTGCCGGGCGACTGGATAGCGCTCGGGGTGGGACTGGCTCAATGCGCCTTGATTGCCTGGGGAATTCACCGCATGAGTATGGGAAATGAGACCAGAGAGGCGCAAGCGGAGATGTTGAGAGAACAAACCCGCGCCTTGAGGGAGCAGTCGAAAATGTTGGCCGGGGTTGGGGAAGGGATTCGGGCTCTCCTTGCTGACCGGAAGAACTAGAGGGCCTTCGTAACATTATCGGGAGCCTGAGAAGTCTCCCGCTTCATTTTCATGCCCATCCCCGAACGGTATAACCGCGGTTACAATCTTGGCGTTGGTGGTGCGGTCGTGCGTGACAACCGTCTGCTGCTCGTTCGTCGGGCCTCACGGCGAGGCCGGGGCAACTGGCAGGGATCGGGGGCTTTGTCGAGCTGGACGAAACCATTGAGCAGGCCGTTGTCCGTGAGGCCCGGGAGGAAGCTGGCGTAACCGGAGAGGTGCAGGGCGTCATTGGCCCGTGCAATCGGTGTGATCCCGACAGTAGCAACAGTCTGTATATCGTTCTGCTGATGACACCGCTGAGCGGTGAGCCCACACCCGATATGGAAGAAGTTAACCGCGCCGAGTATTTGACCCTGGAGCAGATTGAGCAATTGGAGCAGGTGCCGGCCATCAATCGAGACATCGCCAGCCGGGTGCCCTCACAGGAAAGATGCCTGCTGGCACCGCAAGAGCTCCCCCACCTGAACGGCAAACTACCCGTTCTTTGTTGGATAGTTTCTATGCCTCGATATTTTTCTGGCTACAGCGGGAATTGCTAAATATAGTCAGAAATAACCCCCTTCCTTCTGTCTGAAAGAATACTCTGAATACTCCTCTTTTTCTTCCCTCGTATGACCGCTGAAACTTCTCCCAAAGAGGCCCAATCTGCATTTTTTTACGGCTGGTGGATTGTTGTGGCATGCTTTGTCAGTATGTCGATGGCCGGGGGGATTGGCAATCTATCCTTCCCCATCTTTCTCAAGCCGTTGACCGCAGAGTTTGGCTGGACCCGGGCGCAGGTATCGGGCGGGATTTCGGCCTTTATGTTGGCCATTGCCCTTACTGCTCCCTTTGTCGGGCGGGCGGTAGGGCTGTATGGGTCGCGGGCGGTGATGATTCCGGCGGCCGTATTGGTGGGCCTGTGCGTGATGCTGCTGTCACAGATGACGGCCTTATGGCAACTCTATCTGCTGCGTCTCGGGGTGGGGGTAGGGTTCACGGCCCTGGCCCATGTGCCGGTCAATATCACTATTTCGCGCTGGTTTACGCGCAAGCGCGGTCGGGCCATGGGGACGGCCATGATCGGCGCTCCGGTGGGTGGACTGCTGATGACGCCCTTTGCCTCGTCTTGTGTCGAGTGGGTCAGCTGGCGGCCAACCCTGTTGATCCTGGGCGGGTTGGTGTGGCTTATCCTGGTTCCGGTGTTGTGTATGCTGCTACGAGATAGACCCGCAGACCTGGGTCGGCTGCCGGACGGTGAGACGAGCCGCCCCGCTGCCGACACGCCGGTCAGCGTTGAAGGAGAGGCGGGGATATCCGCCCGCGATACGCTCCGAACCTGTCGTTTCTGGGCGCTCATCGGTATCTATTTTCTGGCCTATGCCGGTCTCTTTTCCGTAATGATTCATCAGCATCCCTATTTTACGGATCAAGGCTTTTCCGCTCAGCGCGCGGCCCTGCTGGTGAGTGTGCTGCTCAGCGCGTCCGTGCTCGGCGGGCTGGGTTTTGGCTGGGCGAGCGAACGCTATGATCCCATGCAACTGGCCGCGGCCTGTTATGCCCTGGGGAGTGTTGGCATAGCCCTGCTCTTATGGGCTTCTCCCGTGGTTGCCGTCGCCGGCTTTGTTGCCTGCTTCGGCTTCTTTTTTGGTGGCACCACTCCGCTGACCGCCCTCGTGATCGGGCGCATGTTCGGCATGAAAGCGCACGGCGTGATCTACGGTTTCTATCAGACCATTATCTGTTTAAGCGGCTTCGTCGGCCCGACTTTGATGGGCTTTCTCTACGATACGACTGGAAGCTATCGTCTGGGGTTTAGCGGTGTCGGTATCGGACTGCTGGGTGCCGCCTTGCTGATGCTGGTCGTACGGGCGAGGATCAGGCTTCTTCCCTTGTCTGTCGCATCCACGTGAACAAAAAGATCGGTTTTTCCTCTTGTGGCTCAAATCCCCGGCTGATACAACTTTTTGCACTCTGGACGAACAGGGCATCCCTCTCCAAGAGGACGCCTGAGGCTCGTTCCGAGCCGTCAATAAGGAGGGCCTGCTATGAAGAGTCACTGGTTCCATTTGATGCCGTATCAAGATCTGCCCGAAGACTTTAAGGAAAAACATCCGAGTGTATGGGTCGATGTTTCAAGTGAATTATTCGATCCTGCTCGGGGCCATCAATTTTACAACGAATATCTGGATCAACTGGAGTTTGCGGACAGCCTGGGGTTTGACGGTATTTGCGTGAATGAACACCATGCCAACGCTTACGGCCTGATGCCGTCACCCAATCTCATTCTGGCCGCGCTCGCCCGTCGGACTTCCAATTCCTCACTCATTGTGTTGGGCAACTCGATTGCGTTGTACAACCCGCCTATTCGGATTGCCGAAGAAATGGCCATGCTGGACTGTATATCGGGTGGCCGTTTCGTGGGTGGCTTTCCGGTCGGCACGTCGATGGACACCAATTTTGCGTACGGCCAGACTCCCCTGACGCTGCGCGAGAAATATCGGGAAGGGCACGATCTGATTATTAAAGCCTGGACCGAGCCGGAACCGTTTGCCTTTAACGGCAAATACAATCAACTCCGCTATGTGAACATCTGGCCCCGCCCGATTCAAAAACCGCATCCGCCGGTGTGGATTCCCGGTGGCGGCAGCGTCGAGACCTGGGACTGGGTGGCCGAGCATGACTATATGTACGCCTTCCTGAGTTACTTCGGGTACGAGCCGGCCACACAAGTGATGAAGGGCTATTGGGAAGCGGTCGACCGCGCCGGCCGAGACCGGAATCCCTACCGCGCCGGTTATCTGCAACTCATCGGAGTGTCCGAGACGGACGCCCAAGCGGAAAAAGACTATGCCGAGGCGGCTTCGTATTTTTACCACCGGTGCCTGCACGTACCCGATTATTGGGCCGCGGCACCGGGCTATCTGACGCTCAAGACCATCAAGTCGCTCAAGTCGCCCTTCAGTTTCGAGCAGTTGGCCGACCTCAAATGGAAAGATTTTGTTGAGCAGGGCTATGTGGTTGCCGGCTCGCCGGCAACCGTGCGCGAGCGGCTGGTGGAAGTCATTAAGGAAATGAACGTCGGCCAGCTCTTCTCTCTGCTCCACTTCGGCGACCTGAGCGCCGAGCTGACCCGCAAGAATACGGAACTGTACGCCAAAGAGGTGTTGCCCTTTCTGCGCGAGCAGTTGTGGAACGAATGGGAAGACCGTTGGGCACCGCACCCGCTGAAGGAAGAAGACCGTATGCCGGTCGCCGCCCTCTGAGGCACTGACCCCCTGAATGGAGATCGTTTGGAATGCAAGAAGTAAAGGTTGCTATTCGGAATGGAAGATTCACCACCTCAATGCAGTGGGGCGGCAGCGGCGAGCCGCTCCTGTTTCTGCACGGTGCCGGCGGCCCCATGGCGGGGGCACCGTTTCTTGAGGAACTCGCTCAGGTTTTTACCGTCTACGCTCCGGCCCATCCCGGCTTTGGATCTGGAACCGGTATTGAGCATATTGACGACGTGATTGACTTCGCCCTGTACTATCACGATTTTCTTGACGAACTACAGATCGATAGCCCGCATATCATGGGTCACTCATTGGGCGGCATGTTGGCCGCAGAGATCGCCGCGCTCGCCCCGTACCGGATCAATCGCCTCGTGCTGGTCTGTCCGGCAGGACTCTGGCTTGAGGACAATCCCATTCCGGATTTCTTTACCTTTAACCCACAACAGATGGTCGAACATGTGTTTCATGACCCCAGCGGTCCCATGAGCCAAATGTTCACCGAACAGTTGCAATCTCCTGAAGCCCAGCTTGAGATGTATAAATGCTTGGCCTCAACCGGGAAATTCCTGTGGCCGATTCCTGACAAAGGGCTCAAGAAACGTATCCATCGGCTGCAACTGCCCACCCTGTTGCTGTGGGGAGAATCCGACAAGCTTATTCCCCCGGTCTATGGAGAAGCCTTTCAGCGCGCCATTCCTGGTTCGCGTCTGGTCCACTTCGCGAGTTCGGGCCACATGATTATGCTGGAAGAACAGGACGCTTTTGTCGAAGCCGTGTCTGATTTTTTATTGGAATAACCAAAAGGAGGGGACCATGATCAAGGCGAAATCGATCCGCCATACTGGGGTGCCGGTCTCGGATGTGAGAAAGGCCAAGCGATTTTATGGAGAAATTCTCGGCTTTGACGAGATTGAGCGGCCCAAGATCAAGGGTGTTCCTGGGGCCTGGTATGAGGTGGATGGAACCCAGGTGCATATCATTGGCCAGCGCAACGCGATGGCCGACAAGGATATTCCGGGTATCGGAACCCACCTCGCGGTCCAGGTCGAAGACCTCGAAGAGGCCAAGCGCGTCCTCAAGAGACGGCGGGTGAAGTTCCAGGAATTTGCTCCGCCGCCGAATATGGGTTTGGCTCCGGTGGTCTTTGTCCGTGACCCGGATGGCAATGTGGTTGAGTTGCGGACGGAAGCCTAAGCATACTGCTCCTTGAGCGGAATACGCCTGCGCGGAACCCACCCCAGCCCTACGGACCACCCGGGGGGCCTGCGACACAATGTGGCATCACACGTCTAAGGAGAGGAGCGGCATTCATTCCCTCTTGGGAGGGGTGCCGCGAAGCAGCGGGGTGGGTTCTTCTTCGTATCCAGGCATAAGCAGGGGAGAAGTCTGATGCTGATCGAAATCTACCCAAAACCCGACGGCATGCAGCATATCAATCTCATGTTCTGTGAGGCCGAGCCTGATTCCGAGGACGGCTGGGTGCGCGCTCATCTTGAGGCGTTTCCCACCCCGCCAAAGCGAATTTTTGAAGAGGAACGGGCAGGCCGGACGTATACCACCCTCCAGTACGGCCAGTGTGTCATCGGGCATTCCATGTTCTCTATCGAAAAGCACAAAGGCGTGGTGGATAAGCTGCTCGGGGTTTGTGCGGACGAGCTTGAGCGGGCTGCCCTGGACTGTCCGGCGCGCAATGCGATTGCCTCCCGCCTGGCGCTGGAACTGGATAAACACGCCCGATTTTCGGTTAACGATCAGGGTAATTTAGCCATTGCCTTCAAGGAGATTGATACGGCTGGTATTCGCAAACGCTTGGAGGAGTTGATGGCCGAAGAAACATCGGTCCAGCCTGTCGAAACCATAGGAAGTGAGGCCTGACGTGGCAGGTGTGGCAGGAAGAGTCGCGTTGATAACCGGAGCCGGGTCAGGTATCGGGCGCACGACTGCGCAGGTCCTGGCCAAAGGCGGTGCCGATATTGTGGTGACGGATATCAACCTGGCCGGGGCTGAGGAAACGGCCCAAGCCGTCACGGAATGTGGGCGCAAGGCGCTCGCGCTTCAGGTCGATGTGTCAGACCTGCACGCGGTTGAAACGGCGACAACACAAGCCCACCGGGAGCTGGGTGCGATTGACATTCTGTTCAGCAACGCCGGCATAGGCACCCAGGTCGCGTTTACGGACATGACTGAGGAGGACTGGGAGCATATGTTCGACGTTCATCTCAACGGCACGTATCACTGCTTTCGCGCGGTCCTGCCCGAGATGAAAACGGCTGGCTGGGGCCGGTTGATCAGCACCTCCTCTATGGGTGCTTTTACCGGGGGAATCCGCCTGACCCATTACTGTGCGGCCAAGGCCGGCATTGCCGGCCTCACGGTTGCCATGGCAAGTGAACTGGCGCGAACGGGCATTACGGTCAATGCGGTTGCCCCTGGTGTGATCGACACGCCGATGGTCCGGAAGAGTCCTGAACGCTGGGTCAAGAAGATGACCAAGACTATTCCGATGCGCAAACTGGGACAACCCGAGGACATTGCCCATGCCGTCGCCTATTTGGCGTCGGAAGAAGCCGGATTCATGACCGGTCAGATTCTCAGCCCGAACGGCGGTTCGTATATGAAGTGGTGCTAAGATGCGACTGGCAGGAAAAACCGCACTGATAACGGGTGCCGGGTCGGGCTTGGGCCGGGCAACCGCTCAGCTCTTTGCTCAGGAGGGGGCGTGCGTTGTTGTGGCTGATATCAGCCAGCGTCGCGCAGAGGCCGTCGCCGCCGAGATCAATCAAACCAACGCTTCTCCGGCCATAGGTCTTCAGGCTGATGTGACACAGGGTCAGGCCGTCAGCGCTCTGGTCGAACAGGCCAAGAGCGCCTACGGACCTATCAATATTCTTGTGAACAACGCCGGGATTGCCCAGATCAAGGACCTGCTCGATATCACGCCTGAAGAGTGGCAGCGCATGATCGACGTCCACATGAAGGGCACCTTTCTGTGCACCCGAGCCGTGATCGGAGATATGATAGCCGCACAGTGGGGCCGGGTGATGAACACCGCCTCGGTTGCCGGTATGACCGGCGGTCCCCAAAACGCGCACTACGCCGCGGCAAAGGCCGCCATTATCGGTTTTACCCGCTCGTTAGCTTTAGAGTACGCACGGTCGGGCATTACGGTCAATGCGGTTGCCCCCGGATTGATTGAAACACCCATGGTCAAACAAGGCACCGGACCCGCCGCCGAGAAGGTGGTGGACTTCTTTATCCGCCGCATTCCCATGCGCCAAATGGGTACGCCCCGAGACATCGCCGCGGCCCATTTGTATCTGGCCTCAGACGATGCTGCCTATGTGACTGGGCAAGTGCTGAGCCCGAACGGTGGCTATCTGGTGTGAGGACCTTTTCCTTGACGTTCAGAGACGCTGGTTGTAGCGTGGCGGTGTGAACGAAGCCTTTGAACACCGTTCGCTCATTGACCGCATCCTCTTGCGTACCCTTCAGCAGCGCCAAGACTGGCCGTCCATTATCCGGCTGACCCTCCATCTGTCCGCTTTTCTGCTGTGTGCGTATGGCGTGCTGCTCGTCACGCCGCATTCGCACCTGGCGGCAGGTCTGCTTTCGGTCGCGCTGAGTGGGATTTGGGCTTCCTTGTTCGCTCCCTTTCATGAGTGTACACATCAAACCGCCTTTAAGTCCGCCTGGCTGAACTCTCTGGGCGCGTGGCTCAGCAGCTTTCCCTTTGGGATGGCCCCGGCCGTGTACCGAGCCTTCCACTTTGATCATCACCGCTACACCCAGTATGTCGACAAGGACCCTGAGCTGTTGTTTTTGGGTGGGCAACCGGTGTCCTGGCCGACCCAATGGAAAAATTGGCTGCTCATGATTAGCGGCTGGGGCATTCTGCTCTTCAAAATAGACCCTTTAGTACGATTTCCTTGCCTGGCCTATGAGAAATGGGAACCCTTCGCTCCCTGGGCACCGCTCGACCAACGTCCCACACTGGCCTGGCAATCGGGCGTGATTGCCCTCTTTTGGATCGGACTGATTGTCACGGCCTGTATCGGACCCGTAGGGATGGGCTGGCTACTGTTTGCGGGGCTGCTCAGTCATATGTTTCAAGCCATCTGGGTGACCACCGAGCATACGGGATTGCCGAACGAAGGCTCTATTCTGGCGCGAACGCGCACCATGCAGACCTGGCCGTTTTTCAGTTGGTGGCTGTGGAATATGAACTTTCATGCCGAGCACCATGCCTGGCCGGCGGTCCCGTGGTATGGGCTGCCCGCCCTGCACCAGGAAGTGGCAGAACACCTCGACGCTACGGAGCGCGGATACGCCCGACTCCAGTTCAAGGTCTGGAGCAAGGTCGGCCCTAGGGCCTGACTCCTTCTCGCCTTGACCACCCGAAACCCGGCGTCTAGGCTCACGTCAACAGCAGATCAGGAGGTTAGGGATTACGATGCTCACTGCACCGACGCGCTTTTTTACCGAAGACCACGAGATATTCCGCGAACAGGTTCGGAATTTTGTGACCAAGGAAGTCCGTCCTCATATTGACCAATGGGAAGAAGAGGCCCTTTTTCCCAAGTCGCTCTACCAGCGCATGGGTGAACTCGGGTTTCTGGGTATTCGCCATCCCGTAGCGTATGGGGGCAGTGCCGGGGATATCTGGATGACGCTCGTCTTTTGTGAGGAGTTGTGTCGTTGTCGGGCCTTGGGCCTACCCACGAGTGTGCTGGTCCATACCGACATGTCTTCGACTCATATCGCCCGCAACGGCACGCCAGAGCAGAAAGAAAAATATCTGCGGCCCATGATTACGGGCGAGGCGGTCTGCGCCATAGGCGTAACCGAACCCTCGGGTGGGTCGGATGTCGCCAGCATACGCGCCACGGCAGTGAAAGACGGCGATTCTTACGTCATCAACGGCTCCAAGATTTTTATCACTAACTCTGTTCACGCCGACGTCTTTTGCGTGGCAGCCAAGACCGACAAGGATGCCCAAGCCCGCGGTATCTCCATGTTCCTTGTTGAGCGCGACACCCCTGGGTTCAGCCTGGCTAAAAAGCTGGACAAAATGGGCTGTCACAGCTCGGATACCGGCGAGTTGGTCTTTGAGGATGTGCGCGTTCCGCGCCGCAACCTCTTGGGACAGGAGGGCAAGGGGTTTTATTATATTATGCAGAACTTCCAGGACGAACGCCTGATTGCGGCCAGTATGGCCGTGAGTGCGGCCCAGCAAGCCCTGGAAGATACGCTCTCCTATACGCGTGAGCGGGAGACGTTTGGCAAGCGCATATTTGACCATCAGGTCGTGTCGCATCGCCTGGCGGACATGGCGACTGAATTGGAAGCCGCCCGTCAGTTGACATATTATGCGGCCGATGTGCTGGCCAGCGGGCGTGACTGTAGTACCGAAGTCTCGATGGCAAAGCTGTATGGCTGTAATGTAGCCAACAAGGTTGCCTATGAGTGTGTCCAACTGCACGGCGGCTATGGCTATATGAAAGAATTTGCGGTCGAGCGGTTTTACCGAGACATTCGTCAGACCACGATTGCCGGTGGGTCCGCCGAGATTATGAAGGAAATTATTGTCAAGCGCGGGCTGGACCGGGACCTGTAGGCTGGAAGGGGGCACCTTTCTCCCTGCGCTGTCGTTCCCCTTGGGGAAAGGGGAGCCAAGGGAGATGGTAACGTGCGGTATGCGCCTGGCCTGATGCTACTTTACCTTCAATCTGGTATACTCTACCAGAGACAGGCAACACCTCTGGCGGTGTCGTATGTGGAAGCGCGAAATGGATCCGTTGTGTAGCGGAGTTGTGGTAGGTGGAGGAGGAATCCATGGGAGTGGTGCTGGAGGTCGAAGTCCCACAAAGAGCGTTTAGCCGTCGTATCCAACCGTTTGCTATTGCCCTTGTCGAAGTCTCCTGGCGCGTAAACATCTTTACGCACGAGGGAGTCGTTCTGGCCGCCCTGCATCTTGAAGAGCCTGACCTCGTTCTCGCCATGATACTGCGGCCGAATGCGGACTCCGCTCGGCATTTGTTCAAAGGACGTTTTGAAATCTGTTTATGCTCGGCCGCAGACCCAGCCGGGCGGGTGCGCCTTGCCGTGCAGATTGACCCGGCCATGGTTGAGGAACTCTTTGTCGCCGCCGAGTTGATTAACCCCAAGCCGTCAAAGGCGAGTGCGAAGCAGGCAGAAAAGTATTTTACCGGGTTCCTGGCATTAGGCTTCCCGGACTCTCAAGTTGTCTGGGCCCGGTCGTGTCGGTGGCAGGACGCACCCGAGTACCTGGAGGCGACGACGCCCATCCGCGTGGGCTAGCGCAAATCGTGATTGTGTGTAGCCGCCCGGCCCCTGGATGCCGGATCAAAGCCTGCCCCGGACATGAGCCGGGGTCCGGCATGACGCGAGTACCCCGGAACGGCGAGAGCCTATTGTGAAACGCGCGAAGGGCCTGTCCTGAGCGTGTCGAAGGGCTGGGCTCGCATTCGGACAAAAGACGTGGTATGCCGTGAGCTTCATTCATCCCCTGAGTGACCGAAGTTCAGATGCCACTACACCGAAGGGCCGGCGCATCGCCTGCCTTTCCGCCGGAAAACTACATGCCTGAGAGAATTGAAAACTCCCATCTCACCGAGATGACCCCCTTAGTGTCCCCCCGGACGATCAAAGGTACACTTCCCTCGACCGAAGGCGCGGCTGGCCTGATCATGCAAACGCGGCACGCTATCTGCGACATCTTGCACGGTCGGGACCGACACCGTCTGCTCGTGGTCACCGGTCCGTGCTCCATCCATGACCCCCAAGCGGCCTATGACTACGCCGAGCGCCTCAAACCGGTGATTGATGCAACACGCGATCAACTCGTTGTGGTGATGCGGACGTATTTTGAGAAGCCGCGGACAACGATAGGCTGGAAGGGGCTGATCAACGATCCGCATCTTGATGGGTCGTGCGATATTCCGACCGGTCTGGAACTGGCCCGCGAGATTCTCCTCCATATCAACCACATGGGCGTGCCTTGTGCGAGTGAACTGTTAGACCCGGTCACACCGCAGTACGTTGCCGACCTGCTCAGTTGGGCAGCCATAGGCGCGCGGACAACCGAGAGCCAAACGCATAGAGAGATGGCAAGCGGGCTCTCGATGCCGGTCGGTTTCAAGAATACGACCGGCGGGGAGGTGTCCGGGGCGATCAACGCCATGATTTCGGCTGGCCACCCGCATAGTTTCCTGGGCATCAACGCCGACGGCCTGACCTCAGTTATCAAGACCTTGGGGAATCCCGACCGTCATATTATTTTACGGGGTGGGGGAGGGCGGCCCAATTACGGCCAGGAGGATATTGCGCAGGTGACGGAGATGGTTGCCAAAGAAGGGATCGCCCGTCCCATTATGGTGGATTGCTCCCACGGCAATTCAAACAAGGACTATACCCGTCAGGCCGCGATCTGTCGTGACGTGTTACGTCTGCGCCAGGAGCAGGAGTACGATGTCATGGGTATCCTCTTGGAGAGTAATCTGAAACCGGGGAATCAGTCTTGGAAAGAAGGCTCCACGCTCGAATATGGGGTGTCCATTACCGATGCCTGCATCGGTTGGGAAGAGTCGCACGACTTATTGTATGAAATCGCGGAAGTGGTGCAGTCCAACCCGCTGGCCGTTCCGGCATGATGAAATGAGGAAACGGGCCCTCCAACAGCAATGCAGATGGTGGCGCGTTTCCTCATCATGGTCGGTGGGGTCCGTCGGAAGACCGGTCTTGCGGGCCTTCTGTCTATACGGCCTGTTGGCACTCGTTGCCGCCGGGGTTGCCTCGTGTACCTATGCCGAACGCAAGTGGAATCAGAAAATTGTCGAGTTCAATAAGGGTATTGATCAACAAATGGCACAGGCTGAAGGGAAGGCCGGCCGCTGTCAGGCCCGAGGCGGCGTCCTCTACAATGAGCAATGCTATATGCCCGATAGGAACCCGGCCGTTCGGGACGAACAGACGTGTCGTCTGCACGGCGGTCTGTTCGTCAATCAGGAATGCCTGACCGACCAACGCCGGAAGGTCTCCTTTCAGTAGCAGCTGGCAGCAGATAGGCCAGCCCGAGGGCCGCTCTCTCAAAAGAGGAGGAAATCATGGACGAAGCTGAGGAAAAAACAGCGCTGGTTCGCGGAAGCTGTTTTTGTGGCGCTGTCCGGTTTGAGTTTGCCCTCCCGACACTCTTCTGTGGTCACTGTCACTGCTTGATGTGTCGGCGCACGCATGGGGCCGGCTATGTGACCTGGATAGGGGTGCCTACGCCGAAATTCAGCCTGACCGCGGGGCAGGAGCAGTTGACCGTTTTCGCCTCCTCGGAGCATGGCCAACGGTCGTTCTGCCATACCTGCGGCAGTTCGCTGTTCTGTCAGTCGAGCCGGCATCCGGAGGTCCTGGATATTGTCCTGGCGAATCTGTACGATACCATCGACCGCGAACCGCAGGCCCACTACTATTTTTCTGATCGCGCGGACTGGATTGCCCTGGGCGATGCCTTACTCCGCTTTGGCGGAGAAACCGGGACCGAACCCCTGGCAGCCGAGTCTGCCAGCCATATGACAACGGAGAGACACGCATGAGTTACGAGCAGATTTTATACGACGCCCAAGACGGTATTGCGACGATTACCCTGAACCGACCGGAGAAGCTCAACGCCTGGACAAGCGTGCTGGAACAGGAAGTCCGCCACGCCCTGACCGAGGCAACCGCGGATGCGGCCGTCCGGGTGATTATTCTCACCGGCGCCGGCCGCGGGTTTTGCGCCGGGGCGGACATGTCCCTGCTGAACGCGGCCCGAGAGCGGTCCGCAACCGCAGCGGCGACCGAAAGCCCGGCGGCCTTTCCCGGACCGATCCCAGGTGGGCTCGACCTGCCCCAGGCCTTCTCCTATCGCTATGCGTATTTTCCCACCGTCCCGAAGCCCATTATCGCGGCCATCAATGGTCCGGTCGCCGGCTTGGGGCTGATCCTCTCTCTGTACGCGGATATCCGCTTTGCGTCAGATACGGCGGTCTTTACCACGGCCTTCTCGCGTCGCGGCCTCATTGCCGAACACGGGGTCGACTGGATTCTGCCGCGGGTTGTCGGCCTGCCGAACGCCCTCGACCTGATGCTCTCGGCCCGAAAGATAACCGCCCAGGAAGCCCTCCAGATGGGCCTGGTGAATCGTCTCTATCCGGCGGACTCCTTTATGTCGGAAGTCCGGGCCTATGCGCTTGAACTGGCAGGCATGGTTTCGCCCCGTTCCATGCGGGTCATGAAATCTCAGCTCTTTCGGGCTCAGGACGTTGATTTTGCGACCTCGCTCCAGGCCGGTCTGACCGAGATGAGCGCGAGTTTCAGCAGCGAAGATTTTAAGGAAGGGGTGGCCCATTTTGTGGAAAAACGGCCACCTGAGTTTTCCGGCAAATAGCGCGTTCACGGAGGATGCCATCAGAACCACGGAGGACAGGATGCGAGTCGGGACGGTCAAACAGCTCTGGCGCTATCCGTTCAAGAGCATGCTGGGCGAACTGTTGGAGCAGGCCGAGGTTGGCCCCCAGGGCGTGGTGGGCGACCGGGGCTGGGCAGTGCGGGATGAGGTCCGCGGAGGAATTAGCAGCGCCAAAAAAATCCCGACCTTAATGCACTGTCAGGCGCGCTATCCGGACAGCCCGACGAAAGAGCAGATCAGCCCGGTTGAAATTACCGTCCCGGACGGCACGACCTTCTTGTCCAACGACCCGAATGCCGCAGCCCAACTCAGTCAGGCCCTGGGCCATCAGGTTTCCATCTGGCCGATTCAGCCGGCCGAAAACCTCAACCACTATCGGCGCGGAAAACCGACGCATAGCAATCCGGCAGAAGAGTTACGAAGCCTCCTGGGTTTGGAGCCAGACGAACCTCTGCCGGATTTATCCGTCTTTCCCAAAGAGATACTGCAATACGCCTCGCCGCCGGGCACCTATTTCGACGCCTTCCCGCTGTTGCTGGTGACCGAGGCCTCGTTGCAGCAGTTGCAATCCCTGAGTCCGACTTCGCAAATTGACGCCCGGCGTTTTCGGCCGAATTTTTTGATTGAGACCGAAGAAGCGATCGGTTTTGTTGAGACCGCATGGCCGGGCAAACAGCTCCGCATCGGGAATATGACCCTCGATGTGACGATGAACTGTCTGCGCTGCGTGATGACAACCCTCGGCTGCGCAAACCTGCCAAAAGACCCGAAGATCATGCGCACCCTGGTGCGTGAGGCCAACCAGAATTTTGGAGTCTATGCCACGGTAAAAACCCCTGGGCAGGTAGCGGTTGGTGATCGGGTGGAGATGAGAGGGTAGATCGGTGGCTAGGGGCCACCGACCACTATCCACTGGCCACTCTTTTAATACCGGGCCATGACCTTGTCCGTAAAATCGGTGAGCACTTTGCGGGCGCTGGTCATCGGCGGAAGCAGGCTGACTTCTTTGAGCCCGTTCTTCTCCGCGGCGCGCAGCTTGTCAAGTATCTCGTCCGGCGTGCCTACGATGCACGAACCCTCAATGGCTTTGGGCGTGATAAAGCGCCGCTCCTCGGGCATCAGAAACGTGCAGTGGCCATTGTGAATCTGGAGATAGCGTTTCTCCGCCGGGGTTTCCATTTTTTTCACATAGGCGCAGTACTCGTCCCAAATATCGCGGATGGACGGAGGAATCATTTCTTCTTTGCCGGTGAACTCATAGATTTCATAGGCAAAGTGCAAGACCGCGGACACCCATGAGCCGCATTCGTCTATGACACGCTCCGAGGTCAGATCCTCACCCGGCTCCAGCACAACGACCGAAGTGAGCGAGACCGTATGATAGTCGCTCAGGTTCCGGCCCACCCTGGCGGCCCCCTGACCCACATAGTCCATATTCAGGTTCAGAACAGCCTCTTGCTCGTTCAGCACCGAAATCAGGCCATCGCCAAATTCGCCGGCGGCCTTGAGGGCGAGCGGTCCATTGGCGGCTACAATAATCGGAATGGGGTGCTCCAGGTCGATGAACTTCAGGTCCTGATGCAAAAACCGAATGGTCCGCGTTGTGTCATTCAAGGTATACTCGACCTCTTCGCCACGCAGGAGAGTCCGCAGGACGCGCAGGTAGTCGCGGAAGTCACGGATTTTCATGGGATTCATACCCATGACGCGCATCGCGGTATGTCCCGTCCCGATGCCGAGAAAGGCGCGGCCCGGCGCAAGCCGATTGATCGAGGCGATCGAGTGGGCGGTGACCGGAGCGATCCGGGTACCGGGGATGGCAACGCCGGTGCCGAGTTTAATCCGTGACGTGTTGTGGGCTGCCACGGCCAGCGTGGCATAGCAGTCCGACCAGATCATCTGGGAATCCGGCACCCAGGCTCGGTCATAGCCCAAGTCCTCGGCAAATTTAATGAGCTGCCAGTCTCCGATATTGGTTGCCACCGTAACGCTAAACTCCATGGCTTCCTCCTTACAGGGCGAGATTTTATTGAGAATCACCGGAGGCTTACCATACCAGGATGTCTTGCGCCATGTCCGGAGCGGCGCAAGACAATTGACAAAAGATAGGACTGAATGAGACAACCCCTACAGGGTGGGCCGGAGGAGAGGAGCACGAGACGCCGGGCAGGCGAAGGGAGTCGTCAAATGGAAAGCTGCGATTTTCTCATTATCGGAGCCGGCATAGCCGGGGCGTCGATTGCCTTTGAGCTGGCTCCTCACGGTCGGGTCATTGTCTTGGAGCGCGAAGCCGTGCCCGGTCATCATTCAACCGGCCGGTCTGCCGCTGTCTTAACCCAGAACTATGGCAACTCCATTATTCGACGCCTCACCCTGGCGACCCGCCCGTTTTTAGAACATCCGCCGGACGGGTTTACCGAATACCCGCCGACCGTCCCCCGCCAGATGCTGTGGGTCGCGCGCGAAGATCAAAAGGCCGGGCTGGAGGCAACGCTTGGTGAGGCGCAGTGGCTGGTCCCCACTATTCGCGCGGTTGAGCCCACAGAGGCCTACGCTCTCTGTCCGGCCTTGCGAGCTGGCTATGTCGCCTACGCCATATTGGATCCCCACGCCCTGGACTTGGATGTACATGCCATCCATCAGGGTTTCTTGCGAGGATTGAGAAACCGGGGCGGAAGGGTAGTCACACAGGCCGAAGTGGTCCGGTTTCGGCAGACGGACACGAGCTGGGAAGTCCATACGCCCCACCAGCAATACGCGGCTGCGGTCGTTGTGAATGCGGCTGGGGCATGGTGTGATGTCATTGGTCGGTTGGCAGGGGCGCAACCAGTCGGCCTGGTACCGAAACGCCGCACGGCCTTTACCTGTGATGGCCCGACTGGGCTACCGCCGCAAGAACTCGCAGCGTGGCCGGTTATCATCGATAGCGATGAAGAATTCTATTTTAAGCCCGAGTCCGGCGGGATTCTTGCCTCTCCCGCGGACGAAACCCCCATGGACCCGTGCGACGTATTTCCCGACGATTACGATGTGGCGGTTGCCTTGGACCGTCTTCAAAAGGCAACGACCTTGTCCATTGCCCATATCAATCGCAAATGGGCTGGATTGCGCAGCTTTGTCCGGGATAAAACACCAGTCGTGGGCATGGATAGCGAACGCGCCGGCTTTTTCTGGTCAGCCGGGCAGGGCGGTTATGGCATCCAGACCTCGGCTGCGATGGGCCGCGTGGCAGCAAGCCTGATAGTGAATCAGCGCTTACCGCAAGACGTAACCGATATGGGTCTCAGGCCTGAGGACCTCGCGCCGATTCGGGTACAAGCGAGAAGAGACTGAGGGGGAAAACCTGTGCAAAGCATAATTTTAGTGATCGTGCTCGGACTCCTGGGCGCGTGCGCTCCGCGACCGCAAGGCGACCTTGCGGCGCTCCGGCGAGCCGAAATCCCGAGCGACATCACGGACGCGCGTGGTCGAGCCGTCTCGGGCCGAGCGCTGCAAGCCTATAAAACCTCTCAAGTCCGCACAATCGAAAGGCAGTATACAACGGCTGAGCATGCCCTGTCGCAACTGCCGGGCGTTGTGGCGGTTCGACCCGGCTATAGAGTTGTGTACGTCTACACTACTCGGCCTGCGGAACTGCCGGCGAAATTTGAGGGGACCCCTATCAGAGCCTTACCACCGGAATTCATGAACGGTATCTCCGAAGATTGGGTGACGCCGGATCAGCTTCCACAAAGAGGAAACGTGTCCTCCAATAGAGACGAGATGCCGGATACGTTTCCTCTTTCGCCCGGTCAGGGCAATTAACAACACAGGAAAACAACACAGGAAAAAGGAGAAAAGCTATGGCCGCATATGTCAGTGTTGCAGAAGCCAGAAAGCAATCCGGGATGCGGGTGGTCCTGGGTCAAGGCATCCCTGGTCCGTGGGCGGAAGGGATTCGTGGCATTCTGGACGTGAAGAAGATTCCGTACACGCGCGGGCTGTTTGAGATCGGCTCCGACCACGCCGACCTGATTGCCTGGACGGCGCAGGCCTCCGCGCCGGCGATTGCCTGGAATGATGAATTTCCGAAGTCAAACTGGGCCGAGCAACTCTACCTGGCGGAGCGCATCCAACCCGAGCCTGCGCTTATTCCGGCCAATCAAGCCGACCGGATCACAATGTTCGGCTACGCAAATGAACTGTGCGGTATGCACGGCTTTGGCTGGAGTCGGCGTCTGATGACGGTGCATCAGGGCTTGTCCACGCCTGACCTGCCGGAAGAGCAACGGGCCTTCCTCAAAGCCTTTGGTGCAAAATACGGCTACTCGCCCGAGGCCGGGGAAGCGGCTCCCGCGCGGGTGATCGAAATCCTGAACGCCCTGAGCAGCCTGCTTGAAGAGCAACAGGCCCGGGGCAGGCGCTATTTTATTGGCAACACGCTGTCAGCCCTGGACATCTATTGGGCCGGTTTCTCGCATCTGATCGAGCCCTTACCGCCCGACGAGTGCCCGATGCTCGAAGACTTCCGTCCCCTCTACCAGAACCATCATCCCGGCGTGGCCGCCGCGGCAACGCCGATACTCATGGACCACCGGCATTTCATCTACGCGGAGCACTTAGGTCTGCCTATGGACTTATAAGGTCCGGCTGCCGAGGCAGCCGGACCTTATGTGATAGCTCAGCGCTGGTGATAGAGTGGATGCCCGCGTACGCTGGTATGCACGCGACTGAAGTGGTCGCCTTCCAGATTGGCAAAATAGAGGTCCTGCAAGTCCGGGCCGCCGAACGCGCAGTTGGTGGGAAAATTTAGCTTTTGCCCTTCAGGGTCGTCAATCAACAGACTCCACTGACCAGTGGTATCGACCTTGATGATCTGATGGGCCGGAGCCATGTTGACACCCTGATGGGCGATCCCCTGGAGCGTGTGTGCGCCGCCGATTTTGGCCGGCAGCGTGACGTAGAGATTGCCGTCAACGTCAAAGGCCATGCCGTCGGGCAGGGCGGGAAAGTCCTTGGCGTATATTTCGGGTGGGCCAAAAGTCCCGTCTTTCCTGATTTGAATGCGCAGGCAGTCGTCCCGGGTGCTTTCCAGCACGTAGACCGCGTCTTCATTCGGTGCGATGGCGGTGCCGTTGGCCAGGTAAATACCGGTGGCAACGGCCTCGCCCCGGCCGTCCGGGCGGATACGGACAAGCGCGCCATTCGGGGCCGGCTGGGCCAGCTCGTCTAGCGCCTTTTCCAGGGTTGGCGCGCTCGAAGAATTGGAGACGTATAAATTCCCCTCCGCGTCATAGCTGGCGAAATTCGGCATGGTGAGCTTCACGTCGCCTACCTGGTCGGCAATGAGCGAGACCTGGCCACTCTGAGAGACGCGCAGCACGGCCTGCTTGGCCAAGTCGCAGTAGACGATATTGCCCTCACGGTCCATAGTCACGCCGTTGGGCATGGAGCCCTCCGGCAAATGGGCCATTTCACTGACTGTCCCGTCCGGGATCACTCGGTACACAATGCCGTTGCGCCCCGCGCCATAGGCCGCGCCCTCTTTATCAACGACCACACCTTCGGCCTGCAGAACGCCCTTCCCAAAAATTTCTACCTGGTCCGGAGAAAATGTCGCCACGCTGCACCCTCCTTTTGGTATCCTCATGAGTGCATTACGGCCTCAGGCGCACCCGTTCCCCGTTCAGTTCAATCGTGGTCTTGGAGTAGGTGAGTTTTTGAATGATCTTGCCGTCTGTGAAATGCAGGACATCAATCCCGCGTCGGGCTTCGTGTTTGTTCTCCTGGCCCCTTTCAAACGAGGGCGAGTCGAGCTGCCAGCGGTAGAGCATTTTTTGTTCTCCCTCGTCGATGAAGGTCTCTTCGTCCGTAAACGTGAATCCCCCGTGGTTAGCAAACCAGGGGGTCCAGGCCTGACGCAGATTCTCCTTGCCCCTGACCCAGCTTCCGGTCCAGTTCTCGAAATAAATCTTGTCGTGAAACAGATCCATCACGCCGTCGAGGTCGTGTTCGTTCCAGGCAACTCCCCATTTGGCGAACGCGGTAAACATCTCGTCTCGTGTCAGCATAGTTTTCTCCTCCTTATTCTGCGCCGGTTTACGCTACGTCTTGAACTTGCTTAGCGAATGAGCGGACTTCCTGGGCGATGCTATCCGGGTCGCGGCTGAGCGGCACGGTGTACAGGACTTTCACTCCCAGGTCGCGGTAGGTTTTGATATCGTCCGGCGTGGTCCGGGTCGGGTCGGTCATGGCTGTCAGTTCGAGGTTGTCATAATTTCGTCCGGCCTCGTCCATGAGGCGTTTCAGTTGCTCCAACATGGGACGAATCTGGTTAAAGGTCAGCAGGGCAATATGCCAGCCGTCGCCAAACCGGGCCACCCGTTTCAGGGCGTAGACCGATTCTCCGCCAACCCAGATGGGCGGGTGGGGCTTCTGAAGGGGACGCGGGAGCACGTTGACGTCTTCTTCCAGCCTGACGAATTCACCCGCATAGCGTGGGCTGTCTTCGGTCCACAGCGCCTTCATCATTTCGATATATTCCCGGGTGCGTTTGCCGCGACGCTGAAAGGGAACGCCCAGCAGGTTGAACTCTTCTTCCAGCCAGCCCACCCCGGTGCCGAGGATGAAGCGCCCGCCGGACAAGACATCAATGGTGGCAACCCGCCGCGCCACATCAAACGGGTGACGGTAGGGGACAATCATGACGCTCAGGCCGAGCCGAATCCTGTCGGTAATGCCCGCGACAAAGGCGATGGTATCGAAGGGGTCCAGCCATTCCATGCTGGTGTAAATATCGTAGTTTGGTTTGCCGTCGTTATACTCCTCATACGGCCAGGGCGAGGCAATGGTCTTGGGCAGGACAATATGATCGCCAATGAGGAGCGAGTCGCAGCCTTCCTCCTCGGCAATGCGGGCAACCTCCATGAGGACCTTGCGGTCACACACCGAAGCGCCGCCGGCCAAGTGCAAGCCGTATTTCATGAATCCCCTCCTTTTATGAATACAAAGAGAATAAAACTGCCCACGTCGTAGCGAAAAGATCGGGCTCACGCAAGGGAGAACGCCCGGAGACGGCTGCGGTTTTGCTTGACAGCCTGAAAGAGTTACTTCACAGTATTCTTGTTATGAACGAGCTGCGCACGGTGATGAGGCGGAATACCGGAACAGCCCCGTATCGACAGGGCTCGTGGCCCTGGAATGCTGGCTTGATCCTTGCCGCCTGCTGCGCCCTCCTGCTTTCCGCCTGTTCCTCTGCCAGTCCGCTTGATCGATTAAAATCTCAGCTCGCCTCTGTACCGGAATACGCCATCATCCTTGACGACATGCGCGAGGAGGGCACGTTTTTCTCTTCGTATTTCCATCAGTATCAAGTCGTCCAAGGAGAAAACTCCTGGACCACCGACTGGTTGCAAGTGCCGGAATCTTTTTATCGTGACAATGAGAATTTTCTCGGCATGACGCTTGCCTCCAAAACCCCTGACGGGGAGAACACTGTCCCTCATCCGCCCGGTTATGACTACGTTGGTAATTCGCGTTACGGCTCGTGGCAGACGAATAGCAGCGGCATGTCGTTCTGGGCGTTTTACGGCCAGTACGCGCTCATGCGCGACCTCCTCGGGCTGGGCCGGGGGTCCATCTTTCGGAATGACTATGATTCCTATCAACGCTCGCGCTCACAGCAACGGCCGTACTATGGCCGGACGGGAAAGGAATATGGGACGCGGGGTACGGTCACACAGCAGAAGAAGCCGTCTTTTTTCGCCCGCCGGCGTTCCAGGGATGTCGCCCGACAACAGCGCTTCCAACAGAAATTCAACAATCGCTTCGGGCGGAGCAGCGTCCCGGTGCGCTCGCGCGGCTTTGGCTTTGGCAAATAGAGGCAGGTCATGACTCTCGACACAGCGATTCTGGCCGGCATCTACCTCCTGGCGGCCTATGTCCTGTTCTGGCTGGGGAAGCGCGTTTTTGATTTCCTGCACCGCGACTTTCATATTCACGAGGAACTGGTTGAGCGGAAAAACTCAGCCTTGGCTCTGGCCCTTGTGGGGTATTATCTCGGCGTCGTGTTTGCCATTGGCGGAGCCATTGTCGGCCCGTCGAGCGGCCTGGTCGACGATGTGCTCGATCTGTTTCTGTACGGGATACTGGCCATCGTCCTGCTGAATATCTCAACGCTTGTCAGCGACCGCTTGATTCTGTTCCAGTTCAGCAACACCAAAGAGATCGTTCAAGATCAAAACGCGGGAACGGGGATAACCGCCGGGGGCGTGTATGCGGCCACCGGTCTGATTCTGTTCGGTGCCATTTCGGGGGAGGGGGGTACGGTCTGGACGGCCATTGGCTTTTGGGGGATGGGCCAACTGGCCCTGATGCTGACTGGGCTCGTGTATGAGTGGATCACGCCCTACAGCATTCATGACGAGATCGAAAAGGATAATGTTGCCGTTGGGGTCAGCTTTGCCGGCGCGCTGCTGAGTATGGGCAATATCCTGCGCTATGCGGTGAGTGGTGATTTTTATGCCTGGCAGGACAACCTGCTGACCTTCTGCTCCCTGGCCGTGGTCGGCCTGATCGCGCTGCCGATTATCCGCTGGGCTACGGATAAGGTGCTCTTACCGGGAACGACCATCACGGCCGAGCTGGTTGAGCATGAACAGCCGAATCTCGGGGCTGCTTATATCGAGATGTTCTCCTATATTGGTGCGTCTTTTCTCATCACTTGGTGTCTCTAGTCTGCTGAAGCTGTGCCTGTTTGCCACGGGCTGTGCCGGCATAGTCGCCGAGTTTGTGCTGTGCACGCTGGCGACCTATTTCCTTGGCAATGCGGTGTTGCAGTGGACGCTGATGATGTCCTTCATGCTGTTTGCCATGGGCCTGGGCAGTCATCTGAGTCGCTATTGCAGCACGCATCTGCTGGACAGCTTTACCGTTCTTGAGTTTGCGCTGTCCCTGCTGTGTGCCAGCGCCGCGGTCGCAGCCTACGTCCTGTCTCCTTTTCTCAATAATGTGGGGGTGGTGATTTATCCGCTCGGCATCGCCATCGGCCTGTTGATCGGTATGGAGATTCCGCTCATTACGCGGGTCAACGCCGCCTATGAAGAACTCCGGGTCAACATCTCTTCGGTGATGGAGAAAGATTATTACGGCGCGCTTATCGGGGGGCTGTTCTTTGCTTTTGTGGCCCTGCCGTATTTCGGCCTGACCTATACCCCGATAGCGCTTGGCGCGGTGAATTTCGGGGTTGCCTCGCTGCTGCTATTTCGCTTTCGATCTTTGCTGAGCGCGCCGCGACTGCTGAGCGGTCTCTGGGCCGGGGTTGGTGCAGGGCTTATCGGACTGTTTGTCCTGGCGGAACCCATCCTCCTGTTCGGCGAGCAGGCTCTGTATAAAGACACGGTTATCCTGGTCAGGCAGACCCCCTATCAGCGGCTGGTGGTGACGCGCTGGCGGAATGATTACTGGCTCTACATCAACGGCAACCAGCAGTTCAGCAGTTATGACGAAGAGCGCTACCACGAACCGCTCGTCCATCCGGCCTTGGCTCTGGCCGGCAATCGGGAAGAGGTACTCATTCTCGGCGGCGGCGATGGGCTGGCCTTACGGGAGGTGCTCAAATACTCCCAGGTCAAAGCCGTGACCCTGGTTGATCTCGACCCGGAGATGACGACCCTGGCCGCCACCCATCCGGTCTTTCTGCAGCTCAATGCGCACGCCTTGGCCGACCCTCGGGTGTCCGTTGTCAATGCCGATGCCTTTTCCTTTCTCCAGGATACGGCACATTTATTCGACACGATTATTATTGATCTGCCCGACCCCAACTCCGTTGAACTGGCCCGGCTGTATTCGCTCAACTTCTATCGTCTGTGCAAGAAGCATCTGAAACGGGGCGGGACCCTGGTTACACAGGCGACCAGCCCGTTTTTCAGCCGTCAGGCTTTTGTGTGCATCCAGAAAACAATGGCAGAGGCCGGCTTCAGCGTCCTGCCCTACCACAACCATATCCCGACGCTGGGCGAATGGGGGTTTATGCTGGGGGTTGATGCTGAACTGTTGGAACCTGCTGCTCTAAAAGAAACTGTCCAAGGCCTGTCTTTTCAAGGGGTTGAGACACGCTTTCTTAATCAGGGGGCGATGATGGCGCTGGTCCATTTCGGGAAGGGTGTCTTTCGGGACATAGACGAGATTGAGGTCAATCGGGAGAGCCGGCCCGTTTTGCAGGCGTATTATCAGCAGGGCAGGTGGGAGGTGTATTAGGGTCTGATCTACGACTGTTCTCGTGGCAGAATATGGGAGAACTCGTACTCGTTGACGTATTTTCCGACGGCGGCTTCAAACTCGTCTTCGTCCCACTGTTCGATGGTCAGGGTGTTGTCTTCCGAGGCGTCGGTATAATCCCAATAGATCATCTCATCGCCGGCAACGCGCCCGTTGGGGTGATAATAGCCGGCGCCACTTTCGACTAGGCGAAAACGCCTGCCCTGATATTCGATTTCCTCAGGTGGATCGTCATGCTGCCTGATGTGCTGCCGAACGCTTTGACCCAGAGCCGAAAAATCTATTTTACGCGAGATATTCCATTCGACAGCATCGTCCTCTTCGCGCTCAAGGAAGAACGCATCGTCTCCGGCGTCGAGTTCCCATTCCTGCGTCTTGGTGTCGTCAAAGGTGTAGCTGCTCTGACCTTTGACCTGCCAGGTCTTGAGGTCATAATCGACCAGATAGCCGACTTTCAAATTCGAGAGGGTTAAATCGCTGAGCGGGTCGAGGTCCGCCTGCTCGTCTTTTGTGCCAAAGAGTTTGTGCCAGAGAGACATAAGGGCTCCTGATTAGTGGCTAGTGGCTAGTGGCTGGAAAAAACTAACCACTAACCACTAACTACTCACTACTAGCCGTAATCCCCATCTTGGCCTTGAGCGCGGCCAGGGAATCATTCGCCGTCGCATTGCCCTGGCTCAGGGCCGCATCAATCTCACTATCGACGCTTTTATCGATATCGGCGACCTGGCCGTACGCCTGGGCCAAAGACTCGTCTTCTTCAACCTTGTTGCGCATTTTTTCCAGCATGACGATTGTGCTGGATGAATCGACCTTGGCGAGTTGCTGATTGATCTTCTTGGTCGAGGCTGCCGTGCGCGCGCGGGCCTTGAGGGTAATGAGATCGTTCTCATATTTGGTAATCGTGGATTTCAGCTTCTCGATCTTGCCCTGAAGCTGGTTGGCCATACTGTCTTGATTTTCCCAGTCTTTCAGCGCCTGAGTAGCCCTCTGGCTGGTTTCTTCTTTCTTTTTCAGGGCCTCGGTCGCCAGACGCTCGGCTTCGGCTTGGTCCATCTCGCCACTCTGCATCTTTTGCAGCAGCAGCATGGCCTTGCGCTCATACTCGGCGGCCAGAGATTTACTGCTATCCCCGTCCTTTTTCAGGCGAATAGCCACGCTCTTGACCTCGGCCAGACTGGTCATGCTGGCTTGGAGATCGTTCTTGAGATCACGGATGCCCTGCTCGGTCATACGGATAGGGTCTTCCATATTGTCAAGAACGGCGTGGGCTTCGGATTGTCCGATTTTGAATAGGCGTTGAAAAAAACTTGCCATAATATACCTCCAGAGTGATTAGTGCGTGAAAGAGTAAACGTGTCCAGCCTCTGCCTGTTTATTGGAGGGCACGTTTACTCTTTGTATAGGAGAGGAGTTCTCCCGCATTCTCGGCCAGGGCCAGACTCAGCGCTTCAATCGAGCCTTCCAGTTCATTGCTGTCCAGATTCTCGATGCGTAGCGTGTCACGAAAGAGAATGGTCTGCGTCTCTTCGTCCACGACAAAGGCGCCATGCACCAGAAGCCGGTTCATCTGTAGCAAATGCCGGAATAAATTCCCCGGCTCCTGCGGAATGGGCATAATGACCTGCTCCAACACGAGCAAGGGGTCTTCGCAGTCTACGATGAGGTTGTTGATGCCGCTGTCTTCGTCATCAATGATAAACAATTCCTGGTCTTCGTCCTCGTGTGTAATCGCGTAGTCCAAATCAAGCAGCAGCGATTTTACTTTCCCAAAATACTCTGACGGCATAGGTTGCTTCCTCCACTCTTAGCCCTGGTTGGGACGTTCCTGTCCGATAACGATGAGTTGGTCTTCTGCCTGGATTATATAGTCGCTGGGTGGGTTTGCAAGAAACCTTGCCTGTGCCCGGCTTTCGACGGCTACAAGCAGGAGATTCTGTGCTCTTTTCAGTTCAATCAGTGCATCCACAAAAGCATGGCCAACGCAGGCGTGCGGCACCGGAATGGTGTACAGCGCACTCCCGAAGCGGTTGCTGACGAGTTCGTTGATCAGCAGGGGCACGCCCCGGTTCAAGGCGGCCTGGACAAGCAGGTTGGTACTCAATGCACCGGTGACAATCACTTCATCCGCCTTGGCCCGCTTGCCGTGGGCAATATTTTGTTGGTCAAGCAATTCAATGCACGTATACAGATTAGGGGAGGTGGTTTTGATGGTGAGCGTATCCAAAATCGTCTTGGCATCCCGCGTATGGACCTCGCCCTGTTCATCCGCCAGCACAATGGCGACCTCTGCCTCTTGGGCGTTGGCCCGGGCCAAGGTTTCCGGGCTGACGACTCCGCTGACAAACTGGACCTGTTCACTGTCCAAGGGGTTCTCCGGTAAGGCGGCGATCAGCACAATCGAACGGTGGCGGGCCTTTTCGTCGGCTCTGACCTCTTCAATGATTTCCCTGGCTTTATAATTCCAGCCGCACAGCACAATATGGCCCGTACTTGAGAGCGGTTTCATCCCTTTTCCCTCCTGCCGCCGGTTTTCAACAAAGGTGCTGGCCAGGGTGGCCGTCAGCATGCCGAGAAACCCAATGCCGAACAGCATCAGAAAGATGCCGACGATCCGGCCTCCCAACGAGGTCGGATAGATATCGCCATAGCCGACCGTGGTAATGGTCACGAGCGTCCACCATACCGCGTCCACCACGGATAACTGTGGCTCAAAAAACGAGATCCCCACCATTCCGGTGATGGAGATGATGACCAGCACCAAGAGGACCACATCCAGATGGTCTTTCCGTAGCTGGTGGGCGAAGCGTCTCAACAGGACCAGGATAGTGGGCATGGGGAACAGATTATGACTGGTCTGGCCTTTCCACGGGCAGCCCGGCCTCGGCCCAGCCGTTAAAGCCGACTTCCAGATGCGCGATATTGGGAAAACCCATATCTTATAACACGTCAGCCGCCAGCGCGGACCGGCCACCCGCGGCACAGTACACGCCAATCCGTTTTTCAGGATCACCCTTTCCGCTGCAATGCTAAAAGGTTTCCACACAAACGGCTACTCCCTGTTATGACGGCCTGGACCCCGCACCTGCCTCCACAGCTAGGGTATCTGTTTACTCCGGGCGACAGGTGAGGCGGTCCCGGGGGGCGTTCTGACAGGCGATAGTGTCGGTGACCCCCGAGGCGAGCAGGGCGCAGGCATTGGTAATTGCCGCCATCTGGGCTTCATGCTCTGTCGCCCCGTCCACTTCGCGGCAGACCTGCCGACCGTGAAAGGTAATACAGACCTCACAGCGCACCCCGCCTATCTGGAACGTCGAATAGACGACAATCGCCATCACCGCCAGAATCACTCCAAATGCCACCCAACTCGTCCGCTTCATAGGCAGGTCATATTCCTTTGTGTGTGAGACTGCTATATTTCCTGTAGCATAGCTCCACACGCCCCGCAGCCGCTCTCCCATATGAACTGGATTTGGTTCGGTCTGATTGTCGGTTCTGTTGTGACCGCCGCTTTTACCGGCAAGATGGCCGAGGTTACGGCCGCCTCAATAGACTCGGCCAAATCCGCGGTAACGCTGGCCATCGGTCTGGTCGGCGTGATGGCCTTCTGGTTGGGTATGCTGCGCATTGTGCAAGTTGGCGGTTTTCTGCACACCCTGGCGCGCTGGCTGCGTCCCCTCATGGTGCGATTGTTTCCTGACGTGCCGACCGACCACCCGGCTCTGAGCACCATGATCATGAATATCGCCTCCAATATGCTGGGCCTGGGCAACGCGGCCACACCTTTCGGGATCAAGGCCATGCAGGAGCTTGATAGCCTCAATCCCCACAAAGGCACGGCGACCAACGCCATGGTCTTATTCCTGGCCATCAATACCTCGAATGTTGCCCTGGCTCCCCTTGGTGTGATTGCACTGAGAGCGTCGATGGGGTCAGAGAATGCGGCGGGCATTTGGCTGCCCACGCTTCTGGCTACCTCGTTCTCGACCTGCGTTGGTATTCTCGCGGCAAAGCTCCTACAGGGCTTGCCCGTGTTCAGCGTGCGTGATCGAGCCGCTAAGCAGGAAGAAGACGCTCCCGAGGTCGACTTGCCGGATGAGGAAACGCTGGGCACTGAACAGCCGACCTCCCGGCCGGGCTGTCTGCTGGCCAGCGTCGCTGTCGGAGCGATTGGCGTCGCCTTTCTCTTGTTTCTGCAATCCGGCTTGAATGACGCTCAGACGCTTGGTCCGCTGCTGCGTAACGCGGTCTCGGCCTGGCTGCTACCTGTGCTCATCGTGGTGATGCTGGGCTACGGCATTGGCAAAAGAGTGGCAGTGTATAATGCCATGATCGAAGGAGCAAAAGAGGGCTTTCAGGTGGCCCTCAGGATCATTCCGTTTCTGGTTGCCATTCTTGTTGCGGCTGGCATGTTCCGGGCCTCGGGTTTGTTGGATGTGATGATCGCCGGCGTGCAGCCCATTCTGAGCCTGATCGGGTTCCCTGCCGAGGCATTGCCGATGGCCATCCTGCGGCCCGTATCCGGCTCTGGGGCCTATGCCATTATGGCTGAGATTCTGCAAGCCCAAGGGCCGGACAGTCTGGTTGGCTATCTCGTTTCCACACTCCAGGGCAGCACGGAAACGACCTTCTACGTCTTGGCGGTGTATTTTGGTGCGGTTGGCGTGGTCCGCATTCGACACGCCTTGGTCGCCGGATTGACTGCGGACATGGCTGGGGTCATCGGCGCGGTCGTCGCCGTCCAGTGGCTGCTAACAGGATAACGGCCACTATGAATCGGGAGACGGAGCCGTTTGGACCGGGTTGCCGAGTTCCTTCACATCGTCCGGGTCGGGCATGACAATAAACTCCGGATAGGCTTCGATGCCGAGTTCCATGGTATCCTGACCGACCTCTTCGACGCTCCGCGAAACCCGGACGCCGACGGTCTTTCCCAGCGCCAGCCATACTCCCCACGAAGTCGCGAAGGCAAACACCCCTACGGCCAGCACCCCGAGGAATTGTACGCCGATATTGCCACCCGCGGCGATGCAGACCGCCAGCGTTCCCCAGATACCGGCGAACAGATGGGCTGGAATTGCGCCGACCACATCGTCCAGCTTCATATTTTCCAGTATCTTCGTGCCGCACAGACACAGCACCCCGCCAATCGCTCCGATGATGACCGCCCAATATGGCTCCACGATATCCGGTCCCGCGGTAATCGAGACCAGGCCGGCAATCGCACCGTTCAGGATGGCAAGCAGATCGACCCGCCCCAGCAGGGGCCGTGAAACGCATAAGGCGGCCACAACTCCCGCGGCCGCCGCCAGGTTCGTGTTCGCAAGCACATTGCTCATCGCCACTGCGTCAACCACGCCACCCAGAGCGAGTTGCGAGCCACCGTTAAAGCCGAGCCAGCCAAACCACAGAATGAGAACACCCAGGGTCACGAACGGGACGTTCGAGGGAGGGGTGGGTTTGACACTGCCGTCGGGTCGGAACTTCCCCGTTCGTGGCCCCACGACCATGGCGCCGGCCAGCGCCGCCCAGCCGCCGGTCGAATGGACGATGGTGGAACCGGCGAAGTCCTGAAAGCCCATTTGATTCAGCCAGCCTCCACCCCAGGTCCAGGCTCCAATAATGGGATAGATAATTGCCGTCAAAATGGTCGTGAAGGTAAGAAACGACCACAGCTTGACCCGTTCGGCCAGGGTGCCGGAAACAATCGAGGCGGCCGTTGCGACAAAGACCATCTGGAAGAACCAGTCTGACATCGTGGCATAGCCGTTTGCGATGACGGCGGCCAGGGCCTCTGTCTGATCGGACAACAGGGCCAGTTCATCGGCTGAAGGACCGTAGAGAAAGGTCGCCGAGCCGACCCAGGACCCGACATCAACGTACATCAGATTGTAGCCGATGAAGTAATAGGTCAGCCCTGCGACCGAATACAGTCCGATATTCTTGAGACAGATCACTGAAGCGTTCTTCGTGCGCACCGAGCCCGACTCCAGCATGGTGAAGCCCGCGCACATCCACATCACCAGTGCTCCCCAGATGAGAAACGAGAAGGTGTTCAGAACAAACTGTGACTCTTCGTCCACGGCCGCCTGCGTACTGTCAGCCTGTAACAGGAGGCTGACAGCTACCAGCACCGCTCCTGTTCTCACGACGTTTCGACCGGACCTCTCCCGTTCGTCTCTGCCCCTGCTCATGTTCGCCTCCAATCCAGTCTCGCCTAACTGACTGCCACAAGCACTACGAGCAAGCACGTGTTGCATGCAGTCTCGGACACGGCCAGACCCATGTTCTCATCCTCCGAGTAGGGGTCGTCCTCAGACCGATAAGACTTCGGACTTCTCTACCGTATATTTCTTTGCGTCCAGTGCCCCTGCCAGCAGGCTGGGAGCTTCTTTGAGGAAATTTTGCAGATGCTCGGTCTGAAAGTGAGCGGCCAGCACCTCTTCCGACTCCCATTCCTCGAAGAGGAAAAAGGTATGTTCGGCGGTTGCCGCGGTGTGGAATTGATAACTGATGCAGCCCGGCTCTTTGAGCGTTTCCTCCACCATCTTGGCGTCATTCCAGCGTTCGGCCTTGACCGGGATTGTTCCCGCAATAACGATCATGTACATCCTCCTTACTACGCTGAGATATCGGACAGTTTCCAGGCATAGAACTACTGATAACATCTGTATCTGTCAAATGAATAATTATCAGGCAGATGGGCCGTGGAAAATACAAAAGACAATAACAGACTATAGTCAAAAACCTATATTCCAAGGTTTTGGGGTTATCCATTTTAGCTAAAATGGACATTTTCCGACAATCCCTCTGCACGAACTTCACGAGAAGAGCGGGGAAGGGTACAGTGGGAACCATCTCAACGGAAGGAGGGAACGATGTCGGACTTTGAATTGTTTTATATGAGACCCCTGCGGACACTGACTGGAGCAGTATGGGGTGCTCTTGGACCTGACCGGCTTACCGCCTGACTCAAGCAGAAAGAGACCTGAGGGTCGTTTTCCAGCCTCCCTGTGGTCGGATGTTCTTGGCTTCGGGGATAACGCTGGTGCTGAACTGCTGCATCTGGTCTTCAAGCTCGGACAATTGCCCGGACGGACAGTCAAAGAAACACACGACCAGTCCATAGCCTTCTTTGGCAAAACCGTGGAGGTCTTCGAGGATTTGTTCTGCCGTGCCCGTACAGATGCGGCGTGGCCGCTCCTGACTGAGAGGATCAGACGACGAAGTGAGGCGGGCCGAACTCACGCCCATCATGATAAACGCATCGTGTGGGCGACCGATTGCGTCCAGCTCTGTTCTGATTATTGCCTGTTCTGTGGCGTAACGGTCCGGTCGCGCAAACGGATCGAGAAAAATCGGATAAAAGCCGTCGCATAAGCGTGCGGCCCGTCGGGCGCCGCCAGGGGTGACACCGCCATAGATGATCGGGGGCGGCTGTTGGCGCGGCTTGGGGTCCATGGACAGCGAGGCAAACTGATAGAACCGTCCTTGGTAGCTGACGACATCGTCTGTCCACGCGCGTTTATAAACTTCTATGCACTCATCCGTCCGCGGGCCACGTTCGGCATAGGGAATACCGATTGCGGCAAACTCCTCCTGCATCCAGCCGGCTCCAACGCCGAATAGGAGCCGTCCTTCCGAGAGCTGATCTATGGTCGCAAACTGGCGGGCGTCGCTAAGGGGATTCCGATAGGGGGAAATAAGGACACTCGTGCCGAGCTTGAGGCTGGTCGTCGTATGGGCAACGGCACCCATCACCACAGCCGCGTCGAACATGGTATGGCGCGACTCGTAGGCGCGGCTGCCTGAGGCGTTGGCGACATGCTCGCTTTCCGAGGCCACGGGCATGCACACATGGTCTGGAAACCACATGGAGTGAAACCCCAAGCGTTCAGCGAGCTGGGCGGTTTCTACCGGCTGGAGTTGGTCCGGGGGAAGGGAGCGGGCCAATACGTTCTGGTCATCCCGATAGGCCAGACCGTGCGTGGTCGCATATATACCAATTTCCATAGGTCTCCCTGTGTGTCGAGCCAACGAAGACAGCGAGAGCGCAGACGCACCGGTGTCTTCGTATCCTACGAAACGGCCCGATTACGCGGCTTGCTTCTTCAGTGCGGCTTGGACTGCCTTATTGTCAGGAAAGACGCCGGTTTCGAGCTTGGAGTAAATTTTTGTCCCGTTGACAATGACCTCGAACCGACCGTCATCGTACGGAACCAGGGTCAGGCCCTGAACCTGTTGTTTATTGTGGGTCAATACATATTCCGCCAAACTGACGGCTTCTGGCTCATAGCTTCACGCTGCGCAATACTCAATCCGAATATCCATAACTGCCTCCTTCCCTGTGATCCCTACCATACCGGGAAATCGTGCTCAACGAAATGCGCTGCGCGATGCGGACCGACTTTGCTTTCTTGACCGGTGTGGTTTATGCTCCGGCCACAGAATCGTAAATTCCTTTTGTTGAGGAGGGTGCCATGAACTGGCGTGGTCAATGCGGTGATAAGCTGGTCTCTGCTCAAGAGGCGGTCCGGTGTGTGCGGAACGGCGACTCCGTGCAGTTCAACTGGTTGCACGCAACCCCGCTCTCGCTGTGCGAGGCCCTGCTGGCGCGCAAAGAAGAACTGCACGAGGTAAAAATCGGCACCATCGGTCCGCTCTTTGACTGGGACCAACCGGGCGCGGACCAGGCTTTTACCATTCAGACGCCCTACCTGGGCGTGACCACCCGCCCGCTCATGGGAAAAAAGAATATGGACTTCATTCCGGTGATGTATTACCGCCGGGGTGAACTCCCGCCAGGCATCGTCTGCGACGTGTATATGACCCCGGTTTCCGCCCCTGATAAGCACGGCTATTGCAGTTTTGGGCATGGCCTGTTCATGTCCAAAACCATGGCTGCCGCGGCGCGGACGGTCGTGGCTGAGGTCCAGGACGACCTGATCCGAACCGGCGGAGAGAATTATATCCATGTGTCCGAGATCGATTATTTTGTGGAACCTACGCGGCCCGCGGCCGAACTCCCAACAACGCAGCGCAACGAAGAAGAAGTCGCCCTGACCGAGATCATCTGCACCCTGGTGGCCAACGAACTCATTCACGACGGCGACACTGTCCAAATCGGTTTGGGCAGCGTTTCCTCTCCACTCGGCATGTATCTGGGCAACAAGAACGACCTGGGTATTCACACTGAGGTGATTCCCGCTGGCATTGCCCGTCTGGTGCAGGAGGGCGTTATTACCGGAAAATACAAGACCGTGAACCCCGGCAAGGTCGTTGCCAGCGCCGGGATCGGGGTGTTCCCGGACGAGCTGGCGATTATTGATGGCAACCCGAAATTCGAGTTTTACGACTTTACCTATACGGATGATTTACGCCTGCTGGTCAATCAGGAGCACTATGTTGCCGTCAATAACGCCCTGGCCGTGGACCTGGGCGGGCAGGCCTGCTCCGAGTCGTTCGGGCCGTTCATGTATACCGGCACGGGCGGCCAGACCATTTTTACTATTACCGCGGCCTACTGTAATCCGGGTCGGTCGGTGATCGTCTCGCCGTCGAGCGCGGTGGTGGGCGGTCGCCGGGTCTCTCGGATTGTGCCCATGCTTGAGCCGGGCAGCGTGGTGACTGCGCAGCGGACCTTTGTTGACTATGTGGTGACCGAATTCGGGATTGCCGAACTCAAGGGCAAGTCCCTCAAACAGCGCGCCGCAGCCCTCCTCGAAGTTGCCCATCCTGATTTTCAGCCGGACCTCAGACGGGAAGCCGAGCGCATCTATCATATCTGAGACCCCTCACCCCGGCCCTCTCCCCTTCGACAGGCTCAGGACAGGCCTCAAGAGGAGAGGGGGGAAGAAGCGACAGGTCGGTATGCCGGAAACATTCACGAACCGTCTGATAACAGAGACGAGTCCCTATCTGCTCCAACACGCCCACAACCCGGTGGACTGGTACCCGTGGGGCGAAGAGGCGTTTGTCAAAGCCAAATCTGAAGACAAACCGATTCTGCTGAGCGTCGGCTATTCGGCCTGTCACTGGTGTCATGTCATGGCCCACGAGTCCTTTGAGAACAAACACATTGCTGACCTGATGAATACGCTGTTCGTCAACATCAAGGTGGACCGGGAAGAACGGCCGGATGTTGATGAAATCTATATGAATGCGGTCCAGATGCTGACCGGCCGCGGGGGCTGGCCGATGACGGTGTTTCTCACCCCGGATGGCAAGCCGTTCTATGGCGGCACCTATTTCCCGCCTGAGGACCGCCATAACATCCCCGCGTTTCCGCGAGTCCTGGCAGGCATCGCCCAGGCCTATCGGGAAAAACCCGCGGATGTCACGCGCTCGACCGCCGAGATTCTGTCCCGGCTTGAGCAACTGGCCCGGCGTGAACCAACGACCCGGCCGCTTGAAGTGTCGGTGTTGGAGAAAGCGGTTGAAGGGCTGGCCCAACACTATGATGAGACCCACGGCGGGCTAGGGCAGGCTCCCAAATTCCCGAACACTTCTGTTTTTTCGTTGTTTTTGCGCTATGCCCACGCCACCGGCAAGCAGCGCTATCTGGACATGACCACGCATACGCTCCGCAAAATGGCCCAAGGCGGCATGTACGACCATCTCGGGGGGGGCTTTCATCGCTATTCGGTCGACGAACGCTGGCTGGTGCCCCATTTTGAGAAGATGCTGTACGACAATGCCCTTCTGGCCCGGCTCTATCTTGAAGGCTACCAGGCCAGTGGAGAGCCCTTCTTTCGGCAGGTTGTGGAGGACATGCTGGCCTATGTCAAGCGGGAGATGCTCAGTCCGGAGGGAGGATTTTATTCAACCCAGGATGCTGACTCGGAAGGCCAAGAGGGCAAGTTCTTTGTCTGGGACCAGGACGAAGTGATGCGGATACTGGGCGACGAGGTGGGGGAGATATTCTGTCGCTATTACGATGTCACAGACGTTGGAAATTTCGAGCGCAAGAACATCTTCCATCCTACGCTGGAACTGGAACAACTGGCGCGGCTCTTCCGGCGGGAGGCGGACGATATACAGCAGTTGATCGGTCAGGCCAAAGACCGCCTCTGTGCCGTCCGTGAACAGCGGGTGAAACCCGGTCGCGATGAGAAAATGCTGACCAGTTGGAACGGCCTCATGATTTCGGCCTTTGCCGAGACGTATAAGGTCTTGGGCAATCCTGACTATCTCGAAGTCGCCCGGCGCGGGATCCGCTTTGTTCGGACCGCCCTGTGTCGTGAGGGCCGCCTGCTGCGCAGTTATAAGGACGGCCACGCCAAATTTAACGCCTATCTTGACGACTACGCCTGTTTCGGCGCGGCCTTACTCGACGTATACGAAGCGACCTTTGAGCCAGCCTATCTGGACGAGGCAGTGGCTGTGGCCGACGTGCTGCTGGACCGTTTCTGGGACGCGCAGGAGGGCGGCTTCTTTTTCACCAGCTCCGACCATGAAACGCTGATCAGCCGCTCAAAGTCCGCTTTTGACGGCTCTGTGCCGTCGGGGAACTCCGTGGCCGCTGCTGTCCTGCTGCGCCTCTATTATGCAACGGGGCGACAGGACTATCTGACCAAGGCGGAAACGATCTTCCGACTGTTCTACGATTCCCTGGAGCAAAATCCCTTCGGCTTCAGCAATATGCTGTGCGGGCTGGACTTTTACCTGCGCCGGCCCAAGGAAATCGTGCTCTTGGGGGACCCGGCCGCCCCTGAAACCACAGCGCTGCTGAAAAACATCCATGCGAGCTTTATTCCAAATAAGACGCTGTTGTGTTTCGACCCGGCGCAGCCGCCCCAGCACGGTGTCCCGAGCTTTCTCGAAGGCAAGACGCGGATTGCTGACAAGCTGACTGCCTATGTCTGCCATGATTTTGCCTGTTCTTTGCCGGTCACAAGTTGGGAAGCGTTACGACCCCTGATTATGCAGGATTGACTGTGATTTGTGTGATGAGACAGGCATGATGGGAGAGGGCTATGCGATTCATGAGTGGGCTCTTGCAGGTTGTTTTTTTTCTGGCTGTGGTGTGGGCGTCCCTCCTGGCTGCCGGGCTTATTTCCAACGATCTGCCGTGGAGTGACCCCCCAGGGATGGGATCCCGGCTGATGACCTATCTATCAACAAATGTTGCGGAAACAACGCCAGACACCGCCTTTCCCGAACTTCGACCCCGCACGTATGCGGCACCGGCTGCCCTGATGTTTGATGTTGCCCGCCGGGCAGCCGCGGCGCTCCACTGGGAGTTAAGCACGGTTGATCCTGAGGCGCGGAAAATAGAAGCCGTGGTG
Source organism: Binatia bacterium (assembly GCA_963422435.1). Taxonomy (GTDB): domain Bacteria; phylum Desulfobacterota; class Binatia; order Bin18; family Bin18; genus Bin18. The sequence continues at coordinate 3,371,388 of OY729511.1, read as the reverse complement.
ACGACCAGAATCATTAAATTCAAGGATGATGTCACCATCTGGGTCAAGGCTGATGGGGAAGAGCGGAGTACGCTCTTTGCGCGTTCTGCCTCGCGCGTCGGCAAGGGAGATTTAGGGGCCAATACCCGCCACATCATGAACTTGTTTGAAGCCGTGGATATTATTGCTCCGGTAACGGCCATTGTGGATGAAGAGGATGCGGCTGAATCCCGAGGCAATGCCTGCGGAAAGTGATATCCCGCCTGCAACGGAAGATCAGTCTCAGGAATAATGCAGGAACAATGCCTCAGCAGCCACGATTCCGGGTGGAAGCGGTATTTTTGAAATACGGCTGAATGACGAACTGATCTGGTCACGCCATGAACGGGGTGGCTTTCCTGCAATCAAAACCCTCAAACAATCCATGCGAGATAAAGTCGCCCCGCACAGAAGCCCGGGCCATATTGATCGCTAATGGCATCACAGCGTGACCTGGGTTGAAATTTCCATTGCCGCCGGTGTTTTCTTAACCCTGCGGAACGCGCTGGCGCGGACCTTGTCCGGCAAGGTTTCTCCCGCCCTTATCAGTTGGGCACGTTTTGCGTTTAATTTGCCGTTCTCGGGTCCCGCGGTACTCATGCTGATGGGAATGAGCGGTGTGCCACAGTTGTCGTTCGCGTTCTACTGGTATTGTTTTTTGACCGGGATCACTCAGATTCTTGCCAATATCGCCCTGGTTTCCGCCTTTCAGCATACCAATTTTGCGCAGGCCATTGTCTTGCACAAACTGGAAGTGCTCTTCACCGCCTTGTGTGGTGTAGTGTTTTTTGCAGAACATCCGTCGGCCTTCGGTTGGGTCGGTATTATTGCTTCCAGTCTGGGTGTGATGCTGATGAATCTCGGCAAAGAGGGCGGGCCGGCGGGCTGGCGTCGCGCCCTGTATTTTGACCTGGGAGCCTTGCTCGCTGTTGCGTGTGCCGTCTTTCTTATGCTCGCCAGCTTTCTGTTGAAAGAGGCCACTGCAGAGTTTGCTACCTTGAACCCACACTTTGGAACACGTCGCTTTGAGGCTGCTGTACACGCCGTGTTTCATACCACCTGGATGGAGGTTGTTCTGCTCACGGCCTCCCTGTGGTGGCTGAAACGCGATGAACTCCGCGATATTACAAACCACTGGCGCCGAATGTGGCTCATTGGAGCCACGAGTTTCGGCGGCAGCATCTGTGCCTTTTGGTCATACTCGCTCACCCTGGTAGTGTACGCCAAGGCGGTTGCTCAAATTGAAGCTGTCGTGGCTATTGGGCTGGCGCTCGTTCTGTGGCGTGAACAAGAGGTCTGGCGTCAGCTCCCCGGTCTTGTCCTTGTTGTGAGCGGAATAGCGATAATTCTGCTGGGATGAATGCGCCCTACGGAACAAGGTAACGGACTAAGGCTATGGCTGTCCCTATGATCGTTCCTGCAATGGTCAGCGTAGACACAAGCATAGACTTGTATACGTCCTGAAAGCTTTTATGTACGTCCTGAAATCCTCTCGCCATGTCTTCCCGCAAGGTAACGATGTCAGCTTTTACCTCTGACTTCACTCCGTCCAGGTCTGCCTTGGTTGCAACGGTAGCGCTGAGGGCTTCCTGTAGCGAGCTGGCTAGGGTGTCCGCTTGCTGTTGTGTGAATCCTCCTTCACGGAGTTGTGTGGAAAATTTCAACGTATCAAACGAGTTGCTTCCACTCATGGTCTGCCTGAACTCCTCAACGACAGGGCGAGGCTAACAGACCCACTGCGGAATTCAAGGCTGCGTTACAGGCCGAATCGGACATTACTGACCCGGTGAAGATGTCCTCGCGGCGGCGGGCGCAGCCTAGCCGTCATAGGAGAATCCTTGTACGATATTTTCCTGGCAATCATTTTTATCGGACGAAGAAAGCAACGGAGCGTCTGACCATGAATCTCCCTTCGCATGCGCAGATCGTTATTATTGGCGGAGGTATAATCGGCTGTAGTGTGGCCTACCATCTCTGCAAACTTGGCCTCAGCGATGTGGTCCTGCTCGAACGCAAAAGCCTCACCAGCGGCACGACCTGGCACGCGGCTGGTTTGGTGGGACAGTTACGGGCGACCCAGAATCTGACCCGACTCGCCCAATATACGAGTACGCTCTTGCAGGAGCTCGAAGCCGAAACCGGACAAGCGACCGGCTTTAAGCAGACCGGTTCCGTGTCTATTGCCAATAATGCCGAGCGTTTTGAGGAACTCAGACGCGGCGCGTCCATGGCAAAATGCTTCGGGCTTGAGGTTGAGGTGATTACGCCGCGGGAAGCGGCCGACCTGTGGCCACTCATGAATGCCTCAGACTTGGTGGGGGCGGTGTATTTACCGGGCGACGGGCAGACGAACCCAACCGATACCACCCAAGCCTATGCCAAAGGCGCCAAAATGCGCGGCGCCCGGATCTTCGAGAATGTGAAGGTGACCGGCATTCACCAAAAAGATGGCCAAGTCAGCGGAGTTGCAACTGAATACGGCGACATCCAGTCTGAATATGTCGTCAACTGCGCCGGTATGTGGGCGCGGCAGGTCGGTCGCCTGGCCGGGGTCAGCGTTCCTCTCCACGCGGCGGAACATTTTTACGTTGTAACCGAGCCGATTGCCGGCCTGGCCTCCGGCTTGCCGACGCTACGCGACCCTGGGAGCGCAACGTATTTCAAGGAAGAAATCGGCTGTGTCCTAGCCGGTTTCTTTGAACTCCAGGCCAAGCCGTGGGGCAGGGGAGGCGAAGCCGTTCCCGAAGATTTTGCGTTTGGCACCTTTGGTGAAGACTGGGACCATCTTGAGGACGTGTTCAACAAGGCGATGCACCGTATGCCGGCCTTGGAGACCGCGGGGATCAAACTCTTCCTCAACGGACCAGAAAGTTTCACCCCGGACGACCGCTACCATTTGGGCGAGGCACCCGCGCTCAAGAATTTCTATGTTGCCGCGGGCTTTAATTCTATCGGTATTCAGTCTTCCGGCGGGGCCGGGAAGGTCTTGGCCGAATGGATTGCGCACGGCCACCCGCCCATCGATCTGTGGGACGTTGATATTCGACGCAACAGACCCTTCCAGAACAACCGCCGTTATTTGGAAAAACGGGTCTCGGAAACCCTGGGCCTTTTATACGATATGCATTGGCCGTTCCGGCAGTATGAAACCAGCCGCAACGTGCGCCTGTCGCCGCTGCACGACCGGTTGGTGAGCCAGGGGGCGTGTCTCGGGGAAGTCGCCGGCTGGGAGCGCGCTAACTGGTTTGCTCCTCCGGGTGTAGAACCCAGATATCAATATTCGTACGGCAAACAAAACTGGTTTGCCCATTCGGCGGCTGAGCACCGGGCTGTACGTGAGCATGTCGGCCTGTTCGACCAAACCTCTTTCAGCAAGTTTCTCCTCCAGGGGCGAGATGCGCTGAGCGTGCTCAATCGCATTTGCGGCAATCAGATTGATATTCCCATAGGAAAGGTGGTCTATACCCAAATGCTGAATGAGCGGGGTGGGGTCGAGGCCGATGTGACCATCACCCGTGTCGCGCCAGACCGTTTCTATATCGTGGATGCCGCGGCAACGCAGACAAAAACATTTTCCTATATACATGCGCATATTGCTGCGGACGAATACGCTTTTCTTACCGACGTGACCTCAGCCTACGCCGTGCTGGGCGTGATGGGTCCGAATGCCCGGACGCTCTTGAGCACATTGACCGATGCGGACTTATCCAATTCAGCCTTTCCGTTTGCCAGCTCGCAGGAGATCGACTTTGCCGACGCCAGGCTGCGTGCCATCCGTATTACCTATGTGGGTGAGCTGGGCTGGGAGCTGCATCTTCCGACTGAATTCGCTCTTTCAGTCTATGATGCGATTCTTTCAGAAGGAAAAGTGTTTTCCCTCCAGCACTGCGGCTATCATGCCCTCAATTCCTTACGCATAGAAAAAGCCTACCGTCACTGGGGGCATGACGTAGCTGACGAAGACACGCCACTCGAAGCCGGGCTGGGTTTTGCCGTGCGGCTGAATAAAGAAAATTTCTTAGGCCGAGAAGTTCTGTTGGAGCAAAAACACAACGGTGTCAAAAAGCGACTGGTCCAATTCGCCTTAGAAGACCCGGAGGCATTGCTCTATCACAACGAACCCATTTGGCGGGATAATGAAATTGTCGGCTTTCTTACCTCCGGGATGTTCGGCCATACCCTGGGCGCGGCCATCGGCCTGGGGTACGTCAATCATGCGGCTGGCGTCACGCCCGAATATATTCAGTCCGGCCGCTACGAAATAGAGGTCGCGGGCCGGCGTATTCCGGCTCGGGCTTCGCTCCGTCCCTTATACGATCCCGAGAACGAGCGGATAAAAATCTAGGGAGAACAGTACAAGAAGGCAGAGTGCAGCATACATTAAATTTATATGATTATAGTCAAGAACTCCTATCCTGGGTTTCATAAATGAGACTAAAGGGGTAAAAACCCCATTTATTTATCCCTTTAGAGGCAGACATGAGACCGGCCCTGTCGTCCAGACCTTGATTGACCGTTGCTGAAAGCGGAGCCCGGTCAGCACGGCACACAGCTGCGCGAGATAGTAGCAATCGTTGGGGTGTTCGAGAATAAGCAGCACGCCCGGACGCTTCTGGAGAAGGTGGGCGTAGTGGGCAGCCTGGCCGACCCCTTCGTACCATTTATTCGCAAAGTCCGCCTCGACCGCATACTTCGGCAGCACGCAGTCCGCTCGCGTCCCATCCCGCAGGCGGACCTCTACCTGTCCGCCTTGAGCGACACACCAGGCCTCTCCATAGACTGCCTCCGGTTGCAGGCGAGACATCAGAAGGGACGTTTGGTCCCACTGGTCTAGCGAGGGCACATCCGCTCGGTTGTCAATAAACATAAGCATCTGAACTGTGTCAAAGGCGCATGCTCCGATGTCTGCATGTGTAGACTGCCCCACTTCTGCGAGTTCAAGATGCTGGGTATTCTGATTCCACACGAAGAGCGTTCTTTCGCTTGGCGCAGGGAAATCTTCTACCCAGACTTCAGCCTCAGCCCCTCTCAGAAACTCTTCGCCGGTCGTCATTACGTGAAAGGTACTCCGGGCGAATTCCACCTCATTGTCGTAGACGACCGCGGTGTGTGTCCCATCGCCGAGACTGGCCCAGTTCCAGATGGACACAAAACCGTTGTTATCATCGCCACATACCGACCGGGTGTCGGTTCGCCGATTGCCATAGGCTAACGGGATGGGGTCGCCTTCGTTAAAGCGGACGGTCAGCGGCCCCGTGGCGTCACACTTCCAGCCGGAAATGACGCCAATGCCCGAATAGTGTTGATTGTGGCCCGGATTCCCCAAGGCCGCAGCATGGGCCAAAGCATGGGCCAGGACCGGGAACACGCACAGACTGAGGGCGAGTATTTTCTTCATGGTTGGTCTCTCACTCAAGGACTTTCCCGTCGTTCTTACTCTGAGAAGTGTTTTGCTATATTTCGGGCGAACTCGGCCACAGTTTTGTCGGCCTTTTTTCGAATAACAGCCTGACCAAATTCACCCAGTTTGCCCATGAAGGGCTTCGACATCACCGTGGGTGTAGAAGACTTGGGATACCACATTGGGAATGTCGGGGTACAGGCGGTCATCACCCGGATGAACAAAATCGGGCACGGGCGGATGGGTGTATGTGCTGGTGTCGGTATGAACGCGCAGCGCATCATGGCCTGCCGGCCGCCCAACGCTGACTAAACTCGCCATAATAACCTCCACAGTCAGACACTACCCAAAGTACGGATACCGTCATGAATCCTGTTCGCAGTCAAGCGCCGTACGGGTTGCCAGCAGCATTGACGTGAAAGACCGCGGGTCAGTATAGTCACGCCAAAGAGGAGCGCGGCAGGATCCCTGCATGTGTCTATGGGAGCGGGTGATTGGGATGCCGAGTTGCGATATTGGCGTTGGACATGGTCCGGCCTATCAGCTGATTGAAGAAAATATCGCGCCCTATGTGGTCAAGGCGTATCGCGGCCGGCCCGCCCGCGGGCTGACGGCCGGCAGCATTGTTCGGCATATTCTACAGGAGCTGGGTGTCGCCGGATTCTATTTGCAACCGGAACATATTGTGAGGTGGGTCTCCGTGTTTGAGGAACGGACGGGCCGAAAGATTCTTGAAGAAGAGCCGGGAACGTTTCCGGTCCGCTATCGGTGCGTGTATCACAAAGACATTCGGATTCCCTGAACAGGTGATCTTATAGCGGGGCGGTTGCCTTCTCTAGAGTCAAAACGGCCAAGGGCATAACCCCTTTGGCCGTTTTCTTGAGAGTGGGGCCCTGAGATTTTATGTGTTCAACTTGGCTTCGTCGGCTGCGGTCGGCCCTTCGACTCTATACAGCTTCTGTCCGTTGTCCCACAGGATTTTACGCCGAACCTCTCCGTCACAATCCTCTAAGCCTTCCTTGATGCGGTTGTGGACTTCATCACCGTAGAGCGAAGTCGGATGGGGAAAGTCGGTTTCAAACATGATCCGGTCAGCCCCGACCTTGTCGATCAGACGCCGCGGGGCAATCTGCTCAAACCAATAGCAGGCGTAGATGTTCCGTGCAAAATACTCGGACGGCAGCATATCGAGGTCGGGCCGCTCTTCCGGGACACGGTTGCCGAGGAACTGATAATCCAGGGCTTCGAGGGCAAACGGAATCCAGCCGATCCCGCTCTCGACCGAAACAAATTTAATGCTGGGATAGCGCGCCAGGACACCCGAAATGATCAGGTCGCTCAACTGAATGCCGTTGCGCATGAAGATATCAACCGACAGCTCGGCAAAGGCCGCCATCTTGCCGTAGGTTTTCACCTTGTCGCGTCGTAATCCGCCGTCCATATTGCCCGAGCCGATATGAAAGCTGATCGGCTGGTCGAGTTCGCAGGCCACTTCCCATAACGGATTCCAGTGCGGGTCGCCCAGGAGGGGCTGGCCGAGCGATTGCGGGTCTCCGGTGAAGAGGATGCCTTTGTGTCCCATGGCGTGGCAGCGCCGGATTTCTTCAACTGAGGCGTCAACATCCCAGAACGGCGTTGAGGTGATCGGGAGCAGGCGGCGCGAATCGGCTGAGGCCCACTCGGTCTGCCAATCGTTATACACCCTGACACAGGTAAGCTTGAGCTCAGAATCTTCGAGACGGAGAAACTCCTGGCTGCCAAACCCCCCGACGTTGGGATACATGACCATAGCCCAGATACCCATTTCATCCATGTATTTGAGCCGCTCCTTGGCGTCGAATGCCCCGGGGTGCATCTCGTCATACGACTTGGGCCAGTTGGCCATATCGCCGACCCCGGCGGTAGCGGTCAGACCCGGATTGGCTATGCGCCGGTCGCCGAGGAACCACCATTGGCGTCCCTTGGCATCAAGATCAACGCGGGGGACCGCGTCTTTCAACTTGTCGGGGACCCGACTGGTCCACAGGTCGGGCGTCTCTGTTACGTGCGTATCAACGTCAATGATTGTATAGCCGCTCATGTGTATGCCTCCCTTAGCTGCCCCCAGCCTATCTGAGGACTCGACAATTGCCAAGTCGGACGGAAGGGACAGCGGGCGGTCGTTGTCATCATCCGGTCCGTATATGATACACTGAATTCAGTCGTACCAGCGTGGCCCAGCGTGGCAAGGGAGGACCGAATGGAAACAAAGAAAGATATCGCCCTGGTAAGAGAACTACGGCCCAGCAACCCAACGGAAGAAGAACGGGTAACAGCAAGGGAGCCCGCGCTGATAGAAGAATTTCGGCTCACGAGCCTGGCAGCGGAATTTGAGCAGCATAGCCAGGCAGAAATCGAACGCCTGGGCAGCGACAATCCTGATTTTGACGAGCCACTCTACTACGAAGCAGTCTCCCTCGTCCTGCGGAAGCTCAGCCGCTCAAGGGAGCTTTCATGATTATTACGAGTGTCCACGCGGAAAATGTGCTGCGTTATGCGGAACTGAAGCTGACGAATCTCCCTCGGCGGGGAGTGATTGGAATAAGCGGTGCAAATGAATCCGGCAAAACGACCGTTGCCGAGATTCTGTGTCTGGCGCTGTTTGGCCGAACGTTCTCTCACTCTGAGGATGAATTCCAAAAAAATATCAAATGGGGCGAGTTTAGCGCCTCAGTCTCTGTTGGCTTTCTTGCCAAGGATAAACAAAGCTATCTGATTACTCGCTCTTTTGACGCAGACGGGAATCATCTGGCTCAACTGCGCAGGGAAGGGGAAGCCGAGCCGCTTGTCCGTGGGGCCGCGCCGGTGAACGAGAATGTGGCGCAGCTATGTGGCTTTACCTATCAACGCTTTATCGATTCCTTCTATTTAGCTCAGCGCAATATCGCCTCGCCGTCCATTCTCTTGCAGACCGCCAAGGCGCTGGCCGGCGTCGAAACCTTTGAGCATGTGGCGGCTGAATGTGAAGCCGATGTTCAGACCTTCCAGGAAGAACTCGCCCCTCTGCACAGCGGCCTTGCCGAGGCTCGACGGCAGCGCGGTGAACTCAATATCCAGGCCGATGCCTTGCCCGATCTGAAGACGGAACGAGACACGCAAACCTTAGTCCTTGCCGAGCGAAAAAAAGAAAATACGGGTCGCCACCTCACGCTCGACCGGCTGCGTGCTGCAACCACAGAAATGGCCGAGCAGGTGAAAAAGACAACGCAGGCCAATCTCGATACCAGCCTGGAGCAGTGGCTGCACCAGGCGGACTTCATCGACACCGCTGCAAAAGCTGTGGGCGCGACGAGTGAAGAGGCAGAATCCGATTCGGGTCCGCGGCTGACGGGGCCCCTCCAGTCCTGGAGTGATGATCTGCGCCAGCGTCTGCAGGCTTTTATTCCTGTGCGGAACGCGGCGGCCGCATATCGCCAACGTCTGGCCTGGCTCATTGGCCAGGGAGAGCGTCCGGCTGAGGTAGACGCTCGTGTGCGGTCTGTACCCGACCAGCAGGCCCTGCTCCTCAGTCAGGGAGAAGGCATACGCGAGAAGCGGACCGGTCCGCTTCTCGGCTTTTTTGTCACGCTTCTGCTGATGATTATGAGTTGGGGCGTGCTCTGGTTTCTGAATTATATGCCAGACCACGCCATCGGACAGTGGCTCAGTAATAACCTGCAACTACAGTTGATGCACAACACCGCACTTTTCCTTGTCGCCGCGCTCTCCAGTGGGCTGAGCCTGGTGTTGCTCGTTATGGTTTTTATCCTTACGGAGCGAATTCTGACCGCACGGCAGGAGGTCGCCCGTCTTCAAGCCGACCAGGAAGAAATCAAATCCGAACTTCAGAGCTTGGACGACCTCCCGCAGCAGCCCCTGGCAACTGAGGTGGTGACTCTCGATGGCTGTGATGATCCGCAACTGAAAGAATCCCTGACCCAGTTTGCCAGTGGTCCCGGCGCGTCGCTGCTCGATGTGGAGGCGCTGGCCGCGTTCCTTGCTCCGCTGGAGGCTGCGGGCCTCACCTGCCAGGAGGAGGCCGACACTCTCAGCAGACGGATCGCCGAAGAAATACAGTCTGTTGAGGCAAGCATGGTTGCCATCCCCCAAGACCTGGCGCGCTTGGATCGGGCTATTATGGAAGAAGAGCGCCGCCTCAATAAAGCGACACAACTGGACCAGGAGACCGCCGCGTTCGAAAAGGACGTTGAGAGCAAAACCCGGAGTGTTGAGGTGCGGCGGATCGCTCAAAATCTCCTGGCTGGCTCGCATCGGCGTTTACTCAGCCGATTTAACCTGGAGATGCGGCACGTTGTGAGTAAAATCATGCCCAAGCTCACCGAGGGACGCTACGAGACCATGCAGATCGACAATGACCTCAACGTCCGGGTATGGTCGAGTGAAAAGGGCCATTTTGTTGATCTGAACGAAATTTCAGGCGGCACCTATAACCAGATCATGCTGGCTATTCGTCTCGCCTTGTCGCAAGCCTTGATGACCTCCTCGCTGTGTGGCGTTGCGTGCCTGATTCTTGATGAGCCGTTCGCCTTTTTTGACACCCAGCGCACTCAAAAGACTCTGGAGATATTGCCTCAGGTCAGTCCTGAAATTGAACAGATGTGGATTATTGCCCAGCGGTTTGATGACAGCAGCCCCTTTGCCCTGCACCTGAGTTGCTCACGCGACTCGGAGGTGTTGATCGCTCCAGTGAGCGAATATGAGGCGCGGGAGGGGTAGGATATATCTGAGTCGATTGCGTCCTTGAGATGTAAAGAACCAACGTATCCTGTATAACAACAAATCCCAGTCAAGGAGATGATATGGATTTCGCCCTCACCAAAGAACAAGAAGCGTTTCGTGCGGAAATCCGGGAATTCCTATCGAGCGAAGTGCCGGCTGAGGTGCGAGTTGAAGACGGCTGGATTAGCGGCTACTCACGCGAATTTTCTCAGAAACTTGGCCTGCAAGGCTGGATCGGATTGACCTGGCCCAAGCAATACGGCGGACAAGAAAAGTCGTATCTTGACCGCTTGATCCTGACCGAAGAACTGCTGCGCGCCGGGGCTCCGGTCGCGGCCCACTGGCTGGGGGATCGTCAGGTTGGGCCGGCGCTGCTGGCGTATGGCAGTAAAGAGCAGAAACAGGAGATCCTTCCGCAAGTCTGTAAGGGGGAGATCGTCTTTTGTCTGGGCATGAGTGAACCTGGCTCCGGCTCAGACTTGGCTTCGCTCCAGACCCGGGCAGACGAGGAGGGTGATCATTATACCTTGAACGGCCAAAAAATCTGGACCAGCTTCTCCCATGTTGCAGACTATGCTTATCTGGTGGCTCGTACGGACCCGGATGCACCGAAGCATAGGGGGATCAGTGAATTTTTGGTTGCCATGGATACCCCGGGCGTCGATGTGCGCCCCCTCATCGATGCCACGGGTGAACATCATTTTAATGAGGTCTTTTTCGACAATGTTGAGGTGCCGAAAAACCGGCTGATTGGTGAGAAGAATCGGGGCTGGTACCAGATTGCCTCTCAGCTTGACTACGAACGCAGCGGTATTGAACGGCTGCTGAGTAACTATCCTCTTTTTCAGGATGCCGTTCGGTACGCCAAGGAGCAGGGGTTGACGAAAGACCCGCTTGTCCGGGACACACTGTCTCAGCTTCAGATCGAACTCGATTTGGGTCGCTCTATGGTCTACAAGGTCGCCTGGTATCTGACACAAAAGATCGTACCCAACTACGAAGCCGCTATGGCCAAGTGTTTTTGTACCGAAGTGGAACAGCGTATCGCTAAAGCAGTAAGTGAACTGCTGGGTGATTATGCGGTCCTTCTGCCGGGCTCGCTTCATGCGCGCCTGGCCGGTCGTGCGGCCCGAGAATATCTGTACGCTCCGGCCTACACGATCCAGGGCGGGACGAGTAATATTCTGCGCAATATCATTGCGATCCGCGGCCTTGGCCTGCAACCGGGGTAAGTAAACGTGTCCTCCAATAAACGTGCAAGGGGCTACGCTCAGCACGAACGGGGGGAGTGGGCGACGAGAAGTCATCCGTTCGGTCTGAGCGTAGCGGAAGCGAAGTCGAAGACCAAACGAGGGAATATCTATGCTGCTGGGAAATAAAGTTGCGTTTATTACTGGTTCCGTGCGAGGGAGCGGAGCTGGCATTGCCCGGGTCTTCGCCGGCGAGGGAGCCCGGGTTGTCATTAACCAAGTCAAAGAGGAAGGCCATCCTCAACAGGTGCGTGAAGAAATCGAGTCAGCCGGCGGGCAAGTGCTGTTTGTTAAGGCAGATATTACCGATGAAGCCCAAGTTGCTGATATGGTTCACCAAACCGAAGCGCGATTTGGCCAAGTTGATATCCTGGTTAACAATTATGCTGGCAGTATTCCGCAGAAGCTGTTTCAGGACACCACCTGGGCGGACTGGCAATATCAACTCGATACGACGGTCAAAGCCGCCTTTTTGTGCGCGCAAGCGGTTTTGCCTGGAATGAAAACGCGCCGGTGGGGGCGGATCATCAGCATCAACACGATTGGCATTCATCAACCTAATCCGAATTACCACGCTTATACCGCAGCAAAAACAGCTATGTTGGGCTTCTCTCGGAGTCTGGCGGTTGAATACGGTCAGTATAATATCACCGTCAATATCGTCTCTCCCGGCTTGACCTTAACCCAGGAAGTAAAAGACATGCTGACGCAGGAAACCCAGGAAAAACACGAGAGCAAAGTGCCGTTGCGCAGAACGGGAAGGGTTGAAGATACGGCAAACGCGGCACTGTTTTTTGCGTCCGAGTTGAGCAGCTTCGTCACCGGCCACTACCTGCCAGTGTGTGGCGGACAAGTGTTGGAGTAGGGTGAAGGATTGCTCATTTGATAAATGTGAGACTGATAATGTTTCTTTTGTAAAATTTGGGGGATATATGCAGCGATATGGAATCGCTCTTTTTACGCCGACGATCCACGACATGATGGAAATCGCTCAACGTGCTGATGAGGCCGGCTTTGATTCTCTTTGGAACGGTGAGTTTTTTAATCGCAATGGGTTGGTCACCTTAGCCGCGGTTGCGACGTGTACCCAGCGCGCCAGAATTGCGACCGGCATCGCCTATGCGTATATGCGGAACCCGGTGCTGAATGCGACCGGAGCAATGGATATTGACGAACTCTCGAACGGCCGTCTGATTCTTGGCCTGGGGAGTGGGACCCGTTCCATGAATGAGATGTGGTACGGAGAAAAGTTCGAACCCCGCTCTGCGTTGAAAATGAAAGAGTGTGTCGCACTGATCAGGCAAATATGGGCATCGCACGCAGGCGGTGGGATGAAGTTCGAGGGCGATTATTACCGGTTGAACATCCCGGCGTACGTGCGTCCGTATATCGTCCGTGAGCGCATTCCTCTCTATCTGGCCGCGGTGCAAAAGGGCATGCTGCGTACGACTGGTGAGATTGCCGATGGCTTAGTCGGCCATCCGCTCTATAGCCGCAGATATATCACCGAATTCATTCGACCGAATATAGAGGTCGGGGCGAAGCGGGTAGGGCGCGATCCCAAAGATATCGAGATGACAACGCTGCTGATCACTGCGATCAGTCATGATCACGAGCAAGCCATACGTGACGCAAAAAATCAGATCGCCTTTTATGCCTCGGTGAAATCCTACGAGGGCATTCTGAACCTGCACGGTTGGGAAGAGCAAAAACGGGCGATCTGGGAACACTTCAGAACCTTTAATCTGCCGAAAATGACGGCTGCCGTGACCGACGATATGGTCGAACAAATCGCGATTGCAGGCACGCCCGAAGAGTGTCGGAAGCAGATTGAGAAATGGAAAGACGTTGTGGACCTGCCCATTCTATATACACCAACGGCTGGGGTAAAAGCTGATCGCGTACGAGAGAATCACAGGCTCATTGTCGAGACGTTCGGTCAGTAACATAATCCGAAAGAGGGATTGGCGTTGTGGGAGGAAAATGTTTCGTGTGAAACAGGTAAGGTATTGGATGAGATAATTTGCTTTTTCAAGTATTTTCTCTGACTCGCAAGCTGGGAAAATATCAATATGTTAGGGAGCAAACAGAAAATACTCTCAGGTTTAACATCACTTTTTGATATATTACTATGCAGGGCTCGGAATGGTTCCATCAGCCAAAGTGAATGCTGAGAGGGGAGAGGCAGCCATCGGAATTTTTGACTCCGGCATCGGCGGACTCACGGTCTATCAGCAAATTACGACTCTCTTGCCGGCTGAAAACCTGATATATCTCGGGGATACTGCGCGCTGTCCGTATGGGACAAAGTCGCACGATGTTGTGACGCAATATGCGTGTGAGAATAGTGATTTTCTCGCTGAACGAAATATCAAGATGCTGGTGGTGGCGTGTAATACTGCCTCGGCAGTTGCACTCATGGCGTTACAAGAGCGCTACGCCATACCCGTTATCGGTGTGATACAGCCTGGTTCCTCGGCAGCCGTTCGGTCCAGCCAAAACGGAAAAATAGGAGTGATAGGGACCGAAGCAACCATCGCGAGTGGGGCGTATACAAAAGCACTGCGTGGCCTAGATTCATCTCTTGAGATTTATACCCGCGCGTGTCCGTTGCTGGTGCCGTTAGTAGAGGAGGGCTGGGTGGAGAACGCTGTGGCTCGTTCGACCGTAGCGACGTATCTCAGTAGTCTCAAACACAGTGGCATAGATACGTTGATTTTAGGCTGCACGCATTACCCCCTGTTAAAAAAGACGATTGCGACGTATCTCGGCGACCATGTGCAACTTGTTGATTCGGCTGAGGAAACGGCCAAGATAGTGAGCGCAACCTTATCCCGCAACCGCCGGACCCAGTCGAATGGACCGGGGCGGGGCAGCTTTTTCGTCACGGATAGCCCGGATCAATTCATCAAAGTTGGCACCCGCTTTCTCGGGGATGTGGTTGAATCAGCAGTGCGTCTGGAACGTTAATAGTCTGTAGATGGGGTGCCGGCGAGGAAGAAAGGAAGCGTCTGAACGCTGGGGCGGATACGGCCACAGTGGCCCTTGTTCTTCGACCCCTCCTGCCGCAGGCTCTCACGCGTAAGCTGCGTAAGCTAAAGGTAACACGATTATGTTAGCACGTTTGGCACAGAAGATTTTTGGAAGCAAAAACGAACGCGAACTCAAGCGGATGCGCCCGTTGGTGGAAGAGATTGGCCAGCTTGAACCCGAACTGCAACCGCTCAGCATGGATGAACTACGAGCAAAAACGGATATATTCCGCAGCCGGATCCAGGAGGCCACTGCGACGACACGCGCACAGTTGGATGAGATCGCACAGCAGGCGGCCGAGATTGCTCCAGAAGGTGTTCCTGACGAAGAGGTGCTGGAGAAGCTGGACTACTTCCAAGAAGAACGAATCTCCCTGGAAAAAGAACTCCATGCGGCTGAAGTCGATGTGCTTGAAGACATCCTGCCCGAAGCCTATGCGACAGTCCGTGAAGTCTCTCGTCGGGTCACCGGCATGCGCCATTTCGATAGCCAGCTCCTTGGTGGTATTGTCCTCCATCAGGGCCGCATTGCCGAGATGAAAACGGGCGAGGGAAAAACGCTGGTTGCAACCCTGCCTCTCTATCTCAACGCTCTGCTCGGTCGCGGCTCGCATCTGGTAACGGTCAACGACTATCTGGCCCGACGCGACGTGCAATGGATGGGGCCTATTTATCATGCCCTTGGGCTGTCCGTTGCTTCTATCGTGCACGACACGAGTTTTCTCTTTGACCCGACCCATGTGGTCAAAGATTATCGGTATATGAATCTTCGTCCGATCAGCCGCAAAGAGGCCTATGCGGCCGATATCACCTATGGAACGAATAACGAATACGGCTTCGACTATTTACGCGATAACATGAAATTCAATCTTGAGGACTATGTTCAGCGTGAGTTGCATTTTGCCATTGTTGATGAAGTGGATAACATCTTGATTGACGAAGCCCGGACGCCGCTGATTATTTCCGGTCCGGCGGAAGAATCCACCCAGAAATATTACTCTCTGAATCGAGTTATTCCGCGTCTCCAGCGCGAAGTGGATTACGCTATTGACGAAAAACTCAGAACCGCAACGCTCACCGAAGAGGGGGTGGCGAAAGTTGAACGTATTCTCGGCGTGCGGAACCTGTACGACCCGTCTGAGATCGGGACCTTGCACCATGTCAACCAGGCATTGAAAGCGCATGCCATCTTTAAGCGCGATGTTGACTACGTGATTAAGGATGGCGAAGTCCTTATCGTTGATGAATTTACCGGTCGCCTTATGCCCGGACGACGCTGGTCGGATGGGCTGCACCAGGCCGTCGAAGCCAAGGAGGGCGTCCGGATTCGTGAGGAAAATCAAACCCTTGCGAGTATCACGATCCAGAATTACTTCCGCATGTACCGCAAGCTGGGGGGGATGACCGGGACCGCGGATACGGAAGCGGTTGAATTCAAGAAGATCTACGACCTTGATGTGGTCGTTATTCCACCCAACCGACCCATGGTCCGGGCAGACCATCCTGATGTGGTATACAAGACCGAACGTGAGAAATTCGAGGCAGTGATTGCCGATATCCTCGACTGTCACGAACGGGGACAACCCGTGTTGGTCGGGACAATTTCAGTCGAGAAGTCCGAACATCTGAGCAGACTCCTCAAGCGAAAAAAGGTCAAACACAATGTTTTGAATGCGGTCAACCATGAGGCCGAGGCAAATATTATTGCCCAGGCGGGTCGTCTCAGTGCTGTAACTATTGCCACGAATATGGCTGGCCGGGGGACCGATATTTTGCTGGGCGGAAACCCGGAATTCCTGGCTCGCTCCGAGATTGAAAAAAAATGGCTCAATAAGGCGAGTGCCGCCCGGACCAAGAACGGCGCAAAAACAGCGAATACAACAGAAAAGAGCTACGAAGACCGACTGGAAGAAATCCGGGCAGAGTATAACGCTGCGATTGCTCAGGCTCAGGAAAAATACGAGCCGCAATGGACTCCTTTCGAGGTGGACCGTAATGCAGCCTTGAAGCGGATGACAGAGACCTACCGTCCCTACCTCCACGCCACGCTGCAGAAAGCCCGGGCTGACCATGGGGAGGCGGCCCGGCTGATCGAGGCGACGCCCGGCTCTCTTTCATCGGCACAGTTGGAGACGTATAGCCAGGCCCGAGAAGCGTATGAGTCCGCATTATCCGAATATGACAAAGTGGTCGGGCCGGCGCTGAATGAAGAGCAACAACAGGAATATGAGACTACGCGTGATGATTTCATTGCGGTATTGACTGAAGCCTGTTCTGAGCCTGTCCTGAGCCCAGTCGAAGGGCCAGGTCGAAGGGCTGGAACGGGGGAGGGTGAGGCGTCTGAGCGCCTGAGCCTGACACGCAGCCGCTACGAGCGCTGGCTGGAAGATTACTGTCAGTCTCTTATCCAGATGGCCGGCATAACATTGAGTGAAAACGGACGCGTCCAAGAGGACTATGAGGCCGCTCGCCGGGCGTATGAAGAAAATCAACAAGCTTACCTGGAGGCTGACCAACGCTCTGAAGAAGCGCGGAAGCCGTATGAAGCCGCTGTCGCTGAGGCAGAACGTGTGTACGAGCAACAGCGTAAAGATCATGTTCAGGTTCTAGAAGAAGTCCGAGAACAGCTGGAGAAAACCCCTGATGTGTATAGCCAGGATTTCAAAGAAATCCTTGAGAAATACGAGAAAACGTGCAGCGAGGAGCGAGAAAAGGTTGTCGCTGCCGGTGGAGTGCACATTCTGGGCACCGAGCGTCACGAGTCACGGCGGATTGATAACCAGCTTCGCGGGCGTGCGGGACGCCAGGGAGATCCTGGCTCATCCAGGTTTTTTCTCTCGCTGGAAGATGACCTCCTGCGTATTTTTGGCGCAGAACGCGTACAAAAGATAATGGACCGGCTGGGCATGGAAGAGGGGGAACCCATAGAAGCCGGACTCGTCACCCGGGCGATCGAAAATGCCCAAGCACGCGTAGAGGGCCATAACTTCGATATCCGTAAACATCTGCTGGAATATGACGATGTGATTAACAAGCAGCGCGAAGTCATCTATGAGCAGCGCCGGGGATTCCTGGCCGGTGAGAACCTGAAGGGTCAGGTGCTGGAAATTGTTGAAGGGATGGCTGAGGAAAGTGTGCTGAACTATGCGGATAAAGGAATCGACCCGACGGAGTGGGACTGGAAAGGGCTTGATGACACGGTGTTTCGCCAACTCAATATGCGTCTTGGCTTAAGTGAAGAACAGCAGGAAGAATTGACGACGGAAGACCTCCAGGACCTTGTACGAGACCGGGCCCTACAACACTATGAGGAGCGAGAACAGGCTTTTACACCGCCTGTTATGCGATATCTCGAAAAGGTGATTATGCTGCAAACCATGGACAGTCTGTGGAAAGATCACCTGTTTGCCATGGATCACCTCAAAGAAGGGATTGGGCTGCGCGGTTACGGTCAGAAAAACCCTTTGCAAGAGTATAAGAAAGAGGCATTTAGTCTTTTTGATGACCTCTCCCGGCGGATGCAGGAAGATGTTGTTGAAAAGCTCTATAGCGTTCAGGTGGCGCGCCAGGAAGACGTTCAGAGGATGGAGGAAGGGCAGGCTCCCCAACGGCCCATGCAGATGTTGCACGGCGGACAAGCAACGCTCCAACAACCACAGCCGGCAACACGACTCGCACCCGGGAGTCCGAACGGACAGCCGCAGGCGGAAAGACCCGTCCAAGCCATACGGGACACGCCCAAGGTTGGTCGCAACCAACCCTGTCCGTGCGGCAGCGGCAAGAAATACAAGAAGTGTCACGGCGCATAATAAGTAGGTAGTGGTCAGTAGCCGATTTCTTGTTACTGGAAACTCGAAAATGAAAATCACCGTTAAAAAATCTCCGATCGTTGTTCCCGGCTTTCGATTTTCCGGGGTGGCCTGCGGGCTCAAACCAAGCGGCAAAAAAGACCTGTCACTGCTGGTATCGGCCGTCCCGGCGACGGCGGTTGCCGCATTCACGACGAACCGGGTGAAGGCAGCTCCGGTCGTCATTGGTGAAGAGCGTCTCCGGGCCGGACATTTGCAAGCCATTGTCGTCAACAGCGGGAATGCCAACGCTTCAACTGCACAACCCGGACTCAAGCTGGCCCGGGCCAGCTGCGCGCTGGTCGGGCGCGAACTCGCCATTGAGGCGCAACTGGTGCTGCCGTCGTCTACCGGGGTGATCGGCGTGCTGCCCAACTGGCAGAAAATGCAGACCGGCATTCCCGCCGCGGCCGCGGCCCTGTCGTCGCGCGGCTTCTGGAATGCCGTGGCTGGCATCATGACGACCGATGCCTTTCCCAAAGTCGCGACTCGGCAGGTGAAACTGAACGGCCGGACGCTGACCATCGCCGGCATGGCCAAGGGGGCCGGCATGATGAACCCGAACATGGCGACCATGCTGGCCTATGTGTGTACAGACGCGGCCGTGAGCCGGGCCGCGCTCCAGCAGGTGCTTGACCAGACCTTACCCGATTCTTTCAATGCGATCTCCGTGGATGGCGATACCAGCACGAATGACACGTTGGTCCTGCTCGCCAACGGTCAGGCCGGCAACCGGGAAATCAGGCCGCGCAGCCGCGGGTATGCGGCTTTTCGAGACGCCGTCCGGGAAGTCCTGTGCAGTCTGGCTCGGATGTGCGTTAAAGACGGGGAGGGGGCAACAAAGGTGGTCGATATCTACGTCAATGGCGCAAAAAATACTGCGGACGCGGAAAAGGTCGCCCGCAGCATCGCCTATTCACCCCTGGTGAAAACGGCCTTTTTCGGGAGCGACCCGAACTGGGGCCGCAT
Organism: Binatia bacterium; assembly: GCA_963422435.1. Taxonomy (GTDB): domain Bacteria; phylum Desulfobacterota; class Binatia; order Bin18; family Bin18; genus Bin18. The sequence goes on along the minus strand of OY729511.1, from coordinate 3,352,112 downwards.
TGCCTGCGCGGTGGGCTATGCCGACGCGCAACTGGATCAGGACCGGCTGGCCATCAGTGTTGGTAACGTTCCCATCGGCCGCAACGGCATGAGTACCGGGTCGCGCAACGAAAAACGGGCCGCCCGGATCATGCAGCAGGACGAGTTCTCCATAGACGTCCACCTGCATATGGGCCGGGGCCGCGCCCACGTCGTCACCTCCGACCTGTCCACTGGCTATGTCCACTTCAACTCGGCCTATACGACGTAGGCAAAGCTGGCTACGACCGTTCATATCCATTATCGGAAGCAAGCAACTTGGAGAGATAGGTGCCACACCGACCGAGTATGAAGCCGTCGCCTTGGCCATCCAACAGGCTAGGCTTGCTCTGCAACAGGCCGCGCTTACCGCATCCTGCTGGCAGGCCGACAATCACGTTGGCCGTCTCGTCCGGCCTCGTCTTGTGCGGCTTCCGCATCGTGTGGGCCGAGGGCCCGGATCCGCGCCTAAGAACACGCAGGCCGCCACACCGGAACCATGACCGCGTTCGAGCGGCAACGCCGCGCCCTTGAAGCCCTGGTCGAGAGGACCGCGCCACCGAAATAATCCGGGTAGGTTGGAATCGTCACTTTTCTGAGAACAGGGTCAATCGGTAAGATTCTCGTATTGTATGCAGATCGTCTCAAATAGTCGTCGTATCTCACCATCCGGGTTTTTTTAAGATATCGAACAATCCTGCTAGCTCATTCACGATTATAAGCTAGCGGCCCTTGGGCAGTCGGAGGACGCGTTCGGCGATGATGTTGCGCAGGATTTCGGACGTGCCGCCCTCAATGGTATTGGCTCGGGCTCGGAGAAAACCGTACTGCCAATAATGTTCTGCTTCGGCTTCGCCATAGAGTTGTCCAGAGGCCCCCTGCATCTCGATGGCCAAATCTTGCATGCGCTGGTTGGTTTCGGCCCAATGCAACTTGGCAATCGACCCCTCCGGCCCGGCCGGGCTGCCGCGCAGCAGCCGCGTCAAGGCGCGATAATTATTCAGCTTCAAAACCTCGCAATCCATATATGCCTGGGCTATTTTCTGGCGCAGCCGACGGTCCGGCCGGCCTGGGCCCCGGTCGGAATTGCATACCCAATCTCGCAGGTCGTCATAGGTCCGTTTTTGGGCGAAGGTAAAATAGAAGCCCAGCCCCTGCCGCTCAAACATGAGCGAGGTGATAATGACCTTCCAGCCCTGGTTCACTTCTCCCAGAATATTGGCCTTGGGGACCTGAACGTTCTCGAAAAAGACCTCGTTAAACTCGCTCTCGCCGGTCATGGTCCGCAGCGGCTTGATCGTAATGCCCGGACTCTGCATATCAACGAGGAGGGCTGACAGGCCATTATGCTTTGGCGCGTCCGGGTCGGTCCGCACCAGGAGCAAGCACCAGTTGGCATAGCGGGCTAGACTCGTCCACACCTTCTGGCCGTTCACCAAAAAATGATCGCCCTGGTCAACCGCGCGGGTCTGGAGCGAGCCCAGGTCTGAGCCCGAGTTCGGCTCGGAATAACCCTGGCTCCAGATATCCGCACCGCTCAAAATAGCCGCGAGGTGCTTTTTCTTCTGCTCTTCCGTCCCATAGACGATAATCGTCGGTCCGACGATCTCCGAACCCAAGACATTGAGCAGCCCAGGCGCTTTGTGCCTGGCCATTTCTTCATCAAAAATCATCCGTTCGATCAGAGAAGCGCCGCGGCCGCCGTACTCTTTGGGCCAGGAAATCCCGGCCCAGCCGCCCTCAAAGACTGTGCGCTGCCAGTCTTTCAGAAAGGTGAGGTCCGCGGCTGAGGCCTGCGGCTGAAGGTGACGGAGCGGACCATTGTTTTGTGGAACGTTGGCCGCGAGCCAGGTGCGGAGTTCCTGCCGAAAGGCACCCTGCGCCGGGGTAAAATGAAAATCCATGCTGGACTCCTGTGCCGAATCGCTGGTGACGTTATGGGGAGAGTTTTTGTCGTAAGAGGGTATTGACCATCTGGGGATTGGCCTGGCCCTGGGTGGCACGCATGACCTGCCCGACAAAGAAGCCGAGCAGTTTTTCTTTGCCGCCACGATAGGCGTCCACCTTGTCCGGGTTGGCCGCGAGTACCTCGGCAATGGCGGCCTGTAGGGTGTGGGTGTCGCTGACTTGGCGCAGCCCCTTAGCCTGGATGATCTCTTCCGGGCTGCGTCCGGTTCGGTGCATTTCTTCGTAGACGGTCTTGGCGATGGTCGTACTGATAGTACCGTCCTGTATCAATCCAATTAATTCGCCCAGGCGCTCGGGCGGGCAGGGCCAGGTCTCGATTTTCAGTACGGCGTCCAGTTTTTCTTCCTTGACGAAGCGCAGCACGCTATCCATGACCCAGTTGCTGACGACCTTGGGTGCTGTGGGACAGGCGCGCACGCCGGCCTCGAAATAGTCCGCCACATCCTTGCGGGCCGTCAGCACCTCGGCATCATAGGCCGGGAGGTCGTAGTCGTGCACGAAGCGAGCCCGCCGTGCGGCCGGCAGCTCGGGCAGGTCGGCCCGAACGTGTTCGACCCAGGCTTGGTCAACAACCAGCGGTAACAGGTCCGGGTCGGGGAAATAACGGTAATCGTGGGCGAACTCCTTGCTGCGCATAGGACGGGTAACTTCCCGGTCGGCATCCCACAGGCGGGTTTCCTGGACGACCCGACCGCCGGCTTCGACGACCTCGGTCTGGCGCTGAATTTCATGCTGGATTGCCTTTTCGACGGCACGAAACGAATTGAGGTTCTTGGTCTCTGTTCTGGTGCCGAACTCAGTGTTTCCCTGTGGGCGTATAGAGACGTTGGCGTCGCAGCGCAGGCTGCCTTCTTCCATATTGCCATCACACACCTCGATATACTGGAGCAAGGCTCGCAAGCTGCGCAGATAACTGCCGGCTTCTGCGGCAGACCGAATATCCGGTTCGCTGACAATCTCTAATAAGGGGACACCGGTGCGATTCAGATCAACCAGACTCGCGCCGGCAAGAGCATCATGGATGCTCTTGCCGGCGTCCTCCTCCATATGAATTCGGGTTAATCGCACCTTTTTTGCTCGTCCTGGGGCCTGTCCTGAGCCCGGTCGAAGGGCGGCGACCTCAACATAGCCGTGTTCGGCAATGGGCAGCTCATACATGCTGATCTGATAGCCCTTGGGCAGGTCCGGATAGAAATAGTTTTTCCGCGCCCAGCGGCTCGTAGGCGTTACCGTGCAATGCGTGGCCAGTGCGGCGCGGAGTGCGAAATCGACGACCTTCTTATTGAGCACGGGCAAGACTCCGGGCAGGCCCAAGCATACCGGGCAGGTATGCTGGTTGGGAGCTGCGCCGAAGCGGGTGGCGCAGCCACAAAAAATTTTCGACTCGGTCAGTAACTGGGCGTGCACTTCCAGGCCAATGACGGATTCGTAGGTCATGCTGCTACTCTATAAATTGACTGTTGTTAGAGCGGTGGCTTGCGGCTCCGCCAGTCATGGTCCTGCTCGTAGGCGTAACCGGCCCGGAGCAAGACTGCTTCCTCAAAGGGGCGGCCTATCAACTGGAGTCCAATGGGCAATCCGTGCTGATCAAAGCCACAGGGTAGGGATAGCCCGGGTAAGCCGGCCAAATTGACCGCTATGGTCAAAATATCCGAGAGATACATGGTGAGTGGGTCGGCCAGTTTCTCTCCCAGCCGAAACGCGGTTGTCGGAGCGACCGGAGTGGCAATCATATCGCAGGCTTCAAAGGCATTCAGGAAATCCTGTCGAATAAGGGTCCGTACCTTCTGCGCCTTCAAATAATAAGCATCATAATACCCGGCGGACAAGACATAGGTGCCGAGCGCAATCCGCCGCTTGACTTCGCTGCCAAATCCCTGGGCACGGGTTGTCTGATACAACTCTCCCAGGTCTTTCACCTCGGCCGCCCGATAGCCATAACGCACCCCATCGTAGCGAGCCAGATTGGAACTCGCCTCCGCCATGGCAATAATATAATAGGTTGCCACTGCGTACTCGGTATGAGGAAGAGAGGTCGGGACAATCTCTGCTCCCAATCCTTGTAAATGAGCAATGGCCGCTCTGACCGCAGTCTCTACCTCCGGTTGCATCCCCTCAATAAAGTATTCTTGCGGGAGACCGATACGCAGACCGCTGACACCGCGCTCCAGATGGGTCGTATAGTGCGGTATGGGGGTGTTGACGGAAGTCGAATCATGGGGGTCATAGCCGGCAATCACCTCCAGCAAGAGGGCGCAGTCCCAAACATCCTTGGTGCACGGGCCGACCTGGTCCAAGGACGAGGCATAGGCCACAACCCCAAACCGACTCACCCGTCCATAGGTTGGTTTCAGACCAACAATACCGCAGAATGCGGCCGGCAGGCGAATGGAACCCCCCGTATCCGTTCCCAAGGCTGCACAGGCTTGGTCGGCCGCAACGGCGGCCGCCGACCCGCCGGATGAGCCGCCCGGGACCCGGCCCGTATCCCATGGATTACGGCAGGGGAAGAAAGCCGAATTTTCATTCGACGAGCCCATCGCAAATTCGTCACAGTTGACTTTGCCAATAATAACCGCACCTGCCTCCTTGAGGCGCTGTGTTACGGTGGCGTCATACGGCGGAACAAAGCCTTCGAGAATTTTTGAACCCGCGGTTGAGCGCACTCCCCGGGCGAGGATAACGTCCTTGAGCGCAACCGGAATGCCGCAGAGTGGGGGGGGGGGGCCGTTTGCAAGCGTCCGGTCTGCGGCTTCTGCCTGGGCGAGCGCTTCTTCTGCACACACCGTCAGATACGAATGCAAGCGTTCATCTGTTGCTTGAATGCGGGCCAAAACAGACTGCGCCAGCTCGACGGCACTGACTTCCCGGCTGCGCAGTTTCTCCTGGACTTGGTGAATGGTCAGAGCGTGGTGCGACATGGCTTACTCAATAATCTTGGGAACACGAAAAAAACGGGTTTTCCGACTCGGCGCATTCGCCAGCAGGGCGTCCGTTTGGGCCGCACTGGACGTGTTGGTGACCACATCGTCTCGCAGCGGAGCGGATACCGCCACGGCATGGGCGGTCGGCTCAACCCTGTCGGTCTGCAATTCGCCTAGTTTATCGACATAAGTCAATATCGTATCAAAGTGTTGCGTCAGTTCATCCAGCTCTTCCCCTGTAAATGAGAGGCGAGCCAGTGCGGCAACTTGTTGAACTTCATCCCGTGTAATGCGCATAGCCGTTCTTCTTTCTGCAAGTTTCTGCGAGTGCCAGTGTGTCACACCACACCCGGCAATTCAACGGAACAGGCCTGCCGCTGGAGGACGCTCTTGATCCACTGAAGCGGTGTCAGCTACCCTATATCCCTATGGTGAGAGGTGACCGGCGACGCCTGTTCGGCCAACACGGTGAGCAGCGCGCCGCGCAGTTTTTACGCAACCTCGGCTATGTGATAGTTGAGAGAAATTATCGATGTCCTCGCGGAGAAATTGATCTTGTCGCGCAGGATAAAGGAACGATTGTTTTTGTTGAGGTCCGGACGCATCGTTCTCAGGAGTTCGGAAACCCGCTCGCCTCGGTCAATAAGCGAAAGCAGCGCCAAATCGCCATGACTGCCCTCCATTATCTTTCGCGTTTCCGACTCCACGACCACGCTGCACGATTTGATGTCATTGGGATTGTGGGGGAAGGAGATACGGCGCGGCTGACCCATATCAAAGCGGCTTTTGAATTTCCAACTTCAGGATAAAGAGCGAAGAAACGGTATGCTTGATATTAAACTGATTCGAGACAACCCGGAAGAGGTGAAAGCGCGACTGGCAACAGTGGGGATTCCAGGGGCTGATATTGACGCCCTGCTCAATATTGATCGAATCCGGCGCGCGCGCATTCGCGAAGTCGAGACGTTGCGCGCGGACCGAACGAAACGTTCAAAAGAAATCCGGAAAATTTCTGATCCTGCCGAACGAGATACCGCCGTCCGGTCTATGCGAGCGCTCGGAGAGCGAGTGGGCCAACTGGAGAAACAGCTTGCCCAGGAGGAAGAAGATTTTCAGCAACGGCTCCTGGAGTTGCCCAACCTGCCTCATCCAGACGTCCCGGTTGGGAAAGACGAAGACGAAAACGTCGTGATCCGGACGGAGGGAAAACCGCCGACTTTTGCGTTTTCCCTCCGTCCGCACTGGGAACTGGGCGAAGCCTTGGGCATCATTGACTTTGAGCGCGGGGTAAAAATTTCGGGCAGCCGCTTTTATATCCTCAAAGGGCTGGGCGCCCGACTCCAACGGGGGCTGATTAACTGGATGCTGGACCTGCATGTCAATGAACACGGCTATACCGAAATATACCCACCTGCCATGGTTAAACAGGATTGTTTAGTTGGGACGGGTAACCTGCCAAAATTCGGGGACAATCTCTACCGGGATATTGAGGAAGATTTCTGGTTTATCCCTACGGCAGAAGTACCGGTGACCAACCTCTATAGAGAAGAAGTAATCGCACCCGGACGGCTCCCTGTGTATCATGTGGCGTATACGCCGTGTTTCCGCCGCGAGAAAATGTCTGCGGGTCGTGACGTCCGCGGCATTAAACGCGGCCATCAGTTCGATAAGGTAGAAATGGTGAAATTTGTTGAGCCGGCACAATCAGATGCAGAGCTGCTCGCTCTGGTCGACAATGCAGCGGAGGTGTGCCGAAAACTCCACATCCCTCATCGGGTCGTTCAGATGTGTACCGGGGACCTGAGCTTTGTTGCAGCCTGCAAATATGATGTGGAAATGTGGGCCCCGGGCTGCGCAGAATGGCTCGAAGTAAGTTCATGCTCCAATTTTCGCGATTTCCAGGCCCGTCGAGCGAAAATCCGATACCGGCCCGAACCTCGTGCAAAACCTGAGTTCGTGCACACCCTGAACGGCTCCGGACTCGCTCTGCCACGGGTTGTCATCGCCATTCTTGAAAACTATCAGCAAGAGGATGGGAGTGTCGTGATACCAGACGTCCTGCGCCCCTATATGGGGGGACAGGAGAAAATTGACAGGGCGCAATGACCCGCTCCGTGAGAGGGGAGGGGGAGTTGACGACTGAGGGGCAGCCCGTTACTAAATTGCCCAAGAAAACGGCGAAACTCTGTGGCAGAAGACGCGCATAAACCAGCGCCCGGTCAGGATGTCGAAAATACCATCGAGGACCTGACGAAAGAGCTGTCCCGCTTAATCAATGAAGCCGGGACTGACGGGCGTGAAGAACTGCGCGACTACGCAGTAAGCCTGCTGCAGGGCGAAACGGAAACAACACAAACGGAAGAGCCGGTGGGGGAAGATGCGGCTCAGCCGGCTTCTCCTTTTAGCCCAGTTGCTTTGAGCATTCCATTTCTGCTTATTGGTATCATTCTCCTACCGCTTTTCGCCCCAATAGGGCTGCTGATGTTATTGCTGGCTATGATCATGGGGGTAGGGGGTTGGCTCGCTCTCATGTTCAGAAGAAAGTAACGGAAACGGTATAATCATTATCACCAAGGAGTAAGCTCCATGGCAAAAAAACCAACTGCCCCTGAAGAAATCCAGGCCTACGAAGAGCGTCGCCGTGTTGAGCAACGGGCTGAGCGCGAGAAACGACTCCGGGAACGCGCGCAAAGAGGCGGCCTGTGGTCACGGCGGGACTTTTTTGGCAGGCTCAGCTGGGGCGGTTTCGGGCTGGTTTCGCTCGTGAGTCTACTCGCCTTTGTCCGCTCTGCCTTTCCTCGAGTACTTTTTGTTCCGCCGTCAACCTTCAAGGCGGGCTTTCCCGGGGACTACCCAGTTGGCGAGGTGAGCGAGAAATACCGGTCAGATCAACGCACCTGGATCGTCCGAGAACCGCAGGGGTTCTACGCGATCTTTGCCAATTGTACGCACCTAGGCTGTACGCCGCGCTGGTCGGCGTCGGAGAATAAATACAAATGTCCCTGTCACGGCAGTGGGTACTATCGGACTGGATACAATTTTGAAGGTCCAGCGCCCAGACCAATGGATCGCTTTAAGTTATCGTTGGCTGACGATGGGCAGCTTCTCGTTGATAAGAGCACAATTTTTAAAATGCAGCCCGGCGTTGATCCCAATAAACAACATCCCGACAGCATCTTGCGTATCTAGCTGCCAGTGGACGAGTGAGTGTAAAGGCAGGGAAACAGTATGAGCAGCCAATTTGATGAACTCAAACGCCAAGTCATGGAGTCGCAGGCTTGGCAGTCCATTTTCCGCCACGGCTACGAAGATACCCCGCGCAACCGCATTCTGATGGTCTCAGGAAATGTCTGGCTCCATCTGCATCCCTCGAAAGTCCGCAAGCATGCAACGCGCCTGCGTTTCACTTGGTGTATGGGTGGCATTACCTTTCTGATGTATTTGGTCACGGTGGTCACTGGCGTATATCTCATGTTTTACTACCGTCCGGTGGCGGAATACGCCTACGCCGATATTAAGTATCTCGAATTTGACATGCCGTTTGGCATGTTGATGCGCAATATGCATCGCTGGGCCGCTCACGGCATGGTGATTGCCGTCTGGCTGCACATGTTTCGCGTTTTTATGACGGGTTCGTATAAACCACCGCGCGAGTTTAATTGGGTCGTCGGTGTCCTGCTCTTAGTCTTGACTTTGCTTCTTTCGTTTACCGGATACCTCTTGCCGTGGGACCAGCTTGCTATCTGGGCCGTTTCGGTCGGATCGAACATGGGCCGAGCAACCCCACTGTTGGGATATGAAGGGCCTTTCAACGAGGTGCTCGGGGTGAACCCGATTTACGACGCCCGCGCTTTTCTCTTTGGCGGTGGGGAGATTGGGGCGCATACTTTACTCCGTTTCTATATTCTGCACTGTATCTTTATTCCGCTGGTGACGAGCTTATTTCTGGCGGTTCATTTCTGGCGTATCCGGCGCGACGGATTCTCGGGGCCAGCCCTCTAGTCGAGGTCTCTTATGCGCGTACTCGCGATTCCCATTTTAGTTGGCGTTGTGTGCTGGCTGCTGTACGTAGTGGCGAAACCCAAAGTATCTTCTTCGGAAGACCGGTAAAAAAAGGAAAAGGAAGCGCTTATGGCGGAAATGGGCTCAGCTGCCACGCGGGTCGAAGTCGCGCTGAAAAAAGCGACCGGACCCGGAGATGATAAGGTCCATACTTGGCCGAATCTGGTCCGAGCGGAATTCCTCTGCACCTTGTTTACGATTATCTTCCTGCTCTTATGGTCCCTGTTGGTCGATGCGCCGCTTGAAGAGCCGGCCGACCCTGGGCGCACGCCCAACCCGTCCAAAGCGCCCTGGTATTTTCTCGGACTGCAAGAAATACTGGTCTTTTTCGATCCCTGGCATGCCGGAGTGGTGGCGCCGACCTTTATTATTATGGGGCTGATGGTGATTCCCTACATCGATATTAATCCCAAGGGAAACGGCTATTATACCTTTAAGGAACGGAAGTATGAAATCGTCACCTTTATCTTTGGCTTCCATGTGCTGTGGATTTCAACCATTATTATTGGCACCTTTGTCAGAGGACCTGGCTGGAACTGGTTTTGGCCCTGGGAGGTGTGGGACGCCCACCTGGTTGAAGCCTTGACCAACCAAGACCTGCCGTATCTGGTCGGTATCCGGGACTACTGGACCGCGGCCGCTTTCGGCTTATCACTCATCATTGGTTTCTTTGTGCTTGGCACGGCTGCCATGTATTGGTGGGTGGTCTGGCTCAAGGGCCGCGAATTCATGCAGCGCTGGGGCGCGGCCCGATTTTTCTTAACGTCATTTCTTACGCTGAATATGATTGCCGTGGTGATTAAGATGCTGCTGCGTCATATACTGAACGTGAAGTATATTCTAGTGACGCCGTGGATTAATGTCTGAAAAGAGCAAACGCATCCAGCATCATGACGTTCTATCTGGCAAAATTTCTTCAGGCCGTTGGCATTGCAGATGTTGGCTACGCGCTCTTCGTTGGTTTGACTGAAGAAAAGAGCATGGGTAAGGAATTATGGCTCCTTGGGATCGGGGTAGTGGTGTTCTATCTCGGTCGCTTCCTTGAGACGCGAGCAACCGGCTCATAGTGGATTGTTATGGCACGTAGAGAAGTTGACGACGAGAAGAAATCGTATAGTGGCGTGTTTCTCTTCGCAGTAGGGTTGCTGCTGGCCGGGTCGGTCTGGTCGGTCTGGGACGATGCGGTTTCGCGTCGGCCCTGGAAGAAATACCAGGCTGAATTCTCGATGCTTGCCTACAACCAAACGCAGGCGGAAATCCAGGCCGAAGACGAGCGTCTGGCCGCAGACTCGGCCTACCAAGAGGCTCTGGCGGTATTAGAATCGGCCCAGGCCGATATCGCAGACGGGGAAGGGGGGCAGCGTCTCGTCGCGTTGCAAACCGAACTGGCCGCCGCCGAAATTCGGACGAGTGATGCTGAGAATGCCTTACGCATCGTCCGTAGTGAGATCGAGGCCGCCTGGTATGAATACGACCATGCGATTCAGCTGGAACACTCGACGAAAGACGAGAAAGCCCACCTTGATGGGCTCCAGGCCGAAGCGGCCGAGCGTGAAAAAGTCTTTCTGGCGGAGCAATCTGAGCGTGACCGGATTGAAAACGAGATCAATGAGATCAACTCCCGTGCGCTCGAAGCCCGGGACACGCTGCGCGAGATGAACCAGCAAAAGGATTTCCTGACCCAACGGCTCGCCAATTACGTCATGCAGCCACTCCCAGGACTCGTCCTCCCCACGATTCCCGCCATTACACAGGTGGTCGTGCCGGAATTTGACCGGAGCAATTTTGATACGCCTCTGGCGCGCGTCGACCGCTGCCAATCCTGCCATGTCGGCATCGACAAGCGTGGCTTTGAAGACCAGCCCAATCCGCACAAAACGCATCCGCAGTATGACGTTTTAATGACGAACCATCCACCGGACTTGTTCGGCTGCACCTCGTGTCATAACGGCCAGGGGGTCGCAACCAGTAGCGTGGATATTGCCCACGGCTATGTGCAGTTCTGGGAGCATCCGCTGCTGCTCGGTCCAAAAATGGAAGCCAATTGTCTGAGTTGTCACACCGATATGCAGACGGTAGCCACGCGGCATACAACAGTTGGCCAGCATATCGCCCGCGGCGAAAAGCTCTTTATGCAGCTCGGCTGTACCGGCTGTCATTTGGTCGAAGGGTATGGCAAGACCAAGAAAATAGGCCCCTATCTGCGGCGGGTCGCCGCCAAGTCCGACCCGGCCTGGATGGTGGAATGGGTCACCAATCCGCATGAGTTTCGACCGCATACCCGTATGCCGCACTTCTTCTTTACCGAAGATCAAGGTCGAGCGGTAACGGCCTATCTGATGAAGGCCAGCAGGGAGGAAGGCCAAGCGTGGTTGGAAGCCCATCCTGAGCCGGAAGGAATTGATGCGACGAATGCCGGACTCGTCCAAAAAGGTGAGCGACTCGTCAACTCTCTGGGCTGCCGGGCCTGCCACGGATTCAGCCCGGAACAGACCGCGACCATGGTCGGACAGAACAAAAATCATGCACCGAATTTGGCCCGGGTTGCAGAGAAGACGAACGCGCGCTGGTTATACCACTGGATCAAAAATCCACGCGCCTACGCCCCGAATACAGCCATGCCAGATTTGCGGCTGAGTGATGAGGAGGCACAGGCCATTGTGTCCTATCTCTTGACTCTCAGGACGGAGGTTGAGCGGCCAGACCTTCGAGCCGAGTTGGAGGACCCGGACTTGGCGCTCGAAGGGGAAGGGCTAGTCCGAAAGTATGGTTGCCATGGTTGCCATGAGATTCCGGGCATGGAAAGAGAATCCCGGATTGGAGTGGAGTTGACCTCATTTGGAGAGAAGAGTCTGGAGGAACTCTTCTTTGGGAACCGGACCGATGTTCCGCATACCTGGAACGATTGGACGTATGAAAAGGTCAACGTCCCGCGGGGCTATGCCACGGAACGCATTGAGCAACTCATGCCGTGGTTCAATCTCTCGGACGAGGATATTCTCGCTGTCCGCGTCTTTTTGAAGAGTCAGACCGGGCATCATGTGCCTGAGCAATTCACTGCGCACAGTGACTGGACCGACACCATTGTCAAGGGGCAGCGGCTGGTCCAGTACTATAATTGTACTGGCTGTCATGTCGTCGAAGGTGGCGGCGGAGACATTCGCTCGCTCTATTTGGACAATCCGTCCTTTGCCCCGCCCATCTTGACCGGCGAGGGGAAAAAGGTGCAGCCGGAGTGGTTCTACGGATTTCTCAAGCAGCCTATTCCCATCCGTCCCTGGCTTGAATTGCGGATGCCGACCTTTCATTTTGCCAATGACGAGGCCAGCGGCATCGTGGACTATTTTAATGCCTTAAGCAAGCTGGAGATTCCCTACACCTATTTTGACCGCTCACGCACGTCGCCGGAAATGGCCCATGCTGGCGACCTCCTCATGTCAGAGGATTATTTTGCGTGTTTCTCTTGCCATCAACAGGGCGACCAGAAGCCGGAAGGCCCTCCTGACGGGTGGGCACCTGATTTGGGCCTGGCAAAAGAGCGCTTGAACCCAGAGTGGATTGTCGACTGGATTAAAGACCCACAGGCCCTGATGCCTGGGACGAATATGCCGACCTTTTACCCAGGTGGCCCAGATGACATCTTCGAGGGTGACGAGGACAAACAAATTATTGCCATGCGTGACTATATCATGCTGCTCGGTATCGACGACCCGTTTGCCAGTATGAATGGGAATGGAGCAAATGGAACGGCAGCTACGGCGGCCCAGGAAGAGCCAGCCCAATCTGCCGACGGCCCAGCAAGCGAGACCGAAAATGTGGCAGAGACCGAAACCACTCATATGTAAAAGACTGTTGAGACGCGATACAAAATTCAATTCTGAGGAGGAAGTATGCGTAGTATGAATGTCAGGACGGTTATTTCTCTCGTTGCAGGAGCCAGTCTCGCTCTCGCTTCTGTCGCCTTTGGATACGACGCCGGCGCGGTCAGCAACGGCGGGAGCATTAGCGGAACCATTACGTTTGCAGGTGACGCCCCTGAAGCCAAACCCATTGAAGCCACCAAAGACGCAAAAGTATGTGCACAGACGCAAAAGTATGATGAGAGTCTCGTCGTTGGCGAGAATAAGGGGATAAAAAACGCGGTCGTCTCAATCTCGAATATTTCTAGTGGAAAAGATTTTGGCGAGGCAACGCCCCTGGATCAAAAAGAATGTGTCTACACGCCTCATATCGTTCTCACGCCAGCCGGGTCGGAGCTCGAGATTCTCAATAACGACGGGATCTTGCACAACATTCATACCTATAGCGAGGCGAATCCGGCCTTTAATCAGGCGCAGCCGAAGTTTCGGAAGAAGTTGAAGAAGAAATTCGACCAGCCTGAGTACGTAAAAGTGACCTGCGATGCGCATAACTGGATGTCCGGCTGGATTATTGTTATGGACCATCCCTATTATGCGGTGACTGACGGAGAGGGAAACTTTAGCCTGAGCGACGTCCCTGCTGGCGAATACGAGGTGAAGATCTGGCATGAGACCCTGGGCGAAACCATGCAAAAGGTCAGGGTGGAAGCCGGTAGTGATGCTAGTCTTGCGGTGGAGATCAGTCAGTCCTGAGTACCTTGAGCTTCAGACCAATCAAAAGGGGGCCGAATTCGGCCCCCTTTTTTATGCCTAGGGCGCTACTTATAGAATTAAAAAATATATTGACTATAGTCTAAAATATTTTACCCAGGATAATATGAACATAAACTCCTTTCTTCATCCCAAAAAGATTGATACAAAGAGATTCCTAATATTTTTTATAAAGATCTCTGACTTTATAAATCACCTGAGACCACCCAGACAGAAGTCCACAGAAGTCCCACGCTACGGAGTTAGTGGACGGGGCGGGAGCTAGAGGAAAGGGCCTGCCGGTTACTGCCGGGTACGCTCCTGGCGCTCGTAGTAGTCGTCTTCGGGGAAGATCGCCCCGAAGGAATTCCGGTCGTCCAAGTCGAAGGTGTAGTCGGATAAGCCGTAGTAATAGGAGCGCCACACTTTATCCACGGGCGGCCTAATTTGCCCAACCTTGACTAATCTCATGGTATAATTTTACAAAATATATATTATCAGACGTAATCTATATTATAGAAGCTCACTTCCCGGTCTTGGTGCGGACGATGTCAGCGAGTGGGGAGTCCGGGAATTGTTCTAGCAAATCAAAATACGCTTGGGGAACGGTTGCCCCCCCCTGGCGCTCTAAGGCTTCTCCCAGGGCCAGCAGTGCTTCACTCTTACTTGGCCCGTCTAGCCTGGAAGCTTCACGATACCACTGTACCGCAGCATCGAACTCCTCTGCTTCTTCCGCACCTTGACCCAAACGTAAGAGCGCAATCTGTTTCAAATACGGTCCAGCATCACGGGACGTGGCGACTTCCGCGTAGGCAGCCTGCGCCGCCAATGGCTGATTGCTCTTCTCAAACGCTTCCCCTAAGTGCAAAGCGGCGATCCCTCCACTCTCGCCGTTAAGCGCGGCCTCGGCCTGGGTTAATTCGGCAACAGCCACATCGTACTCTTTCGACTCTAGCGCGAGGAGGCCGACTCGAAAATGTGCCAGTCCCTGGCTATGACGATACTGTGCCCAGGCTGTCCAAGAAATGCCTGATATAACACAGACGGCGGTGACGACACTCCCAAGGACAATCTGCTGTTTATAGCGCGAGATGACGTCCGACCGCTGCCGGAGCCATTCGATCAGTCGTGCTGAGGGGTATGAAGATGGAGACAGTTCCTGTTTACGAGTACGTGCCATGGACCGTAGCGAGTAATCTCTGGAAGAAGAGGCTACATCTTGTACTTAAAGTCGTCCGGAGACATCTTCTCCAGGATCTCTGCCCATTTATCCCGAGAGACACTCGACAAATCGGCCTCTTCCTCACCGTCTTCCATCTGTTGGAGCACGCTCGACGACTCGAGCACCTGGGCCGCCACAAAGATTGGACTTTTCGTGCGCAGCGCAAGTGAGATAGCGTCGCTCGGCCGGGAATCAACCACAATATCTCGTTCCCCAACCTTGAGACGAATGGCGGCATAATACGTATTATCCTGGAGACTCGTCACCTCAATCGCCTCGACCCTGCAGCCGACCTCTTTGATCATATTGTGGAGAAGGTCGTGGGTCATGGGCCGTGCCATTTTGATCCCTTCCAACTCGGTCGCCATTGAGGTCGCTTCCATCAAGCCAATCCAGATCGGCAGATTCAGCTTGTTCTCGGCATCTTTCAGGATGACGATTGGGGTCTTGGTCACCGGATCAAGCGTCAACCCGCCGACTTTCATTTCAATAAAGCCCTCGCGATCCATTCCTCCTCCATTTGCGTGGGATTACAGAAGGGTACCACCTTCGAGACCTCATGCCTACCGCTAGGCGGTCACCAGATGGTCAATGACGCGGTAGAGCTGATTGAGGTTACGACACTCTTCAACCAGGTCACAATACGGCGCATAGCGGTCCATCTCGCTATCTCCAAATCCCCACGTCAGCCGGCTTTCAGGGTTCAGCCAAATCACCTGTTTGGCTTTCTGTTGCAGGTCCCGAATCACCCAGTCGTGCGGCAGATTATAATTATTGCGCGCGTCGCCCAATACCAACACCGTAGTCCGCTTATTGATGATAGAGAGATAATCCCGGTGAAACGTCTTGAAAGCCCGCCCAAAATCCGAGTGCGCGTAGATATTAATAAAATTGCCCCGTAAGGCTAAATCTATGGCCTGGTGGACTTCATTATCCTCAAACAGCTTGGTCACGTCGCCAATGTCCGCCACAAAAATAAAGCTGCGCACCTTGGAATAGAGGTCCTGCACGGAGTAGACAAATTGCAACATAAAGCGCGAGACATTCCGCACCGAGTCGGACACATCACACAGAATCACAACTTGCGGTTTTTCTTTCTTTTTCACATCAAGAATAATGTGGAAGGGCACGCCGCCGTATTGCAAATTTTTTCGGAGGGTTCGCTGTAAATCCAACCGCCCTCGTTTGCCCCGTTTACGCCGAATCGCAATAATGTGTTTCAGCCGCTGGGCCAGCTTGGTGACCGCCTCCTTCATTTTCCGAATTTCGTCCTCGGACAAATAATAGAAACTCTTGTCGGCGAGGCTCCTCATTTTTTGCTGGTCGCGCAGCTCGGAGTCTTTTTTCTCTAAATCGGCCCGGACATAGCTGCGGATCATATGCGCGAGGTCTTGGAGACGCTGGTCAATATATTGAGACAATTGTTCTATTTGTTCTGGACTTAAACCGGCCTGCGGTAAGGCATCCTTGAGGTTTTGCAGCTCCTGCTGGATATTGCCAAAACCCATCATCTGGGCGAGCGCATTCGCGAACTGTCCCTCCTGAAAAGAGCGCTGAATATCCTGGAGATTCGCCTGCTGAGCCGCCTCTTGCAGTATTTTTTCAAGCTGCCCCGTATTATTGGTCAGCAAAGCACGCGCCAAATCTGACATTTCCTGGTCCATGTTCTGCAAGGCGTCTTCTAGCTGTTCGAGGAAGGCTTGAAACTCTTCCTCGGTCATCTCCATCGCCTGCATGGTGGACGCGGCCGCAGCCTTGATCACTTCACCGAGGCCGGTGAAAAACATGTCGAAGAGTTCGTCATATACCGAGATGTCTACCTGCCGTTTGACAAAGGTCGCTCGCAACGTATCTTTCAGTAATTGTTTATCCCAGATCCCAACCAACCCAAGAGCGGCAAAGGTATCCATATTTTCTGCGGCTGAGACTTTCAGGCCGTTCTCCCGCAGCAAATGGGCAAATTCAATAATCTTGTCGTCCATACCGCCTCACGTGGGCCTATCTAGTGGAGGAGATCTTTGTCGTCTTGTTCCTGGCTCGTCGCCTGTGTCTCGACCTTCGCCTTCTGACGGCTGATATATTCCTTTAACTCGGCCTCTGCCTTGCGCACATCCCCTTCGTATTTCAGGATCGTGTTCAGGGTCTCATTCACCTGAGATTCTTCAAGCCGGTGCACATTGAGCAGGGTGAGTGCTTTCGCCCAGTCCAGGGTCTCGCTAATGCTGGGAACTTTTTTCAGGTCGAGTTTCCGGATTGACTGGACGACTTCAACCACCTGATTGGCTAGCTGCGTAGCGATCCCCGGCACCTTGAGCTTCACAATTTCGAGTTCCTGCTCCTGGTTCGGAAAGTCTATGAAGAGGTGGAGGCAGCGCCGTTTGAGCGCGTCTGACATCTCGCGCGCATTATTACTGGTCAAGACTACCACCGGGATCTGTTGGGCTTGAATGGTTCCCAACTCGGGCACACTCACCTGAAAGTCGCTCAAGACCTCAAGCAAAAAGGCTTCGAATTCACTGTCCGACTTGTCGATCTCGTCGATGAGTAAGACCAATGGATGGTCAGCCGATATGGCCTGCAACAAGGGTCGGGGCAGAATAAAGCGTTCCGAAAAGAAGACGCTGTCCTGCTTGCCTATGCGCTCGACCGCTTCCTTCAAGGTTGTCGTGCCTTCCAGCACCTCACTGATTTTATCCTTGAGAATCTGAGTATAGAGTAGCTGTTTGGCATACTCCCACTCGTAGAGGGCCTTCGCCTCATCCAAGCCTTCGTAGCACTGCAGGCGTAATAGTTCACAATCCATCGCCCCGGCCACCACCTTGGCGAGTTCCGTTTTCCCGACACCAGCGGGCCCTTCGACGAGGATCGGTTTACGGAGTTGGCTGGCTAAATAGACAACGGTCGCGATTTGACGACTACAAATATATTTCTGGTCTGAGAGTCTTGAAACAACGTCATCGACAGATTCGAACATTCTTCCTCCTCAGTGTGAACATGCTGGCAGACCCTATCACAGGGGTAGCTGAAACACAACGTGAACCCCCCTCTTCCCTCTTGCCACGCCTCGGTCCCCATCCTATACTGCAGCGCGCGATGTGCACGCTCGCCTTGTACTTTCAAATCTTTCCGAACTATCCTCTCGTGGTAGCGGCAAACCGGGATGAATCCTTGAATCGTCCCTCCACCGCACCCGTCGTGCTCCAGCCCACTCCCTGGATTTTTGGTGGGAAGGATATTATTGCCGGAGGAACTTGGCTGGGCGTCAACGAGCATGGACTTGTGGCTGGCATGTTAAACCGGCACACGCCCCAACCGGCTGATCCGTCCCGGCGCTCGCGTGGCCTGCTCAGCTTGGACGCCCTTCAGGCGCTGTCCGCCCGCCAGGCTGCCACGTCCGTGCAGCGCCAACCTGCGGATCGCTACAACCCCTTCAATCTCCTCCTGGTTGATAGCCAAGCCGCCTATGTCGTCTACCCAGTTGAGCAGGCCCTCTGCGTGCAGCAGCTCGACCCTGGAGTTCATCTCTTGACCAATATGAATCTCAATGATGCGGAATGTCCCAAGATCGCCCATTCCTTTCAGCATTTTCAGACCGTGGCAGAAAAAATGGCAGCCCCCGATCGGTCCTTTTCTCTAGTCGAGCTTTTTCGCCTCCTCCATGAGCGACTTGCAGACCACGCCACGCGGCTCGATCCACGAACGGAAGACCCCCGTAACGGCCTGTGTATCCACCTCGACGGCTATGGCACCTGCTCTTCAACATTACTTGCGTATTCCGCTCGACAGCGGCGATTTATCTATCATTTTGCCCCTGGCGCACCGTGCCAGACCAATTATAGCGAGGTCTTGGTTCCATCGGGCCCCTGAGCTAGCCAGCCGCCGTCAACCACGTAGCTGGCACCGGTCACAAAATCCCCCGATTCCAGAAGGAAGCGAACTGAGCGCGCAATATCGTGCGGGCTCCCGAAGCGTTGCAGCGGCGTGCGAACACCAAGCTCTTCTTGCTGGCCTGGGCCATAGTCTTCGGGGAGTAAGACCGGACCGGGAGCGACTTCGTTGACCTGGACGTGTGGAGCAAACGCCTTGGCGAGGGCCTGCGTCAGCGTATAGACCCCTGCCTTGGATACGCAGTAGGGAAGAAAGCTCCGGCTTGGTCGCCGGCCACTCCAATCGCCAAGAAAAACGATTTTCCCCTGCCCCTGTTGATACATCTGCCTTCCGATGAGGACCGAGAGGAAGAAGGGCGCTGATAGATTCGTCTGACGGAAAGTGCGCCACTCCTGTGCAGTCAGAGTAGCGATAGGGGTAGGAAAGAACAGAGCGGCATTATTGATGAGAATGTCGACTTTCCCTGTTTTTTCCAGCGCCGCATGGGCTACCCGTTGTACGTCGCGGCGATTTGCCAAATCGCCGCGTACAATCCATGCTCGGCGGCCGTATTGCTGCACGGCCTGTTGCGTTTCCTCTCCTGACGACGTATGGACGTGCAGGACCACATCCGCTCCTCCTTGAGCCAGAGCAATAGCAATGTCTCGCCCTATGCGGCGGCCCGCCCCTGTCACCAGTGCGAGAGCACTCCGCAACTGCATATGCTTTACTATCCTTTGTGTTCTGGCATAGTGAGCGGAAGGGCAAAGATCAGGGTCGCGCCGCCATCTCTGTTATTATGCGCAGAGATTGTCCCATTATGCAGCTCGATAATTTTTTGCGTGAAGGCGAGGCCTAAGCCAGATCCCGTTTTCTTGGTGGACACAAAGGGGGCAAATATCTGTTCGTCCCCTCCTTCCGGAATCCCCGTGCCCGTATCTCGGATTGAGACCTGCATCTGCTCCTGCACCTGGCGCGCACCAATCGTAATCCGTCCGTCTCCAGGTGAGGCTTCCAGCGCATTCGTCAAGAGATTCAAAATGGCCTGCTTGAGCTTGATACGATCAAAGGGCACGAGAGGTTCAGCGCTCTGCATTTCCATCTCATAGCGCAGTGTCACCCCTCGCGTCTGAGCGGCCTCGTGAATTTCTCGCCCCGCCTCTTGCAGGAGTTTGCTCAATCTCCCAGGCTCACGATGAATGGCAACGTCACGGGAAAAGACCAGCAGATCAGACAGCGTAGTGTTCAAGTCTGTAATTGCCGCGTCGAGATGTTCGACCCGGTGGGATGCCTCGTCCAACATCTCGTGGGTGGGCGGCTGCCGATCGTCCAGCGTGTCTCGTAACAGGTCACACTGAAGACCCAGGAGGCCAATTTTTTGGAGGATTTGATGCGAGATCGTCGACGACATATGTCCAATTGCCGCCATGCGTTCGCTTCTCGCCATGTCTACATTCATCGACTGCAATTGCATATTTTGTCGCTCAATTTCTTTTTTCCGGAGCGTGAGGGTCCGCATGAGCACATGGGCCGCCCCAACCGGAATTGCGCTCAAGTAGAGCCCTGCCCCCCCAAAGGTATTGACTCCGAGGATCATGATTGCACTATACGGCGTGACCAGCAGCAGTCCCGTAATCATCAATGTTGGGAAATTGCCGGCAAAATCGAGCCCGGACGTATACAGTGTCCCATACCGCGCCCGGTGCTGTAGGCCATAGCCCAGGGCAAAAACAGCCCAGCCACCTGCTTCACTCAGGATGAATCGTGCCAGTTCTTCAAATTCTCCAATATGAATAGGAATGCGGCCACCGCTTGAACGGTAGATAATATAGCGGGCAAAGAGTGCGATTTGCAGCAGCGCGCACAATTCAAGAATCCGTCGGACCGGGCGGGCGTCCTCTCTTACGGTTTGTGGCACGGCATCCACGCCCCACCATCGCCCCACAAAAGCGAGAGGCAGGCTGAGGAGTATTGAGCCGAAGAGTAAGGGCAAGGCAAACAGCCCAACCGTGTACAGCAGAGCACTCGTGACCGCAAAGAGTAAGAGAGACAGGAACCAGTCTTGTCCTACCTCAACCCGCAACAGCACTCCGATACACAGCAGAGGCACGAACCCCTGGTAGAGCGCAAGATAGCCAAGGTTAAACGCAAAGAAACCGCTCGCCGCCAACAGGAGACCTAACAGGCCGCCAGCGGTTCCGGCTTGAAGTGGGCTGAGCCGTCTCTCGTCGCTCATCACTCCCGTCCCGTTAGAAACCAATCAAGCCACGGGACACGCTGGAATAAGAGAAAACCGTATTCTAGGTTTGCGGAGTTAAAATCATATTCGTTCAGCGAAACGTTGAAACGAAGATCCTGAAACCCGTAGCGGGTATCCAACTGATTGTTCCAATCGTAGGCTTCTTGTTTAACCGGTACTCGATAGACGATGTCCCAGTACAACACAATCCGATAATAGAGATGGGTCCGCCATTGACTATTCGGGAAGACGAATTCCAAGACGTAGCAGGGACGACCGTCATGCTCTTGAATACCACGAAAGTGCACTTCCAATTCGCTCTGTAGCCATCCTTGTAAGAGCTGCGTCTGCAGCCGTTCGACAACCCGACCAAACCCAAACTCTTTGAGAGAATAGTGCAATTCTCGTCGCATCCATGAGCCGTCCGGGACCAGGTCGCCAATGAGCGGAATGCCGAACAGCGAAGTCCGAACCCGGATACGTTCTCTGTTCCAACCCGTCCGAAATAGCGCCTCCTTGAGTCCGCCGCTCTCTTGTTCCCACGCCATATACACGTCGAACGGTTTCCGAAACTTGAATCTCGCCGTCCGACGGCTCACTTGATCCCCGCGACGCGCTTCAGTCACCCATACCCCGGTATAGTCTTGTATTTCACCTGCGCGGCGCAACCAGTTTTGGGTAAATCCGCGGACATCCAGATCGGTCCCGGGTCGGAACAGGCTCGGGTCCCCAAACGTGGGAGCTTCGCGCTCAAAGACTTGTCGTGAGATACCAGTGTTGACCTGCAGGTCTGTATACGACAAGCGTTGGCGGACTTCTCCGGATGCCCCTCGAAGGATGAGTTCGAGGGGCAGGCCCGTGCCCCGCTCGATCACAAATTCATATGTCGTAACCGTATTGTCACGGAATGGAATGAGGAAAGCCGGCACTGACAGAATCACGCGCCCTTCGGCCAATTGGGGGTCTCCCGGCTGAAGAGCGACAAGCTGGAGGCTGCGATCAGCGCTGGGCCGTTGAGAGAGAGCTCTGAGTGCGTATAACCACGCGTTCACATCCTTGAGAGTTGGAGCGAAAGGGTCGCTGATTTCCGTAGAGGGAATACTGACCCGGGCATAATCAAACCAGCCGCCGAGTCTGATGAAAATTATTCCCAGGGCCCGAGTCGGCCTAGTGAGCAGAGTTGTCCCACGGTATAAGCCCGATTGCCACTGCATGAGCAGAGAAGAGGGCTTGCGAAAGGTTACTGCAATCTCATGCTGCCTATGGACACCGCCCTTTTCCCATACCTCGTGCTGTAATATACCGCGATAATCGACAAGGCGGTGATACGCAGCCTCACACTCGGCCAGGAGTTCCTGCACTCGCGTCTCTGTCGCTTCGGCAGCTACGCCTCCTGGTATAAACAACACCAGAGAAAGCGCGTACAGCGTCATCGGGACCAGCCGCTTCATTCTTCCCCCAAACCGGCTTTCAGCGCCAGCACCGCCGCTTTCGTCCGGTCATTCACCTGTAACTTTCGGAAAATGCTCGCGAGGTGCATCTTGACCGTGAGTTCACTGATAAAGAGCTGCTGACTGATTTCCTTATTCGAGGCGCCGGTTGCTACTGAACGTAATACTTCTTCCTCTCGATTGGTGAGTGTCTGGACTAAGCGTCTCAGTTCTTCGACCTCTTGATCACGCTGAAATTCGTGCAGGAATTTACTGGCTAAGTCAGGATTCAGAAACACTTCTCCGGCCGCGACTCTGCGGAGTGTTTCAAGAATCTCTCTCGAGCGGGTATTTTTGAGCAGGTATCCAACGGCCCCAACCTTCAGGGCACGAAAGATAAGAGGCGGATTATCATAGCCAGTGAGCATGACAACCTTGGTTTCCGGTGACTGCTTGCGAACAAAAGTAGTCGCACTAATCCCATCCCCCTCGGGCAGCTCGAAATCCATGAGAATGACCTGAGGCTTTTCCTTTTCGAGGAGCTTCTCAAGATCAGCAACACTCTCCGCTACGCCAAGGAGTTCAAAGTCAGGCTGTTTTCGAAATAACTCCTGAAGACCGGACAGAAAAATCGGGTGATCGTCGACCAGAATAATGGAGATATTTCCATCAGAATGTTCTGCCGACTTCTGCTGTCGTTTCTTTTTCACGCCCTTGTTCAGACTTTGGCTCGCCATATTACCTCCGCCTGAAGCATAGGAATTCTCACTCAGGGGGTCAAGAAACAACCGTCTATAATGCAGCTTGACGTTTTCAGATTTTCACATGACCCTGTTAGTAATAAGTAGATATTTATAAGATATATCATTATAAAGTATAGTAATATATTTATTTTATAATTCTTAGCTATTTTATTCAAAGAAATGTTTACTTTTATATTATATATTATTTTAATCTATATGGGATATTCTTCTTGGCTACCCCTGCAGTATACATTGTATGACTCGGATGTATGATTTTTCTCGCTGGTAACGGTTACGATCCCCCGTATCCGGTGTTGAATTGTCAACCCTTACCAAGTAATGTTTACTTACTGTTTATAGACAAATATTACTTGGTGGATAATATATTACTGTATCCACATCTGCCGTTTCCTGTGGATAACGGCCTTGTAGGGGGTGAAATATGGAGAGTCTGCCACTTGGGGCGAAAACCACTCGGGCGAAAAGCCCGAATGCTCCTTCTTACAGCCTCCAGGAGTGCCTTGAGGATACGCGGAAGGTATTTCGTATTGAAAATCAAGTCGCAACAAGTCGGGAATCTATTGCCGAACACATTGCACTCGCTCCACAATCTGGACCTTTTAATAGAAAACTCAGCAGCTTACGCCAGTACGGCCTCCTCGAAACTATCGGGAAAGATCTTCGGGTCAGCGATCTTTTCATCAGAATAGAACATGCAACGGGTGAGACGGAGCGTTGTCGGGCCTTACGTGAAGCTCTCGGCCGACCAACGGTCTTTCAAAGACTGCTGTCCCAATATGAACAGACCGGCTTACCTTCCGATATCAATCTCACAAACCAACTTATAATCAAACACAGGTTCACCAAAAAGAACGCCGAAGTCGTTTCTCGTGCATTCCTGGACTCATCGCGTTTCGCCGGCTTGGGTCTGCTTCGTCCTCAAGTAACTCCCCCGCCCCTCTCCTCTCAAGCCACTCATGCCTCCCCAGAAGAGGCCTTGACTCTCGCTCCCCCCCTCCCCTCTCAACCACCATCTCCCCCCTTTCGGACGACGACTGACAGTTCCTTATGTAGACAGGAAATCCCACTTGGCACAGGTCGTCGAGCAGTCGTTGAGCTACCCGAGGATATTAAACCTGAGGAAATCCAACGCCTGATGCGCATCTTGCAAGCCTTGGCCGACCCTATCGTCTGATATTCCGCCGGGCCAGCCGGTCTTTACTTCATCTCTGCTCCACTCTAGCTTCTGATATTGAATTTCATTCTCCCAAATCCTACGGAGCATGCCTGTGGCAACTGCTGAGACTCGAACTTCACCACACCAACTCGTGCCGAGAGCTTTACGTTGGATTTCGAGCCTTTTCTTTGCGAACTTCTTCACCCTCCTTTTAATTACGATCAGCTTATCTCAGTGGATCGTCCCGGTCTGGTTTTTGAGCGTCTTTTTACCATTTCACTCTCCACCTTCAGCAACCACCTCCCTTACTATCCCACCGGTCCTTTTTTGCTTGAATCTCTTCCTCCTACGCTTCTCTCGACGTCTACCCACCCTTCCCACAGCCCTCCGTTTATCTCTCCGTATCTATTTTGCCTCGGCTTTTATCGCCGCCTTTTGCGTTGTTTTTCTCGTGTTGTGTGGAGTCTTATGGGCACTCCTCTCTTTCCTCGTCGCCGTCTGCAGCTTCTTCCTCCCCTTTACAGAACTCCACCTGTCTGTTCAGCCCGCGCTGACACTAGGCTTTCAGCTCTTTGCTGGCGTGGGTCTCATTCTCATTACTATCCTTTTCATCTATGGCTACTCTGGAGGTCAGCGCCAACTCCGCATATCCGATATCGAACTTCCCCTTGCCCATTGGCCAGCCACAAGTCCTCGCATCAAAATTGCGCATATCAGCGATCTCCACATTGGGACGAATCTCACCGCACAGGAACTCGAAACCTATGTGCAGAGGGTCAATGAGCTACAACCGGACCTCATTTTCCTGACCGGTGATATCCTAGACTCCAATCCTGCATATATCCCGGACTTCTTCCCCTATCTGAACGGGCTCCACGCCCGGCACGGAGTCTTTGCCTGCCTTGGTAACCACGATCGATATGCGGGAGCGCAAGCCGTTGCGGCTGGCCTGGCAGACTATACCCACATTACGCTTCTGCGGGACCGGGTCGTCCATCTTGCCATTGCCGACACCACCCTTCATCTCATCGGTCTGGACGATCGCGGGAAGGATTGGGCCCAAGGGCTCGACGCGGATACCACCCTCCCCCGCCTCAGAGCAGACATTCCGAGCCATGATCCCATTATTTTATTGTCGCACCGTCCTGACATTTTTCCCGCGGCCGCCAGTCTCGGTATTGATCTCACCCTGTCCGGCCATACCCATGGTGGTCAATTTGCACTGCCCTTCCAGGCGACTCGGTTCAATTTGGCCCGCTTTATTACCCGCTTTCCGCGCGGCCAATATACCCTCGGGAATTGTTCCCTGTATGTGAATCGAGGCTTGGGCGTCACTGGTCAGCGCATCCGTCTTTTTACCCCACGCGAAATCGCTCTCCTGACCTGTCAGGCCTAACCCACAGAGCTGACACCTCGCGTTCTTAGAGCAACGGTCCATCCTGTCGGATTTTACCCCGGCGAGTACAGCGTTTATCCTACTTGACCCCCTGCCCCCGTTACTGCATCCTCAAAGGGCAGTCCTGGCGAGGCAGCCATGTATCATCTCACCCGCTTTGTTGAATTTGAGGCATCTCACCGCTACTGGAATCCCGATTTTTCAGAGGAAGAAAATCGGCGGACCTTTGGCAAATGCGTCAGCCCGTACGGCCATGGGCATAATTATGTCTTGCGTGTGACCGTGCACGGAGAGAGTGATCCCCAAACCGGCATGGTGATTAATATCAAAGAACTCGATCGCTTACTCAAAGAAGTTACCAACCAATTTGATCATAAATTCATTAATCTCGACCATCCGGCCTTCAGCCGCGCCATTCCTACGACGGAAAACCTCGCGGCCTATATGCGAGACTATCTTGAAGATCGGTTACGTGCGGAGCAGAGTGCAGCACAGCTCTTGCGCGTTCGCCTGTATGAAGAACCAACACTCTGGTCCGATGTGTCGGGCGGAGAGAGAAGGGCTATGGCCGCACTCACAAAATCGTTCAGCTTTAGCGCAGCGCACCGTCTCCACAGCCCATACTTATCTGACGAGCAAAATAGAGAACTCTTTGGCAAGTGTAATAATCTGCATGGCCATGGGCATAATTATGAGTTAGAGGTGACCGTCACTGGCTCTATCGATCCGCAGACCGGTATGATTTTTGACCTGGTTGAACTGATACAGGTTGTACAAGAAGAGGTCATCGAGCGTTTTGACCACAAACATCTCAATCGTGAAACAGAGGAGTTTCATAATCTGAATCCCACGGGAGAAAACATTGTCCATGTAATTTGGAACCTGCTGCAACCACGTCTGGGCACGCCGCTATCACGGGTTGGGTTATGGGAAACCCCGAAGAATTTATTTGAATATCATGGAGAGTCCGCCTAAGAGCCGCGCGTAAGGAATTCAGCATGTCATCCCACAAACTTCACGGACAGGTTGCCGTCATTACCGGCGCGAGTTCCGGCCTCGGTCGCGCCGCCGCCCTCGCCTTCGCTCGGGCTGGGGTGCGGGTCGTTCTCGCCGCCCGGACCAAAGCGACATTGGATGGGGTTGTCCAAGAATGTGCTCAGTCCGGCGCCCGAGCCCTTGCCGTTCCCACTGATGTCACCGACGAACACGCCATCGCAAGCCTTATGGATAGAGCCGTCCAAGAATATGGACAGCTTGATATTATGGTGACGAGCGCTGGTGGCGCCGCCTTTGGTCCCATCATGGAATCCCGCACCGAGGACTGGGACATGCTCATGAACGTCAACCTGCGGGGGACATATCTCTGCTGTAAAAATGCCCTCAAACATATGCTGCCCCGAAAAAGCGGCCATATCCTCAACGTCTTGTCCATTGCCAGCCGCATGATCTTGCCTGGCTCAACCGCCTATACGGCCTCCAAATTCGGTGCCCTCGGTCTGACCAAGGTCTTAGCGGCTGAAGTTCGTTCAGAAGGGATAAAGGTCACCGCGGTTATTCCCGGCGCAGTGGATACTCCCCTGTGGGACAAAAGCGGCGGAGACCTGGACCGGGAAAAAATGCTGTCTGCGGACGATGTAGCAGATGCCATGCTGAGCGTCATTGCCCAGCCGGCCGGTATTCATACCGACGAGATTCACCTCATGCCGCCCCTCGGCGTGCTGTAGTGCCAGACAGAAGGTCCGGTTTTTATCACCGCTGGGCGGTCCGTTCGATCAGCGTCCGCAAGGCTTCCCCCTGCTGGTGTAAAGCCAGCATACTTTCCTCATGCCGTTTTTCGGCGAGATCCGCCTGGCGTTGTCGGTCAGCGTTGCTCCGCTGCATCAGCTTCAAGCCGTAGGCAATCAAGAGGCATTGCACCAACCCCACCAAGCTCGCTACCCCGGCCTGAGCATAGGCCGCCCATAGGGAAGCCTGCTGGAAAGCAATCGTCGCCGTTTCAAACTCGGTCATAATTTCATTTTTTCCTATGCCTGGAACTTCGTCAATCTAAGGGGAATAAGGATTCTCAGAATTTCTATCAACGACTTCCCACAGATCGTCACGACTGACGCGAGGATTCTGCTTATCGGGGCACTGAATGGATAATTCGCTAAGCGTCGTTGCTCAGCCGGCCGGTATTTATGCCGATGAGATTCATCTCACGCCGCCTCTCGGCGCGTTGTTAGGAAGCAGATTACGATCATTTCTGTTCTGTTAGCCCCTGTAATGGGCTCCAGAATAAATCCCCCAACTCTTTTACTGTAAAGTGCATCGTGTACTGATACTGGCTGTCATCCTCCTGAGTATTAAAGTACATTTCCATCTCTCCATCAGCGGAAGTAGATGTGATACCCAAGACTTCTCAGGACCCTGGCTTGCAAGGAAGCGGAGGGAGTGGGATTCGAACCCACGAGAGCCTTTTGGACTCTACCGATTTTCAAGACCGGCGCCTTCAACCGCTCGGCCATCCCTCCACGTGGCCGGTCTTACACCGCTTTCTTCGACTTTGAAAGGGGGTATGGCAAAGACGTTATAGAGGCGTGAGACAACGCCCCTCTTCAGCCTGCCGGCGAGGTATCGGGACAAATCTTTCGTTCCTTAAAACGCCACTGACCCGCGACTTTCTCAATCTGATCTTCATAACGTCCAGAAATCACGAGTTCGGTTTTTCCCCGTGCCGCGTGCGTCATGAGCAGATAGCTCTCTGCGGTAGCCGTATCTCCGTCGAGGTCAATCAGAATATTCATGACACAGTGACGCGGCTGCGCGTCTCCAGTCCATTCTTTATAGCGCGCAGTAAAGGTCAGCAGCTTCTCCGCCCCTTGCCATTTACCGAGAATCGGACTGTTAAAAGTACCATCCCCGGTAAAACATTGAACCCAGTCCTCATACCGTCCGGCATCAATCGAGAGGCAATACCGTGTCATTAAATCGCGAATGGCCTCTTTATCCTCTAAAGCGTTCATGGCGCTACTCCTTTTTGGTTCCCTCTTTTACCGCTGTTCGCATCCAGGATGACATTGATATCCTGTCCGGAACGTCGGACCAGAAGACGGACGGACTGATTCTCTTGCAAGGTTTTCTGCCGAAAATCCGAGATATTTCGGATGCACCCTCCAGGGCCAGAATGACATCACCGCGTTGCAGTGTTCCCCGACCCTGAGTAGCGTTTGTTACCAGCACCCCCTCTACGGTCGGTAGCTGAAAATATTCTGCAAGTTCAGCAGTCAGATTCTGCACCTCAATACCCATGACCGTCGCGCTGATGGTCTGGAGTGGTGCGGGTAAACGCTGGCTGCTTTCCGCAAAGACACCCTCTGCAACGAAAATAGGCCGGTCGAACCTGAGAGCAAGCGCAATAGCATCACTCGGGCGACTATCGATCTCGACCGATCGGTCGGTGAAGAGCAAATGAATCTGTGCAAAATACGTATTATTCTTGAGCGCACTCACCACAATCTTTTGAAACTCAATACCCATGTGTTCCAGGACGTTTTTCATCAGGTCATGCGTCAGAGGGCGTGGAGCAGGCGTTCCGGCCAGGGCCAGCGCAATGGCCCTGGCTTCAAATGGACCGACCCAGATGGGAAGAAATCGCGCCGTCTCGGTGTCTGCAAGAATCACCACAGGAGCCTGCGCGTGTCGATCAAATCCAACATGATGAACCTGAACAGGGACGGCAGGCACGGCAGAAGCGCGGCCAGGCAGGAACAGCGGAAGAACAAAAACGAACAGGCCAGCGAGAAAACCAGACCGAGATGAGTGGGACCGGAATGGGAAGGGAGGATGAGTCTGGTGCTGTCGCATACGACCTCCTGGAATCCTGAGGTTTCCCCATAGACGCGAGCAAGGAAGACAAGGCCCCGGCGGCGTCCGGTGCGCCGCATGATGCCGCTGCACTCTTGCTAGTATACTGCACGGGAATGTGCAAGAGATAAACAGTCGGACAATGGCAGGAAGAATTGCGCGGGAATGCGCACAGGGAAAACAGCAGGGCTCGCTACGCTTATTCAGTCCGCTGTGCTCGTCGCACACGCTACGCACAGATTGTCAATATTATCGGGATCTTCAACGATACCCTCATCCAGGCTATGGCATATCTGAGAGCAGTGGGCACAAATAAAATAGATTCCCTCAATAGTCTTATTGATCCGCTCCCGGTTCAACACACGTCCACGCAGCTTGAAGACCCGAATACCCAGGAGTTCTTCATAGCGTTTTTTTATCTTGCGTCGTCCGGCTTCGTCTTTTGGGAGTTCCTCTTCATCGAGGTCCTCCCCTTGCTCTTCCTCGTCAAAGAGCCCTGGTACGCGCGGCTTATGTGCTTGCTTCGCCCGCGGCATTTACAAACTCCGGACTGAGCTTGTTGTGACGGCATGTTCTACGTTCTTTTCACACACCCAGTAGAATCCCTTTTTCCCGAACCCGGCAAACTGCACGACCCGACTGGTCGCTCCACACGTGGGGCATATTTGTTGTGGGCCAGCTTTTTTATCTTTTTGGGCGGTTTTCGCTCTCTCTGCCATAGTCTTTCCTCCGTGATCCAATCCGGTCAGTGAGGCATTTTGTGCTAGGATAGGCGATTGCTTGCCTGACTGTCAAGGGTGAAGGGTTCTTGTCAGTCCATGTCATGCATGGTACCGTCGCCACCATGAAGATCAAAATTGTCACACAAAATCAAATACTTACGACTTATTATCGTAGATCTGTACGAGTTCCGCGGAGGGAGGGATGACGCTGCTGTCCGCATCGGATCGGGCCATCCTGCAACCGGGCGACAGTGTTCTCTTCATTGACCAGAAAGAGCGCGAATATATACGTATCCTGCACCCCGGTAGTGTCATTGCGCTGCGCGGCGGGAATATTCCCGCCGCGCAATTTATTGGGCTTGCAGAAGGCAGCATGGTCCAGGTCGGTCAGGGCGAAAGATTCCGCATCCTACGGCCAACGTATGCACGCCTGATTCCCAACCTGCCTCGCCAGGCCCAGGTGATCTATCCTAAGGATACTGGCCCTATCCTGCTCTGGGGAGATATCTTCCCCGGCGCCCGGGTGCTTGAGGTAGGATCAGGTCCGGGCGCCCTGAGTATCGCCCTGCTGCGAGCTGTCGGGCCAGAAGGACATTTACTCACCGTCGATATCCGGGCCGACCATTGCAAGATGGCACGGAACAACGTCAAGCGTTTTCTTGGCGCTGCGCCAAACTGGATATTAGCCCAAGCCGATGCGTATCAAGGCTTGCCGGTGCGGGAGGTTGATCGCGTCCTGATTGACCTCCCCGAGCCGTGGCAGGTCGTGCCTCATGCCCGAGAAGTCGTCCGGCCCGGCGGGGTACTCGTGGGCTATCTCCCCACAGTGCTGCAAGTCAAAGCGCTGGTAGATGCGCTCCACGCGGACTCCAGGTTTGCCTGCGTAGAGGTAATGGAAAATATGCTCCGGTTTTGGCATGTCAAAGACCGGTCCATACGCCCGGAACACCGCATGGTCGCACATACGGGATTTATGATAGTCGCCCGACGGGTCACGGAGGCGTCCTTCGTTCAGGTCAAGTCCGAGAAGCAGGTCAGACAAGAACAGCAAGAAGTGCAACGAGTCGAAGCGCCCGGGAAGGAGTCTGAATGATATTATGGCTGAGAATTTTCAAAGGATTGGGTCAATCAGTAACGCTCATGTTGGCCGACAGTTTAGAGACGAGGCTCGGGTTGCATTAGCGAAACGGGATATTCGCGTATCAACACTTGATCCCAAAAGATGTGGAAATTTGGGAGTACGACGAGTCTCGCCAAAGGGCCGAAATTGTATGCTGCCAGACGAAAACCAAGCTCAAAAGGCTATCCCAGACCGCGATGATTCATGATGTTACCTCGCCAACAGATGCTCAATGGGACGCGAGGAAGTGATTGTTTCAGATACCTGTGCCATCATCTGGGACCTCTCAATCAGAATCATCGCTGCCACCACAATACTCACAGGCGCAAAACTCGTCACAGCCGACGATAACCTCATTCATTCAGCGATAGTACCTACCGTTTGGTAAGGCTTGGCCTCAGTCTCTCCCCCCTATTCCCCTTGCCTCTCCAACCTCTCACCTGATAGCTGACGATGGTGAGGAGGGAGCTATGTCGAAAGTGCTTTTTGAGAAAAAAGGCCATATTGCCTATGTGACCATTAACCGCCCGGAACGCCTCAACGCCTGTGACTTTGAAACCTATAATATGCTGGCTGATATCTGGACCGAATTTCGGGACGATCCGAACTTGCGGGTCGGTATTCTAACCGGAACCGGAGAGCGAGCGTTTAGTGCCGGGAGTGACATCAAAGCCAATTATGTCAATCGTCCGAAAAACGAAAATACCAACCTCTTCCCGACCCTGTTCGACCTGTATAAACCCATCATCGCCGCGATCAACGGCCACGCGAATGGCGGCGGCCTGGAGCAGGCCCTGGCCTGCGATATTCGCGTGGCTGCGGAGCATGCCCAATTCGGGCTTGGTGAAGTCCGCCTGGGCTGGCTGCCGGGCGGCGGCGGCACGCAACGTTTACCCCGGATCATTCCCCTGGGGCGAGCCTTAGAGCTGCTGTATACCGGCGCGCGTATTTCCGCGGAAGAAGCCTACCGTCTCGGTCTGGTTGACCATCTCGTCCCCATGAACCAGCTTATGAGCAAGTGTGAAGAGATCGCCGAGGAGATTTGTAAAAGCGCGCCACTGGCCGTACAGCATATCAAGCAGGCCGCCTTACGCGGTCTGGATGTGCCCCTTGAGGAAGGACTGAAATTGGAACGCGCGCTCTATAATGAACTACAAGCGACCGAGGACGCCCGCGAAGGCGCCCTCGCCTTTGCTGAAAAACGGCCGCCGAATTGGCAAGGGAAATGAGAGGAGACGAGGCACGTAGCGCTGGACAAGACAGAGGGGAGATATGGCAGAAACAAGCCAAGACGAAATCATTCAGGAAGCTGCGCAGCACCTCCTTTCAGCCAACTATGTCATGGCCATGACCGGGGCCGGCATCTCGGTTGAAAGTGGGATTCCCCCCTTCCGTGGGCCAGGCGGTTTGTGGACAAAGTATGGAGAGCCGCCCATGAACGGCTACGAGCTGTTTCTCCAAGACCCAAAGAAAGCCTGGGAAGAGCGCCTATCGCCCTCAGGGCCGAGCAAAGAGATGTGGCAGACCCTGGGCACGGCGGAGCCGAATGATGGCCACACTGCGTTGGTTGAGCTGGAAAACATGGGCATCCTGCGTAGCATGATTACGCAGAACGTCGACAACCTGCACCGTCGAGCCGGCAGCCAGCATCTCATTGAAATCCATGGCAATTATACTCTGGTGCGCTGCATTGCCTGCAACTCTCGCTTTCCGGTCGCCGAGGTCCCCCTGCATCAGTTGCCACCGGAATGTCCCAACTGTTCGGGTATCCTCAAAAGCGATACCGTGTCGTTTGGCGAACCCATTCCTCAGGACGCGCTTGAGCAGTGTTATAGCGAAACGCAGTTGTGCGACTGTATGATCGTCGCCGGCACCTCGGCGACGTGTATCCGGCCGCGGGCTTCCCCATTGCTGTCAGCCAGAAAGGCGGTACGCTGATCGAGGTGAATCTGTACAAAAGCGAATTAACTCCCCTATGCACGCTGAGCCTGCGCGGTGCGTCAGCTTCCATCCTCAGTCAGTTGGTTGAGGCCGTAAAAGCGCAACGCTCATAACCTTTACTGCGCCCAGAGGCCAAGGAATTCCCAGTGAAACAATGGTTCGCATTATCTGCCATAGGTCGGGACCGACCTGGCATAGTCGCCGATTTGGCAGAGCTGATTTTCGAGTGCGATTGCAACCTCAAAGACTCCAGCATGACCCTGCTGGGTGGCGAATTTGCCGTGCTTCTCCTCCTCTCGGGTCGGGGTCCGGACTGTCAGATCCGTCTCTCCGCGGCCTGCAAACGGCTCGAATGGGAAAAACGGCTGATCGTCTTTTTTCGCCCACTTGAAGAAGAACCCCTCCCCTATGGTGCGAACGACGAGACGCGCAGCTATGAACTTGTGGCAACCGGTGTGGATAAAGCCGGCATTGTGGCCCGTGTAGCCCGCTGCCTGGCCGAGCGGGGGGTGAATGTTGTATCCATGCAGACCTCCACTCAGCCAGAGCCGGGCCACGGCACCGTCATCTATCATATGCGGATCGCGCTAGCTGTTCCGAGCGACGTGGCTGAGACGACCCTCAGGGACCAACTCGACCGGATTGCAGACGACTTACGTATTCATATAGACCTCACAGCATCCGTTGCGCACGATAAAAGGAGGACAGCATGAAGCTGGGATTTGTTGGTGTTGGCAATATGGGCAACCCTATGGCGCTCAATCTTCTGAAGGCCGGTCATTCCCTTCAGGTGTATGACATCAAACAGGAGGCGGCCAGCAACCTGACTGAAGATGGCGCAACCTGGGCTGAGAGTCCCAAAGCCGCAGCCACAGGGGTGGAAGCGATCTGCCTCTCCTTACCCATGCCCGCGCATGTCGAAGAAGTCGTCCTGGCTGACAACGGGGCCTTGGCCGGTATTGCCAAAGGAAAAACCATTATCGACATGAGCACGAATTCTCCAACGGTCGTCAAGCGACTGGCAGAACAAGCAAATGCCCAGGGTGTTCATTTTCTCGACGCGCCTGTCAGCGGCGGGGTGCGCGGCGCACGCAAAGGCACGCTGGCCATCATGGTTGGCGGAGATAAGGCGGTGTACGACTCGTGTGAACCGTTCCTGCAATGCATGGGCAGCAATGTGTTTCATGTTGGGGCTATTGGCGCGGGCAATGTCGCCAAGCTGGTGAACAATATGCTGGCCTTTATTCATATGATGGGTGCCGCCGAAGCCCTCATCCTCGGAGCTAAAGCTGGTGTTGATCCGAATGCGCTGTGGAAAATCGTCAAAGCCAGCAGCGGCAATAGTTTCATCTGGGAGTCTGGTACCAGAGCCATTTTACGCGACCGGCTCGCGCCAACGTTTACGATCGATCTCGCCTGCAAAGACATGGGCCTCGCCACCGATCTCGGCGCGGAATTGGACGTTCCCCTGACGATGGCCTCAGCCGCACAAGGGCTGCTCAAAAGCTATCAGTCGGGCGGATTTGCTCAGGAAGACGTGCTAGCGACAATCAAAGCCCTTGAACAACAAACGGAGACAACCGTGCGTGGCACCTGGGACGACGCGAACGAGTCGTAAGGGCCGGCATGCAGCTCTATACAAAGATTCTCATCGGGATGGCGGTTGGCGCGGTGGTGGGCCTTTTGTTCGGCCCCAATTCACTCTTGCTGACGCATGATGTCTATGCCATTCGCGACGCCTCGCAAATCGTCTTTCAGCAGAATCCCTCTGAGGCGTCCTCTCGTATCCGGATTCCGGCTGGTGTTCCGATCCAGATGAGGTTGCTCGAAACCACGTTCGAGCAACATCCCGATCTTCTTGGAGAAGAGAGAGAAGTCCCGGTTTGGGCGAAAGTCCGGTTTCCTTTTAGTCAGAGACTGGCGCTGGCAGACCAGTCTGGCCACCTGCGCCAGCAACTCGGCGTGCTCTCTCCAGGCGGCTCTGTGGAAGGCTGGCTGCAGATTTCCAGGACCCCGCTGGAGGGAGGCGGCTTTGCTTTTTCCCCGCGGCCCATCAGCCGGCTGGGAGAACGGATAATCACCGTCCTCCGTCCCATCGGGCAGATATTCATGCGTCTGATCAAGATGGTTGTTGTCCCCCTGGTCTTCGCCTCGCTACTGGTTGGGGTCGCCGGCCTCGGTGATATTCGCAAACTGGGTCGCCTGGGGAGTCGTACCCTAGGCCTCTATCTGGGCACAACCGCGGTGGCGGTCTCCATCGGCCTGGTCTGCGCCTACCTCGTCCAACCCGGCCAGTTTATTGACCCGGCCGACCGCGCCGTCCTGCTCGCCCAGTTTGGGGCCGCGGCCGGCGACCGCATGTCCGCCGCAGCTGTTTCTCCTTCCATGGTCGATACTCTGCTCGACATTATCCCGGCCAATCCCATCGACTCACTCACCAGCGGCGATATGCTCCAGATTATTTTCTTCGCCATTATCCTCGGCGTGGCGCTGACCGCTCTGGGTCCCGAGGAGAGCGCGAGTGTGGTTACGCTCTTTGAGAAGCTCCAGAACGCGATGATCGTCATCATCGGTTGGGTCATGGCCCTGGCCCCGTATGGCGTTGCCGCCCTGATCGCCGAAGTGATCGGGACGAGTGGGATCAGCGTGCTGACCGCCCTGCTCGTATACGGCGGCACGGTCGTCCTTGGTTTGGCCATTCATGGCGGCCTGGTGTACGGCGGCCTGGTCCGCCTGGTCGGCCGCCTGCCGTGGACGGCGTTTATGCGCGCCGCCCGCCCGGCCCAGCTCATCGCCTTTTCCACCTCTTCCTCGTCGGCCACCCTGCCCGTTTCCATCGAGTGTGCCGAGAAGAATATCGGCGTGAGCAGCCCGGTCGCGAGCTTTGTCCTCCCCCTCGGTTCTACCGTGAATATGGACGGGACGGCGCTCTACCAAGGCGTGGCGGCAATTTTTATTGCTCAGGTGTTCCAAACCGACCTGTCGTTCGGCAGTCAACTCAGCATTGTTCTTGCCGCAACTATGGCCTCGATTGGCGCGGCGGGGGTTCCTGGGGCCGGGATGATTACCCTGGCCCTCGTCCTGACTTCGACCGGGATCCCAACGGTGGGGCTGGCATTGATCCTCGGCGTTGACCGTATGCTCGATATGTTTCGGACAGCGGTGAATGTTACTGGAGACCTGGCAATCACAACAGTAATGGCCAAGAGTGAAGGCGAGAAGTTGGCCCTTCAAACACCGGCATGATGCACGGCGCGCTCCTCTCCCACGAGCGGCAGCAAAGGAAGGATACGCCCCTATGAGCGAACTCCTTTTCGACCCCACCGGCCCGGATGGCTCCATTGCAACGGTGACCTTTAACCGGCCCGAGGCGCGCAACGCCCTCACCTGGAATATGTATGCCGCGCTAGAGGAAGCCTGTGACGTCGTTGACCGGGACAACACCATTAAAGTGCTCATCCTGCAGGGAGCGGGAGACAAAGCCTTTGTCTCTGGTACGGACATCAGCCAGTTTACCTCGTTCAAGGAAGACACAGACGCGATTGCATACGAGCGCAAACTCGAACGGCTGATTGGTCGCCTCGAAACCGTCAAAAAGCCGGTTATCGCTGCCATTCAGGGCGTTGCCGTCGGAGCCGGTGCGGCTTTGGCTTTGGTGAGCGACCTGCGCTATTGTACCCCGGAGAGCCGGATTGGGTTTCCCATTGCCCGCACCTTGGGAAACTGTCTGAGCGTGGCTATCCACTCCCGTATTGTTGACGCCATAGGTCCGGCGAGAACGAAGGAGCTGATGTTTCGGGCCAGACTCGTCGGGGCCCAGGAGGCCCTGCAACTCGGTCTGGTCAATGAGATTTTTGAGGCCAACGAGCTTGGCCAGCGGGTTCGTCAGAGAGCCGAGGAAATCTCCCAGAACGCTCCCCTGACCCTTCAGGTCACCAAAGAAGCCATTCGGCGCTTGCAGTACCATAGACGCGCGGTCGGCGAAGATACTTTGGGAAAGGATTTGATTGTCCGCGCCTATATGAGTGAGGATTTTCGTGAAGGGGTGGCCGCGTTTCTGGCCAAGCGTCCGCCCCATTTTCGGGGGCGGTAGCAGGCGTAACCTCAGACTGGCTCAAAAACAACGCAGACAACAGTCCTGCCCTGACTGCATAGGCAGTGAAATGGAGATGATGATGCCGCTCTCGGGAGTAAAAGTCGTTGAGGTTGGCATGAACCTGGCCGGTCCCTTAGCCGGCGCTATCATGGCCGATCTCGGCGCTGACGTGATTAAAGTCGAGCGGCCTGAAACCGGCGATGACGCCAGGGCCTGGGGACCCCCGTTTGTCGATGACACCTCCCTGCCCTTTCATAATATGAACCGCAACAAACGCTCAGTCGTGATCGACTTCAAAGACGCGGCGGACATGGAACGACTGTATCAACTCATCGAACAAGCCGATGTCTTTCTCCACAATCTCCGTCCTGGGGTGGCCGAGCAGGTCGGACTGGAAGCTGACCTCCTTCTGTCTCGTAACCCCGCACTCGTCTATTGTGGAGTGACAGCCTTTGGTCATACGGGGCCGCTCAAGGATAAGCCTGGCTATGAAGTGCTGCTGCAAGCCTTCGGCGGGCTGATGAGTATGACTGGCCAGGAAGACGGTCCCCCGGTGCGCATGGGTACCTCGGTCGTCGATTATGGGACGGGCATGTGGACAACCATTGCCGCCCTGGCGGCCCTTCGCAAACGAGACAAAACTGGGCGCGGCTGTGTTATTACAACATCGCTTTTTGAGACCGCGGTCTTCTATGTCAGTACCGCGCTGCTCCAGTATAAAAAGACCGGCAAAGCGCCTGCTCGTCATGCAACCGGCAGCCCGCGTCAGGTTGCCTTTGGCGCCTTTGAAACGCAGAATGGCCCATTAGTCTTGGGGGTCGCCAACAGTCGGCTGTTTTTCAAACTCGCCAAAGCCCTTGGGCGCGACGAATGGATAACCGATCTTCGTTATCAAACGAACGCGAGCCGCATGGAGCACCGGGCTTCTCTTATTCAAGAAATCACCGCTCATATGGCCCAGGAGACAAAAGAAACATGGATGGAACGCCTGGAAGCGGTCGGCGTTCCGTGTGCTCCGATCCTGACCATTCCCGAGGTGATAGCTCAACCTCAGACCCAGGCGATGGATATGATTCGCCCGGCGCCCGGCGCCGCTCTTGAGGTCATGGGTTTACCCCTTTCGATTGACGGGCGGCGGCCCAATTTTCGAGCTCGCGCCCCACACTTATGTCAGACCCTGACAAACCCTTATCAGCTTCGGGCACGCAGGAAGACCCGGCCGAACGGTTAGTCCAACATCTATTGCGCCAGCCGCATGACCTTATCGATGCACGTCGATTGTTCCAACGCTTTCGGGTCACCACGCGAGAGTTCCAGCGCGCCCTTCGTCAGTTTGAAGCTCTCCGCCCCACAGGAGACATCCCACCCCAACCCGCATAGTTGCTACGCGTTCAAGAAATAAACACATCCAGCCTTTATATGATTTTTGTAGGGCGCGTTTATTTTTCCGGCATCTGCTCGCCCCACTCGACCGGAAAGTCTGGAGAAATGAGGGAAGCCGGTGCCGAGAGAGCAGCGCGGGTCCAAACCTCGTCACATTTTTTGCCCCAGTCGTGGCTGACAACGAGGCTTCACGTCCGAAGCCTCTGAGGCTTGTCCTACGTGGAGAGAAAAATAGGACCTCGTCATGATCGAAGTGAACGGTATTGCGCATATTATTCTGACGGTCCGTCGGTTCAAAGAATGCCGGACGTTCTATAAAAAGCTGCTGCCGTTTCTTGGCCTCCAACTGGTCTTTGACGGCGAAGACATGTGCTACCATGTTGGCGCTCGGACGGGGGTTGGCCTACAGCGCTGCGCCCCTGAGCATCAGGACGAGCGTTTCGTCCAGGCGCGGACCGGTCTGCACCACTTCTGTTTTCGTGCCCGTTCCACGCAGGATGTCGATCAGGTCTACGACCTGTTGAAAGAGATCAAGGCGACCATCGTCACTCCGCCCCAAGAAGGCCCGTGGGCACCGGGTTATTATTCGATCTTATTTGAAGACCCGGACGGTATCCGGGTCGAGGTGAATTACGTTCCGGGTAAGGGTGTGTTAGCCAAAGACGCCGGGTTTAATCCGAGCGGAGACTATCAGTAAGCGTTTCGGGCGGCTTCCCGTCCCGCAATGCGCCCAAATACGGCGCCGCGTAAAACCGAGGTTGCGCCCATGTAGTTGTAATAATACAACTCGCCCATAGGCTCGCCAGCGACGTACAGGCCAGGGATAGCACGGCCCGTGGAGTGGATGACTTGGGCTTGCGGGTTGGATTTGAGGCCGCCGAAGGTGAACGTCATGCCTCCGGTCACGGGATAGGCCAGATAGGGCGGCGTGTCGAGCGGACGGGCCCAGTTGGTCTTGTTGACAACCAGGCCGCGCGTCGCCAGACCGTCAAGGGTGAGCGGGTCAAATGTCCCCGCTTGGCAAGCCGCGTTGTATTCCTCAACGGTTTGCTCCATGCGGTCGCTTGGAACTTCTAGGCGTGCAGCTAGCTCCCGAATACTCGGCGCTTCAAACGCCTCCTCTTCTGTCCGAATCGCCCGTTTCCAGGCTTCCGGGTCTTCAGATCGCGGTTTGTTGTCGAAGACGTTAAAGGCCACCCCGCTTTTATGCGCCATAATGGCCTTGCTGAATTTCACATAGGTCTGATCGCGAAAGTCCTCCCCTTCATCGAGGAAGCGTTCGCCCTCTTCGTCAATGAAGAGGCCGAGTTGAAAAATATAGATTGCCGTCACCCCACACTCGAAAGGCGTGGAACGGGCATCAAGCACCGCAGAGTGGAAATCGCCCCATTGGCCGGCCGGCAGAGCCCCAATGGCCAGGGCCATCCGCAGCCCATCGCCGGTATTATACCGGCTGCCTCGCAGAATGAGCCCGTCCATATGCCGACCGAGATAGCGAACCCGCATTTCTGGGTTGGCTTCGAAACCACCACAGGCAATGACGACACCACCATGAGCTTTAATATCGGTATAGCCCTCGGGTTCGAGCGCGCGCGCGCCAGCCACGCGGCCGCTCCGGCTGGTGAGGAGTGTTTCAGCCGCAGTCTCATACGCAACGTGCACCCCACCCCGCTCCAGACGCTTATAGAGGGTATCCACCAGTTGCCAGCCGCCGCCCACGGGCTGACGGCGATAGCCTGCAACATGGGGATAGCCCTTTTCCCATGCAATCCCCATCTCGGTCAGCCAATCAACTACGTCAGCCGCATTATCCACTACGACCCGAACCAAGTCTGTGTTTGCCCGACCACGCGAAACCCGCATAAAGGCGTCAAAGAAATCTGCTTTGGTCTGTCGAGTCGGACAGTACTCATCCGCTTCGTGCGGATAGCGGATTTGGGCATCGGCAATGGCAGAGTTCCCGCCCCGTTGCAGTTTGGGAGCCTTTTCGAGCAGAATGACCTCGGCACCTTCGTGCAGCGCGCTGAGGGCTGCCGAAAGGCCGGCAATGCCGCCCCCTATCACGACTACGTCGCAATCGATTTCAGGGATGGACTCGGACATAGGCTTTGCTAGGAATTGGGGAGTTGTTCCCTCTCCCTCCGGGGGAGGGGGCTAGGGTGAGGGGGTCAGTATGCGTCTAGCCGCCGGCAATACCGACCATGAAGGAAACGGTTTCCCCGTCCGCCAGGGTATCATCGATAAAGAGCCGCCGACCGCTGGAATCGATGAACAGCGTCCCGTTCGTATTCAGGTCCTGCGTATTGGGATCAATAAGCAGCGCCTCCATTTGCGGCCCATATTTATTGGTCAGCATCTGTGCCAACTCTGCCATATTGGCCTGTTCGAGCCGGATGGTCTCACTCGTGGTCTGCGTAATTTCCTTAAACCGAGCGGTGTACTCTGCCTGAACCGTAATCACGTCCTATTCCTTTCCACAAGAGAGTAAATGTGTCCAGCGTTCCATCTATATTGAAGGACACGTTTACTCTCTTCAATCAGTCTGGAATACCAGGATCGTCCGCAATTTTTACATCCACGTGGACTGCGCGGTCGGTACGACGTTCGCCGGACATGGCGTTGTCCGCAGCCAGGACATCGGCGACATCTTCCAGTTCCAGCTCTTTCATCCGTTCACGTGTTTGCAGTCCGGTTTCTTTATCCCAGCCACGCCATTCGTAATACTCGTCGAGCACGTAGTTGAACATATCACCGGCCACCCGGCCCTTATTCGGCCCTTCCGGGCAGGGCTCGTGCATCCAGCGCTCACAGATCGTATCGTGCTCACGTCGCATGCCCAGGCGGGAGTTAAAGGCTTTTTCAAGGTTGCAGATGCGCTCGCCGTCGCGCATCCGTTCCTCTTTGGTCTTATCGATTCCGGTGACTTCGGTGTAGACTTCCCCGTAATAGCTTTCGGGGGCATAGCCCAGAGGATCAAGCATCCAGTGGAACATGCACACGCCGTACGAGTTAATGAGTGCGACCTGGTTTTCAATCAGAGCCGTACTCGCCCCTTTGAGTTCCGGGACGGTCGGATCGCCGGCTTCGGTTCTCCCGTTGAAATAGGCCTTGGATAAGTCTCTGCGCTGGAATTTCTCGATCAGGCCGATGCCCTTGAGGTGGTCCGCGCCGCGAGAGGCCACCGCCATATTATTCATCCAGGTTGGGAAGGGGCGCATTTCTTCAGTGAAGCTCGCCCCGCCCTTGCCATAGATGGCATACTTCATGAAATTCTGGCTCTGTTGTTCAGAGTAGCGCAGGGCGCCGTGATAGGCCCCATCCCGGAAGAGCCAGCCAAACGGATTCCGCTGAAAGACCACGTCCTCGACCAGGGTTTCAATGTC
The DNA here is from genome assembly GCA_963422435.1 of Binatia bacterium. Taxonomy (GTDB): domain Bacteria; phylum Desulfobacterota; class Binatia; order Bin18; family Bin18; genus Bin18. The sequence goes on along the minus strand of OY729511.1, from coordinate 3,309,965 downwards.
TTCCATCCGCCCCCATTCCAGGCTTTGGGACCGGCCAAACAGTTCTTCCACGTCACGGTCAGAGATAATCTCGCGCTGTTTGAGTTCCATGAGGAAGCTGATGGAGCAACACAAGTCCTGGTTATCGATCCCGTAGTCGTTCGTAATTTTGCCCCAGTGCGCCACCTCGGCCCAGTCACGGACGTCGAGGGCTCCGGCACTGCTGGCCGTGGTCAGATATTCCGGGTGCCGGAAGGTCTCGCCCGTATATTTCTGGGCTTTGTCCGACTCATGCCCTTCGATTTTGTAGCGGCCGTCACAGGCGATATAACAGTCGGACGAACACACCTCCGAGTATTTATGGTATTTTTTGACCCAGTTATCGGAGCGGACTTCTTCGCCCCGGAACTGCGTCCCCTGGTTATTGCGCCAGAAGTTGCCTCCGATACGTTGATACATTTCAACCGCACCCAAGGTTCCCCGCCGCTTAAAGCCATAGGCGGCCTCGTTGGCATCCAGCTTTTGGCGAAAGCCGTCCGACCATTCGAGCAGACCGGCCGGGTTATCAACTCTAATACCCTGCGTCCCTTGGGTGACAATCGCTTTCAGATTCTTGGAGCCCATGACCCCGCCGCCCCCGCAGCGGGCATGAATCCGCCAGCCGTCCGAGACCACGCCGGCAATACCGACCTGATTTTCACCCGCCTGACCAATGGACAGAGTGTAGGCTTCAGAGGGATAGTCACCCAACTCTTTTCTGAGCATAGTATGCGTTTCCGCACTGTCTTTTCCCCATAAGTGGGTCGCGTCGCAGATAGTGACTTCTCCATTACAGATGTGGATATACACCGGCTTGGGCGCTTTACCGGTCACGACGATATAGTCATAGCCACTGAAGCGAACGACATAGGGAAACTTTCCCCCGCCGGTTGAGTCGCCGAAGGAGCCGTAACAGGGGCTTTTGAACGTCAACCGGCCCTTGACCCCAATACCGGAACCAACACCGGCCAACGGACCGACCCCGAAGATCAGGACATTTTCGGGGCTGCGCGGGTCGCACATGATATCGTGTTTCAGGAAATGCTCCCACAAGAGCCAATCGTTAATCCCCGAGCCACCAACCCAGCGTTCAAACATGGAGTGCGGGAGTATTTCGCGTTGAATTGTACCTATTGACAAGTCTACTCGTAACAGTCCGCTTTCCATGAGATATCCTCCTTAACCGTCCTTTCGCATCAGCGTAACATTTACGCCGCAGAGCTGACTTTTCCCTTTGATAACATGGCCTGCATGATACCAACTTCATCTCTTGCTTCAGGTTTTTGACGTAAAATTTGACCGAAGGCCGCCTTCTCTTCATAAAAGAGAACCGGCATGCGGGAGTACTGTTTGCCCGCGTTGAGCATCTCGGGGCGCGTGGAGCAGGCTTTGACACAAGCCGGGTCCCCGCCGCACAAGTCACATTTCAGCAGCTCACCGGTTGGCGCAACAAAGACCGTGTCAAACGGACAACCAGGAACGCATTCCATACACTGAATGCATTTGTCCTGATCAATCACCGCGGCCTGGGTCTTGGGATCATAATAGAACGCATCCGTCGGACAGACTTCGGCGCACGGGGGTGGATTGGCGCAATGATGACAGATGGCCGGCATAAACCCGAAGCCGTCTTTTGAGACGCGCGAGACCTGGGGCGCGTGATCGATTTTAATGCGCGTCCAGACCGGGTTCAGCTCTCCCTCCGGCGAGTGGATCAGCGAGCACGCCACCTCGCACATTTTGCAGTCAGTACACAGGTTTTGGAGCGCAAAGAGCTTGGTTGGGACATTGGGAACGTCGTCTCCGGGCTGGTACCATACCTCACCGTTGACGAGTTCTTTTTGTCTGGTTTCCTGCATGGGAATAGGAGCCCTCCTTGGGTAAGGCTGCATGCTATGCCCGATGCGGTTTGCCTGTCAAGCGAAAACCCCGTAAATAAATACCAGCAGCACAGGCTGGAGAGTATAGCCTAAAAGGAAACAGCATGAAGAAGCGTGAGACCCTGATCCATCCTGCGCTTGGTCGCCTGCCGGCCCGAAAAGTGTTGGAGTGCGTCTTCGCCCTCTCCCCTACCGGGAAATTTGTGCATCATCATCTTGAGGAAGTCAGCACAAGTAAGGGCGGTAGCGAAACGGATGGGGAGATTGAATACACGCTGAAGGGTACCCCGCCGGCAGCCGGCCGAGAACGCTGCCGCATCATCCCGCCCTTTGTCCGAGAATTCGACCCACCGGAATTTCCGACTCCACAGGAGCCTCCTTCATGAGTATCATTACTCTCACCCCCCAAGAGGCGTTTGAGCGCCTGCAGACCGACGCTGCGACGACGTATGTCGATGTCCGGACTGTAGCCGAATTCGCCACCGGCCACCCCAAAGGAAAAGTCATCAACGTCCCGATTGTCTTCTTTCATCCAACCACGCATGAAATCTTCCAGAACGAAAGCTTTGATCTGGTTATGCAAGAGGTGTGTCCCAAAGAGACCCCGTTGATCGTCGGTTGTGAGAAAGGGACCCGGGCAAAGCTGGCGGTTGAGCGGCTCACGGCCGCGGGCTATGAAAACGTGCACCTCATGGAAGCTGGTCATGCCGGCTGGAAAGCCGCCGCCCTGCCGGCCACGACCGATAACAGAGACGGAATCAGCTATGTTTCTCTCCTCACCCCGGCCAAACGGAAACAGAAAAAAAAGAAAAAAGCGGCCCGTTAACACCCTCCATCAATAGGCCGACCTTAGCCGAACGGTTGGCGAGTCGTTTGTTCGCCTCCGGTCTGAGTTGAGGGCCCTGGAGCCACCCCTGGAGCGACAGGATTTCTACCGGACCTGGCTTGAGGCCGTCGGCTTGCTGGATACGGCCTATGGTATTTTTGTACGGAGCGATCGGTCCGGTTTTATCGGAGCGTTTATGCAGAGCCGCGCGGCCTTCACCCGGGCGCGCCATCTTTTGTACGAGGTTCGCCTGGACACCCCCCTCCTTCACCCCTACTGGGTTCTGCCCGAGGCGGTTGCCCACCTCTCCAAACTGGAAGAGCGCGTCTCTGCCCAGCATCAGCAGGTCGGTATCGCCCATCACTCCCCGTCAAGCAATCACGGAGCCTACTCACTCTACGTGCCGGAGCAGTATGGCCCACAACACCACTGGCCGCTGATTATCGCCCTGCACGGCGCTGGTGGGACAAATGACGGATACCTGCTGACCTGGCTACGGCCGGCCAAGAGCAAAGGCTATATCGTGCTCGCGCCCAAATCGCTCGGCCCGACCTGGGCGATTGAGAAACCGGAGCCGGACGTCGTATCCGTGACCTCCACGCTCCTGGCCGTGCGCGAACGCTACGCCATTGATCCCGACCGGATTCTTGTCACCGGTTTGTCTGACGGCGGCACGTTCTCGTATGCCTTAAGCGCCAGTCGCCCGCATCTCTTTGGGGCGATTGCTCCTGTCGCCGGAGTCTTGCCCCCCTGGCTGGATATGCAGAAGGCCGTCACCTTGCCTTTTCTGATTATCCACGGCGGCCAGGACTTTATCTTCCCCGTGGCGGTCGCTCGCCTGGCGCACGCCACGCTTGTCGAAAACGGCCTCAGAGAAGTGACATTTACGGAGCTGCCGGAGTGGGGCCATGCCTATACCTACTCGATTAACGAAACATATATTCTGCCCTGGTTTGAGCGCCTGTTCGAATGAATGCGCACCCGCTTGTTCACTGCACGTTTCTCCTTGCAATTGCCCCAGCCACGTGAAAGATTGGCCCCTTAGCGTTCCCAGCCAATGAGGAGAGTCGAATGAGCACGCGTCTGGATGCCGCCCTGCCTGTCCAACCAACCGAGCGTGTGAATATTTCGTTACAGAAAGACTTCGACGCCGGCGTGCATCGCTGGCACGAGAAATATCCAAAACTGGGGACCGGACCGGTCTCCATCGAACCTTTGGTCTCCAAGCAGTGGTTTGAGGCTGAACGCGAGTATATTTACAAAAAGTGTTGGCTGCACGTTGGAACGGTGGATGCCATTCCCAACCCCGGCGACTATTTCGTTCACGAAATCGCCATTGCCAAGGCATCTATTGTCCTCATTCGGGGCAAAGATAATATTGTTCGGGGTTTCTACAATGTCTGCCGCCATCGGGGCAATAAATTGGTCTGGGACTATCAAGGCTCGAGTTCGTGCTATTTGAGTTGCAAGTTTCATGGCTGGGTCTACGACGCCGAAGGTACCCTCAGAGACGTACCCGATGGTGAGCGTTTTTACGAAAATCTTGAGGGTAAGGCCAACCTCATTCCGGTTCATACCGCGGTGTGGGAAGGCTTTATCTTCGTCAATCTCGACCCCCATCCGACCGAGACCTTAGAGAAGTATCTGGGAGAAGCCGGCCAACGCATGCAGGACTTTCCGTTTCAGCGTGTCCCGCTCCAGTTTCATTACCAGTCCTATCAGCGCGCCAATTGGAAGCTGATGCTGGACGCGCAGTCCGAAATCTATCACGTGCGCTATCTGCACAGTTATTCCTGGCCGGATGTCTTTACCCGACCGGACAATCCCTACGGCCATGCCTATGCGCTGGACCTGTACGACCGCCACCGCGTCGGCAACTGGCCGGGCAATAAGTATTTTCAGCCCAAAGATGTTGAGGGCCTAGCACTCGGCAAATCGGCCGCTATCACCTCCAGAGGGAACGATTTCGTTCTTCCCACCGGTCAGGGCATCAATGTCACCAACGCGGACGACTGGGGCTTTGATATTGTCCATATTTTTCCGAATCTCAACATCCTCATTTTGCCCGGCGTGTGGCATACCCATCAGTTCTGGCCCATCTCGGAGAACGAAGCGCTGTGGGAACTCAAGATTCACATGCCGAGCGCCGCAACCCCCAGCGAGCGTTTCGGACAGGAATACAATAAAATTCTCCTGCGGGATGCCCTGCTCGAAGACGGCGCCACGCACGAACATACCCAGGACGCCCTGGAGACCGGGGCGATTGAGCAGATTTACCTGCAAGACGAAGAACTCTTTGTCCGCCACTCATACTGGGCGGTCGAGCAGGAGATTCGTGCCAGACGCGATGGTGTCCGCGATTCTCTGTTCAACGAGGATTGACAATGGCCGACCCACTCTTGCCTCAGGAATTCGCCGACCTGGAAGCATTGGCCCAAGCTGGCTGGTGCCTGGCGACCGAACGAGAACGCACCAAAAAACGGCGCACCAGTACAACCAAAGAATTGCGCGCATTTTACGCCACGGTTCGGCCCCGCCTTGAAGCAGCCCTGGATTATCTGGACCAATTCCCTGTGGATAATATGCCGGACAAAGAGCAAAATCTCTTCAACCTCCTCCTCAGCATGACGGAAGTGGCGTTTGCCGTGGAGAAATACAAAGGCAATCCCAGCGGCTTTCAGGCGATCGAGGCCTCACGCTTTGTCCCTGTGCACGATCTGCCTTCGGGAGCAGCGCCGAAACCAACACTGTATAAAGCTGAAGATTAAACATTTGACAGGAGCACGCCAATGATCAAAGGGTTTGCGCTGATACCAAAGAAGCCGGACATCAGTCACGAGCAGTTTCATCGCCACTGGCGTGAAATCCACGCCCCCTTGGCCGTCCGCATCAAAGCGCTGAGACGCTATGTGCAGAGCCACCGCATGCCACAAGACATCCCCGGAGTCCCCTCCAGTCCCTACGAAGGCCTGGCCGAGATATGGTTCGACGACCTGGAAACCGGACGGGGGCTGGGCACCAACCCTGATTATATCAATGGGGCCTACGCGGATGAACCGAATTTCATTGCGGATGAGGGTCCGTCGTTTTTGATGACGAGGGAAAATATTGTCGTCCCGGGACCCGAGTTGGCCAAAGACGCGCCGGGTGTCAAAGCCCTCTTTCTGCTCAAACGCAAGCCAGGGCTCAGCGTTGCTGAGTTTCAAGAGCATTGGCGCACGGTCCATGCCCCTATCGTGCCCAGAACGCCGGGGCTCAGACGCTACGTCCAATGCCACGTCGCCCCTGAAACCTACGAAACCGAGACACCCGCTTTCGACGGCGTCGCCGAGCTGTCGTGGGCTGATATGGCCGCCTTTGAAAAAGGCTGGCAGTCGGACGAGATGCAGGTCGAGCAGATTCAGGGCGACGTGCCGAACTTCATTGACCTCAGGAATTCAGTTGGTCTGTTGGTCGAAGAAATCCGCATTATTTGGCCCTGAGCACCCCACTCTATTCTGATCCGCTCACCTGCCCCTCATGGAAAGAGGTCCGGGGTCGGAGATTCTCGATTCAGGCGGTCTTCTGCCGCATGGTGACAAATTCTTCGGCCGAGGTCGGATGGATGCCGATGGTGGCATCGAACTGCGCCTTGGTGGCCTTGCATTTTATGGCCACGGCCAAGCCCTGAATAACCTCTCCCGCCTCGGGGCCGGTCATATGGCAGCCAATCACCCGGTCGGACTTTGGATCCACAATAATTTTCATAAAGGTCTTCTCATCTCGCCCGCTGAGCGTGTGCTTTAACGCCCGGAACGAGGATTTATAGATATCGACAGCGTCGTATTCCTGACGCGCCTCCTCTTCCGTCAGACCGACCGTCCCGATGCTCGGATGGCTAAAGACCGCAGTTGCTACGTTCATGTGGTCGGGTCGAGTGGGATTATGATTGAACAGGGTTTCCGCTACGGCATGGCCTTCGGCAATGGCCGTAGGCGTCAGGTTAAGCCGGTTGGTGACATCTCCGACCGCATAGATATGGGGGATGTTGGTTTGCGAGTAAGCGTCCACACACACCGCGCCGACCCCGTCGGTCTCAACGCCGGCTGCTTCAAGACCGAGTCTCTTTGAGTTAGGTAAGCGGCCTGTGGCGTACATGATGATATCGGCCTCAAGCTCGCTCTTATCATTCAGCGTGGCCTTGATTCCGTACGGAGTTTTTTGAATACTACTCACATCCGTTTGAAAGCGTATATTCACTCCCCGCTTCCGCATTTCGTCAGCCAGGACTTGCCTGACATCGGTATCAAAGCCGCGCAGGAACAGCTCACCCCGGTAGAGTTCGGTCACCTCTGAGCCAAGACCGTGAAAGATGGTCGCAAACTCGACCGCAATATAGCCGCCCCCCACAATAATCACGCGTTTGGGCAGCGCATCCAGATAAAAGGCTTCATTTGAGGTCATGGCATACTCAATGCCTGGAATCCGGGGAAAAGTCGGCCAGCTTCCGGTGGCGACCAGAATATACGCCGAGGTATACTGCTGACCGTCCACGTCTATGGTGTGGTCGTCAACCAGGTGGGCCGTGCCTTCGATGATTTCTGCGCCCGCGCCCTCAAGCAGATTACGATAAATGTCGTTCAGCCGCTTGATTTCTTTGTCTTTATTTTCAATCAACTTTTTCCAATCGACGGTTCGCTCGCCAATCGTCCAGCCAAAGCCGGCGGCATCCTCGAAGTGGTCCCGAAACTCTGAAGCGTACACCAGGAGTTTCTTGGGAATGCAGCCCACATTGACGCAGGTTCCGCCCAGATAGCGTTCCTCAACAACCGCGGTCTTGGCCCCATACGAGGCTGCAATCCGACTCGCCCGCACACCGCCGGAGCCTGCCCCCAGCACAAAGAAATCATAATCGTAGCGACCCATTTTTCTCACCCCTTCTCAATATAGCGGCGCACATCACACCGGATAATGTCGGTAAATGCAAGCAAGAGGGGGGTAGTGCTGCGGGGTGCAGACAAAGCAGGATGGATTCTGACCGGCGGAGCATGGGGCGGATTGGCACACGCCGAGCGGCCCGCCCGGGAGCTGGCACTGCACGCCGATTTGAGAGCACGCGGTGGGTAGAGTGGATTCGATTGAGTCGGGCAGATTACAGGCAGAAAGCAGTCATCAATCCCCTCTCCCCTTGAGGGAGAGGGCTAGGGTGAGGGGGAATTGGCCGCTTGACACAACATCTGCTGCATTAGTCATACCTTTAGCCAATCATAGATCAAGGAAGCAGCGATGCTGGGAGTGAATGTCCATCAAGCGAAGACCCCGTTATCGCGTCTGCTTGCGCAAGTCGAGGGCGGCGGGAAGGTCATCATTGCCCGCAATGGCAAACCGGTTGCTCGGCTCATGCCTCCCCATCGCCAAGGGAAGCCGCAATTCGGCTCATGGAAGGACCGGATAGCGCTCGACGGTAGCTTCTTCGACCCGCTCCCGGAAGAGGAGCTGTCCGCCTGGGAGGATTGAGCCTTGCGTCTCCTCCTCGACACCCACGCATTCATATGGCGGCTTGCTGGCAGCGATCGATTGCCGGTCAGCGCCCGCGGTGCCATTGGAGACGAATCGAACGAGAAACTGATCAGCGCGGCGTCGGCCTGGGAAATCACGACCAAGCACCGTCCCGGCAAGCTGCCGGGAGCCGAGGAGGTTGCGGATAACGTTGCCGGAGCCATCGCCGGCGAAAGCTCCGAAGCGTTGCCCATCACTGTCGAAGACGCGGCGCGGCCAAGTCCCCATCGCGATCCGTTCGAATAGCCTGCTCATTGCGCAGGCGCTCGTGCGCAACCTTGTTCTCATCTCGATTGAGGCGCTCTGATAGCGCATTCATGGAATTGAGCGCAACCGTTCAGTCATCATCTCCCACCGGGATTCGCCCGCGCCCGGTCCAACATGCTGAGGACGCGTTCCGGGGTCAGCGGCACCTCGTTGACCCGCACGTCAAATGGAGCTAGCGCGTCGGCCACGGCATTGGCAATCGCCGCCGGCGGAGCAATCGCCCCACCCTCGCCCATACCCTTGATGCCGTGCAATGTATACGGTGACGGCGTTTCAATGTGTCCGATTTCTACCTGGGGCACATCCGCGGCAGTGGGAATCAGATAGTCCATGAATGTTCCGGTCAGGAATTGGCCAGTGTCATCGTATACAGCGTGCTCGTACAGAGCAGACCCTATCCCCTGGGCGACCCCGCCCTGGATCTGGCCATTCACAATAATGGGGTTGATAATCGTGCCGCAGTCTTCAACCACGATATAGCGCAAGAGTTGGACCTGGCCGGTTTCAATATCGACCTCAACCGCGGCCACATGGGTCGCGTTGGAGTGGGTGATCGGTGGCGGTTCGTAGGCCACACTGGCGTCCAGCCCCGGCTCTTCGTCGGGCGGCAGACCCGTCGGTTGAGCGATAATCCGATGCGCCAGCTCAGGGATGGAAAGCAGGCGTACCCCGCCAGTTTTGCGTTGGACAGCACCCCGGGCAAGTTCGAGGTCGTCTGCGGGCACTTCGGTCAGACGCGCCGCAATACGCAGCAACTTATCGCGCAGCTTTTGCGCCGCCGAAGTCACGGCCCCTCCGCCCGTCACCGCACTCCGACTGGCCCAGGTTCCCCAGCCGCGCGGGGTGGCCTGCGTATCGCCTTGAACAACCGCGACGTCTTCGAGCGCCACGCCCAGCGTGTCGGCTATCAGTTGGGCATAGACGGTGTGGTGGCCCTGGCCGTGCGAGTGCGTCCCAACAAAGACCGTCACCTTGCCTGACTCATCAATGCGCAGTGTCGCCGACTCATAGCCACCGATCTTGACCCCAAAGGAGTCAAACACGGCCGAGTTGTGGGCCGTGCCTTCCACATACGAGCCGATCCCTACCCCAAGATACCGGCCGTCCTCACGGGCTTTTTGCTGTTCGGCCCGAAAAGCGTCATAGCCGAGGATATCCAGTGCCTGTTGTAATGAGGCCTGGTGGCTGCCACTCTCAATCTCCGCACCCATCAGCGTCATATACGGATGCTCGTCCTGTGGGATCATATTCCGCAGCCGAATCTCGGCCGGATCAAGGCCGAGCTTTTGGGCGCCCATGTCCAGAAGGCGCTCCATCGTCAGCACCGCAATCGGAATACCCACGCCTCGGTACACCCCGATGGAGGCTTTGTTGGTGGCGACCGTGCAGGTTTCAAACCCAAAGGCCGGAACTTTATAGGGGCCGGTTATGGTCCCGGCCGCATGTTTTGGCTCAAAAGCCGAACTCCAGGGATAGGACGAATAGCCACCCGCATCGCTCAGGAAACGCGCCTTGAGGCCCAGCACGCTGCCGTCGCTCTTGAGGGCCAATTCCGCATTGACGATCTGATGCTTGGCCTGGAGAGAGGCCGACAAATGCTCACGTCGGTCCTCGATCCATTTGACCGGTTTGCGTAGCGCTCTGGCTAGATAGGTCACCACCACGTCTTCAGGAAAAGGGTGCGCTTTGAGGCCAAAGCCCCCACCCACGTCTGGAGAAATGACCCGGATGCGATGCTCCGCCAAGTCCAGCAGAGCGGCCAGACTGGCCCGCAGGGTATGCGGTACCTGAGTGGAGGACCAGACGGTCAGCGCCTCCGTTGCCACGTCAAACTGAGCCACACAGCCCCGCGTTTCCAGGGGCGAAGCCATGTGACGACCGGTCACAAAACGCTCAGACACCACACAGTCGGCCTCCTGAAACGCCTTGCCCACCTCACCAATCTGGGCTTCGAGCCGTTCCATGACATTGTCACCCCACTCTTCGTGTACCAGCGGGGCATCCGCGAGCAGCGCGCGTTCCATATCGGCCACAGCTTCAAGCGGTTCGTAGGCGACTTCGACAAGATCGACAGCGTCCTCGGCGGTGTAGCGATCCGTCGCCACAACAGCCGCAACCAAGTCGCCCACAAAACGGACCTTGTCAGGCGTGAGGACGTACCAGTTGCACGACTTGTGAAAGGGGACTTTCTGCGTATCAAACTCGACCCGGAGCGGCTTGATCGTCTCCAGAATGTCCTTGCCGGTCAGAACACATGCCACGCCGGGCTTGGTCAGCGCAGCCTGAACATCGATATTCGTAATTTTGGCGTGGGCGTAGGGACTGCGGACAAAGGCGACTGCCAACATGTCGGGTAATACGAGGTCATCAACGTATTGGGTTTTTCCCAGTAAAACGCGTGGGTCTTCGACCCGGCGTACCTGCGCCCCCAGCATTTTCCCGAAAGAGGGAAGGCGCCCTCCCATAGACCTGAGATGCTGAACACCTTCCCTCCTTGTTCCCCCACGATTCATGGATGACCCTCCGGTCGAAGACATGCTGCTGTCGTTCGCTATCAGGCGGCGGCTTTGCGCTGTTCAATCCAGCCCAACACCCGTTCCGGAGTGAGGGGGATGGCATTCGCCCGCACCTCAAATGGAGCCAGCGCATCGGCAACCGCATTCGCGATCGCTGCCGGGGGAGCGATCGCCCCACTCTCTCCAACGCCTTTGATGCCGTGGGGCGTATGCGGAGACGGGCTTTCAATGTGACCGATTTCCACCCGCGGGACATCAACTGCGGTGGGGATCAGATGATCCATCAACGTCCCCGTCAGAAACTGGCCGTTCTCATCGTAGAGGGCGTGCTCGTACAGCGCCGAGCCAATCCCCTGCACCACGCCGCCTTGAATCTGACCATCGACGACGGTGGGGTTGATAATCGTGCCGCAGTCTTCAACCACAATATAGCGCAGCAAGTCCACCTTGCCGGCGTCGCTGTCCACTTCGACCAAGGCGATATGGGTCGCGTTGGCGTGGGTGGACAGCGGCGGTTCATAGTGGGCCGTGGCGTCCAGACCGGGATCTTCGTCCTGCGGGAGACTCCCGGCCTGCACCAGTATGCGATGGGCAAGCTCCTTGATGGGCAAAAGAGGGGTGGCATCCGCTTTGCGCCGGATCATCCCCACGGCCAACTCCAGATCGTCGTCCGGCACCTCGGTCATACGCGAGGCGAGACGCAACATCTTGCTGCGCAGCTTTTCGGACGCCTTGGATATCGCACCCCCGCCGGTGACGGCACTTCGACTGCCCCAGGTGCCCATGCCGTAGGGAACGGCGTTCGTATCGCCCTCGATGATTCTGGATTGATTCCGGGCCGCGTCCACGTCACTAGATACAATCCGCGCGTGCGCATACGGGCTGCGGACAAAGGCGAGCGCGACCGAGTTGGGCAGATCGAGATCGTCCACATACTGCGATTTGCCCAATAAGACGCGCGGGTCTTCGACCCGGCGCACCTGCGCGCCGACCATCTTGCCGGTTCCACCTTTTCCACCTTGGGAGGTTGCCATAGTCCTGTCCTAGGATTGGACCTGTCCTGAGCCATGTCGAAGGGACTGTTCCGCAACAGCCTGAACGGCTTTGACGATGTTCGCGTAGCCGGTACAGCGACAGAGATTGCCGGACAGTCCGTACCGGATTTCTTCTTCGCTCGGCTGCGGGTTCTTGTCGAGGAGGTCCACCGCACTCATGAGAAACCCGGACGTACAGAAACCGCATTGAAGCGCATGGTTATCCCAAAAGGCTTGCTGTAGCGGGTGCATCTCATCCCCATTAGCGAGCCCCTCAAGCGTTTGGAGTTCCGCCCCATCGGCTTGAACGGCAAACAACAGGCAGGACCTCACGCTTTCGCCGTCCATAATGATGGTACAGGCACCACACACGCCGTGTTCGCAGCCGAGGTGGGTTGCGGTCAGACCCAGGTCATGACGGATGAAGTCGGCCAAGAGGCGACGCACCGGAACTTCCCGTTCATATTCCTGGCCATTGACACGAACGCGGATGGTCTGACTCTCGGCGAATTGCGTTTCTGCCATATCCCTTCCCCCTGTTTATGCGGCCGAAGAGGAAACGTGTCCAGCATCTGCACAGCTCTTATTGGAGGACACGTTTCCTCTTTTGACCCCAGGCTTCTTTCAACGCCCGTTGTGTCAGTACCTTAACCATTCTGCGTCGATAATCGGCAGAACCATGGACGTCCCCTGACGGATCGACCGCGGCGGCGGCTTTTTCCGCAGCGGCCGTCATCACCGCGGCATCGCCCTGACTGCCGATGATGATCGGTTCTACTTCGGCGACATGGAGCGGTGTGGAATGCGCTCCCCCAACCGCCAAAGACGCCGTCGAGCACGTTCCGCCGTCGTCCAGCGTCAACTGACACGCAATGGCGACGATGGCGAAATCTCCCGGTCGTCGGCACAACTCCTGGAATCCCCAGACCGCGCCCGCAGGAGCGACCGGGAAACGAACCTCACACAGAATTTCAGTGGGCTCAATCGCGGTCATGAGTGGGGCGAGAAAAAATTCGCGCGCGGCAATCGTCCGGGAGTTGTCCGTCGACCGTAGCACAAGCTGTGCGTCCAAGGCCGCGGCAACCAAGGGCCATTCCGCGGCAGGGTCGGCATGGACCAGGCTGCCCCCAAGAGTTCCCCGATTCCGTATCGCCAGGTGGCCGACCTCGGCCGCGGCCCGACACAGCAAGGGCTGGGCCGTCTGAACCTCATCGGACACTTCGATCTGTCTATGCCGTGTCATTGCGCCAATGCACAGGGTGTCGGTGTCCCGCCTGATATAAGCGAGATCATTCAAGCGGTTCAGATCGACAATTGACTCAACCGAGGCCATGCGCAGATTGAGCAGCGGGACAAAACTCTGCCCGCCGGCCAGGACTTTGGCCTCATCACCCCCCGCCTGCAGCAAAGCCAGGGCTTCATCAACAGAGCCGGGACACGCATATGTGAATGGTGCTGGTTTCATACTCTCCAGCTAACAGGTTTCGGATATCAGGGCAAACAAAAAGAGGGACGGCTGAGGCGCGTTTTGGTTGACATCCGCGGTGTCCAACCGTAGGTAGGATGGAAGTGAGAGATCCTTGCAGCATGACGCAGCTTGACGCACAGGCCATTCAGGATATTGCCCTGGGAGCAGCCGTTCTCGGAACCGGAGGCGGCGGCGACCCGCCCCTGGGGCGGCTTATGGCGCAACAGGCCGTTGCCCAATACGGCCCGATTTCGCTGCTTTCGCTTGATGAACTCGCAGATGAGGAGTGGGTTATTCCCACCGCAATGATGGGTGCGCCTACGGTTTTAGTTGAGAAGATTCCAAGCGGGAACGAGGTGATCCAGGCGTTTCAGCTAATCTGCCGGGCAATGCGGTGCGGATTAAAGTCAAAGCGGTCTGCCGTCTGAAAACAATATAGGTTAGAGTAATGATGAAAATATGTGTCGCTGTCCTGAAATCGTCCCTTCTCGTTATCTTCGTTATCACCTTATGCGTGCTTTTCCCGGCTTCTATCTATCCCATAGGGGTTGGTACTGGAGTTGGGGGGCTGGGGACGGGGAGGCCGGGCGCAGATGACGAAAGCTCGCGCTTCCCCATAAAGGTCAGGCTGGAAGGATTCCTCCAGTACATGCCGGCAGTCAGCCAGCGACCTGAGCTCGATGTCGTTACCTTGGGGATTGCACGCTATGGCGAGCAGTATCCGTTTGTCGTCGTCGCAATTGAAGCCGTGGACTTACCACGACTCACTCCCCGCCAGTTACTCAAGATTGTGAAAAAATGGCAACTCAACTTCGATATCGTTGGCCCCGAAGACTTGTTGTCTGAAGTAGCCCAGGCTCTCCCTGGAACTCCGTTAACCATTGTGGGCTTCTTAACTCCGCGCAAGCGAAGATTTCAGCTCTGGAGTGTCGAGGGGTTTGGGTTCGATATGCCTGACAGCGAGACGCAAGCCGAATTACTGCTTAAGAAGGAACCTGCGTCACTGCCAGTTGAAGGCGGCAAGGAAAACGACCAGGGATATCTTCTCCCGCTCGACTAGGAAACGGTCGGTAGAAGTCCAGGCTGTCCGTACGAGAGGCTGCATGACGCTCAATATTTCCCAGACCACCCGCTATCGCCCTGTGGCGATGGAGGACTAAGCCTCATCTTTCCATTTTTCACAAGAATAGGCGCCCTGTCGGAAATGTTCATTTTAGGCAAATGGATAGTGCTAAACTCCCGGAATTAGGTTTTTGACTATAGTCAACTATACCAATCTTCTTGGAATACCTCGACCCACGGATTCTCAGATGCCTCACTCATTGTTGATGGTCATGCCCAGGTTGATAACGATGCCGCGTTTGAGCATTTTCCGGTCTCTCTCCCCATCCTCGACATTAAGACGATTGGCGCCGGCGGCGGAAGCATCGGCTGGATAGACGAGGGCGGACATCTACAGATGGGGCCATACAGCGCCGGGTCCGTACCGGGACCGGCCTGCTATGCCAAGGGCGATCGGCAACCGACCTTTACCGACGACGCCCTGCTAGCCGGCTATGTTGCTGGTTGATTTCGGCGGCTCTTCCCCCGCGGTCAAAGGCCCGGTGAATATTCCCATCGGGCTGACCATGGGCGTGGGAGCGCTGATCTTCAAAGCGATCACAACGCCGGATACGCCGGCCAACGACGGTAACTTCCGTCCACTACGGGTTAAGGCACCGCCGGGGAGCCTGATGCATGCGGTTCCGCCGGCGGCCACGTTTACCCTATGGCCGGGCATCCTGGCGACCGAGGTCGTCACCAAGGCCCTCGCCCAAGGCATTCCGGATATTGTCCCGGCCTGTTCGGGAGGGGACCTGTGTTCCATGATGGGGGTCGGCACCCACCCGCGCACGGGGAAAATCCGGCTTGAAAGCACGAACGAGGGGGTCGGCTTTGGCGGCCACGCGGGCGGCGATGGGGAGCATGGCATTATGCCATCTGACCGAACCGGGCTGCCAAAACGTTCCTATTGAAGTCATGGAAACGAAGGCGCCGTTATTGATCGAACGGTACGGTTTGCCGCAGGACTCGGGCGGTGCGGGTGAACATCCCGGCGGACTGGGTGTGAGCCGAAAGTATCGGTTTTTGTCTGAGGCGTCGGCGCTGACGCTCATCAAAAAGACGAAACCCCGCCCCTGGGGCATGGCCGGCGGTCAGACGGGAGAAAATTGTCACGTGATCCTTCGCCCTGGAACAGACCAAGAGCAAACGACGGGGATGGCCTATGAAGCCATGGCTCCGGGTGAGGTTTTGGTCAACTGTTCCGGCGGGGGCGAGGGCGGGGGCTGGGGGAATCCGCTGAAGCGCGATCCGGAAAAAGTACTCAATGATGTGAGGAATGAATATATTTCGCTGACGAGCGCCGAGCGAGATTATGGTGTCGTTATTGATCCGGGCACGTTGCCGCTGCCTCCAGCGGCAACCGTCGTATTACGGAACGAGAAGAAAACGGGTGCTGAGACCACGTGACCACTCGCCGCCGGATTCTTTCCCCTTAGCCGTCTTCAGACGGATTTTCTAAGCGGCGGCGGCGGGCGGTCAGGAGAGACGCAAATGCTGCTCTGACCTCGGGGTTGTCGATCGGCGGAATGGGGACATCACGAAATTGCGGTAGTCTCCGTTGCGGGGGGGAAGCTGTTACGGCATCCTCCTGTCGCATTGGCCCCCGTCCAAAATAGATGTGCGTAATCATCTCCGCGCCAATGCGGTGATTCAGCCGGCGACGGATACGCTCCTTCACAAATTGTAACTCTTGCATCAGGGCGGGATGGAAGACTGTCACAAAAAGTTTTCCGTTCCGGAACCTGGTCGGCTGCGCCCTTTTTGCATTGGCCGGACCGACCACTTCAGGCCACGCTTCCCAGGCCCGATACACGCGTAGTTTCTCGGGATCAGCGCTGTCAGGAAAAACGGTCCGTAAGACTCCGGAAACGGAATTCCAGGGCGAATGCTTGGTTTGACTTCCCATCCGTGCGCCAGGATAGAGGAAAACCCGCGAAAACAGAAGAGATTTTGCAATCTACAAAATCTTGCGGCCTCAGAACTTGACAATACAATATATAGTATATAGTTCAGTTTTTTATTCATTATATTTTGTTCTATGGGGAGAGGAGGAGGCCATGATAGCGAAGGTGCGGAGGGGAGAGCAGATGGAGGAAACGCTTACGGCCGAGGCAGAGGGGGCACCCGTGGCAGAACAACCCAAACGACAAGCGCCCGGGAAAAGCGCAGGACTAATGATTCAGCACTATTTCACCCAGCCGAACGTCGATCCGTTCGATGCGGTCGAATGGGAGAAGCGGAGTGCCGTGATCTCGGGCGAAAACGGCGAGGTGGTTTTTGAACAACACCATGTAGATATCCCGAAATCCTGGTCTCAACTCGCGACCAACGTTGTGGTTTCAAAGTATTTTCGCGGCCCGCTCGGGACCCCACAGCGAGAGTTCAGCGTCCGCCATATGATCGGGCGCGTGGTCAACACGCTGACCACCTGGGGGAAGCAGGGCGATTATTTTTCCAGTGCAGACGACGCGCAGGCTTTTTCAGACGAACTGACCCATTTACTTGTCCAGCAAAAATTGGCCTTTAATAGCCCGGTCTGGTTCAATGTCGGCGTTGAGCCCCACCCGCAATGTTCGGCCTGTTTTATTCTTTCGGTCAACGACACGATGGACTCCATCCTGGATTGGTATCGCCGGGAAGGCGTGATTTTTAAGGGCGGCTCAGGGGCGGGGGTCAATCTCTCCGCGATCCGCTCGTCAAAAGAGCAGTTAGGTGGCGGCGGAACGGCGTCGGGGCCAGTTTCTTTTATGCGGGCCGCAGATGCCTCTGCCGGAGTGATCAAGTCCGGCGGGAAAACGCGCCGGGCCGCGAAAATGGTGGTCCTCAACGCCGACCACCCGGACATCGTCGAGTTTATTCAGTGTAAGGCCGAAGAAGAGAAAAAAGCCTGGACCTTGATTGAAGCCGGTTATGACAGCTCCATCGACGGCGATGCGTATAGCTCTATTTTCTTCCAGAATGCCAACAACTCAGTCCGAGCGACTGATGGCTTTATGCAGGCCGTGGTGAAGAACACCGAGTGGCAGACGCATTTCGTCCTGACCGGTGATCCGTGCACGTCTTATCAGGCACGCGATCTTATGCACCGGATCGCCACCGCCACGCATCACTGCGGCGATCCGGGCATGCAGTTCGACACCACCATCAATGACTGGCACACCTGTCCGGATACCGGTCGGATTAATGCCTCGAACCCCTGTTCGGAGTATATGCATCTCGATGATAGCGCCTGCAATTTGGCGTCTCTCAATCTGCTCAAATTCCTCAAAGACGACGGGAGCTTTGACACCGCCGCGTTTAAGCACGCCGTTGATATCAGCATTACGGCGCAGGATATTATCGTCGATAATTCAAGCTATCCGACGGAAGAAATCACAGCCACTGCCAAGGCGTTTCGTGAACTCGGCCTCGGCTATGCCAACCTCGGCGCCCTCCTCATGTCCCTCGGCTTACCCTATGACTCAGAAGCCGGCAGGCAGTATGCCGGAGCGGTCACGGCCCTGATGACGGGCCAAGCCTATCTTCAGTCGGCTCGCCTGGCAGAAGAGATCGGACCGTTTTCCGGGTATGCGAAAAACAGCAAACCCATGCTGAAAGTGATCGACAAGCACCGTTCCTATGCGCATAAACTGGACCCCGCCCTCGTTCCGCTCGATCTGCTGTCAGACGCGCGCAAGGTCTGGGATGAAGCCTTGTTACTGGGGCAAGCCGTGGGCTATCGCAACTCACAAGCCAGCGTGTTAGCGCCGACTGGCACCATCGCTTTCATGATGGACTGCGACACCACCGGCGTCGAACCTGATATCGCTCTGGTCAAATACAAACGCCTGGTCGGTGGCGGCATGCTCAAGATCGTAAACAATACGGTCCCCCGCTCCCTCAAACGGCTCGGTTACGACAGCAAAGAAACCCAGTCCATTGTTGAATACATCGACGAGCACGAAACGATCGAGGGGTCTCCTTATTTACGAGACGAACACCTCAGCGTGTTTGACTGTGCGTTTAAGCCGGCGAATGGGAGTCGTGCGATTCATCATTCAGGCCATTTACGCATGATGGGCGCGGTCCAGCCCTTTATTTCCGGGGCAATCTCAAAAACGATCAATATGCCCAATGATGCCACCGTCGAAGACATCACCCATGCCTATATCGAGGCGTGGAAGCTCGGACTGAAAGCCGTCGCTATCTATCGGGATGGCTGCAAACGGGTTCAGCCGCTCGGCACGCAGAAGCAGTCTCAGCAAGCAGGACAGCAAGCCGACCAGACTGCCGTTCCTGCTGAGCCCAAACCGATTCGCAGGCATTTACCAGAAGACCGGAGTGCCATTTGTCATAAGTTCGAAATTGCCGGGCATGAAGGCTATATCCATATTGGCTTTTATGAGGACGGGACGCCGGGTGAAATGTTCATCCGTATGGCAAAAGAAGGCAGCACGATCTCGGGCTTAATGGACACGATTGCCACCCTGACCTCGGTCTCATTGCAGTACGGTGTTCCGCTCGAAGCCCTAGTCTCTAAATTTAGCCACGTCCGGTTTGAGCCGTCAGGCTTCACGCGGAATCCCGATATTCCGTTTGCGAAATCTTTAACAGATTATATTTTTCGTTTTCTGGGTACCCGCTTCTTGTCCACCGAGCAGAAGCAAGACGCCGGATTGGCCGCAACGGAGCCTGAAGCCCTCCAGAATGGGGCTCACATTTCTGAGCCTGTTGCGTCGATGGAGCACCCCGAAGAGACCACCCACGCTGCTGTTGTTGACACCGCCTATACCCGCCCAACCTGGCAGACCCAAGCCGATGCGCCAAGTTGTGCGGACTGTGGCTCAATCATGATCCGAAACGGCTCATGCTATAAGTGCTTGGATTGTGGTTCAACAAGCGGCTGTTCATAGACTGTGTCCAGCGGGGGAGAGAATCTGCTGTGGGGAAAGGGAGGCAGTATAAGAGGCGAGGGAATTGAGTAGGCTGATTCAATCGGAGTCTACGAGGGTCATAGCCCCACCCGCAGCACCGGTCTGCCCCCCACCATGCATCAATTACTCAGCGTAACCGGCATCGGTATAGGATAGGCATACGATATGCCGTAAATCAGATGCGGACTCGCAGACTTTGCCATTTTCAGTTCTTTGGGCTTGGTCCGCGGGGAGACATGCAAGACAAAGCCGTTTTTTGCCGTCAAAAGACGCGGCTGTTTGCGTAATTGCTTTGCTGGAGACGGCATGGTGTGAGCGGTTTCTTTAGGGGAGTCCGGCCTAGTGGCCAACTTCTTTGACTACTCCTTGGGAGCCATTTCCCTCGGCCTGATCAAGCAAATAACCGAGTTCCCGCAGCCCTTCATTCATATGGTGGGCTACGGACAAGAGCGAGCCGTAGGGAGCCTCGTCCGGATCATACAATTTGAGGTGATCGTTGATGACACACAGGAGTTCTCGCATCCGTTCTTCGGCATGTATGAGATGCTCACACGGCACCATTGCCTCCTCCGCCTCATTGAGTAGTGTTCCCATAAGGTGCATTGTAGCCGACCCGCTGCGCGTCGCCTAGTGGGAGGCATATTCCCCTGCCCTCCACGCAGTGGTCTTGACTCATAGAGAAGAAAAGAGTTCTGATACCGTCGATAGTGGATTGGAGGCATTGTGAGACGCCTATATACGGTTCTATTGGCTCTGGTCGTAAGCTCCAGCGCGGTGGGGGTACTCGCGGCGAATCCTCAAGATTATATCGACAGCGGCCGTAGATTTGAGAGCGAGATGCGCTGGGGCGAGGCCATGGCCGAATACCACTGGATTCTTACCGAAATTGACCCGAACCATGTGGAGGCGCACTACCGTCTCGGCGTTGTGCGCGAAAAAGTTGGCGCAATAGAAGACGCCATTCAATCCTACACAACGGTCCTGCAACTCAACCCCGGTCACCCTGGAGCAACGAGTTTTCTTGAAGGTTATTATGTGAACGAAGGCATTGCGTTTCGCCGAGAACAGC
This sequence comes from Binatia bacterium, assembly GCA_963422435.1. Lineage (GTDB taxonomy): Bacteria > Desulfobacterota > Binatia > Bin18 > Bin18 > Bin18. The sequence continues at coordinate 3,289,332 of OY729511.1, read as the reverse complement.
AGTTTGGCAAGGCGAAGGCTGCATTCCAGCAAGCACTCAGGGTTAATAGCTCATCGGCGGCCGCCCATTTTGAGTTGGGCCAGGAGCTCGCGCGCCAAGGGCAGCTTGATCAAGCAATCCAGGAATACCAGGAATCCATTCGACTCGATCCAGCTAAAAGTACGGCCCATACGCGCCTTGCCGCGGCGTACACAGAAAAGGGGCAGTACGAACAGGCGATTGCGGCGTACCAAGCGGTCATTAAACAGCATCCCCGAGACCCTGCCGCGCACGACGGACTCGGCGTGGCGTACAGTAAAACTGGGCAGAGAGAGAAAGCCATAGAGACCCTCGGACAAGCCGTTCGGTTTTATCTCGTCCGCGGGGAACGTGAACAGGCCAGACCAGCCTATGAGCTACAAAAGAAACTGTTAGCGGAGAAAAACTCAGGGAAGCCGTAAGATACCGGACCATCGCCTTCACCTCGATAGGTCCATCGCGTCCAATCTTGGGAAGAAGGTCCGGCATACGCGCGAAATCGTTGCGGCAGCCTGCTTTCGGCATTGCTGGAGCCGGACGAAAAACGGCAGATGTTGCGGATGGGTCGCGATATGGGCCACGGCTTTAGAGAGGCGGATTTTCCCCTCCGCGGTTGTGACCCCTTTCATCGGTGGGATGACCATATCAACCGGATCAAGAATAACGCGCAAGACTAAAAATGGCAGCGCACGCTCCGCAGCAAAGGCAGCGTGTACCCCGCTTTCCATCTCAACGGCAACACAATCTGTCTCTCGTCCTCGCTGCTCTTTTTCCTGCTGGGTAAAGAGGACACGGGGACTCGTGACGATTCCCCCTTCAAGCGTTTCTACGCCTGCCTGCTGGGCAGCGTCCCGCGCAGCACTGAGAAGGCGACCATCCACCCCAAAAATATCGGGCCGCCCTTCCGGTTCTTCAGTAGACGCTTCAGCATACATCTGCAAAGCCGGCGCCAGAACAAGCTGGCCGGTGGTGAGCCCTGGAATTAACGCCCCGGCGCAGCCGACAGAGAGCACGGCCGAAAGCGGTGTATTCGTCAATTCTTTGACCGTCTGACGAGCCCGACGCGGACCTATCCCCCCGGTAACAATGAGAATATCGTGGCCTTCGCTTGAGCCGCGCCAGACCCCCTCTCCTTCGCGGCGGACGTGACGCAAGACCGAACGCACGGCTGCGCTTTCCCAGGCAAGCGCGGTAAAAACAAGAACAGGTTGTGTCATGCTATCCCTTGTCCAAACGCATTCCGTGACCTAACGCCAGTCAACGCGTCTTTTCTGTAAATGGCGGAATGCCGAATCGAGTGTCATCGCTTCATAGAGCATTGCCGCCAACGGCAAGCTGAAGCCCCAGACCCGGCGTAAATCAAAAAAACGAACGCCAGGGAGGTACACCGTAGTCATCAGTCCCCAGGCGCCGCCCCCTTCGAGCATTAAAAGGAGAGCCAACCGGGCCGAAACCTCAACATCGACACTTGAAGGAAGACCGAGGAACACAAGGCCACAAAGAAAAAAAAGGGGAGGGAGACCAAACGCGATGGCGATACCGACAACAGTGCCAATGAGCCGGAGCCAGGAATAATTCAGCTCAGTAAAGGCAGTCCGTCGGACCATACGCCATAGGCTGTCTACCGTAGCGTAGTCACGCAGGCTTTTGACGCCAGCGTGACTCAGGCAGAGCCGAATCGGGAGCCCTGCTCCCTTCACCATCTGGCCAAGAGTCACATCATCTATGATCTGGTCCTGTAAAGCCTGAAATCCCCCGATGCGGATGAGGGCTTGCGAGGAGAGCAAGACACATCCACCAGCCGATGCCGCGGTTGTTTTCCGGGGGTCGTTTACCCAACGCGGAGGATATAACAGGAGAAAAAAGAAGACAAAGGGAGGGATAAGCAAGCGTTCGGCAAAGGATATACAACGCAGACGAGCCATTCGACTATTGAGCGCGAATTGCCCCGCTTCACTTTCAGTCACTAAGCGTCGGAGAGAATCGGGCGCATGCCAAATGTCGGCATCGGTCAGAAGAAGATAGTCAGGAAGGGCCTCGTTCGAGTCCGGGGCGAAGCCACACGCCACGGCTCCTTGCTGGAGCGCCCAGACCTTGCCGACCCAGCCGGCGGGGAGGGGTGTCCCTGAAACAACCCGCAGACGATCTGTGGCCTTGGCTTGTGCAGCGATTGCGGTTGCAAGGGTCGCAGTCTGATCGTGGGAGCGATCGTCAATGACGCTCACTGAAAATGGCCCTGGATAGTCTTGATGCAAGAGTGAGGGCAGCGTCTCGGGCAGTACTGCTGCTTCGTTTCTGGCCGGGATTAAGACCTGAACGGCTGGCCATTGCTGCGGCTCAAGAGGCAAGACGCTGTCCTCCCCAACAGGACGAAAATCCCACGGACGCGCCGGATGCAGCGCGATGCTGACCCAGATGAGCAGAGCAAGCGCCCCGAGTACGAGACAAATGACCACAGCTTTCTCCTGGAGGGGTGCCGGCGTCTCCCCTACTCGTTCACATAGCCGTGCGTACGGAACCACAGAATGGCCTTACGGAAGGCTTCACGTACGGGAGTTTGCGGTAATCCCAATTCCCGTGTGGCCTTGGCCGGACTGAAAAACATTTTTTTCTTACTCAGTCGGACTCCAACCGGAGGGGCGAAAGGCTCACGACCGGGAATAAGGCGGGCGAGAGCGGCATCACTATAGGCAACCCCTAAGGCGAGCGAATACGGAACCTTAAAACGAGGCGCGGGACGGCCGGTGAGTTCAGCGAGGAGTTGGAGGATCTGCCGGAGTGTCAAGTTCTCATTGCCGAGAATATATTTTTCTCCTATTTTCCCACGGGTTGCGGCCAAAAGGTGGCCCTGGGCAACATCCTCAACGTCGATCACATTCAGCCCGGTGTCCACATAGCCCGGCATGTTCCCGTTCAGGAAATCCACAATCAGCTTGCCGGTGGGAGTGGGCTTGATATCACCCCCACCAACCGGGGTACTCGGATTCACGATAACAATGGGCAAATCGTCTTGGACGTATTGCAGGGCCACTTGTTCGGCCAGAAATTTACTCCGTTTGTAATGCCCGATCATATCAGACAGACTGACCGGAGTGTCTTCCGTTCCTTGCCGACCATCACCCGGAAGGCCGAGCGTCGCCACGGAACTCGTGTACACGACTTTTTCCACCCCCACCTCACGCGCCGCTCGTAAAATATTCTCCGTGCCGAGGACATTACAGTCATACATGTCTTGCTTACGACGGACCCATAATTTATAGAGCGCGGCAACATGGTAGACTTGGTGACAGCCCCGGGTCGCCTGGAGGACGCTGTGATAATTCCGCACGTCGCCAGTAACGATATCGACCGGAATATCTTTCATCAAATCGACATTTGCCGTCTGGCGCAGGAGGACCCGGACGCGTGAGCCAGCCTGAACGAGTGCACGAGCAACCGCTCCACCAACAAAACCAGACGCACCAGTCACCAACACGGACATAGCTCTTTCCCGTAAATTGCCTCCCCTCAGGTGTCAAGGGTATAGGTTCACCGGCTTGGGTCTGCTATGAGAGGAAAAGTTTTTTTGTGAGGAGGCAGGTTATGGCCGATATTCAGCAGGTTTCAGATTCCAGTTTTGACGGCGACGTCCTGAAAGCGGATGTCCCGGTTCTGATCGATTTTTGGGCGCCGTGGTGCGGCCCCTGTCGGGCTATTGCGCCGATTGTTGAAGAACTCGCCGGCGAATATGATGGCAAGCTCAAGATCGTAAAAATGAACGTCGACGACAACCCCCAGACACCGGCACAGTACGGGGTGCGTGGCATTCCGAATCTCATTTTGTTCAAGGGTGGCGAAGTCAAGCAGCAAATTGTGGGGGCGGTTCCGAAGGCGCACCTCGTGAAAGCTATTGACGACGTTGTCTAGGGGGCAGTCGGCCCGTATTCAAAAGAACAGGCGTCTCGTACTCACATTGAGCGCTAGGCCGATCGCCACCAGCGTCGTGAGCAAGGAAGAGCCTCCGTAGCTCAAAAGAGGCAGAGGAACCCCCACGACAGGCAGCGCGCCAACGTTCATCCCGGTATTGATCACGATCTGCCAAAATATAATCCCGGCGACCCCAACGGAGAGGAGCAAACCGAACCGTTCACGCGCCCGGAGGGCAATGACGAGCAGACGGACCAGCAGAGCGCAGTACAAGACTAACAAGCCGAAGGCGCCGACAAAGCCCCACTCTTCAGCAAAGACGGCAAAGACAAAGTCCGTATGCTTTTCAGGCAGAAAGTCGAGACGATTCTGCGTCCCCAACAGGAACCCTTTACCCCAGACCATCCCTGACCCAACCGTCACCTGTGATTGAATCATATGGTAGCCCGCGCCGAGGGGGTCGACGTCCGGGTATAAGAACGACAAGACTCTCTGCTGCTGGTAGGGTTTGAGATAGGTCCAGATAAAGGGCAGAAGACTGCCACCGGCCAGGGCAAGAACAGACAGAGATCGTAAGCGAAGACCCGCGGTAAAGGTCAGAGTGAGAAAGAGGAGTCCCAGCGTAATCGTCGTTCCGAGATTCGGCTGCCAGAGGACGAAGATCGCCGGAGCAGAAAAAAATGTCGCTGGAACGAGAATATCTCTGATACCATACCCTCCTGGAGGTACAACACGGTGATACCACCGGGCCAGCACGAGGAGCAGGCCAATTTTCATGAATTCAGCCGGCTGGAGAGAAAACATACCAACGTAGATCCAGCGGCGCGCTCCGCCACCAAAAGAGCCGATAAGGGGCACGAGGATGAGGAGACCGAGCGCCGCTCCGTATAAGAGATAGGCCCATCGCTCGAGCCGACGATAGTCAATGGCAAACGCGAGACCCATACCGCAAAAACCCACGGCGGCCCAGATGAGTTGCCGGATGAACTGCGGACTCGCCTGCGGTGACCCGTCATACGTTGCGCTGTAAAGCCCAAGCAGACCAAGACCCAGCAGCCCGACCGTCAGACCAAACAATATCCAGTCGAAATGCTCAACCAGACGTCTGTCGAATCCTATCATTCTCCAGCTTCCGTTGCCCAACGATACGAAAATATGCCTCCAGAACCTGGCGCACAACAGGCGCAGCAACGGCTCCGCCTCCCTGACCGGCATGCTCAAGCAGACAGGCAACAGCAATCTGAGGGGTCTTTGCCGGCGCAAATGCGATAAACCAGGCGTGATCGCGATGGTGACGCGGGACCTTTTCCTCTTTCCCTATTATGCGACTCACCACCTGAGCGGTTCCCGTCTTACCGGCGACTTCAATGTCGGGTAGGAAGGCTTTCTTTCCCGTCCCCCGCTCGCCATGCACTACCTCTCGCATACCGTCTCGCACGATACGAAGATACTCTTCAGGGATGTTACTTTGCGCCGTGATCTCTGGAGAATAGGTCTGAACGGGCTCTCCATCAACGTCACTCACTTGTGTGACGAAGAAAGGGCGATAAACGGCCCCCCCGTTTGCGAGAGCCGCGGTCGCAACAGCGAGTTGAAGGGGTGTTGTGAGCACATAGCTTTGCCCAATCACAACGGACAGCGTCTCGCCACCATACCAGGGTTCGTCGAGATGACGCCGTTTCCATTCGACGTCGGGAATGATGCCTGGTGACACGGCAAGGGCGAGACCGAGATCTTGGCCTAATCCGAACCGACGGGCGGCCTGAGCAATCTTCTGTATCCCGAGACGTTGTCCAATCGTGTAGAAATAGACATCACACGACTGGGCGAGGGCTTGTTTCAAATCTACCCAGCCATGTCCAGACCGCTTCCAACAGTGAAAGGTGCGCCCGCCAAAGGGGATTCCGCCCTGACAGTTGTACTGCGTCTCAGGCGTAACAATCCCTTCCTCCAGCGCCGCCAGTGCCATAAAGGGTTTGAATGTGGAGCCTGGAGGATATTGACCCCGAAGAGCCCGATTGGTCAGCGGGCGTAGGGGATCCTTTACGAGCGCCCGCCATTCGTTGGGCTTGATACTGAGCGCAAAGAGATTTGGATCGAATGTGGGGCGACTGGCCAGGGCCAGGACTTCTCCAGTCTCGACGGCAAGGACCACAACGGACCCCTCCGCCTCTCCCAGAGCCTGTTCGACCTGTTCTTGCAGTTCAAGATCAAGCGTGAGGTGTAAATTATATCCAGGCTGGGTCTTGACTTCGTCTAAAACACGTAATTTTCTTCCCGTGGCATCGACTTCAACCTGTTGTCCACCATTATATCCACGCAGCACTTCTTCCCAGGCATTCTCTAATCCGACCTTGCCAACAAGGTCGCCCTGCCGGTAGCCCTTGTATTCAGCTATTTCAGCCTGATTCACCTCACCGATGTAGCCGACTAGGTGTGCGGCAAGATTCCCGGCGGCATAGAAGCGCTTGAGACTCGCCTCGACCGTGACACCGGGCAGGTCTAACTGGTGAGCTTCGATCGCGGCCAGCGTACCCCAAGAGATATCGCGGGCGACAGAGATGCCTTCGTATGCGGACCGACGTGGATTACGTGGAGACTTCCCCTCTAAAAAACCTGCCGCCTCGGGCACATACGCCGCGAGCGCATGGAGCGTTGTCAGACGATCTTGCGCGTCTTCTGGGACCAGCATGACATCAAACGATGGGCGATTTCCTACGACGACCCGTCCGGTTCGATCAAGCATGAGGCCCCGTATGGACGGCAGCCGCTTCAGGCGAATACGATTCTTTTCCGACAGCGTTCGGAAACGATCGCCCTCAACGATCTGCAGCTGCCACAAGCGGAAGCCCAGGGAACAAAAAACAAACAAGACGATGAGACTGATGACACCAATGCGGCGGTGGCACGCTGTCAGCGTTTCCTGAGCCGTAAAGACCTCTGCCTGCCCGTCCATTTATGCTCTGGCTATTACGCGCTCCCCCGTTGCCAGGAGGACAAAGATGAGCGGTGTCAGTGATAGAGCCAGGAGTACATCCCACACCACGTATTGTGTGAGAAAAGACCAAATGGGAGCGCCTGTCCAGTGTCCTTCGAGCAGAGCGAGAAAAGTGACGGCCTTCAAGAACACCGCACTGGCGACGAGTCCGAGAACACAGAGAGGATTCTGAACCCACAGCCTTTGGGACAGGAGTTTTGTCGCGGTAAAAACAAGGCTCATGGCGAGAGCCCACATTCCCGCCGGATTGCCTGAACAACTATCCAGCAGATATCCCAAGAAAAAAGCGCTCGCTGCTCCGGCCAGGGCGCTGTGGTAAATGCCAAGATAGAGACAAAGGATGAGTAACAGGTCAGGAACCAGCGGGAAATGAGAGAAAACAGTTGTTTGTAGAAGGACTGCTCCGACTCCGCAGACTCCAAGGAGTCCAAACGTCCGGAGCCTATTCGTTTCGGAAGTGACCGGCTCCTGCTCGGACGCCAGCCGGGGCAACCACCAAGACTTCTTCGATCTCTGCGAGTTCGGCACTGAGCGTAACCTCTATGTCTTGGAATATCTCGTTATCTCGTGAGGCGACGCCCGTGACGCGCCCAATCTGCTGCCCTTTTGGAAAGACCCCGTCAAGCCCGGAGGTAATAATCACATCCCCAACCACGACATCACTACCCTGCTGAACATATTTCAATTGACAGTTCCCAGCAATGGATCCAGACACAATACCAGAGACACGTGAACGCTGAACAAGTGCATCGACGCCACTATTAGCGGAAGAGATAAGGAGAAGATGGGCGGCATGTGGGCTCACAGACACAATTTTTCCGACAACACCAGCTAGGGTGAGCACTGCCATTTCTTTCTGGATGCCATGCCGTTTCCCTTTGTCTAACACAGCCGTATGGGTCCACGGCCCAGGGTTTCGCCCAATCACGCGGGCGGCAGTTGACGTATCTGAGCTTTGCGCCCGTAAGCTCAGCAGAAGCTCTAAACGCTGATTCGCCAGCTCCAGTTCAAACAATCGTTCCTGCGTCTGCTCAAGCGCTTCAAGCCGGACGCGGAGCACCTCATTGGTTTGATGGACGGAGAGCAGGTCACGATATTGATCAAAGACTTTCCCTGTGCCTTGAACCACGGCCGTCGCTCCGACCTGAAGGGGTTTCATCATTTCGAGAAACAGCATTCCGACAGGGTCGATTCGGTACGGAGACCGGGCGTTCACTGCCGCCAGCAGTAACGAGACAAAGAGAAAGAATCCACAGGATAAGAGCAGACGGTATCTGGAGAGGATATCAAGCATGCTTCTCACACTTAGGAGACCGCAACCTCTCTGAGAAAGGCGAGTTCTTCCAGTGCTTTCCCTGCTCCCATGACAACCGCAGTCAACGGATCCTCGGCCTGAGCCACCGGCAGCCCGGTTTCAGCACTTAACAGAACGTCGAGGTTGCGCAGAAGGGCGCCGCCTCCGGCCAACACGATCCCGTTCCCAACGATGTCCGAGGCTAGTTCAGGCGGCGTTCGTTCCAGAGCGACCCGTACGGCCTCGACAATCTGATTAATGGGCTCAACCAAGGGATCACGCATCTCTTCAGCAGAGAGCTCTACCGTTTTGGGTATCCCAGTCATCAGATCACGGCCTTTAATCTCCATGGTGAGATCTTCTTCTATAGGATGAGCTGAACCTATGGTAATTTTTATCAATTCGGCGGTTCGTTCACCTATAAGGAGATTATATTTCCGTTTGACATACTGAATAATCGCTTCATCCATCTTATCGCCGCCAGACCGCACTGAACGCGAAAACACAATGCCCGCAAGCGAGATGACAGCAACTTCCGTCGTCCCACCACCGATGTCAACAATCATGCTGCCAATAGGCTCGGTCACCGGGAGCCCCGCTCCGATAGCAGCCGCCATCGGTTCCTCCATCAGGTAGACCTCACGCGCCCCTGCCGACTCGGCAGACTCCTTGACCGCGCGCTTTTCTACTGCCGTACTGCCATTGGGTATACAAATAACAATACGTGGCCGCATCAGGGCGCGACGACTGTGGACCTTGCGAATGAAATAGCGCAGCATAGCCTCGGTTGTTTCGAAATCCGCAATTACTCCGTCCCTGAGTGGTCGGATAGCGACAATATTTCCAGGCGTTCTGCCGAGCATCCGCTTTGCTTCGATACCGACGGCAAGAACACGGCGAGCCCCCCGAGTCGCCTCCCGTTGTACGGCAACAACAGAAGACTCATTACACATTATCCCATGACCCTTTACATAGATCAGGGTATTCGCCGTGCCCAGGTCAACTGCCATGTCAACCGACAGCGCTCCCCACAGCGCGTTAAGAACCATGCTTTATGTCCTTCGTTCTCCAAGCGGGGCCTAATAGAACGAGGTTTCTAGCAGAAATTTTGATAGTTGGGCAAGTCACTGCAATACCGTTGCTTTTTCTTCAACTATCAATTATGGCATGATGAGATAGGAGGTCAACCCATATGCTTGACTTTATGCGTCAACGGGCTCAGTCAGTATGGATCAAAGTCCTCTTTTTGGTTATTGCCCTTGTCTTCGTGTTCTTTGGTATTGGGAGCTTTGGAGACGACTCACAAGTACAAATACTAGTTACGGTCGATGACGAGCCTATCACCCTTCAGGCATTCCAGCGCGCCTATCGGAACGTCGAGTCCAACTACCGGGAAATCTATCAAGAACGTTTTACTCCAGAATTCGCCCAACAAATGAATCTGCGACAACAGACGCTTGATCAGCTCGTTGAGGCGAAGTTGTTGGCCAAAGAAGCGCGTCGGGTTGGTTTCAGGGCGTCAGATGAAGACGTGCGCCAAGAGATCGCCGCCGCCCCTACCTTTCACAGCTTCGGCTCTTTCAGCCCGGACCGCTACCGTCGGCTATTACGGTATTTACGGATGACTCCTCAGGAGTTCGAGGAGCAGCAACGAGACCGGCTCGTTATCGAGAGATTCCAAAAATTCATTGACGGATCAATCCGCGCTACGGATTATGAGGTAGAAGAATTATTTCGCTTTGAACAAGAACAAGTGAATCTCGCTTTCCTCAAAATCGCCTCGGCAGATCTCATTGATACGGTCACAGTTACGGAACAGCAGGTACGCGACTTCTACACCGACAACACCGAGTCTTTTCGAATACCGGAACGTGTCCGCCTGCACTATGTCTCGTACACACCGGAAGACTTTGAAGCAGATACCTCAGTCTCTGAAGAGGAGGTGCTCGATTTTTACAACGCCCATAAAGATGCGCGCTTTACGGAAGAGAAACAGGTACAAGCTCGTCATATTCTCTTCTCCATAGCCGACAGCGCCTCAGATGAGAGGAAAGCGGACACGCGGAGCACGGCGCAAAGGATTCTCGAACGAGCACGCGGGGGAGAAGATTTTGCTGCTCTGGCCGAGGAATATTCACAAGATACGGGAACGGCAAGCAACGGCGGCGATCTTGGCTTTTTTGGTCGGGGCCGGATGGTCAAGCCATTTGAAGAGGCGGCCTTCGGCATGGACGTTGGACAAGTGAGTGACCTCGTCGAAACAACCTTCGGCTTTCATATCATCAAGGTTGAGGCAATCCAGCCCGAGCGCATCAAACCGCTTGAAGAAGTCGCCGATACGGTCACCGAAGAATTGTTGGAACGGGAAAGTCTGGCCATTGCAGAGCAACGGGCTCGGGAGGATCGGAAGAGCATTGCAGATGGCACAACGCTCCGACAGTTTGCCGAATCTGTTGGATTGGAGGCAAAGGAAACCCCGCTTGTGAGTCAGAACGAGACGATTCCAGGTCTTGGGCGTCGTCCACAACTCGTTGAAACAGCCTTCGGACAGTCACCAGGACAAATCAGCGCTCCTGTTCAAGTTGATAACACTTGGTTCCTGGTATCGCTCGCGGAACGGGTACCCTCTCGGATTCCAGCATTGACGGCTGTGCAAGAGGAGGCTGAAGAACGGTATCGGAGTGAACGAGCCGAACGCTTAGCCCAAGAGAAAGCGGATAAACTCCTCACGAAACTCAAGGAGACAAGGGATTTGGCGAGTTTGGCAAAAGCAGAGGCCCTTACAGTAGAAGAGACGGGGACGTTTACGCGGCGGGGCGGCTATATTCCGAAGATCGGCGTTGTGCCGGATCTGAAAACCGAGGCATTTCGATTAACGCCAGAGGCTCCTGTCGCCTCCCAGAGTTATACATGGGGAGGGAGTGCTTTCATTGCAGTTCTTAAAGAATATATTCCTGCCGACCCAGACCAGCTCGAAGAGCAGCGGGACGATCTTCGCCAGTCCCTCCTCCAAAGGAAAAAAGCGGCGGCTTCTCAGGAGTTCACGAAATATTTGAAAGAGCGGGCGAAAATTGAATATAACCAGCGGAATCTGCTACGCGCGCTATAATGGGACACAGCCCAGCCTGACCATGCGGAGAACAAGCATCATGTTGCAAGTAGGAAACACCGCACCAGCCTTTACGGTCAAGACACACGAAGGCAACGATCTGTCCTTATCGGCCTTACGTGGCCAAAAGGTCCTTTTATGGTTTTATCCAAAAGCCGATACTCCTGGCTGAACGATTGAAGGTCGTGGGTTCTGCGACCAGATTGAAGCCTTCAAATCACAAAATGTTGAGGTTTTGGGCATCAGCTTTGACACGGTTGAGGAGAATGCCGCTTTTGCAAAAAAAATCAGCTTTCCGTACGCGCTTCTATGTGACACGACTCGGAGTATAGGTCTGGCGTATGGTGCGTGTCAGGAGGCCAGCGCAAGCTTTGCCAATCGGATCAGTTACCTGATCGATGAGGAGGGCAAGGTGCAGCGCGTCTACGCCTCCGTCAATCCCCGCGTTCACCCCGCTGAGGTTCTGGCGGATCTTGTCTCGTAGATATCGCTAGAGAGATTCGTCCTGCCCGGACGCGCTCTTCACACCCTGCAGAGCCGCCTCATACACCAGCTTGAGCGCGATATTTTTTTCTTGGGCGAGGCGTTTGCAGGCGTCATATTCTGGAGCACAGCTGACCTGTCCGTCGGGCTGATGGGCAATTTTGACTCTGACCGGGCCGTACTTGGTCTGTACCTCTTGCTGCTCCCGCCGGAGAGCCAGACGATCGACCGGATAGGAGCGGATGCCTAAGGTCGAAGTCTCGTTAAAGATAATACCGGAAAGCTGGCCCTGGTCCTGAGGGTCGCATAAAATCCAGAGGAAAATCCCTGGTCGATTTTTCTTCATTTGAATCGGTGAGAGAAAGACGTCCCGGGCCCCTGCGGCAAAGAGCTGCTCCATGATATATTCGTACCATTCTGGATTGAGGTCATCGATATTCGTCTCCAGTACGCGCAGTTGTTCGTGTCGCACCGCAGGGACCGGCTGCCCGAGACAGACCCGTAAGATATTGGGCCGATCAGACAGGGTCCGTGTTCCTGCGCCATAGCCGACCTGCGCAATGGAAAACAAGGGAGGACTCGGTTGGGCCAACGCGGCGAGAGTAGCTGCTCCTGTAGGAGTGACCAGTTCGGACTGGCCGTCCTCGAATCGAACCGGTAGTCCTTTTACCAACTCCGCAGTGGCAGGACCGGGCACGGGCAGTATGCCGTGGCGGGAGGATACGAATCCGCTTCCCATAGGGAGCGGACTGGTGTACAGGGTCTGTATCTCTAAGGCCTCAAAGCCGACGGCCGCCCCAACAATGTCGAGAATCGAATCAACCGCACCAACCTCATGAAAGTGGACATCCGCAACTGAGGTATTGTGCACGTGCGCCTCGGCTTCGGCCAATCGGGTAAATATCTTGAGGGCGGTTGTTTTTACCGTCTCACTCAGTGTGCTTGCATTGAGCATGTCAGCAATGGAGCGAAAGCTGCGTTCGTGCTGTTTTCCCGTGACTCCTACATCGAACTTGATCGCGCGAATGCCATTGTGAACTCGCTCGGATTGACGCAACGTGTAACCCTCTAGCGGGAGCTTGGAGAATTCGGCTTTCAGCAGATCAAGCGAGAGACCTAGGTCGAGGAGCGCACCGATAACCATGTCACCACTGATACCGGAGAATGCATCGAAGTAGGCAATTTTCATAAACTCACTCCTAGTGTGTGGAATAGCGCTCAGGCGTAACGAGTGTGGAGACAGCAACGAGATGGTCTGCCTCAAAAGCATGCCTGAGTCCGAGCAAAAAACCAAAGACAAGGACTGCTCCGAAACTCATCACTCCCCCCTCCTTCCGTGATTCCCTTCGTAGCATAGGGGAGGCAGCCCTGTCTCGGCCACTTGCGTCTCAGCCGAGGTGCAAGTGCTTGCGTTGGCCTGGGTGGAAGACTGTGGTAAGAAAATAAAGATGATACGGGTTGCTCTCTTGAGCTTTGTCTGTTTCAGTCTGGCGCTCAACGCGCCCATCCTGGCGCAGCCTTCATACTATGACGATGCGGGAGACAACCTGGGAACGTGGAAATGGGGGTCAGCATCGCCTAATCAAGTTGATGACTCAGAAGAGGAAGATGATTACTACGGGACAACCTGGGAGCAGATGTACGAGGACCGTTTGTATGAGCAGGAACTTGAAAAGGAAGACGAGCCTGCGTCCTTTTCGCTGTTAAGCGCCCCTGCCAAGATCTGGCGTTTCTTTTGGCCCCAAAAAAACAAAGACACGCTCGAGTAGTACGCAAAACACCGCTGGACCCTAGCCGCTACGCTCCTTCCCCTCCGCGGTTTGTCCTGCAATTTTCTCAGCAGCAACCAGATACAGGGTCAGCTTTGTCCGCTCCAAGGTAAAGCGGATATGATCGCCTGGCTTGAGTTTGTGGAGCAGACTAGGCTTATTGACTTCAAAGCTCATAGTCATGGCATCCATAAAGCCTGGAATGTCCTCGTGCGCGACGACAACGCGTCGATCCGGGATCACGACCTTTTCGACAATCCCTTCGCCCGCGAGAATTTCAGGGGCGGGCACGGGGCCACAGCTCGTACTCACCCCAAAGAGCACACACAAAACAAGGCTGAAGGTCTTCACAGCGACGAATGGGCGAGCGTTTTATTGCATGGGAGAAAATTTCGTTGGGCTCAGAATCTTATTGCTCTGGCTGAGGATCACTCCACGCAGCCGCCTGGCCACTTCAGCCCGGCGCGGATCCTTGGCCCAGCCTGCCCACTTTTCCTGTCGTTCGTTCAGGTCGTTATAGGCCCAGAGATGGACAACTTCGTTCAGCTGGCCGACCTCGCTATACCAGAATCCAGCCGGCTTGATCCCGTGTTCTGCCACGCCGGGCAGGATCAGCGTTTCTGCGACTTCAAGATATTCAGGTAGACCGCCAAAGGCGAGTTGATAGGTTCGCAGTTCATAAATCATAAGGGCTCCTCCACAAGGGGTACGGTACTCCATCTATCCCACCCGAGTCAGAAGTCAAGCTTGTCTATGGCTTGACTCTTCCTCCCCTCTTCCGTTACAGCTCACACGTATCGAACGAGAAAAAGAGGAGGCAGCCATGGCTCTTGATCCCACGAAAACAGCGCTTATCGTCATCGACGTTCAGAATGACTACTTTGATGGCAAATGGCCCATCCCGGATGGGAACGCCGCGCTAGACAAAATCGAAGCCGCGATTGAAGCCAGCCAACAAACGGGCGCAAAAGTCCTCTATGTTCAGCACGAAGTCTTGAATCCCGAGCGGGGGATTTTCATTCGAGGCACCAATGGCTTTGAACTCCATCCACGCCTCACACCTCGGCCCGAGGATCATCGTATCGTCAAGCATTATCCCGGATCATTTTCGAAAACCGACCTGGAAGAAACTCTGAGAAAAGACGGCGTCGAGACCTTGATCGTCTCGGGGTATATGACGCATATGTGCTGCGACACGACCGCACGCGAGGGGTTTCAGCGCGATTTTCGGGTCTTATTTCTGAATGATGCCACCGCGACGCGCGACGGTGAGCACCCTACGCTGGGTAAGATAGCGCATGGTGAACTCCACCGCTCTACCTTGATTACCCAAGCCTCAATGTTTGCCGAGGTCCTGTCCACCCAGGAACTGGTTGAGCGTTTACAGGTGGGTTAAGCCTATCTGAAACACGGGATGATATGCTTGCCTAGCAGTTCCACTACCCGGTAGGCATGAGCGGCTTCCATGCCCGGCCACCAGATGCGGAAAATAAAATGGTCAATACCGAGCTGGTGATGATGGACTTCGATTTGTTCAGTGACCTCTTCAATGCTGCCCAGAATGAAACGATCTCTGGCCAGGTCCTCAAACGATACGCGAAACGATTCCTCGCCGGGTAGTTCCTTGTCTTGCCCCCAGTCGGCATAGGCTTGATATTTTTTCTCCAGATACGGCTGGGCAATAGCCAGCGATTCGTCATGCGTTTTGGCGACATGCATTTCCTTGATGATGGGGACCTCCAGCGCGTCGGTATGACCGGCGGCGGCCAGAGCGGCTTTATACAGCGCCATCTGTCGTTGCAATGTGTGGGTGGTGGCATGGGGATTTACCAACCACGAACACCCCAGCCGGCCGGCACGCTCAATGGCGCTATCATTATTCGCGGCAATCCAGATAGGCGGATGCGGTTGCTGAACGGGCCGAATCGTACTCGTAGCCATTTCAATATTGAAATGGCTACCCTGGAAGGACACCTGCTCTTCTGTCCACAGGCGACGGATGAGTTCCAGGGACTCCTCGAAACGTGGAATACGGTCACGGCGGCGCGTATTAAATCCCTGATACTCGATATCTCGATAGCCGAGACCCACGCCAAATACAGCGCGCCCTTCGCTGATGACATCAAGCGAAGCCACATCTTCAGCCAGACCAACCGGGCTGTACAGCGGGAGCAGAATCACCGACAGTACGAGCGACATCGAGCCACTCTCGGCCGCCAGCCGTGCCAGCAAGGGCAGGCTTTGGATATTCTGGTATGGTGGGGCAAGGAAGTGTTGACCGCAGGCAATCGAGTCGAGGCCAGCATCCCGCGCCAGTCGGGTCAGTTCAACGGTCTCCCTGAAGCGTTTGACGGGCGAGTCCGTTCGAGGATGCTGAGGCATGGCCATGATGCCAAATTTGATCATGCTGCTTCTCCTGGAGAAGAAGGGCAGTCACAGCGGACCACCCCTTCCTCGTCCGGTGACAAGCCGTTCTCCCTTTCTCCCTAGAGCACTTCTCTGGCCAGAGATTCCAGTTCCGCGAGGACGCCGTCCTCGCCCGCTTCACTCTGTGTCAGCCATATGGTGACATGGTCCACACCAGCGGATTGCAGCTCACTGATTTCCTCTTTGGTGCGGAATTTTTCAGGCCAGCCAAAGGCCAGAACAGCAATTCCTTTTGGATCACGGCCAGCCTGTTCGGCCATCTCGTTGAGGCGCTGTCGCCCGGCTTTAACGTCTTCCACTGGAGAAAGAACGGGCATCCAGCCGTCTCCCCATTCGACCACCCGCTTGAAGACATATTTTGATGAGCCGCCCATATACACCGGCGGGTGAGGTTTCTGCGCGGGTTTCGGGAATGAGCGGACAGCAGGGAAGTCGTAGTATTTGCCGTGATATTCGGCCTCGTCCTGCGTCCAGAGTTCCTTCATGGCCAGGATGGCGTCTTTGGTTTGTCCCCAGCGATGATCAAAGTCCCCCCCATGATCTCCGTCTCTTCCCGTAGCCAGCCGGCACCAATACCAAAGATGAAGCGACCGCCTGAGAAGTGGTCTAGGGTTGCGACTTCTTTGGCCAATTCAAGCGGATTGCGCTCCGGGATTAAACAGATTCCCGTGCCGAGTTCAAGCGTCTTGGTCACGGCCGAGGCCCGCGCCAAAGACACAAACGGATCGGTGATGCGACCGTACTCGTCTGGAATGATACCGTCCTCCGCGCCTGGATAGGGTGAACTGGTTTTGATCGGAATAATCGCATGTTCAGGTACCCAATAGGAGGCAAAGCCCAATTCTTCCGCACGTTTTGCAATGACCGCCGGATCGACGGATTTATCAATACCGAACTCGAAAACTCCAATTTTCATATATTCCTCCTTCTCTTCTGTCTGAATACAGCGCCCCTGACTCTATCACGGGCCTCCTGACACGCCTAGCAGTGAGCGTGTTCCTTCGATAGTATTCATGCCATATTCATGATTTCAGGCGACAGCGAGCTGTCGGACAAGAGGGAGGATTGACATCTATGCGGATGATTTTAGTCGGACCACCGGGAGCCGGCAAAGGGACACAGGCCGTGCATCTCGTCGAACGGTTCAAGATTTCTCATATCTCAACCGGCGATATGCTCCGCGCTGCGGTGCGTGAAGGGACCGAGTTAGGCAAACAGGCGGACGGCTATATGAAGGCCGGCGGACTAGTGCCGGATGAACTCGTCATCGCGATGGTGATAGAGCGGATTGGAAAACCGGATTGTAGAGAAGGATTTATGCTGGACGGTTTTCCGCGCACCCGTCCCCAGGCCGAGGCCCTGGATGTCGAACTGCACAAAGCCGGAGTTGCCTTAGATGTCGTGCTGCAAATTGAAGTCCCGGACGATTTGATTGTCGAACGCATTACCGGGCGACGCCTGGACCCCGATACGGGAGCTATTTACCATACGAAATTCAAACCGCCGCCGGCAGATATTGCCGGCCGGGTGATGCAGCGTAAGGATGACACCGAAGCAGCCTGTCGGGCCAGACTCGAAAAATACCACTCGGAAACGGCACCCATTATCCCTTTTTATGAGGCCCAAGGAAGGCTGAAACGGGTGGATGGTAACGCCGCACCGGATGAGGTCAGCCGGCGCATTATGCAGGTTTTAGGTTAGGGGCTTGGGCGCATGGTAACGCAGGGGCAATGCAGGCATTGCCCCTGCATATCAGATTGACATTGCCGGCGGGCCTTTACGGCAGCGCAAAGACCGCAACGGCACTCCCCGGTGTGGTGTGGGGATATTTCCCCACGATGTCCACAACCAAGCCTCCGGCGCCGCTGGGAACGGCAATATATTGTTTGTCTCCAACCTTGTAGGAAATCGGTTGTCCCCGAACCGCGGATCCGGTCTGAAACTTCCACAGGACTTCACCCGTTGCGTCATCCAAGGCAAGCGCGAATCCCTTTTGGTTGCCCGTAAAGACCAAGCCTCCGGCTGTGGCCAGCGCGCCTCCCACCATCGGCCACTCGTCCTTATAGCGCCACTTCACCTCGCCGCTGGTCGGGTCGATGGCCGTGACGTGGCCGTAGGCCGTGCCGAGGTCGCCCTGCGTTTGTCCAGGCCCCCCGCCCCAGAACGGGATGCCTTTAATGAAAATGGACCTGGCCTTTTCCATTTTGCCGCAACTCTCAATCGTCGGGACGAAGATGAGGTTGGCCAGCGGGCTATAGGCTGCAGCGTAGGAGCCATTTTGTCCTCCCACGTTTCCAGGGCAGATGAGTTCAGGATTGCCCCCTTCCATAGGCACATACTGCGGGTCAACAATCGGCCGACCGCTTTCGTCCAGCCCTTTCGCCCAGTTGATCTGCTCAACATACTGCGAGCCGTGCAGGAACTGCCCGTCCCCGCGATTCAGGACATACAGATATCCATTCCGATTGGGCTGGGCTAAGGCTTTGACAGACTGTCCGCTCCGCGTAACGTCGAGCAGAAACATGCCGGTGTTGCCATCATAGTCCCAGACGTCGTGGGGGGTGAATTGGAAGTACCATTTAATCTCACCGCTATCCGGATCAAGAGCCAAGACAGAGTTCGTGTAGAGATTATCACCCGCACGTCCATCCCCGTTCCAGTCGGGGGCCGGGTTGCCCGTTGCCCAATACACCAGGTCAAGCTCTGCGTCATACGAGCCGGTCACCCAGGCCGGCCCGCCACCTTGTTTATACGAATCACCGGCCCAGGTCTCGACACCGGGCTCGCCTTCGTCAGGCACGGTATAGCGGCGCCACTTCCGCTCTCCGGTCTCAAGATCATAGGCGTCGATATATCCGCGAATACCATATTCACCGCCCGCAATACCGACAATGACGTTGTCTCGAACAATCAGGGGTGCCAGGGTAAAGCTGAAGCCGCCTGCATAGTCGTCGGCTTGAGTATTCCACACGACCGCGCCGGTTTTTCTGTCGAGCGCGACAATACGCGCATCCAGGGTAGCCATAATGACCTTGTCCCCAGCCAGCGCCGCACCCCGATTGCCCGGCCCGCAGCAAATCCGCATATCGTCCGGCAATTCATGGTCGTATTTCCAGAGTGGGGTGCCCGTTGCCGCGTCTAAGGCAAACAGCTTGTTGTAGGCCGCGGTGAGATACATGACACCATCGGCAACCACGGGTGAGGCTTGCATTTGTGCGGGCACCCCGGTTTGGAAAATCCAGGCGGCCTGGAGTTTTTTGACATTCTGGCGGTCAATATCCTTCAGCCGGCTAAATCGCCAGCCGGCATAATTCCCCCCGTACATCAACCAGTCAGCGGCGTTGGCCAGACCGTTGATCAAACGCTCCTGCGTAACCGGCTGAAGCGCGGCGTCGTTCTTGGCATGGGAGTCAGCGTACGGTGCGGTTGGAGATAGCAGCATGAGCGTGACTGCTATCTGTAAAAATCTCCACAACCAGAAACCTCGCATGGATAATGCCTCCTCGGAGAGAATTGACGATAAAAAATGTGGTCAACCCTACTGATTTTTAGACTGAAGGTCAAGGCAAAGGACGCATATGACGCCCCAAACCCCTATAGGAAAAGGCGCAACCTTCGCCCCACGAAGAGCGCCCCGACGATACCGAACAGAACGCCCACCCCGTGCGTCCATCCGTTCCAGGCGAGTGCATACGGGTCCCGCAGCCGTGGTCCGGTCACACCGGGAATGCTCGGGAGATCCCCATCTCCAGCACCAGCCTTGAGCTGCGCCTTCATTCCCTTTTCCATGTGCTGGGGAACATCACAGTGTACTAGATAAGTCTTGTCTCCGGGCGGGAGAATAAACGTACTGGTCCGCTGCCCTTTGCCCGCCACTTCAAGGGTAAACATACCCTGGGGGTAGATATAGCGCGGAAGGCCGTGCAGCATCCACTGGTGACGAACGCTGTCCGTATTAATGAGCGTCACCGCGAGTTTCGTACACGGCTCAAAACGCCATTCGCTTCGATCATACGCGAACATCGTCCCCGGACGGGCAAATTCTTTTCCGGCACGGACGGTGATCTCGTGTTCACCAGAGAGACGTGGACAGCCCCGGGGGAGTTGGTCCGCATTTTCATTCATCACCATGCCCGCAGTATCGAGCTGCATGCTGTGATGCGTATGATGATGGGTCTCGTGCTCTTGAGTCGAGCCAGCCGCACTGGAAAGCAAGACAGACAAGGCACAGACAATCAGTATAGAGACAGTTCTCCGGAGCTGCCCTCTCCCGGACACCGCTGGCCTCTTCCGACCATTTTTCCGCAGAAAAAACCCCATTGAAGGCCCCTTAGCGGTATCGAGCCCCTCGTCTTCTCAAGGCGAAGGCCGCACCGATGAGGAGGCCGATACCGATCCCAAGCATAAGGGCATAACTCAAGGGCAGGGAGCGAGCGCTGGCCTCTCCAAGCAGGCCGAAGTCCTCTAGCCCGGCCCAGATAGGAAGCTTTTTTTGGTAATATTCCTTAGTGAAAAACGGCGCCCAGTCCATGCCCTGCGTTTTCGGCCGGCCCGATGTGTCCAAGTAGTCCTGGTACACAATGGCGCTGATATTTCCACCAGGGTTGATCCCATCAGTGGTGATCGCTTTTTCCTTATGGTCATGGAGCAGCCAGACGCCCGGTCCATAATTATGCAGGCCGTCATCAGTCGTGTTGAGAAGGAGGTCCACCCGTTGGGCCGGGCTAATCCAGACCACGTCACGCGTGATTTGCGCAGCCGGATTATGTTCGACGCCGTCATAATGTGTGATTCTGACCTTATGCCCATGGGTGTGCAGGGAAATGCCTTCCGCCCCGCCGTTGAGCACACGCAGTTTGACGCGTTCATCCGGGGCGACAACAATCAGCGACTCACGGGTCGTGTAGGGAAAGGAGCGGCCGTTGAGTAAGAAATAGTCAGGGTCTTGGTCAGTAATATCATAGCGGCGATTGGTCGCCTCGGCGATTAAGCGCGGATCACCGGCAGTCTGGATAATATTGTTCAACGCAGGGTCGATGTCCTGGTAGTGCAGATCGAATTCCCGGTCATAGGACGCTCTGACTGCGGCAGAGACAGAACGCACCCGGCCGGCCCCAATATTGAGCGTTTGGAGCCAGTTATTCGGCCGGTTATCCTCAATCACGAACATCCCCTGGAGCCCCATCAGGATGTGGACATGGGGTTGAACGTGGCAGTGATAAAACATCGTGCCCGTTTGACGCGGGGTCATTTCATAGGTGCGACTCTCCCCCGGTGAGATTGGCATTTCACTCGCAATCGGAACCCCATCATTTCCCTCGCCAGTGGCATCAATATAAGGGTGATCCACCCCATGAAAGTGTATGGTGTGTGGCAGATAGTGCGTATTCTCCAGGGTCACCCGAAGCGTATCGCCCTGCTCTACACGAATCGTCGGAGATGGGGCTCGCAGGGTCGGATGTGCCCATTCGCTCTCAAAATTTTCAGTTGCCATGCCGCTTGATTTTGGCGCGAAAACCCATAGTCCGGGCTGTACGCCAGGCGCAATGGCGTAGGCGGGAAACGGTGCAGGATCATCCGGCGAGTGTCCGTTCAGTTCGACGACTTCAAGCCGAATGTGGATCTCGTCGGGATCGCCATCCCCATCCCTGTCGTTCTCTTTCACCACCGTATTGGGCGTGAGCCGGGTCTCCATGAGAGTATGCAGAGCGATATTATTCGTTCCTTTGACAAAGGCTGCAATTTCCGCTGGGTTGTCCGGGTCACACACCGGCGACGCTTCTATCGCAACGCCTTCAATAGTCTGGGGTTTCCGCCAGTCTGCATGCCTGTCCAGACAGAAGGGCTCGACACTGACAGGGCTTATTTCGCGACTGGGGGGCGGCTTTTGGTAGGATTCCTCCCCGATGTATTGGTACACAAGGTCTTGTATTGGGCGGGGGAGCCAGGCACGCGGAACGAGAAAAGGCGCACCGAGAACGAGCCCACTAAAAAAGAAGAAAAAGAGCAGACCACGGAGCCGCATCGTTCAACATGTACTGTGAATCGGGCGTTCGGGAAAGGGGGGCTGTCCGGTTTCGCAGCTATCCCTTGAGCAGGGGCGGAACTTTTTTTACCGAAAACGGCGGCCAACCGCGTTGGCCGCCGACGACGTAATAGCTGACGCCGCAGCCAATGAGCAGGCCCGCTATCACGATCAGCACGGTATTTGAGAGTGAAGCGACTCGAATGGGAAACCGCACTGACCCATCAACTCCGTCAACTGTCATCAGGGCCGTGTACTGGCCAGGCGTATCAAAGTTGACTTCAGCGTTCACCACGCCACTGGGATATACTCGCGCCGGGATATCAAGCAACAGGCGCGGTTCAGCCGCATGAGTTTCCTCAATAATGCGCACCGTAGCCGATTTCTTGCGCAATTCAGGATCAATCAGATCGAAAACGAGGATCGCACTCCCAGTCTGAGGAACGCTCCGGCAGAATTCCTCGGTTGCATACTCCTGCGGCTGGTAGGCGGAAAAATGGATCAGATAGACGCCTGCCCGCTCTATACAGGGGTCCAGATCCATAGCGACACCCCCATGTCCCCAGGCTCCCGTTGGGACGAGGAGCAGGGCAACAAGGAGGAACAGTTTCACAAGGCTGTCCGGTTGCGCTCCAGAGCGGGACGTACGCTCCCCGCTCTAGCCTACGGCAGATAGGTTGAACGAAACTGAGTTGGGACAACATTTGAGCGGACCGTCACCAACTCATGACCATCGTTCCCATCCTCAAAGCGTAAGACTGCGCCAATAAACTGCTGCGGTGCTTGCGTCGGGATGAGACGCTCTTCGCTGAAAATACTACTTGAAATAGTCAGGGTCAGCTCTTTATTTTCGCCCGGAGCAACCGGCCCGTCCGGCTGGACTTCGAGGCGACCAACAAAATCCCTCGGGCCGGCTTGGGCTTGCTCGGCTTCCGGTCCGTTTACAAAGGTCGCCATTGCGATAGTCAGTTGCTTAAGGGCGATGTCGCTCTCGATAACATTCGTCACCCGGACCTTCATCTCCAGCGTTTCACTCGCTTCGTCATACGTCGCTCCGCTGGCCCGAGCCTCGGCCATTTTCTCGCCGGAAGCAATGAATTCCGGTGTAAACCAGTCCGTTTGCTGTGGCCAGCGAACGGGCGCATTTGAGGTGGCATACGTCCAACCGACCACCAGCATCACCAGGGTCACGCCCACGATAACATTCATCCACATATGATCGCGGGGCGTGATGAGGCCAATATCGGGGGCATCATCGTTCACCGGAAGCTGGACAGTAACGGCGAGATTGGTCACCGTTCTTTTATTCGTCGTCCAGTACAGTATCCAGGCGACCCCCAGGACAAAGCCGGCAAACGACCACCACCAGACGAATGCGCCGCCATACGTACTGAGTTCAATGGTCTCACCAGACAGCAGGGTGAGCGGGAAGGAGAACGGCTCGTCACTCGGTTTGACGGTCACCCATTCACCAGGTCCAATCAGGGTACCGGTCCCATATACGGCGATACCAGGATGCACATGCCAGTCCCCAGGCTCTTTGCCAACAAGCTTCATTTCAAACTCGTAAATGCCTCCCTTTTGGGCAAAAAACGAGCCGATCGCAGCCGTTCCGTTGACAAAACGCTCCTTGAGCACAAAGACCGGTCCGGGGACGACCGGCATAATGGAGGCGATTTCCGGCGTCTCTAGCGTATGTGGCCAGGTCTCAAGGATCTTGACCGACCCGGTGACCTTGACGGGCTCTCCAACTTCGATTTCAGTCGGCGACACGCGGACATTGAAGAAAGCCGTGGTCATGTTTTTCAAAAACGGTTCGTCGGCAGCCTCACCGTGAGCAAAGGCGTGCGGCGTATTGGCAACGGCAACGGCCAGTACGAATAGCAGGCCAACACTGCCAGTCACGAATCGCTTAACCATCGGCCGCCCTCCTGGGTTCGGGCTGTTCGTCAGGGAGCCGAGGCTTGGTTGCTATGACACGCAGGCGAGGCTTGCGCTTGATGCGAATGACCGGACCCGTTTCCGGCAACCCGCGTCCGTCCGTCCCTACACTCTTCGATGCTGGCCACAAAACCACCAGCCAATAACACACAAAGGCTAAGATGCCTGCGGTCATGACGGGCGGGGCTATTTCAGAGATATTCATACCGTGCGCATACACGGGGGAAGGGAACAGAGACAGGCCGGCAAGAAGAGCCATGAGCACAGAGCAGACTCTTCCGTATCGGGCGGGCTGCTGAGGTTCGCAAGACATACCGCACCTCATAATTTGTCTCACACGGTTTTCAGATAGCGCCGAATCGGCCACACTGCCAGATACCGGCCAATGAACTGGCCGATCCAGTAGCCGACAAAGGCGGCCGTTCCGCCAAAGGCCAGGGAAACGTATTGCGTCTCACCCAGGAAACTCCGCAGCGCGCCGCGTTCAATCAGCCGGAGGTATTCCGGCGTTTGGGAGCGGATGTAGGCAATGCCCTGAACATCGGCAACCGTCACTACATGATCCATAAAATAGGCCGGCTGGAGAAAGGCGGCTAAGGGGACGTAATTATAGGCCCACACCGCAATCGCCCACACGTGGGCGCCGATCAGCGAGGTGAGGATAAAACTCTTGGTTTTCATTAAGGTCCAGTCCATCAATATCCCGGCGCAGACGACAGAGGCAGGCCACACGAAGTTCATAGGGTAGGTCGCTGCGAGGTCCCACTGGAAATACCGCCCAACCCAGGCCGCAAAAAACAAGCAACACGCGGTGTAGGTCGCACCAGTTGGAAAGCGCCAGGCCGTCCACTGGATGTATTGCAGCGTCGAGGGAATAATGATCGTGGCAAAGGCCGTGACCACCGGCCACCACTGGGGATCTTTCCAATCTGTCCAGAAATCCCAGTCACCGGCAAACAACTGCTTGGTGATATCAGCGGCACCGGCCACCACAAAAACCGCCGTAGTCCAGAAGACAAGGTCCCACTTCCAATCAATCCATTTATATTTCTTGTTGAGCAGTTCTTTGAGTTCGAGCCGCCGTTGCCGTTCCGCCGCATCTGCGATGTCGGTTACGGTTGTGGTTTCCGTCGCCATGCGCACTTCCTCTCTACACGAGGATTTTCGATCCGTTTATCGACCAAGCCCACACCGCCGTTGTTAGTCAGCGGCGATCGGCGACTCAAGCGAAGCTTCTGGGTTCGCATCCTCTTCGATCTTCTCTATCTCGAACATGCGCACTAGCGTCTCACCCCACACCGCAAACATACCCGCCGCAAGCCAGCCGTAAATCACAAACGGCCAGTGAAACGGAACAGAGAAGATTTCTTCAGAGATCCACAGGCTATGGCCCCACTCATTGGCAGCAACCGCCATGCATTCGAGTACACAGGCACTGATCAGCAGAAGGAACGACCAGGGAAATCCTTTGTCCTTCCCGTACAGCGCAGGGATATGGAACCGCCCGTAGATATAGGTCCCGACGGCCAACACAACCGAGAGGGGGAAGAAAAAATAAAACATCGGGATGTGGGTCGGGGTGAATGCCGTGTCACGCACCATGGTTTGGTGCCACGATCCGTCCCAGTTCGGCCAGAAGCTAGCCATCAGATAGATAGCCAGACTCGTCGCGCCAACGAGGCTCCACAAAATCGCGATTCGGCGCGTCTCTTCGGCGGGTGAGCATTCTTGTCCTTCAATGGCCCGGCCATTCCGGATGAGCCAGCCCAACCACACGCCACTGAATACGCCTAAGACAATTAATTCGCCCCAGAACAGCGTCCAGTAATACATCGTGAACTCAGCACTTGCTGAGTTCAGTCCGGCAGTGAACATAAAGGCGTAGTTCCAGTACCAGAAGAAGACATTGGCCAGCATGATCAGCCCGCACCCCCAGAAAAGAGGATGCCAGCCGACTGACCAATCAGTCGGATTGGCGGGATTGCCAGTTATCATGGAACCATCGCCGGAACCTTTTGGTGCATTTTGTACTGCTTGCGCCTGAGCCATGCCTATTCCTCCTCGATAGTAATAACGACGTTACTATATACTCTCTTTCCTTATTTCACCAGTTCTTCCCTGCTCCGAGCAGTGATCTTATAGCGGATCACCGAAACTGCAAGAACGATAACCACTCCGAGCACGATCAACGCTGGCCTGACCAGAGCCTTATACCACGCCGCAACCTGAAAGGGAAATGAAAATTTGCGGGGTTCGCGTTCATCAGCAAGCCCGAGCATCACCCGCACTTCGTAACGCAGTCCCGCCTTCACAACGACTTCAGCATTGGCCACACCACGTTCGTATACTTGTAAAGGCAGGGACAGGATCGTGCTCGACTGTCCGGATTCATCTGAGGCAACGAGTTCAGCACCGAACGGTATTTCCCACAGATCGGGCGTCACGTCCACGACCAGAAAGGTATTTCCTACGCGCGGGATTTCCTCACAATACTCCGTGACCGGGTCAAATTGAGTCTGATAAAAGGTAATATGCAGGAGAGAAGCCCCGACCTCTCGTCGGCACGGGTCTCCGGGCCCCCTGTCCCGATGTGCCCAGGATAGCACAGGAAGCACCAAGCAAAACGTTGCCACTACAACGAGAAGAGAGGAGATTCGGCAGGCGTGTCGCATCGGTCAGTTCTTACGGAATTTCGGTCCTGGACTACCGGCCTTGGGATAGCAGGATGAGGGGGCGGGGACAACTCCAGAGCCCTCCCTAGGGAAGGGAGCGGTCAATATCGATAAAAAACGACAGGAGGGTCGTATTCAGCGCGGGCCACTGCCGATGGGTACCAGTTCCTTCGCAGTATATGGTGGCGAGGTTTCGGGACACGAGAATGTTTCGAGGTCGGTCCGCCTGAACCCGGCAGCACTCGGCGCCACCGCAGTGGGGATATGGCGTGTCTCGTCTAAAAGCGCGAGAGCCAGGGCAACCGTTCCGCCGTCAGAATGGCCGGTCAGATAGACCCGCTGCTCATCAACGCACCATTTTTTGGCGATAAGCCGCGGGATCGTACCCAGTTCAGGAATAACTTCAAGAGAAAGACGGCGTGAGTCCGCATAGGCAACGACAAATCCAGCCGCCGTTGCCTCAAAAGTCAGGTTTGTCAGATACTCGGAACGAAACCGACTTGAGCCTGCCGGGGCATAGACCATGAGGAGCGGGTGCAGAATCTGTGGATTGTAGTTGGCCGGCGTCCGAACCGCATACGTAATCCCGTGTTCGGTCTGCTCGTCGTTGCTCAGACCGCCCGGGCCAGGCCGCTCACCGAGCGGACACGGCTTGGCGCTGAGGTCGTTGCTGTACGCATATTGGCCTAACTGCGGTGGCGCACCCGACAATTCAGAACATCCCCAGAGGGCCAGAACAACACCACAAAGCACATTGCCTCGGAACCGACGCATGGATGGCGAACGCTGCTCGACCTCAAGCCGTAGAGAAAAGAAATTGATCCGTATAGAGGGTCATATCGGAAGTCAGTTTCCGAGTCAGGGACGTGTCTGCATGATGAGTCACATAGAGGCGCTCCGTGGCGCGGGTTAAGGCCACATACAGGAGTTGTCGTTGTCCCTCTTTGGCGGCGATGAAGTCGTTTGCCCAGATCACAAAGCACACCTTGAACTCCAGCCCCTTGATTTGGTGGACATTGGATATCTTGATGGTGTTGTCCAGTATGCTCTCCTGATTCCTCTTCTCTCCTTCGATCCAGTCCGCCCGGTAAGGACTCTCTTCCCTGTTCAGCCACTGGGTCAGTTGCGCAAGCAATTCATCTCGCTCCGAATCGCGAGGGGCGTAGGGATAAACGACGGCGATGTCACTATTCCGGGTCACCAGCCCCGCTCGCCGCAAGTGCCGGACTTCCTTGAGGACGTCGTTCAGTTCATCCCGTCTATTCTCGGCACAGTAAATAACCGGCAGAATGCGGCTCGGCCGCTTGCCGCACTCGTCCACCTTGGGCAGCAGGGACATCATGCCGTCTTCGGAGGCAGTATCCTCTTGTGAGACGATATCCTGAGCGAAGGAGGTGGCCAGGGCGACGATTTCCGGCGTGTTGCGATAATTCCTGAAGGTATTGACCTTGCCACCCCGGCGGTTAAGCACCCGCCCCTGAGCCCTGATGCCACACGCCTTCCAGGTAAAACCCTGCTGCCTGGCATAGATGGATTGGCTACCGTCGCCAACGATCAGCATGTCCCCCTCCTCCGCATCTTTGGCCGCATGCAGAACCGCCTTGAACCAAGCGATACTCCAGTCCTGAGATTCATCGATCAGAATACAGTCGTACTGCTTCCCTGCCCCTTTCTGCTCCAGATACGCCAATAACTCATTGTCGCGTTTTTTTTCTTCGGTGAAGTCCCAATAGTTCGAGAATTCGGACTGAGCCCAGGAATGAAACGTTTTGATGTCAATGTTCCTCCGGTAAGCCTCCAGTGCATCGCTGATGTAGACAGAAAGCGTCCTGTTGAAGCACAGCACCAGAATATCCTGTTCCGGGTGGCGCATTGCCTGATAGCGAGCGCGGGCGATCAGGATTACCGTCTTGCCAGAACCGGCGACGCCAAACAGGATGCGGTGCCCCCGGCCGATGTAACTCTTAGCCACCTCTTCCTGGTCCAGATCCAGGATGCGTGGGGCGGGTTTAGCATCTGCCTCCGCACGATCTGTCTCGTCAGCCTCTAGCGGAGAGAGGACCGATATGACGGACTCTGGATGGATGATCTGCCTAATCCGAGCGTGGATATATCCATGCTCATCTAGTTGCAATTTTTCGTCCGGCGAGGCGGAGAGGCTTTGTTGCAGTTCGTTGGGATGATCTCTCCAGCGCCGGCAATCCCCTTCGTAGTATCCCTGCTCGTTCTTCTTCTTACTGGTCAGGACACCCTTACTCAACTTGTCCAGGTGGGTCTCGAAAATGCTATCAGTTCTGAGGTCATCTTCGGCAATCCGCACGAAACACACGGCTCCCTTGAACAGCCTGTTAACCTTCTTGCTGCTGACCTGAGGCAATTTCTTCAGCCTCTGCCTGAGCCAACTGGTGTATCTCCTCAACTGGTCGAAAGGGGCGTCCTTCCACTTTTCGCCGGTGCCGAACTTGTACAGCACCTTGCGGCGCTGACCGTAGTCATCCTGCTTCTTGACGTCCTGGATTTTGTCTGCCACCCATCCCTTGACTTCCAGAACAAACAACCCACGCCGGGGATGCAGCAGGATAAAGTCCGGGCGGTAAGGCTCAGATTTGTCGTGAGAGCGCTTCAGTTCCGGTTCATGCCAGAAGACCCACTCGTCGCTCAGACGCTCCTTCAGCAGACGGAAAATATCCCTTTCGTCCCTTTTTTGAGGAATAGCGCTAGGAGTATTTGCCATAATTCCAATTCATGTACTCAAACCAAAAATGGGAAGCCATATCCGAATTTTATATATTGGGTAAGACTGGGAGAAGCGGCGTTCTTTAGCCGAACCGTAGCGTCTTCCGCTTGCCGCATCAACGTGTCTCAGTTTATACTGCCAACGCTCCCATTCCACTCTATCTGGGAACAGCAATCGGTAAGGAGGGATGTATGCTCTCGGTTTTTTCAGCCCCCAGCCACTATGTACAAGGGAAGCGCGCGACAGCAGCCCTGGGAACGGAAATGCGGCGCATTGGTTTGCAGGGACCCGCCTGTATCGTTGCCGGGAAAAGCGCCATTCGGTTGCTCTCGGAAGTCTGGCAGAAACATTTGAACGATGCCAGCATCACCCACGTCGTCCATCAGTTCGGGGGGGAGTGCTCCTATCCTGAAATCGAACGTATCAAAGAAACGGCGCGAGAGAACAAGGCTCAGGTTATTATTGGAGCGGGCGGCGGCAAGGTCTTGGACGCGGCCCGGGCCGCCGCTGACGACCTTGATCTTCCCGTCGTCAACTGTCCAAGCATTGCCTCAAGTGACGCGCCGTGCAGTGCGCTGTCGGTGATTTATACCCCCGAGGGGGTATTTCAGGAATACCGCTTTTATCGAAAGAACCCGGACTTGGTTGTGGTGGATACTTATGTTGTCGCTCAAGCCCCGGCCAGGCTGCTTGTGGCCGGTATGGGAGATGCGCTGGCCACGAGGTTCGAGGCCAGAACCTGTGTTGCCGGCCATGTCCAGAATATGCGTGGGGGAGCCTCAACGCGCAGTGCCGAAAAGCTGGCGGAGCTGTGCTACAACATCCTGGTCGAAGATGGCCCGGACGCGAAACGGGCCGTGGAACGTCACATTGTCAATCCAGCCCTGGAGCGGTTGGTAGAGGCCAACACCCTGCTGTCGGGTTTAGGTTTCGAATCCTCGGGGCTGGCCGCCGCTCATGCCATCCATAATGGCCTCACCGCGGCTCCGCTCACCCATCCGTACTATCATGGGGAAAAAGTCGCCTACGGCCTGATGGCTCAGTTAGTACTCGAAGGGCAGTCACGCTCGGTTATTGATCCGGTGCTGGAGTTCTCATCCGCGGTCGGCCTGCCCATTACCCTGGCCGAAATCGGGCTCAGCGAATTCCCAGAGGATATGCTTGAACAAGTGGCCGCGCGGGCGACCGCGGAAGGAGAAACCATCCATAACGAACCGTTTGACGTGCAGCCCGACATGGTTGCCGACGCCATTCTGGCCGCGGATTCGATGGGAAGAGCCTGGCAAGCCACGCATCGGCAGCAGTAAAGCCTGCGGGGGGAGCTGATTATCAATAACGAGGCGGCGGATTTCAACCTGAGACACTCCCCGTTATTATTCGGCTTTGACCTCAATGAGCGGCGAGGCGCGGTCGAAGACGAGATGTCCGGCCTCTTCTTGCAAACGGTAGCGCTGCTCCAGTTCTGCGGAGATGGTAATGTGCCGGTCGTGCGGAAATTTATCCGGATACAGGCGTGGGCGGAGGAAGAATTTTTCTGGAGAATACACCAGGGATTGGGATTTGAGCGGATACTTGAGCCAACTGCGGCGCATAAAATCAGGCTCAAACATCGTCTCCCGGTCTTCTGGAGACCACTCCTTCACCCAATGGGCATCATGCGCGCTATAGCTCATCAGGTCGAGCGCAAGGTCGTAATACACCGTAAATAGTCCGGCATAGCCCCGTTCTTCCAGGGCCGGGTTGACGAGATAGGCGTTGCGCACCTCAACCACCCGCAGTTGATTGTCATTGTCGTACTGCTCGATGCGCAGCGGATAGAAACTATGCTGATCGAGCCAGTATATCAGCCGGCTCATCCGGTAGTGCGGCAACCAGTCTTCTTTCCTGGTCGCCTCAAGCACATAACACGCCACTCCTCCGTCTTCAGTATACTGCGGATACGTCTCGCCCAGCATTTTAATCTGAGCCGATGGGACCTCGTTAAAACTCCCATCGGGCTTGGCCAGGGTGACCGCCGGGCGGGTATTGGGAAAACGTACCGTCTCATGCAACACATCCGTGCCCAGCAGTCGCCACGAGAACTCCCAGGCATCGCGCCCCACCACATCGTCAAAGGTCTGCACATTATTGGGAAACTGCGCATCCCGGCGGGGCTGAGGCTGGCGGCGCACGCGGCGTAGGGTTGGACTATAGATGAAATTGTCCAGTTTGGTCGTTTCTTCCTTATCTGTCCGTCTCAGGATCCACAGGTCCTGCAAGCCCTGATTCTCGGGCGGATAGGTATAAAAGAAGACCATCCGAAAATAGTCCTCCCCTGGCGTCATGCCGAGTTGGCCGGGCACACCGTCTTCGTCCGGGATGTAATGGCTATAGCCCAGCGTGATGCCTTCATCCAGAAAGCCGTTGCTGGTAATGGCGCCAAACACATCGGCCATGGCATGCGACCAGCGGGCCACATGGGGGAATTCCATGGAACGATAGCCCATCTCTTCCGCGGTATAGGGTGGCTGAAAAGGATAGGCTTCTGCCGGGAGGTATGGAATCGTCGTATCTCGGGGGGTATCGACCCGGAAATCAATCCGCGATTTTTCCGCCTCGGACAGCTCCTCTACCGTTTTCCAGGTCTGCCGGTGGCTGCCGTTCTGCTCCGCCACCCCAGCGAGCGGCATAGCCAGGCTGGAGAGAAAAGAAAGGGCCAATCCCGTCAGGATAAAAAAGCATCTGTTCATAAGATGGTCGCCTGGTGAGCGCACTCCGCAACGGAGACGCTCTTCCTTTCACGCAGGTCGGTCAGAATTCGTAACTCAGTTCCCAGCCGATATTGTCCCATTTGTTAAATTGGCCGTACAGGTCAGTCCGGTCGCCGCTACTGAACGCCGTATAAATGAGGCGACCGGTAATGAACTGGGAGAATCGGTAGATCGAAACAAATTTTGTTTTTATGCCCTGCCATTTCTTCTGCGGCAGACTGATGACTGGGACGACGGTCAGCTCCAAGCGCAACCGGTCACGGGTGAAGCGAAACGGACGCCCGATAAAGAAGACCGGCAGGAGACTCATTTCATCTCCGATTCCCCCGCCAAAGCCGCCGCCGAGATTGCGACGCCAGTCAAACGTATACAATAGGGAGGGTTGCATAATCACGGAGGTATTACCGGGAAAGGCGAACTCCAGCGCAATCGCGGCCCGCAGGGTGTCACGCCGAATGATGCCTGAGTTGAGATTCCCGTCCCGCGCGGCCTGCTGATGGTCAAAGTCGGCGAAGGGAACGTCTTTGGTCCACAGACCCTCAGCCCGCAGCACAATCGGCAGTTCGCCGACAAGCGGCATGTTCGAGAGTGCGGAGGCATAGTCGGCAGTGACACCGAGATGGTGCAAACGGGTAAAACGAGGCTGAAAGATCAGATCCATATCTCCGTCTGCATCGGTATCAAGGCCGGTCCGATCGACAATGAACGAGGTCGGGTTTTTATTCCAGGCGTAGTAATAGATGAGACCCCAGGTAAGTGGCTCCATGGAAACGTCAAGACGCAGACCGTATTGATGATCGCCGAAGTCCCCCATAGACGGCCGCTTCGTCGCTCTGAACTCGTCCCCGGTCGCGTCCTGCCGGCCGTCCAGGAGGGCTTTCGTCTCCGTATCCCTGGGCGGAGCCAGGGGAGAATACCAGGGTGAGCCGGGGACCGGATTCCTGTCCTGCTCAAAGTTCGGAATCCACAGGAAGTTGAGCGAATTTGCCCCAAAGAAATAGGTCACGTTTGCCATCCAGGCCGGTAAGCGGCGCCACTCGTAGTCACTCGCCTCAAGCTGGACGGACTCGCGCCGGTCCATGCCGTTGATGACATCAATGTATTGACCGTCCATTTTACCCCAGGCGATTTGCTGTTTGCCCAGGACGACATCAAGGTTGTGCGTGCGATAGCTGATATACAACTCGCGCACGATACGCTCGAAGTTATGATAGGCGCGGAAGGTTTCGCTCGTCCGGGGGGCAAACAGACCGGCAGAATCCTGCCAGTTGTACACACTGTCGTACATGAAGTTATTGATATTGGTAATTTCGATATTGGGTGAGACCTGGTAGTGGAGTTCCAATTCCAACAAATTCTGCATCTGGGAGAAACGGAAGTCTTTCTGTCGATTGCCGACCCGGCGGTCGCCCGAGAGTTGAATATCGGACCACTGGCGGAGAAATCCCCGGAACGTCAGGGCCGGGACTTGACGTTCGACGGGTTGGCGGACGTACCGCCCCGCCGGATCAAAAGTAGACAGAAAGCGATCAAAGCGTGACCAAGTATTCACGACCGCATCAACCTGTTTGTCTATGAAATAGCCGTAACAGGGAGAAATAGTGGCCGAGAGCGCCAGGAGTAACAGTCCGCCGAGGGCGATACTGGCTACAGAGAGGAGCCCGCGTTTACCGTGCATGGAACATCTTTCCTTATTCTACCGGCGTTGAGCGGCTGACCAGGATGCCGTCCCGCGCTAACCGCTCCAGTTGGTCAGCAGTATAGTCGAGATAATCGCGGAGGATAGGCGCATTGTGCTCGCCCAAATCCGGCGCTTCAAACGGGGCGGCGGTTCTGGCCGGGCCCGAAAAGCGGAACGGAAAACCGGGCAGAACAAAATCACCCAACACCTTATCCTGTATCGGTCGAATAGCTTCCCGCTCAAGCAGATGGGGATGATTGACCACTTCCGGAATGGTCAGAACCGGTGCAGCCGGCACCCGTTCCCGGTGCAGGGCGGCAACCGCCTCTTCCCGATTCGGCATGGTGTCGAGCCAGGCTTCAATGGCCTGGATGAGTTCTTTTTTATGATGGACACGATCCCGGTTGGTGCGGAAGCGCGGATCTTCCACAAATTCCAGATGCCCAATGGTCCGCGCCACGCCCTGCCATTGATGGTCAAGGGCGCCCACGATGACGACGAACCCATCCTTTGCCTGAAAAATACCGCACGGAGCCAGCCCCATATGATGGGCACCGCTTCGGGTCGGGACGAATTTGCCACCCGAGGCGCTATGCGACTGAATCGTGAAGTCGTGTGAATGGATATAGGCATCAAGCAGCGACACGTCGATATATTGGCCTTCGCCTGTCCGCTCGCGGTGCAACAGCGCGCACGCAATCGCGCCAAAGGCATGCACGCCGGTACTCACATCGCCAATGGCCGCCTGGGGCATGGCCGGCGCCCGGCCCCGTTCGCCAGTGACCTCGTTAAAGCCTGAATACGCCTGGGCAATGTAATCATAGCCAGGCACATGGGAGAGCGGGCCGGTCTGCCCGAGGGCCGAGATTGAACACATGATGATACGCGGATTCAGCTTTTGCAGTTCTTCATAGGAAAAACCGAGCCGTTTGATCGCCCCCGGACTATAGTTCTCGACCACCACATCCATATGCGGAATGAGGCCGCGGACGATGTCCCGTCCCTCCTCTGTCTTCAGGTTCACACACAGGCTTTGTTTGCACACATTATGCTGGATGAAATAGCCGCTGCGGCCCTGTTTCAGAATCCCGTTGAGGCGGGCCGGGTCTCCTTTCGGCGCCTGCTCAACCTTAATGACCTCAGCCCCCATTTCGGCCAGTAGGCGCGTCGTCGTCGGTCCGGCAACAATCTGCGTAAAGTCCAGCACTTTATAGCCAGCTAACATACCCTGACGTGACGCGCCTGCCATACGAAGCCCCTTTCTCTTCATAGCGTCTGCCGCAGCCAACTGAATGAAGGTTCAGTTACAGGAAAGTCGCCCGGATACTACCCGCAAGCCTCGGGCGACGCAAGGCGGGGAATAAAGTCGTTCAGGGTCTTTATACCGTTCGCCCTGAGCGGGGCGAAGTCGAAGGGTGCTCAGGCGGGTGCTTCGACTTCGCTCCTACGGGGCTACGCTCAGCACAAACGGTTCCGCCGGGGCAATTCACGATTCCGTATAGCCAATCGGTCCCTGTCGTCATTCCCGCGAAAGCGGGAATCCAGGCACTCGGCCCCTAGCCGCTGGATGCCGGGCTCGCGTCATGCCGGACGCGAGCCCGGCGTAGTCCTTGAGCGCATATCCGCTTCATGCTGCGGAACGGCTTCTTGTCCAGGATACCGCGGGGAACAACCTCCCCCCTTGACAGCGCTGTAGAGGAGTAAAAATGTTCTCCGGGCGGAGGGGGTGCAATGACGGGCAGCAGGCGTCCGGCCCGCGGGTCCCTCGCGCGGGAGCGGGGCCGGGTCGTCCACTTCCCGATCGGTTTCCTCTGCCTGTTCGCCTCGGCGATCGTCGCGCCTGCCGCCGAGGCTCAGGGCACCGCGCCGTCGGTGACTAATATCACCCTCGATCGCGGACCCATACCGGCAAGCGGGGACACCTTCCACCGGGGAGGGAATTGTTTTACTCTCTCTCCCCTGGAGGCCTGCCCTTTCGCTCCGTTCGTCCTGAGCGTAGCGCGAGCGAAGCCTGTGGAGCAGTGTCGGATTGCGATGTGCTAATCCAACTTCCTCCCGACTGCGTTATATCAGTACCGCGGTGTCGCGCAGTTTTTGTACTTCTTCCACGGAATAGCCGAGGATATCCTGCAGCACATAGTCGGTGTGTTGCCCGCGCTGCGGGGCCGCGGCCTGCACTTCGCACGGAGATCTGCTCATCTGCCACGGGATGCCGGCGTGAATGCGTTTGCCGAATTCGGGATGGTCTTTTTGCACGAGATAGCCGCGTTCTTCCAGATGCGGATTGGTTGCCAGGTCTTTATTGCTCTGAGACGGGTAGGCAGCCACGCCGGCTTTTTGGAGCGCCTCCGTGACCTCCCAGCGGTCGCGGTCGCTCGTCCAGGCCGTGATGATGTCTTCGAGCGCGTCCTCGTTCGCTTTCCGAGCCGCCGCGTCAGCAAAGCGTTTGTCCGTAGCCAGTTCCGGCTGGCCTAGGGCCTGACACAAGGACTGCCATTCCGCATCGCTGCCACACACAATGGTCACCCACTTCTCGGCGTCGCCTTTGCACTTGAAGCAACCGTGGGGCGCTATCCAGCGGTCCCGGTTGCCGTTGCGTTCCGGCTGGGTCTGATTCATCACATAATCCATAATGCCTTCGGGCATCAGAACGAGCAGGGCTTCCCAGAGTGCCAGGTCAACGTGAATCCCCTTGCCGGTGCGCTGACGATAGGCCAGGGCAGCCATGGCGGCAAACGAGCCAAAGATGCCAGCGTTCGGGTCGCCGTATGAAATACCGATTTCCGCCGGGCCAACCCCCGGATAGCCGGTCAGCGATGAAATCCCCGCCAGCGGAACGGAAGCCGGCCCATAGCCCATATAGTGGCGTTCGGGACCGGTTTGTCCGTAGCCACAGATGGAAATCATAATAATATCGGGTTTGAGTGCCTTGAGCGTGTCATAGCCGAAACCCATGCGGTCAATCGCCCCGGTTGAGAAGTTCTGCACGACGATATCGCTCTTGGCAATGAGTTTTTTGACAATTGCGGACGCCTCGGGCCGGGCCAGATCAAGCTGGAAGCTTTTCTTGCCCTGACTGTATTGGTTGAAATAGCCGGCCCGGTTCGGCCCGGGTTCATTATCCGCGAACGGCGGAATCAGGCGGGTGACGCAGGGACGCTTTTCACTTTCGATCCGAATCACTTCCGCGCCCATATGCGCCATTTGGAGCGTACAGTACGGACCCGCCCAGGCCCAGGTGAAATCGGTTACACGGATGCCTTCTAATGGTCGTCGTGCCATGACGTTCTCCTTCGTCTCCTAAATAATTCCGCCGTGCTTCAGCTCATCGATCTCGGCTTGAGAGAGCCCAAGCCGGGTGTAGACCTCATTATTATGCTCGCCGAGCTGCGGCGCCGGACGACGCACCGCGTAGCCAACGTCCTCCACCTTAAAAGGTGCGCCCGGATATTGCAGCGAGCCGGCCACCTGATGACTGATTTCCGTAAAGAATTCACGTGCTTTGAGGTGCTCCGAGGCTAACAGGTCGGCCATGGTATGCACTGGAGCCATGCAGATACGGCGCTCCTGGCCGGCTTTATACAAGTCGGCCACCGTCCACTCCGCGGCGAATTCCTGGAGAAAGGGCATCAGGGCGTCATAGTTCTGGCCGCGGACGACGCGATCGGCAAAAATCTCCAGGGTTGCCCATTCAGGATTACCCATCAGCTCGACAAAGCGCTGCCACTGGTCTTCTTCGACACAAATCACAAAGAGTTTGCCGTCTTTACAGTCGAGCATGCACCAAGGATAGATGGACCGCCGTCCCAGCCGCGAGGTTTCCAGGCCACTATAGGTGTAGTGCATGAAATTCATTTCCAGGATGGCCGCAATACATTCTTGGATGGAGACATCAAGGTGCTGGCCTTCGCCCGTCAGACATTTATGGTAGTACGCGCCGAGCGTGGCAACGCCGGCGTGCACTCCGCCCTGGAAGTCGGTCTGATGGCCAAACGCTTTGAGGGGTGGCAGGTCCGGGTAATCGGAGGCGCCCGGACTGATAAACGCCCATCCCCCGGCATTACTCGCCGTCAGATCATAGCCGCGATAGTCCCGGTGCGGGCCGGTCTGACCAAAGTAGGAAATCGAAGTCATGATCAGGCCTGGATTGATCTGGCTCAATTTCTCGTAATCCAGACCGAGTTCGGACATCTCGTCCGGGCTGTAATTGTGCAGCAGGATATCGGCCTGGGCGCATAAACTCTGCAAGACCGCCTGCCCCTTGGATTCGCGCAGATTCAGCGTCACACCCTGTTTATTGGCGTTCAAATACAGAAACAGACCGCTCTTTTCGGCATGCTGGGTATCACCCGGAAAGGGGCCACGTTGTCGGGAGACGTCGCCGCCCAACTCTTCGACTTTGACCACATCCGCGCCAAAGTCGGCGAGCAGCTTGCCAGTATAGGCGGCAGAAACCAGATTGCCGCACTCAACGACGTTAATCCCTGACAGGAGTTGTTCAGCCATGATAGTCCTCCCTCATTGTTCCTTCATATGCTTCTTTGGCTGTTCAGATGACACCGCGTTCTGCCAAGGCAGACATCTCGTCCGCACTCAACTGCAACATGCCAGAATAGACCTCCTGGTTATGCTCTCCGATGTCCGCGCCCAGCCAGCGGGCCTCGCCGGGTGTCTCACTGAGTTTGGGAACAATGCCGGGCACTTTGAGTTCGCCCAACACTCGATCATGGAGAGACAACACCATATCGCGCGCCGCAAAATGCGGGTCGTGAACGATGTCTGCGATACTATAGACCGGACCGGCGGGAATGGTTGCGCCCTCGACCAGCGGCAGCAAGGCTGACAGTTCATAGGCCGCCGTCCAGTCCGAGACAATGGCGTCAATGGCCTCACGGTTTTCGGCCCGGACAACCTGATTCTCAAAACGAGGATCGGTGAGCAATTCTTCGCGATTCATGAGCGTACACAGCCGTGTAAACAGCCCATCGGTGTTGGCGGCAATCACAATCCACTGCCCATGTTTACACGGGTAGAGGTTCGACGGCGCAAACCCGGGCAGCAAGGTTCCGGTCCGCGTCCGCCGGTAGCCGGTTTTTTCGTATTCCGTCAGGGTTGCCTCCAATACGGCAAACACGGCCTCATATAAAGCCGTATCTATCACCTGGCCGGTTCCACCGTTGACATCACGGTTGTAGAGCGCCATCAGTGTGCCCAGCGCGGCAAACATGCCGGCCAGGGAGTCACCCAGGCTGATACCCACCCGACAGGGCGGTCGGTCCGGAAAGCCGACCAGGTGGCGCAGCCCTCCGAAGGCTTCGGCCACTGCGGCAAAACCGGGTTTTTCCCGATACGGACCGGTTTGTCCATAACCGGAGACGCGGGCAAAAACGAGGCCCGGGTTCAGCTCACGCAGGGTCTCATAGCCGAGGCCCCATTCTTCAAACACCCCGGGGCGAAAATTTTCTACCAGGACATCGGACTGACAGACCAACCGGCGGAGCAGTTCCTGTCCCTCCGGGGCACGCAGGTTGAGAGAAATACATTTCTTATTCCGCGCAACGCTCGGCCACCACAGACTTTTGCCGTCCACCAGAGCCTGACCGACCGTGCGCATGGGGTCGCCCTTGCGAGGCGCTTCGACCTTAATGACTTCCGCCCCAAAGTCAGCCAGGAGGCGGGCGCAAAACGGTCCGGCCAGAAGAACGCCACATTCAATAACCCGAATGCCGGCCAGCGGACCACCAAGTTTACGACCCTTTGTTGCCATATCGTTCCGCAAAGAGTAAACGTGTCCAGCATTTCCCGTCCATTGGAGGACACGTTTGCTCTTCATATCAGCGCGCGGGCTGTTCCGCGGGCACGATAAGCCCTCTGGGTGCCAGGGTCAAGATCGTTACTCCCACGACCAACTTGCACCAGACCGTCGAAAATGGTCAGTATGTACAGGATAATGAAGACCGACCAGCCCCCCTTGCCTGTCATCGACGCTGACCTGGACGCAGAAGAGCAGCGCACGGCGGCAATCCTCACCGAGCTCAAACAGCTTCACGCCCCAACCTGCTTTCGTTGCTCGCGGCCTGTCTGCTCCCACGAATATGTCCTGAGCGTCGTGACCGGATTCAAAACCACGCCGTACTGCACCGCCTGCCTCGCCAGCGGCTTAGGGCGTTCACCGGCAGATTTCTTGGGAGACGCCTACAATTACATCCGTCGCCAGACCTGCTACCGCAGAGGTTGGCAGTGGGCGAGCCAACAAGAAAACCAACCCGTTGAACAGCCGGCCTGTATCTGGCCCGCTGCCCCCTCGCTCCCTCAGACACCCATGACGGCACCGGCGGCAGACATACCGGCCGACCCGGACGACACCTGGGACGCCGGAGACATGGCCTGCGGCGAGTTGGTGTTGAAACTCCGTCTGCGTCTCAGGTCTCTGCAACCCGGCCAAGTCCTGCTCCTCATCGCCCAAGACCCCGGCACCCCCGCGGATATTCCAGCCTGGTGTACCCTCACCGGCCACAGTCTCCTGTCGGCCCAACATCCACAGTATCGGATACAACGCAAAAATGGATAATCAGGGTTGCACGGCAGCCCCATAGACGGCGTGGAGATGGCCCAGGGTGTGCGCGGACAATAATCTGGGACAAAAAGACAATGAGGCGGGATTATCCGGGATTACGTGGGATTATCTGGGATTACATGGGCCAGGAACGGACTAAATTTACGAATTTTGACAGCATCCTGGCACACCCCGCCCGTCCCCTATCTCCCTGAAAAACCGCCGCTTTTCCCCCATTCTGGCCCACCCCGGCCCCCGCCCGCGCCGCCCCTGGTCCCGCGTCCACCCGCCCGCAGCGCCGGTCGCCCTGCCGCGTCACATCTCGACTATTTTGACTCGTTGGTGTTCCCGCTTTTTTTTGCAAGCACCAGTATATTGTCAAACTTGGACGCGATATTATTTGACATACACCGATATTATCAGACATAGAGAGTGTCGCGCGGTCTTTTGAAAGACGGCCGTTTCAAGGCGTTTAAACCCGGTTTAACACTGCATTTTTGTGTTTCAGAATGTGCGCGCACGGACAAAAAGCGCGGCAATTTGCCCAAAAATGCGGCAGGAAAGCTATGTGATGGCGACATAGCTTTCGACTTTTACATAGCTTTCCTCAATTTCGATTCATAATCAGGGACTTAGAGGAATTCAGCGCGGAAAAACCGGGCGGTGCTTGCAAAAAAAAGCTATCCATGCGGACTATTAGATCAGCTAATACATAGGGGCGTCGTCAGGGGCTGAGCGGGGGCCGTTCCACCTCGACCGCATGGGTGGGGGTCAGGCAGTCCGCGCGCGTCCCGTCCGCCAGTCGCACCTCGACCTGCCCGCCCCGCGCCGTGCACCACGCCGCCGTGTAGGTCGCCTCGGGGCGGGAGAGCAGCGCCACGGCGAGGAGAGCAGGGAGAGTCATCCCTCAGCCTGCCCGCATATCCTGCAGGAGCCTGCGGATATCCAGGAGTACGGCCAGCGGCCCACAGATCAGGACCGAGACAAAAAACCCCAGCACCGCCCCGAACAGGATGGCCAGCGGACTGCCTCCAGGGCCTTACGACAGGAGCACCCCGGAGACGAACCCGGCAAAGATGATCAGAACAGCGAGCAGACCCAGCAGCGTATGCAGTGCCTGCGCGAGTACAGCTACCATAGAACCCCCCTTATGCTCTTAGTCCTGCCAATATGCATTGCCTTTGTCCGCCGCGGTGGCAGGCCGTGGAGACACCGGAGGCGTAGCCTCCCACTCCGGGAAAGCCGCGTCCCAGCGCGCGCAGAGACCGGCCCGCCCGACCTCGCCTATCTCCTCCCAATAAAAATCCAACCACTCCATGCGCTGCTGGAGCCGTGCGTCTCGGCCCTTACGGGCAGACTGATACTCCACTCGATCCTCAGCAACTCTGCTCTGCGCCGTAGCCCGCGGCGGACCTACGTAAAATTCCAACCGCAGAGCCTTGCAGAGTTGTCGTACTCTCTCTACCGACGGGACTCTCCCTGTCTTCATGAGAGCTACCGAGTTAGCCTGACCTGTCGCCTCCAGAGAGACTTGACGCTCGGAACGACCAGACGTGCGTACAGAGTCTAGGACGATTTGTAAGTAGGGAAGAACTTTATTCACTACTGTCAAAATACAGCGGCTATTCATATTTTCAAGCGCCGGTTGACTAATACTATCTATTGATAGTACTAGTATCAGATGAGTTCACTCCCTGATATCGATGTGCTCCTGTGCCTATTAGACCATTATTCCCGCTCTCTGGGTCGCAGCGAGAGTCGAATATCGGATCTGGAGACGGGAAATCCTTATTTTTTTGAGAGACTGAGGTCTGGCAAGGGGTATACAGTGAGGACGTACTGCCGAGTACTATCCTACTTTTCCGACCACTGGCCCGCCGATCTCGACTGGCCGCCCGATATCCCCCGCCCCGAAAGGGAGGCGGGTGACTAGGGCAGTCACCCGCCGCGAGCTGGTGGCGGCGCTGGGTATGGATCAGCCTGCACTATCCCGCCGCGCGGCCCGCGAGTCCTGGCCGTACACCGAGGATCCCTGCCGGGGCGGCCGCCGGCGGCGCTACCTCGTCGCCGGCCTGCCGCCCGACGTGCAGCGCGCCCTCGCGGGCCAGGCCGCGCCCCCGGCTGATCCCGCCCCTCTCTATAGTAGTGGGCCGTCCGCGCGGCGCGGCCGCCCGCCGGCCGAGACCTCCGAGGCCGCCTGGCAGGCCTGGCTGGTGCCGATTCTGGCCCAGCAGGCCACGCTGCAGGGCCAGCTGGGCGACCACAGCCGGCGCGAGGACACCCTGGCCGAACTGGAAGACCTGCACGCCCTGGCCCAGACGGAGGCCGATAAGGCCACGGCCATCCTGACCGAGAATGAGGACCAGACGGAGGAGATCAAGGGCCAGACGGAGGAGATCAAGGCCCAGACCACGGAGATCGCCGGCCTGCGCACGGCCCTGGAGCAGGGCGGCCTGGGCGTGACGGTCGCGGTCGGGGCGGATGGCGAGATTGACCCCGAGGCGCTGCTGGCCCGCCTGCGCACCCTGCTGGAGCCGGGCGGGGCGCTGCACGTGCGGGTGCGCGAGATTGCGGAGGAATAAGATGGCCGACTGGCACTATCGCTGCGCCTGGCAGTTTCTGCCCTATACGCCGACGCTGACCGCCGGCACGTCGGCGGCCGGCTGGCCGCTGGGCAACCTGGCCCGGCTGGACTATCCGCTGCGCCGCTGGCGGAGTGCCGACCCGCGGCGGACCAGTGTGCAGTGCCGGCTGGCGGCTGAGGCCCGGCGGCCGGCGGCGGTGTATATCGGCGACTGCAACGTGCCCCTGCACGTGCTGCTGCAGGGCGGCCAGCGGACGTATACCGGGCAGCCGGCCCAGGCCCCGGCCTACGATGCGCGCAGCGGCCGGCTGCGCCTGCTGCTCACGCCGGCGGCCGCCAACGCCCAGACGCGCACGCGGGACGTGAGGCTGTCTATAGCCGCCGACACGCCGCGCCGCGATGGGGCCGGGGCGTATCAGATCGGGAGTGTCGGGCTGGTGCCGGCCGGCCGGCTGTACACCCTGGCCCGCAATCCGGCCGGCGGCGGGCCGCTGCGGCTGGTGCACGCCCAGCAGACGCTGCAGCTGGCGGGCGGCCGGACGGAGACGCTGGCCCTGGGTGGGTATCCGCGCCTGGAGTGGGAGTGGGAGGTGACGACCGACAGCCCGGCCGACCTGCACCTGTGGCGGACGCTGGCGGGAGGTCTGACCTGCAGGCATGAACGGGAGAGCGACATGAACGCGCTGAGTCGGCTGCGGGTGACGGTCGGGGCCGAGACCTATCGCTACTGCGACCGCGAGACGGCCGCCCAGCCGGCCTATGTGCCGCGCCTGACCGGGCCGGTGACGCTGACCGAGACGGCCCCGGGTGCAGAGGGCGGGCTGCCCACGTTGCGCACCGCCAGCGTGCGCCTGAGCGGCCTGCGCCTGCCCGACCAGCCTGCCCCGGACGGCACGCGCCTGCTGGCCGCGGGGCTGCTGGGCGCACCCGCGACGGTCGATCTGTACGATCTGGACAGTCAGACGACCGTGGCCAGCCTGAGCGGCACGGTGGCCACGGCGGAGTGGCGCGGCGGGGAGACGCTGCTGAGCGTGCGCGAGGCCTGGGACATTGACCGCACGCGCCTGCTGCCGCCGACCCGCCTGAGCGATATCTACCCGGAGGCGCTGGCCCCGGAGCGGGCGTGTGTCGGCGTGGTGCTCGGCCCGGCCCGCAAGGTGCGCCTGTACGCGCTGGAGGAGATTGAGGCCGGCGGCACGCGCTATGGGGCGCTGGGGGCCTCGGCGCGGATCACGACCCTGTATCTGGACAGCGGGGTGGTGCCGGCCGGCAGCCGCTGGACGCAGACCACGGCCGACGGCCGGCGGACGGTGGTGATTCCCGAAGCGGGACCCCAGAGTGATGTCCGGGTGGACTGTACGCATATGGATGGGGCCTTGCCGGCGGCCCTGGTGCTGGGCTGTCGGCTCGAGGAGATGGGCCAGACGCTGGACGAGGCCGCCTGGGCGGCGGCGGTGG
Source organism: Binatia bacterium (assembly GCA_963422435.1). Classification (GTDB taxonomy): domain Bacteria; phylum Desulfobacterota; class Binatia; order Bin18; family Bin18; genus Bin18. Next base: position 3,244,924 of record OY729511.1, on the reverse strand, counting down.
CGGCCCACCGGGCGGCGGGGATGGTCGTGGGCGGGGCGCTGACCGAGCAGCAGCCGGCCGGCACGCTGTTGCCGCAGCTGATGCTGCACGGCACCACTGTGCGGCGTGGGCCGGCCGGCTGGCAGATCGTGGTCGATACGGCCGCGGCGCACGCCGCCGCCCCGCTCGCGCTCGGCTATGGCGACGGGCAGCTGAGCAATTTTACGCCGACGCGGCTGGGGCCGGGCAGCCCTGGGCCGCCGCGCAGCCTGACGGTCTGGGGGCAGTATGACCCCGGGCTGGGGGGCGGAGCGACATGGCTGGCGCACAGTCGGCGCCGCGGCCCGGGCACCGGCCCGGTGCGCGAGCTGCGGCTGCCGACGCTGGCCAGCCTGGACGCGCTCGATCGGGCCGGCCACTATCTGTGGCAGCGCGCTCAGGCCCAGGCCCTGGTGCTGGAGGGCGCGATCGATCCGCGCGAGCCGGACCTGGCCGGGCTCCGCGTCGGGCAGCGCTGTGCGGTGGACGCCCCCCCGCTGGGCATCGCCCAGAGCGGCTGGCGCATCGAGCAGATCCGCTGGGCCGGGGGGGCGCCGACGGTGCGCCTGACGCGCTGGGACCCCGCCCTGTACGTCTACGAGCCGTCAGCGGACCGTGAGAGTCGCAGCCCGCTGACAGCCAGCGGGACGGTGCCGGTGGACTACCGCCGGACGCGGCCAGGGAAACCGACGGCCGTGGCCGCCACGGCCCCGGACGCCTATTTTCTGCCGACCGGCCAGCAGGAGGTGCGGCTGGACTGCCAGGCGGATGCGCCGCCGGTCAACGTGGACGCGCTGGTGTACGTGGCGGTGCGCAAGGGCGGGGCGGCCCGACGGGCCGAGGAGCGGGTGGCCGTGACGCCGGGCCAGACCGGGGTGACGGCGGCCTTGTTGGTCGACCCGGCCCTGGAGTATGAGGTCGAGTGCTGGGCCGAGAACAGCCGGAACGAGCCGGGCTATCAGCGCGGGCAGATTGAGACGGTGCCCGTGACGTCCAAGGGCGACCCGGACGCGACGCGCGGGGTGAGTACGGCGACCGTGACGATCTACAAGCGGGCGGCCGCGGAGCCGTTGGATACGCCCGACGCGGCCACGTATACGTATGCCCCGCCGGGGCTCGTCGCGACCGCCGGCGGCAGTCTGCGCGGCTGGACGCGCAGACTGCCGCGCGGGTCCGACCCACTCTGGGCACGCACGACGGCGGTCGCGAGCCGGACTGCGACGGTCGCGATCGCGCCCGCGGACTGGAGTGCGCCGGTCCGCGTAGACGGGCCGCCCGGGGTGCCGGCCCCGCTGGCCCACTACTACCGGCTGCCCCTGCCGCGCCTGACCGCCGAGTACGGGCAGGTGGCAGGCGCGGCAGGGCGCTGGTATCTGACCGGCATGACGGGCGGGCAGTGGCCGGCCGTCGTGAATGCCGTGGTGGCTGTGCGGGCGGCGGATGCGCAGCACGCGCGCAACGTGACGCGCCTGCCGGCCGGAGCGGTGGTGACGCTATGGGTCGACGATGACAACTGGGCGGACTATCGGAACACGTCCCGTTGGCGTTTTCGGGAGTCCAATCGGACGCTCCGTAACCTGGAACCCCTGCGTCTGCTACGGAGCGTGGGCCGGCCGGGGAGAACGGTGGGGGACAGCGCGGAGCTGCGCTATAACAGAATCCCTACAGACGGCAGAGACGGCGGAGACGGCAAAGACGGTGGGAGCGGCCCGGCCGGACCTCCGGCGTCACGAGGTTCAGTTTTTATCGTACTGGGCCCAACGAATAGCGCAGCTTGGGTGACGGAGTGGAACGGCCAGCCGATCGAGGACTATCTACCGTCGAGTCCGGACGGCCTGAAAAAAGTAATCGGGGACCAGATCATGCAGTTTCAGTCGGGCACGCGCGCGGCCCCGAGCGGCTATGTGGAGGTGCAAACCTACACGGGCACCATCTGGGACATAGCCAAGACGGTGCCCACGTCGTTGATTATAGACGGTGATCTTGGTGTGGTCTTCGATATTACCGCCGGGGGGGCGATCAAATCGCAAGGGGCCACTAAAGACAGTCTGCACAATGGCCGCGGCTTCTATCTGGGCTACGACGGCACGCGGCTGCCGGCCGCGGCGATCGAGGGCCGACTGACCGCGGAGCAGATCGAGACCGCGGATATTATCGCCAATGTGCGCAATGTGCAGGTGCTGTGGGCGGATAATCTTGGCGTCCGCAAGGGGACCTGGCAGCAGGTGCGCCTGCGCGGGCCGCTCCAGCCGGACGAGTACTCCTATGTCGAGATACTCGTCTGGGAGCGCAACCGCTATGCGCTGGTCGGCTGTCCGGTGGGCTGGGCGGGGAGGGAGTCGAAGATGGGACTGCCCTACACCAGTGTGGTGGGCCTCAGGCACGTCGATGCCCGGACGATCGCCGTCCGCAACAACAACCACAGTATGTCACTCCTGCGGGTCGTCGGCGTGCGCGATCCACGGGTGCTGACGACCACGGGCGCGTGGAGTGCGTGGGCGGATGTGAGCCCGGCGGAATACCGGAGCAGCGGGGCGGACCGCGAGAAACAACAGCAGCGCACGCGCACGCTGACGTATAGTGACGGGACGACCGAGACCGAGACGGAGACACGCTGGACCGCAGCCCCGGAGACGCGCACCGTGACGACCACGGGCGCGTGGCGTAGCTGGACGGATGCGAGCCCGCTGGAGTATCGCGGCAGCGGGGCGAGCCGCGAGAAAAAACAGACGCGCTTTCGTAGGCTGACGTATAGTGACAGGACGACCGAGACGGAGACGCGCTGGGTCGCGGCCCCGGAGATCAGCCGGCTTCCGACGCCGGGGACGGTCCGCGGGGTGCCCCATGCTGCCAAGGCGCGCTGGGTAGACTATTATTTCGCGCCGATCTCACACGCGCGCCTCAAGGCGTACGAGGTGTGGGCCAGGACCTGGTACAGGGCCATCGTGTCGTACAGCCAGGAGCAGACGTTCACCGTGCCAAAAGGGCAAAAAAAGGGCGGGGACATCTGGTGGGCGTGGCACATGGATGGGTCCCATCTGGCGGCACACACATCGATCTACGAGGTCGAGTTGCGGACGCGCGCGCTCTCGACGGACACGAGCCGGACGGCGCACTCGGCGTGGTCGGCGACGCGCACGATCCGGGTCCGCTGAGGAGGCCAGCATATGGAGCGCATCTACACGTTTCCCCCGATCCCGCCCGACGAGCTGGAGCTGGCGCACGGCACGCTTGTCTTTGTTGCCAGCCGGCCTGCCCCCGACCAACCGTGGGCTTACGAGCTGTACGAAGTGTTCGAGTCGGATAACCCGGACAATTTGGCGGACGACCCGCTACCACGCGTACCGTCGCTCGCGGCTCTGAAGCGCGCGACCGCTAGCGACGGCGAGGTGCGCTACTTTGCATGCGATCCGGAACTGCTCGATGAGTCGCCGGAGGCGCTATTGCCGAGCGGGGCGTACGACTACACGATTGAGGACACCGGCCCGCTTCCCTTTGCGGAGGCCAGCGGGCCGGCCGACCTACCGGCGCAGGTGCTCGTTCTGCGCCCTCGGTCGACTACAGCGGCCGAGGGCGACCACGCGGTCGTCCCTGTCTATATCCAGTTTGTGCCCAAAATGCGGGGCACAGTACGCCCCGACAGCCCGGTCGCGACGGCATACGACCCGGCGACCCAAATAGTCAGCGGGCTGACTGCGGGTTGGACGCAAACGCTCCCACCCCCGACCCCGACCGAGCAGAGCTACTCGATCCACGTAGTCCTCGCCTCCTTGCTCACGTTTGCCGGCCCGAAGACGGGGGCACTCCCTTTCCGGTCAGCCGGTCCGCTCCAAAAACTGCGCGCCCCCTGGGGCGAACGTATCCTCTATCAGAACGGCTGGGGTACACCACCAACTGCAATCTTCCGCTCGCTCAGCGAGACCATGCCCCCCGGCTGGGCGGCGGGGAATTTAGGTGCTGATGGCTCCGCCGACGGACGGTCTACGTTCCACTATCTCCGCCAGCGGGTGGGGCGACGTTGGGCCGCTAACCCCCAGCACCCGGATGACGCGTGCTGGGTCGAACACTGGGTGCAGGGTCTACCACGCCGCCCGACTAGCATTTTCAGCTGGGCGGTAGCTGAGCCAGAGTGGTCCGACGACGAGGCAGGACTGGCAATAGCAAATGGCCTGCCGGAAACTCCATTAGATAAGGTATTCGGCCGTATAAAGCCGGATCGGTGGGCAGATGGCGTGCGCCTCGCCGACTGTGCGCCGTGGCTCAGCGTCCTCCCGGATGACCCCCTACCCCCCGGTAGCTATCTGCTGGCCTTCGACGACCTGTCGCCAGATAGCCGCCGGGTCTACCGAACGCAGCCGCGTAAGCCGGACAGCATGACTGCAAAAGTGTGGTCCCTGTATGACCGCGTCTACCAATTCGAACAGGAAGGGAAACACGGCTCCCAGACTGCCACCCTCTTTATCTCCCGCCGGACGCGGGACGGGCAGCGGCGGCCGGAGGACCTCATCGCGCGTACAGCAAAGAAGCGCGCGTGGGAGACCTGGCCGCGCTGTGTCGGCCTGCGCTGGACGGCACAAATAAATGGGAGGACGCGTCACAGGACTGTCTCCTACGGGCTGAATGACGTCCGGGTAGACGCGGTACGCGACGCCTGGGTCGTCTACCTAGGCACCTATGATCACCTGGCCAACGGCTGGACTTTCCCCCGTGCGCTCGACGACTCCATCGATATTCTCTTCTCCCATCGGGGCATCCCGACCTTTCGACTCGGCGTGCCGGGGGATACCGTGATACTCCACCATGCGTCGGGCTGGACCTCGTGTCGGCGGATGCGCGATACTCGCTCGTGGATACCGGAGACCTCCACGCTCGGGACGGATCTTGCCGCACGGCTCTACGGTGGGGGATAGGCGGTCTCAACTATTAGTTTACCTAATACTTAAAATTCTTTTTTGACCGACAATGTCTGATAATATCTTTCCCTATTTTTGTCCGATTCCACTCTTCTTTTTGTCCGCGCACACCCTGGGGAAACAGATCGTCAGAATACTGGTCACGCTTGCCGTGGCCCTCGGCGTGGCCCTGGTGCTCAACTGGGCTGTACTCGGCTTCTTCGGGCAAGAGAGCGCCGACCGTGCCGAGCACAGTCTGGTCGGCATCCTGCTGCTCCTGGGCTATATGGCGGCAGGTGCTGGCAACCGGGCCAATACCGGTCAGACGGTCGGCATTTTTTTCGTGGCCCTTGTGCCGTGCTACCTGGGCACGGTCTTCCCTGACCTGGATATCCGGCTGCTGGGTATTGGCGGCCATCGCAACCCCCTCTTCCACAGCAGCGTGTCGTTCTTTGTCCTGGTCCTGCTGGTCAGGCGGCAAGCACGTTTGCTGCACATCCTGGTGGCTGGCTATGGAGTCGGTCTGGCAAGTCATCTGTGGTGGGACGTCGTCTCCTATGGCGATGTCCGGTGGCTACCGGGAGGTACACTTGACCGGCTGTGGCTCGGCGCGCATGGACTGCTGTGCCTCATGACGCCGAGCAGTCGCTCGCTGCGTGGGACTGATATCTAACCTCAGTAAGCCAAAGTGTGGTCTATCTATGCCGCCACACCCGGGGATCGACTGAGGCCGATAGTCTCCCTGGCTACTCGTATCGTGTCACCATCGATCACATATGCCTTGCCGGTAATGGTGTCCCCAGACCCTACCGCCGATAGGTCCCTGAAGCAAAGGAGTATTGCTACGATAACAGCAATAACAGCGAAGGCGTATTCCATAGTTCGATTTATGAAACGATCTTTGGTCGCCTTAGGACACAGGGTGGAAGGACATGATACGGACGGAGGCTGACTCCGCCCGTATCGTTATGACACAAAGGAAGGGTTACTTGCCAACCCGGGCTTCAGTAGCGGCCACATCGACCGGTGCTTTGGCTTGGGGGGTCCAGGCGTGCATCATCGGACCCACTTCTTTGGCAAACAGACGCATGCTGTCCTCGACTTGATCAAACGGCTGGCTCTGGAAGCTGAAGCAGCCGTTGACTTCAAAGTCACCGATCTGGCCACGCCGCGTTTCCAGCTTCTCGATGAGCATGTCCGGCGTACCCCACAGATTGGCGGCCAGAAAATCTTCCAGAATGGCTTCGTTGCCGGCTTCCCGCATCATCTTGGCCGCTTCGGCATAGTGGGCGTAGGATTTGCCCGTCTGCGCAAAGTGGTCGCCCAGCATCTCGTAGTGCTCCATCACGCTGAAGTAGTAGCCCACGATTTTTTCTCGTGCGATCTCTTCCGCCTTTTCAGCGTCGTGAGAGCAGACAACAAAGTCGGCGCAGTTCACCGGAGGCGCCTCTTCGCCGTTATTATGCTGACGATACAGGTCACGGTAATTGTGGATGCCGTCAGCAACTTTATCCCACGTCGTCTGCGAAAACATCATGGCCCCCAGACCGAGCTTGGCAGCCACTTCAAAAGACTCGGGCGACATACACACCATATAGCGGCGGCCTTTAAAACTCTTGATCGGCCGGGGTCGCACCTCGATGCGGTTCTGCTTGTAGTATGTGGTGTCCGCTTCAACGAAGCCGTCTTCCAGGCCCTTCACGATAATCTCCGCGGCCTCGTTAAAACGGTCGCGGGCCTCACTCATGTCCACGCCAAAACCCGCATACTCGCGCCGGGCAAGGCCGCGTCCGAGTCCAAGAATCGCCCGTCCGTCCGACAGGTGGTCAAGCAGGACCATTTTTTCCACCGCCCGCATGGGGTTGTTCCACGGCAGGATGATCGCGCCGGTGGCCAATTGCAGCTTTTCCGTCCTGGCGGCGATATAGCTCAGATACTGCATATTGTCCGGGCAAATGGAGTAGTCAAAAAAGTGGTGCTCTACCGGCCAGACAACATCGAACCCCATCTCCTCGGATTCAATCGCCAGGCGGGTTTCGTTCTTGTACATCACCCGATCATCGTGCTCCTTATGGTTTTGAAGCACCATCTGAATACCAATACGCATACTGACTCCTTTCTGGTCTGACTTCCGCGCATTGCATCCATGCGGTTTGCACTCCGCTTGCCGTCGCTCTTCGTGCGCGAAGCCGTAAAGTTTTGATGACACTACCGAAATATCCGACGGGCGACAAGACGAGCCCACAGAAAAATGGGCACGGCAACCTTGCTCTTTCAATAGTCGTTCGGCAGGACACAGAAGTTTTGACCGCAGCTTGTCCGCGGGGACACTTCATGATGAATATTGAGCACGCTCAAGGAAAGGAAGCCTCCATGCCAGCGGTCAAAAAAAGAAGACGGGTTATTCCATCGCCACGTCTCGTAGACGAAAAGCCGCCGACTGATTATTCCATCTGGACTCTGGCCTATTGCCAGGCGGACATGCCGTATGACTTCTTCGGCGGCTCAGGACTCATGAGCAACCAGGGCACGATCCAGATTCCCATGCTCTACACCGTGCTCGTCGGGGGGGCACAAGGTCAGGACAAGCACGTGGTGCTGGTTGATGCCGGGTTCGGCAATCAGGACTGGCTGTCGCGCTATCAATTCTTTGGCTGGGAAGACCCCTCGACCGTACTGGCAAAGATCGGACTTACTCCCGCAGATGTGGATACCATTCTGGTGACGCATCTGCACTTTGATCATATTGGTAATTTCTCGGCCTTTCCCAACGCCCATCTGTATATTCAACTGGACGAATACATGGGCTGGCTGCGCACACTGTCCTTACCAAAAGATTTTGGTGGGGGGGAAAGAAGCTGGATTCTGTCCTCGCTTGACCCGCAGGATATTCATAATGTGGCGATAGCGATAAGTCAGGGGAGAGCCACGTTGATTGAGGGTGATGTCGAAGTCTTGCCGGGCATAACCGCGCACCTGGCCAAGGATTCCCATACCTTTGGCACGCAGTGGTTTGAAGTCCAAACCCGCAACGGTCTTTTTGCCATCGCCGGTGATGCCGTGTACTGGTATGCCAATATCGAGAAGATGTGGCCGCCCGGCTATAACCAAGGCAATCCGTTCAATCAGCTCTTTACCTATGAGCGCATCCGCAAAACCTTGAGCCGCGAACTCGAACGCCTCATTCCCGGCCATGACCCGCTCGTCTGGCGGCGTCACCGGACGTGGACGACCGGTTCAAATGAAGTCGCTGAGGTGAACTTGGCCAAGGGGCAACGGTCCCAAAAGCATCCGAAGAAGAACGGGAAAGCATAGGGGCGCCGGACCAAGCACCCCAGGAAACCGGACGCGGACGGATCAAGAGGTTCGGGCGAATCAGGCCGGCTCTTCGACACCGGTGTCATATTCTTCAGAAGAAGGTGGCTCGTCCTGGGTGACGCGCATCACTTCCGACACCGTGGTGATGCCGGCACGGACTTTGCGCCAGCCATCATCTCGGAGCGTGCGCATACCATTCCCGACCGCGTACTCCTTCAGCACCTCGGCTGATGAGCGCTTCAGAATCAGTTGGCGCAAGCCTTCATCAACGGACATGAGCTCGAAAATCCCCTTTCGACCTCGGTAGCCGGTCATGGCGCATGCTTCGCATTCCCCGGCCTCATAGGAGAGCACGGGTTCAGGCGCATGCCCGTTCGTTGGCAACTCTAAGTGGGGGGACGAGGCATCCTCTCCGACCGGGCGACGACACGCTGGGCACAGCTGTCGCACCAGTCGCTGGGCCATCACCCCAAGCAGGGACGAGGCCAGGAGATAATCTTCCACTCCCATTTCCAGGAGGCGAGAGACCGCGCCGGCAGCATCATTGGTGTGCAGCGTCGAGAAAACCAAATGGCCCGTCAAGGCGGACTGGATGGCAATTTCCGCCGTCTCGTAATCACGAATCTCACCGATCATGATCACATCCGGGTCCTGCCGCACAATGGAGCGCAGCCCGGCGGAAAAGGTCAGCCCGATTTGTGGCTTGACATGAATCTGGTTGACGCCGTTGAGCTGGTATTCAACCGGGTCTTCAATCGTAATAATTTTTTTCTCAGGCGAGTTGATTTTGTCCAGGGCCCCGTACAGGGTGGTTGTTTTGCCACTGCCCGTGGGACCGGTGACCAGAATCATCCCGTACGGCTGAAAAATGAGGTTTTCGAACGCGGCCAGGATATCCTCGGGAAAGCCCAGCGATTCCAGGCTGACGTCAATACTCGATCGGTCGAGGATACGCAACACAACGCTTTCGCCATACAGGGTCGGCAGGGTTGACACCCGCAGGTCTACCTCACGCCCCAACATACGCAGCTTGATGCGCCCGTCTTGCGGCAGGCGGCGTTCCGCAATATTGAGCTTGGCCATGAGCTTGACCCGCGAGATCAGTGCGGCTTGCAGTTTACGGGGTGGCGCTTCCACATCGTGCAAAATGCCGTCAATGCGATAGCGCACGCGCAGTTTCTTTTCAAACGGCTCGATATGAATATCCGACGCGCGCTGCTCCATGGACCGGGCGATGAGCATATTCACGAGCCGAATGACGGGGGCCTCACTGGCGAGGTCTCGCAGATGGGCTTCGTCTTCTTGGTCATCTTCCAGGTACTCGACCGCGCCGACCTCCTGCCCGTCGGACGGACCATCCGTTACCCCGTCAGCATAATAGGCGTTCAAGCTCTCAAGGATGTCGCGCTCACGCGCCAGACAGGGGGCCAGCCGCAGCTTCGTCGCCTTCTCCAATGCCTCAATAACGTAGAAATCGCCAGGGTCAGCCATGGCAATGGTCAGTCCACCATCGTGGACGGCCAGGGGACAGACCCGCGCTTGGCGCAGGAAATCGGTGTTCATCTCGGACAGGGGGGGCGGCTGCGGCGGAAAGTCCCGCGCGCTCATGAGGGGGGCCTGATAGTATTCGGCCAAGACTGGCAGGAGGTCGTCCTCAGACATGAAGCCGAGCTCGACCAGCAAACGCTCAAGCGTTTCTCCGCGCTCCTGCTGGACGAGATGAATCCGGCGCAAGTCGTCCTGAGAGACTTTGCCACTCTCAAGCAACATGTCTTCGAGCCTTGGCACTCCGACCCCCCAGCTAGTAAATAAGCGCTCCGAGTCGCTCCCAACGCACCCAGCGGTCCTGGCCGTCCCACGACCAGTATATCAAAAAGGCCTTGCCCTTCACGTCTTGGGTATCCACAAAGCCCCAGAAGCGACTGTCGTGGCTATGGTCCCGATTATCCCCCATGACAAACAATTTGCCGGGTGGCACGACAATAGATTCATCGGGCCTGTCAGGAAGCAGGGGTGGGTAATTGTCACGCGGACCGGGAATAATACGGCCAGGGTTGGCAAAATGGGCATACGGGCTCTCATCCGCCACGTTATTGACAAAAAGCTGCTTGTTACGAATCCGCACCTCGTCACCGGCGACGGCGACGACCCGCTTAATAAAGTCTTTGGTTTCATCCTTTGGATAGACAAAAACAACGACGTCGTCCGGTTCCGGTCGCGCCCATTCGAACATCAGGGTTTCAAAGGGATATGGCAGGCGCAGCCCATACGCAAATTTGCTGACCAGAATATGATCCCCAATCTGGAGCGTCGGCAGCATGGATCCGGAGGGAATTTTGAACGCCTGCACTACAAAACTCCGGATAAAGAGGGCCAGCACGAGGGCGAAGAGCAGCGCTTCGGTGTATTCACGAACGGCCGATTTCTGTTTTTTGGGGGTTGTCGACGTGGAGAGCAGTCTGCCGCCTGTCTGCCGGTTCGCCAGACCGACAGAGCCGGCCAGTTCCGGGACCGATGTTTTTCCTCTGGCCATACGCGCTCCCCTCTACCCTCGCCGCTGCGGCTCCCCCTCGCCCACTTGAAGCAGCGCCAGGAAGGCCTCTTGGGGAATTTCCACCCGCCCGACCTGTTTCATCCGGCGTTTTCCTTCTTTCTGCTTCTCTAGCAGCTTTCGTTTACGGGTTATATCCCCACCGTAGCATTTGGAGGTGACATTTTTGCGCAATGCCTTCACGGTTTCCCGCGCGATCACCCGAGTCCCAATGGCGGCCTGGACTGCCACCTCGAACATCTGGCGCGGGATAAGCGCCCGCATTTTTTGCACGAGTTCGCGGCCACGAGGATACGCATGCGCGGCGTGGACGATCAGGGACAGGGCGTCAACCATATCGCCATTAATCCGGATATCGATCCGCACTAAGTTGGCCGGCCGCATAGCCAGGAATTCATAATCAAACGAGGCATAACCACGGCTGACGGATTTGATCCGGTCATAGAAATCCACCACAATCTCGTTGAGCGGCAACTCATATTCCAGGGCGACACGCGCAGCCCCTAGGTATTTCATCGCGCGCTGTTCTCCACGTCGCTCCTGACAGAGCCGCATCACTTTGCCGACGTATTCTTCGGGCACATGAATACTCGCCAAGATAAAAGGCTCTTGGATGGACTCAATCTCTTGGACCGGCGGGAGCGCGGACGGATTCTCGACATGCAAAATTTCCTCATCGAGCGTCAGGACTTGATACTCAACCGTGGGCGTAGTGGTAATTAAATCGAGGCCGAATTCTCGTTCCAAACGCTCCTGGACGATCTCCATATGGAGCAGACCCAGGAAACCGCAGCGAAAACCAAATCCGAGGGCCAGCGAGGTTTCTTTCTCGTACGAAAAAGCGGCATCGTTCAAACGCAGTTTTTCGACCGCGTCGCGTAGCGCCTCATAGTGTTTCGATTCGACCGGATACAAGCCGCTAAAGACCATAGGCTTGGCGGCCTTAAAGTCCGGCAACATGACGCCCGTCGGCCGTTGGGCGTCCGTAATCGTGTCACCCACGCGGGCTTCGCGGACCTCTTTAATGCCGGCCATCAAAAAGCCGACTTCCCCTGGCCCGAGCGCTTTGACGGCTTGGGCGTGCGGAGCGAAAATCCCGACCTGTCCGACTTCATATTCTTTGCCGCTCGACATGAGTCGAATGGACATCCCCGGCCTCAGCACCCCGTCAAACACCCGGACGAGCACAACCGCCCCCTGGTAGGGATCAAACCAGCTGTCAAAGAGTAGCGCTTTGACCGGCGCACGCGGATCTCCCTGGGGGGGAGGCATAAGCCGCAAGATGCCCTCCAGTACATCAGAGACCCCTCGGCCCTCTTTTGCGCTGGTTAAGACCGCATCACTGCTGTCCAGTCCGATGATGTCTTCGAGCTCCTGCCGAACGCGATCGGGTTCGGCGCTAGGCAGATCGATTTTGTTGATAACGGGAAAAATTTCAAGCTGATGATCGAGCGCAAGATAGGTATTGGCCAGCGTTTGCGCCTCGACCCCCTGGGTCGCGTCAACGACCAGGACGGCACCCTCGCAGGCGGACAAACTACGCGACACTTCATAGGAAAAATCAACATGACCGGGCGTATCAATCAGGTTCAGATAATATATAGCCCCGTCCTGAGCCTGATAGCGCAGGCGAACGGTCCGGGCTTTAATCGTAATGCCGCGCTCTTGCTCAAGCTCCATGGTGTCCAGAAACTGCGCTCCACTTTCACGCTCACTAATCGAGCCCGTCTGGGAGAGGAGCTGGTCGGCCAGGGTCGATTTTCCATGATCGATATGGGCAATGATGCTGAAGTTTCGAATCCGCTCAATGTTCATAGTCTGTCCGCAGAGAGGCGACTGTTTGCTCAAGTCCGTCAGCAAGCCCTACCAGCGGTTTCCAGTTCAGCACGGCCGCGGCCCGCTGCCAGGACAAGACACTGCGACGCTGTTCGCCCGGCTTGGCCGGCCTGTGCTGCGCCCGGTCGCGGGCGCCGGTTGTCCGCTGTAAATGCTCGGCGAGGGTATTCACGTCTGTCTCAAGGCCCGTGCCGATATTGATCGAACCGGTATGGTCGGCAGTCAAAGCCGCCAGGTTCGCCTGGGCCACGTCGCCGACAAACACATAGTCCCGCGTCTGCTTGCCATCGCCGTTAATCGTAATCGTTTCTCCGGCCAGCAGGCGCTGGGTAAAAATGGCCACCACGCCGGCTTCACCGTGAGGGTCCTGGCGCGGTCCATACACGTTCGCATAGCGCAGGCTCAGCGACGGGAGGCCATGCTCTGTGCGGTAAAAATACAGATACCGCTCGCCGGCCAGCTTGCTGACTCCATATGGACTGATCGGACAGGTGGCATGGTCTTCGGTTGCCGGAAAGGCGGCTTGCTCCCCGTAGACCGTCCCGCCGGAAGACGCAAAGATGATGCGCCGGCAGTGGGCCTGCCGCGCGCCTTCAAGAATATTGAGCAGGCCGAGGATATTCACCTGGGCATCAAATAGCGGATCAGCGACCGAGCGACGAACGTCCATTTGCGCGGCATGATGGTTCACCACCTCAATCTGCTCGTCAACGAGGAGCCGGCGCACCGCCTCAGCGGCGATATCCGCCTGAACGAAGTGTGCGCCGGCTGGAATATTGACCTGTTTGCCGGTTGACAAGTCATCGACAATCCAGACTTCATGGCCGGCCGCAAGATATATCTCAGCCACGTGAGAGCCGATAAAGCCCGCCCCGCCGGTTACCACGATCTTCATGTGCTGCCCCCTCTCGGCGACTTTGTTTTCCTCATCTCTCCCCTTCTCCCATGCGGAGATGGACGCTAATGAATCTCCAGCTCTTCCCGGAAGTAGGCAATTGTTTTGCCGAGTCCGTCTTCGAGAGAGACTTGGGGCTGCCAATCCAGGAGCCGGCGGGCAGCGCTCACATCAGGTTGGCGGACTTTCGGATCATCCACCGGCAAGGGCTGAAACGCAATCGTACTGGGGCTGTGTGTCAGCCGGATAATCATCTCGGCGAATTCCCGGATTAATAATTCGTGCGGATTCCCCAGATTCACCGGTTGGGTGATGTCGGAGCGCAGGAGGCGAACGATACCCTCGACCATATCATCCACAAAACAAAAACTCCGCGTTTGACTCCCGTCTCCATACACCGTCAACGCTTCTCCCCGTAACGCCTGAGTAATGAAATTGGGCACGGCACGACCATCCCGCAGGCGCATACGGGGGCCATAGGTATTGAAAATACGGACAATACGGGTCGCCACGCCGTGGCTGCGATGGTAGGCCATAGTCAAGGCTTCGGCAAACCGCTTGGCTTCGTCATAGACGCCCCGCGGGCCGATCTGATTCACATTGCCCCAATACTCCTCCGGCTGTGGGTGTACAAGCGGATCACCGTAGACTTCGGAGGTAGAAGCCAGCAGGAAACGGGCGCCTTTCGCTCTGGCCAACCCCAGGCCGTTATGCGTACCGAGCGAGCCTACTTTCAGGGTCTGAATCGGCAGTTCGAGGTAATCAATCGGACTCGCCGGCGAGGCAAAGTGGAGAATCGCATCAATACGGCCACTGACATTGATATAGTGCGTCACATCCTGGGGGATAAGGGAAAAACGTGGATTGACAAACAGGTGCGCCACATTGTCCGCAGCGCCGGTAATAAGGCTGTCCAGACACACCACCTCATCCCCATCGGCCAAAAAGCGTTCACACAGATGCGAGCCTATGAACCCCGCCCCTCCGGTGACTAAGATGCGTGCGATGACCTTTCTCCTTTCAACTCGCGCCCACGTACCGGCGCCGGGAAATAGGACCATCCATAGCTAGTCCAACACGTCCTTAATCCAGTAGACCGGCTTCTCCTGACTCTCATGGTAGGTACGGGACAACAGCTCGGCGATCAAGCCGGTTGTCACAAGTTGGACCCCGGTGACAAGCAGCAGAATCCCCAGGAGCAGAATGGGACGGTTTGCCAATTGCACATCAAACAGGAGGCGTTGCATACCCAGGACCGTCGTGATCCCCCCGCCAGCGAGGACGGCGATCAGACCCAGAAAGCCGAATAAATGACTCGGACGGGTCGCATAGCTCGACATGAATGTGACGGTGAGTAAATCGAGTACGACCCACAACGTCCGGGCCAAGCCGTATTTCGATGTTCCCTGCGTGCGGGCATGATGGGTGACCGGAAGCTCGGCAATCCTCGCGCCCATGTCCCCGGCCAGGGCGGGAATAAAACGGTGCATTTCTCCGTACAGCCTGAGGCCCTTTGCCACATCGCGCCGAAAGGCTTTGAGCGTACAGCCATAATCGTGCAGTTTGACCCGTGTTGTGAGCGAAATCAGGTGATTGGCGATCTGGGACGGCAGACGCCGGGACAAAAATGGGTCTTGGCGTTTGACACGCCAACCGTTCACCAGATCATACCCCTCGTCCAGCTTTGCCAGCAAACGCGGGATATCAACCGGATCATTCTGGAGATCGCCATCCAGCGAAACAATGACGTCGCCGTGGGCGTATTCAAATCCCGCGGCGAGCGCAGCGGTCTGGCCGAAGTTGCGTCGGAAACGGAGGACCTTGAGCGTACCGTCTTCGGCGTGCAGCTCAGCCATCAGCTCGCTACTGCCGTCCTGACTGCCGTCGTCGATGAGGATGAGCTCGTAACTCCAGTCCATCGGCGCGAGGACGGCATGGACCCGTTGACACAACAGGCGCAGATTATCGACTTCGTTGTAGATCGGTACGACGATGGAAAGGTCCATAGCGATTCGGCGCTGGCGGGCTAGAATTCGGTCAGGCTCACGAACTGGCGATACCGCTGTTCGATGTCATCCCGGCTCAGGGCGTGCAAACGCCGCAGGCTGAAATCTTCCACCGTGAACGAAGCCACCACACTGCCGTAGACAATGGCTTTGCGCAGTCCGGCCTCAGACGTATCGTTCGACTCGGCCACATAGCCGAGAAACCCGCCGGCAAAGGAGTCACCGGCCCCGGTCGGATCAACCACTTCTTCCAGGGGGTAGGCGGGGACGGCGAAAACCGACTGGGGAGAAAACAGCAACACCCCATATTCACCCCGCTTGACGAGCAGCGTCTTGGGCCCCATGTCCAGAATGCTGCGCGCAGATTTTACGACATTGGACTCGCCGCTGATCATGCCGGCCTCTTCATCGTTGATGATCAGCACATCGACACGTTTCAGCACGGCTTCGAGAGCGGCGCGCTCATGCTCAATCCAGTGACTGATCGTGTCGCAGCCAATCAGGCCGGCTCCGTCGATCTGGTCTAAAACCCGACTTTGCAAACCGGGGTCTATATTCCCAAGAAACACAAAGGGCGTGCGGCAGTAGTGTTCGGGCAGCCTCGGCGAAAAATCCGCAACGACATTCATCTGGAGATCAAGCGTGTCTCGGATGTTGAGATTTTCGTGATAGCGGCCGGTCCACCGAAACGTCCGCCCCGCACCGACCGCTAATCCGTCCAGGTTGATATTCGGCGCGGTCAGGGTTGCCCGTGCGTCTGCGGGAAAGTCTTCACCGATAACCGCAACAACGTTCACCGGCGCAAAATAGCTTGCCGCGACCGCGAAATAGGCTGCCGAGCCACCCAGGACTTCGTCAGCCCTGCCGGACGGCGTTTCAATAGAATCCAGGGCGACCGAACCGACAACCACAATACTCATTGCGTCCTCTTTGTGTTTATCCATTGAGGTATTTCCCAATAATCGGCTCAAGTTCGTGTTTCACTGTTTCTGGAATCATCGCCCGGTCGGTGATGATCGCATTTGTGAGCGCGGTTTCACAGCCGCACACTCGCTCGGGAGACAGCCGCCGGACAGTGTCCCGCACAATGCGTTGGGCGGTTACGACATTTTTATGGAGAATTGCCAGCACCTCTTCTATCACCACATCGCCGGCCTCGGTATTCCAGCAGTCGTAATCGGTTGCCATGGCCAGGGTGACAAAACAGATTTCGGCTTCACGCGCAAGCTTGGCTTCCTGGAGATTCGTCATCCCGATGATATCAGCCCCCCAACTCCGATACAGCAGAGATTCGGCCCGTGTGGAAAATTGTGGACCTTCCATACAGATATACGTTCCCCCTTGATGAACGGATATGCTCAGGCTGCCACTGGCTTCAACCAGAGACTGGGATAAGAGCGGACACACCGGGTCGGCAAAGGCGACGTGAGCGACAATACCCCGGCCAAAGAAGGTACTGATACGCCCACGGGTCCGGTCAATGAATTGGTCGGGGATGACAATATGGCCGGGCGCAATCTCCTGCTTCAAACTGCCCACCGCACCCACGGCAATCAAGCGCCGCACGCCCAGCTTTTTCATCCCATAGATATTGGCGCGGAAATTCAGCTCGGAGGGCAAGAGGCGATGTCCGCGGCCATGACGAGGCAGGAAAACTACGCGGCCGCCGTCCAATTCGCCAACGAAGTAGTCATCCGACGGCGCACCAAACGGCGTCTCAACGCTTACCCACTCGCCGTGCGCAATGCCGTCCATCTGATACAGACCGCTGCCACCAATAACGCCAAGTGTGATCATAATACCCTCTTGTCCTATGCCGCTTGCTCCAGAGGTGCGGCGAGTTGCCCACACGCGGCCTGTACATCCTGGCCCCGACTTTCGCGAATGCTGGCATGAATGCCCCGGTCGAGTAAAATGTGACGAAAACGCAGGAGTCGGTTCCGCGGCGAGACGGAAAATGAGGTCCCAGGGAAGGGGTTAAACGGAATGAGATTGACTTTGGCCCGAATGCCGTGCAGGAGCGACACTAGGCGTTTTGCGTCGGTCTCAGCGTCATTCACCCCGTTCAGCAACGTGTAGGCGAAGGTGAGCCGATTGCGCGGTGCCACAGGGAAGGATCGACAGGCCTCGAATATCACGTCTAAAGGATAGCGCCGATTGATCGGCATTAGCGTATCGCGCACGGCATCAATTGTTGCGCTTAGAGAGATGGTGAGGTTGACCTTGGTGTCGTGCAACAGGCGCTGCATTTGCGGCACTAATCCAACCGTCGATACGGTGATGCGGCGGGGAGAGAGATGATACCCCCAGGCGGCGGTCAAGATGGTGACGGCCTTCACGACCTGATCGTAATTGGCCAACGGTTCGCCCATACCCATAAAGACGACGTTGGTCACCGCTTGGTGTTGAGGCCGTCGGGACTGGACTTCCCAGATTTGGCTGACGACTTCCCCAGCCGTCAGGTCGCGCACGGGCCGTATTTGGGCAGTCGCACAAAATTGACAGCCCATTGCACAGCCAGCCTGGGAGGAGATGCACAGCGTCTGGCGGTGCGCACTCGGAATCAAAACGCTCTCAATCCGGCGTCCATCGGCAAGGCTAAAGAGATATTTTTCCGTCCCGTCAGCCGCCGTGGTGTGTCTGCGACAGTCCAGGCGGGCAAGGCTGAAATGTTGAGCCAATTCCTCGCGTAAGGCCAGGGGCACATTGCCCATCTGCCTCACATCCGTGAGCCGGTGTTGATACACCCATTTTAAAATTTGCGGGGCGCGAAAAGATCTGTGTCCACGCGCGGTCAGCCACTGGGTCAACTCGTCTTGGGTGAAATTTTTGAGATCCATACCGATCGGACGGGCACTCACGCTGCATAGGTCAAGGAGCGAGCATATGCCGCAGAGGCACCCTAGGCGAGTTCCACCCCACTAAAGAAATAACCGATCTCCCATTGGGCCGTTTCGGGCGCATCGGAGCCATGCACGGCGTTCTGCTCGATATTCGTAGCAAAATCCTTCCGAATCGTGCCCTCCTCCGCCTCAGCCGGGTTGGTCGCGCCCATAATTTTCCGGTGGGCTTGAATAGCCCCCTCCCCCTCAAGCACGGAGACGAGAATCGGCCCCGAGGACATGAAGTCGGTCAGGCTCCCGAAAAATGGACGTTCTTTATGGATCGCGTAAAATCCCTCGGCTTCGGCTTTCCTCAGGGCAACCATTTTGGTGGCTACGATTTTCAGCCCCGCCGCCTCAAAGCGGCGGAGAATTTCACCAATGATATTCTTCCTGACTGCGTCCGGCTTTACAATGGAGAGGGTTCGTTCGGTCATACACGTCCTTTCTTGTCCGGCAAGAGAGCCTATCCATGCCTGCTACGGGGGTCAATGTTCACGCTCTCAGGGCAGATTGAGCGGAGGCGGGGGCGGCGTGAAATACAAGCCGCAGCTTCGATAGACTTGTTTCACCGCCCGCCAGTCGGGGATCTCCGCAACGAGAGCCATGCCAGCACGCGCATGGCAGGCTTCCGCCTGGTACCCAAAGCGCTGGGCCATGTCGTAGCAGCGAGCAAACGCGGCCCCGGCTTGTTTGTGTTTTCCCTGTAAAAACGCCAATTCCCCGGTTCCCAGACGACAGTAGACCGTGCCGCGGATATCGCGTGTTGCGCGAAAGAGCTGCTGCGCCCGTCCGAATGTCGCGCGGCTGCGTTCCTGGTCGCCCTGCATTTTGAAGACCGTGGCCACCGCCCAGACGGTATAGGCAAAGCTCGCCTTATCACCAATCCGCGTATACAACCGTTCGGCTTTGGCAAAGAGCCGCAGAGCGGGCGTAAATTCTTGACGCATCCGGGCCGCATTGCCCAGGCCGCAGTATGAATAGGCCCGGCCGTACACATCGTCTTCAACCTCAAAGACGTCGTTTGCTTCCGCGTAATAGTTCTGGGTATCCGCAAATCGGCCCATCAGACGCGACACGCCCCCCAGACCGCACAGCGCATAGCCGGCGCCAAGAGTGTCGCCCTCGCGTTCAGCGATTCTCAGGGCCTTTTTGAAATGACTCAGGGCCTTTTTGAGGTCGCCACAGAAGCGATACGTCCCCCCCATAGCCCAGACAATAAAGCCTTCCCGGTCGTGGAGGTGAGCTTGACGATAGCGGATCCGTGCTTCGGCCAGATACGGCAAGGCGCGCGGAGGATTCCCTTGGGCACGGATGCTGAGTCCGATACCAGCCAGACTCTCCGCCTCCCCTTCTACGTCGGCCAGACGGCCAGCCAGACGGCTGGCCCGCTCATAGGCACGTTTGGCGAGCCCGAATTGTCCCTGCATGCGCAAACAATCGCCAATACCGAGGTGGGCATCGAGCTCGCATTCCTCCAGGTCAGCAGTTTTTGCAGCCTGACGCGCTTGGCGGTAGAGCGCGAGCGCTTCGGCAAAGTGACTCTTCTGACGGGCGCGTTCGCCTTGCTGAAACAAGGCGTGTGGTGTCTGGTCCTGTGGTGTTGACATGAAACTCGGAGGGGCGGTTCACGAGCCGCCCCTACCCTGCTTGACAGGATTTGATAGAGGAGTCTGCTCGAATCCCTAGCCCATGGCGCCCGCCATGGTTTTGCCCATCTCAGCCGGACTGGAAATAATGGCTACACCGGCATCCCTGAAGGCTTGGACCTTCTCTGCCGCTGTTCCCTTCCCGCCGGCAATAATCGCCCCGGCATGTCCCATGCGTTTGCCTTTCGGCGCGGTTTGGCCGGCAATAAACGCCGCGACCGGCTTGGTCATATACTCTTTAATGAAGGCCGCGGCTTCCTCTTCCGCCGAACCGCCAATTTCACCAATCAACACTACGCCTTCGGTGTGGGGATCATCCTGGAAGAGCCGTAAGACGTCAATAAAGCCAGTTCCATTCACCGGGTCGCCACCTATCCCGACGCACGACGACTGGCCAATACCCAACTGGGTGAGTTGATGGACGGCTTCATACGTTAAGGTTCCACTGCGCGACACCACGCCGATTGACCCAGGAGTATGAATATACCCAGGCATGATCCCAATCTTGCACTCACCCGGAGTAATCACGCCGGGACAGTTCGGACCAATCAGGCGAGACTTTTTGCCAGCCAAATAGCGCTTGACCCGGACCATATCGAGCACCGGAATCCCCTCGGTAATGCAGATCACCAACTCCAGTTCGGCATCAACCGCTTCCAGGATGGCGTCGGCGGCAAACGGCGGCGGCACATAGATAACGGAAGCGTTTGCCCCCGTTTCCGCCACCGCCTCCACAACCGTGTTGAAAATAGGAATGCCCTCGAAATCCGTGCCACCCCGACCGGGTGTGACGCCCGCCACCATCCGGGTGCCGTAGTCTCTACAGCCTCGGGTGTGCAGTTGGCCGGTTGAGCCGGTAATCCCCTGCGTCAGGACCTTGGTGTCTGTATCAACAAGAATGCTCACGAGCGTACTCCTCGATTTCCCACCCTACGAATTCTACGAACGGTTGGGCCGATGCCTCGCCTAGGCGCCAATCGCCTCGACGATCTTCTTCGCGCCGTCGGCCAAATCGTCGGCAGGAATAATATCAAGCCCGGACTCGGCCAGAATCGTTTTCCCCAGCTCGACATTCGTGCCTTCCAGACGAACGACCAAGGGGACCGACAGATTGACTTGCTTGGCGGCTTCAACCACCCCGTTGGCCACCACATCGCAGCGCATAATCCCGCCAAAAATATTGACCAGAACGCCTTTGACATGCTCGTCTGACAGAATGATCTTAAACGCCTCAGTGACTTTTTCGGTGGTCGCGCCCCCACCGACATCCAGAAAGTTTGCCGGCTCAGCCCCGTAGTGTTTGATGATATCCATGGTCGCCATCGCCAGCCCGGCCCCATTGACCATGCAGCCGATGTTGCCGTCCAGGGCAATATAATTGAGGTCAAACTTGGACGCCGCGACCTCTTTCTCGTTTTCCTCGGTCACATCCCGCATCTCACGGATATCCGCCTGACGGAACAGCGCGTTATCATCAAAACCCATCTTGGCATCCAGGGCGACAAGATCGCCGGACTTCGTCAGCACCAGCGGATTGATCTCCGCCATGGAGGCATCACTCTCGGAAAATGCCTTGTATAAACCGCGCATAAACGACACGGCCTTGTTGACCGAGGCTTTCGGCAGGCCAAGGCCGTAGGCGAGTTGGCGGCCCTGGAAATCTCCGAAGCCAACCGCGGGATCAATGGGGGCGCGGAGAATTTTCTCGGGCGCGCGCGCGGCCACCTCCTCAATTTCCACGCCGCCCTCGGAGCTGGCCATCACCGTGACCCGCGCAGTCGTGCGGTCAATGACCATACCGAGGTAGAACTCTTGATCAATATCACAGCCCTGCTCAACAAAGACCTTTTGGACCTCTTTGCCCTCGGGCCCGGTTTGGTGCGTCACCAGGGTGGTACCCAGCAGAGCCGTCGCATGTGCGCGGGCTTCCTGCGGCGTCTTGGCGAGCTTGACACCACCGGCTTTGCCACGCCCACCGGCATGAATCTGGGCTTTGACGACACATAGACCGCCGCCCAGCTCCTTGGCTGCGGATTCGGCTTCGTCCGGGGTTGTGGCGACCCGGCCGCCTAAGACGGCCACCCCATTTTTCCGCAGAATCTCTTTTGCTTGGTATTCGTGAATATTCATACCCTCTTGCCTTACTGGGGGAGATTACTCGCCCTTCTCGAGGAGGGCGTCCATGGCCGTCAGCAGTTCGCGCACATGGCCGACGGACACCTCCATTTCTTTCTTTTCCTTGTCGCTCAGGTCCACTTCGATGACGCGCTCAACGCCACCGGCACCGATGGACACCGGGACGCCAAAGTACACCCCGTCAATCCCGTATTCGCCTTCGAGGTAGGCGGCGCAGGGCAGAATTTGTTTTCTATCCTGCAGATAGGCCGCCGCCATCTGCACGGCCGCGGAAGCCGGAGAATAAAACGCGGAACCCGTCTTGAGCAAAGCCACAATCTCGCCACCGGCCTGACGGGTGCGCTGCTCAATTTCTTCCAAACGAGCCGCAGAGATCAGTTTCTCAACCGGTACCCCGCCGACCTGGCAATAGCTGCGCACAGGGACCATGTCGTCACCGTGGCCCCCGAGAACCATAGCCGTGACATTCTGGACAGATACGCCGAGTTCTTGGGCAATAAAGGTCCGGTAACGGGCGGAGTCCAGGACACCAGCCTGGCCCACGACCCTGTTCTTGGGAAAACCGGTTACCCGCTTGGTCAGGGTCACCATGGCATCAAGCGGATTAGTAATCACGACCACTAGCGAATCCGGCGCATATTGCTTGATATTGCTGGACACATCGCTCATGATCTTGCAATTAATACCCAGCAGATCGTCCCGACTCATGCCCGGCTTACGGGCAACGCCGGCAGTCACAATGCAGACATCCGCGCCGGCAATGTCAGCGTAGCTCGTCGTCCCGGTAATGTTGGCGTCATAGCCTTCAATGGGACCGGCTTCGAGCATATCCAGGGCCTTTCCCTGGGGCAGGCCATCAATCACATCAAACAGGACTACGTCGCCCAGTCCCTTGAGCAGGCACAGATGGGCAAGGGTGCCGCCGATATTACCTGCGCCAATGAGTGCGATTTTCTTCCGAGCCATAATGTTCTTCCCTCCGGTCTCACTTCCATGAATAGTATAGAAAGAGGACAGCGACGTCTGTCCTCTTCTCAATCCGCTGAGATATTGCTTGTTCGGCAAGGTTTTGGGGCAGGATGCCAAAATTCACCCAGCCTGTCTAGGCCATAAGGCCGCTGAAAGACTTGCTTTTGTTGACTGAAAGGAGTCATTCTTCTGCGGAGGTCCGACTATGCCGAACGCTGTTTCAGCCGGTTTCGTTCCGCGTCAGAGCGACGGATATAATGAGGAACGAGTTGCGCTACGTCGTCGTGACCTCCCTGTTTGAATCGCGCCCAGGCTAGGCGGGCGACAATGCCGCCGCGTGGCGGGACAGCAGAAAGCGGTAGAAACGCCGGCTGGGGCCCGCAGTGTTCACGGATGATGTCACCGTAGCGCTCAACGCCATCCCCAACAAAGAGGCAGGGCGCACTGATTTGGCTGGCCAGCTCTTGGGGCGAGAGTACCATATCGTCAGTCAGACGAGTAATTTGCCCTTGTGTATCACGCGCAAAGAAGGCCGCATACACTGTCCGCTTGCGAGCGTCCAGCACAACGCCTACTCGGCCGGTCCAATGGGTCACTGCATGGGCAAGCGTGAGGAGCGTTGAAACGCCGGCAACCCGTTGAGACAGGGCATAGGCAAAACCTTTTGTCGTGCCGAGCGCGATACGCAGCCCGGAGAAGGCTCCAGGGCCTATCGTCACCCCTATACCTGCGATCTCAGGCAGGCTGACCTGTGCCTGGTCAAGGACACGATGGATCAACGGTAAAAGATTTTCCGCGTGACTCACCGCGGCGTCACCTGACTGTTCTGCCAGAACACTGCCGTCCTGTATCAGGCCGACGCTCGCAATCGGGGTAGCCGCGTCAATGCCGAGAACGAGCATGTCAAGAGATCAACTGACGAGTCGCGAAATATCGTTATAGAAGACCAGGACGATGAGGGAGACAATAACCAGGAAGCCGACACGCAGAGCCATCTCTTTGGAACGATTACTCAACGGGCGGCCGATGAGGAGCTCGATGAGCATGAGCAACAGATGGCCACCGTCAAGGATCGGAATAGGCAGCAGATTAAAGACTGCCAGATTGACGTTTACGATAGCCGTGAAGCGCAGCAAATAGTCCAACCCCAGACGCGCCTGCTGCCCGGCTACCTGCGCAATGAGAATGGGGCCGCCCAGCTCTTTGGTTGAAACCTCTCCACTCACGAGTTTGACAACGCTCTCTAAAATAAGGCGCGTCCACAGCCAAGTTTGTTCCGCTCCGAGCGTCACCGCGCGCCCGACCGTGACAGGTTCGGTCGCAAAGGCTCGCTCAATACCAATCACGTAGACTTGTCCGCCGACGGGGGTGTCACGCAGTTGGGGGGTGACTGTTGTCGCAATAATCTGACCACGGTTCGCCTTTCTAATGACGAGGCGAATCTCATTCCCCTTGCTGTGCTGGATCTGCTCCGCCAATTCCTCCCAGGTGTAGACGGCAACCCCATCGATCTTGAGGATCTCGTCTGCCGGCTCCAGACCGGCCGCCTCCGCGGGCATGTTCGCCACGACTCCACCAACCGTGGGCTGATCAACCGGGACATTGACGCCAAATTGAGCAAAGGCCAGACTAAAGACGACGAAAGCCATCAGAAAGTTGGCCAACGGCCCGGCAGAGACAATCAGAAAACGTTTGGGCAGGGATTTATGGGTAAAGGAACGGTGCAGGTCAGCCTCATCCACCTCCTCACCGATTTCCTCTCCAATCATCTTCACATAGCCACCCAGAGGAATAGCGCTGAGTAAGTACTCCGTTTCGCCGACCTTACGACCGATGAGTTTCGGACCAAAGCCGAGCGAGAATCGCTCAACCCCAACCCCAGCCCATTTGGCGGTCAGGAAGTGCCCCAATTCGTGCACAAAAATAATGAGCCCGAAGACAATAACCACTCGTAGCGCAACATCAAAAGTCGAAAGGTCCATGTCCCCATGCTCCTCAGTTTTCGGGCCAGATTTAATGCCACAGCGTATTATAGTAATAGATAAAGGCACCCGGGAAAAGTAAACTATCGATACGATCAAGAACTCCGCCGTGGCCGGGAAAGAGGCGGCCCGAGTCTTTTGCGCCGCAGGCCCGCTTCAAGGCAGACTCGCACAGGTCGCCCAACTGGGCGAGTACGCCCATAAAAAACGCAAGCACCACTAATTCGAGCGCAGATCGATGGGGCAGAAGATACTGCCAGGCGACGAGAGCGGCGACGCAATTCCCGCCGATCGATCCGACACTCCCCGCTCTTGTTTTGCCGGGGCTGATATGCGGGAGCAGTTTCCGCTTTCCCCATAGCCGTCCGGCGGCGTATCCTCCGGTGTCTCCCAGCATGGCCACAAGCAATAGGAAAAAAACCCATTCCGCGCCTTCCGGGCCGCGGTGTATCCACAGCAGGTGCGGAAAAAGAAACCCAATATACACAACCCCAAGCACGAAGAGGCTGGTTGTCTGGATTCCTCGCGCCGGATGACGGTCTCGAAGATTCAGGATGAAGATCAGCATAAAACCAAGGGTCAATGCCGCGCCGGTGAGCCGCATGTCGCCCGACACCATGCTGAGTGCAACAAGCAGGCCCCACAGTTCGCCGATGACCGGAGAGTGCGCGTATTGGGCTCGCGTGAGTGAGAAGTATTCCCATAAGCCGATACCAGTGAGAGCAAGAATGACACTCGAAAAGCCCCATACCGGAGCATAGTATATCAGGAAAAACAGAAGGGGGAGCACGCCCGCTGCGGTCAGAAGCCTAGTGCGCAGCACGTTTGAGCTCGGTCTCAATCAGTTGCTCGGTCGTCCGACCGAAACGCCGGTCCCGCTGTTGATAATCGGCCAATGCTTGCAAGAGGGCGTCGCAGTCGAAATCCGGCCACAGAGTATCGGTCACATAGAGTTCGGTGTAGGCCAATTGCCAGAGCATGAAATTACTGACCCGGAACTCGCCACTGGTCCGAATAAGGAGGTCTGGAGCGGGGATATCTGCCGTCCACAATGCTTGCTCGATAGCCTGCTGGTCAATCTCGAATGGCCTCAGTTGTCCCGCCTGTACGGCGGTCGCCAGCGTCTGTACAGCGGCAACGATTTCTTCCCGTGCACTATAGCTCACGGCTAAAACAATAGTCAGGCCGGTGTTGTCTTGTGTTGCCGCAATACCGTCAAGCAGAGATTTCCGAACAGTTGCTGGAAGGCGGCCCAAATTACCGATAGCGCGGAGGCGGATATTATACCGCATCATGCGGCGCAATTCCGTCCTGAGGTAGCGATTGAGGAGTCCCATAAGCGCCCGGACTTCACGCGGCGGCCGCTGCCAGTTCTCCGAAGAGAAGGCGTAGAGGGTCAGATACGAGATGCCTAAGTCACGACTCGTCTCGACAATGTTGCGGACCGCTTCTTTCCCGCGCTTGTGGCCTTCAATACGACTCAGGCCGCGTCGCTGCGCCCATCGTCCATTCCCATCCATAATGATGGCAACATGACGGGGCAGTTGGTCTTTCTCGATGATAACGCTCACGCGCGTAAACAGTAGGTTAGAAGGGATTGCTCACATGGCTAGTCGCAGGGAAAGACCAGCCCTTATACCGCCATCAACTCTTCCTCTTTAAGCTTGAGGATGTGGTCCAGTTTTTCGATATATTCATTGGTCATCTTTTGTACGCGCTCCTGTGCGGCGTGCAATTCGTCTTCGGTAATTTCTTTATCCTTTTGCATTTCCTTGAGATAGTCGTTGGCGTCGCGTCGATGGTTCCGCATGGAAATCCGGTAGTCCTCTGCGCTCTTGCGAATTTTTCGGACAAAATCTTTCCGCCGCTCTTCGGTCAGTTCGGGTATGGGGACGCGAATGACTTTCCCATCGTTGACTGGAGTCAGGCCTAAGTCGGCCTGATAAATCGCCTTTTCCACATCGCCGATGATATTTTTTTCGTAGGGCTGCACGACAAGGAGGCGGGCTTCTGGCGCAGACAAAGCAGCGAGTTGATTCAGGGGAGTTGGGGACCCATAATACTTGACCATCACGCCTTCGATTAACGACGTGGAGGCCCGACCGGTGCGAACCCTCGAAAACTCAACCCGGAGCGACCCAAATGTTCGCTCCATTTCTTGCTTCATTTGTTCCAAAACTTCGGCGCTCATAGCTCCCCCCCATTGACCACCGTTCCAATAGGCTCTCCATGTACCACGCGCTGGATATTCCCAGGCTCAAGTATACTGAATACAATGATGGGGAGATGATTATCCATACACAATGATATGGCAGTGGAGTCCATGACCTTGAGGTTTTGCTGTAAGACCTCAAGGTAGGTTAAGCTTTGATACCGCTTGGCCGTCGCATCTTTCATCGGGTCGGCGCTATAGATCCCATCCACCTTGGTTGCTTTGAAAATGGCTTGTGCCCCAATTTCCATCGCCCGTAAGCTGGCTGCGGTGTCCGTGGTAAAATACGGATTCCCGGTACCGGAGGCAAAAATGACGACACGGCCTTTCTCAAGGTGACGGGTCGCCCGGCGTCGAATATACGGTTCTGCCACCTGCGATACGGTCAGGGCTGACATCACGCGCGTGGGGACCTCTATCCTCTCCAAAGCTTCCTGCATGGCTAAGCTATTGATCACCGTGGCCAGCATCCCCATATAATCGCCGGTCGCCCGCGCAATCCCTCTTGAACTCGCGTCTACCCCACGCAGTATGTTTCCTCCACCGAGGACCAAAGCGATCTTACACCCCAGCGCATGGACCTCCTGAATCTCTCCGGCAATGCGGGCGAGGGCAACGTCGTCAATCCCGTAGCCTCGTTCGCCAGCGAGAGCTTCTCCTCCCAACTTGAGGAGAACCCGCTGGTATGGTGCAGACTTTATCGCCATGCGTCCTACTCGGTCCCCTTTTCAGCAGGACCTGCTTCACCAATTTGGAAACGCGCAAACCGGTGGACGACAATGTTTTCACCCGTCTTACTCACCGCATCATTGACAATCTCTTGTACGGTTTTACTCGGTTCCCGAATATAGGCTTGTTCGAGCAAACACACTTCGCTGTAAAACTTCTCGACTTTTCCTGAAACGATCTTCTCAATAACCTGCGGCGGCTTTCCTGACGCTTCGGCCTGCGTCTGGTAGACCGCCCGCTCCCGCTCAAGCTCTGCCTCAGTGATGTCTTCTCGACGGACACAGCGTGGATTTGCGGCCGCCACCTGCATCGCCATATCTTTGACAAGCTGTTGGAACTCCTCAGTCCGCGCCACAAAGTCGGTTTCACAATTCACTTCAACCAAGACGCCGATCTTGCCACCGCCGTGAATATAGGAGCCAACCACGCCCTGCTCTGCCGCGCGCCCAGCCCGCCTTGCGGCGGCGGCCAAGCCTTTCTCACGCAGAAAGTCAATGGCTTTTTCAATATCACCGTTATTTTCAGCGAGCGCTTTTTTACAGTTGACAATACCCGCGCCGGTCCGCTCGCGCAGTTCTTTTATCTGGGCCATCGAAATAGCACTCACGCCGCCCCCCCTTCCTCAATAGGCGTTGCCTCCTGCGGAGTGTCTTCGGCTTGCGCCTCGGGAGAGGGCGCAGGAGCTGCCGTCATCTCCGGTCGGGCGTGTATTTCCGGCCCTTCTTGGTCTACCTGCTCAAGAGCTTCACCTTCGCCCTGTTGCTGCTCCTGATACAGCGTCCGTCCTTCTATGGAGGCGTCAGCGATGGCTTCCACAAAAAGACGAATCGCACGGATGGCATCGTCATTCCCCGGAATTTTATGCGTGATAAGATCCGGATCACAGTTTGAATCAATGGCAGCGATAACTGGCAGACCGAGCTTATTGGCCTCCCGCACGGCGATTTCTTCCTTCTTGGTGTCAACGACAAACATCGCATCAGGCAGCTTCCGCATGGTTTTAATACCACCTAACACATTCATCAGTTTATCCCGCTCCCGGCTGATTCCTAGGAGTTCTTTCTTTGTCAACGCGTCGGCAATCGCGGCTGTTCCGAGCATTTCTTCGACTCGTTTCAGTCGATCGATAGACTTCCGGATGGTTTGAAAGTTCGTTAGCATGCCACCCAGCCAGCGGTTATTGATATAAAACATCCCACACCGCTCGGCTGCTTCGCGCACAACTTCCTGCGCCTGTTTCTTGGTCCCGACAAAGAGAATCTGACCGCCGTCGGATACCAGATCGCGAATGAAGCTGCACGCGTCACGCAACATGCCCACGGTTTGCTGTAAGTCGATGATGTGGATTCCGTTTCGGGCGCCAAAAATATAGGGCTTCATCTTTGGGTTCCAGCGACTCGTCTGGTGGCCAAAGTGCACCCCGGCCTCAAGCAGTTGCTTGATCGTAATTTCAGTCATGTAGAGGGTCCCTTTCTCAATTATGCGTGGAATATACGTAATGTCAGGGAAGAGTTTTGTATCAAGGGCGAAAAATCTTTGCAACGCGCCACAGGGTGCTATTGATTCATAGATTCAAGAAACTCTTGATTGTCCTTTGTCCCCCGGATTCTATCCACGAAAAATTCCATTGCTTCAACCGCGTTCATTTGGGTCAACAATTGTCTGAGCAGCCGCATTCGGTCCAAGGTCTTCTTCGTCAGCAACATCTCTTCCTTGCGAGTACCAGAGCGACCAATATCCATGGCAGGAAAAATCCGTTTATCCATGAGGCGGCGGTCCAGGTGGATTTCCATATTCCCGGTCCCTTTGAATTCTTCAAAGATAACTTCATCCATGCGACTACCAGTATCGACCAGGGCCGTCCCGATAATGGTTAAGCTTCCCCCCTCCTCAATGTTCCGTGCCGCTCCAAAGAATTTTTTCGGCATCCGTAAGGCATTGGCATCGACACCACCGGACAGCAACTTCCCACTCGGCGGAACCACCGCGTTATTTGCGCGCGCCAAGCGGGTAATACTATCGAGTAAGACGACAACGTCTTTTCCGTGCTCGACCAAACGTTTTGCTTTTTCCAGGACCATCTCAGCCACCTGCACGTGCCGATTCGCCGGTTCGTCAAACGTCGAACTCACGACCTCGGCACGGACTGAGCGCTGCATATCGGTGACTTCCTCCGGTCGCTCATCAATCAATAAGACAATCAAAATGACCTCTTTATGATTGTGGACAATGCCATGTGCCAAATTTTGCAGCATCATGGTCTTGCCCGTACGAGGAGCGGCAACGATTAAGCCACGCTGCCCTTTGCCTATGGGAGTGAACAGGTCAATGGTCCGCGTGGTATATTCCTCAAAATTGTGTTCAAGCTGGAGTTGTTCCTCTGGGTAGAGCGGCGTCAAATTGTCAAAAAGGATTTTATCTCGGGCGCGTTCAGGCTCTTCATAGTTCGTTGCTTCAACTTTCAGCAACGCAAAATAGCGCTCCCCTTCCTTGGGCGGGCGGATTTGCCCGGCCACCACGTCTCCGGTACGTAAATTAAATCGCCGAATCTGGCTCGGGGACACATAAATGTCATCCGGCCCCGGCAGATAATTGTAATCAGGAGAACGGAGAAAACCGAATCCATCAGAGAGAATCTCTAACACCCCCTCGCCGTAGATAAAGCCGCTCTGCTCGGCCTGGGCCTGGAGAATAGAAAAAATCAGGTCTTGTTTACGGAGACTGGACGCTCCCTCGACATTAAAATTTCGGGCAAGCTCCGCCAACTCTCCAATTTTCTTTGATTTCAGAGACTTCAGGTTCAGACCGACATCTTCGCCGTCCCCGTTAATGCGAACCTCCTGGAGTCCGTTTGCATCATTATTCTTTGCGGTCGTTCGACCCATAACTTCCTCCTATATTGTCTGCCGTAGTGAACCGGAGGGACGTATCCTTGGTCTTACGCACTGCCGGGGCATATCCGCCTCGGACGCCGATTGCCCGTGTTGGGGGAAAACCATCAAGAAACAGCAGTGTAACCGGTGAGAAATTCTTGTTCGGAGCGATCTACAGAGGACGATGTATCCCCTGAGCGATGCTCCCTACATAATACATCACCACACATCTGTCAACGAAAAGAGTCACTCCCAGACAGCGGCCAACTCCAACAGGAGCCTAGCAAAATCAGCAGGATAAGGTGCCCGAAGCGTCATCGCTGTATGATCTTGGGGGTGCGTGAACTCAATCGTCTCAGCGTGCAGGGCTTGACGAGGAAAGTGCCGAATCTCAGGGGGCAATGCTTTCTCCATACGACGCGACCCATACAGATCATCCCCGAGAATAGGGTGGTTGAGCGCGGCGAGATGAACCCGCAGTTGGTGGGTCCGGCCGGTCTTGGGAAAGAGCTGGACAAGGGAAACATTGCGACGGGACTCCAGGACTTCATACCGACTGACCGCCGGACGGCTCTTCCGGGCGTGGATGGACATTTTCTTCCGGTCCTGGGGATGGCGACCAATAGGAAAAGAAATCTCTCCCTCATGCTGCGGCAGGCATCCAACCACAACGGCTCGGTAGGTTTTGCGTACGTGTCTCGCCTTAAACTGCCCAGCCAGGGCTTCCAGCGTCGTCTGATTCTTTGCGACGAGCAAGACGCCGGACGTGTCTTTATCAAGTCTATGTACGATCCCCGGACGGAGCGATGCTTCCTCGACATGCCACCCCCAGTATGACAGCAAGGCGTTCACCACCGTACCGTGCCACTGACCGGGAGCGGGGTGCACAACCATACCAGGCGGTTTGTTAATCGCGGCCAGACTGTCATCTTCATACAAGATATCGAGCGGAATATCTTCAGGCGTAGCAGTCATTGGTTGTGAAAGCAGGGGGGAGACCTCTATGATTTCACTATTGCGGACAGGATAACTCGCCTTTTGGGGAGTGCCGTCTACCAAAACATGACGACGTGTAATCAACAGCTTTGCCTGGGACCGACTAATCTCCGCTAGGGAGGCAACCACCAAGTCTAAGCGCTGACCGATCTGGGCGAGCGGAACCTGAAAATGCCGAACTGTCACGAGGGAGTATTTCCGGTTGAGGAGAGAAAGCTGCGAGCCTGGCCAGCATCCTCTCGTATCTGCCGCACGAGATCTTCGACCGACGAGAACTTGCGCTCTGCTCGGAGGTGCTTGACGAAGCTCACCCGCAGACGTTTTCCGTACAGGTCGGCGGAAAAGTCAAAGAGGTTCGTTTCAACCGTTCTCTGATTTGCGCCAAAAGTGGGATTCACCCCCACATTTGCTACGGCATCATACTCTCCGTCGTCCACACAGGCCCGGACCGCGTACACGCCATTCGGCAACAGGACTGATGTCCGAGGACGGATATTCGCGGTCGGGAACCCGATCTGCCGACCGCGCTGAAATCCTTTCACAACCCGGCCGCTTACCGCATACGGCTGCGCCAGCAGTGTGGTTGCCTCGGGCAGTTTGCCAGTTTGGAGCAGTGCGCGCACCACGGTACTGCTGACCTCTTGCCGCCCCACAGTCACCGACCCTATGACCTCGACCTCGAATCCCCACCGTTTTCCCAGGGAACTGAGCAGGCCTGCACTGCCGGCCCGGTCTCGGCCAAAACTGAAATTCTGGCCGACGAATATCTTTTCGACACCAATTGAGTCAAGCAGATATTGACGCACAAACGCTTCGGGGGTGAGTTGGGAGAAGGCACGCCCAAATCGCTGTAACACGATCCCATCGACACCCAACGCAGCAATCCTCCGGAGCTTCTCACGTAAACTGAGAATCAACGGCACCGGACTTCCGGGCCGCAACACCGAAAGAGGGTGAGGGTAAAATGTCATGGCCAGAGCGGTCCCCTGGCGCTCTCTGGCTTCTTCGACAAGCCGAGAGAGAATCGTACGGTGGCCTGAGTGCACTCCATCGAAATTGCCGAGACCGATGACCGGATGGGAGAACGGTGAGGGGTGCGAGGCGTAGCGGATAATTTTCATACTCAGTGCCCCGGAGAAGTCCAGGGGGAGGCGTGCTAACGTCCAAGCGTCTGGAGCATGGTTTGTGCTTCAACTGTTTGGGCGGCTGACGGATGGTCGCTGACGAGCTTCTGAAGGATCAGGCGGGCGTCAGTTTTATCTCCAATCGCAAGAAATGCCTGAGCTTGTCGAAGGAGGGCTGCGGCAACGCGGTCACCCCGTCGGTATGAAAGAACATCATTAAACTCAAGGATGGCCCGATTATAGTCATTCTGGACGTAGTGGCTCTCGCCAATCCAATACTGTGCATCATCCGCCAGTTGTGATTCAGGGCAACGACGCTGAAAGGTGCGGAATTCCTGAATCGCGGGATTATACTTTTGGTCTTGAAAGAGCCGGACTGCTCCTCGATAGAGGTCCTGACACTCTGGAGTATCGGTAGACGAAGGCGGGCTTATAGGGGTTGAAGGAGTTTTCGACGGCCAAAAAGGGAGAGGGGGGGTAGTCGTCCGAGCGCTTGGTCCGACAGGTTCATCCAATCCAGGCCCGGGGCGGCGTCTGGCTGAGCGCAGTTGTCCCTCAACGGCACCTAACCGTTCCTCAAGGGCGCCTAGGCGCTGCTCAATTTTACGCAGGGATGGGGCGGCTCCACTCTCCCGTTTAGAGAGACGGGTCAGGTTATGCCCGAACTCTTCAAGCTTGCCTTGCAGGTGTTGGACCTTACGGTCCAGACTATCGATTGAGGCGTCCGTATTGGCTACTTGGGTGCGTATTGCCCTGCGCTCGCTCTGCACCTGTTGCAGGTCCGCTTGGGTTGCGCATCCAGCAAGCCAGAAACCTAGCAAGATCACGGGGCACAGCGGCCGGCGACTAGCTTTCACAGCACGTGTGTATAGCCAGAACTGACGCCCGTTGCCTAGCGTAGGACTGAGAAATGGCCGCGTCGATTTCGCTGCCAACATGATTCGTTCGAGTCAGTACACTGGGGCAGTTCTTCCCCATAACTAATGATGGAGAGCCGCTCAGCGGGGATCCCTAACGTAATGAGATAATCCTGCGCTGCACGGGCCCGTTTTGCGCCAAGGGCGAGATTGTATTCGGTCGTTCCCCGATCATCACAGTGCCCTTCAATTTCCACCCTGACCTCGGCATTATTTTGCAGCCAGTCGGCATTTGCTTGCAGGGTTTGACGCGCCTCTTCAGACAGCTCAAACGAGTCGTAGCTGAAGAAGACGTCTTGTAAAGGTCCGCCCTCCCCGTCCTGCTGGACACGCTCTTGGACGCGTTCGCCCCCCCCAATTGCGGACTCACCTATCCCTGACGCACCCGAGCCCGTACTCGGGGCGCTTCCATAGCTAATCGGCTGGGGGGATTGTTTCGGACATCCGACCAATCCCAGAGAGAGCAGAAGTACACTGATCAGCCACCCACTACGGAATTTATTATCGTACATCCTTCACCATTTTTCCTCGTCCTACGTTTGCTTATTGAAGGCGGGGCGACCACGCCGGACTAGTATCATTTCCACTTCCCCCGGTCAATTGCTGTATGCTCTGACCATCTCGACTGACCAGATAGAGTCGCCCTCGTCGCGTCACAGCAAGATAGCGTCCGTCCGGCGACCACGAAGGGTGCTCACCACGGACAATATGCGTGGCTTCTCCACCGTTCGGATCGATCCACATCACACGAAATCCGCCTGAGCGGGCCGTATAGGCGATCCGATCTCCTTTTGGAGACCAAGCGGGATCGGTATTATAGGCGCTCTGAAACGTAAGACGTTTGGACTGTCCGGTTTCGATATCCATCACATAAATCTGGGGGCTGCCGCTCCGGCTCGAACAAAACGCCAGGCGGCGCCCGTCTGGCGCCCAGGCGGGGGAAACATCGATGCCACCGTGGTGGGTTAAACGACGAATGAACTGACCTTGGGGCGAGAGCAAGAAAAGATCAGCATTGCCATTCTGATCGAGACTGACAGCGATACGGGTACCGTCCGGGGACCAGCTTGCTCCATAGGCAATACGGGCGTCGAGCCGCGCCGACCGTCCAGTCGCCAAATCGAGCTTAAACGAATGGGGTCCTCCCTGCTTGTACGAGATGAATAAGAGATCTGTCCCGGCTGGACTCCAGCTCGGCCCGAGGCTCAGCGTCCTGTCTCGCGTGACCCGGCGCACTTCGGTTCCACTCAGGTCGGTCACATAGACTTCCTTGATCCGTCCATCAATACGATTCGAGATGAAAGCGATCTTCGAATTAAAGGGCCCTTCTTCGCCGGTCAGGAAAAGCATGATCTGGTCGGCAAAACGGTGCGCCATGCGGCGCACGTCACGTTTGTGTCCGAGATATCGTCTGCCGCCAAGCTGTTTCTGCTGGGTCACATCGAACAGACGCGCCTCGATAGTCAACCGTTCGCCGGTCAGCCAAAAACCGCCTTTGACCAGGGCTAACACATCCAGTACGGACCAGTTTTGAAAGTTAATGCGGTCGAGCACAAACCCCTCTGGCCTCTCGATATACGCGCGTCGGTCGAGCACACGGAAAAGACCGGAGAGCGTGAGATCCCTGGCAATAGTGCTGGCAAAGATTTCCCCGATTTGCCGCTCGGCGTGAGAGTCCGGATTCGACAGGGGCGAGATGGCGATCGGAACTCCCGCCCCGCCAGGTTTCGGCACTTCAATACGTATTTGTGCGGGAGCCGGCGTAGCCAATACGGCAAGCGCGCCAATTATCGTCAGCAGCACTCCCGGCCGAATCATTCGCAGCGGCGGTCCTCCCCGGCTCATTTCACTCGCTCCGAACCTGCTGCGACCGAACGCGCCGCGTCTCGCCAAAAACCACCTCAACCTTTTGCCGGGTAAATTCGTTCCGGTAGGCCTCTGGCGGAGGGGGGAGCGGACTGGCCTTTCTCACCGCGCGCATCGCGGATTCATCAAAAACACTATCACCGGACCGTTCGGCAAGCGCCACCCCGACCACATCACCGCTGGCCAGGATGCCAAACCGCACCACCGCCGTGAGACCAGACTTATGCTCAGCAACGATCCAGCTCTGCTTTACCCGCTGTTTCACCTGTTGCGTGTATAAAATAAAAGGAAGTCCGCGCAGCGTGTCACCGCCTCCGTTCCCCCCGGACGCCGAGGGTGGGCGATGAGTCGGGTCGGTTTGACGACGGTCAGCCTGCACCCGCCGCCGGACCTTTTTTAAGGCCGCCACGATCTGCTGCTCACGGTCCTCGGCACTCAGGCCTTGCTCCTCAGGCTCTTTGGGTGGCGATGATTGCAGCGGCGGGTTTTTGGCCTGAGGTTTTTTTACTTCCGTTTTTGCTGGCGACTTCTTCTTTTCTAGCGGCGGGTTTTTCTTCGATGCTATTTTCACGCTCTTTTTCTTTTTAGGCTGGGCGATTTTGAGTTTCTTCTCTGATTTTTTGGGTTTCTTGGTCTCGACTTTCGGTGGCAGCGGCTTGGGTTTTGGTAATGGCGTAACAGCCACGGACTCTACCTTCTTCTTGGGGCTGAGAGTCGGTGGCGGCCCGGAAGCGGACCCCAAGGCAGCCGGAGCAACCAAAGAGACGGTGTAGCTTTGGGGTGTCCAGAGTTTTGACTGGGGAGGGTCGGCAGCAGAGACCAGAACCAGGAGCAGCCCAACGTGGAGCAGCCCGGAAAGCAGCACCATACGGCCGAGCCGTTTATCCCGGGACGGGGCATCGTGCGGCTTCAGATTTTTTTGATTTTTTTTTATCACAGCTCAGGATTCGTTTTGTTCTGCGAAGTGACCTTCGGGAAGGGGCTCAGTCACCATGCCGAGCTTTGCTATCCCCGCGCTCCGTATGGCGGCCATGACCGCAACGACCTTGCCATACACAACGTCTTTATCCGCTCGGAGATAGACGGTCCGGTCTGCCCGCAGCTTCACAATGGCGGTCAGTTTTTCCCCCAAAGCGACAAGATCGAGCGGCGTATCGTTCAAGTGGACGCGCCCCTCCCCATCTATCGCCACAACCAACTGCTCCTCCGTATCAGAGACAAGGGGGCCGGCCTCTACAGCGGGCAACTCGACGTTGACGCCTTGCTGCAGGATAGGCGCCGTTACCATAAAGATGACGAGAAGGACCAGCATCACATCGACGAAAGGTGTCACATTGATATGCGAGATGCTCCCTTCATCGTACTGTTCAAAAGCCATAATCTGGCATCCCCTTGTCTAGAGAAAGTGACGTTCGGCAATGTTGAGAAATTCGGCTGAGAAATTTTCCATGTCCGTTGCCAGGACTCGGACCTTTCGGCTGAAGTGATTATACGCCATCACCGAGGGAATCGCAGCGGCGAGGCCGATCGCGGTTGCAATCAGCGCCTCAGCAATACCGGGCGCGACGGCTTGAATGGTCGATGTCCGCGTGAGACTTAAGCCCCGGAATGCATTCATGATACCCCAGACCGTCCCAAAAAGACCGATAAACGGCGCGGTACTGGCCGTTGTGGCTAAAAAAGTCAGGGCGCGCTCTAAGCGGGTCACCTGCTCGCGCGAGGCCCGGCGCATGGCTCGCTCGATATTATCAATCCCGCCTTCTTCCGGAATGGTCAGCGGAACAGGTTCGGCGGGCGCTTCGGGCGGCTTCCTCGTCCGGGTGAGACGCATGAGTTCCTGATAGCCCGCGCGAAAGAGCTGAGCGAGCGGACTCTCCGTCATTTCGAGGGCCGCAGTGTGAATAGCGGGCAGATTCTTGGTTTCCCAAAATATCGTGGTAAAGCGCTCAGATTCTCGCCTGGCCTGGCGCAGTTGGCGGAATTTATACAGCATGATGCCCCAACTCACGATGGAGAAGCCCAAGAGAATATAGAGGACGGCCAGGACCACCGGTCCTGAGCCGGTCACCATATCGATAATGCTGTGGGACTGCCGAAGCGGAACGTCGGCTTGAACCGCAAAACGCCCAAGAAAACCATCCATAATCCACTCCCCACCCTCCACACACCAGTTGGCATACATTGGGGGCTTCGGTTCCTCTCGTGATCAGGAAAGCCTCAGATCGTAATTATTGTGGCAGGACTAATACATGCAGACAACCGAGTCAATCGTTTTCCTGAGCCAGCCGTTTTCCGTGACGGGCTTTCACCGGACACGAAAGTATGAAAGAAAACTTGGCGAAATCACTCCCGAGCAAAAGAGGCGACTATGGCGATACGTGTAGGAATCAATGGATTTGGCCGTATTGGACGCAATGTTTTTCGTGCCAGTCTCAACGAACCTGGAATTGAGTTTGTTGCCATTAATGACATAACAGATGCCAAAACCCTGGCGCATTTATTGCGCTATGACTCCGTCCACGGTCAGCTTGACGCCGATATTGCTGCCGAAGACAACGCCTTGGTCGTCAACGGCAGAAGGATTGAGATTATCCAGGAGCGTGATCCAGGCAAGCTGCCCTGGGGCAATCTTGGTGTCGATATTGCCCTTGAATCAACCGGCCTGTTCACTGCACGGGAGCAGGCCTCATTGCATCTCTCGGCCGGGGCCAAAAAGGTCATCATTTCCGCGCCCGCTAAAAATCCTGACATTACCGTCTGCTACGGCGTCAACCATACGCACTATGATCCAGCCTCCCATCACATCATCTCGAATGCGTCGTGTACGACCAATTGTCTCTCTCCGGTGGCCAAAGTTCTGCACGAATCTTTCGGGATCACGCATGGCCTGATGACGACTGTCCACGCCTATACCAACGACCAGCGCATCCTGGACCTGCCCCACTCGGACATTCGCAGAGCAAGAGCGGCTGCCCAGTCGATGATTCCGACCTCGACCGGCGCTGCCCGCGCCGTGGGCGAAGTGCTCCCGGAACTCAAGGGGAAACTCGACGGCATGGCCGTCCGTGTCCCAACCGCGAATGTCTCGGTCGTCGATCTGGTCGCTGAACTCGGCCACACCGTCTCGGCAGACGCGGTCAACGATGCCATGCGCACCGCCGCCGAAGGGCCGCTCAAGGGTGTGTTGCAATATTGCGAGGAAGAGCTGGTCTCCGTTGATTTCAACGGGAACCCCCATTCGTCGATTTTTGACTCGGCCCTCACCAAGGTCATGGACGACAATTTTGTGAAAGTCCTCTCCTGGTACGATAATGAGTGGGGGTTCTCCAATCGCATGCGCGATATGACCCTGTTCATCGGGAGCCAACTCGGATAATCCCATGTCCACGCGGCTGCCCCTTATTGCCGGCAATTGGAAAATGCATAAGACGCCGGCTGAGACAGATGAGTTGCTCTCGGCCTTGGTGGCGCGGCTGCCCGCAACGTTTTCGGATCGAGAGGTCGTGGTCGCTCCCCCCTTTACCGCTTTGGAAACCGCGGCCCGGACGCTGCACGGTAGCCCGATCCGTCTCTCAGCCCAGAACCTTCACGCAGAGACGCACGGCGCGTTCACCGGCGAAGTGTCCGGGCCGATGCTGAAGGCGGTTGGCTGTCAGTACGTTATTATCGGGCATTCGGAACGTCGCCAGTATGGTGGAGAAACCGACGAACAGGTCGCCCAAAAAGTCAAAGCCGCCCAGCGTGACGGCCTGACGCCCATCGTGTGCGTGGGAGAAACCCTGGCCGAGCGCGAACGCGGCGATATGCTGACGGTGATCTCACACCAGATTCGGACCGGTCTTGCAGGTCAGACCGCTCAAGCCATTGCGACCCTCGTCCTGGCCTATGAGCCAATCTGGGCCATTGGGACGGGGCAGACCGCTTCGCCGGAACAGGCGCAGGAGGTGCATGCAGCCATTCGGCAGACACTCGTCGAACTCGCCGGCCAGTCCAGTGCCGCTGCGGTCCGTATTGTGTATGGCGGCAGCGTCAAGCCGGACAATGTCGATGGACTGCTGGCCCAGCCCGATATTGATGGCGCTTTGGTCGGTGGGGCCAGCTTGCAAGCGGACTCGTTTGCCCGTATCGTTTATTTCGCGCAGGATGTGTCCTCATGATGTATACAGCCTTGATTGGTCTGCATGTTTTCGCCTGTATTTTTCTGATTGCGGTCGTGCTTTTACAAACCGGCAAAGGTGCTGATATGGGAGCCGTGTTCGGCGGCGGATCGAGTGAAACCGTCTTTGGCAGTTCTGGGGCCGGCAATTTTCTGACAAAGCTGACCACCGGCATCGCCATCCTCTTTATGTTGACCTCGCTGGTCATGACCTATGGGCTCGCCCGTCAGACATCACAAAGTTTGTTCGACGACGTTCCTGCCCCAACCGTCCCCCAAGAGGCAACCGACGAGATCCCCCCGGCTGACACCGCAACAGGCCAGGCCTCAGACACTCAATCCGTCGCCCCTCCGCTGACCGAGACCGAAGCAGGGGTGGAAGCCCCCTCAGAATCAGCGGCACCGGAGGCATCCGAAAGCGAAGAGTCGCAGGCTGAAGCGCCAGCGGCAACACCGAGTAACTAGTCCTTGAGCACGGTGGGTTGGGCTCGCGGGCCGTATGCGCTGGGGCAGAGTCTTGGGCATGTGCGAGCTTGCTCAAGCCGTCCGACACTGACTCAGCTCGGTCTTACATGATCTGGCAGCAGTAGACACACGGGAGCAACACATGTCTCATATTCACGCAGTCGTCATTGGTGGCAGCATGGCCGGCTTGTGCGCCGCCCGTGTACTCAGCACCCATTTCGACAAGGTCACCGTTCTGGACCGGGATACCTGCCCTGACGGCGCGAGAGAACGGGCCGGGGTCCCGCAGAGCCGCCACGTCCATGCCCTGCTCGTGCGCGGACGGCGAGAGCTCAACCGTCTCTTCCCAGGCTTTGACACCCTGATGCTTGAGCGCGGCGCGCATGAGATTGACTTTGGAAACGACTTTGCCACGCTCCGAGACTGGGGCTGGGAGCCCCGTCGCCCCACCGGCATGCTGACGCTGTTCGCCAGTCGCCATCTGATTGAATCAACCGTCCGTGAGTTATTCTGCAAGCTGCCCAATGTTGAGATCCGCGATCAAACGAACGCGACCGGTCTGGGCATGGCTGCCGCTGGCCCGCCGCGTATCAATACCGTGTCCCTCGTACCGCGCAACGCAGGGGAACCCACCTCGATTCAGGCCGACTTGGTCGTTGACGCCAGTGGACGGGCGTCAAAAGCGCCGGACTGGCTCCACGCTCTCGGCATTTCGCCTCCGCCCGAGACTATTGTGGATGCCCACACCGGCTATAGTTCGCGGTGGTATCAAGCGCCGGACCAACTCCCCAAGGACTGGTGGTGGAAGGGCGTTTGGCTTGACCTCAAACTGCCGGAATACCCCCTGGCCGGTGTGCTCTTCCCGGTCGAACGCAACCGCTGGATCATCACCCTGGCAGGAGTCTCCAAACACTATCCACCCAAGGACGAAGAGGAATTTACGGCGGCGCTCTCGCAACTGCGCTCTCCGGTTTTGGCCGATGCGGTACGTCTGGCCGAGCCTCTCTCTTCAGTCTATGCCTACCGGAAAATGGCGAATCGATTTCGCCGGTATGAAAAATGGACGGCGCGCCTGGGCGGCTTTATTGCCGTGGGAGACTCCACGTGCGCGTTTAATCCCGTGTATGGACAAGGCATGACAACCGGCACTCTCTCGGCCGGCGTGCTGGACGAGTGCCTCAGAAAATACAGTCCGACGCATCCGGACCTGTCGCGGCATTTCTTCAAGGCCCAGGCTCGGGTCCAGGCCGCCCCATGGGGTCTCGCAACCGGAGCCGATTTTAGCCTGCCGACAACGGAGGGCGAACGTCCAAAAGGCGCACGGCTTGTTGGTCCCTATATGAATGCCCTCTTCATGGCCGCTATCGAAGACCTGACCCTCCGGCGGCACGTCGGCGAAGTTCTTCAGATGCTCAAGCCCCCCTCCAGCTTCTTTACCCCGGCAGTCATGGGGCGCGTTGCCAAAGGCACGTTCTGGCGCTGGTGGCAGCATAAATCCGAGCAGCCAGCGCCTCCGGCTCTGCCACCAACGCCAATGCCCGTGGTCTAGGGAGAGAACAGCGTGCCCCCCGCCCCCCTAGACCGGCTAGAAAGAGCGCGGTATTATTCCCCGTCGCAATCATCTCTGTATGGCGAAAGTACCCTGTTTTTGCGAGGATGGCGGAACTGGTAGACGCGCTAGTTTGAGGGACTAGTGGGGTAACACCCGTGGGGGTTCAAGTCCCCCTCCTCGCAGTTTAAGACTCCCTGCCTGCTTCCTTATCTGCACGCCCCCTGCTCATGTCTTCCTTGACTCCCTTCCGGGGGTGTGAAACACAGGGAGGCCATGTCGAACGTCGCGTCGAATCCCACACCGCAACAGCATCCAGATCGTCTCCTTTTCACGCTCGAAAACGGCCTTTGCGTCGCCATTCAAGAAGACCATTTTGCGCCCGTCGTCGCCATCCAGATATGGGTCAAGGCCGGCAGTGCAGATGAGACCCCCGATGTTGCTGGTGCCGCCCATGTCCATGAGCATATGCTCTTTAAGGGCACCCGGAGGCGTCCGGTCGGAGCCATCGCCACGGAAATCGAATCATCCGGCGGCAGCATCAACGCGTTTACCACTGCGGACCATACCGTCTACCACATCGTCCTGGCCTCCCGACATTTTTCAGACGGTCTCGATATTTTGACCGACGCCATCCAAGACTCGACTTTTGATCCACATGAACTGGACAAAGAACTCCAGGTCGTGATGGAAGAATGGAAGCGCGGCAAGGATTCGCCCACCACCCGAGCGGCAACCGAGCTGTTTGAGGTTGCCTATGAACAGCACCCCTACGGTCGTCCGGTTATCGGCTATCGCACAACTATTGAGGCGCTGAACCGTGAGCGCGTCGTGCACTTCTACCAACGCTGGTACCATCCCAACAATATGACGGTGGTGATTGTTGGAGATATTGATCGGGAAAAAGCCCGCCAAGAAGTCCAGCGGCTATTTGATCACACCCCTTCCGTGCAACTGCCCGTCCGTCCTCGTCCGCCCGAACCGGCCCAGACCGAGCTGCGCCGCTCCGTCGTGGATATGAACGTTGAGGAGTTCTACCTCTATATGGGTTTTCCCCTCCCGCCGGCTGAACATGCAGATATTTTCGCCCTCGATCTCCTCAGCTTTATCGTGGGCGGCGGAGAAAGCTCGACGCTGGTCCAAAAGCTCCAAGCCGAGCAGGAACTGGTCAACTGGATTACGGCCAGCGCCTATACCCCGGCCGATTCGGGTCTCTTCATCCTGGCGGCGGCCCTGGAACAAGAGAAGATTCGGTCGGCGCTCGAACAGAGCCTGGCCCTGCTTTTCCAGTACAAGCACACGCTGGTGACCCAGGCGGAACTCGACCGGGCTCGCACGAATTTAGCCAGTGATTTTGTCTACCGGCGGGAAACCGTCCAGGGCCAAGCCCGCCAACTGGGGTATTTTCTCACGGTCTTCTCCGACCCCGACTATGAGCAGCGTTATCTCAAGGGCCTGGCCGCGGTGACACCCCAGGATATT
Source organism: Binatia bacterium (assembly GCA_963422435.1). GTDB lineage: Bacteria > Desulfobacterota > Binatia > Bin18 > Bin18 > Bin18. The sequence continues at coordinate 3,201,421 of OY729511.1, read as the reverse complement.
CGGCGCGTCGCGCGTCAATATCTCTCTGCAGCCCGACTGAATGCCATCATCCTGGGCAAGACGCAGGACGCCACTATCCCGACCGCCGAGGACCTCGCCCAATTATGCCAGCGCCTCGACCAGCCGCTCAACGCGGCCGGTTCCCCAGCGGGAGCGAACGGGGCGAACGGCAGCGCGGTAACCGCCGTTCGCCTCGATAATGGCGTCCGGCTGCTGGTGAAGGAACACCACGGCGTCCCGGTCATGGCGGCTCAAGCGGCAACCCTCGGTGGCCTCCTGTTTGAAAGCGAACACAACGCCGGTATCAGCAATTTTATTGCCGGCATGCTGACTCGTGGCAGCCGACAGTTCTCCCGCTTCAGTCTGGCGGAAGCGGTTGAATCGCTGGCTGGCGGCGTAGACGGCTTTTCCGGACGGAATAGTTTAGGCTTATCGGGCTCGTTTCTCACGACCCACGTCGATGAAGGTATTGATATTTTTCTTGAGACCTTACTTCACCCGACTTTTCCAGCCGATGAGGTCGAAAAACGTCGGCGTGAGATTCTACTGGCACTCAAAAATCGCGAAGATGATCTCGCCCAAGTTGCGTTTGATCTGTTTTACCAGACCTTGTACGAGACGCACCCCTATCGCCTGCTCACCCTCGGCAGCGAAGCCAGCATCGGCGCTATAACGCAGGAGCAAATTGCCGCTTACTACAAAGCCCTCCTCAACCCGGAACGCTTGGTGCTGAGCGTTGTGGGCGACGTTGAGACGACCCAACTGATTGACCGTCTGAGTGCCGGATTGTCGAGCCTGCCCGCGGGCACGCCGCCCTCCGCCCCGGCGCCGGAGGCTCGCCCGAGCGGGGTTCGGACCGCAACCAAAAGTGCGGAGAAACAACAAGCCCACGTGGTTCTGGGCTTTCAGGGCGTCACCCTCGATAATCCCGACCGGTACGCGCTGAAGGTCCTCGATACCATCCTGTCTCGCCAAGGGGGGCGGCTGTTCTATGAGGTGCGTGAACAGCGTGCCCTGGCCTATTCCGTGACCGCGTTCAATGTTGAAGGACTCGCCCCAGGGGTGTTTGGTGTGTACTTAGGCACTGACCCGGACAGCGTGGACGAAGCGGTGAGCGCCACACAAACGGAGCTGGAACGCCTCCGTCAGGAGAAAGTCACGGCTGATGAGCTTGAGCGGGCCAAGAAATATATGACCGGCAGCTATGAGATTTCACTCCAATCAAATGCCGCGCAATCCGAAGAATTGGCCTTCAACGAACTGTACGGTCTGGGTCATACGTACGGGCGTCTCTATCTCAATCATATCCAGCGGGTGACGGAGACGGATTTGCAGCGCGTTGCCAATATCTATCTCAATCCAGCCGAGCAGACGCTGGTCATTGTGGGCCAATGAGTTCATCAATATGGGCGCGGAGCGATGGCTGCGTGTTGCGGTGTCCGTCCCCACTGAGGCGATTGAGGCCGTCTCCCATTTTCTGATCGAACTCGGCTCAATCGGGATTGCTGAGGGAGAACGGAAACCGGATACGCCACCGCCAGCCCGAACGCTCGTCCAGGGCTTTTTCTCCGCAGACCGGGACTCCGGGGCCTTGTTGGCAAGCCTCACGAAACATCTCCGGCGTATTGCCACCGAGTACCCGGCCCTGGTCACCGGTGTTCCTGAGTGTGAGGTCATCACCAGTGAGTCCTGGCAAGATCGCTGGAAAACCCACTTCCCGCCCCTCCCGGTTGGACGACGCTTGCTTCTCCTTCCACCCTGGGAGGTCCGGCCCGCGCACTCGAAGCGAACAGTGATTGAGATCAATCCCAGCATGGCCTTCGGTACAGGGCATCACGCGACCACATACACCTGTCTGGAAGCGCTCGAAGCCCTGTGCGACACGTATGGTCCTCCAGCGCAGGCCCTGGATGTGGGCACCGGCTCTGGAATTCTGGCTATTGCCTTAGCCAAGCTGGGAACGCCTTCAATTTGGGCAACAGACCTCGATCCTACCGCGCGTGAAGAAGCGCAGAAAAACGCGCTGGTGAACGGCGTCGCGACAGCGGTTCATATCAGCACCGTCAGCCTTGACGAACTGCCGGCGCCTTTTCAATTGGTCGTCGCCAATCTTTTTGCCTCAACGCTGATTGCATTATGTCCGGCAATCACCCAGGGAGTGACCCGGGGTCATGCCATCTTATCCGGCATCCAGGACGACCAAGCCGAGGCCGTACCTGAGGCATTCAGCGCGCCAGACTGGATGCTGGTGGAACACCGCCCCAAAGACGACTGGGCAACGCTGGTCTTACGGCGGACCTAAGACCGACCAGACATGCGCCGCTTCTTTATCTCATCTCAGGCTATCGTCCAAGACCGAGTCCAGCTCAGCGGGGCGGAGTTTCATCATCTTCGGAACGTCCTGCGGCTCAACCGCGGCACACGAGTCACCCTGTACGATGAAAGAGGAGCAACGTATCACGGTAAGATTCTCCATATCACACCAACCTATGCTGAGGTCGGCATTACGAAACACCTGCCACCTGAGACACGCGCCTTCCCCTTAACGCTGGCTCAGGGCACGCTCAAAGGGCGCAAAATGGACTTCGTGATTGAAAAAGCCACGGAGCTTGGTGTGCATACCATTGCGCCTTTTGTCTCGACCTTTACGGTTGCCCGTATTCCTGACGGCAAACGGGCCGAACGCGTCGCGCGCTGGCAGCACCTCGCCCGCGCTGCGGCAAAACAGTCGGGGAGCCGGCCGCCCGAGATTCGCCCGCCGCAGTCTCTGCCTGAACTCTTGCACTCCGTCCCTCAGCACTCAGGGAAAATTATTTTCTCAGAACGAGAGCGTGCGCTGCACCTCAGGGAGTTTGCCCGACACTCCACGCAGTTCGACTCCCTGCATATTCTCATTGGCCCAGAAGGCGGTTTCGCTCCTGAAGAAGTCGAGCAGGCCAAGGGTGCCGGGTTTGTGTCGGTCAGTTTGGGCGCCTCGGTGCTGCGGGCAGAGACGGCGAGTGTCACTGCCGTCGCCCTGTGTCAGTTTCTGTGGCGCGATATCCGTTCCCCCTTGCCTTAAACCCGACGCCTGCCTAGCATGCCGCACCTGTGGGCAGAGGAAATCCTTCCTCGGTTTGACGGGAGCGCGCCGGCTAATGAGGAGGCAGCATGATGCGTTTCGCCTTTATTATGGACCCGATTCAACACGTCCTCATCGACAAAGACACGACCTTTGTTTTTATGCTTGAGGCTCAGGCACGTGGCCATGAGGTCTGGTATCTGGAAATGTCGGACTTGTTTATTGAACGTGCGCGCGCCATGGGCCGGGCCCGTCAGGTCGAACTGCGCCGAGAGGCGAACAATCATTTTACCTTTGGCGTAGAGCGCACGGGTCCGTTGGGTGAGTTTGACGCGATTTTCATGCGTAAAGATCCGCCCTTTGATATTGCCTATCTGCACGCGACCCAGTTGCTCGACCTTGCCCAGCATGAAGGCGCGGTGATACTCAACCGCCCTGCCGGCCTGCGCGCAGCAAACGAAAAACTCTACGCCCTCAACTTTCCCAGCGTCATCCCCGCGACCTTGATCACCCACGACGCCAAGCGCCTCAAGGCTTTTCTCGATGAGCTGGGCGGAGAGATGATTATTAAACCCATAGACGGACACGGTGGGGCCGGTATTTTTTATGTTCATAAGGATGACCGGAATCTGAACCCCATCCTCGAAACTCTGACCCAGGACGGGCGCGAGGCCATCATTGCCCAGCGGTATATCCCGGAAGTCCGTCAGGGCGACAAGCGTCTCATCGCTCTGAACGGCGAACCCATTGGCTGTACCCTGCGGGTGCCTCGGGCCGATGAAAACCGGGGAAATATCCACGTGGGCGGAACCTGCGTCAAGGCGGATATCACTGACCGCGATACAGATATCTGTCGCGCCGTCGCCCCGTTGCTCCAGCGAGACGGGTTGTATTTTGTCGGGCTCGACATCATCGGCGACTACCTGACCGAAGTGAATGTCACCAGCCCCACTGGCGTGCAGGAAATTGATCAGCTCAACCAGACCTGTCTGGAAGCCCAGGTTATTGACTTTGCCGAGCAGCAGGTGGCAGCGCGCGTGTAACTGAGATGCCGCACGACACTCACACTCCGGCTGGCCGGGCTTGGTCGGCGCATACCCGTGAGGTCCTCTATTCCTTTCTGGCTGGAATTTTTCTCACCTCGCTCACCTTGGGGAATGTTGTCGGAATTACGAAATTCGTCGATCTTGGCTGGTTTGTGATTCCGGCCGGGCTGTTAGCCTACCCTTTTACCTTTTTGGCCACCGACCTGATCAGCGAACTCTACGGCCGGCGGCGGGCGCAGTCCATCGTCTGGGTTGGTTTTTGCATGAATTTCTTCATGCTTTTCCTGATGTGGTTTGGCCACGTGTTGCCGGATGCCTCGGGCGTATCAGGCGCAACCGCAACGTTTGAGGCGGTGTACGCCTTTATGAAGCCGGGTGTTATCGCCTCTATGGTTGCCTATCTGGTCGCTCAGTCCGTTGATGTCCACCTCTTCCACTTCTGGCAACAGCTCACCAAAGGGCGACATTTGTGGCTGCGCAATAATGGCTCGACCATGCTCAGCCAAATCGTTGATACGCTGCTCATCTCGTCCATCCTGTATGCTTCCGGAGCGCTCGGTTCAGCCGTTGATTCGATTGACACACTCATTCCGCTGGCGCTGTCCTCGTATGCCTTCAAACTCGTCTTTGCCCTGCTCGATACGCCCCTGTTCTATCTGGGGGTGTATTGCCTGAGAGACCGCGTCCTCACCGCAGACGCTCGTCATTCCACAGCATAACTAGTGCGTTCAGGCGTACGCCGTGGTCGTTTCAGCCGACTATTCAGATTGCCGGGCGGCCCACTCCTCAAGCCGGACCATGCGCAGACTATTGGGCGTTTCGTGGAGAATATAGGTGACTGGTTCGCGAAAGGTCTTGGCCTGAAACGCCTTTTGAGCCCGCTCCCACAGGTCAAGGTCTTCTCCATAGTTCAGGTCACAAAATCCGCCCAGTTCGATAAAGACCGCGCGCTTTCCGAACAGCGTTCCACCGATCACACATTCGGATATGCGGATAAGCTTGGTGGGATCAAAGAAGTCGACCACCCATTGCTTGCCAGCAAACTGGACACCGCCTTGAATCAAATCCAGATCATGCCGACGCAACAGTGCGAGCCGCGTCTCCAAGTGGGCGGGCCGATATTCATCGTCGCTGTCGAGACAGGCGATATATTCTCCTCGGGCTTCCGCAACGCCACGGTTACGCGCGGCCCCAACCCCCTGATTTGCCTGGCGGACATAGCGAATCCGGTCGGACTGTTCCTGCCACGCCGCGACAACTTCGGCCGTATTATCGGTGCTGCCATCGTCGATAACGATCAACTCCCAGTCGGTGAAAGTCTGGGTCAGCACCGATACGATACTCCGCGGCAATAAATCCGCTCGATCAAAAGTCGGCAGGATCACGGATATTAGGGGCGTGTTATGTTCTGCGCTTCGTCTCCCCGACATTGCTGCGTCCCTCCCCGCCCAACGTCACTATCACTGGATGTTGATGCGCCGTCCGCCAATGGTCAAATCGTCTCTCTCCTCTCCACGCGCTATCATCACCGACTCATCAACGTCAACGGTTTGGGCCTCGCCCCTTGCGCACCCGCAACAGGGCTTGCCAAGAAACTGGATTACCTGCTAAGGAGGATGCCCCACCACGTGGGCAGGTAGCTCAGTCGGTAGAGCAGAGGACTGAAAATCCTCGTGTCGACGGTTCGATTCCGCCCCTGCCCACATTTCTCGCTTCGCCTCCCTCATCCTTCATTCTCGAACGCTTGCCAGTCTCGGGAGAACTCGGGAGGCTAACTTCCGTAAGGAAAGCGGAGGGATTGCTTCATGCCCAAGAAGAATGTCACCACCCCGTTAGAGGAAAAACAATTACGCCAAGTTGGTCGCTATCTGAAGACCCGGCGTCCTGCCGAAACAGCGAGAGCGGCGTTGGATTTTGTTGCCGAGAAAGCCGCGCATGAGAAAGTCGTGAAGCAGTATAGTGAGGTTGGCGAGCCAGATGCCTTCCAAAACAGCTAGTCTCGCCATTCTGGATACCTCGGTTTACATCGATAACTTCCGTGCCGGTCGTTTTACCCAGAAAATTCTCGCGAGGCCATTCTTGTTCCGGGGCAGCTCTGTTGTCATCCATGAATTGCTGAGGGGGTCTCGGACTGCCACAGAACAGGCGTTTGTACGGGACTTGGCCGCAAGTCTTCGTCTGATTACCCCGACGGCGAAAGATTGGCAGGACAGTGCGGTCATCGTTGCGCGGCTTGCGGCTGAAAAAGGCTATGAGAAACGAAAAATTCAAGAACTCTCCTTTGATGTTTTAATCGCATTCGCCACTCGTTCTATCGGAGCCACTGTTATTACGCTGAACCGGCGTGATTTTGAGGACATTCGGCGCTACCGTCGATTTTCGCTCGTATGTTGGGAGTCACACTCCTCCTTCCACCAGCACTCTTTTTTCCCTTTCTGACTCCCTCCCCGCTCGGTGCTGCTGCCATTCGTTAGGGGGAACAGTGCCATACTGTCACTCAGTTCCGCGGTATCCGAATCCTCTCAACCATGTCTTGGACCTGTGTTGGGGGTGGGCTGGTGAACGAGGACAGGACGAGCGTAACGCCAAAGTTGAGCAGCATACCAATCCCGCCGATGCCTTCGGGCGAGATACCCCATAGCCAGTGCTCGGCAGTATTGGCTTCGGGGCTGATAAATTTGAAATAGATAATATAGGCGGTGGTAAAGCTCATGCCACAGATCATCCCGGCAATCGCTCCGGCTCGGTTCACACGTTTGGAGAAGATACCGAGGACAATAACCGGAAAGAAGCTCGAAGCGGCCAGGCCAAAGGCAAAAGCCACCACTTGGGCGACAAACCCTGGCGGATGAATGCCGAAATAGCCGGCGATGATCACCGCGCCGGCCGCGGCGAGACGGGCATAGCGGAGCTCTTGCTGCTCGGTGATGTCCGGGCGGATCACCTTTTTCATCAGATCGTGGGAGACCGACATCGACAGGACGAGCAGCAGGCCGGCAGCGGTAGACAGGGCGGCCGCCAGACCGCCCGCCGCAACCAGGGCCACGATCCAGGCCGGCAGTTGGGCAATTTCCGGGTTGGCGAGCACGATAATATCGCGGTCGATATATAACTCGTTTCCCCGCCAGCCTTGCCCTGCAGCGTACTCGGCAAAGGCGGGATTGTGTTCATTGTAATACTGAATACGGCCATCCTGGTTCTTATCGGAGAACCGAATCAGGCCGGTTTCCTCCCACTTTGAGAACCAGTCAGGCACACGGGCGTATTCGGCATTATGAACGGTCGTTAGGAGGTTGGTCCGGGCGAACGCCGCAACCGCAGGCGCGGTGGCGTACAGGATGACAATAAACAACAGGGACCAACCGGCTGAGAGCCGCGCATCTTTCACTCTCGGGACCGTAAAGAAGCGGGTGATGACATGCGGCAGACCGGCCGTCCCGACCATCAGCGAGAGAGTAATAAAAAAGACATCGATAGTAGTTTTACTCCCCCGACCCGTATAGGCTGCAAAACCAAGGTCCTGACTCAAGCCGTCGAGCTTATCCAGCAGAGACGTTCCGGGCTCTGTTGTCAGTTCCGCCCCAAAACCAATTTGGGGGAGCAACGTATCCGTCATCAGCAGAGAGATGAAAAAGGTGGGCAACATATAGGCAAAGATCAGCACACAGTATTGGGCGACCTGGGTATAGGTAATGCCTTTTTGTCCACCGGTCACGGCGTAGATAAAGACGATGGCCATGCCGATGATCACCCCGAATTCAACCGGGACTTCCAAAAAACGCGCAAATACGACACCAACTCCACGCATCTGACCGGCCACATAGGTAAACGAGACAAAGATGGCGCAGATAAGCGCGACGACCCGAGCGGTCTGCGAATAATAGCGTTCGCCCACAAAGTCCGGCACGGTGTATTTTCCGAACTTCCGCAAGTATGGCGCAAGTAACAGGGCCAAGAGCACATACCCGCCTGTCCAGCCCATCAGATACATCGCCCCGTCACGCCCCAGGAAGGACATCATGCCCGCCATTGAGATAAACGAGGCCGCACTCATCCAGCCTGCGGCGGTCGCCATGCCGTTAGCGACGGCACCGACCCGTGAGCCGGCAACATAAAAGTCACTCGTTGACTCGGCTTTGGCTCGCCAGGCGATACCGATATAGAGCGCAAACGAGAGGCCAACAATGATGAAGGTCCAAATTTTGACCGGATCTGTCGAAAAGAGCTCCATCATCGGACCCCCCGCTCGCCGCTGACCTCTTCTTGCTCCTCCAGATCATATGCTCGGTCCAAACGGTTCATCAGCCAGACGTACACAAAGATCAGGGTGACAAAGACATACATCGAGCCCTGCTGCGCCATCCAAAAACCAAGCCGAAAGCCGCCCAGCCGGATGGTGTTCAACTCGTCAACACAGAGAATGGACAGCCCAAAAGAAACGATAAACCAGACACTGAGCAGGGTCCCGACAATGCGAAGATTCGTGCGCCAGTAACGCTGAGATACCTGAGATACGGAGTCATCTTTCATATATGACACACCTCTTGATAGCCAGACAGAGCAATCTGAGGAGACACGGGCGAGGTCTTTTCCTGAACTGAAAATCAACTAGGCGGCGGCCGGTGGCGAAGGAAATTCATGCGAGACAATATAGTGCAGCACCCTCTGGGGAGTGATCAAACCAACCACAAGGCCTTGGCGAACCACGGGCAGGTGATGAATTTGCTGCTCTCGTAAAATGGTGAGCACCTGATCCGCGGGGGTAAATTCGTCGACAGTGAGCACATGTTCCGTCATCAGTGTTTCCACAGGCACGTCGTTGGAGCGCCGGGCAAGAAAGGCGTCAAGCATGTCGCTTTCGGTGATAATACCAACGACTCGTCCGTTCGCATCGGTGACGGGCAGGCCGGTGATGTCCAACCGGGCAAGTTGGCGGGCAGCCTCGGCTAGGGTCGTCTCAGGAGAGACAACCACATCATTTGCCGCCATAAATTGTCGGGCGTGCCCTTTCACTGACATCTCCCTCTCTCCACCACCGAATGTATTGAGTCAAACGGAGGTATTGTGACACACTCAACTTATCACGTCGAGCTTGCCCCTTATCGGGAGATCCCCTGTCGCCGTGCTCAGCCCTGGTCATGGTAGTATCACTATCGTATCGGCTCGAAGACCGCTCACTTCTGTGGTATTGCTGCAACAACACCTTTTGGAGGAGGAAGAACAGATGCCAGTCGTCCACAACGAAACTGTAGAGAAATTTGCCCTCCCTGGCTTGGAACACCAGACCCTGGCCGGGCCGGAACATGGCATGCAAACCCTAGAAATGTGGATGCAAACCATCAGGCCCGGCAGTGGGACACCCGTTCACCGTCACGACTGTGAAGAAGCCATCCTGGTGTTGCGTGGCTCGGGGCGTTTGACGGTTGAGGGAAAGGAGACGGATTTCGGTCCGAACTCAACCCTCCAGATACCACGCGATGTGATCCATCAGATAGTCAATACCGGAACAGAAGACCTGTTCATTGTTGCGACTCTCGGCCAGGCACCGGTCAGAGTCTACACCGCAGACAATGCACCCATGCCCCTCCCCTGGCAACACTGAAGCGTCGGGACCGGTCAGGCGTTTACCCCTCTTCTCGGCCACAAAAGGCAGCCTCCCGCGCCGAGTCCGCTGCCTATCATATCCGCACCCACATCGGTAGCGCTGGCCAAACGTCCCGGCACGAAGCTCTGATGCCATTCATCACTAAGCCCATATCCAAGGCTAAAGATAAGGGCTGAAAGCAAAGCTGCTCGGGACGTGCAGCCCGACCAGGTTTCTCTGAGCGCCACTGTCCAGAGCCAACCCAACACCGCATACATGACCACATGGATCAACGTATCGGAGAAAGCTAGGGGCTGGGGGAGTCTCAGGTCGGGTTGATCGGAAAGATAGTAGATGAACCCGCAATAACCGACGACCGCTGACCAGGCGAGAAGCTGTCGGACCCAGGGCGCTCTCCCCTGTTGCCGTACCCGGTCTGGCAGCATGATCTTGTCTTCCATAGATTCCTCAGCCGGCTGCTAGGCGACGGCCATGATCTGCGTATTCACAAAATAGGGAAAGTCGAACGTTGTCATCTCACCGACCTGCTTGCCCCGGATCGGGAGTAGACGAACGGAGAGCGGTTTCTGCAACTTCCAGCCTAACGCCCCAACATCGGCGAGGAGCCCCATCAGTTGATGTTGAGAGACGTTGCCGGCAAGCGGTATGGTATCGAGCCCCGTGCCGCACACCGCGGAATAGGTCAGCAGTTGGGGAAGTCGGATTTGTCCTTGATTATTGCGTTCGGCGAGACCAGCATCTTCGAGCACTGGCAACATGAGTCCACAATAGCCACACTGATCAAGGGCCGTCTCTTTGAGGGCGGCGGTGACCAAGGCGGCGGCGGCCAGCGTGCCCGGACTGCCAAAGGGAACAGCGCTGATTCGCTCAATTGCCCGGGCAATGCTGCTCCCAGGACCCGGCGCCGGTGAAAGGTCAAAGCCCGCAAATCGAAAATACTGCTGTCCAGATCGCTTCAGACGCTGCTCAAGGGGGCGAAGCGGGCGTTCAAATGCCTGTTGTATCTCGGTGATGAGTCTGACCGGACTGAGATCAGGCTGGGCAACGGACGCCACCACATCGGCTGCTTCAAGGGCAAGGGAGACGGCTGGTGTTCCAGTGTGAAACGCCACTGGGAAAAAAGGAGTCTGGGCGCGGATGTGTATCGCTGCCGCAAACCGGAGATTGCCAAATCCGTCTGGCGTTGTGTTTGCGATCGTCTGCATAATGCCGGCAATCGCTTGGGTCACGGGCCGAGCTGGAATTTGGTCGCCATTGCCGAGACGCGCGCTGATGAACACTATTTCGGTCTCGGCGATCAGCTCTGGTAACAGGTCAACAAACCTCTGCTCTTCGGGCACACTGGGGTCTATTGGTCCGAGCGCGCAATAATCCAGCCCATTGGCGAGACAGCAGGCTTCCAGTTCTTGGGCAAAGCGAAGGATCTCGGCAGGAGAGCGACCGGCCAGATACTGAGGAAATGGGGGGGTGGCCAAACGGAGAGTCTGCACCGCTAACCCTTCCGCCTCGCAGATGGTCCTGACTGCTTGGGCAAAGCGTCCGCCGTGCGTGATCCGAGCGGTCTTCAACGGAAAGCCGGGATCGAGTCCTATCGTAATAGACCGAATCTTCATCCGTCCCCCTCCCCATCAGCGGCGGACGGAGCCATCTCCAGCATTATCGCCTCCACGTTCTGCCCATTGGCACCGTTTCCATTTATCAGTATTATACACGGGAAAAATAGAGCGACCCGATTATGGCGAAAAAAGAGGAGCCGCCGACTCTATTGGAAGAACAGGCCACGGGAGAGGGAGCTGATGTTCAGATTCGCCTGACGCGCCGTCCTCCGTGGCAACCGTCCCCACGCCTCCCCGACTATTTGCTGGAAGACGAGCTGAATCGGCTCATGGACCCGCGCGAGTGGAAAACCTACCGGGCCTTGTGGCGGCACTCTATTGGTTTACGGCGGACTCCTCTGATTACGGCCGGCTATGCCGAAATCTGCGAGATGACCGGGCTGTCCCGCGCCTCGGTTATTCGGGCATTGAAAGGACTCATGAAGAAACGCTATGTTATACGAATTCTTGGGCCAGAGGCCAAAGGTGAGACCCGGGTCGAGAAGGCCCGTCTCCCAACCAAACCGCGTGACGGACATCGCTACCTGGTCTGTACGTATCGCGAAGTGATAGAAGGGCGGCTCAAGGACGGCACGCCCCTCAAGGATATTCCCGAAGGCGGCCTTTTCCCGGAAGAGGTCCAGGTCTTTCGGCGTGAAGAGCAAGACCCGTTATTCTCAACCTAGCGCCCTTGCATCCAGTCTCCGCGTGGGGCATCCTCGGTCAATCACGAGTGGTAGCAAACCTAGTAGCAAACCTATGAGTGCAGGAGTGACGGAACGGTATTGTGGACAGAAGTCGGGGCTGGTGCTCGGCCTCATTGTCTGCCTCGCATTCAGCCTGTTCGACTGGACCCTGCCATGCGTCTCTGAGGCACAGTTTCTGGGCCAGGGCACGCGATTGGGGAGTCGCTTGACGCGCGAGAGTCGGGTGCGGCTCCGCCAGGAAAAGCAAAAAAGAGGGTCGGGACCAGAGATGGAAGAGATTATCCGTCGCCTGGGGAATGATCGACCGGAAACGCGCATGAGCGCGGTGAAGTCGCTCGGAGAGATGAAAAACCCGAAGACGATTGACTATCTGCTCAATGCCACCGCGGACGCTGATATTCGTGTCAAAGTCAAAGCCATTGAATATCTGGGGAATATGCGGGCCACAGACGCCACTCTGGCCCTGGCCCAGCAGTTGTTTTTACGAGACGTTCATGCCGGGGTCAAAAAAAAGGTCCTGGTTGCATTAGGCAAAATTGGCGACCCACGGGGCGCCATGCCCATTATGGAGTTTCTTCGGCGTGACCTGGATGACCCGACAAAGGGGACAGCCCTGTTTGCCCTGAAAGAAGTAGGGACGGAAGATGTCCTCACTTTTCTCGACGAATTCTCCCGTATTGAGGAGTCTGTCCCGCTGCGGCGGCTTGCTGCTGACGCGGCCATGGACATTCGGCACCGCCTCTCACCGGAATTCGCTCCCGTTGTCCCCTCATTCGTGAAACAGGTTGAGCTGCGAGAAAAGATGAATAAAGGCGCGCAACCGTAATCCTTGGGTGCAGCTGGCCGGCGTAAGACTATTTGCCTCTGGATTGTTGCTGGAAAGGGGAGGAATGCATGCGTAAGAGAGGATCCGTACGACCCGGCGTTTTCACCGTCGGCATCCTCGTTCTGTCAGGATTGCTGCTCGTGGACCGCCCCCTGCACGCTCTGGAATTATTCGGTTCGAAGAAAAAGGAAGAAAAGCGCAAAGAGGAAGCGCACCTCCCGGCGGTCACCAGTCTGAGTCAGCTTCCCGATTTTGCCGATATCGCAAAAACGACCATGCCCGCGGTCGTGAATATCTCAACGACCCAAACATCGACACGACGCTCCCAGCGTCGCCAGAGACCGCTGCCGGGGCCAAATCCATTTGGCGGGGAAGACCCGTTTGAAGAGTTCTTCCGCCGTTTTTTTGGCGACCGCCCTCCCCCGCGGCAGCAGCGCAGTTTAGGCTCCGGCTTCATTATCAGCCCGGACGGCTATATTGTCACCAATGAGCATGTTGTTGGGGAGGCCGACAAAATTACGGTCCGGCTCTCGGACGAAGACGAGTTTGAGGCGGAAATTATCGGGACCGACGATAAAACAGATTTGGCGCTGATCAAAATCGAATCAGCACAGCCCTTTCAGAGTGTTCCGCTCGGCAACTCGTCGGATTTGCAGATTGGCGATTGGGTCATGGCCATCGGCAATCCGTTCGGACTCGAACAAACAGTGACGGCGGGTATCGTCAGCGCCAAAGGACGCGTGATCGGCGCTGGGCCGTATGACGATTTTATCCAGACGGACGCCTCGATTAACCCCGGTAACTCCGGTGGCCCCCTCTTGAATCTGCGGGGCGAAGTCGTGGGTATTAACTCGGCCATCTTTAGCCAGGGTGGCGGCAATATCGGCATCGGCTTTGCCATTCCTATCGATATGGCCAAGGCGATCATTAACCAGCTCAAAGATTCGGGGAAAGTGACCCGGGGCTGGTTGGGCGTCGCCATTCAAACGGTCACGGCAGAGCTGGCAAAATCCTTTGACCTGGAAGAGCCTCTCGGTGCCCTGGTCGCTGAGGTCACAGAGGGTGGACCGGCAGAGAAGGCGGGTATTGAGCGGGGCGATATCATTACCCATTTCCAAGGGGAACAAATTCTGAAATCGCACGACCTCCCGGCCCTGGTGGCGCGCACCCCGGTTGGGGAAAAGGTCGACGTCACCCTTCTGCGTGGCGGGAAAGAACAAACCATTTCCGTCGCGCTTGGAGAATTGACCGATCAGGTCGCCCAAGCCAGCAGCCGCGAGGAGAGTGAGGCAAGCTGGGGCCTGACCGTCGCCGACATCTCAGACGAACATCGCCAACGCTACCGCCTGTCGGACAATCAAAAAGGCGTCGTTGTCACGGCGGTTGAGCCGGGCAGCCCAGCCGAGCTGGCCGGTATCCGGCCCGGAGATGTCATCGAAGAGGTGAACCGCCAAGCCGTGCAATCGGTACGTAATTTCACGACGGCCGTAAAAGAACTCAAAGACGCGGAGGCCCTCCTGCTCCTGGCCCGTCGAGGGAATTTCACCTCGTTCTTTGCACTCCGCAAGCAGGGCTAAAAGATACCCGCGGGGCGATGGGCACCTCGCGGTCTCTTGCCGTGCCAAGCTTTATCAGGGCGAGCGAAACCGCACCAACAACATCCTACCCCGGGCTATAGCCCCTGAGCCAATTCAATCAAATAGCCGTCCGGGTCACGCACATAGGCCGTCCGTTGTCCCCACGGGCGGGTTGCCGGTGGGGTGACCGGCGTCGCTCCGCCAGCCACTATTTCCGCATAGGCGGCATCAACGCTGGCGACCTTGAAGCCCAGCTCGAAACCAGGAGCGGTCTGCCGAGCAGGCTCCAGGGCGAAACCGACCACGGCCGCCATGGCTGGGCGGGTATAGAATCCAAGCCGGGTCGTACCGGTATCGAGTTGCGCGTAGTCTCCAGAACGATGGCCGAGCTTGAGCCCTAAAACCTGGGTATAAAAGTCAAGAGCCCGGTCGAGGTCATCAACAATCAGGATAACATAGTCTGCCGCTTCAAGTTGCATAGGCGTGTCCTGGCAGGACCGGTCTCAGCCCGCTGCTGGCGCAATGGAAGGATAGGGCTGCAAGACCTCTTGCATTGTTCGTGACTGGTCAAAGAAAGACAGCACCCGCAGCAGGATTTCGTCCACAATGGCATCTGGACAGGACGCCCCACAAGTGAGGGCGATATCGAGCGGGCGGTGTTCGGGCAGCCAGTTCTGCGTAGTTTCGAGCTGTTGCCGGTCTAAAACAAAATGGTTGATGTGGGACGGGGAGACGATGTCCTTTGCGCCCTGGACAAAATATGTCGGCATGGCCGCCCGACACAGTTCAACAATATGCGAGGTGTTGGACGAATTATACCCGCCGACGACAAGGCCCAGATCGGCCCCATGCTCAATTAACGCATACGTGGCGTGTTGGTTCTCATTGGTCGCATAACACAGGGTATCGGACGTGTCGGCAAAGGTCTCTCTCAGCCGTCCCTCTCCATAACGATCGGCCAGGGCCCGACGTAAAATTTGGGCGACCTGCCGTGTTTCGGAAGCTAACATCGTGGTTTGATTGACAACACCCAGCCGTTGCAAATCGCGCTCGGGGTCAAACCCCTGAGAGCAGGTATGACCGAAGTGCGCGAAGAAAACGACCGGCTCAAGGTGGCCACGAATAATGTCACCCAGGATATAGGCTTCTTCGAGATTGAGGACGACGACCGTCGGCGCATTTTGAATGCTATGCGAGAAGGTCGCACGGGTTTCCTCGTGGGACGCTTTTCCATGCACGACCACGGTATAACCGCTACTGCCAAGCTGAGCGCTCCGTTTCCAGACGCGCTCCACAAACGGACAGGTCGTATTATAGGTGTACGGGTCTAATCCGCGTTGGGCCAAGGCGTCCTGGACTTCCACACTCGCCCCAAAGGCTGGCACGACCACAATGTCCTCTGCGGTGAGTTCGTCCCAGGCGATCAAGTGTTCGCCCGCAGAGGAGAAAATAAAGCGCACTCCCCGCTCCTGGAGATCGTGGTTCACCGCCGGATTATGAATCATTTCGCTTAAGAAAAAAATGCGCTTGTCGCTGTTCTCCCGAAGCGTTCGATACGCGATCTCAACCGCATTCTCCACGCCAAAGCAGAACCCAAAATGGCGGGCGAGAATAAAACGCACCGGACCAAAGTCGAGTACCGTGGGCAGTAAGTCCTGCTTGCGGGGGTCTTGCAGTTGGCGGTATCTTTTCACCCGCGAAATGATCGGGCTTTTATAGAAGTCTGGGATATGAAACTGCCGAGCCATGCCACATCCTCTCCGCCCGCTCCTGACTCAGTACGCTCTGGACGGGTGGAAAGCCTTGAGAGCCGGCGTACTTCCCCCTACCAGATTGCCTCATCCTGCGCAATATTGTTGCCGTTCTTCACATTTCTGAGGGGCCGCGGGGCCCGTGTCAAGGCTCCGCTTGTTCGTGACTGAGGGCTATGGTACGGGGCAAGTGTAATCACGCAATACGGGGAGGCAACATGAAAACACGCGCGGCAGTCGCCTGGGAAGCCGGTAAACCACTCGAACTGGAAGAGGTCGAAGTCCAAGGTCCACAAAAAGGCGAAGTGTTGGTCCAGATAAAGGCGACCGGAGTGTGCCATACCGATGCCTTTACGCTTTCAGGGGATGATCCAGAAGGAGTTTTCCCTGCCATTCTTGGCCACGAAGGCGGAGGCGTTGTGGTCGGGGTTGGTGCGGACGTCACCAGCGTGAAAGAGGGCGATCACGTCATTCCCCTTTACACGCCGGAAGACCCGAATTGCCCGTTCATCAAATCGGGCAAGACCAACCTGTGCCAGACGATACGCGGGACACAAGGCCGCGGGCTCATGCCGGACGAGTCCAGCCGTTTCTCGCTCAACGGCAAAACCATCTACCATTATATGGGAACCAGTACCTTTAGCGAATATACCGTGCTGCCTGAGATCAGTATCGCGGTGATCCAGAAAGACGCCCCGCTCGAAAAAGTCTGTTTACTCGGCTGCGGCGTCACAACCGGGATTGGCGCGGTCAAAAATACGGCCAAAGTGGAGCCGGGCAGTACGGTTGCGGTGTTCGGTCTGGGCGGGATCGGTCTGGCCGTCATCGTCGGAGCCGGCATGGCCAAGGCCGAGCGCATCATTGCCATTGACGTGAATCCTGGCAAGTTCGAGTTGGCCAGGAAGTTCGGGGCAACCGATGTCGTCAATCCCCAGGACTACGACCCTCCTATCCAGGATGTAATTGTGGATATGACCGACGGCGGCGTCGACTATTCGTTCGAGTGCATCGGGAATGTGCATACCATGCGAGCCGCGCTGGAATGCTGTCACAAAGGCTGGGGAGAGTCGACGATTATTGGGGTGGCGGGAGCGGGTCAGGAGATTACGACCCGGCCCTTCATGCTGGTCACGGGCCGGGTCTGGCGTGGCACCGCATTTGGCGGGGTGAGGGGCCGCTCAGAACTCCCCTGGTTTGTCGAGCGGGCCATGACGGGGAAGATTCCTCTTGACGACTTCATTACGCATACCATGCCGCTCGATGAGATCAATACGGCATTTGATCTTATGCATGAGGGCAAGAGCATTCGGTCGGTGATTCATTATTAGGTACTCTTCCTTTTAGGCAGTGGCCTGCGAAATTGGGCAGTGCGGTGTCAAATCAGGACACTATCCAGGATTGGGCGACAACCTGGGATGGGGATAATATGCAGAGTTCCATATTGGTGGCTGTCACGGCTGTCGTGATGATATCTGGGACCGTCTTTGGAAATGAATACGATCCATGCGATTACCCGGAGAGGGCTATCTTGGACGTGATAGATAAGGGAGAAGAGACAAAATACGACTCTGCGTCTTGAGCGCTCTGCGCAGCTCTTGAGGAGCTATCTGACAGATCACTGCAAGCTGGAGCCACAAGAGGTGTCGGAACCTTGTGTTCGTATGGCAGGTTTCAAAAGCAAGCGATGCGATCTCGGCTCGCACGAGAAAGAATTCAGACCCCGAAACCCTATGTCGGTTTATACAAGCGGCGTGTGGTTGCGCCACAAGAGTGGGATATGATTGCGATTTTCGTGGAGAGCGGCCTCAATCGTAAGATTTGTGAGGATACGAGAAAAGTAATCATGCACTCTACAAATACCGAGGGGTACAGATGTGTACCACTACCCGAAGACTGGCGGAAGCATTCAGTGGACCAAGTAGTGGGTAGAGATATGACGCCCGGTCCTAGAGGAGATTAACCCTTCGCCAACAGGATGGAGGAGTGACCGAGACATCTTCTTTATGCAATTCTTACAGGAGGGAAGGAAGTGAGGGAGTGAAAGCATGACGGAATACGAAGCAGCCGGCCTAGCCGTTCAGCAGGCCGGCCTAGCCGTCGCCTATTGGCAGACGGGTCTCAGCGCTCTGACGTTGGCCGTGTCAAGCGGGTTGGTCCTGTACGGATTCCGCCTCATGCGCCTGGGCACGGAGCAGCGCCGAGAGGAAGCGAATCAACACCACGAGGAGGTGCTGCTGGCTTTACACCAGCAGGGGGAAGCCTTGCGGACGCTGATTGAGCGGACCGCCCGGTAAAACCGGAGGCTTTGGCCCCATCGCTCTACCCACCTCTGAACGCCGGTCGTGTATTGTTTGGCCTCAGGACCGATACGTCGATGCTGTAGCCATCTGGTCCCTCGCCTCTTCTCGCATGTCAGGGAACGACTTTTTTGAGCAACCGGAGACTGATCTGAGGGTCGTGGTACGGGCCGCTGACCTGAAACGGTAGCGCCGTGAGTCGGTCGGTACTCTGGGCGAGCAGTTTGCCCGCTAACGGGACCCTTTCAACGACACTCGTAATACCGCGCAATGGAATAACATCGGTCGTGATATCAAGCACTTTCTGCCGCAAGTTCACTTGGCCTCTTGTGTCCAGGCGCACGGCCTCTCCGATGAGAGAGAGATTCTCGGTGCTGAGTTCCCCGTGTTTCACGACGACATCTCCGCTCAGAGACGAAAAGGGAAGTCCCCCGCGGGGGAACTGCGGCAACGAGAAGCTGAGGAGGCTTTGCAGACTGATGGCGCTCCAGAGCCGCACGAGAATCGGGAGCTGCTGGGCAACCCCATCTTGAACCGAGAGCGTCAATTCACCCTCCCACTCCTCTGGGTCATCCCAGAACTCCCAGTTGCCAACTTCGATGTCGCCGCTGGCGTCTAAGGTGCCGGAGAGGGTATCGGTTGGATGGCCGAGCGCGGCAAAAAAGTCCGCCGCATCAACCTGACTCACCTGCGGTGCGAACGAGAGCGCGGACGAGTCAAGCCAGAACGTCCCCTCGCCTCGAATGTGGCCGGCTGAGACACCGGCTTCTTCGAGCCGAAAATCGACCTGACGATCATGCCGGTCAACCGAAGCCCGGACCGGTGCCGCGGTAAACGTCTGATACCGCACGCGGTCGCAGTGGACATCGACGCGTACCGTGTCCGGTTCTGCGGTCTCTTTTTTCTGCTCTGGTCGAGCGGCATCAGGGATCAGGATCGAGTCGAAATCCAGCTCGCCACACTCCAGGCTGACGTGCAACTCCAGGGGTTCAAGGCTCAGCAACTCGCCCGAGCCCGCCACCGTCCCGCCGGGCAGGCTGGCCTGCTCAATGACAAATCGCCCCTGCTGGCCACGCCAGGAGACGTGTCCACGCGCAATATCGAGCGGCTCAAGAAACGACAGCACGTCCACCCGGACCTGACTCAGCGCGACCCGCCCCTCGGTTGCCAGACTGTGCCGGTGCGGACCGAACCGGGCGACCAGCCTGCCGCTGATCTGTCCAGACTGCAGGTCCACCATAGCCCCGTCAAGCAGCGGCACAAAATCCTGGACTGTTGCCTGTGGAATGGACATGGCAACCCGTCCCTGCTGTGAGGCAGTAAAAGGATGCGCGATCGTTCCCTCCAGGAACCCGACCGAGGCCCCCATACGAAAACGGATATCCTGCAGCCGCGCCTCCGCCGGCGTGAGGTGCACGGTGCCATTCACCCCAGACAGAGTCAGACCCCACTCGGGAAGGACCATGCCGGCCGAACGCCATTCCACCGTCGCGGCGTACAGGGGCTGTGTGCTCTTACCGAGGGGAAGCTGCGCCTGCAACCGAAGGTCAGCCTGCCCTGACGGCTGGTACACCGCTGGCAGGAAGGCTTCTCGTTGTGGGCTTGACACCACTGCAAGCGCAGAGTCCAGGTCATCGGTGAGGTTTATCTGTGTGGCGAGTCTGACTCCGAGGGTTGGCGGCTCTGCTGAGAACAGCGGCCCCCAGTCGGCGCTCAGCTCGGTCAGCACCGAGGAGCGTCCGTACGAGCCCGTTAGCTCCGAGGCGTGCAGGTGACCGTCCTGCAAACGAAGCTGGCCCGAGGTCAGACGAACCGGGAGGTCAGGCTTCCCAAGCTGGCCCTGCACCTCTTCAAGCGTGGCGCTGAGCGTGAGTGAGGCCGGACTTTCAGCCAGATTTTCGAGCAGCCCGGCGACCGGTGCGCCCATCGACCATGAGACGGCGTACGGTGGATTATCCCAGCGCAAGTCCGTCAGACCGAGGCTCCCGTGCTCAATCGTCAGGGGTGCAAGATCGGCCTCTCTGACGCTTATTCGACCCGAGACGGTCGTGCTCGCATTCGCCCTGCCGGCATACGTCCCTGAGAAGTCTACGTGCGCCGCGGGCCAATCTGCCCCGAACCAAGCTCCCAGCTCCTGGACGGCAACGTTTTGGAGGTGAATGTCGCCCCGCCATTCGGCCGGAGACGCATCCGAGGTCGGTTCCTCGTCCGTGGCGCGCGCATGGAGCGTCAACTGTCCGACCTCTCCGCTCTGTCCCAGGTCCGCGCTCAACTCTCCCCATACGCCCCCTGTATCCCAAGCAATCCGTAATCGTGCGTGGGTAAAGACCACGGGGACTCTGGTGGATGTTTGCTGGAAGACCAGTGTGGCATCTTCCAAGACAAGTTGATGGACCAGCAGTTGAGGCGAAAACCAGAGATTGGCATCGGACGGAGTTTCTTCAGCCTCTGGGGCTGACGGCTTCACCTGGCGCGAGAACAGGCGCGCAACTGGCGCAACCGATTCAGCATTCGCTGTCGATTGCACGAGTTGGACACGCGGCTTCAAGACGAAGATGTGACGAAAGAGCAGTTGGCCGCGTAAGAGCGCCTGGAGATCAAGCACGAGATCGATACGTTCAGCAGTCATAAACGGATCGGTACCGTCATACGCTTGCATACTGACCGTCTTGAACTGCACCCCCACCCCCTGCCGAAAGGAGAGCGTACTTGATGCAATCTCCACTTCTGCGTGTAAGAACCCTTCCAGTTCGTGCTCAAGGAAGGCCACATAACGCTGTTCGGACAGGAACCAGCCAGCGAGTAGCAGGCCCAACAGGACAGCACTCCCCACACAGGCAACGAAACTCAGCGTCAGTCCCCGGAGAGAGCGAAGCATTCGGGGGCGCTGTTCTTCCGTTTCCGTCTCAGATTGGGCCATGCCTACGTCTATTCAGTCGTACCAGAAGAAGGTTCGTCAGCGACGAAGGCGTGAATAGTTTGGAAATACCGTTGCCCAGCGACCCTGTACAGACCAACGTGTTCCCCACCTGGGATTTCATAAAACTGCTTGGGTGGAGGGGCCAGTGCATACAGGGCGCGCCCCTGCTGAAAAGGCACGAGCCGATCCCGGGTGCCATGAATAACGAGCAGTGGAACCGTGAGCCTGGGAATAAGCCTGGCTGAGTTGAGATCGTCTTTTACTAAGAAGGCCAGGGGCGGCAACACGACCTGTCCCATCGCGTGCAGGGAGTAGAACGGCGCTTCCAGAATAAGGCGCTCCGGGCGCACTTCTAGCGTGCGGTCAAGCGCAAGCGCGAGCGCGACCGCGCAGCCCAGGGATTCCCCAAAAAAGACGAGGCGCTTTCCTTTGCTCCAGCCCCGTTCTTGAACGAGCCGGATAGCGGCCCGGCCATCGGATACGATGCCAGGAATCGACGGCCGGCCATGACTCAGGCCATAGCCCTGGTAGTCAAACAGGAGATGGCTGCCACCAACGTGAGTATGCATCAGATGGACGTGATCCAATCGATGCTGGATATTTCCGCCATTCCCGTGAAACCAGATAAAGAGGACATCCCCCGGGCCGGGGATATACCAGCCGTGTAAGAGCGTCCCATTCTCTCCTCCGAAGCGGATGTCCTCGTAGGCAAGCTCATACATTGCTGGCGTTCCATCCACAGTCGAGCTGGGATGGAAAAGGAAAAAATTCTTCAGCCATTCAACCGGGGCAAAGAGCGTCGAGGCCAAAAAGGCACTCCAGCCGAGAACGATCTGCGTCATGCCTGTCATTGAGGTTTGCCCTGCTCGCGAGGGCCGGAGAGGCAGGGGCGAGCGGTTCCTACGGTTTCACCTTCCGGCGAGCTGGTCGTTTTTTCTTCTTATATAAACCAGTCCGCCCTTCTAACAAATCACGTTGCGCAAGCTCTTCTGCTGGACTGGCCCGACCGCTCACAAAGCAATAACTGGCCTGCACGAATGCATCGACCTTGTCCTCGTCCGTTAGGGTTTCTGCACTGAGCGCCAGATATTCCCGCATCACAAACTCCCCACCGCCGGGATGAAAAAGGTCTCCAGCCCGACTGGCACTTGCGGAAACCAGTTGCATGGCCGGGAGTTTTAAGGCCAAGTCTTCACCCAGAAGAAAAGAAAAGGGAGTACCATTGGCATAGTAGCACAAGCCGCCAAACATACGGCGATGCGTGATCCCCTTCAGTCCTAAATTTGTTCCGTGGCTCGGTAGATCAGTCGGCGGCATAGCACCTCTCTATAAAAGATACCCATCGGTCGCGGTCAGCGCCTGAAGGTGCTCCGAGGCTAACCTTTGCCCCAGGACAATTCAACCGATCACGACACCGATAGCCCCTGTGTTTATTTGCTTCTCCACCACGGGCTATGCCACACTCAGGGTATACCGTCCAGGAGGCCGGCGCATGGCGAGAGGCATAGGTATCATCATTTGGAGTTTCGGGGCCCTTGCCTGGCCGCAGGTGGGACTTGGGCAAGGAACGATTTATACCTGGGTTGATAGCAAGGGGACCGTCCACTATTCCGACACACCAACCGGCGAAGCCCGCTCAATCGACGCTGAGCTTCCACCGGCGGCGAGTTTTGCGACGCGCCCCGATTCCGCGTCGCAGTCGGCAATACAGCCCCCTGCCCTGCCGGCCCAAAGAGTGACAGCAGACGCTGCCGCTGCTGAGCGTGAAGAGCTGTTCAACCAAGGGGAAGAAGAGGCCGAAGGTAGCCCATTCGGGCAAGACGAAGATTTCGCGCTCGGTCGAGATGGGCCGTTCGGCACAGACAACCGCACCATGTTTGAGGACTAGGCGTTTCCGCCCGCCGCCTCCCTCCGCACCGCTTGGGCGGTCGGGCCGGCGAGGTCTGGTCGAAGGCAGACAACAGCGCTAGTATTGGCCCATACTCACGGCGACGTTCGCAAACCGGCCCGTTGCGGCCAAACGAAAAAGGGGGTGCAGTGTGAGTGCGCTGGATCATATTCGAATACTCGATGTAACTCAATTTGAGGCCGGTCCTTCGTGTACTGAAATCTTGGCCTTTCTGGGCGCAGACGTGGTGAAGGTTGAGCCGCCCACAGGAGGGGACCAGGGCCGGTATCTCATTACCGATAAGCCGGGACTCGACTCGCCCTACTTTCTCTTATTGAACGCCAGCAAAAAAAGCATCAGCATCAATCTCAAGAGCGAAAAAGGGCTGGGCCTCTTTAAGCAGCTCGTACCGCATTTTGACGTCCTGGTTGAGAATTACGGCCCGGGTGCCATCGCTGACCTGGGTCTGGGGTATGCCGTTGTCTCGGCAATCAATCCGCGCATTGTCTACGCTCAGGTCAAAGGGTTTGGGACCTACGGCCCCTATTCTGGATTCAAGAGCTTTGACATGATTGCGCAGGCCACCGGCGGAGCCATGAGTGTCACGGGCACGCAGGACACGCCCCCGCTGCGTCCTGGTCCGACCATAGGCGATACCGGAACCGGGATCCACTGTGCCGTCGGCATTCTCTCAGCCCTGCTCCAACGTGAGAAAACCGGCACGGGTCAGCGGGTCGAAGTGGCCATGCAGGATGCGGTGGTGAATCTGACCCGCATTGGCATGATGAGTCATTACTACGGCAGCGTCCCGGCCCAACGCTCAGGTAATCGGCTCGCGGCCATGGCCCCAACCGATCTCTATCCATGCGCACCGGGCGGTCCCAACGACTATGCCTACATCATTAACACCACCCCGGCGATGTGGGAGGGCACCCTGACAACCATCGGACGGGCGGACCTCATCAACGAGCCGCGTTTTTACGACCAGAAGAGCCGCAATGCGCACTTCGACGAAGTGTTTGCTATTATTGCGGACTGGACGAAACAGCGCGACAAATTTGCGGTGATGGAAGCCTTCGGTAAGGCCGGCGTGCCGTGTGGAGCCGTGCTCGACAGCGGCGATATCCTCGCCAACGAACATCTCAAAGCGCGCGGCATGATCACCACCGTTGAGCATCCAACGCGTGGGGGTTTTACCCTGCCGGGCTGCGCCGTCCAGATGTCAGATTCTCCGGCCGAAGTGCGGCCCGCTCCACTCTTGGGGCAACACAATGCGGATATTTTCGGCTCCCTGCTGGGTCTGACGGAAGGCGATTTGGCAGGACTCAAGGACGACGGCATTATCTAGTCGGTGGCCCCGTTCCTCAAGAGAGCCACCCTTGCGGTTCCGCCTCAAAGCTGACACAAAAAAGGGCCGTACAGGAGGACAGGCATGGAAGAGGTCACCAGAGAAATCTTGTGGAATATCTCACTGGCGGGCAAGGTAGTGATGTATACCCTGCTGCTCACCACCTTCTTTGGTGCGCCGCTCTATCTCGCCTACGAATGGTGGAATCGGATTAAGCACGGAGCGGCGACCACGCGGATTGATAATATCCCGGAACGGACCAAACTGTTTCTCCTCGAAGCCTTTGGGCAGGGCAACGTCGTGCAGGAAAAGCCGGGCGGCCTCTACCATCTGACGCTCTTTGTCGCCTTCTTCGGCCTGTTCATTGGGACCGGGTTGGTCACCCTTGAGCATGACACGCCCATGCACTTCTATTTTGGAGCCTTTTACAAAGTCTATAAATTTGTTCTCGACACCTGCGGAGTGTTGCTCATTGTCGCCTGCGGTCTGTTTCTGTATCGCCGCTACGTCCAGCGGCCGGCGGCCCACGCCGGTCCGGCCGAAGAGAGAATGATTGATAATTTTGAGAACCGGGCCGGCTATGGCCTGCCGTTGCTGCTCATCCTGCTCATCGGTGTAACCGGCCTCATGCTTGAAGGGGTGCGCATTCACACCAACCCCGCGAGTCATCCGGGCTGGGCCTATGCGGGCATGGCGTTTGCCAGTGTCTTTGCGCTGGCCGACGCCGGCGAAGGCGCGCATCAAATCGTGTGGTGGGTGCATCTGCTCATTATCACCGCATTTTTCGGTCTGATTCCGTTTACCAAGATGCGGCATATATTCCTGGCTCCGGTTAATATCTTCTTCAGCAACCTGAAACCCCGCGGGCGCTTGGAGCCGATTACCGACTTTGAAACCGCGGAGACCTTCGGCGTCTCGCAGGTTGAGGAGCATAGCTGGAAACAACTGCTCGACATGGCGTCCTGCCTCGAGTGCGGACGCTGTACGCTCAACTGTCCCACGGTCAATACGGAGAAGCCGCTGAACCCCAAGAAGCTCGTCATGGTGCAACGCGAGCATCTCATCCAAAAGACACCCTTTCTCTTGCAGTTGGCCGCGGTCAAAGCGCAGAATGCGCAAAACGGCGCGCAGGTTGAACTGCCGGTCTGGGATGGGGCGGATATGATTACCGAGGTGGCGACCGAGGATGTCATCTGGGGCTGTACGACGTGTGGTTGGTGTGAGGAGGGCTGTCCGGTCAACATCGAGCACATCCAACGCATTGTGGACATGCGGCGCTACGACGTGATGATGGAGGCGCGGTTTCCACAAGAAGTCGTCAACGTCTTCAAGGGCCTGGAAACCAACTCCAACCCGTGGAATCTGGGTTTTGACAAACGCGCGGATTGGGCGGCCGGTCTGGGCGTGAAGACCCTGGCCGAAGACCCCGAAGCCGAGGTGCTCTACTGGGTCGGCTGTGCCGGTTCGTTTGATGAACGCAACCAAAAAGTCTCTACCGCCATGGTCAATATCTTGCAAAAAGCCGGCGTGCGCTTCGCCATTCTGGGCAAAGAGGAAGGCTGCACGGGTGATCCGGCGCGGCGTTTGGGCAACGAATATCTCTACAGCCTGCTGGCTGAGCAAAATGTCCAGACCATGAATAGCTATAACGTCAAGGAAGTGATTACCCAGTGTCCGCACTGCTTCCACTCGATTGCCAACGAATATCCGGACTTGGGCGGGAACTACAAAGTCTATCACAGCTCGGAGTATATTGAAGAGTTGGTCAAGCGAGACAAGATCAGCCCGCGCGTTCTGAACGAGCGGAACACAACTTTTCATGACCCCTGCTATTTGAGTCGTCACAATGGTCGCTATGCGCCGCCTCGGGAGGCGTTGCGGGCCATTCCGGGCATCAAGCTTAATGACGTTGAGCAGTCGAAAAACCGCACCTTCTGTTGCGGGGCCGGTGGCGGCGCGGTCTGGAAAGAAGAGACCCAGGGCTCACGCATTAACTACACCCGCGTGGACCAACTCATGAAAGCCGAGCCCGAGACCATTGCCGTTGGCTGCCCCTACTGCATGATCATGATGGACGATGCCGTCAAAGGGAAGGACCTTGACGAGAGCGTTCAGGTCAAAGACCTCGTTGAACTTGTCTCTGAGTCACTCAATGACGCAGAAGAAGTAGAAACGGCCCATTAAGCTACCAAGCCTTGCATACTCTTTCGTCTACCCCCCCTCTCTCGAAGAGGGATAGAACCTGTCCTGAGTCTGTCGAAGGAGTGAGGGGGAAGGCCCTTCTCCTCCTCTTCTCTGCCGTCCTTTTCGCCTGTCCTACCACTTCTTCCCCTTCTCCCCAGATCATTATCCACCCCCAAAGCGGGGTCCCCATCCACGTTACGGTCACAGTTGTCGACACGCAGGAAAAGCGTCAACTCGGCCTCATGTATCGCAACGAACTCCCGGCGTTCAGCGGTATGCTTTTTATTTTTCCGCAGGAAGGCCGGCTCAGTTTCTGGATGAAAAACACCCCGCTGCCGCTTGATATCATCTACATCAACGCGGACTTTACCATCGTCCATATCGCTGAAAACACAACGCCCTACTCCACCGCCCCCATCCCTTCCAAACACCCGGCCAAATATGTGCTTGAAGTCAATGGTGGATTTTGTCAGCATCATGGCATCGTCGCCAGGGACCGGGTTGAGTTCTCACAGGTTGCCTCAAAACTCCTCTCACAGGTGAGGGGAGGAAGTCCCGTTGATTCCAGTCTCTCTGCCTTGCGTCACCGCCTCACACCGCCCCCGTGGCCGCAGGGGGGCACACCGGAGTGCTCTTGGCCGCAGCAGAAGGAAGAGTTTGACTTCTTCGCCAGGATATATTAGCAACCTGCGTACTGCTCTCCTGCGGTTGCGAGCAGCAGTTTACGAAGGAGAGACAGGAGCATGATGACACACAAGACATCTCTCATCTGGCTGATCGTGTGGGTCTGTTTCAGCGGCTGGTCGGAACGCGTCAGTGCCCAGCCACTTGGACAATTGATAGAAACGCAACGTGATGCGGTCACGGAAGCCATCCACTCTCAAGACACAATCGATGAACTTGCAGACGAAATCCAGCGCATGCTGAGCACCTATCGGAATACCGTCCGACAGACAGAAAGTCTGCGTGTCTATGTTGAGCAGCTTGATCGTCTCCTTGACTCCCAACAGAAAGAAGCCGCCTCCCTCGAGACTCAACTCCAAGAAATTGAGGTCACCCAACGCGACATCGTGCCTTTGCTCGTCCACATGCTGGATCATCTTGTTCAGTTTGTCGCCCTGGATATTCCCTTTTTGCCCGAAGAACGTCAGGAGCGGCTGGATCGTCTCCGAAACACCTTCGATCAGTCGGATCTGACGATTACCGAGAAGTATCGGAGCATTATGGAGGCGTACCAGATTGAAACGGACTATGGCCGGACGATCGAGGGATATCGTGGAGCAGTCAATATCGACGGGCAGGAACGCACAGTTGACTTTTTGCGGGTCGGACGGCTGGCACTGCTGTATCAGAGCCTGGACGGCCAAGAGGTGGGACACTGGAATCGGAGCGCCCGGGAGTGGGAACCCCTACCAGGTAGCTATCAACGAGCCATCAATCGGGGGTTACAGATAGCGGCGAAACAATCCGTGCCCAACCTCCTGTTGCTCCCCGTTCCAGCTCCAGTCGAGGTGACCCGGTGAATATAGCGCGATGGTGTGTTGTGTGGGTGCTCTTCCTGGTCGGGTCCCCTCGACTGGAGGTTTTTGCCCAAGAAGGCCCCCAATCTCTCCAGGAACTGTTTGATCAAGTCCGCGCTGAGCGGCAGGCCGACTCCAAACTGCATAGCGAGCGTGAATCTCGCTTCCTGGCAGAGCGAGACCAGCGTCAAAGTATGCTCCAGCAGGCCGATAGAGAACTCGCCGGCGTCGAACAACAGAGCGAAGAGAAACAGGTGATCTTCAGGAGAAACGAAGACAATCTGGTACAACTCCGTAGCCAACTCAAAGAGCGGGCTGCCTCACTGGGCGAACTGTTCGGCGTCGTCCGGCAGATCTCACGTGATGCGGCCGGGATGATTGAGGGGTCGTTCGTTTCCGCCCAGTCCGGCGAACGCGTCGATTTTCTCAACACGATGGCCGAAAGCACGGAACTCGCTTCGCTGGAAGAGCTGGAACGGTTGTGGATAATCCTGCTGGAGGAAATGACACAGTCCGGACAAGTAGTAAAATTTCCCACGACCGTGACCGAGCCGGATGGTGCGCAATCAGAGAGAGCAGTGGTTCGGGTCGGGACGTTCAACGGCGTCTCTGAAGGACAGTACCTCCGCTACGTACCGGAGACCCGCCAGCTCGCCGAGTTGGCACGCCAACCCGAGGGACAATATATCAGCGCTGCACAAAACCTCGAGCAGGCAACCGAAGGCTATACCGCGTTTGGTGTTGATCCGTCCCGGGGAGCCATTCTAGCGGCCCTTGTGCAAAGGCCAGGCGCGTGGGAGCGGATTGAGCAAGGCGGTATTATTGGTTTCGTTATCCTCGCTATCGGTTTGATTGCCGCAGGGTTGATTGTGGAGCGTACGGTCTATCTGTGGCGGGAAGACCGGCGCATGCAGGCGCAACGCCAGATGGATGAGCTCAGGGCCGACAACGCTTTAGGGCGCGTCATGCTCGTGTATCAGTATGACACGGATCAAAATGTAGAAACCCTGGAAGCGCGCTTGGAAGAGGCGATCCTGGAACAAATTCCGATCCTGGAACGTGGCTTGGCGACGCTCGGAATTTTTGCCGCGGTTGCCCCCCTGCTCGGGCTGCTCGGCACGGTCGTCGGTATGATTGATACCTTTCAGTCCATCACCCTGTTTGGAGCGGGGGATCCGCGGGTCATGTCGGACGGCATTGCGCAAGCGCTCGTGACCACCCAGCTCGGGCTGAGCGTGGCGATTCCGATCGTCCTCCTGCATTCCCTCCTGTCCGGCAAGAGTAGCCGCCTTATTCATACATTAGAAGAACAGAGTGCGGGGATGATCGCCCTGTTAGCCGGTCGGTCATCCCTACTAACCGGGCAGCCGGATGAGTCTGCCTAATGCTCTATAATCTCCTTTTTGGTCCACTCCAACAGTTTTTTGCAACCGGCGGGTCCGCGCTGTGGGCGATTTTTGTGGTCGCTATCGCCTTGTGGGCGCTCATTATCGAACGCTTTGTTTTCTTTTGGACACGCTGCCCATCTCTGGAGAATGAGGTCGTCTCTCGCTGGCAAGCCCGTAGCGACCACCAGTCATGGTATGCTCTCCAGGTCCGCAGGGTGGAGATCATTCAGATGGACTTCCAGCTCCGCAGAGGTCTTTCCCTGATTCGGAGTTTGACCATTGTGTTGCCTGTCTTAGGACTCCTGGGAACAGTCAACGGCATGATTTTCACCTTTACTGTCATGCAATTGTTTGGAACCGGCAATGCCAACGGATTAGCTGGTGGCATTGCCGAAGCGCTGGTCACAACGATGGCCGGACTGGTATGTGCCGTCCCCGGGCTCTATTTCAGCTCCGACTTGGACCGGAGGGCGGCAAAATCTGCTCGGAAGATAGCCAGCCTCCTACGTATGGAGTAAGACGAGAGGCTAAGGATGGTGCTGCAATGAGACGTCGCTGGGACAGACACGACACTGACCCCCAGATCAACCTGACTCCGATGATAGATATGGTATTCATCCTCCTGATCTTCTTTCTGGTGGCGTCCTCGTTCGTGAAGGAAGCCGGGATTGAGGTCAACCGCCCCGTCGCGCAGACGGCTCAGACGCAAGGCCGTGGGACGATTCGCATTGCGCTCTCAGAAACGGGCGAGATATGGATGGAGCGTCGCTCGATCGATATTCGGGCCGTCCGGGCAAACGTCGAGCGCATGCTGGCCGAGAGCCCTGAAGCCAGTGTCGTGGTACTGGCCGATGCAACGGCCCACACCGGTCTGCTGGTACAGGTCATGGATCAAGTCCGCTTGGCCGGCGTGAATGATATCGCGGTTGCCGCCCGACAACAGGAGGGCTGAGGATGTTCGGACGAGCCGTCGTGTCAGGTCTGGCCGGCCTGACAATTGCCGTCCTGCTCTTTCTGATCATGCACGTGCTGATTGCCCGTTCCCAGCGCGCGCGTTCCTACCCGGATGCCTATCCCATCGTTGATTTTGTTCGTCTCGCACCCGAAGCACAGCCCCCTCCGCGAGATGAGCGCGAACCCCCCGAGGAACCTCCTCCGCCCGAAGTGCCGCCAACCCCGAGCTTTGCATTACAGACGGTGAACCAGCCCCAACTTCCGGCACCGCAAATTGAAATGACCGCAGCCATTACTTCGGGTCCTCTGCTCGATATGACCCCCCTGGCTGCACCGGTCAGTAACAAGCAAAAGGTCCTGTCAGGACATGAGTTGCTGTCGTTGGTCCGAGTACCGCCCCGTTATCCGAGACGTGCCGCGCGTCTTCAGATCGAAGGCTCTGTCACGGTTGAGTTCACCATTACGGCAGATGGCAGCGTAGCCGATCCCGCGATTATCGAATCCGACCCCCCCCGTGTCTTTGATAAGGCGGCGCTGCAAGCCATTGTCCAGTGGAAATTCAAGCCGCGCGTGGAGAATGGACAGGCGGTTGAATCGCGGGCGTCGCAGCGGATCGAGTTTGCCCTGGGAGGAGGCTGATGGAGATCATACAAGCGCGTCGTATTGCCGCTTGGCTCCGCGGGCTGTGCGGCCTGGGGATAGTGTCTTTTTGTCTGGTCTCGCCGAGAATCGTCGTCGGTGAAGAGCCGAGTCTGTCACCGGAGGTTCACGAGCAGATGATGGCCGTGCAGGAGCTGATGCAGAACGAACAGCATCAAAAAGCCCGGACGCAATTACAAACACTCGCCGCAGACACCTCGCTCAGTCCCTATGAAACGGCTCTTGTCCAGCAAACGCTGGGATACGCTCACGCCGGCCTGGAGCAATACGGTCAAGCGGTCCGCGCGTTTCAAACAAGCTTGGCCGGCGGAGCCTTACCGCCAGACAGCACCCAAATCATCCGGTATAATTTGGCCCAAATGCTGATGAGCGTCGAGCGTTACGAAGAGGGAACGCGCGCGCTGGAAACCTGGTTGGCCAACGAGGAGAACCCTCGTCCGCAGGCTCGGGTCTTTCTTGCCCAGGCCTATATTGAACTCAAACAGCACGCCCGGGCCGAGCAATATATCAAGCAGGCAATTGATGGGACAACGACATTCCACGAAGCCTGGTACCAGATGTTAATTGCCGTCCAGATTGAGCAGGAGAAGTTCTCTCAGGCGGCTGCCACACTCCAGCGCCTACTCGGTCAATACCCGCAGAAAAAAACCTATTGGCAGCAACTCTCACAGCTCTACAGCCAGGAGGAAAAGCATCAACGAGCCGTTGCCACCCTGGCGATGGCCTACAAATTAGGACTGCTGAATGAACGGGAAGCCCTCCAGGTCGTGCAGTACTATCTGCATCTCGGCCTGCCCTATAAAGCCGCCAGCCTGTTGATGGACGGGTTGCAGAAAAAGATCGTGCAGGAGGTGGAGCCTAATCGCGAATTACTCGTGACGTGTTGGCTCCACGCGAGAGAGAATCAGCGGGCGTTGGATGTCCTTGAGCAGATCGCCGACCGCGCTCAAACGGGCAAGATTGATCTCCGGCGTGCCGAGATACTCGCTCAATTAGAACGGTGGCAGGAGGTGGCTACCACCGTCTCCGCCGGTTTGAGAAAAGGCGGTCTGACCAATCCGGGCAAGGCATTCATGCTCCTTGGTGCTGCCGAGTATCGGTCGGGAAACCTGGACAAGAGCAAAGCCGCCTTTACCAAAGCGACCGCCCACAGAGCTTCGGCCAAGCAAGCACGCCAATGGCTCGGGCTCATTGAACAGGAAATGACCAAACAACAATAATCGAGAGACTGCACAGACCCTTACGTCAAGTCTCCCCCGCCCCGCCCTCCTCGTTCTCGTTTCCGGTGAGATGGCACGGTCCGAGAAGCACCGGCGCCTGACCGCCCCTTCCTTGATCTTTTTTGTCTCGCATAATACAAGACCAGGGTCCCGCGACTTTGCAACTGGAAGAATAGGAAAGAGTATGGGTCTCAAGGAAACCATCAACAGACTTGAAAACCTCAACCAGCAAGCCCTCCAGGGTGGGGGTGCAAAACGCGTTGAACGCCAGCACGAACTCGGCAAAAAAACGGCGCGGGAACGAATCGACGCCTTTCTTGATCCGGGCAGTTTTGTGGAATTGGACCGGCTGAAAACCCATCGCTGCACCGACTTTGAAATGGATCAAACCAAGGTCCCAGGCGATGGCGTCGTCACCGGTTATGGGACGGTCGATGGCCGTCAGGTCTTTGTTTTTTCACAAGACTTTACCGTTTTTGGCGGGAGCCTCTCTAGCGCATTCTCTGAAAAAGTGTGTAAGGTCATGGACTTGGCCATGAAAACGGGTTGTCCGGTGGTTGGTATGAATGACTCCGGCGGCGCTCGGATTCAGGAAGGGGTAGAGAGTCTGGCGGGCTATGGAGAGATTTTTCTCCGCAACGTCCTGAGCTCGGGCGTCGTGCCCCAAATATCCGCCATCATGGGTCCATGTGCCGGCGGAGCGGTCTATTCTCCAGCCATCACAGACTTTATCTTCATGGTTGAGAATTCCAGCTATATGTTTATCACCGGACCGGATGTCATTAAGACGGTCACGCATGAAGAAGTGACCATGCAGGAGTTGGGGGGGGCGGCAACGCATAATGCGACCAGCGGAGTCGCTCATTTTGCCTCCCCTGATGAAGATGAGTGCTTTCACGCGATGCGCGAGCTGCTGAGTTATCTCCCCAGCAATAATATGGAAGACCCGCCGTTTCAGCCAACCACAGATGACCCGAATCGGCGAGATGAAGCGCTCAACCAGATCGTTCCGGATAACCCCAACCGCCCCTACGACGTGACCGCAATCATTCGGTCGGTGGCGGACGAGCAGCATTTCTTCGAAGTCCAGAAAGACTACGCGCGCAATCTCGTTATTGGGTTTGCCCGGCTTGGCGGGAAACCGGTCGGCGTAGTCGCCAATCAGCCCGCCTTTCTGGCTGGCGTGCTCGATATCGACGCCTCAGTCAAAGGGAGTCGGTTCATCCGCTTTTGCGATTGTTTTAACATCCCCATTGTCAGCTTTATCGACGTACCGGGTTTTCTCCCAGGGACGTCCCAGGAATACGGCGGTATTATTCGTCACGGCGCGAAACTGCTCTACGCTTACTGCGAAGCCACCGTGCCAAAAATTTCGGTCATTACGCGCAAAGCGTACGGGGGTGCCTATGTCGTCATGTCGAGTAAGGCCATTCGGGGGGATATCAATCTCGCCTATCCGACCGGCGAAATTGCGGTCATGGGTCCCGACGGCGCGGTGAATATCATTTTCCGTAACGCCATCAAAGAGGCACAAGACCAGGACGCCGAGCGGACCAGATTAGTTGACGAATACCGCGAGACGTTTGCCAATCCGTTCAAAGCGGCAGAGTTAGGCTATATCGATGAAATCGTTATGCCCGCGGATACGCGTCCCCGCCTCATCCAGTCACTCGCTCTGCTGCAGAACAAACGTGAAAAAAATCCACCCAAGAAGCATGGCAATATCCCCTTATAAGGGTGACAGATTACGGACGAGGGATAAGCGCACAATCACGACCCCCCAGTTCCTCAGCCCGCCAAGGTAGGACTTATGTTCAAACGTGTACTGATCGCAAACCGGGGAGAAATCGCTGTTCGAGTCATTCGCGCCTGCCGAGAACTCGGCATTGAGACCGTTGCCGTGTATTCAGACGCGGACCGCTCTGCCCTGCACGTCCAGTACGCCGACCAGGCATATCCGATTGGCCCAGCTCCGTCCTCGGAGAGTTATCTTGTCATTGAAAAAATCATCGGCGTGGCCAAGCGGAGCGGCGCGGAGGCTATTCACCCAGGGTACGGCTTTCTGTCTGAACGCGCGCCGTTTTCCAAAGCGTGTAGTGAGGCGGGCATCACCTTTATTGGGCCGCGGCCTGAGGCGATTGAACAGATGGGCGATAAGGTCACGGCGCGGGCCATTATGGAAGAAGCGCACGTCCCGGTTGTGCCGGGCACCGATGTGTTAGGCGATGAGGACGACGTCGTTGCCGTGGCGGAAGAAATCGGCTTTCCCGTCATGTTCAAAGCCTCAGCCGGGGGCGGCGGCAAAGGCATGCGGCTGGTCGAAAAAAAAGAAGAGGTGGTGTCCGCTCTGCGTGGGGTGCGCTCTGAGGCGAAATCGTCATTTGGCGATGACCGGATGTATATGGAGAAATTTGTTGAAAAGCCGCGCCACGTTGAAGTCCAGGTGTTGGGCGATACGCACGGCAACATTATTCACCTGTACGAACGCGAGTGTTCGTTGCAACGTCGGCACCAAAAGGTCATCGAGGAGTCACCCTCGACGGCAATTAATCAAGACGTCCGCGAACAAATGGGCAAGGTGGCAGTTGAGGCAGCCAGGGCGGTGAATTATGTCGGGGCCGGCACCGTGGAGTTTCTGGTGGATGCCCAGCAAAACTTCTACTTCCTGGAGATGAATACCCGCATCCAGGTCGAGCATCCGATTACCGAACTCGTCACTGGAGTGGACTTGGTAAAAGCCCAAATCGAGATCGCGACCGGAGCGCCCCTGGCCATACGGCAAGACGCGGTCCAGCAGCGCGGCTGGGCGATCGAATGTCGGATTTATGCCGAGGACCCAGCGCGGGACT
This sequence comes from Binatia bacterium, assembly GCA_963422435.1. Taxonomy (GTDB): domain Bacteria; phylum Desulfobacterota; class Binatia; order Bin18; family Bin18; genus Bin18. The sequence continues at coordinate 3,166,025 of OY729511.1, read as the reverse complement.
TCTTTCCGTCCCCTGGGAAAATACAGATATTACGCACGCCTGGGGGCTATGGCATCCGCGATGACAGCGGCGTCTATGAAGGCTGGGAGGTCCCGATCCATTACGATCCCATGATCTCCAAGCTGTGCACCTACGGTCGTACCCGAGACGAAGCCATCCAGCGCATGCTACGAGCGCTCCAGGAGTACACCGTCGAAGGGATTATCACCAATATTCCTTTTCACCGCTGGGCGCTGACCCATCCACGCTTTGTGTCAGGCGACGTGGACACGGGCTTCATTCCTCAGGAGTATAGGAGGTTACCGGAAGAAGAAGACCACCTGCGGCATGAAATCATTCTGGCGGCGGCAGCCCTCGCGGCCCATCACAAGGACAAGGAACTCGCCAAATCGGTCTCCAGCCCGCAGGGAAGCCCTGGAAACGTCTCGGCCTGGCGTACTACCGGCTGGCGCGAAGGTATCCGTTAGCGAACACAAAGCACCGCCCAAGCAAGGACCGCATCTCTATGGCCTATAAAGCAATGCTCGGCGACCGGACCCATACCATCAGCGTCCACGAGTTGGACGCATACCAGTACAAGATCGTCATCGACGATGAAGAGCATATCATCGACGGCAGACGCCTGACCGGCCATATGTACTCGCTCATTGTTGAGAACAAGTCGTTTACCGTCGATGTGGCGGAAAAAGACGATGAGTATACCGTCGCCTATGAGGGCAAAAGCTTTCAGGTCGGGGTGCTCGATGAACGGAAGGCCCGTCGGGGCGGAGCCGGGGCGAGCCTTGGGGGAGCAGGCGAGAAAGATATCTGTTCGATGATGCCGGGGAAAGTGGTCGAACTCTTGGTGCAGGCGGGCGAGGCCGTGGAAAAAGACCAGGGCGTCATCATTATCGAAGCGATGAAAATGGAAAACGAAATCCGCGCTCCCGTCGCCGGAACGGTCAAAGCCATTCATGTCGAGGCGGGCCAGGCGGTTAAATCTGGAGAACTTCTCATCGAACTTGAATAAGAATCCCCTAGCTGGGTGGCCGCTTGCAGAGCCACACGATTCGCCAGTATGAGCGAAGCCTTTTCTCCCGCAGACACGCACAAGCTTGCCCCCTTCTTCACCAGTCTGACTGAACCTATCTTTGGCCTGAAACTCCCCCAGGAAGTCGCCGGCGCCCTCTTCTCTCGATACAGCCGGTCATCCAAAAGCTTACGTCAAATTTTTCTGGATGAGTTTCTTGGTCAGGCGGACCTGCAGGGCAGTCTGTTTGGCGGCGGAGTCGCTCCCAGCGACGATAGCCAGGCAATCCAAAAGGCACGCGCATTCTATGACCGCGTCCTCGTCGGCTATGGTGACGACTCGGTGGCCCAACTTGGTGGCGCGCATATTGCGTGTGAGGGGATTTCAAATGTTGCCGCCAAAATCCTTGAAGATGCACGGATCGGTATCGCCCCGCTGGAGAAGTCGACCCGCTATGTCCGGTTTGACACCCACGGTCCTGACGGCGGCTATCTCTTCTATAAAGAACCGACGATCATGGACTCGGCGCATCGAGCGGCGTATCTCGGCTGCATGCACCACTTGTTCGAGACCTATGCCGCCCAAATCGAGCCCATGATCGCCTTTGTGCGAGACAGTCTGCCCATCGACACCGTCGAGTGGAAACATCCCCAAACGGGTGCCCTCCTCACCTATGCGGACGCCCAGCAGGATGAAACCCTCAGCAGATGGGTCGAGGGAGCGTATCGCTCGACCGTCAGAGCCCACGCCTGCGATATCCTGCGGTCGTATCTCCCGGCGGCGACCCTGACAAACGTGGGCATCTTCGGCGTCGGCCAAGCGTTTGAACACCTGCTCAATAAGCTCTACTCGCTTGACCTGGCCGAGGCTCAGGCCATCGTCAAGCCGATGCACACAGCCCTAGAGGCGCTCATTCCGTCTTTTGTCAAACGCGCCCAGCCCAATGAATACTGGGTGCAAACAGCGACAGATGTCCAGACATTGGCGCAGACACTCCTGGACGGACAGACGGTTCAATCGACCGAGCCGGTCAGTCTGGTCGATTACGACCGGGAGGCTGAGGATCGCATCCTGGCGGCCATTCTCTACCCACATGGCCGCCTGCCACTCGGTCAGATGCGCTCGCTGGTCAAAAAACTTCCGGCAGACCAACGGGCACAGGTCTTCGGCGCCTACATCGGACAACGGCGGTATCGCCGCGACAAACCTGGTCGGGCGCTTGAGAATGCCTATTATACCTTCGATATCATTGGCAATTTGGGAATCTACCGAGATCTCCAACGGCATAGACTTCTCACCCAGGAGCGTCAGGACTTCACCACCGCGCACGGCTATGACACGCCGCCTGAGATCAAGCAGGCCGGATTTCAGGCCCCATTTACGGAGTGCATGGAACGGGCAGCCGCGGTATATGAGCAAATCCACGTGGATTTTCCAGCCGAGGCTCAATACGTCGTGCCGTTTGCCTATCGAGTCCGGTGGTATATGAAACTCAACCTGCGCGAGGCCATTCATATGGGTGAACTCCGCACCCTGCCGCAAGGCCACCCGGACTACCGCTGTATTGTCCAGGAGATGTGGCGGCGCATCGGCGAGGTCCACCCAACCCTCGCCCGGAGCGCGACCTTCCTCGACTGGCGGACCTATCGCCTGGGGCGTCTACAGTCTGAAATGCGGACCGAGTATAAGAAATCTCGGCTTACCCCGGCCACTTGACCTGATGCTCTTGGGCCATGAAGTTGGTAATGAATTCTTGATCCAAGAACTTTGCGCCATCCGGCCACGAACCTTGGGTAAACTCCGTTGAATTGACCAGCGTATCCCAGGCCGCCAAGTCTTCGACCCAGAGCTGGGCCACGCCGTCCCATTTTGGCTCGGCATAGCTATAGGCCGCGTCGATGGTATGGCACTGCACATAGCGCTGGAGCCCCGGCAGTGCACACACGATCGGGCCGTGAACCTCAATCCAGTATTTCCGAAAGTCTTCAAGGGTCATCCCTGGCTTTCGTTTGAGCTGGAAAATACCCTTCACCTGCTGCGGGGTTTGCGGACCGTCCTTGATGACGTGGTCTTGTGTCACCAGCCATTCCACACGGTTCATAGCTATGAAATTGGGTTCGTCGGCGAGCGCGCCGTTCACATATTCGGCACTCGTGCGCAAAGCGTCCAGCGCCGCTTGGTCCTCAATCCACGCTTCCGCCGCACCATCATAGGAAGAGTTCGTTCCCTCCAACGGAATACGGTGACTCTGCTCATACCGCCACGTCTGGGCGATACGCGCGGCAATCGGTCCGTGGGTGTCCTTCCAATAGCGATGAAACTCCTCATCGCTCAAAGATGGCTTTTTGGTAATGAAATAGAGCAGGTGCAGCATGGTTTGTCCTCCTTTTGATCAATATGACCGTCCCTGTCTTGTATCCTTTTGGAGCATCCTGAACAAACGCTTTGACACTCGCGGGGCGGGCGTCACCTCGCCTCCGGCGTGGGCAACTCCTCTTCCTGCTTATTAAACCATCTGAGGGCGCGCGATAAATACTGTAATCCCGAGATCGTGACGGTGACTCCGGCAAGAATCTCGCTTGTATCCCGGAGTAGTGGAATTTGCCAAGCGGCATTATGCAGGGCGACCAGGGCCATGATGACCGTCAACAACTGAAAAAAAGTACTAGCCTTGCCAATGAGCGTCGGGCGGACTTCGATAGCATGGCCCGTGACAAAAAACAGCACACTATAGCCGAGCAGAATAATAACATCCCGCATGATCACCAGGACCGCAAGCCAGCGAGGAATATCACCTAAAAAGGCAAGAATGACAAAGGAACTCACCAGGAGCAGTTTATCGGCCAGGGGATCAATGAAGGCGCCGAGTGTCGTACGTGCGTCCAGCCAGCGAGCCAGCAACCCATCGAGAGAGTCGGTAATGCCCGCCAGAATAAAGACGATCAGCGCTTCGGTGTACCGTTCGTCCACCAGCAGGATCAAAAAGATCGGAATCGCCCCTATACGTAATAGGGTAATAAGGTTGGGAAGATTGAGTACAGAGAACACCGGGAATAAGACATCCCCTTCTTTGAGGTCTAGACCTTCGCGCTCTGGCCGGTCTGTGCCAGACGTTTCTTGAGTTGGCCTGCTACTTTCGCCGACACCCGGGTTGCCACCTGCACGCAGGTCTCCGTATAGGTTTCTTCTATCACTGTTCCGCTGCGCCGCAACCAAGCCATCAGAGAGCCCCTGCCAAGCGGTATCTCAACCTCGATCACCTCTTGATCGAGGCTGGACAGCCGTGCGATTTCCTCTACGAGCGGGTCAATGCCTATCCCCTGCTTTGCAGAGATGCGAAACACCCTATCCCTGCCATCCTCTCGCCCGTTCGTGGCATGCGCCAGAGGAGAGCCCCCCCAGTCGTTCCTATCGCATTCGGCATCGGAGTGGGCCTTATCATCCGCCGTCTGAGTCGGGTCGTCAATTTTGTTAAAAACGGTGATGGTCGGCGTATTCCTCACTCCCATGTCTTCGAGCACCCGTTCAGCAATGCTTTGCTGCTCGGCCCAGCGTGGATGGGTGGCATCGATCACGTGCAGCAACACATCCGCCGTCCGTATCTCTTCCAGCGTTCCTTTGAACGCGTCCACGAGTTGGTGCGGAAGTTTATTGATAAGCCCGACCGTGTCAGTAAGAAGCACAGCTTGACCACTCGGCAGGTCAAGCCGGCGGCTCGTTGGGTCCAGCGTGGCAAACAGCTTGTCTTCGACACAGACCGCAGCTTGGGTCAACCGATTCATCAAGGTCGATTTTCCCGCGTTGGTATAGCCGACGAGAGCGACACAGGGGAAGGGAACCCGGGCCCGTTCCTGCCGGTGCAGGGCGCGAGTGCGTTCGACCTCGCGCAGTTTACGGCGCAAGGTGGCGATACGCTCGCGAATGCGGCGGCGGTCCACCTCAAGCTGTGATTCGCCGGGGCCACGTGTCCCCACGCCGCCACCCAGGCGCGACAGGTGGGTCCATTGGCGCGTGAGGCGGGGACGCAGGTATTCAAGCTGAGCCAACTCAACCTGTAATTTTCCCGCCTGACTGCGGGCGCGTTGGGCAAAGATATCGAGGATCAATTGGCTGCGATCGATGACCTTACAACACAACGCGCGCTCTAAATTCCGCTGCTGGGCCGGAGACAAGCTCTCGTCAAAGATCACAACACCAGCCTGGAGCTCCACCCGGAGTTGCTTCACTTCCTCAATTTTGCCGGCCCCGATAAACGAGGCGGCATGGACCCCTTGGCGCAGATGCTGAACAGTCTGACCTGCGACCCCCAGACCGGCCGTCTCGCTCAGGCGAGCGAGTTCCTCGATCGACTCGTGCGCTGAGAAGAGCCCAACCCCTGCCTCTCCATTTGGTCCCCCAGAGTCGACGCCGACAAGAAAAGCGCGCTCCGGCGGTGGAGTGCGTTCAGATGTGTCTCGACGCCGACGGCCAGTCACAGAAGATGATCCCCCTTTCGCTCCTGGGTGCCCGCTACTGAAACGAGGCGACGCCGCGGTCAAACAACTGTTCGACGTCCGTCAGCATCTCCGGAGTCGGCGCAACCTGGAGTTGTTCCGGCAAGCAGATAATAGTCTCGGAATGATCCGGATGGAGCACATGCAGGAACGTCCGACACCGGCCCTGATGTTTCGCCAATACCGTCTTGAGTTCTACGATATCTTCCCTGGTCGTGCTGTCGGCCGGCACTTGGATATGGACCTGCTTGACCTCACCTTTCGCCACAGAGTCGAGCGGCACGATCGCACTGACAATAATTTGACACCGATCTTCATCAACATCGAGTGATCCACTCACCAGGACCGGCTGGTCGGAATGGACCTCGGCTTCATGACGCCGATAGGCTTCCGGCCACACAATGACCTCAACACCCCCAGCCTTATCCTCCAGGGTATAGGTCGCGTACCGATCTCCTTTTTTGTTATTCTTGAGCTTCAGAGACTGGATCACGCCAGCGAGACGGACTTTTTCCTGATGGCTGCGTCCTTTGAGTTCCGCCGTCGTCAGGGAGGTCACGCCGTGTAGCCGCCCGACGTATTTATCCAGCGGATGACCGGTAATAAAAAAGCCGAGCGTCTCCCGTTCTTTATTCAGTTTCTCAATATCTGCCCACTCTTCAATCTGGGGCAGAGCAGGGCGAGCTGGGTCCGCCCCACCGTTCGCAAATAAGCCCATCTGGTTGGCATTGATGTGACCACTCGCCTTGTGGGCGGCCCAGCGCATGACGGCTTCAAGGCCGGCCAGGAGTTGGGCGCGGGACGCATGAAACGAGTCAAACGCCCCGCATTTAATCAAACTCTCCATCACCCGTTTATTCGCTTGCACACTCTGCACCCGAGTACAAAAGTCATGGACATCCGTAAAGGGTCCATCCTGACGGGCTTCCTGAATCACTTCAATCGCCTTCGACCCGACACCCTTCACGGCACCCAGTCCAAAGCGAATAGTCTTGCCACGAACGGTAAAATCCTCACCGCTTTCATTCACGTCGGGTGGAAGCACCGGGATATGATGCACCCGGCATTCTGCAATGTTTTTATACGTTTTATTGGTATCGCCCATTTCCAGGCTGGTGAGGGCCGCCATGAACTCTTGCGGGAAGTGCGCTTTCAAATACGCGGTTTGATAGGAAATCAGAGCATAGGAGGCCGCATGAGACTTATTAAATCCATACGCGGCAAAGGTCTCCATGGCGTCAAAAATTTCTCTGGCCAATTTATCCTTAATTTTATTCTCCGACGCCCCTTTTAGAAATTTGGTCCGCTCCTCCTGCATGACTTCTTTTTTCTTTTTCCCCATGGCACGGCGCAGATTATCCGCATCGCTCAAGGAGTACCCGGCCAGGGTCTGGGCAATCTGCATGACCTGCTCCTGGTAAATCGTGACCCCGTAGGTTTCTTTGAGAACGGGTTCAAGCAACGAGTGAGGATAGGACACCGCCGCTTTGCCATGTTTGCGCTTAATAAATTGTTCGGCCGCCCCGCTGTCGAGCGGGCCGGGTCGAAACAGCGCAATCACGGCAAAGATGTCCTCAAAGCAACTCGGCTTGAGCTGTGTAATCAGCTTGCGAATGCCACTCCCCTCCATCTGGAAAACGCCGACCGTGTCTCCTCGGGTCAGCGAGCGATAGGTCGGCCGGTCGTCAATCGGAATCGTACCCAGATCAATAGCAGTGCCTCGACTCTCCTCAATCCGCCGCACTACGTCGTGAATCAGCGTCAATGTTTTGAGGCCAAGAAAATCGAACTTGATCAGCCCAATGGTATCGACATCCGGGCCGGCATATTGGGTCAGGACATTCTTCTCTTTGTCAACATAGAGCGGCAGGTGCTCGACCAGAGGGGTCGGCGCAATCACAATCCCAGCCGCATGTTTCGAGGCGTGCCGCAATAATCCTTCGAGTTTCAGTGAGTGCGTAAAGAGCTTTTGCTCGCGCTCCCCACGCTGGCGCACCTCGCGCAGGCGAGGTTCCATATCCAACGCGGTCTCCAGCGGATGATCTTTGCCTTGTTTTGGTGCGGGATAGAGCTTGGCAATGCGGTCGGTTTCACCGTACGAGAACTCTAAGGCGCGGCCCACATCTTTAATCGCCTGTTTGCCTTTGAGGGTTCCGAACGTAATGATCTGCGCGACCTTGTCCGCGCCATATTTGTCCTTGATATAGCGGATGACCTCGTCCCGCCGCTCGTAGCAGAAGTCCACATCGATATCGGGCATACTCTTCCGGCCCGGATTCAGAAACCGCTCAAACAGCAACTGATAGCGGATGGGGTCAATGTCCGTAATCTTGAGCGCATAGGCAACGAGGCTCCCCGCCGCCGATCCGCGGCCCGGACCAACTGGAATCCCCTGCGACCGGGCATAGCCAATGAAGTCGGCCACAATCAGGAAGTAACCAGGAAAACCCATTTCCCCGACGACCTTGAGTTCATAGTCCAGGCGGTTCCGATACGTCTGTTCTTTGGCGCTATCCCAGCCCTCTGCGGCGCGGAGGGGTTCGAGGCGCTCTTCCAAGCCCTCGCGGGCCGTCTGTTCCAAACAGTCCTCCAGCGTCCCACCAGACTGCACGTCATAGTTCGGGAAATAGAAACTCCCAAAGGACAGTCCGAGGTTGCACCGCTCTGCGACTTCGACCGTATTGGCAATGGCGTCGGGGCAGTGGGAAAACTCTGCCGCCATTTCCTGTGGGGTTTTGACATAGAGCTGGTCGGTCCCGAACCGCCAGCGATTCTCGTCGGACATCACCTTGGCACTCTGGACGCACAGCAGGACTTCGTGGGCTTCGGCATCCTCCGCTTTCAAGTAGTGACAGTCATTGGTGGCAACCAACGGGAGCGAGAGCTGTCGGGCCAATTCGATCAGGGCCGGGTTCACCTTTTCCTGTTCCGGCAGGTGATTCGCCTGAATCTCGACATAAAAACGCTCATTAAAAATCGACGCATATTCTTCGGCCGCGGCGCGGGCGCGTTTGCCATCGTCCCGCAGCATGGCTCTCGCCAATTCTCCACTCAGGCAGCCGGACAGCGCGATGAGGCCAGTGTTGAGTTCACGCAGCAGTTCACGGTCAACGCGGGGTTTGCGGTAGAAGCCTTCGGTAAATCCGGCCGTCACCAAGCGGCAAAGATTCCGGTAGCCCTCCAGATTCATGGCCAACAGAATCAGATGAAAATTCCCGCCGTGCTCCAGGTCGTCCGCGCCCATGGGCTGTTTATCAAAGCGGCTCTTGGGCGCGACATACATCTCGCAGCCAAGGATGGGCTTGATGCCGTGGCTGGCGGCGGTCCGATAAAAATCGATCGCGCCGAACATATTGCCATGGTCGGTCATGGCCACCGCCGACATCCCGTGCTCTGCCACCCGTGGCATCAGATGTGAGACCTTATTGGCCCCGTCGAGCAAGCTATACTGCGTATGCAAATGGAGATGTACAAATCCCTGCACTGCGTCCTCCCCTCGAAGAGTGAACGTGTCCAGCCTCTCCTATCTATCGGAGGACACGTTCACTCTTTATTCCCATTCAATGGTCGCCGGTGGTTTAGAAGAAATATCGTAGACGACCCGGTTGATGCCGCGAACCTCATTAATAATACGATTGGATATCGTGCCCAGCAGTTCACCCGGCAGGCGCGCCCAGTCCGCGGTCATGCCGTCCACACTCTCAACGGCCCGGATGGCCACCACATACTCATACGTCCGGGCATCACCCATGACGCCAACCGTCTTGACCGGCAATAACACGGCGAAGGCCTGCCAGACCCGGTCATAATAACCCGCGGCGCGTATTTCCTCGTCGACAATGGCGTCCGAAGCGCGCAGCAGGTCCAGGAGTTCGGCCTGCACCGGACCGAGTATACGAATCGCCAGACCCGGCCCTGGAAAAGGCTGGCGTCCGACGATGTCCTCGGGAAGACCAAGCAGCCGGCCCAGTCCGCGCACCTCGTCCTTGAATAATTCTCGCAGCGGCTCCACCAGGCTGAGCCGCATCCGTTCCGGCAGACCGCCGACATTATGGTGGCTCTTAATGGTAGCCGCCGGTCCCTTAAAGGAAACGGATTCAATTACGTCAGGATACAGGGTTCCTTGGGCCAGGAATTCCACATCCGGCAGCGAAGCCGCTTCTTCTTCGAATACCTCAATAAAGACGTGACCAATGATGCGCCGTTTGTGTTCTGGATCGTCGACCCCGGCGAGTCGCTCAAGAAACCGGGCAGCCGCGTTGACTGGGCGGATATTCAGTCCCAATTGGGAAAACACGCGCACGACACTATCCGCCTCGCCCTGGCGCAAGAGGCCGTTGTCAACAAAAATACAAGTCAGACGGTCACCAATCGCCCGGTGGAGCAAGAGGGCGACAACGGCTGAATCCACACCGCCGCTCAGACCACACACGACCTGTTTGTCTCCAACCTGGGCATGAATGCGCTGGATTTCGCGTTCGATAAATCCTTCCATCGTCCAGTCCGTCGCACAGCCACAAATCCGAAAAAGGAAATTATGCAGGACGTCTTTCCCCCGCTCCGTATGCACAACTTCGGGGTGAAACTGAACACCGAAATACCGACCCGAATCGTCGCGGCAGGCGGCTATGGGTGAGTTGTCCGAATGGGCCAGGACCGTCCAGCCTGCTGGCAGGGATTCCATTTTGTCGCCATGGCTCATCCAGACCTGGGTCGCGGCCGTAGACGAGAAACCGGCGAACAGGTCGGTCGTATCGTCAACCATCAGTTGGGCCGGACCAAACTCGCGCCGTTCCGCCCGGGCAACATGCCCACCAGCCCGTTGGTGCAGCACCCCCATGCCATAGCAGATCCCCAAAAACGGAACCGGAATACCAAGGATTGAAGCGGCTACCCCTGGAGCGTCGGCCTCGTACACGCTGGCAGGCCCACCCGACAGGACAATGCCTTCGGGGCGCATGGCCTGAATACGGTCCACAGACATATTATACGGATGGATCTCGCAGTAGACCTGCGCTTCGCGAATGCGTCGGGCAATCAACTGCGTATACTGACTGCCGAAGTCAAGAACCAGAATCATAATTGCCAATCACAGATGTTCGTCCGATTGGGCCTCTCCGTCCAGAGCCAGTAACCACTACTCCAACCGATAATTTGGCGCTTCTTTTGTGATAATCACGTCGTGGACGTGGTTTTCTCGCAACCCGGCCGGAGAGACACGGACAAACCGGACCTTGGTTCTGAGCTCCTCCAGATTGCGGCAGCCGGTATAGCCCATACCGGCTTTCAGACCACCGACCAGCTGATCGACGACGACCGATAAGGGACCCTTATACGGCACGCGGCCTTCAATCCCCTCGGGCACCAGCTTGTCCGCGCTTTCCTCTGCGTCTTGAAAATACCGGTTTCGGCTGCCTGCCCGCTCACGCATGGCCTCAAGCGAGCCCATACCTCGGTATTGTTTATACGAACGGCCTTGATACAGAATGGTTTCCCCTGGGCTTTCTTCCGTACCGGCGAAGAGGCTGCCGATCATCACCGCCTGCGCACCGGCAGCTAATGCCTTCACAATATCACCGGAAAAACGAATCCCACCGTCCGAAATCACCGGAACTCCGACTCGTTCAGCAACCCGGACCGTGTCGACCACCGCCGTCAACTGCGGCACCCCAACACCCGAGACCACCCGCGTGGTACAGATGGACGCGGGGCCGATACCGACTTTAATGCCGTCCGCACCGGCCTCGATCAGCGCTTGCGCGCCCTCGGCAGTGGCGACATTGCCCGCCACGACCTCCAGACCTCTGAAATTCCGTTTCAGAGATCTGAGCGTCTCAACCACGCTGGTCGTATGCCCATGCGCCGTATCAAGGACGACCACATCGGCACCCGCTTCAACCACGGCTTCCGTCCGCGCCGCCCGGTCATCGCCCGTGCCAATAGCGGCCGCGACCCGAAGACGCCCGTACTCATCCTTGCACGCGTGTGGATGCTGGCTCGTTTTCTCAATGTCTTTCACGGTGATGAGGCCCTTGAGATGCATGGCCTCATCGACAACCAGCAATTTTTCAATCCGATGCGTATGCAGAATTTCTTCCGCTTCTTCACGGCTAATCCCCGGCCAAGCGGTCACGAGATTCTCTTTGGTCATCACTTCCGAGACCAGGCGGTCGAGCCGTTTTTCAAAACGGAGATCACGGTTGGTTAAAATACCGACCAGTTTGTCATCTTTGATGACGGGCAGCCCGGATATATGGGAGCGGTCCATGATCTCTCGTGCCCGGGCGATAGTTGTGTCGGGAGTTACGGTAATGGGATTAATGATGACTCCGCTTTCATGCTTTTTGACCTTGGCGACTTCTGCGGCCTGAGCAGGAATGCTCAGGTTGCGATGGATCACGCCAATACCTCCCGTCTGAGCCATGGCAATGGCGGTCCGCGCCTCAGTCACCGTATCCATAGCCGCGCTCACCAAGGGCGTATTCAGGCGAATCGTTCGCGTGACATGGGTCGAGACATCCGCGTCTTTGGGCAAAAAATCAGATTCACCAGGCAGGAGAAGAATATCGTCAAAGGTGAGACCTTCAGGGATTTCTACGGGCAGCATAGGCATATTCCTCGGGGCATAGTTACAAAAAAGCCCATCTCATCCACGGATAAGACGGGCTCCATTTCTTGTCGTGTCAGACAGTCATCGCTGCCATGTCTCCCTTTATCAGCCCCCTATCCCTTTCGCAAGTCGGAGTCGGAGGCACTATATATAGGGGTGCCCGCGTATTTTCAAATTAGGCGATCTCTTTCATTTTCTGATAGGTCGCATGGTCCATCCAGCCGGATACCTTACGCGGATTCGTTTCCACCTCAACGTCATCCAGGACCCGGGTCTGGCAGGCCAAACGGTAAGACTTCCCCTCCCAGGCGACGTGCTTCTCTTCCTTGACACTCAGCGGGGAGAGCGCTCTGTGGTCGTTCACTTTCACCCGACACGTCCCACAAAACCCTTTGCCCCGACAATTGAGCAATTTTGCAGGAAACGGCATTCCGGTAAATGGATCAGGGCCGAAAAGCGGGTAGAGGTCTATCTTGTTTTCCAAGGCGACCTCACGCAGGTTCGCTCCTTTGGCAACCTCAATGGTCAATTCCTGCTTAATAAACGTTACTGACGGCATGCGCTTGCAGCCTCCTTCACCCTCGTGTTAGGCAGTTGTTTATCTGGTCTGACCACACAAATCCAGAGGTGGGGTATGTACGTTGATGTGAGTTGTAGAAAATGTGGACAGCACAAACGGATGGACATTGGCACTCCCCGTAACGAGGCCCTTGAAGACCATGTGCACTACTTGAAAGAACGCCTCTCACACCAGCCCAGTTTTCAGTGTTTTGGCGGTCATTTTGAACTGTCTGCGCCGCTCCCCGACTTTTGGGATATTCACTGGGGGACGCTGGGGGACGCCTGATCATTGCCCTATTATCCATACATTGATTGGACCGTATCTCACATTACATTCGGAGCACATATGGCACAGCAACCGGAACAAGACGGAGAATTCTTCACTGAGACCACCACGCCGCAGGCGTCACAGGAAGTTGAGCGGTGGCGTCAAGACCCTGACTACCCCCCTCCGTTTCGCATTATCCGCTGGCGTGTCATTGATGAAGTGTGGAACGGGCAAAGCGCCATTGATGCGGTTGTCCTGGTTGAAGTGGACAAACAGCACGATTTTGGCGCGGCGCAAGGGGTGGGCGGCGTCCATGCGCTGGATCAAGCCATCCGCCAAGTCCTGACGAAGCACTTCTCCTTTCTTGCCGGCGTGGAACTGGTTGAATTGTATACCCACCGTGGCGGCGCTGGGACCGCAGCGGAGGTTGTTTCCATCATGAAGTTCAGCGATGGCAGACGGCAGTGGAGCACCATGCGCCAATCACGCGACTTGCTCGAATCAGCCTGGCTGGCTCTTATTGATGGCTACGAGTGGATTATTGCCAAATCTCGTCAGAAAAAAATATCACGATAAGAAAAGAGGAAGCGAGATGCCAAAAAGAAAAGCGCGCCTGGACTGGCAGTACCATCGCCCGAGTTGAGTGACCTGCAAAAAAGCGCAAGAGTTTCTTGTGCAGAAAGAGGTGACCGCCGCCAGCGTTGTGAATGCGCGCAAAGAGCAATTTTATCGCGTTCGGACCCTGGAATTGCTGCAACCGCTCAGCGAAGTCATTGCCGTTAAGGGCAAAAAGATTCTTCGTTTTTCTCTACAAAAAGGCCAGCCACCACCCGACGCCTTGCTTTCGGCCGTCATCGGCCCGTCAGGCAACCTCCGCGCCCCGACCGTGCGTGCGGGAAAGAGCCTGGTTGTGGGCTTTCATCCCGACGTCTATGGCGAGCTTTTTGGGTAGCAGGATAGCCCTAGTTAGTTAAAAAAGCCCTCTCCCTCTGGGAGAGGGTTGGGTGAGGGCTCTTACTCCCCTATTCCCCATTCTTTTTCTGATAACAAAGAGGCATGTCCCGCCGCACACCTCGCCAGACTGAACCGAGCGCGAACGTTGTCCTGGCTGACCTGCTCAAAGGAATGCGGTCCGGCTGCACTGTGCGGGCCGAGCACACCGGGCTTATCGCCAGCAATGCCGGTCTTCGACTCGACAATCTGATTACCGCCCCGGACCGGGCGGCGGTTGTTATCGAAGCCGAATATCTTCCAGCGCATAGCGTAGAACCCGAAGCGACCGCCCGGCTCGGCTTGCCGGTCGTGGATGAACCGAATCCCATAGAGGCCGCCATTGCCCTGCGCTACCCGCAAGACGTGAGGAATGCCGACGATTTGCGAACGGCCATAGCCGGGGCTGGGCTGTCCTATGCTCTTTTTACCCAGCAGGGCGCCGACCTCCGACGCTTTCTAACTGCCGGCTGGCTGCCCGGCTCAGTCGCCGACTTGGCCGATCTGATTCGTCTCGCCTCCGTTCCTCAGCACGCGGTGGACGCCGCGGCCACCGCCCTGGAAGACGGTATTGACCGGGCCGTGACCATCCTGCACGACATGGCCGCAACGCGCCCGGCCATTGCTGTACATATCGCTGGCCTGCTGGGCATGGCCGACGTGCCGCAGACCCGGCGTATGGCCTGTGCCATTATTGCCAACGCGCTGGTATTTCACGAGCGGCTGGCCGGCATGCACGCTGAGGTCAAGCCGCTGCACTTGGTGTGCGGTCCGTCCGCCACCAACCCACAAGCGGAAATCCTGACCGCCTGGTCTCGCATTTTGGACATCAACTATTGGGCTATCTTCGCCATTGCCCGCGATATTGTGAATCAGTTGCCATCCGACCCCGCGGCCCGCATCCTGGGTACACTCCGTGAGACCGCTCAGAACATTACCACAGCGGGGGTGACGAACGCCCACGACCTGACCGGACGCATCTTCCAGCGTTTGATTGCCGACCGTAAATATCTGGCTACGTTCTACACCCTGCCAGCGTCCGCGGCCCTGCTGGCACGCTTAGCAGTCGCCAAACTGGACGGTGTGGACTGGTCCGATGCCGCCGCCATTGCCAATCTCCGTATCGGTGACTTTGCGTGTGGCACTGGCGCGCTGCTGTCTGCGGTGTATGAGCAGATCGCCACTCGTCACGAACGCACCGGCAGCAATCCAGCCGACCTGCACCCGGCCATGATGGAAGAGGTCTTGTACGGCTGCGACGTGATGCCCTCGGCGATTCATATTACCGGCTCAACCCTGTCTGGGGTGCAGCCGCAGGTGCAGTTTGGCAAGTCGCGCCTCTACACCTTGCCCTATGGCCGACAGTCGGACGACACGGTAAAAATCGGCTCGCTGGAACTGCTCCAGGCGACACAACAACTGGTGCTCATCAACACCAGTGATCCGGCCCAGCGGACCGGGAGCGTCGGAGAGGAGACCGCGGCTCATATCCTGACTGACATCCCTGATGAGGGGTTTGACTTGGTGATTATGAACCCGCCGTTTACCCGTGCAACGAATCACGAGGGCGCTCATGCCGATGTAACCAACCCGGCCTTTGCCGCGTTTAACGCTACGTCCGTTGACCAAACGGCTATGGGCAAACGTGTGAATGCGCTGGGCAAGGACTCCTGCTACCACGGCAACGCCGGCATTGCCTCAGCCTTTGCCGCCCTGGCCCATACCAAGCTCAAACCCGGTGGTGTGCTGGCTCTGGTCCTGCCTTTGTCCGCCGCGGCTGGCTTGTCATGGCAGGGCTTTCGACAGACGATCATGCAGCACTATACTGATGTGGCCGTGCTGAGCCTTGCCGCCAACGGTGACGATATGTCCTTTTCGTCCGATACGGGCATGGCCGAATGCCTGGTTGTTGCTCGCAAGGAAGACGCCCGGGGCAGGCCCCCCTCACCCCAGCCCCCTTCGACTCCGCTCAGGACAGGCTCTCCCCCGGAGGGAGAGAAGTTTTTGTCCCTCCCGAAGAAGCGGGGACACTTCATATCGCTGAGCCGCAGGCCGCTGGGCTTTGCCCACGCTGCCGCCATCGCCACGGACAAGCCTGGGGCGCGGTGCGCGTAATGGATTACTCATTGGCGCAAACCGCCTACGCCCTGGCGGCTGCCAGGCTGTGGCTGCCCGGTCGCCCCTCGGCGCTTGAACTGAAAACTGCGCCGCTGGGCATCGTTGGCAACCTCGGCCTTGTTGACCGTGACATCACCGGCCCTCTCCCGCGCGGTCCGTTCGCTCGGGCGCCTGCCAACCCGACGGCTACGTATCCGGCGTTGTGGAATCACAATGCTAAAACTGAGACGCGCCTCATCTGTGTCCCTGATTGCCAACTACTGGTCAGACCGGGAAGGGAAGCGAAAGCCGCCGTAGTGTGGGCCACCGCCAGCCGCGCCCATCTCAGCAGGGGATTTCGCTTCAACTCCCAACCCTTGGTGGTAGCTTTCACCAACCGCGAGAGCTTAGGCGGGCGCGCGTGGCCAAATGTGACCTTCGATGATGAAAGATTCGATTACGCCTTGACAGTGTGGGGCAACAGCACGCTAGGCTTGTTGTCTTACTGGTGGCATTCAAATCGTCAGGTGGCAGGCAGAGGCGACATCACCATCCGCTCCGCTGAAACCCTGCCCGTGCTCGATTTTCGCACGCTGAGCGATGAGCAATTGTTGACGGCTGAGGCTATTTTCAACGAGTTTCGGGATACGGAATTGCTACCGGCCTATCTGGCCGATGCCGATCCCAACCGCGCCGTGCTGGACCGCCGTGTCGTCTGCGACCTGCTGGGCTTTGACGAGGACATCTATCGCGCTGTCCGTCGGCTGTCTGCCAAGTGGTGCGCTGAGCCGTCGGTCCACGGGGGGAAAATACATCCAAAAACCGCCGGGCTTGTGGTCTGATTTATTGGCAAAAGGGCCTGACAAGTGGGTAATCTTTGTCACAGACAGGAGTTGCCTTCACGTCAGAGGTTGCTAGTTGGGTAATAAACGAGATGACCGCTGTCACCCATCACAACCATGAAACGAGTCACAATAAAGCCATATAATCAGACCGCACGAGCGCTACGGTCAACCCGGAAACGTCCGCTTGGCGTCGGAGGCGCTACAGAATGGTCTACACAGTACTCGGGGCCATACTTGGACTTATCGTATTTCTAGTGCTGACATACTACATCCTACCGCAACTCCTCCAAGGGCTCGCAGTGTTTCTTGGCGGCTTTGGGGCCGGTTACGGCGTCCGGCATTGGCGAGGCGAGGTGAGCCTCCGTTCGTCCTGAGCGTAGCGTCAGCGAAGTCGAAGGACGAGGGGGCCACCGTCACGAAGCGTCGGAAACCCACCCCTACAGGCATCGTAATGCAGCCCCGCAGGGTGGATGAGCGGAGCGTAATCCAACAGCGCCGTAGCAATGCGGTACGGCGAGCAGACGCCCGGTTGCGCAGACCCCCCTCACCCCAGCCCCCTTCGACTCCACTCAGGACAGGCTCTCCCGCTAGGGGAGAGGGAGCACGATTGCCATCGTTCTATGCCGGTCGTTTCAACGGCGCGCCCCACTGATCCACGCAGGTAATTTCTTCAACTGCCATCCGACGCACCGGGCCGAATTTTCCCATCGGGTAGCCGACCGGCAGGAGGGCATAGGTCGAGATGTTATCCGGCAGATTCAAAATGGGCCGTAGTTCTTCCTCGTGCAGCGAACAGACCGTGGTCAGCGTGGCGCCGAGCCCCAAGGCACGACAGGCCAGCAACATATTCTGCACCGCAGGATAGATGCTTGACCCTGACAGCCGGGCCAGCTTGGCCGCTAATTGCGCGCCGGCCTCACCCGGCGGCAGCGGCCGTTCTTTGAGACAGGCGAAAATCAGGACCGGCACTTCAGCCAGATTGTCGGCTAAATAGCTGGCGGCGTCCAATAATCTTCTGAATTTTCCCTCTTCCATATGACTCGGCCCTGGCCGGCCATCATAGATGGTCCGCGCTTGTTCCCAGCCTTTTTGATAGATGTCTTGGACCTTCCGCTTGACTTCGGCGTCTTGCACCACGAGAAAGCGCCAGTGCTGGGTATTGCCACCACTGGGCGCCCGAATACCAGCGTCGAGGATTCGATAAATACTGTCGTCCGAGACCGGGGCGGTTTTCAGCCGACGCATACTCCGGGTCGCAAACATGATGTCGAATAATTCCGCTTCTGCTGCCATGAACTGCCTCCTGACTGATACCTCGATGGATGTGCGTTTTCCCCTGCATCCCCTTGTCGGAATCCCTCAGCACGGCTAAAGTGACCGGTCAGAATTTCATTGTCCACGACAAAAGCAAAGAGATAGAAAATGCAGGAGCATTGTGCGTGTCCGCCCCCCTCCTGTCAAATAGAAGACCGCAGTCTTCTCAGGCTGACCCGCTAAGGAGTACGCAGATTATGGATGGGCTTCGAAACCGGCAACAATCACATACAGGCAGAGGCCTACTCCTGTTGGTCGCCCTCGTCCTGACCGGCTGTGGAGGTTCGGCGCCAAGCCTGACAGGAGAGGAGATTCAATCCAGGAACCCAAAGCATACCTATGTAGAAATTGACGGTGTTGCGCTGCATTACCAGCAAACCGGCTTGGGCCGGCCGCTTATTTTTATCCACGGCCTGCTCGAAGATTACCGTATCTGGCGGCATGTCACCCCAGGGCTGACCTATGGCAACACGGTCTATGAGTTGGACTTGATGGGCTTCGGACTGTCTGAGAAACCGCACGATACAACCTATGATCTGGATACCTATCTGGCGCAACTCACCGCGTATATTGATAATTTTCACTTAGAAAACATTATTCTTGCGGGGCATGATTTCGGTGCGGTCATCGCAGCAGCCTATGCCATCCAGAACCCAGCCAACGTCCATAAACTGATTCTGATGAGCGCCCCAATCTCGGCACATGAAAGTCTGCCGCTCAACATACGCCTGCTCGGGGTTCCCCTGATTGGCAGCCTGCTGAGCGGAGACTGGTTTCTCAAGCGCATCCTTCAGGAGGGCGTGTTTGACAGGCAAACCATGAGTGACGCCATGGTCAAACAATATCTTGAGCCATTCGAAGATGATCCTGGGGCCCGCGAGGCTCTCCGTAAATTTCTCCACGAATTTGATCTCGCCCGTGTGGTTGAGGAGGATATTCTTCCCAATCTGAGCGCCCTCAGCATGCCAACCTTGCTCCTCTGGGGTGGCCAAGATCAATTTACCTCCATGGATGTTGCGCGCGAGCTTGATGTGGCCATTCCAAGCGCGGATTTACAGGTCGTCACACGCAGCGGACACTACATTCTTGAAGACCGACCGGAGGATGTCCGACAGCAGATCAAGGAATGGATAGACAAAGACTAAAGAGAAGGCCCAGGGACCAATTGACAATATGGACCTTACCAGTCTAACTTGGGAAACAGATTCAGTATCCGGTGAAGGAGTCAGACCATGAGCTACGAAGAGATTGAATTCAGCCGGCACTGCGATGCCATCCAAATTCCACAAGGTATCAAGGTCACTATTCCCAAAGGCACACCTGGCGTCATCACCCAGTCCCTAGGCGATACCTATACCCTCCAGTTGCCAACACTGGGAGGTCTCTACCGCGTCTCCGATCAGGATGCGGACGCTATTGGGAAAGAGAGTAAGGGACCGGCTCCAGCAGCCGCCCCGGGTGCGAACGGCCAAGTCACTGAGGATCAAGTCTGGGCGCAACTCAAGAATGTCTACGACCCGGAAATCCCGCTGAATATCGTTGATCTCGGCCTGGTGTACGACCTCAGCGTGAAAGACCGGCCGGAAGGTGGGACCGACGTTGATGTCAAAATGACCCTGACCGCCCAGGGCTGCGGCATGGGGCCGGCCATTGCTATGGACGCGCAGATGCGGGTCGAGGGCATCCCTGGGGTGGAAGATGCGAATGTCGAAGTGGTGTGGGACCCCCCCTGGACGCCGGCCATGATTTCGCCCGAAGGCAAAGAAAAACTCGGCCTCGATTAGATATTAGCGGGGCGGTCAGGCAGGCTGCCCGGCCTCCAAGATCATTGCCCGAACGCGCTATAGAGCTCAGGACGAACGGGGCCATACGCTCTAAAACTTACGAATCCTGTTCTTTCCATCTAGGCTGAAAGTCTTCCCCACCCACGAGCTTTCGGTATGCCTCGGGCGGCGGGCAGTCGGGGAGCGCTATCTGAAAGAAACTCCCGCCTCCGTCCGCTCGCAAAACATTGACTACAATCTCTTCACGCGGATTATACGTCTGCAACAGACGGGTCGCGTCTTTTCTCTGTGCGGTTTGTGACAGCGCGGCAATCCGGCCCTCGGGCAGATAGCCGAGTTGGGCTTCCCTCCGCGTGGTCCCTTCCTCTTTCGCTGCTCTCTCATCCGTAGTGTCATTCAGGTCTTGACTGGTCTCACTAGGCCACTGCCGGGCGTCCATGAGCACAAGGCCGCGGCCATAGCGCAGCAACCCGCTCCAACTCAACGCGCCGAACTGCTGCCGGTTCTCCCAGATAAAGCGTTCATAGGGGTCCTTGAGGTCTGGCAGATTACAGCCTGCCTCGTCGGAGGGGTCGCCTGTCAGTCTGCTGACGGCAGCTTGAGAATCGTCTTGTTCGCTCATACAGCGCCGAAGCCTTTACCGGGGAACCCGTCAGTCTTCAATAATGGCACTCAACGCCGTCCGCCAGCCGGACATGGCAAAACGTTGTTCCAGGCCGTACTGCTTGATTTCGTCGAGGCCAGGCATGCGCGTGACCTTCCAGCCTTCGCATTTCGCCGAGCCGCAGGTACAGGGGTCCGTCATTGCGTCGAGCAGGGCGGTCGGCATATCCAGCCCTTTTGCCACACGGGCGACAAATTCTTCTTTTGGAATATGAGCCATACCGGGCCAGCGCTAGGCGTTTTTCTTCCCTTCTGAAACCGCAATCACGAGAACGGCGATAATCACGCCAAGAGCCACGCCAACCAGAATCGGACTGTCTGAAAAGAACTCGTACAGCGCGCCCATGGTGCTCCGCCTAGCCAGGCTGCCCCTGCTGCAGTTCCGCCCGGACCAGCCAGGCGGCAGAGGCAAGGGCTTGCATCTTTCCTCGCGCCGCGGCGCGCGAGCACGGGATCAGGCCACAGTCCGTACAGGGATAGAGCTGCTCAGGCGCCACATACTGCAACGCCGTCCGAATACGCGCCGCGACCGTTTCCGGCGTTTCCACCTCTTCGGTGCCGACATCGATGACCCCGACCATCAACTCCTTTCCCCTGGCCTCAGCTAACACTGCCGGGGCAACGCCGGAGGCGGCACATTCGACTGAGATCATATCAATCGCGCTGGTCCGCAACAGCGGCAGCGTGCGCGCATAATGGCCCCAGTCCGTGTTCTTGCTCTTCCACTCGACGACGGCGGGGATACCGTAGCCATAACAGATATGGACCGCGGTTTTTGCCTGCACCCCTTGCGCGCACTGCTCAAGCGTCCGGATGCCCCACTCTTCCACCGCGTCGAGATAGATATTGAAACACGGCTCGTCGAACTGCACGATATCACACCCGTTCTCTGCCAGCTCACACGCCTCTTCATTCACCAGCCGTGCCAGTTCAGCCGCCAGCCTGCGGCGGTCCCCATAGTGCTCATCCGCAACCGTATCCGCGATGGTCATCGGACCGGGCAGGGTGACTTTGACCGGCTTTGTCGTGTGCTGTTTCATAAACCGGAGCGCCTCAACCAACACCGACCGCGGACGACGCAACTGTTCAACCACCCGGGCGGCCCGGACTTTGATACCGTAACGGTTCCCCCGCGTTTCGATCTCAACCAAACGGCTGAAGTCCAACCCGGTCAGCCCTTCAACAAATCCCCAAATATAATGCCGGCGGCGCTGTTCGCCGTCGGTCACAATATTGAGGCCCGCTGCTTCCTGGTCGGCCAGCGCGAGCAGAACGGCATCGTCCTGGCCCTCACGCAGCATCTCGTCTTGCAGCTTCCACGAGACATACATGGCGTTCGGCGGAACGAGCCAGGTAGGACGGGGCAAGCTCCCGACAATCATGGTTTGCAGCATCTATAGTTCCTGTTCTCTGTACCAGCCGAGGGCCTGCATAACCGGCGCGTCCGAAAAAGAGAAGAGAAGCGCGTCTGCGGACGCCGATGTATTCTCATGCGCATGACTCGCCCAGGTTGGGACGGCAAACACGTCACCCGGCCGCCATTCAAGGGTTCTGCCGTTGACGACCGTCTGCCCGGTCCCCTCGACCGCGAGATAGACCTTACTTACGCTTTGCCGGCGCGCCTGCGTCTTCTGGCCGGGGCGGAGGCGCTGCAGAAAACTCGCCATAGTCGCGAGCGACGGACCACCCGTTACCGGATTCACATATTCCAGCATGGTGCCGTCAAACGGACTGTCCGCGTCCCTGCCGAGGTCCAGCAGCGCGGGGCGCGCCTCGCTCCAGGCATATTTGAGTAACGGCGACTGCCCACCGACCGCCCGTTGCCAGGTTGGCAAGAGTCCGCCACGTTTATAGCCGCGCGTGGAGTTATCCAGCGGCTTGGTCAAGTCCTGCGATTCGGTTCGGCCGGGTTCAAAAAATGTTCCGGCCAGCATGCCGGCCAAGGGCAGGTCCAGTCCGTCGAGCCACACGACAGGCTGAGTGCCTTCACTGCCGTGCTCATGCCACGTCCAGTTCGGCGTTAAGACAAAATCCCCCGGCTCCATAGGCAGCTTTTCACCATCGACGACCGTATAGGCCCCCTGTCCTTCCATAATGAAACGAAGCGCGTTGGGCGTGTGCCGGTGGGTTCGGGCGACTTCACCAGGCAGGATGAGCTGAATCCCGGCATACAGCGTGTGGGTTGTGGCAACTCGGCCCTCAAGCCCCGGGTTGAGCAGCATGAGTACCCGCCGTTCGGCTTCAGCCGTGGAGACGAGTTCGCCTGAGCGAAGGAGTTGGGGACGCAGGTCTTTCCAGCGCCACAGATACGGCTTGACCGGCGTTTCTGGCGTGGGTGTAAGTTGTTTGCCGAGCACCTGCCACAACGGCCCGACGTCGTATTGCGACAGGCCGGCCAGAAAGGTTTCTACTTCGTGCGATTGGGTTGGGTGCGTCACCGTGTTGTGCCCAGCTCTCAGCGCTGTCTTTTTAATCGGGCGCGGCGATCTCCTCGCACAGCATGACCTGATAATTCAGACCGGCGTATTTTTCATCAGGGCCGTGTACGGACCAGCGCTGTGTCCAGCCTTGGGCAAATTTCTGGAGCTCCTCATTCTCCCAGACTTTTTCCCAGGCCTCTAAATCGTCGATCTCAAGTAGGTCATAGTGCGTAAACTGCACCGTCCCCAGTTTTTCATCCAGCACTTTCCAATTCGCATAGCGCTTGACGCCCGGAACACTGTTGAAAAACGGATTGTCCACGTCACGGAGCCACTGCTCATACTCCGTATGGTTGACATGCTCTCCGAGGGTATAGGTCAGCAGCAGCATCGCCCGTCGTTTGGTCATTTCACAAGCCTCGTATCAGGACGGACCATACCGCACCCGGGAGCGCAGCGTCAATGAGGAAGGCACCTTCACAGTATACGTCGCGGGACGAGCTAGGCCGCCGGAGGCATGAGGGTGCTCACGCTACTCTCGCGGAGTCGCTCAAAAATAAGCTGGGTCGCTCGGGAGCGGTTCAGGGTGTAGAAGTGAATCCCGGGCGCACCACCGGCGAGCAGGGCTTCACATTGCTGCCACGCCCAGTCCACCCCAACTTCAAACACCGCGTCGCTATCCTCAGCGACCGGCTCCAAGCGTTCGCACAGCGCGAGTGGAATGGATGCCCCGCACATCCGGGTGAAGCGGACGATCTGACGGTAGTTCAGAATGGGCATGATGCCGGGAATAATGCGCTGCCGAATCCCAAGCTGTCTCGCCCGCGCCACAAAAGCAAAATAGTCCTGGGCGTCGAAAAACAACTGGGTGGTCACAAAGTCTGCCCCACAGTTCACCTTTGCCTTGAGATGCTGCAAATCCTGAAGCGCATCCACACTTTCCGGGTGCGCTTCAGGATATCCCGCCACGCCAATGCAAAAGTCGGCGCTACGTCGGGCCAGGGCAACCAACTCGGCGGCGTGCGCAAAACCGTCCGGGGCCGGGGTAAACGCGGTTTCGCCGCGGGGCGGGTCACCGCGCAGACACATGAGGTTCTCGACGCCACGGTCTTTCAACTCAACCAGAATGTCGCCGAGTTCCGCTTGGCCGTGCCCCACACAGGTCAGATGGGCCATGCCGATGAGCCCCAGTTCGGCTTGGAAGCGACACACCAGATCGATCGTGTTCTTTCGTGTCGAACCCCCAGCGCCATAGGTCACAGAGCAAAAACTGGCCCCCAGTTGCTGGAGCTCACGGGCTCGGTCAAAAAGCGCCGCGCCATCTTCTGCGGTCTTCGGGGGGAAAAATTCAAACGAAAACGTCTGCGGATAAGCGTCAAAAAGGGTTCGGATTTTCATGTTCTCCAAGCTGTATTTTCTGCCTTTAAGACAAAACTTTTAGTGAGATATTTTCTATGCTACCAAGCAACCCGAAACGAGTCAAAACCAGTCCGCGTCAGGCGTTCTGCCGTTTCACCTTTACAAGCCAATCTGTCCCGGTATACGATTCAGCGCGTATACAGAAAGCATAGGAGGATGTATGTACGCGCTGAAAGACCAAGCCTGTATCGTCGGTGTGGGCGAGACCGCTTATACCCGGGGGTCGGGGAAGACCGATCTCACGCTGATGCTCGAAGCCTCAATGAACGCCCTGAGCGATGCGGGTCTGAGTCCGCATGATATCGACGGCATTATCCCTCCCCCGCTGCCGTCAACCTCTGAACATTTCGCCGCCAACCTTGGAGTCGAAGATCTGCGCTATGCGGTCACGGTGCATATGGGCGGGGCCAGTCCGGTTACCTCGCTCCAAAGCGCGGCCATGGCGGTTGCCTGCGGGGTGGCAAAAAATATCCTCGTGCCGCTGGGCTGGAACGGCTACTCCACGATGCGCGTCCGCGACATGGGTAACAAGAGCAAAGGCAACGGCGGGGGGGGCAGCGGCGCCCCCGGCGCACTGGCCAATACGATTGGCGAATACTATCTGCCCTATGGGGCCAACGTGCCGGTGCAGTGGTACGCCTGGCTGGCCACCCGCCATAAAGAACTGTATGGCACCCCGGACGAGGCCATGGGCACCGTGGCGGTCACCTCACGCAAACATGCCCAACTGAACGATAAAGCCTATATGCAGGGCCGCCCGCTCAGCATGGAGGACTATCTGAACGCCCGCTGGGTGTCCAAACCCTTTCGGCTGTTTGACTGTTGTCTGGAGACGGATGGAGCCGCCGCAGTGGTCGTGACCTCGCCGGAACGGGCGCGCGACCTCAAACATGACCCGGTGTATATTTCGGGAATTGCCGAGGGCCACCCCTACCCTGCGGATGATATTCCTGCCCGGCCTGACCCGTTTACGATCGGGCTCAGCTTTGCCACGCCGAATGCGCTGCAAATGGCCGACGTCGACCTCAAAGACCTCGACTTTGCCGAAATATACGACTGCTTTACTTATGTCGTGCTGCTCCAGATGGAAGCGCTGGGCTTGTGCAAACGGGGTGAGATTGGTGAGTACGCACGGGGGGACAGATTTGAGATTGACGGCGAACTGCCCGTGAATACTCATGGCGGCCTGCATTCCGAGGCGCATGTGTGGGGCATGAATCACATTGTAGAAGCCACCCATCAACTCCGTCATGCAGCCGGTGAGCGTCAAGTCAAAGACGCCCAGCTCGGTCTGGTCACGGGCTGGGGAGATTTTGGTGACGGCAGCCTGGCAATTATGCGCCGCTGACAGGAGAGAGACTGATAATGGCGGAAACACACGAATATAAGCGTCCGGTCCCGAAAATGCGGGGCTTCGCAGCCGAGTTTTATGCGTATTGCAAACAGCACGAGCTGCGATTTCAGCGTTGCACGGATTGTAACACCTGGCGGCATGTGCCGCGCGATATGTGTGCCAAGTGCGGCTCGTTTGCGTGGGAGTGGGCCAAATCTTCGGGCAAAGGCACACTCTTTTCCTGGACGACGGCCATGCAGCCCATGTTGCCGCAGTTTGCCGACCTGGTGCCCTACAGTCCGGTGGTGGTGGAACTGGAAGAGGGAGTCCGGATGCTCAGTTGGCTGACCGACGTGGCAGACGCGGATTTACGGCTTGACCTGCCAGTTGAGGTCGTGTTTGACGATGTCACACCAGACGTGACCTTACCTCAATTCAGACGGGCGGGTTGATCCTCTCCCAATCGCGAGCATGTCTCATGAACGATTTCCAAGGCTATACACTGCCCGAAGAACTCACCCTGCTGCAAGACCAAATTCGTCGTTTTATCCGCGAGGAAATTATCCCGGCGGAACGCGCCATTGATCCCGATGCAGCCGACCTGCCTGACGGCGTCTATGCGCATCTGTCAGCAAAAACCAAGGCCGCCGGCTTGTGGTGTCCCGGCGCTCCCAAGGAGTACGGGGGCGGGGGTCTGAACACCTTTAGCCTGTCCCTCGCCCTGGAAGAGATGGCCCAGCACCGCATGGGCTTATACAATCCCGGCTGCGGAACGTTCGGGCGCTATCCGCCCAACCCTATTTATGCCGGCACCCCGGAGCAGATTCAGAAATATGCTGTGCCCACGCTGAAGAACAGCCTGTATACCTTCTTTGCCATTACCGAGCCGAGCGGCGGTTCAGACCCGGCTGGGGCCATTCAAACCCGGGCCGTGCGCGATGGAGATGCGTGGGTGATTAACGGCTCAAAAATTTTCATCTCGCACGCGCATGAAGCCGAATGGGGGGTGGTCTTTGTCCGGACCGATCCGGACAAAGGCCGCAAAGGCATTAGCTGCTTTATTATTGACAAAGGAACCCCTGGCTTTACCGCCCGCCCGTTCAGAACGATCCGAACCGTCTCGCTGCCCAACGAGGTCTCGTTTGAAGATTGTCGGGTGCCGGCTGAAAATATGATCGGCGAAGAAGGCCAGGGGCTCTCCCTGTGCTTTGACCTGCTGACCAAAGCGCGCTTTCCCTACTCAGCCGCAAACCTCGGGGTTGCCGTGGCGGCCCAGCGGATGGCGATCGAACACGCCAAGCAGCGGGAAACGTTTGGCGAACTCCTGAGCCAGCGTCAGGCGATTCAGTGGATGCTGGCCGATGCAGAAGTTGAACTGCGCGCAACGCGCCTGCTCATCTGGGACGGCGCCTGGAAGGCCGACCGCGGAGACGATGCGCGCGTTGAAGCCTCAATAGCCAAACTATATTCGAGCGAGGTCCTGGGCCGGGTGATCGACAACGCCGTACAAATTCATGGCGGCTATGGCGTGTCAAAAGAGTTTCCGCTGGAACGCTGGTATCGTGAGGCCCGAGTCCGGCGTATTGGAGAAGGACCGTCCGAGGTCCACCGGATGGTGATTGCGCGGGCATTATTGCGTTAGCACAGAACCTTGTTCGCACGGAGAAACCCCAAAGATATGCGCGCCACTCGGACGCGCCGCGCCGCGGTCCCCGCAGACTCGCCCCCGCACCGGTCCCGCTCTTTACCCAGACTCGCCTTCACCCTGGCCGGCATCGCCCTGTGGGCTGCGGTCTTCGCGTTTCCGCAGGGTGTTCAGGCGCAACCTGCTCCGAAGACGCTCACACGCCTCCTCCAACAACATCGGCTCAACCCCCAGGACGTTGGCTACCATCTGTTTCGTCTGACGGATGGTCGGGTTGTAGACACGTACGACGCGGACACGCCCCGTATCCCGGCTTCGACTACAAAGCTCATCACCGCCCTGGCCGCGTTTGCAATTCTTGGGGCCGACTATCGATTTGAGACCCGCCTGCTCGTAACAGGGAAAGTCCACGAGCCCACCCTGTACGGAGACCTGTATCTGGTCGGGGGTGGAGATCCAACGCTATCAA
The DNA here is from genome assembly GCA_963422435.1 of Binatia bacterium. Lineage (GTDB taxonomy): Bacteria > Desulfobacterota > Binatia > Bin18 > Bin18 > Bin18. The sequence continues at coordinate 3,138,105 of OY729511.1, read as the reverse complement.
CGAATGACCTCCAAGACTTTGTTGACGCTCTGAAAACCGCCGGTATTACCCAAGTGAGCGGACGGTTTGCTTTTGATGAAAGCTTTCTCACAACGACTCGGGAGATTAATCCCAAGCAGCCGATTGCGGCCGTGTATAACCCGAGTGTGAGCGCCTTCTCGCTCAACTACAACCGTATTCAGTTGCGCTGGAAGGGCAGACCCGGCGCCAACAATTTTCAGACTTGGTTGCGGTCGCCGGCGGACGGTATTTTTCTTCCGGTTGCCGGCGTCAGCACTGGACTGATTCCCCTAGGCGTGCAATCTGATGCCCCTTTTCTCCTTGACGGAGGGAGCAGGGACCGCTGGCTGCTCTCGCGTCAGCTTCCGGCACGAGGTTTCAAAGAACTGCCGATCAGGCGCGCCCCAGGGAAGGTCGCGGCCTCCGTGTTTCGCACCTACTGCCGGCAACGAGGGATTACCCTGCCCCAGCCTCAGGCGGCATCAGCCCCGGTCAACGCGCGTCTCCTCCATACGCACTACAGCAAGCTCCTGCCGGAAATTCTGCGGGGGATGCTCTTCTACAGTAATAATCTGTCCGCAGAACTCATCGGCCTCGTCACCTCACGCGCGTTGAGAGACCTGCCGTTATCCATTGCAGACTCGGCAGCACTGTTGACAGACTGGTATCAGCGTCGTCTTCCGCACACAGACTGGACCGGATTTGTGAGTACGAACCATTCAGGCCTGAGCAGCAGGTCCCGCCACTCACCGCGCCATCTCACCGCAATACTCCATAACGGGGCAACACTCACATCCGGCCAAACCGGACACGGCGGGCCAGAGGCACCTCCTCCTCTCCTTGACCTCTTGCCTCATCCGGAGTGGAAGGAAGAGGGGATCGAACTCGGGAGAAAGGTGCGAGCCAAGTCAGGTACGATGAGCTATGCCGATGGTCTGACCGGTGTACTGACAACGCGCAAAGGACATCAATTGGGCTTCGCCCTCCTCCTGACGGACTTTGCCAGACGGGCGGCATTTGACGCGGCCCGTAATGCCGAGAAAGTCCAAACACCCCCAGAAGCCCAGGCCTGGACTGAGCGGGCCAAAGCATTTGAGCGGGATCTGCTCTCGTATTGGAGACGAACCTATTGACTGGTTGACAATCTTGAATTGAAGACCAATCTTTGTGTCCATGGCAACAGCACGTACAGCGCGAAAAAAGGTCTATAAAGTTATCTTTTTGAATGAAGGCAAGGTGTACGAAAGCTACGCTAAAAACATCAGGCACGGTGGATTATTCGGGTTCGTCGAAGTAGAGGGGCTGCTCTTTGGCGAAAAATCGACCCTCATCATTGACCCATCGGAAGAAAGCGTGCAGCACGAATTCACCGGCGTGGAACGTACCTATATTCCATTGCACTCAGTGGTCCGCATCGATGAAGTCGCAAAACGCGGGGTCAGTACAATCCACCCTGCTCCGACCTCAAACGGGAAAGTTACCCACCTTCCCACCCCGATGTATACACCGCCGAAAGCAGAGACGCAGGCGTTTATCCCTCCAGCCGAACGGTCAGAGCTGCAACGGGATCAGGAACAACGCCACTAGATTAAACACGACCAGAAATCCGGCCAGGAGCAAACAATAGCCCATAATATCGCCGAAGCGCAGCCCGGCAACGGTGAGAATGGGGATCGCCCAGAACGGTTGCAACAGATTGGTCGTCATATCTCCATACGCATAGCTCAGGGTGACGGTGGGGATAGAGAGGCCCAAGGTCTGTCCTGCCGGGATGAGATAGGAGGCTTCAACGATCCATTTCGACCCGCCCGACGGCACGAAGTAGTTCAGCACTCCGGAATACAGATACACAATCGAGGGAAAGGTGCGTGGCGAACTGGCGTCAATGAAAAAGGCTGTCAGCACCTCACCCAGCGCGGTATACGACATCAGTCCAAAAATTCCGGCGTACAACGGATATTGGATGACGATCCCCCAGGTGTTGCGAATCCCCTGTTCGCAGGCGTGCAAAAAGGACTTGGGATACCAGTGCAGGAGAAGGCCCAAAGCCAGGAATAAGAGGTTATAATTGTCAATCGTCCAGGTCTGGCCAAAACCTTTTTCGAGGGTCTGCAGTCCGAAGTAGAGCAGCATGGCGCTACTGGCGATCAGAGACCAGCCGGGCCACCACTCCATTTTCTCTGCCGGGCGTAGCGCCTCTGGTTTCTGTATGGACGTGTTCAACGCTTCCAAACGGTCGGCCTGTTCCGCCGAGGCCGTCACCGTGTCCGCTGCGGGCGGGACGAGAATCGCTGCAACAAGAATACCCACCAGCCCGGCCACCAGCGCATACCATAAATTAAATCCGGCAAACATGGTCTGCGTGGTCGGAATGGTTTCCGACAAGACTCCGGCCTGGATGAGAAAATTATCCGGCGTGGCAATAATGAGCGGAGCCGAGCCCGATAGGCCGGTATGCCACACGGTTCCGACACCGAGATAGGCACATGTGACAAGCAGGCGAAAGTCTACGCGTGGGTTAGCCCGCACGATAAAAGGGAGAAACGCCGCCGAAATGACGAGACACAAGGCCCAGTTGAGCCAGGCGGTGATAGTCGAAAACGCAGCCATGAGGATGATCGCCTGGCGCGGCTTGTCAGGGTCGGGGCGCGAGGCGAGCCACACAAACATCCGCTTGAGCGGCGGGGATACGGCGCAGGCGTACGCCACAACCATCATGACGGTAAACTGCATGGTCAGGCTGAGCAGGGCCCACAGGCCATCCCCCCATGCGGTTAATGCCAGTGCAGGAGAAGCGCCCCCGACCGTGAGGGCAAGGAGGGCCACCACCAGCGTCAACATGACGGCAATGACCCACGAGTCGGGTATCCAGCGCTCCGTCCAGCGCGTCAGGCTCATGCCCCAGCGGGCTAACCGTCCCATTATCAGACTCCGTTATGACCTCTCGTTCGGCGGACTGTAAGCGCTCGTCAGCGGTTCTGATAGCCTTACTTCAAGACTTCCAGTTCGCGCAACATCCCAAGGCTATTCGTCCAGCCTTTTGAAACTTTGACAAAGAGTTCCAGATACACCTGGCAGCCAAAAAAGGCCTCCATACGCTGGCGCGCAGCTTGGCCGATTCTCTTGAGCCGGACTCCTTTTTGACCGATCACAATAGCCTTCTGGGACTGCCGCTCAACGAGAATGGTTGCGTAAATACGGAGCAGCGGCTTCTCGGCAAGCTCTTCGAACTGCTCAACAATAACAGCCGTCCGATACGGAATTTCCTGCTGGGTATGGAAAAACAGCTGCTCCCGGACCATCTCCTGGGCGAGGACCCGCTCGCTCTGATCTGTAATATTATCATCCGGGTAGAGCGCCGGACCGGGTGGGAGAACAGCCATCAAGGTAGACAGGAGCTCGGTCGTATTCTCCCCTTTGAGCGCGCTAATGGGGATCACATCACGCTCGGGCAGCAGGCGCCCCACCTGTTCAAGGAGCGGAATGAGCGCTCTTTTTGAGACAAGGTCAATCTTGTTCAGCCCGACCAGGACAGGGGTCGTGAGTTGGGTAAGCTGCTGAGCAATCTGGGCGTCAGCGGTGGTCAGCCCATGCGCCGCATCGAGCAGGAAGAGCGTAACATCGGTTTCTTGCAGCGCACGCAAGGCAGTCCCAACCATGTGACGGTTGAGCAGAGACTGCTGACCGCCATGAATCCCGGGTGTATCCACAAAAATGAGTTGGGCGTTGGACTGGGTTTTGATCCCGGTTATGCGCGTTCGCGTGGTTTGGGGCTTGGGCGAGACAATGGCGATCGGTGCCCCTATCAGCGTATTGAGCAGCGTTGATTTCCCGACATTGGGACGGCCGACAAGCGCAATAAAACCACACCGATGGGTCAGGTCAGGCGAGGATGACATGGCACGTCAGGAGGGAGTCGTTGCCTCTGGTCCAAAGACGACCTTCAGGATGCGCCGTTTACCGACCTGGAGGACCACCTCTCCCTGCGCGGGAACCTGCAACTCCGCGTCACCGACCCGTTCACCATCGATTCTCACCCCACCCTGGTGGATGAGCCGACGAGCTTCGCTCGTGGATTTCACCAAGTCCGGGGTCTTCAGCAAATGGCAAACCCACACGTGGGACTCTGTGCCAGACCAAGCGTACAGCGGTATCTCTTCGGGACGTTGCCCATGCTGAAAGCGTCGAGAAAATCCTTCGGCCGCTCGCTCGGCCGCCGGGCCATCATGAAAACGAGTCACCAGCTCGGCCGCTAATTGTTTCTTGGCCTCCATCGGATGAATGTGTCCATCCGCCACCGCTTGAACATGGGCGGCGTCAACAGCACTGAGCAGTTCATAATAGCTCAGCATCAGTTCGTCAGAGACCGACATGATCTTGCCGTACATGTCGTCCGGCGGCTCGGTGATGCCGACCGCATTACCGAGCGATTTGCTCATCTTTTGCGTTCCATTAATGCCCTCGAGAATAGGCGTCGTCACAATCACCTGTGGTTCCTGACCGAAGCCGCGCTGCATCTCACGTCCAACCAGGAGATTGAAGCGTTGATCGGTTCCGCCGAGTTCGACGTCAGCCCGAAGGGCAACGGAATCATAGCCTTGCAGCAGCGGGTACAGAAACTCATGGACATGAATAGGCACCCCGGCTTTCAAACGTTTGGAAAAATCGTCCCGTTCCAGCAGCCGGGCCACTGTATAGTGGCCGCACAGTTTGACCATATCGGCGGGCGAAAGTACATCGATCCATTCCGAATTAAAACGGAGTTCGGTTCGGTCCGGGTCAAGAACCTTGAAGACCTGCTGCGTGTAGGTCTCCGCATTCGCCTTGACCTGCTCGCGCGTCAGGGCCTTGCGCGTTTCGGAACGACCGGTGGGGTCCCCGATCATCGCCGTAAAATCACCGATTAAGAAGATGACCGTATGCCCTAACTCCTGAAACTGGCGGAGCTTATTCAGCACGACGGTATGACCGAGATGCAGGTCCGGAGCGGACGGGTCTGCGCCCCATTTCACCCGCAAGGGTTTGCCACGCTCGAGCTTTTGCTTGAGTTCTTCGAACGGAATAATATCCACAGCGCCACGTTCGATTTCCTTGAGTTGTGCTGCAACTGACGGGGTCATGGCCTCACCGCCCTTTTACCGTGCGTATTCGGTGGAGCGCGCTTCGCGGATGACGGTGACTTTAATCTGACCAGGATACGTCATCTCAGTCTCAATCTGCTTGGCAATCCCTCGGGCGATACTTGAGGCATCGCCGTCCGACACTGAACCTGGGTTTACCATAATGCGTACCTCGCGTCCGGCTTGCACCGCAAACGACTTCTCCACGCCGTTGAATGAACTGCTGATCCGCTCCAGGTCTTCGAGTCGTTTGACATAGCTCTCCAGAACCTCTCGGCGCGCGCCCGGCCGCGCGCCGGACAACGCATCCGCGGCATCAACAATAGGTGCCAGAACGGTTTCCGCCCGAACTTCCTCGTGGTGGGCAGCAATGGCGTTGACTATTTTTGCCGACTCACCGTACTTCCGGGCCACTTCTCCGCCAATAATCGCGTGCGAGCCTTCAATCTCATGTGAGACCGCTTTCCCGATATCGTGGAGCAGGCCGGAACGTTTGGCCTGCTTCTCGTTGAGCCCTAATTCGGCGGCGATAATACCGCAGATATACGCCGTTTCTATTGAGTGCATCAGGACATTCTGGCCATAGCTATATCGATACTTCAACATCCCAATCAGCTTGACGACCTCGGGATGGATCCCATGGATCCCAAGTTCAAGCACGGCGCGTTGACCAGCCTCACGGACCGAGTCTTCAACCTCACCCTCAGCTTTTTTTACGACCTCCTCGATACGGCCCGGATTAATACGTCCATCCGAGATCAGGCGCTCAAGCGCAACACGTGTAATTTCTCGTCGAATGGGACTATGGCTCGAAACCAACACCGTTTCCGGCGTATCATCAATAACCAGATCAACCCCAGTCGCAGCCTCAAAGGCCCGGATGTTTCGTCCCTCACGGCCAATAATACGACCTTTCATATCGTCGCTGGGGAGATGAACAACCGACGCGGTCCGCTCGGAAACAAACTCGCCGGACAGGCGCTCAATCGCAATGCTGATAATCTTTCGAGCCCGACGGGTTGCCTCTTCTCGGGCTTCTTCTTCTACGGCCATAATCCGACGCGCGGCGTCCTGACGGGCCTCCGCAGTCATCTGGTCAACCAGGATCTGCTTCGCCTCATCCCGACTCAGGCCGGCTATTTGTTCGAGTTTCTGGCGCGCTTGGTCTATCAGGCGCTCGTACTCTTGCTCTTTTTTCTGCTGACTATCTGCTTTGCCCTTGAGGCTCTGTTCGCGCCGATTCAAACCGTCTTCCCGATCGGCCAGTGCCTCGGAGCGCTTCTCCAACGCTTCATCCCGTCCTTGGAGACGGCGCTCAATCTGTTGAATGTCTTTCCGTCTTGCGTCTATCTCCTTCTCTGCTTCGCCTTTCGCCTGCAAAATCGTGGCTTTCGCCTGAACTTGGGCTTCTCGTTTAATGACCGCGCCTTCTTTCTTTGCCTCATCAAGAATCTGTTGCGCAGCCTCCTCTGCACCGTGTATGGTTTCCTGGTTCCATTTTTGCCGCAGGAAGACGAGTCCTGCGGTGCCCACTGCTCCTATCAGCAGTCCGAAGAAAAGTTCCATGACTATCCTCCTTACCACACTCAGGTCGAAGAACCTCGCTGTGGTAGCTACTACCCCCTATACACATCCTCTTCGTAGATATCCTTTCTGATCGATACATATGTCAGAGGCCGCGCTCTATCGAGCGCGGCTCCTGAAATACCAACCGGCACCTATCAGTTGTCACGATCTCCTTCCTTCTTCACCCAAGGGCGGAAGGAGCGCAAGAGGGGGGCGTGCAATCGAAGCCACTCGCCTTCAGGATGCGAGTGGTATGACTCTCTCTTCTCGGTCGAGAGTTGCAGACAACTAGCCGGCAGAGTATGAGTTCAACGTATTGTCAGCCGTTGTCTCATTTGCGTGGCTTTCGGCTTTTTCCAAACGCTCAAGGAGTCGGCTTGAAATCAACTCAGCTTCCTGGACGAGCTGGGCTTCTTGCTGGCTCGATTCCTGCTGACCGGACTTGGCCAATTCGTCGGCAATACTCAACGCCGCCATAATCGCAACGCGAAAAGGGACCGTCACTTTTGCACCTTCCGCAATCTGGCGCATGCGCTGGTCAACAAAGGAAGTAATTTCTCGAACATATTGCTCATCATCCTCACTCGTCACCGTGAAGGTTTGTCCAAAAATATGCACTTCCATGAGTCGCTTCATCGCCTAGCCCTCTTCCTCCCAGGGAATCCCTAAGTGGCTGAATTGAGGCAGAATTTTCTCCAAACGGCTACGAATCTCGTTCCGCTCCGCTTCGTATTGCTGGATTCGCTTGAGCAAGAGCGCATATTCATGCTCTTGTTTATCAATCCGAACCAGCAGTGCACTATGTGCACTCTGGACCTGCTCGTGGCGTTCCAAGAATCCGCTCAGTTTCGCCTCAAGAAGTTTTAGGCTTTCCAGCGCCATTACCACCCTAGAATAAAGTAATAGTTTACCCTATTGCCTCTTAGACGTGGCGTCAAGAGAAATATTTATCCGGAGGCTGGTCGAAAAGTGCCGTAATAAAATCATCCGGAGAAAAGACTTCTAAATCTTCAAGCTGCTCTCCAAGTCCAATATACTGAATCGGGACGCCAAGCTGGCTCCCGACAGCCAGGGCAACTCCGCCTTTTGCCGACCCGTCCATTTTCGACAAGATCACACCGGTCAGCGGGAAAGCCGCCTGGAAAGTCCGTGCCTGGCTGAGGGCATTCTGTCCAGTTCCGGCATCCAAGACCAGCAAGACCTCATGCGGGGCCCCGGGAATCTCCCGCCTGATGACTCGGTATATTTTTTTGAGCTCCTCCATAAGCGACGCTTTGGTATGGAGCCGGCCGGCCGTATCAATAAGGACGACATCGACCGCGCGTGCCACTGCCGCACGGACGCCGTCAAAGACCACGGCTGAGGGCGAGGCACCGTCCTGATGCTTAATGATATCAAGACCTAAGCGTTCGGCCCAGACTGAGAGTTGTTCAATGGCCGCTGCTCGAAAAGTATCCCCGGCGACCAGCAGGACCGTTTTTCCTTCTTTTTTCAGCCGCGCTGCCAACTTCGCAATGGAGGTCGTCTTCCCCGCCCCATTGACACCGACAACAAGAACGACTCTTGGACGGGCGTCCTCACTCCATTCAACGGGCTGGGCCTCCCTCTCAAGCAGGGACCGGAGCTCTCCCTTGAGATCAGAGCGGAGCGCCTCGGCCTGAGACAGTTTAGCTGCCCGGAGACGCTCTATAATCTGCAAGGAGGTTTCGACTCCAACATCGGCTTGGATAAGGACCTCCTCCAGGTCGGAGAAGAAGCGTTCTCTCGACTGCCTGCTCTGCTCCGACGAGGCATCAAAGGGACGACGCAAAAGGTCCCGTAATCGAGTGAGCCCACGTCGCCAGCGCGCGTCTTTCGTAATCGGGGCAGGAGTGTGTGAGTCTGCGACTGCGGGAGAAGCAGAGGCCGGCTGCGCTTTCTTTTTTCGCTGCCAAAACCGGAGAGCCATCAGGATACACGCACGGACACCATGGTCGACACCCCCGGCTCCTGCATGGTAACACCGTACAGCGTATCCGCCGCTTCCATAGTGCGTTTATTATGCGTAATCAAAACAATCTGCGTCGTCTCGCTCATTTCCCGTAATAACTGATTAAACCGCCCGACGTTGGCGTCGTCCAGCGGAGCATCGACCTCATCGAGAATGCAGAACGGACTCGGCCGTATCAAAAACAGGGCAAATGTGAAACTCAGCGCAGCCAGGGCCTTCTCTCCTCCGGAAAGAAGCTGCATGGAGCGGAGGCGTTTGCCTGGGGGTTGGACCTCTAGTTCGACACCACTCTCAGACAAATCCGTTTCATTGGTCAGCGTAATATGTGCCCGACCACCATCAACCAGACGCGCGTACACCTCACCAAACTTCGCGTTCACACGGTGGAAGGTTTCTCGAAAACGATCTCGCGACTCACGGTTTAACTTGTTGATTGTACTTTGTAAATCCTCAATTGAGCGCAACAGGTCAGACTTCTGGGATTCAATAAAGGTCAAGCGTTCCTGGACCTCATCGAGCTCAGCCGCAGCGTTCGGATTGACCTCACCAAGTCGAGTAAGCTTCTCCCGTAATGCCTGACGGCGCGCTTCTCCCTCAGCCTGGTCAAGTTCCTGGTGACTATAGGCGGAAAGGACTTCTGTCAGCTTCACCTGATAGCGTTCCTGGACCGTCTCCTCAAGATGTTCTCGACTCACCCGCTTTTCAGCCAGTCTCACTTCAATCCGCGTTTTTTCCTCCTGCAGCTGAGTTGTGGCCTGTCGATTCTCTTCGATCAGCGTTTCATACTGCTGAGCCGTCGCCCGGAGTTGAACACACTCAGCGTCGCGACGGGCACGGTCCTCTTTCGCCGCATCAAGACAGGAGAGCGTCTGTGTCACCTGCTCCTCTAACGCGGCCTTTTCCAACAGGAGACGCTCTACCTCTTGCTTGTCCGCCCGGATATCAGCTTGGCCGGTCTGCATCCGTTCTTCCAGTTCCTGAATCTGGCGTCTGAGTTGGCCCACCTGAGTCTGGAGGCCATCATAGCGTTCTCGATGCTTGGCAAGGCGGACACGCAGATCATCCATCTGCGTCCGCTGCTGGTCACTCGCGACCTTTGCTTCTTCCATCTCTGCTTGCCGAACGGCCAGCAGGTCTTCACGCTCTTGGCGTTGCGTCGTAATGGCGAGTTCCTGCGTGTGGGCTTGCTGCATGTCAGCTTGTAAAGACTGGTTTTCTTGCTCCAAGGCGTTCTGCTCGTAGCTCACCCCTTCTCCACGGTCAAGCAGACGGCGCAATTCACCTTCAAGCTGCCCGGCTTCGTGTTGAAGTGCTTCGTTCTCTTGACCCAGTTGCTGGGTTTGCGCATCAAGACTTCGCAACTCGCCTTCGAGTACCTGTTGGCGTTGCTTCAGGGTTTGCCGCCGCTCAACCAGGTCGGTCACACGCTCAGCCTGTTGGGCCAGTTCCTGCCGTAACCCCCGGATTTCACGCCGCCGCTCAAGGAAGACTGCTTCCGCCACGCCACCACTCCCTCCGCTGACTCCGCCAAGAGCGGAAATGACCTCTCCCTGGGGTGTGACATAGGTCCGGGCGTCCTTGCTCTGGTTCCAGAGCTCCAACCCAACCCGGAGGTTGGGGACGAGCACGACATCGCCAAGGAGGGCTTCGACCATCTGCCTATAGTCGGACGGAATATCAACATGCCGGATGAGGGGCGACACCCCCTCTCCAACAGTCGCCCACATCGGCCCGTCAGCCTCGGTGGGACCTGGCGTCTGTTTGTCACACTGGAGTTGGAGTGGAATAAAATGCCCGTGTCCAGACTGCCTCTGGTTCAAATAGTCTACCGCAACGACACCGGCCTCGGTGTCTGTTACCACCATATACTCCAGCTTCTCCCGTAACACCGCGGCAACCGCCCGTTCATAGGCTTGCGGCACTTCTATCATTTGCGCCACGACCCCAAGGATGGCCGCAGGAAAGTCGGCGGCGGTCATGACCGCCTGGACGCCTTGGTCATAGCGGTCGTACTCCTGCTCGAGCTCTTCCAAGGTCGTCAGGCGCGCCCGCAATTCGGCTTGCCTGGCCCCCGCCTCAGAGAGTGCCGTATCAAGTTGTTCTCCAGTACTGATAGCCGCCCGTAGCTCTCCATTCTTTTCTTCGCGCTGCTGCTGTCCGTCTTGGACACGCTGGTGAAGAGCCGATGATTTTTCCTGGAGCACGGCAAGTGCCCGCTCCCGTTCTGCCCGGAGTTGGCCAACCTGCTTGGCTTCGTCAGCCAGCATCTCCAACCGCTGAGTGACCTCCTCAGTCCGCTTACGGGAGTAGGCCAGCGCGTTCTGGATTTGTGATTCATTGGTGAGCAGATCAACAATTTCGGTCTTGAGATCTTCAAGCTGAGACCCGTGCCGCAGGGCGGCGTCTTGCAGGTCGACGAGGGTGTGCTCTTGCGTCTGCAGGGTGTCTTCATCATGTCGTATCTGCTGAACCATCTCTGTCGCACTCGCCACGCGCTGAGATAACTCTTGTTCCACCTGTGCTTTTTTCTCTGACACCAGACGATAGTCATGCTCCGCGTTGACGAGACGTTCTTGGACCTGTTCCTCCTGCTGTGCTCGGAAAGACTGCTTCTGCTCGGACTGCTGAAGCGTACTTTCCAGCGTATGGATACGCTCCTCAAGTGCTCGCAGAGCGCCTTCCTCACGCGCAACCCGCTCTACCGAGGACAGCCGCTCTGCTTGGAGAGAGTGCGCCGTTTGGTTGAGTTGCTCTTCTTCTCGTCCGACCGCGGCCTGCCGGCTACTCAGGCTGTGGACCTCTGCTGTCAATACTTGGTAGGCCCGACTCTGGAGCGTGAGATCAGTGGTTTTCAACTCGTCTTGGAGTACCCTATACTGTTCGGCCTTTTTGGCCTGACGGCGGAGGATGCCCGACTGACGCTCCATCTCATGCAGAAGATCAGAGACCCGAGACAAATTGTCTCGGGTTCGTTCGAGTTTGCGCTCCGCAGCCAAACAGCGACTGCGATACAAGCTCACCCCGGCAGCTTCTTCCACGAGCATCCGGATATCCTGTGCCTTGGCGTTAATCAGCGCCTCGACACGACCTTGCTCAATCACGGAGTAGGCTTTCGTGCCCGCGCCGGTTCCAAGAAAGAATTCAACAATATCGCGCAACCGACAGGGGACTTTATTGAACAAATACTCAGAGTCTCCAGACCGAAAATAGCGCCGCGAGACCATGACTTCGGTCCAGTCCGGCCCGGTGCCATTCTCATGGGCGCCGTTGTGACCATTCGTCCCGTTAACGGACAGGCCAGGAGGGGTCTCATTTTCCAAGAGGAGGGAAACATCGGCCATGCCGAGCGGTGCACTCCCGCCATTCCCGGCAAAAACCACATCACTCATCTCCTGGCCACGGAGGTGTTTCGCGCTCTGCTCGCCCAAAACCCAGCGTAAGGCGTCTACGATGTTCGACTTCCCGCAGCCGTTTGGACCGACGACGGCAGTAATGCCTTTTGGAAAGGTGAGCGTCGTCTTGTGCTTAAAGGATTTGAATCCGAGGAGTTCAAGCTGTTTGATCCGCATTTGCCCCACAACGCCTCCAAGCCCTCCCCGCCTGTTTCCTCATGCCGAGGATAGCACCAGCTATCGGGCTACTCACGCAAGAGAAAGGGCTCTGGGATCACACTGCTACCATATCTTGTGGCTACCAGAAAATCCAGCAGGAATGTAGAGAGAATCGGGGATGAGGACTACCGTTCCAGGAGTTCGGTATTCCAGTAGGCCGCATCGACTTCGTTGAGAAAAGGTAACCATTCCTGGTAGCGTCTGAAAGTAAAGGTCTCGAGCGTAAAAGGGGTCCACTCGGGTTGAACCGGCTTCTTGATCAACCGCATGCCTGCTTCTTCGGGCCGGCGGCCACCTTTCACCCGGTTACACCGCAAACAGGAGCAGACAATATTTGCCCAGGTCGAGAGGCCGCCCTGTGAGCGGGGGAGCACATGGTCGAGATTCAGCTCGCTCCGCGAGAAACGCCGGCCACAGTACTGACACGTATTCTTATCCCGAGCAAAGACGTTGAACCGGCTGAACCGCACCTGGCGTCGGGGGACCCGGTCATACGAGACGAGCAGAATAACGCGCGGCACCCGGATTGCGCGACCAATAAGACCAATGGTCTCATCGTGGACCGTTGCTGACAGGGCGCTCCAACTCTCATAGTCAAACGTGCGATACTGTTGATCGACCGCTTTCGCAATGCCCTGATAGAGCAGAGAGAATGCCCGCCGGACCGATGTGATGTGCACCGGGAAATAGGACCGGTTGAGAACGAGCACCTTGGTATTGAGAACGCTCATGTGCTCCTAACCCCTCAAGAAGAACAGGGTTTTCCGTTGACTGAGAATATCGGACCCGTATACCCAGCCCTGTTCTATGTGTCAAGGTTTCACCAGAATTTAACGCCCTGTCTTGACGCCACGTCCAGAGGGATCGTCTTCTCCTTGCGGGGCTATCAGGATTTCCGGTATAAGGAGTTATGAAGAGAGGTATCTATTGAGTGCAGGGATGAGGAAGGAGACCGACCTCCGGCAGGCGTACGCCACTATTCTTCCGTTGGTTGAACAGCCTTCTCGCTATACAGGCGGCGAACTCGGGACCATCACCAAAGACTCTGCGGATATACGCCTGCGCTTCGCGCTGGCCTTCCCCGAGGTCTACGAAATCGCGCAGTCCCACTTCGGCTTACAGGTTCTGTATAATTTACTCAATAATCGCCCCGATATTCAGGCGGAGCGCGTCTATGCGCCGTGGCTGGACATGGAGGAGCAGCTTCGCCAGCATCATTTGCCGCTCGTCTCCCTGGAAACCTACCGGCCGTTATCTGCCTTTGAGATTATTGGCTTCAGCCTCCAGTACGAACTGACCTATACCAATGTCCTGGCTATGCTGGACCTTGGCGGGCTTCCCCTGCTCTCGTGTGACCGCGGCGCATCTCATCCGCTGGTTATTGCTGGCGGACCCTGTGTATTTCATCCAGAGCCCATCGCTGACTTTATCGACGCCTTCCTCCTCGGAGATGGCGAGGAGGCGATTTTCGATATCTGCGACACCTATTTAGCCTGGGATGGAAAAGACCGGGAATCCCTCCTCCAAGCCTTGCGCCACATTCCAGGTGTATACGTCCCTGCCTTTTTTACGCCGGAATATACCCCGAGCGGCACGTTGAGTAGCATCCGTCCCCGCTATGCAGACCAGACGGTTGTTAAAAAACGAATCGTTGAAGACCTCAATACGGTTCCCCAGCTCACCACCCAGGTCGTGCCGAATGTGAACATCGTGCACGATCGCGTGGCCGCGGAAGTCATGCGTGGCTGCGTGCGCGGCTGCCGTTTCTGCCAGGCGGGGTATATCTATCGCCCCTTGCGGGAGCGCGACCCACGCGCCCTTCAGGAACAGATAGACCAGTTAGTCAAAAAAAGCGGCTATGAAGAGGTTTCGCTGCTCAGTTTAAGTACCGGCGACTACAGCTGCGTGAACCCGCTCCTGCGGGCGATCATGAACCGTTTTTCAGACCTCAAAGTATCGGTCTCCCTGCCCTCAACGCGTGTAGACGCCCTCTCCCCCCATATCCTGGAGGAAATCCGTCGGGTGCGAAAAACGGGCTTTACCCTTGCCCCTGAGGCCGGCTCCCAACGTCTGCGCGATGTGATCCAAAAAGAATATCAGGAAGAAGAACTGATTGAGGCGGCGCGTCTCTTGTTTGGTCTGGGTTGGAAAAGCGTCAAATTATACTTCATGCTCGGCCAGCCGACCGAGACAGAAGAGGATCTGCTGGGCATCGTCGACCTGTGCCGGAAGGTCTCTGCAGCCGGCAAGCATCAGCGCCAGGTCACGGCCAGTGTTTCGACCTTTATTCCCAAACCGCATACACCGTTTCAATGGGCCGCTCAGGTAGACCTGGAGGAAACTGAAGCCCGGCAGCAGCTCTTACGGCGCGAACTGCGACGCTACGGTATTCGATTCAAATGGCACGACGCGCGACTGTCCTTCCTTGAGGGTGTTTTCGCCCGGGGCGATCGTCGCCTGGGAGGCCCGCTCCTGACCGCCTATCAACTCGGCTGTCGGTTTGACGGCTGGACAGAGCAATTCCGACTCGACCTGTGGCAGCAGGCCCTTCGTGTCCACCGTATCGAGCCCAATTTTCATCTCCGCCGTCGCCTGCTTGATGAACCGCTTCCCTGGGATCATTTGGATAGTGGCGTCACCAAGCAATGGCTCCGGCGAGATCTGGCCAAAGCATTCGAAGGGACCCTCACCCCCGACTGCAGCGTCGAACGCTGTTCGTATTGTGGGGCGTGTGACTTTAAGAGCGTCCGCAATGTCACCTATCATCTGAACGGTGCCAAAGGCGCTGACCATAGAGGACCGGAGGTCGATCCCTGGGCGCAAGCGACCCTCCCCGCCCAGGATATGTGGGGCACCCGGCAATGGCAGATGATGCAGCAGAAGAGAGCCGAACAACAGCAGGTGAAAATTAAACGCTATAGTGGCGTATTGAATGAAGAGCAACTGAAAGCGACCCCCCTCGGAGTACGGCCCACCACTCAATCCGAGACGCCTCACCCTGCCGCTCAGCATCCAATTTCGGGCAACGCCGAGGAATGGCTGGCCGGAGACCCCAATACCATTGCGGCGAGCCAAGGCAATCCGCAACGGGCCGTCGTCCGTTTTCGCCTGCAGTATAGCAAGCTCGGCATGGCCCGTTTTCTGGGCGCGAAAGAGGTGGCGACACTCTTTGCCCGCTCCTGTCGTCGGGCCGGCCTGCCCCTGGCCTACAGCCAAGGCTTTCATCCCTTACCCCGTATGAGTTTCGGCCCGGCTCTCCCAGTCGGCATGGAGAGCGAAGAGGAATTTCTTGATATCCTCCTGCACAAAGAGAGGCCGGCAAAAGAGATACAGAAGCGCCTGAACGCTGAGCTGCCGAGCGGCTTTCATATCCAGCAGGTGCAGCCGATCGACCTGGACAGACCCAGCATCGATGTGAGCATTGCCACCCAGTGCTACCAAGTTGTCCTCGACACGCTTCCCCCGGAAAAACGTGACCCGAGCTTCGTGCAGGGGCGGTTAGGTCAGTTTCATCAAGCGCAGACCTTTCCCATCCGCAAACGGACCCGTCATCGGGAACGCACCCTTGACGCCAAGCAGTTGGTCTCAACTCTCTCTCTGGAAACACCGCTCACACTCTCGGTCACCATCGCTATGACAGATGTGGGTACCCTTAAGCCCCATGAATTCATCGGTGCCCTCCTCACCCTGTCCCCACAAGAGGTGAAAATCTTACGGGTGACAAAAACCGTGACACAATTTCGCTCGGATGCCCTCCCTCAGAGAGGGGCCCAACACCCTGAGCAGGAACCGCTTCCAACAATAGGCTAATACTCGTGCGCCAAAGAATCGTTATTAATTCGACCCACCAAGAGGCCCGTGTTGCCCTCCTTGAAAACGAAACGCTCGTAGAGATTCACATTGAGCGGGCTCAGCAGCGCAATATTGCGGGCAACATCTATCTGGGGCGCGTAAATCGCGTCCTCCCGGGCATGCAGGCCGCGTTCGTTGATATCGGGCTTGAAAAAGCCGGCTTCATCCATGCTTCGGATGTGTTTGGCGGCCCGTTACCCTCCGGTCTGCTCAATGACACCGACGGCCAGGACCCAGACGCTCTGCTGGATGCGTTTGACCTGACCGACCCTGAGAGCGAGTTTGAAGAGGAAGAGGAGTCACCTGCGAGTGTCGAGCCCAGCCCCACACGTGGTCGCCGTCGCTCCCGTTCCGAGCCTCGTATTCCACTCGAACAAAAACTGAAAGAGAATCAGGAAATTCTTGCACAAGTCGCCAAAGAGCCGATCGGGACGAAAGGTCCCCGCCTCACCGCCCATCTCTCTCTGCCTGGACGGCAGTTGGTGTACACACCGACGATCGGACATATTGGTGTGTCCCGGCGTATTGCGGACAGCAAAGAGCGCAGCCGGCTCAGAGAAGCGGTCGCCAGCCTGCGGCCGGCCGAGGGTGGCTTTATTGTCCGCACCGCCTGTGAGGGCCTGACCAAAAAAGAAATTCACGCCGACATGAAATTCCTGCTCAAACTCTGGGGCAGGATTACCAAAAAACGCGATCAGCACGCCGCCCCGACCCTCGTGCACGACGATATGGACGTCGTCCTGCGTATCATTCGCGATGTCTTCACGCCGGATATCAATGAAATCATCATCGATAATGCGAATGATTACGAACGCATTAATGAATTCATCACAACCTTCATGCCGCGTTTAACCGGTCGCGTGAATCTCCACGACAAACAGACCCCCATCTTCGAGCACTACAAAATTGAGCAGCAGATCACCAAAGCGCTCGACAGACGCGTTCCCCTCAAATCTGGCGGCCATATCGTGATTGACCATACAGAAGCGCTCACCGCAATTGACGTGAACACGGGCCGCTTTGTTGGGAAACGGAACCAGGAAGAGACCATGCTCCAGACCAACCTGGAAGCCGCCCAGGTCGTGGTCGAACAGCTCCGCCTGCGCAATATTGGGGGTCTCATTATCGTTGACTTTATCGATATGGAGCGCGCGGCCAACCGCACCAAAGTCACGGAAGCCCTCCGCGCAGCCCTGAAGAAAGACAAAACCCGCAGCAATATGCGGAAGATCAGTGAACTCGGACTGGTGCAGATGACGCGCAAACGGACGCGGGAGAGCCTCCAGCAGCAACTCTGCGCCCCCTGCGAGTATTGTGACGGGCGGGGGCATAGGCAGTCGGTTCCCACTATTACCTATAATCTCATCCGCCAGTTACACAAAGAAGTCGCGCTTCAGCCACACGCCCAAGCCGTCACGGTCTATGCCCATCCAGACGTTCTCGCTTTTTTATATGAAGAGGAAGAAGAATGGTTGGATGCTCTTGAGTCTCAACTCAATACGCGCTTCTTTTTTCGGACTGACTCCGACTTTCATATTGAACAGTATGAAATCGAGCTCACCGAAAAACGGCCAACACCCGAGGCAAAACCAAAGAAAGCCCGTCCAAAGAAGAAGGCGACACCCAGAAAGCGACGCGCCGGAAAACGGGCCACCCAGACCGCTAAACAGGAGCAAAGCGCGAACGCAGTATTGCTCTGATCACGTTGTTGGAGGTACTGGGTATGGCAAGTAGGGCAGCACCTTACGTCAAGGTGACCCCACCATCAACAATAATATTCTGACCGGTCACGAAGTCCGAAGCCGGAGACGCCAGGAACAGGGCCACGCCGACCAGGTCGCGCGGCTCGCCCAAACGACGCAACGGGGTCTGACGCAGCATTTCCTTTTCGACCTCAGGCCGGGTAAGGTGCGGTGCCGTCATGCCGGTGCGAATATAGCCGGGACTGAAACAATTCACATACACGCCGTGTCTCGCCCACCGCATGGCCAGCACCCGGGTGAGCTGAATGACACCCGCCTTGGCGGTCGAATAGGTCAGCCCCGAGTTGACAACCAAACCCGAAATAGAGGCCGTATTCACAATTTTCCCGCCGCCATGGTCCATCATATAGCGACCCGCGGCTTGGCAGCCCAGAAACACACCAGTTAAGTCAACATTGAGTTCTTCCTGCCAATCGGCTTGGCTGATATCTTCCGGCTTCCCGAGTTTGAGGATGCCGGCATTATTAAAGGCAAAGTCCAGTCCGCCCAGTTCCTCCGTTGTGGTCTGAATCAGCTTTTCAATCTGGTCTTTTTGCGACACGTCTATAGCCAGGGAACGCGCCTCCCCATGCTGCGCGCGGATCTCTTCCGCCACTTTCCGGGCCGCCGCCTGATTGATATCGCTCACCACAACCGCCGCGCCGGCCTCGGCCATCCCCAGAGCAATGGCGCGCCCCAGCCCCGAGCCGCCACCGGTGACATACCCCCTCTTGCCGCTGACATCGAATAGATTATGTCCGCTCATGGCCTGTCCTTTTCTTGTCGTTTTTTCGGAGTCTGTTTGTATCGAGCTTCTCCAGCCGGAACAAGGCAAGTCGTCCGGCCCAGTCGCCCTTCGCCATTGAAGAAGTCGTCTGAGTGTGGCATAAGCGCGAAACAGGTTCACAGGAAGCGCTACGGACCGGATTCCCCCTGGACACAAGGGAAGACCACCCGCATGATAACCCAGACCCAAAAGTTGAGAGGCCCGGACCGCCGGGTTTGGCTGTCCCTGCTCCTTGTCTTTCCGCTTATCTTTGCCCACACCCTCCCGGCGGAGACCCAGGCCATCCCGGACATAGACTGGCCGGCGGTTGAAAAAGAAGCCGGCGAGTTGCTCAGTCAGGTCGTACAGATTGATACGTCCAACCCGCCGGGGAACGAGACCGCCGCGGCACAGTTCTGGCAAAACGTCCTCACCCGGGAAGGCATTCAGGCCCAGGTCTACGAATCGGAGCCGGGCCGAGGTATCGTCTACGGCCGGCTCAAAGGCAGCGGCAAGAAAAAGGCGCTCATCCTCCTGCATCATCTCGATGTAGTCCCTGCCGACCCGGCGGAATGGGCGTTCGACCCATTTGGCGGGGTTATCACAGATGGCTACGTCCACGGCCGTGGCGCGATCGATTGTAAGGGCGTAGGGGTCGTCCAGTTTCTTGCGTTAGCCTTACTCAAACGGAGTGGCCTGCGGTTTGAACGCGATATTATTTTTCTCGGCACAGGGGATGAAGAGGTCGGTGGCAGAAAAGGCGCAGGCTGGTTTGTTGATAATCATTTCGACCGCATTGCCGACGCGGAGTTTCTCCTGACCGAAGGGGGCGGCATTCGACAGCGTGACGGCAAGCGCTCGTATCGCGTCTCAGTGGCGGAAAAGGCCCCGTGTTGGATCGAGCTCAAAGCGACAGGACCGGCAGGCCATGGAGCGAGTCCGCAGCCTGAGACGGCGGTGACCCGCCTCGTGCGGGCCCTGGACAAAATTCGTCGCCATGCGACGGCCTTCAAGGTTGTGCCCGCGGTCCAGGCGTATTTCAGTGCCCTGGCAGGCTCCGAGGATGCGGAAACGGCGCGGCATTACCGGGCGCTTGAACAGGCCCTCCGGGACGAGGCGTTTCGCAAGCAATTTACGGCAAAGCCGGGCCATAATGCCCTGGTGCGGAATACCATCTCCCTGACCGTTCTCAACGGCAGCCCGAAAACCAACGTCGTACCGGCCTCGGCGTCCGCCCACCTTGACTGTCGCCTCCTGCCGGGGGAAGACCCGCAACACTTCATCGCGGAACTCAAACGGTTGGTGGATGATCCGAACATCCAGTTCTCAACCCTGTTAAACTTTCCTTCCGTTGCCTCGGACCCGGATACGCTCCTCTTCGAGGCGATCCGTTCCGTTGCCGCACGCAGAGACCCCCACGCTCCGGTCCTCCCCAGCGTCCTGGGCGGTTTCACCGACACGCATTATTTCAGAGAAAAAGGCATTACCAGTTACGGCTTTTCAGGCTTGGCGCTTGCAGCGGAAGATGCTCGTGGCGTACACGGCCTGAACGAGCGAATGCCTCTGGCGGCCTTACGGGAGGCCGTGCAGGTGCTGCTGGAGGTCGTGCTGTCTATCGACGCTATTCCTGAAGGAGGGGAGGCGCATGGCGGTTAGTCAGGAACTATTGGCCATTCTGGTCTGTCCGGAAACCAAGCAGCCGGTGGCCTTGGCCCCGACCGAGCTGGTAGACACACTCAACGCCCACATTCAAAACGGCAGCCTCACAAACCGGGTAGGCGAGGTCGTCTCCGCGGCAATGGACGCGGCCCTGGTCCGTGAGGACCAGCGCTATTGCTACCCCATTCGAGACGATATTCCGGTCATGTTGATTGACGAAGCCATCCCCCTGCCCCCACCCGGAGCATCGGACTAGGTTTGCCGGGACGTAGGGGTATTGAATCAGAACGTTGTCCGCAGGCCGACCGTCACGACCCGTCCGGGCTCGAACACTTCCCTGCCGGTAAACGGATTCTCTCGGGTGAGGTGCTCGTTATAGTTTTTGTCGAACAGGTTCTCGACATGCAGCATGAGTTCGTAACGCCCGAACAGGCGCCAGCCCACGCCGATATCGACGGTCACATGCCCCTGCGTCGAGTCTTCGCCGAACGCGGTGTCAATACGATGCTGACTCTGGGCGCGGCGGAGCATCGGGTTGAACCAGAGGCCCCGGTGCGGATGCTCGTAGCGCAGCCCGAGTCGGCCCTCCAAAGGAGGAATTTCGGGCAGCGCCCGGTCGTCTTCCTCGTTTTCTCCATGCACGTATGCAAAGGAGCAAAGTGGTGGCCTGAGAAAAGAGATGAGGCCCTACCCTTCCTTTTGGGAATTATATATCGAGTGGATGAGACCCTAATCTGTGACTGGGGGAGTGATGAGGCAGTTCAAGGTGTATCAAGCACCCGGCGGGGGCGGGCTATACACAGTCAAACAAGGTTGGTCGTGGCCGGGCTTTTTTTCGTTGGGATATGGGCACTCATCAAAA
Organism: Binatia bacterium; assembly: GCA_963422435.1. Taxonomy (GTDB): domain Bacteria; phylum Desulfobacterota; class Binatia; order Bin18; family Bin18; genus Bin18. Next base: position 3,116,937 of record OY729511.1, on the reverse strand, counting down.
AGCTCTGGTTGATCGGCCTGGGTTTGCTGGCTTACTTCTTCTGGCTTGCTAGTGAGGTAGAGCCTGAGTCCGAGTTTGGGGCCTATGGCTTTCTTCTTTTTGGGACAGAAAGTCTTTTTCGGGTTCTTTGCGGGCGCTATGGCAATCGGTGGAGAGAGGAGAAGATGATAAAACAAGGATATCGATATCAGAGAACCGTCTTTGCGGATAATCCTTTGGACGCCGTGGTTCAATATATCGACACGCTGGAGGAAAGCTCCCGTGAAGCAGTATATGATACCCCAACGAGGGGATAGCAGTGGACGTGAAACAAGGGGGATCGTGGCCTGCGATTCTTAGCTTTGGAGGGCGGCTCTTAGTATTGCCGCTTTTTTTCGTTTTAAGGACCGAGACTGTCGCATTACGGAAGATTGCCGCAAACGATCGTCTTTTGAACCCGCGCCGGATCGTTTGCGTGGCGGAGGGCGGTCAAACGCATAGGCGTAATCGATACTCAGCGGCGCGTGGTCTGAAAAACGTTCTTCCTTGTAGATCGTGGTCTGCGTTGCCAGTTTGGCTAACCCCGGTGTGACCACCTGGTAATCGATCCGCCAGCCAACGTCTTTTGCCCAGGCCTGGCCGCGAAACGACCACCAGGTATATGCTTCCGCTTCCGGATTAACCCGTCGAAACGCATCCACAAGACCGACTTCATCAAACACCCGCGTCATCCAGTTGCGCTCTTCGGGCAGAAAGCCGGAGTTCTTCTGATTGCCCCGCCAATTTTTTATGTCCTTCCTGGTATGGGCGATATTCCAATCCCCACACAGCACGACATGGCGGCGACTGGCGCGGAGCGCTTTCAGCTCCGGTAAGAGCTTGTCCATGAACTGATATTTCACACGCTGGCGCTCTTCGGAGCTCGAACCGGACGGCAGGTAGAGCGAAATCACCGCAAGCCGGCCAAAGTCCGCCCGCAGATAACGTCCTTCGCGGTCCGCGTCTGGCCAACCCCAGCCAACCCGGACGCTATCCGGTTGCCGCCGGGCATAGATACCCACACCGGAATAACCCGGCTTTTGTGCGTAGTGAAACGTCCCGGTCAGGCCTGCGGCTTCTTGATAGGTGGGGATGATATCTTTTTCCTGGGCTTTGAGTTCTTGGACACACACCACGTCGGCGTTTTGTTTTTCCAGCCAGGCAAAAAACCCTTTACTCGCCGCCGACCGAATACCGTTCAGGTTACAGCTAATAATCCGCATCGCCGTGTTCCTCTCCACGCAGCTTGAGCGCGCCCTTGCCCCACCGGCTCTGAAGGGTCAACGGCCCGTTCTGCCCTACGAGACGGCCTCCTTTGACCGGGGTATACTACGGACCATCTCTCTTGTGAACCGGAGGAGGAAGGTATGACACGATTACACATTGAAGGCGAAGTCCGGTCGCCCCAGGCTTTTGGTTTTCCCGAGCGGCGGGCGCTCTCGGAGCAGATTGAGGACGTGAGCCGGCTTATTTCCGGTCGAGAAGGCAGCGCCGTCCGCCTCCAGGCGGTATTGGAGCAGGTCGAGCCAAAAGCAACCGTCCGCTACATCACCCTGGAGTCCACCGACGGAAAATTCTCCGCCAGTGTGCCGTTGGAAGCCGTGCGGGAAGGCATCATTGCCTATCGTTTCAACGATGCGGTCCTGCCGAAGAACAAGGGCGGGCCGTATCGTTTTTTTATTCCAAACGTTTCAGAGTGCCACGTGGGCGAGGTTGACGCCTGCGCCAATGTCAAGTTTCTGGGCTGCATCCGCCTCAGCCACGAGAAAGGCCGGGATGTCCGCCCGACCAGTCCGCAGGCGCATGAGGAGCATCATCACAAGCCCGGCCACGAGCATCTGGCCTGAGAATGCGGGCTGGAAGCCCGCACTCCCAATGATCCGCCTAGCGTGTAAAATTCAGCTTCAGGCCCGGCCGCGGCCAGTCCATGGCCACTAGCTTACCCGTACCCGACAGGGTGATATAGGCCGTTTTCAGGTCCGGTCCACCAAAACAGATATTGGTCACCACCGGGTCGCCCGGCACGGGCACATGCTCGACCGACGAGCCATCTGGCGCACACACGGTAATACCGCCATTCAGGATGGTCGCCACACACACGTTGCCGTTGGCCTCAACCGCTAAGGAATCCAGCAACTGATAGCCGGGCAAACCGGCCACCAGGACGCCACCACCCGGACCGGCCAAGAGCGGACCACCCGCCCCTTCCACGCGTTCCAACTCGCCCGGACCGGTGATGTTCCAGCCCCACACCCGGGCTTCAAAGGTCTGGGCCGCATACAGGGTCGCATCGCCAGGGGCCAGGCCGATGCCGTTCGGCCCCTGGATCGGATAGACGACTTCCTTGATAAGCGAGCCGTCCGTCTTGGCGTAATAGAGGCCGCACACGTCGCGGTCGCGGTCGCGGTCGCGGATCTTGCCGAAGTCGCTGAACCACATGCCGCCTTGGGCATCGAACACAATATCGTTCGGGCCGCACAGCTTATTGCCGTCACACGCGGTATAGATCGTTTCCACCGCCCCGGTGTCGATATCGGCCCGTTGGATATAACCGTTGGTATAGCTTTCAGGGATACCGTGCGGCACGGTCAGCCCGCCGGCTTTTATCCATTCAAAACCGCCATTATTACACACGTAGATTTTGCCGTCCGGCCCGATTGCCGCGCCGTTCGGCCCGCCGCCGGTTTCGGCCACAACTTCCCTGGTGCCATCCGGCTTGACCCGCGTCAGCGTGCCGCGCTTGATCTCGGTCAGGATGACGCTGCCGTCATCCATGGCAATCGGGCCTTCGGGAAATTCCAGGCCGGAGGTTATTTCACGTATTTCTGCCATATGTTCTCTCCTTTCATTTTTTTCTCCGGCTGTATGTAGCACGCCCTATTTTTATGCGATACGGGCAGCCCGGCTCCTGTCCATCCGAGCATGCCGCCGGACAGAACCAGGAGAGAAGAGAATCCGTTTTGCCCTAACAAGTCCGCCGCTCTGCCTGAGCGCCGTTCCGTCTTTCACACCAGGACAACCGTTTGGGAGCGATAGGGAGTCAACTCGTTCATTCGTTTGTCTAAATCGGAGACCGGCAGCAAGCCGGCCCCTTCGATATGCCCAAGCTCCCCTGTAAATTCGCCCGGCTCTCGCACGTCGAGCACATAGGGGGGATTTTCTTCTCCCAGCATTTCGCACAGCTGAAGGGGAGAGATTTCTTTCCACGTTTTCTCCAAAGGAATACGAGTCAGAAAGGGGAGGAGCAATACCTGCCCGAGGTGAAACGAATCTCGATAATATGACAGTCCAATCTCAAGCCCCAGTTGTCCTGAAGCCGGCTCGGCCCGATAGGTTCCGCACGGCCGATCCCACCATGGGACGGAAAATCCGAAGTTTGCATTGGTTTCCACCGCTCGCGTGGAGTGATGAATCCGATGCATGTCTGGCGTCACCAGGAACCAACGCAGACACCGGTCAAGCCCTTCAGGAAGGCTGATATTGCTGTGGTTAAAAACAGAGGTGGCGTTCAGGATGATTTCAAAGGCGATGGCGGCCCAAACAGGGGATCCCAGCGCAATAATGACAACCGCTTTGTAGGCGAGAGAGAGAAAGACCTCGATGGGATGAAAACGGAGGCCGGTCGTGGCATCGAAGCCGAGATCAGCATGGTGGACCTGATGCAGACGCCACAGCAGGGGGAAGCTATGGAAGAGGCGGTGCTGGATATAGAGGGCGAAGTCGAGGACCAGGAGGGTGACAGGGACGGCGAACCAGAAAGGCGCTGACACCCAATGCAGCAGTCCAATCTGTTGTTCTGCCGCAAAAGTGGCTGCCATATAGGCCACGGCGCCTACGAGAGCCCATACCAAAACCACATTGAGCAGAGTAAGCCCCAGGTTCGTGGGCCAGCGTTCTGCTCTTCTTTGAGAAAGGATGCGGCGCGGGGAGATGACTTCCCACATGACCATTATGGAAAAGACCGCGAGAAAAGGCCAAAAGCGAATCCACATCTCCATAACGAATACTCCTCTCAAACGGTCAGATTCGCCCTGCCTTTTCGGCCCTACGTTGACTTCGTACCCGGTTATGCAGTTGAGGGTTTTCTTGTGAAAGCCATAAATGCAGAGCGTATGTCATGTCAACATCGTTCCACAATATGTACATTCCCCTTTCGACCGACATCCATACTCGTCTCAAAGCAGAAGCAAAACGCTCCGGGCGGCCCGCAACCGTCCTGGTTCGGGAAGCTATTGAACATGGCTTGTGGAACGGGAAGCAGTCGAACATCTTCTTGATAGTGGACGAGGCGAGGCGTGAGACGAGGCGAGGTCTACTGGGCGCATTTAGCGCCTCGCTCCGGCTCGGAGCAGAGGGGTCGGTGGCCCGTGGTCATCGTTTCCCATGATGGATTCAATCAGGTCTACGAACTGACGGAATCACCCGTCTCAACGACTTTCTAAGTCCTTCATAGGGAAACGGAATCATCGCGCCTTCTTAGCCGCTCTCCACGCCTGCGCCACCGCCGCAATCAGCCGCAGGGCGTCACGACTGCCGGCTCCTTCGCCTTTTTCAAAATCGCCCTCGACCTGGCCCATCTGATTGGTGACATGGGCAAAGCATACGACCGCCTTGTCTCGTGCCTGGGCGAAGGCGTACAGGGCGGCAGCCTCCATTTCGACGGCAAGAATCCCACGCCGTTCCGCGTGTCGAATCGCCTCTTGCGTTTCTCGAAACGGCGCGTCGGTTGTCCAGGTTGCTCCACGGTAGACTGGTGGGGCTGCGCCTGAGAGGGCACGGGCAAACAGGTCCAACAGGTCCGGCTTCAAGAATGAGAAATCAGACGGCGGCAGGTAGTGATAGCTCGTGCCTTCGTCGCGCAGGGCCTTTTCGACCAGAATGAAAAACGGCGGCTCTTCTTTTTGGACAATCTGTCCGGAGGACGTGACATGAATGAGCAACTGACAGCCGCAGGCAAATAATTCTTCCGCGACCAGCACGGCAAACGGTGCGCCCACCACATGGCGGATAATGCCGACCTCAATCCGGTTGAGCGTGAACCACTGTAAGGTCGTATGGTAACAGGCCCAGGAGTCGTGTTCTTGGGCTTCGCCCTGGTCCAGCAGGCTGGCGACAATATCCCCGTCCGGGTCAAGCACGCAGATACCGTGCACTTGGCCTTCTGGCAGGCCCATTTGACGCCGCGCTTCGCGCAGCAGATTTTCCGGGACAAATTGCGATGGCCGGTCGTAGGCTTTGTGCTGGAGAACAGGGGGGTATGGGCGGGTGTTGGCCATGTTTGCTGGAGAACGTCACCCGGCGTCCTAAAAGCGCTGCAACGCGAAGACGGCGGTGGTGGCGCGTAAGTTTTTGTAGCGCAGACTCTGCAAACGCCGGCTGCGGGATAAATAGATCTCTTCCAGGATGCCGAAGCCCAGATGGTGACAAAAGTCGCAAAAGTCAGCAACCGTAAACGCCTGCCAGCGCGGCGCTTCGTACCAGCGTTCGGCCAGATCAACGACCTGTGGAATACGACCGGCAACGAGCATTTCGAGCCGACAGCGCCAAAAGCCCCAGTTCGGAAAGCTGACAATCGCGCGGCTGCCAACCCGGAGCATCTCGCTCAGGATCATGGCCGGATCGTTCAGAAAGGGCAGGGTCTGACTCAAAATCACCGAGTCAAAACTCGCGTCCGGATAATCGGCCAAGCCCTCTTCCAGGTTTCCCTGGCGTACGCTCAGGCCGCGCCGAACACAGGCCAGCATGCCCTCTTCGCTGCGTTCCACGCCGCGCCCCGTCACCTGCTTGCTGCGCACCAGATATTCGAGCAGGGCCCCGTCCCCACAACCCAGGTCCAACACCCGCGCCCCGGCCGGGACCATGTCGGCAATGGCGAGCAGGTCTGACCGCAACAGGACCGGACTCCCGCTCGACCGGGTCGGTCGCGGCGGCGCAGACGGTTCAGTCTCACCACTCATGCCGCGGCCTCGGCCTTTGTCGGCTCCTTTGGTGGGGCGGTTGGCGGAACCGGGAGGGCCACCCGCTCCGACTGGACCAAACGCTCCAGAAAGCCGCTGAGCAGCTTGGTCATGGTTTCGACCTCAAGCAGAAACGCATCATGTCCCCATGAGCTTTGGACGTCCAAATAGGTCACGTCGGCCCCGGCCGCGGTGAGCGCGCTGACCAACTCTTTGCTGTGATAGCTCGGGTAGAGCCAGTCGCTGGTAAAGCTCAGCACCAAGTAACGCAGGTCGGCCGAGTTGGCAAAGGCGGCTGCCACCGAGCCGGTCGCGGCGCTCAGATCAAAATAGTCCATCGCCTTGGTCACATACAGATAGCTGTTGGCGTCAAACCGGCGCGTAAAATTATGACCCTTGTATTTGAGGTAGCTCTCGACCTGGAACTCGGAACGAAACTCATAGCCATACCGCACCTGGTCCTGGAGCCGGCGCCCGAACTTCTGCTGCATGGACTCTTCGCTCAGATAGGTAATATGGCCAACCATGCGGGCGACCGCCAGACCGGCATCAGGCTTGAGGCCGGCGTCGTAATAGTCCCCATTATTCCAGGCCGGATCGGCATAAATGGCCTGCCGCCCCACCTCGCTCAGGGCAATCAGCATGGGGCTGTGATGGGCGGTGGTCGCAATGGGAATGGCGGCTTTCAACCGCTGCGGATAATGCGCTGCCCACTCAAGCGCCTGCATCCCGCCCATAGAGCCGCCAGCCACGCACAGCAGGCTGTCTATGCCCAGATGATCGATCAGCCGGACCTGGGCACGCACCATGTCCCCGATGGTCACGACCGGAAAACGCATGCCGTACGGTTTGCCGGTCGCCGGGTCAGGGTCTGACGGTCCGGTCGAGCCGTAGCAGCCGCCCAGGACATTGCTGCAAATGATAAAGAATTTATTGGTATCAAAGGCTTTACCCGGCCCAATACAGTCATCCCACCAGCCGGTTTTGGCCTCGTCCGGCTGGTGGGAGCCAGCCGCATGCGCGCTGCCGCTCAGGGCGTGCGTAATAAGAATCGCATTGGTCCGGGCGGCGTTGAGTTGACCGTAGGTTTCATACGCCACGGTCACCGGCCCCAGGGTCGCCCCACTGTCCAACCGAAAGGGCTCGTTCTCAGCAAAGGTCAACTGCCGGGGCTGAACGCGCCCGACTGAGCCATTCGTGCTCATGGTCTATCCTGTGACGCTCCTCAGAACCGACCCCGGCCTACCCGGTGGCGGCGTGCAAGGCTTGTTCCAGGTCCCAGATAATGTCGTCAATATCTTCCAGGCCAACACTCAGCCGGACAAAATCCACTGTTGCACCAGCACTGATCAACTCGTCGTCGTTGAGCTGACTGTGGGTCGTACTGGCCGGGTGAATCGCCAGACTCTTGGCATCACCGACATTGGCCACATGGCTGTGCAGCTTGAGGCTGTTGATGAATTTTTCACCCGCTTGTCGGCCACCCTTGATCTGAAAGCCCATGATCGAGCCGGGTCCGAGCGGCAAATACTTCTTGGCCTTTTCATGGTCCGGGCTGTGAGCCAGTCCGGGAAAAGCGACCGCGTTCACGCCGGCATGCCCCTCCAGAAACTCGGCAACCTGCTGGGCGTTTGCGACGTGGCGTTCCATGCGCAGGCTCAGCGTCTCGATCCCGAGCAGGGTCGTAAAGCTGTCAAACGGAGCCTGGCAGCCGCCCACGTCGCGCAGGATTTGCACGCGCGATTTGAGTATCATGGCCGGCGCTCCAAGGGTGGCGTATACCAAGCCGTGATACGACGGGTCCGGTTCGGTAAAATTCGGAAAGCGTCCGCTGCTCCAATCGAAATTGCCGCCATCGACGATCATGCCGCCGATGGCGGTGCCGTGGCCGCTCAGAAACTTGGTCGTGCTGTGGGTGACGATATGCGCGCCCCACTCAAGCGGCCGACACAGATACGGCGTGGCAAACGTGTTGTCGATCATCACCGGGATATGATGCGCCTCGGAAATGGCCGACACTTCCTCAAAGGGAAAGACGGTAATGTCCGGGTTGCCCAAGGTCTCGCCATAGATAATTTTGGTATTGGGCTGGAGGGCCTTTTCAAATTCTTCCGGCTTGGTCGGGTCCACAAAGGTCGAGCGAATGCCCATGCGCGGGAAGGTATGCGCGAACTGATTGAACGTGCCGCCGTACAGCCGACTGCTGGTCACAATATGGTCGCCCTGGCCGCACAGCGCCATGATGGCCATCATCTGCGCGGCGTGCCCGCTGCTGGCCGCCAGCGCCCCCACCCCGCCTTCAAGCGCGGCGACCCGCTGCTCCAGCACATCATTGGTCGGGTTCATAATGCGCGTGTAGATATTGCCGGGTTCGCTCAGCGCGAACAGATTGGCCGCGTGCTCGGTATTCTTAAACTGATAACTCGTGGTGTGGTAAATCGGAACGGCTCGGCTGCCCGTCGTTGGGTCGGGGCTTTGTCCTGCGTGCAACTGACGCGTATTAAAGCCGTATTTGCGTTCGTTGGTATCGTCTGCGCCCATACGATTCTCCTCTTCCTTTCGTAGCTCCCACAGTCTTAGCCGATTCCAGCGTATAGGGCTATAACACGGCCTCCTCTTCCTCCTGTCCCCTCTTGGGAAGGAGTTACTCTGCTCGGTCGAGCGTTGTTGTCTTGGTCAGCGTGGCTGGGCTATGATACTCGTACTTGACAAAGCATGACCGCAAAGGAGGACACATTATGGCAGGGCAATTCTGCGTCTCACTGACCCACGCAAAGGATAATACCGACAAGGCAACTGTTGCCTTTGTCATTGCCAACGCCGCGCTGGGCTCGGACCAGGAAACCCTGGTCTTCTTGAGCACCGAAGGCGTGCGGTTGGCCGTGGGCGGCTATGCCGACGATATGCATGAGGAGGGCTTTGCTCCGCTCAAGGAACTGATGACCAATTTTGCCGAAGCCGGCGGCACGATATACGTGTGCTCGCCCTGCTTTAAGAAACGCGGCCTGGACGAGAACAATCTGGTGCCGGGGGCCAGGATTGTTGGCGGTGCCAAGCTGGTCGAATTCCTGGCCGGTGGGACGCCGAGCGTGTCGTATTAGAGAGAACCCTCACCCTTCCCTTTGGGAGAGGGAAACGGAGTATGGGAATAGGAAAGTATGGATTCCGATACGCAGACGCACCCCTATCAGCCGGCAGATAGTTTTGACGGTGGAGACCTCGACTGTGGCAATGGCCTGTTGCTGCTGATCCGCAAGCATATTGACCCCCTCACCCCAGGCCAACTGCTCGAAATCCTGTCCACCGAAAGCTCGGTCGTCGAAGACCTGCCGGCCTGGTGCCGTCTGACCGGAAACGATCTGGTCTCCCACATCAGCCGGGGCAAGCAGAACAGCTTTCTGGTTTCAAAGGGGCCGGCTCCAGACCTCCGCCCCGCGGAACCCGAGCCGGCGACGCCTATAAAAAAGAAAAAAAAGGCGAAACTCCGTGCACCGCGCGACAAAAAGGAATACGCGCCGATTACCCAGCCCATCGCCGAGGTCGTGATTCCCGACCGCCTTCCACAGCCGGCTCCGGCTCCGAGCATTGCTCCCCTGGCGGTCATGGGCGTCGGCAGTTGGCCGCGGCCGCCCTGGCTGCTACGCGTCCTCAACGATCATCTCGAAGGCCGCATGTCGGCTGAAGAGTTTGCCCAGACCGCGGATGATGCCGTACGGCTGGCGGTGGCCGCTCAGCAGCGTGCCGGTGTCGACGTGCTTACCGACGGCGAGCAGCGCCGGGATAACTACGCCAGCTTCGTTGGCGGTCTGCTCGACAACTGCCAGTTGATTCCGATTACCGACCTGCTGCCCTATGTCGATGATCCAGAAGAGTTCGAACGCGAGTTGCGTGCCCTGGACGTCCCGGCCGGCAAGGTGCGCCATCCGGCCGTTTTCGGGCCGCTGGGCCGCAGCCGCCCGCTGACTGTTCACGAGGCAACTTTTCTTGCCAGCCTGACCGACCGTCCGCTCAAGGTCGCCCTGCCCGGCCCCTATCTGCTGACCCGTACGATGTGGATGGAGTGCATCTCCGACCGGGCCTATGACACGCGGGAAGAACTCGCCATAGATGTCGTTCGGGTCTTGCGCGAGGAACTCCACTACCTGCTCGCTGCTGGTGTCTCGCTGGTTCAACTGGACGAGCCGGTCCTGACCGAAGTTGTCTTCAGCGGCAGCTCAAACAACCGCACGTTTATGTGCGGTGCGCTGGGAGAGAAGCGTGAGGCTGCGGAGGAATTGGCCTTTGCCGAATCGCTCATTAACCGGACGGTCGCCAACCTGCCCCAGGAACGCCTGGCGCTGCATATCTGTCGCGGCAACTGGACGCCGGATGAAAGCGTGGCCCTGGCCGGCGACTATGAGCCCCTCCTGCCTCTCTTGAGAAACGTCAAGGTTGGTTCGCTCTTGCTTGAGTTCTGCACGCCTCGGGCTGGAGATGAGACTGTGCTGCGGGGTCTGCCGGACGACCGGCGCATCGGTATTGGGGTTGTGAATCAAAAGGCGCAAAGCCTGGAGACGGTAGACCAGATTGTCGCAAAAGCGGAGAGAGCCATTCATCTTTTCGGGACCGAGCGACTCTTGCTGACCCCCGACTGCGGCTTTGCCACGTTTGCGGATAACCCCATCGCCTCAGCCACGCTGGCCGAACAAAAACTGGCAGCCATCACCCAGGCCGCAACCATTCTTCGCGACCGGCACGGCCTGACGTAAGCCCGGTATCCCGAAGACGTTGCTGAGCAGAGCAAATTGAGCAGTGGCCGCGGCTAGGCGGCGCAGCGGTCGCACAGGCCGGTGAGCTGCACCTCGAAATGGTGCGTTTTGATCGCACTGGGTGAGGAGTACGGTGCGGATACCTCGATACTCGTATCGGACAGACACTCGACATCGCCGCAGTCAAGACAGGTGAAATGGGGATGTTTTTCGGTCTGGCCGCGTTCATTGTCACGCAGTTCAAAACGCCAGACGTGATCGCCGTGATCCGTTCGCGACAAGAGGCCGACGTCAGTGAGGTCAATAAGATTCCGGTAGAGTGTCGCCCGGTCCAATCCCGCCGGCTCCAGAGCGTCAGCGATTTCCGCATGGCTGATAGGCGTATCCGCCTGCTGAATCCACTGCAAAACCGCAACACGGGGCCCTGTGCTCCGCAGTCCGGTAGACCGGATCAAGGTGCGCAGTTCTGCTATTGATCGAACGGCTTTGTCCTTTTTCATAGCGCCGCCTATCCTACCTATTTCTGTGGCTTCCGGCAAGGAAAAAGTGTCTCAGGCCGAGCGCCTCCCCATTCTACACTTCCTATCCCCATTCTACACCTCCTATGTGAAACCTTATTTCGTTTCTTTTTTACAATACAGTTGCAAATACATCAAATACTTGATATTGGAGATTCTCAATGGACCGTATTTCGTTTTTCCAGGGTTTGCCGTCTCTCAATCCCTTTCTGGGCGGAGAATGAGGAGGTGCTATGAGCGCCGCCTTCCCTGCCCGGCCCCCGGACAAGGTTTCCCTCCTGTTACCCTGTCTGGGGTGCCTTTTTGTCTCACTCGACTGTCTCTTGCGTTATGCTGTCTGTAAAAACACTATTCGAGCACGCTCCCCATTTCCACACGCTGACCTATCGCGCTCCGTGCTCTTTCCTCCCGGAGCCCTTTGCCGAAATGATGCAAGCATTGCCCGACGAAGTCCGGCGGGCGAAGGGCTTCGTTCGCTTTCACGACTCCTCGAAACAGTGGGAGCTACAGTACAACGGAAAGGAGTTTTTTATCGGACCGGTATCCCTCACCCTACATTCTCAGGATCATCTAGTGTTTATGGCACGGCGTTTGACCGCTCGGCGCTTCTTGCCGTGCTCGATTCGCGTCTCGTACCGCACTTAGGACCATGACAATCCGGGTCGGCTTGACAATTCCCAGTCGTTCTTTAATAATGTTTCTATTACAACTATTATGCAACAAGGAACCTCCATGCGCACAACACTCGTAATCGCTCTCATCTCGGCCACCTCCATCCTTTTGTCCCCGCCAAGTGCCAGCGCCCAGGCCGGCGACCCGGCCGAGGCCCAAGCCCTCCGCAGTCAGGTTGACCGTCTTCAGCAAACGGTCGAGCAACTCCAGCACACTATCTTGCAGATGCAGAAGGAGTCGACCTCGCGGGATCAAGCACTCAAGCAACAAGTCGAGGCACAAGAGGCGCAAGTACAGGCAATACAGCGGCAACAAGTTGATCGTACGGCCGCCCGGATCGACTCTCCGTTAGACCAGGCGCTGGACGAACTCGGCGTCCCGGATTTTGAGCCAGAGCCGGACCGACGGGCGCTGTGGTCACAACCGCTAGGCGGGAACACGCAGTTGCGCCTCATTGACATTTCGACTGATGTTCTGTTCTTTGCCGGCGGCTCCAGCGAGCGGGACGCCGCGATTTCGACGCTGCAAGGCGGTGGCCACGACCCGAAACAACGGGGCTTCACCCTGGGTCAGGCTGAATTTTCCCTATCCGGCGCGGTTGACCCCTACTTTACCGGCGAGGCGCACATCCTCACCTCGGTCAATCCAAGCACCGGCGAGACCGCGCTTGAGCTTGAAGAGGCATTTCTCACCTCGTCGGCCCTGCCTTACGGTCTTCAGCTTGAGGCCGGTCATTTTCTGACCGAGTTCGGACAGATCAATCCACAGCACCCCCACTTCTGGGACTGGATCGATCAACCGGTGGTCAACTCCCGCATGTTCGGTGGAGACGGCATGCGGCAAGCCGGCTTTCGAGTCTCATGGCTTCCGCCCACGCCATGGTTCTCTGAGTTTCACTTCGGTATGCAGAACGCCAACGGCGTGACCATGTCCAGCTTCCTGGGCGGGGAACTCGTCCACAGCCACGGTGGCGGTAATGGTCATGACGAGCACGCTGGCGACGGAGACCATGACGAGGAGGAGGAGCATCATGACGACGAGCACGCCGAAGGCATTCACGGTGACGGCATCGCAGGCCGGCCGATTATCGCCCAGGATGTGCGCGGCTTTGGAGATTTCGTCTATCTGACCCGTTGGGAGAACTCGTTCGACTTCACCGACGACGTGACCGCGGTGTTCGGCCTGTCCGGTCTGTACGGGCCGAACTCAACCGGGCGGGATGCCGACACCTGGCTGTACGGGCTGGACATGAAGTGGCGCTGGCAACCGGCTGGCAATTTCGGCTATCCCTTCCTGACTTGGCAGACCGAAATCATGAAGCGCGACTACCACGCGACCCGCTACACCCAGGAAACCGAGACCGGTGATTTCGCCAGCCTGCCGAGCCGCACCCTCAAGGACTGGGGTCTGTACTCCCAGCTTTTGTACGGCTTTCAGACCAGATGGGCTGCCGGCCTGCGCTATGAATACGCCGGCGGCAGCGGACACAGCATCGGCGGACGCAAGAACGACCCGTTCCGTGATGACCGCCACCGCCTCTCTCCGTTACTGGTCTGGCGGCCGTCCGAGTTCTCGCGCATCCGACTCCAGTACAACTACGATACCGCCAGCCATCTCAAGAACGACGCGCATACCATCTGGCTCGGCTTCGAGTGGCTGTACGGTGCCCATGCCGCGCACAACTTCTAATCGGACAGCAGGAGAATAGGCCATGTTGATGATCCGTTTTCTTATCTCTGTAATAACATTCGTGAGTCTGGTGAGCGGCTTGTGGTTGGCCCCGTTCGCCCAGGCACAGCCGCTCAAAGTCTGCGCCACGGTGCCCGACCTCGGCGGCCTGGTCCAGGAGATTGGTGGCGACCAGACAACACTGACGGTCTTTGCCAAAGGCACGGAAAACCCCCACTTCGTGGTACCCAAGCCGAGCTTTATCAAGGCCCTGAGTACCTGCGATGTGTATATCCAGATCGGCCTGGACCTGGAAATTGGCTGGGCGCCGCCCCTACTGCAAAATGCCCGGAACGGTAATATTCTCCCCGGCGGCCAGGGCTATATCGACGCGTCCACGGCCATCTCTCCGCTTCAGGTTCCCAGCGCGCCGGTCGACCGCTCCATGGGAGATATCCATCCACTTGGCAACCCGCACTATCTGCTCAACCCCATGAACGGCCTCCGTGTCGCACGGCTGCTGCGGGACCGGCTGAGCGCTCTCCGGCCGACCAATGCCCCGTATTTCGCCGAGCGCTATGTCGACTTCCGGCGACGTTTGGGCGTGGCGCTGGTCGGCGAGGCGCTGGCCCACGCCTACGACTTCGAGAAGCTGGCAGTATTGGCCCGGCATGGACGGCTGGACAGTTTTCTCAAGAGTCAGGGACAGGAGTCGCTGCTGGGCGGCTGGCTCGGCAGCCTGCGGCCCTATGCCGACAGCAAGATCGTCGGCGACCATAACGCCTGGGTGTACTTTGCCGAACTCTTCGGGTTCGACCTCGTTGCCTATCTCGAACCCCTGCCGGGCATGCGCCCAACCACGAAACATATGGGCGTGGTTATCGAATTGATGAAGACGAACAGTGTGAAAGCCGTTCTGACAGCAGCCTATTACGATCCCCGCTATGCCCAATTCGTCTCTGAGAACTCTGGCGCGACCATCGTCCCTATGGCCGAACAAGCCGACTCTCGCCCTGGCACGGCACACTACCTCAATATGGTGGGTTACAATGTGAAGCAACTCGCGGCGGCCTTAGCGAGAACGACCTAGCCGGGCGTCGAGTCGAAACGCATGCTTTCAAACCCAGCCCTCTCCCTTTCCCATAAGTCGGGTACGGCCGCTCTGCGGATTGACCAGCTCGGGGCGGGGCTCTCACTGGCCTGTGCCCTGCACTGCCTGGCAGCCCCCCTGCTGCTGTCTCTGCTCCCGTTCGCGGGGCTGGGCTTTCTTGCCAGCGAATCCATGGAGACGGCCCTTCTCGGCGCTTCGCTCGTACTGGCCGTGGGGAGCCTGTGCTGGGGATTTCGCATGCACCACCAACGCCGGCCCTTGCTTCTACTTGGAGCGGCGCTCTTGCTCATCCTCGGTGGGCGCTTTTCTCTCGAAGAGATGGCTGAGGTTGCGTGTGTTGTCCTCGGAGCTGGGCTGCTGGCGGGCGGACATCTGCTGAACCGGCATCTGTGCAAGACCTGCTTGCAGTGTCAGGCTCCCGACTAGTACAGTACAGCCTCATGGACAACGGTATTGTTCTGCAAACGAGCAATCTGTCGGTCGGGTACGGAAACTCTGCGGTTCTCAGACGCATCAATCTGACGATCCATGCTGGCGAATTGTGGTTCGTGCTGGGCCGAAACGGCGCCGGCAAGACCACCCTGCTTCAGGCTTTGCTGGGACTGCTCAAGCCGCAAACGGGTCGCCTCTACCGGCATATGCCCAACGGGGTCGGGTTCGTGCCGCAGCACTGTGGCATCAATCCCACGCTGCCGATTACCGTTCGTGAGTTCGTCGGTCTGGGTCTGGTCGGCACCGGCCTGAACCGGGCCACACGACGGGAGTATCTGGACCGGGTGCTGAGCATGCTCGATCTGGACCAACTGAGGCAGAAGAACTACTGGACGCTGTCGGGCGGCCAGCGCCAGCGGGCGTTGGTTGCGCGAGCGCTGGTGAGACGCCCGGCCCTGTTGATTCTGGACGAGCCCACGAGCAACCTTGATCTCGCCGCGGAAAACGACTTTCTGCAAACCCTGGCCGACATTCATAAGCGGGAGAACGACACCTGTCTGTTCGTCACCCATAATCTTGGCCTGGCCGAACGCTACGCCACCCATATCGGCCTGGTTGCGCAAGGGACTGTTATCGCCGGCCCCAAAGCCGAGGTGCTGAACGAGTCCAACCTGGATCGCGTCTATGGTCGCGGCCAGCGTATTCATCTGCACGTCTCGCCAGAGGGTGCGGCCGACCTGCATTCCCAGGCTGCGCAATGATCGACAGTTTCGTGAGTTCGTGGCCGCTCTTCCAGCACGCCTATCTGTCCGGCTGGCTGATTGGCGTGCTGCTCTCGCTAATCGGGGTGCTGGTGGTTGCCCGTGACCAGATTTTCATTGGTGCGGCGGTTTCACAAGCGTCGCTGTTGGGCATCGCCGTGGCAATCTGGTCTGGCAGCCTGCTCAGGCCGGATTCCTGGTGGAATGCTGATGTGATCCACTCCCTCATGGGCGGGCTGTTTGCCGTGCTGGCCGCTTTTCTCACAACCGGTGGCGGACGGCGGGCCGGTCAGGTAACCCACGAGGCCATCACCGGCTGGGTCTTTCTGTTCTCGGTGAGCGCCTCCATTTTGCTGCTCGCCCACAGCCCGCACGGCATGGAGGAAGTCAACCGCCTCTTGTCCAGCACGATCATTGGGGCCCGGACCGAAGATGTCTGGATTTTTGCCGGTATGACGCTGCTGACTGGCTCGGTCCTGGTTGTGTATTACCGTTCCGTCCTGCTGATCACCCTCGACCCGGTCATGGCCCGCGCGGCCGGTCTGAGAACCGGGCTCTGGAACGGCCTGATCTCGACCTGGCTGGGTCTGACCGTCGGGTTTGCCATACATGTTTCCGGCGTCGTGTTTGCTTTTGCGAGTCTGGTGCTGCCGGCCCTGATTGCCAAGAGCCTGGGCCGGACGGCCGCCAGCCTGTTCATCCTGGCTCCGCTGATCTCCCTCGGTATGAGTGTTGTCGCCTTTGTTGTGGCGCATGCGTACGATTACCCCCCCGGCCAGATGGCCGCCGCCTGGCTCGCCCTGCTGTTGGCCGTGGCTTGGCTCTTTCGTGCCATGCGACCGCGCTAGAGGCCCTTCCTTTTGTCGAGTTTTTCTTTCTTCTCCGTCCATGAAAAGATAGGAAGGCAGAGACACAGAGAGGGCGACAGATGGAGAAAGCGCAGGGCTCCCCATACTGGCTGCGGGTGGGAATCATCCTGGTTATCACCACCATGCTCTATAACGTGGTGGAGGCCGGTATTGCGCTGTGGGCCGGCGTTGAAGCGGCGAGTATTGCCCTGATTGAATTTGGCTCCAACAGCGTCATCGAACTCAGTGCCGCCAGTGTCCTCATCTGGCGGCTCCGCCTTGAGGCGCGCGGGGCGGATTCCGCCCGGGTCGCCCGCGCGGACCTCGTGGTCCACCGCTTTGTGGGCCTGTCTTTTCTGGCCCTCGCCCTGTATGTCCTGATCCAGTCCGTTTGGATGCTGTGGCAGCAAGAGGTCCCGAACGTGAGTTATATCGGCCTGCTGCTGGCCACGGCCTCACTCATCATTATGCCGCTGGTCTCGTTCGGGAAGTTGCGGGCGGCCACACAGGTCGGCAGTCGGGCGCTGCGGGCTGAGGCCAAAGAGACGCTGGCCTGCTCGTATCTGTCGTTTACCCTCTTATTGGGACTTGGAGCCAATGCAGCGCGTGGTTGGTGGTGGGCGGACCCGGTCGCGGCGCTACTGATGATTCCCTGGCTGGTGAAAGAAGGGCTGGAGGGCCTGTCAGGCAGGGAGCATGAAGCCGAGTCACGAGTCGCCCAGGCGGCGGGCAGTGCTTCATGCAGTGTCACTACGCGGATGAAATGCTGTAGATGAGGCAGATTTATAACAATATAGCTAATATAGGGGCATACGGTCTCACGAGTTGTGTCCTCACGACTGAGCAGGCCGTTTCTCACTCCGGGCATACAGCGCGGGGAGCACCAGGAGGGTGAGCACGGTTGACGAGACCAGCCCGCCCACCACAACCGTTACCAGCGGACGCGCTCTGGACCAGGAATAAGAATATTACTGATTGCGTCGCTTGTGTTTCGGTATTCCGGAGCAAACCGGACGAGGATGGCAAAGCGGCGGCTGCCCTCAAAAATCTGCCCGACGACTTCGCCCCGACCAATCCGTGTCACTACCCCGGCGATTTCGGGAATGTTCATGAGCCGCACATGGCCAGCACCACCGTATAAGCCAACGGACGAAACGTTTTGCCCTCTACACCTTGGAGTAGAAACAGCGGCAAGAAGACAATCACAATAATGGCGACGGCAAAGACGATGGGGCGGGCGACTTCCGAACACACGCGGGCAACCACCTGACCACGAGGCGTGTCGGGGTCGGCCTCGCGCAGCATACGACCGACGTTTTCCACCATAATGATCGTGCCATCGACGAGTAACCCGATGGCAATGGCGAGCCCGCCAAGCGACACCAAATTTGCGGAGATGTCGAAATAGCCCATCCACAACGTGGCAAACAGGACCGAGAAGGGAATAGAAAGCGCGACAACAATGCTGGATCGAAAGCTCCCCATGAAAAACATGAGGACGAGCACTACCAGGACGACACCCTCGACCAAGGCGTTCCTGACCGTTGCCACACAGGCCGTCACCAACGTCTTTCGTTCGTAATACGGAATAAGTTTGATCCCGCTCGGGAGGATACGGTTAATTTCCGCCATTTTGGCCTCAACGTGTTCGATAACCGTTGAGAAATTTGTCCCGAACAGCTTGACCACCATCCCGCCGACAACTTCTTCAATGCCGTTTCGGGTCTGGACTCCACGTCGGATCGCGCCACCAACCTCTACGTCCGCACGCTCACGCAAAAAAATGGGGTGCCATCATTTGCCTTGATAACGACACTCTCAATATCGGACACGTTTGAGACCAGCCCGACCGAACGCACCACAAATTCCTCTGCGTTCTTCTCGATGAATTGCGCCCCAACGTTGAGGTTGTTTTCTCGAATGCTGGTAATGACATCGTTGATAGTGACTCCGGCGCGAAGCAGAAGTTCTGGATGAACGAGCAAGTGACCGCCTCGCCACGTGTGATATGTCTCTCAATAACGGTTCCCGCTATGAGTGTTCTGAGTTCATATGAGGCCAAGCTGTGGCTGCTTTCGACAAGCGCGAGGGCTTCGCCAGCACGAACAATATCGCCGGTCTTTTTATGGACGGCGGTCACGATGCCGGGAAAGCGTGGAACGATATGGGCCACACGCTCTCCATGGAGTTGCACCTCGCCTGGCATCTCGACCGTGCGTATAATCGTTCCTGGCCGGGCGTGGTCGATTTCAATACCGAACTCCGTGAGTTCTTCAGGGGAGAGCGGAACAAGCCCTGCGTCGCGCCCCGGTGTCGGACCGTGCTCGTCAAGAGCTGCCCCGCGCGACTCCTGACAGGCAAATAAAAACAGAAGCAACAGGGCACCAAGCACGGGCGTTGCTGAAGAACAATATGGCGCGTCGGTCTGCATATCAGTCCCTCTCGTCCATGTAGCCGAGCGTCTCAAGCGGCGTGGCAATCAGGCGCTCCACGTCCGCCACCGCGGTGTGGTTGCCACCCGCTGGCGTTTTGCCCGCTTGTCCCCGAGTTCAAACAATTGGCCGAGCCGGACGGTTGTGTCAGCGCCATCAAACGCCGCACGGTCGCCACCGCCGCCAAATTCTTCAACTTCAAGGCCGAATTTGGGATTCGGGGGCCGGCCGGCCTGTACGGCTCCAGCTTCCCTGGCGCACACCTCCCAGGAAAATGCGGCAAGTGCCGGACTGTTGAGTAAGGCGGCCGCAAAAGCTACGCGCAGAGTCAGTTGACCCGTCGGTTCGGTAAAAGGAAGGGCTGTTGATTCCGTTTCAGGGGAAGCGTCATGGGTTGGAAACTCTCGGCCCGGGTGCCGCGGTTCAAGGGTGCTGTCGGCAATCGGTATTGCGGCACAGCTCGAAAGCCGAAGCAATGAGACAAGGCCGATCCCGATGATGCCAGAGCGAGTCAAACGTCGGGAGAAATGTTGCAGAGTGTAGCGCATGGACATCACCCAAAGAGCGTCAGAGCAGAATAGAGGAGAGGCGCACGGACGTACAGACGCAGAACGGGGGCGCTTTCGGCAGCACGCTGTTAGTGCGGTGCCAAAAGCTGGGCGCCATAAATGAACAGCACTCCGGCCAGGGTCGCCAAAGGGAGGAGACGAGAATGGCTTGCATCATGGGCGGCAGGCAGCAGACTACTCGCACCAAGGTACAGAAATACGCCAGCAAACCATCCCAGCAATAAGGCTAACTGTGGAGTGGCAAGCATCACATAGGCTTGCAGCCAGACGCCCAAGAGCGGCGCGATGGCGGTCAGACCCAGCATGGTTACGACTGCTCGGGTCGAATGTTGGGTCCCTAACATCAAACCGGTAACGCTCGCTCCGTCTGCCAGTTTATGCAGAGCTACCCCAATCGCAATAGCCCAGCCGATGTGGTCATGAATATGAAATCCCTTACCAATGGCAAATCCATCAATCAGACTATGGAGCATAATGCCCACGGCCCCGGTTATTCCTGCGTGTGGGGCGTGGGCATGGTGAGACTCTTGCACCTCGGGTGTTTCTTGGTGATGGGTCGCATGCTCAAGCACATAGAAACACAAAAATCCGAGCACGCAGGCGACCTGCAAGTGGTGGTACTCGAAGGAATGGTCAGCCGATTCTGATAGGAGTGCTGAGGTGTCAGGTAAAATTTCCATTAAGGCCCCGGCCACTAGGGCTCCGGCACAGAAGGCGAACAGCGCGCCTTGGTAGGATCGAAGGCGCAGGGTAAGAACCCCGCCGACCAGAGTAATGATACAGGTAGCGCCTGCAATCCAAAAGGCAATCATAGAAAGGCCAGATCACATCAGAGCGAGAGGGTTATGAGGGGTGAGCGACGCGTTCTTCTACCGCCCCTGCACTTTGCCGGGTGCCCGGTTTTGCCCGTACCCATAGGGCGCCGAGCGGGAGCCGTGCAGCAGAAGGCCAGGCCGAGAGAGCCCCCACTCCGAGATATGCAGAAATGAGATAATGAAATAAGGCTCGCCTCAGCTACTGCTGCTCAGGCCTTATTTAGCTTACCGTGGTCGTCGCAGTGGCCTTCGTGGGGATGGTGCAGGTGGTCACCGACGAGAGAGTCCGTGTGGCCGCCGTGTGGAACGGCTTCGTGGCTACAGTCGGAGCCGTGTTGATGTCCTGCATCGTGTTCCCCCCAATCATGAGGGTGTATGACCGTCGGGGTTCGCCGCTGTCACCGGCAGGCTATACTCGTCGTGATGGCCTTCGTGGTCGTGGTGCAGATGTCCGTCGTGCAGATAGTCGGTGTGGTCGTCATGCGATACAGCGGTGTGGCCACAGCCGGGGCCGTGCTTATGCTCGTGCTCGTGGATATTATGGTCGTCTACCATGATCTTCCTCCTTCATATTGCACGGGCTCCATGCCCGCAGGGTTTACAAACAAGAGTACATCTCGGACCAATATCAAAACCTCGGGAACACTCGTCTCATGATGCCGCCGATAGCCTCGGCGAACATATAGCTCGTGATCAGCACGAAAGCGGTAGTCAGGCTACGGTTACTCGCTCCACGTAAATCGCGGGAATGGTCGTGGCCACTAAAGAGACCATGGTGATGATGATCGTGGTCGTGATGATCGTGGTCGTGATGAGCATGAGACATAGCATCGGCCCTATACTGCACACTTCTGTCCAATCTGCTCCATTACTGCATCCCGTATACATTATTCAGTAACATATAATACAGTCAGTTTCTATAATTCGGTTCGTCTCCGGTTCAAGCGGATAGCCCATATGATGCCGGCTTCCAGTTGCCACCCTTGCCGGCGTACGGATTGTCTACGGGGCGCAGATCCTGACACATCATTGAGAAGCGTCAGGCCGCGTCGCTATGACTCCGACCTGTTCCAACTCCTGAAGCTCAGCCTGCGTACAGCCAATCTCGGCTAACACCTCGGCGGTATGCTCCCCGTACAACGGAGAACGGCGAGCCAGCCGTACCGGCGTCTCGGACAGTTTCACTGCCGGACCCAACACCTGCACCGTCCCCCCAACTGGATGGTGCATTTCCTGCACCATGCCGCGTGCCTGAATATGCGGGTCGGCAAACACCTCGGCGTAATTTGAGATTGGTCCGCACGGAACGCCTAGTTCTTCGAGCACGGCGAGCCAGTGCGAGCGCGGCTGCTGGGTGGTGACGGCTTCTATTTCTTGTGTGAGTTGATGGCGGTTCTGGACGCGGAGACCATCTTCCGCATATTCGGGCCGGTCCACCAGTTCGGGGCGTCCAATGGCGCGAGCAAACTTCTCCCACGTGCGGGTATTGGCCGCACCCAAATTGATATAGCCGTCCGCACAGCGAATCGCCTGATACGGAGCCGACATACGATGGGCCGAGCCTACAGGCTCGGGGATACCTCCGGTTGAGAAGTATTGGGTCGATTCCCAGACCGACAGGGCCACCCCCGCTTCCAGCAGCGACGTATCAATATATTGGCCCTCGCCGGTTTTGAGACGATGAATATAGGCGGCAAGAATGGCTTGTTCGGCGAAGAGACCGGCCCCAAGGTCGGTCACGGGGATACCACATTTGACTGGTGGCCGGCCGTCCTCGCCCGTCACTGACATAATGCCTGACATGCCCTGGGCCACGAGATCAAAACCGCCTTTGTGCGCATACGGACCGGTTGAGCCAAAGCCGGACACCGAGGCGTAGATGAGGCTGGGCCGCTCCTGCTTCAGCCGGTCATAGCCCAAGCCGAATCCGGCCATCACCCCCGGACGATAATTCTCCACCACCACGTCAGCCTGGCGCACGAGCGTGCGCGCGATATCCTGGGCGCGACGGTCTTTGAGATTGAGCACAATCCCGCGCTTGTTCCGGTTGACCGCCCAATAGCCGGTGCTCTCCATTCCTTGTCGTCGCCCCATGCGCCGGGTGGTATCTCCGCCGGGCGGCTCCACCTTAATGACATCGGCCCCCAAGTCTCCAAGGAGCATGGCA
This sequence comes from Binatia bacterium, assembly GCA_963422435.1. Taxonomy (GTDB): domain Bacteria; phylum Desulfobacterota; class Binatia; order Bin18; family Bin18; genus Bin18. The sequence goes on along the minus strand of OY729511.1, from coordinate 3,094,221 downwards.
CAAAACGGCCCGGCCATGACCTGGGTGAATTCGAGGACGCGGACGCCGGCGAGTGCCTGTTTCATATCTTCCCCCCATTTCTCATGTTCTCATACCAAGGCCGGGCGGAACAAAACAAGCGAGCGTGGCAGAGATATGAAGCGGAGAAGCCAGAGAAAAAGGGTGGGGACAAAGAAGAGGCCGACCGGGAGGCGTCCTTACGAGAGATGATACTCGCGGTGGTGTTTTGGTTTGTTCTCCCCGTAGTGCCCGTAGTGAACAACCCCTTTGTCAATCCGAATCGTAAAGCCACAGGTCGGATTCGTACACGCCCAAACTTTGAATTCGAGATCTGATCCTCGCGGACCGTAATCGGACAAGGGGACCAGAACCCCTTTTGGACACTTTCGACATCGAAGGAACTCCACGCTAACGACCTCCAAGGACAGCCCGCTGAATCTATACCTTATAGTATGCCAGGGAAAGGGCTTGAGAGACAAGACATTTTTTCAAACATGGCCCCATCAAGCAGCCTGACCCTTTTCCCCGTATGGCCGGCCTAGGGCTTTTGGCCGGACAATAAAGGTGGTATGACGCTCTGTACAAAAAGGTGGATAATAATGGAGGTTTTCCCCCAACCCCTAATCCCCAATCTCTGTATTTGTCAGCATAAGGTGGATGACAATGGATGTTTTTAAGCAGGTCGCCGACCAGATCGCCTTTTCGTCCGAGAAGATGAAAAAAGTCAATGTGTTTACGACCGGTCGCATGTTCTGCGATGTGTACTGCTTTGAACCTGGACAGGTACAGACGCCCCATACGCATACCGGCTCCGACAAAATATATTACGTGCTTGACGGACGGGCCACGGTCCGGATTGGACAGGAAAGCCGGGAACTGGGAGCGGGCGGCATTGCCCTGGCTCCGTCCGGGGCCGAGCACGGCGTCAGCAATACCAGCGCCGACCAACTGACCCTCCTGGTTTTCATGGCCCCGAAGCCGTCATAGGGAAGGCAGATGGAAGAACGCGACGCTGTCAGTGCGGCAAACCAGGCCTTTTACCGCGCCTTTGAAACGCTGGTCCTCACAGAGATGGAAAAGGTCTGGCTGCAAGCCAGCCACATCAAATGCGTCCATCCGGGCTGGCCGCTCCTGTCCGGCTGGGGGCCGGTTATGGCGAGTTGGGAGCGGATTTTTGCCAATACGCAATCCATGCGGTTTGATTTGACCGATATCCGTGTCGAAGTGTCCGGGAGCCTGGGCTGGGTGGTCCTCATCGAAAACCTCGAATCGAGCGGACCGGACGGCACTTCCCGGTCGCGGATTTTGACGACGAATCTGTTTGAAAAGCAGGATGGCCAGTGGTTCATTGTGCATCATCATGGCTCGCCGATTTTTGCGCCATCAACTCCGGCCGCAGATCAACTTCATTAGGGCGGCTCGCCTTGCCCGCTTTGCCAGGCCAATGGTAGAGTAACACGACTGAAAAGAGCCACGAACAGGAGGATATAGGACGGATGCTCATACCAGCGACTCAGCTGCGCGTGGGGGCGCTTGTCATCTATCAAAACGATCTCCATCGCATCATGGATTTGATACACGTGACCCCCGGCAATAAGCGCGGCTTTGTACAGACCAAACTGCGCAATCTGCGGAGCGGCTTACAAACAGAGCATAAATTCAGCTCGAACGACAAAGTCGACCGGGTCACGCTCGAACAGCGGGAAATGGAATATCTGTACGAATCCGGCGATGAATACTGCTTCATGAACTCCGAGGATTATGAACAGATTACCTTATCGAAAGACCTGCTTGGCAACTCGGTGCACTATCTTGTCCCCAATATGAAGATCACCCTCGATCTGTACGAAGAAAACCCGGTCGGCATCAGCCTGCCGAAGACAGTCGATCTCACCGTGACCGACACCCCACCCGCCATGAAGGGAGCAACCGTCACCAACGAGTTGAAGCCGGCTACCATGGAAACCGGCCTGGTCGTCCGCGTTCCTGGCTTTATCGACATTGGCGAGTCCATTCGAGTAGATACCGAAACCGGAGCATATGTCTCCCGGGCCAAATAGGTCGAACGAGCGTGCCGGGCATGAGACGTTTTTTCCTGGGGTTGGGTGTCGGCCTGATTCTGGCGCTGGGCAGCCTCGGAGCGGGCCTTGCGGTTCTGGTCTATACGCCGGTGAGCGCCGCCGGCACCACGGTCAAGCCGCTCCTGCTGATTGACCACGAGCGCGTCGCCGTCTGGAAACTCGTGCTGGAGCCCGGCCAGTCCACCAGGCAGCATACCCATCAGTTTGACGAAGTGGTGATTTGCCTTGAGGGTTCAAAGCTCAGGGCAACCCACGCCGGGCCGGAGCCCGAACGTCAGACGCATTACCCTGAGGCCGGCCAAGTCATCATACCCCCGGTCAAAGGTGTGACCCACACACTGACCAATGTCGGCAACACCCGCTACAGCCAGATTTCCATTGAGTTGAAGGAGTAGTCCCCAATACCATGCTGGAAAATCCAGGCAAGGGGCTAGCCGATTCGGGCACCGGGGCCAACCTTCACCGTTGACGCCTTGGGCCGCGTGAGTAACAAGAAGCCCCTGACCGCCCTCGCCTCTGACACATACAAGGCCGTTAAAGCGCTTCGGGAAGCCGGGGCCGACGAAGCCTTGGCCGAAGCCGTCGTTGCCACGGTCGGTGACGCTATAGGCGGCAATGTTGCCACCAAAGCCGACCTCGCCGAAGTCAAAGCCGATATTGCTGAAGTCGAAGCCCGGCTCTACCGTCACCTGTGGGCAATGGCCGCCGGTATTGTCGGTCTGACGGTCAGCCTCACCGTCGCATTAGTCAAGCTGACGTCCTGACTAGCCAGGCGGATGGGCGGTCCTCTCGTCATGCCGGGCCTGACCCAGCCTCCAGTTCCACCCGCCCGGATTCCTGCTTCCGCAGGGATGACGAACTGCCGGCCTGGACGCCTAAGAGGGGATTTCAAACTGACGCACTACCCCCAAAGTAGTTCTTGGGATTTTCAACCGTCATGGTATGGATGGTGCCCTCGCTCACACCCGCTCTGCTCAACTGCGGAATGATATTTTTCAGGATGTGAGAATAGTTCCAGTTCGGGCAGGCTTCAATGAACTGCTCCCACGCCTTGCTCGGGCGGCCCATCATGCAGTGCACGGCATCGTGCGACAGCATAATCCGGTCATACCCAACGGCTAATAGACCAATGAGGGAGGCCAGACGCATTTTATCGGAAGCAATGGTTTCGACCCCAAAGCGGTCAAAACCGATCCATGCGCCCCGCTCAAGCACGTCAAAATAGTAGCGCATATCACCCACACCACACGCGTGGCCAATCATCACCCGGTTGAAATCAACCCCTTCGTCTTCAAAAACGTCCAGCGTCTCCCGCCCGAATGGACCTAGCTCGTCATTATGGCACAAAATGGGCATACCCGTGGCTTTATGCGTACGCGCCGCGGCCCGTAAACACGTCTCTTCGTGCTGGCCGATACTCGTCGCCGTCTCGGTCATGCCCGGAATACCACCGGTGGCGGTTTTAATGATGCCGGCCTTAATCCCGGTCTGCCCGATCCCTTCGGTGATCTCACGCACATACACCTCGGCAATATCGTCCGCGCCGAGACTGCGGAAATGGGGTGGGATGCCCAGGGCTTCGTTGTACAAGCCGGTGGCAATGATGACGTTGAGACCGGACCGCTGGGCGCATTCGGCGGCGAAGTCCGGGTCGCGGCCCAATTCCATCGGGCAGGGATCAACAAACGAGGTCACTCCCAGCTCTTTGATCTCTTTGAGCTTTTCTACCGCACCATCGACCTCTTTCTTGCGATCAAAACTGGTATTGTCCCATTCATAACCGGGGAAGCCGGCCGTCAGATGCTCGTGTACGAGCGTGAACCCCAGCTTGTCCGAGGTGGTGTCGCCAAGAACGGTTTGTACCTTTGCCATCACATTCCCTCCTCTATGGTGTTGATCATTTTTCTCTATCTCAGCCGGGAAGGGATTTATAGGCGCGTGATTCGATCAGGCCGCGGCCGGCTGCCAGGTCTGGCGTATGATCCGCAACGCCTTATCGATGTCCGCTTGTGATATGCCATAGTGCGTCACCGCGCGGAAGCGTTCGCCACCGATATCGCCGATTTTGACGCCAGCCGGGCCGAGCACCTCGGCAAAAGAACCGCCGTTGGCGTGGGGGGTCGGCACGGAAAAAATCACCAGATTGGTCTGGACCGTCTCAAGATCAATGTGCACGCCTGGCAGTTCAGCCAGACCCTCAGCCAGCCGCCGGGCGGTCTGGTGATCTTCGGCCAAGCGCTTGACCATTTCATTTAAGGCCACGATTCCCGCCGCAGCAATAATGCCAGCCTGACGCATCCCGCCGCCGACCATTTTCCGGTAACGCCGCGCCCGTCGGATAAACTCCTGACTCCCACACACGAGAGAGCCGACCGGAGCGGACAGTCCTTTGGACAGGCAAAATTGGACCGTATCGACGGCTTGGGTGAGTGTCCTCACGTCACAGCCCAGAGCTACCGCGGCATTAAAGAGACGCGAGCCGTCAAGATGCACCGGCACGCCGGCCCTATCGGCCAAGTTCCGAACAGAGCGAAGATACTCGACCGGCAGGACCGTCCCGCCGCAACGATTATGCGTATTCTCCAAACAGATCAGACCCGGCGGGGCGTAGTGCACATCGGCGGGAGATATGGCCCGTTCCACATCCGGCAGGGCGAGTTCTCCGAAACGGCCTGTGGGCACGGTGTGAAAAGCCAGCCCGCCCAGGGCCGACGCCCCCCCGGCTTCGTATTTGAAAATATGGCACTGGTCGCCAAGAATGACGTCCTGCCCCCGGGTGCAGTGGCTCAGCAGGGCGACCAGATTTCCCATGGTTCCACTGGTCACCAGCAGGGCGGCCTCTTTGCCTATCTTTTCCGCGGCAAGTTCTTCCAGCCGATTGACAGTTGGGTCTTCCCCCATGACATCGTCACCCAGCTCGGCATGCGCAATGGCGTCGCGCATGGCTTGGCTCGGCAAGGTGACCGTATCGCTCCGCAGATCAATCATCGTGTTTTCCTCACGTCCTCAGCCATCATTCGTTTAGCGGCCACGTAACCATGCGGTCTCGCGGCGCTCGCGCTTGGTCGGACGCCCGCTGCCCCGGGACCGGGAAGACGGCTGGGCAAAAAAATCAAAAACCTCATCTTGCGGCGGCGAATGGTCTTCGTACAGCAAGCGGGCTTCAGTTGCCGGACCGCGTTTCTCAGAGACCGCCCGGACCTTGAGCCTCTTGAGTCCGTGCGGATGCGTCACGGCAAGCGTGTCATCCACCCGCACCAGCTTGTGCGGTTTTGCCGTATGCCCGTTGACCTCGACCTTCCCGCCCTCACAGGCCTCGGCCGCCAGCGAGCGGCTCTTATAAAACCGCGCGGCCCACAACCAGCGGTCAGCGCGTACCCCCGGCGTACTCGTATCGAGGGTCGAGTCCGTCGCTTTTTTCGTTCTGCGGCTCATATCATGCGGAGAGTCGCCCTACCCGCCAAACGCATCCAGAACCGCGTTGACACCTCGCTCATAATCACCGTCAATCGCGGTCGGATACAGGATCACATACGACGCTCCGGCCCGCTCGAATTCAGCAAGCTTTTTCTGACACTCCTGCGGGCTACCCAGGGCAGCAACCTGCACCGCCATTTCTTCGGACACGGCTTCGGCTGCCGCGGCCATGTCGTTCTTTTCGGCCGCCGCCATAATGCCGGCCGCTTCTTTTTCAAATCCCTGTCGGACAAATAAACGGTTGTAATACGGCATGCGTCCGTAAAAAGACAAGGTTTGCCGCACGGAGCGGAGCGCAACTGCTCTATCTGCACACACGCAGCAGTGCATGATGAGCCCAACCTGGACATCCGCGGGTGACCGTCCAGCCTCCTGGGCGCCGGTCGCAATCCCCTCCACCACTTCGTGCAGCCCGTGCGGCGCGTAATTCAGCGGCAGGCTGCCATCGGCCAGTTCACCGGTCAGGTGAATGCTCTTGGGCGAAATACCGGCCAGATAAATGGGAATCTTGTTATCGGCTTGCATAGGCGGCAGTCCAAGTGCTGCCGCGGCCTCGTCTTTCCCATCAAAGATGTTCCGCACCGCCTGCACATATTCCCGCAGGGCGGTCAGCGGCCTGGCCATATCTATACCGAACATGCTGTTTAACGGGACATGACTGGTGCCCAGGCCGAGCAGGAGCCGTCCCGGCGCAAGCCGATCTATGGTCATGGCGTGCAGGGCCGCAATGAGCGGGTTGCGCAGATAGAGGTTGGTAATGCCCGTACCGACCTGGATATTCGAGGTCACGGACGCCAGGTGCTGGGCGAGCGCCAAAGAGTCGGTAAACGATTCCGTTACCAGGAAATTGCGCAGACCGCGCTCCTCTGCCTTTTTGACATAGGAAGTGTACTGATCCAGGGAGCCTGGAGCCATATTGCTCATTATCAACAGACCGGGCGTTGCCATACCGAATCCTCCTGGGGTGAGATCAGCTCTTCAAATCACAAGCTGACGGAAGCCGCAACGGAATACCGCTACTCGGCGGAAAGGAGTGGCTTCGCATCTTGCGCCAGCACATCGAACTCCTCTTTGACCGCAACCCCGCTCAGTCGTACTCGCCGCATGCGCTCAGCCAGACGCAGGAGACGCTCGGCAGCTTCCTCAACCGCCACGCCGTGGGCATGAATGTTTGAGATTAAATTGCGCTCGGCGTCGGTATGGCCGCTCCGGGGACGATAGGCCATGTAGGCCGAGAGGCTCTCTGCGGTCAGCAGACCGGGCCGTTCTCCAATGAGAAGCACCAGGACAACCGGAGCGAGCAACTCACCAATAGCGTTCAGCACCCCGACGCGGCAATAGCGGACGGCAAAGGGTTGGCCAAAGCGCCAGCCACGTTTTTCCGCCCCGGCATGGAGCAGCGGCAACAGGTGGGGTACCTGTCTGATAACGGCAGCGACCGAGAGCCCGTCGCCGATGACAATCTGAAGATCTGCCCCAGCGGCGCAACGGCTCGCGATCTCCGCCTGGGCATGGTCAGTGAGTCGGCGGCCCAGGTCGGGCCGCATCAGATATTCGGCTTTACTCCGCGCCCGGCTGGAGACGGCGAACACATCCCACGCGTGCAGAAAGTCCGTCCCGAGGTCCCGTTCCCAATCGATGTCGGTCTGCACAGCGTCCCTGGCCGAGGCATGATCCGAACGCAGGCTGAGCTGCGTTTGCGTCCGATAAGCCGACCCGGTCCGACCGGAAAATATCCGGGCCGGAGTCCGCGCCCGAATTGCAGCCAGCGGGTCGCGATTGTCCGATGTCGCAGGAGTCTTTGTCATACTCACAGCTACGCAATCCGCTTGACCGTTTCTTCGAGGCGTTGTCGGGCAAGACTACTCGACGCCACGAGATTCCCATTTCGAAAGATGTCCATCTGCTCCAACCAGGCCAAGAACTCCGGGGCGGGCTGTAAGCCAAAGAGCTGCCGGGCGCCGAGGGCGTCGTGAAAGCTGGTTGACTGGTAGCTCAGCATCACATCATCGGCGCACGGCACCCCCATAAAATAATTGCAGCCGGCCGCGGTCAGCAGGAGCAGGAGATTATCCGCCGAGTTCTGGTCAGCCTGGGCGTGGTTGGTGTAACACACGTCACAGCCCATGGGCAGGCCGAGCAGCTTCCCCATAAAATGATCTTCCAAACCGGCACGAACGATCTGGCGTTCGTCATATAAATACTCGGGGCCGATAAAGCCCACGACCGTATTGACGAGAAAGGGTGCAAACGCACGGGCCACGCCATAGGTTCGGGCTTCGAGCGTGAGTTGATCCAGGCCGTGATGGGCATTGGCCGATAGCGCACTTCCCTGCCCGGTCTCAAAATACATGACCGCGTCACCCACCCAGGCCGCCTCACGACTCCGATGGTGTTCGAGGACACGCTCACGGCCCTCGCGCAGAATGTTCAGATTAATGCCAAAACTCGCATTGGCCGCTTCCGTCCCGGCAAGAGACTGAAACAGCAGGTCCACGGGCGCGCCACGCTCAAGGCTGTCGAGCTGCGTGCTGATATGCGCCAGGCAGCACGATTGGGTTGGGATGTCATAGGCTTCAATCAAACGCTGGAGTCCGTGCAGCATCCGGCTGACCGTTTCCACGGACTCGGTCGCCGGGTTCACGCCGATGACGGCATCGCCACACCCGAACAGCAAGCCATCAACCGCGGACAGCAGAATCCCGCCGAGATCGTCGGCCGGATGATTGGGCTGCACCCGAATGCCCAGGACGCCGGGCTGACCCATGGTATTCCGACAGCGCGTGATGTTGCGAATTTTGCTGGCAGCCACAACCAGGTCTTTATTACTCATCAGCTTTGTGACCGCCGCCGCGACCTCCGGGATAATCGCCCAGTGGAGTGCGCCCAAACGAGCGCTGTCCTGGTCCTCGTCCAGCAGATACTCACGGAACTCACCGACTGTCAGATGGGCAAGCGGGCGGAACGCCGCCTGGGCGTGGGTTTCAAGAATAAGCCGGCTCACCTCGTCTTGGGTGGGGTCTATGAGCGGATTCGCCACGATATCCAACACCGGAATATCGGCCAACACCAGCTTGGCCGCAACCCGTTCCTGCTCGGAGCTTGCGGCAATCCCGGCCAAGCGGTCGCCCGACTTGTCTTCATTGGCCTTGGCAAACACCTCGCGCAGGTCGGCAAAGGAAAAACGCTGGCCACGAACGGTGGTGGAGTAGCTCATACGACACATCCTGTCGGCTGTGCCCGACGCATCAAGGGGCAGATTCTCCCAAGCGCATCGTCCGCAATCGCAAGGAATTCGTCAACACCGAAACCGAACTCAAGGCCATGGCGGACGCGGCAAGCATAGGATCGAGCAGAATCCCAAAGAACGGATAGAGCAGTCCGGCGGCCAGGGGAATCCCGGCGGTGTTATAGGCAAAGGCCCAGAATAAGTTCTGCCGAATGATCTGGACCGTTCGCCGCGACAGTTCAATGACCGTTACCACGCCGCTCAATTCACCCCGCATCAGCGTGATATCGGCAGCCTCCCGAGCAACATCCGTCCCGGTGCCCACGGCAATACCAACCGTCGCTTGGGCCAGAGCCGGGGCATCATTGATCCCGTCGCCGACCATGGCGACAGCAGCGTCGTTGGCCTGGAGGCGCGCAATCTCGGCCGCTTTATCCTCGGGTAAGACTTCGGCCAACACCCGTGTAATACCGGCCTGACGGGCAATCGCATGGGCGGTGTGGCGATTGTCTCCAGTCAACATGACTACTTCGAGCCCCATCCGCTGAAGACGGCGGACATCTTCGGCAGCCTGGGGCTTGAGCGTATCGGCGACCGCGACCAGGCCGACGACACGCCGGTTGACCACAACAGAGAGCGGCGTCTTCCCCTCACGCGAGAGGCGCTCAGCCTGTTCCGGCATGTCACCGGACTGGATACCGCGCTGGGCGAGGAGCCGCCGGCTGCCAACCAGAACCAGCTTTCCCTCCAGCCGGGCTTCGACGCCGTGTCCGGCCAGGGCCACAAACGACTCGACCGGCCCGGGTGTCAGGCCCTGCGCCTTGGCCTGGTGCACAACGGCCTGTCCCAGCGGATGCTCGCTGTACCATTCCGCACACGCGGCCACGCGCAGGACCTCTTCGCTGCTCAGCCTGGTCCGCTCGGGCAACGTCTCGGACGGAAGGACCTCGGTCACCGCCGGCTTTCCCGTGGTCAGGGTCCCGGTTTTGTCAAAGACCACGGTGGTCAGGGTATGCGCCCGCTCCAATATCTCTCCGCCTTTGATGAGCACGCCGTACTCGGCCCCGCGTCCGGTGCTGACCATGATGGCGGTCGGGGTGGCCAGGCCCAGCGAACACGGACAGGCAATAATCAGCACGGCCACAAAGGTCATCAGGGCAAAGGTGAGAGACGGGTCCGGTCCGAGCAGAAGCCAGAGACAAAACGTGAGAACAGCAGTCGCCATAACCGCCGGTACAAAGCAGGCCGCAATCGTGTCGGCCAGACGTTGAATCGGTGCTTTTGATCCCTGGGCCTGGCGGACGAGATCGATGATGCGCGCCAGGGCCGTCTCTGTACCAACCTTGGTCGCCTGCACAGTCAGCGCACCCGTTGTGTTGAGCGTCGCACCCGTCACGCTGTCTCCAGGTTGCTTTTCAACTGGCAGGCTCTCACCCGTCAGCATGGATTCGTCAACCGCGGACGAGCCCGCCTGGACGATGCCGTCTACGGGAATGGACTCACCGGGCCGGACAAGAACCCGGTCGCCAAGCTGTACCTGTTCGACCGGAACGGTTTCTTGTTTCCCTTCTCCGCGCAGCAGCGTCGCCGTTTTGGGTTGCAATTGGGCAAGTCGCCGAATGGCCTCCGTCGTTCTTCTCTTGGCTCGGGCCTCCAGCAAACGACCCAGCAGGATCAGGGTAATAATCACCGCGGCAGTATCGAAATACATCTGGGGCTGCTGTCCGACTGCCACAAAAAAACCAGGGGCGCACACTGCCACAGTACTGTAGAGATAGGCCGCCGAGGTCCCGACCGCGATCAAGGTATTCATATCGCTGGAGCCGTGCCGTGCCCTGGCCCAGGCCCTTCGATAAAACTGTCCGCCGACCCAGAACTGGACAGGAGTGGTGAAGACAAACAGCCACACAGGAGCGCCGAACGGCAGGAAAGACAGCAGCGGTGTCATAGTTCCCATCAGGATCACCACCGTCAATACAGCGCTCACGATCAGCTTTTTTTTCAGCAGGAGATAGTCGTCCCGATGTTGGCGTTCGACTTCCTCCTCGGCGCTCTCTCCACGTTCGATTATTTCAAAGCCGATTGAGGCAACCGCCGCGCCAAGGCCGGGCAAGCTGATCTGACCGGGCAGATATTCCACCACGGCTTCTTCACTCGCCAGATTGACGCTCGCCCGCACGACACCCGGCGTTTGGGACAGAGCCTGCTCAACCTTGGCAACACACGCGGCACAGTGCATCCCGCGAATACCTATGCGGGTCGAAGTGAGATGCGGTAATGTTTCGGGAACAGTCCCCACTCATCCCCCTTTCATATTCGAGCAAGCCTCTCTCCTCCAGGGGAGAGGGGCTTGAGGCTTCCGCAGAGACAGACAGGCATCCCCAGTGTAACGGAGTCAAGAGCGATTTTCATCTCCCGCTGGACGCCAGCTACGCCGGTGTGTTAGGGCGAAGAAGATCCTCAGCTCAGCCCTCTCTCCAGGGGAGAGGGAAATAAGGAGAACCTCATGGATGCGAAGGCCGGCGCGCGGGAACGATTCACCCAAGCTCAAGGTGATCTGATTGCTCTGAGTCATCGTATTCATGCCCATCCCGAGCTTGGTTTTGAGGAAGAGCGAGCCTGCGCCTGGATTGCAGAAACACTCAGCAACGCCGGCTTTGCCGTAGAAACCGGCATTTGTGACCTGCCAACTGCGTTTGTAGCACGCGCCGGCGGCGGCCCATTGCATATTACCATCTGCGCCGAATACGACTGCTTGCCCGGCATCGGCCATGCCTGCGGTCATAATATCATCGCCGCGTCCGCGGTGGGCGCGGGGATTGCCGCGGCTCAGGTCGCGGACGAGGTGGGCCTGAGCGTGAGTGTTCTCGGTACCCCCGCCGAAGAAACCGGGGACGCGGGGGGTAAGATTCTCCTCTTGGAACGCGATGCATTCGCCGACGCTCACGCCGCCATGATGGTCCACCCGGCCCCGATGGATGTGGGTGATCCGTCCATCATCGCCTGCTCCATGTTTCAGGTGCGCTATACGGGCAAGGCCGCCCACGCCTCGGCCTTGCCCGAACACGGTATCAACGCGGCTGACGCCTTGACAGTGGCACAAACGGCCATTGGTCTGCTGCGGCAGCACCTTCGCTCAACGGACCGCATCCACGGTATTATTACTCATGGGGGAGACGCCCCGAACATCATCCCCGCTCAGACCGAGGCCAAATATATTGTCCGGGCCAAGACCTTGGACGAGCTGGATACCATCAAAGAAAAAGTCCAGCGCTGTTTTGAAGCGGGTGCCCTGGCAACCGGGGCAAGGCTCGAAATCGTTGGCGGAGACAAGCCCTATGCGGAGCACCGCTCCGATACGGAGATCGCAAATCTGTATCAGCGCAACGCGGAAGCGCTCGGGCGCAGCTTTCCGGAGCGTGGTCCGGCAATTGAGCGCGCGGCGGGTTCAACGGATATGGGTAATGTGTCTCTGGCCCTCCCCTCGATCCACCCGTTTATCGGGATTGACTCGTTGCCTGCCGTGAACCACCAACCCGAATTCACTGCGCACTGCGTGACGCAGGCCGCGGACAAAGCCCTGATAGACGGCGCCCTTTCCATAGCCTGGACGGCTATTGATCTGGCGACAGACGAGCAGATACGCGACCGACTGATACAGCGGAAAGCCTCCGGGACGACCGCCTAGGGCCTTATCCGCCCAGGATGGCAAAGCCCAGCAGCGCCACGGCAAAGTAGGCGGCGATCACTGCCGCGCCGGCATAATCTTGAGCCAAGCGTTGGCCGAAGAACAGGCACAGCAACGAGACGGTTGAGAACACCAGCCCCCATACGGCCAGACTCGTCCCCATACCGAGCAGGATCATCAGCGCGCCCAGGCCGCTCAACACGCCGGCCAGTGATTCGAAGACCGTAATGGTCCAGAACATCGTCGGGACCATGCTGGCCAGCGGACTCTTCGCAAAATGCCCGCTGAAAAACTCGATATTCCCCGCGCTATCAACCCACTTGTCGGCGGCTGATTGTAAAAAAGCGATGGCAAAAAAGACCGAAACAGCGAGTTGTCCACACCAGACGGTATCCATACGCAATCCTCCTTCTTCTTTCTCGCTCTCACAGACACCCTGCCTTCATGTACCACGTTCTTTTGTCGATTTGGAAGGATATTTTGTTCTGGACGCCGAAGAAGGACGTATGGTAAGGCAGACTAAAGAAAAAGGAGCAGCGATGGATGCCAAGGCTGGAGCCCACGAACGCTTTGACCAGGCGCGGGACAATCTCATTGCCCTGAGTCACCGGATTCACGCCCATCCCGAGCTTGGATTTGAAGAAGAGCAGGCCGCTCACTGGCTGTCGGAAACGCTGGCCGACGCGGGCTTCTCGGTTGAAACGGGCATCTGCGATCTGCCGACCGCGTTCATCGCCCGGGCCGGAAGCGGACCGCTGCATATCGGCATCTGTGCGGAATACGACAGCCTGCCTGGGATCGGCCATGCCTGCGGGCATAATATTATTGCCGCGGCCTCGGTTGGGGCCGGGATTGCCGCGGCAAAGATAGCGGATGAGGTGGGTCTGAGCGTGAGCGTGATCGGCACCCCGGCAGAAGAAGTGTGTGATGCCGGAGGGAAAATTCTCCTGCTCGAACGCGGTGCGTTTGCAGGCATGCACGCGGCCATGATGGTCCATCCCGCGCCAAAGGACGTGGCCGAATTCCCCATTATTGCCGCCTCCATGTTTGAGGTCTGCTATCATGGCAAAGAAGCCCACGCCTCAGCCTTTCCCGAACGCGGCATTAACGCTGCGGATGCCCTGACCGTCGCCCAAACGGCCATTGGTCTGCTCCGCCAACACATCCGGCCTACGGACCGGATTCACGGCATAATTACCAAGGGGGGGGACGCGCCCAACATCATCCCTGCCCACACGGTGGCGAAGTATATTGTCCGGGCGAACACCCTGGCGGACCTCGATGCGATCAAACACAAAGTCGTCAGATGCTTTGAAGCCGGGGCACTGGCAACCGGCTCCAAGCTCGAAATCCACGGCGGTGAAAAGCCGTACGCAGAGATGCTGCACGACCCGGATATAGCCGCGGCCTATCGTCAGAATGCCGAAGCTCTGGGCCGGGTTTTTCCCACCCTTGATGCGTCTCTCAAACGCGCGGCGGGCTCAACGGACATGGGGAACGTCTCTCTTGCCATGCCCGCCATTCACCCCGCCATTGGTATTGATTCGCTGCCGGCCGTCAACCACCAGCCCGAGTTTACCGCGCACTGCGTAAGCGAGGCCGCGGATAAAGCCATTATTGACGGAGCCCTGTCACTGGCCTGGACCGCGGTTGATCTGGCGACAGACGCGGCAATCCGAGACCGGCTCTTGGACCGTATTATGAAGGTCGAGTGAAGTCGGTTACCTGAGGCCCCCACCCGACGTGCTAGATACTCGCCGGCGTCACCGCCAGACCGGGGGTATCCACCCTGGTACGGAAAATCGTTCCCTTGCGGTCCGGCTCTTCGGTATTATCCGCCGTCACAATATACAGATCGCGCCGATCCGCGCCGCCAAAACATAAACTCGTGACCGCCTTGGCCGGCACCGTAACCTTCCGGTCCTCCTTGCCCTCAGGCGTGTAACGCAGGGCGCAGCCACCACCATAGACCGCCACCCATACGCAGCCGTCCTCATCAACCGCCAGACCGTCAGGCACCCAATCGGCGGGTAGACTGGTCAGAACGCGGCGGTTCGTCATCGACCCGTCAGACGTAACATCGTGCAGGATAATATGACGGGGCACACTGTCCGAGTGGTAGAGCTTGCCCCCGTCCGGCGAGAACCCGATGCCGTTAGTGATACCGACGTCGCCGTACAGTTCGACCGCCGAGTCCTCGCCCGCCAGCCGCCACAACTCACCCGGAACCTGAGCCTTGAGCGTGAAGGGGTCGGAGCGCAGCGAGCCGACCAGGACCCGGCCCTGAGAATCCGTGAAGAGATCGTTAAAGCCGGGAATATCGTCGCGCTGGAACAGGATACGCGTTGTGCCGTCCTTGACGTGGCACACGTTCTTGCCGGAGATGACTAGGCCACCAGCAACATGCAGGGCGATGCCACCGACTCCGCGCCGACGCGGCACAACAGTTGAAATCTCCCCGCCTGGCGCGCGACAGTACACCCCACCATTGGTCACATCGCTGAAGTAGAGATTGTCCGCGTCGTCCACGCGCGGGCCTTCAAGCAGTCCGTATCCGGAAACAATGGTTTCAAGCATATTCTCCTCTTTTCTTTGATGCTAAGGCAGTCATCAATCCAGCCTATAGACTCTCGACTGTCAAGGGTGAAGGCTTGCACTGAGTCGTCCGACAAGACTATAGAGCAGGAGGAGCATACTCTTGCCTTGCCACTAGGGCTTTACCACGAAGGAGGGGACTATGGCGTTCAATCCCAAACACTCCAGTCACATCATTACCGAAGGCCGCGACCGCGCCGGGGCGCGCTCCATGTTCAAGGCTATCGGCTTTACGGATGACGATCTGGCTAAACCATTGGTCGGCGTGGCGCATACCTGGATTGAGACCATGCCGTGCAACTTCAATCAGCGCCGGCTGGCCGACAAAGTCAAGCAGGGCGTACGGGAGGCTGGTGGCACGCCCATGGAAATCAATACCATCTCCATCAGCGATGCCGTCACCATGGGCACGGTGGGCATGAATGCCTCCCTCGTCAGCCGCGAAGTCATTGCCGACTCGATTGAACTGGTCGGGCGGGGCTATTTGTTTGACGCCATGGTGATGATCGTGGGGTGCGACAAAACCATTCCCGCCGGGGCGCTCGCCCTGACCCGCCTCAATGTTCCGAGTCTGTTGTTGTACGGCGGCTCGATCGCGCCGGGCCGCTTTCAGGACAGAGACGTGACCATTCAGGACGTGTTCGAGGCTATTGGGGCCAACGCCGCCGGACGCATGAGCGACACTGACCTCAAACATATCGAAGACTTCGCCTGTCCGGGGGCCGGGGCCTGCGGGGGACAGTACACCGCCAACACCATGGCCACGGTCATGGAATTCATCGGCCTGTCGCCCATGGGCACGGGCAGCGTTCCGGCGACCGCTACGCGCAAAGACGCGGTCGCAGTCCAGTGCGGGCAGCGCGTCATGGACCTGCTCCACAAGAATATCCGACCGCTGGACATCTTGACCCGTCAGGCGTTTGAGAACGCCATTGCCTGTGTGGCCGCAACCGGCGGCTCAACCAATGCGGTATTGCATTTACTGGCAATGGCGCGGGAAGCCGGGATTCCGCTCGCCATCGACGATTTTGATACGGTCAGTCGCCGCACCCCGCTCATTGCCGACCTCAAACCCGGCGGGAGATATGTGGCCACCGATGTGGATAAAGCCGGTGGCATCCAACTGATTGCCCAGCGCCTGGTTGCCGGCGGACTCGTTGACGGCGAGCAACTGACCGCCAGCGGGGAAACCCTTGCGGTTGAGGCCGCAAAAGCCGTTGAAACACCGGGCCAGGATGTCATTCTGCCGCTGGCCCAGCCCCTCAAAGACACCGGCGGGCTGGTCATCCTGCGGGGGAACCTGGCGCCTGACGGCTGTGTTATCAAAGTCGCCGGGCATGAGCGCCCGTATCACCGCGGGCCGGCGCGTCTCTTCGAGTGTGAGGAAGACGCCATGGCCGCGGTCACGCAGCGGCACATCAAAGCGGGCGATGTCGTGGTCATTCGCTATGAAGGTCCGAGGGGCGGGCCGGGCATGCGGGAGATGTTAGGCGTGACCGCGGCTATCGTAGGTGAAGGGCTCGGCGACTCTGTATCCCTCATTACGGATGGACGTTTCAGCGGAGCGACACGCGGCCTCATGGCCGGGCATATTGCGCCGGAAGCCGCGGTTGGCGGCCCGATTGCCATTCTCCGGGAGGGTGACATGGTAGTGATCGATATTGAAAATCGTCAGCTCAACGTCGAGTTGAGCGATGCCGAGATACACACCCGGCTGGCCGACTGGCAACCACCGGCCCCGCGTTACACCTCCGGCGTGTTCGCCAAATACGCGTCCCAGGTCACCTCCGCCTCCGAAGGCGCGGTAACGCAGCCGGGCGACAACTGATACAAGAGATTCAGGCGAGAGCTTCCGAACAGAGCGGACGATCTGAAAAGCCATTGTCATGACTGCTCAAACAATATTGGCATCCATCGCAAACAGTCTTGTCACGGCCGGCATCTACAAGAATGAAGAGGTCGCCCTCAGGGCCTGGGCGGTTGAACTTATTGAGCGAAAATCTCGACCTATCGAGGCCAGGTCCAGACATTCGAGGAGAGCTATCAGCACACGCTGGACCAGCATACCGCGGGACTAAAAGAGACGGCATCCATGCAGGAAGAAGACGAGTGGATGGAGTGGAGAGGGGCGGCGGTCATGTTAGCAGCGTGGCAGCAAGCCCTTCGGGATGTACTCGACAGTGCCCACCGACTTTAACCTCCAGCAACTCAGCGATCTCCTGACCGCTGCACTTCTCGTTTCCTTATTGCGTGTCGTGCGCGCTGATGAAACAGCGCGCCTATTCGCTTGCGAACCCTCGGGCAGGTGGGCTATAAGGGAATATCTTACTTGGATCGGCATCGGTGTGACGGTGCACAGCAAAGGAGGCTCCAGATGAGTGACGCGAATAAAGGTGTTGTCTTAGGTTTCTTTGAGAATTTTTCCGGCGGCAAATTTGAGGATGCGCTGGGCATGATGACCGACGATGCCACGTGGTGGGTAGCCGGCAAGTTCGAGCTGTCCGGCACCAAGACCAAAGCGGAGTTCGGGGCACTGGTCAAAGGCATTGGCGCGGCGATGCCGAACGGCCTGAAAATCACGCCCAAAGGCGTGACTGCCGAAGGAGATCGGGTTGCGGTTGAAGCCGAGTCGTATGGCGAACTCGCCAACGGCAAGGTCTATAACAACCAGTATCACTTCCTGATTGAATTATCGGACGGCAAAATCAAAGCCGTGCGGGAATACCTGGATACGATCCACGCCAAAGAAATTCTGGTTGGCTAACATCTCGTCAGGGCGACGGGAACGTCGCCCTTATTCTGGAAATGCAGATCCGCCCGGGAGCCTGGAATTGTAGCCCGGTTCACCCAGTTGCTCCTGAAACACGAGGCTCGTCCATTGCAGATAGGGCGCGTCTTCCACCTTTTCGGTCGCGTCGGCCTTAATCCCACTGATCTCGGACTCACCGTCTTGGGTTCTTTTAATGAGGAACACCCCGGTTACTTTGCAAATCTGGCCCTGCTCACACGAGGAAGTGCCCGGAATGAAAATCGGGATCGTACCGCTAGCGTCGGTGAGCTTGAACTTCTGGTACGTCCGTGCCCCATAGCGGGTAGTCAAGCTTGTCACTTGTCCGGTCACACTCACGAAGCGTCGATCAAATTGCGCCTGATCGGCGAGAAGCTCACGTACCGCATAGGTGGGGGCCGTGTAGGCGGGAGACACCCCCTGCTCGTCGGCCGGAGCCTCGGCCACCGACACGGGCGCGGGTTCCGGTTCGACCGGTTCAACCGTACTGGCCACAATTCCGCTCACCTCGCCCGTTCCATCGTTGGTCGGTTTTACCAGGAACACGCCATCGATCTCATACGACTCGCCTTCAGTTAGCGATCTGGCTCCCCGCATAAACACCGGGATCTCGCCGCTGACATCGTGCAGTTTGAACTTGGTGGAAGGATTGTCTCCGTCTGTGACTCTCAGGGTCGTGACTGCACCCGCAAGGCTGACCGCCAGCCGATCAAACGCAGCCGGGTCCTCTAACAGGTCAGCCACCAAGAGACCCGGGGGGCCCTCCACATCCGTCTCTTCGGATTCCGACAACTCGTTCGCCAGTTCTTGCGGGGCGAACTCCTCAGCCGTTTCATCTTCCACAAACTCCAGAGGCTCTTCCTCCAAGGGTTCCTCTTCCAGGAGAAGAACGGTCTGACCCACAATCCCGCTGATCTGCTTCGAGCCGTCGCTGGCCGGTTTGACCAGAAACACACCGCCAACTTCATACGTCTCGCCCTCAGTCAGCGCCCGGACACCGCGCATAAAGACCGGAATCGTCTTGGCCGCGTCGCCAAGCTTGAACTTGGTGTACGGTTTTTCGCCTTCCCCAATGATGAGGCTTGTGAGCTGACCGGTCACCGTGACCTCTTGCCTGTCAAACGTGGCCGGGTCCGAGAGCAATGCATCCACGCTTTGAGGCCAAGTCGGTAC
Organism: Binatia bacterium; assembly: GCA_963422435.1. Classification (GTDB taxonomy): domain Bacteria; phylum Desulfobacterota; class Binatia; order Bin18; family Bin18; genus Bin18. The sequence goes on along the minus strand of OY729511.1, from coordinate 3,075,190 downwards.
AGGCAGGAGCAGGACGAACAGCGCCGCCAGACCCGTGACGCTCCGACGAAAAAAGCAGCCCCGTGGGGCTGCCCCTACGCTTGTATGTGAAAGGGTTCGGAACCAGCGCACGCGCAGTGTTTCTCCTTCGGGTCGGTCCGGCCTAGGGCCAGAACATTTTCTTTGCCGCGCGGTGCAACTCGGGCTGAAAGTCGGGGTGTGCAATACTGATCAGGGCCTCGGCGCGCTGGCGTTGCGTTTTCCCCTGAAGATTCACCATGCCAAACTCGGTCACCACATAGTCCGTGTACTGGCGTGGCGTGGTCAGCGTACTCCCCGGCTCCAGCATGGGAACAATGCGGGACAGCGAGCCTCTGCGCGCCGTTGACGGCAACACCATGATGGATCGACCCCCCTCCGAGTACATCGAGCCCATCATAAACGTCATCTGCCCACCGATCCCGGAGTACATTTGCGGGCCGAGCGATTCGGCCGCGGCCTGCCCGGTCAGGTCGATGGACAGGGTACTGTTCACCGCGACCTGGCTCTTCTGGGCGGCAATCGTCAGCAAGGAATTCGTATACAGCACGCTGTACAGCTCAAAGGCCGGGTTATTATTCACGAATTCCAAATCTGCGCCACCAACGACCATGGCCGCGACCGCCTTGCCCTTATGCATCGATTTGTATGTGCCGGTCGCCACGCCGCGTTTGACCAGCTCAACATGGCTGGCGGTCATGATTTCGCTATGAATCCCCAGATCGTTCCTATCCATCAAAAACAGGCCAATCGCTTCGGAGATGGCGCCGATGCCCATCTGGACGGTGTCGCCGTCCTTGATCAGGGTGGAGGCAAATTCCCCAATGACCTCCAAGGTGCCCTGTTCCTCGTCCGGCGGTGGTGGGGTCCCAAGCGGAAACGGTTTGGTCTCTTCGACCAGATAATCGATCTCAGACACGTGAATCCAGTTGTCGCCGTGGGTGCGAATGCAGGCCGGATCAACCTCTGCGACAAAACACCTGGCCGCCCTGGCCACGTCCTTGTTATACCAGAGGGCGTTGCCGAAGCTGCAATAGCCTTTTTCATCCGGCGACGAGACCACGCCAAAGAAAACATCGGCGTTCCAGGTATTAGTCCGCCCCTGTTCGGCCTGCTTGGCATACTGGGGATAGTCGAGCGGCATGAAATCCACATAGTGCTTTTTCATGCCCTCCCGACAGCCGGCCCCCACATAGTCGACGATTCGTTCGAACGAGGCGTCGTAGGCAGCCTCGTTCCAGATGGGGTGCTCGTACAAGGGGTAACACTGGATGAGGGTCACCTGTTCCAGCTCTCCATTGCGCGCGGCCAGGGCGTCCAGAATGGGGATGGGCGGTTTGCCGATATGCAGCCGGACCAAGCTGTCCGATTTGACGAGGTGGGCGGCCTGTTCGGCTGAGATGAGCTTATCCTTATACGTATGCTGCCAGGGTTCCATGCGTTACCTCCCGATTATGCAGACATGCAGGCGGATAGCGTCCTTCATATTCATGAGAACCTCCTCATACATACCTCCCTGCACATAACAGCCTTGCAGTTCGGGACAGAAGGCAACATATCTGCCTGCGTCTTTTTCAATAACGGCAGAAAAACGATATTTTCCATACATGCCCCCTCCACTCCGAGCGATCCCCTTACCCAACCAAACTATGCCCGCCATCGACGAAGAGCGTCGTGCCGGTCATGAAGGTATTCGCGTCCGATGACAGAAAGATAATCGCGGGTTTGAGTTCTTTGGGGTCGCCGACCCGCTGCATCGGGATTTTGCCGATAATCCCCTTGCCGCCTCTGGTCGCCCAGAATTCGTGGTTCATCGGCGTGTCAAAATAGCCCGGACACAGGGCGTTCACCCGGATATTATCCCGGGCCCATTCGAGCGCCAGAGTACGGGTGAAAGACACCAGGGCCGCCTTGGTCGCCCCATAGGCGGCCATATAGCGGGCGACAATTTTCGAAAACAGGGAAGACACGTTGATAATATTGCCCTTTTTGCGTTTGGCCATCTCTACCCCGACATGCTTGGCACACAGCACCGGACCCTTGAGGTTGAGGTCCATGAAACGATCCCACTCCTCTTCGCTCAGATCGTGCACCGGGGTCGTCCCGCCGATACCGGCGTTGTTAATCAAAATGTCGATCTGGCCGAACTCGGCCATGACCGTGTGCACCATGGCCCGAATCTCGGCGTCTTTGGTGACATCCGCGGCAACACCAATGACCCGGCGCCCGGTGGCTTGGCGGATCGCAGCAGATACGGCGTCAAGGTCGGACTGCGTCCGGCTGACGAGCGCCACATCGGCCCCGGCCTCCGCCAGGGCGTAGGCCATCTGTTCGCCCAGACCCTTACTGCCACCGGTGATGATGGCCGTTTTTCCGGAAAGGTCAAAATATGGAAGGGTCATTAGGAATCCCCACTTAACAGCCCAACTGGCGGGCAATCACCATCCGCTGCACCTCGCTGGTTCCTTCACCGATGGTGAGAATCTTTGAGTCCAGATAGAAACGAGAGACGGGCGATTCGCGCATATAGCCGTACCCGCCGTGAATCTGGACGGCTTCCTCTGCCGTCTTCACCGCGATTTCAGACGAGGCCAGCTTGGCCATGGCCGCCTCTTTGGCGTAGGGTCTGCCCTCGTCACGGAGCGTGGCGGCGCGGTAGATCATCAGCCGCGCCATCTCGGCCTGGGTCGCCATGTCGGCCAGTTTGAACTGGATAGCCTGATGCGAGGCCAGGGGCTGACCAAAGGTCTGACGCTCCAAGGCATATCTAAGCGATAAATCCAGGCAGGCTTCGGCCAGCGACAGGCCGAGCGTAGCGACTGAAATGCGCCCGCATTCGAGCGTCTTCAAAAACGCCCGAAAGCCCGAGCCCTGCGCGCCCAGGAGATTTTCACGCGGCACGCGGACGTTCTCAAAAATCTGCTCCCGCGTATCGACCGTATGCCAGCCTATTTTTTTATACCGCTGGCCAACCGTATAACCGGGCGTACCCTTGGGAATAATCAGCGCGCTGTACTGTTTTTTGCCGGTGTCGCCGCTGCCGTTCGTCGTGAGCGCCACCAGGCCGTAACTCAGCGGCGTGCCCGCGTTGGAGATAAAGCTCTTGGTGCCATTCACCACCCAGTCATCGCCCTCAAGACGGGACGTGGTCATAATGTTGGCGGCGTCCGAGCCGGCCTGGGGTTCGGTCAGACCGAAGGCCCCCAGGTGTTCTCCTTTGGCCAGGGGGGTCAGCCATTTTTTCTTCTGTTCTTCCGTGCCAAAGTGCAGATATGGCAGCGAGCCGATGGTCAGATGGGCCTGGAGGGTGGTGGCAATCGACTGATCGACCTTGCCCAACTCCTCAATCGCCATGACCATGCCCATGGTGCCGGCGTTGGAGCCCCCATACTCCTCGGGGATGAGCAGCCCCATCACCTGCAACTCGGCCAGTTTGTGAAAAATTTCCGTCGGGAAATGCTCCGCGGCGGACCACTCGTCCGCGTATGGGGCGATCTCTTTTTTGGCGAAATCACGACACAGGGCGCGGATCATTAGCTGTTCTTGCGTGAGTTCAAAATCCATAGCCGTCTTACTCCAGCAGCGTCGGACAAGATGGGACGCATCTCCTTGGTATCTCGGACATTCCTGGCATCTTGGCTGTGGTCCTCATGCTTGTCAAGGTAAAACCCCTCGTTGCCGCGGCAATAGACGCCGCGCGGTCGAGACGATAATAAGCCTGTTGGAGAGGCAGTGCCGAGCAGACTGCACGCCCTGACGCACGAGAGGAGAATCCTATGGACCGCCCTATTCAGTTTGGTCTTTTTCAGCCCCAAATCGGCCTACCGTTTCCGTTGCTCAAAGAACGCGCCCTGGCCTGCGAGGAGTACGGTTTTCACTCCATCTGGTTTACCGACCACATGTGGCCGCGCGGCATGACCCAGGTCGATTTTCTGGAGGGCTGGACGGTCATGGCATCCATGGCCACGGTCACTACCAAGCTCCGGGTTGGCGGTCTGGTGCTGTGCAACTCCTATCGCAACCCCGCCTTTCTGGCCAAAATGGCGGCCAGCCTGGACAATATCAGCGAGGGCCGGGTTGAGATCGGCCTGGGGGCCGGCTGGATGAACGAGGAGTATGAGGCCTACGGCTACCCCTTTCCGTCCGGTGGCGTTCGAGCGGACCAGATGAAAGAGGGCGTTGAAATCATGAAGAAGATGTTCACCGAAGACGCCGCCTCGTATGCGGGCGCACACTACACCATCGCGGAGGCTCACTGTAACCCCAAACCGGTTCAGCGGCCCTACCCGCCCATTACGATCGGAGCGATGGCCGAGCGCAAGGGGCTCAAAATTGTGGCCGAACACGCCGACCGCTGGAACTGCCCGGCCGCCGCGGCGCATAAGATCGAGCAGAAATGGGCGGTCATTACCGACCATTGCAAAACCATCGGCCGCAACCCGGACGAGATTGAGATCTCTGAACAGACCCTGGTTGCCCTGGGGAAAGACAAACAGGATTTTGACCGGAAATATCCGATGGCTAAAAAAACCCTGGGCCGGCTGGCCAACCTCGACAGATGCGGCGTGTGCGGCGACCCGGACGGCGTCATTCACGCCTTGCAAGAAAAGAACAAAAAGGGCGTGACCCTGTTCACCATGCTGTTCAGCGACATGGCGCAGGACGATTTTCTGGCTACGCTCAAAATTTTCGCCAACGAAGTCATGCCCGCCTTCCGGTAAGCAGCCATGCAGCCGCCACTCTCCTTTGATGCCATAGAGATCGGCGACGAGATCGGACCGGTCTGGAAAACCCCGACAAAAGAGACTGTGCTCCGCTATGCGGATGCGGTTCGGATCACCGGCCTCAAGTTCTTCTTTCATCAGAAGGAGGCCGAGCAGGCCGGGTTGACCAGGCCCATTATTCCCGGCCCTTTGAGCACCACGTATCTCTGTCAGATGCTCAAAGACTTTTTTGTGGGCTGGCGGCTGCGCAGCCTGAACACGACGTTTCGCACGCCCGTGCGCCACGGCGAGACGATTGCCCTGTGGGGCGTGATCACCGAGAAAAACGAAGAAGACGGCCTACCGACCGTGTACTGCGATTTAGTCGTTGAAAACGAGCACGGCGAGCGCGCCATTACCGGCACCGCCGTACTCGTTCCGTATACTCCGCAGCAATAGAGCCGGTTTTCCTTGCAGGCGGCTATTTCATCTTGCGAATCACGGCCCGGGCGAAGGCGTCAATGGTGGTGCGGGCGTCCGTGACCGGCTGGACCGCGACCTGCTTGATGCCGGCTTTTTTCATGGCCTTGACCGATTCCAGTACCTCTTCCTTGGTTCCGGTCAGCGTGGTGGCCCGAATCATCTTCTCCGTGACCAGCGGCTCGTGCTCCTTCTTAAAGCCTTGCAGATAATCGGCGTAGAGCTTGAGGTGGCGGGTTTCAATCGAACCCTCGGGAGCCTGATAGGCGTTTTTGAAGGCCATCAGGTCGTCCCGCACATCAGCCGGCAGGTCCTTCGGGTTAGGGCAGGAAAAGGCAAAGATATTACTGGAGGACGAGACAAACGGCCCCACGGCGCTACGGACTTTTGAGGTTTCGAGGGACTCGCCCTTATTGGTGAGATGGAAGGCGGTCATACACAGCGTGTAAATCCGCTTCGGGTTGCGCCCGACCCGCTCGGCCCCGGTCCGGATATGGTTCATTACGAATTCAATCAAACTGGGGCTGACCGCCCCAAACAGAATAATGCCGTCGGCAATTTCACCCGCCAGCTCCAAAGTCTTGGGACCACTGGCCGCGACATAAATCGGCACTTTTTTCCTGATATTGATCCAACCACCCTTGGGGTTGAGGAATTTCACCATGCGGCGGCGGTGGCCTTCCTGGTAGGGCGTGGTCTTGCCTGACAACAGGGCGCGGCAGGTCTCGATGTGCTCGCGCATATCCATCAGGCGGGCCGCCGGCATACCCAGGGTCCGCCGGGCGGTATTCCCCGTTCCGATGCCGAGTATGGTCCGGCCGGGTGCCAGCTCGTTGATGGAAGCAATGGAGCAGGCCGTGACCGGGGCAATGCGTGAGGCCGGATTGGTCACCCCCGGCCCCAGCTTGATCTTTTTGGTATGCACCGCGCACAGGGCCAGGGACGCATAGACATCGCTGAACAACATCTGGGAATCATATAGCCAAGCGTGCGTATAGCCGCGCTTTTCCGCCAGCATGACATCTTTATAGACGTGCACCCCACCAGGAAACACATAACCATAGTCCATTCTTCATTCCTCCAGTACGACGCGCGCTTTCAGTTACAACTCTTGGGTCACCTTGCGCAGGTCGGATTCGTCTTCCAGCCCTCGGACCGCCTCGCAGACTTGGCTGGCGCGTGAGTCCGTCCAGACCGCGGTTACGAGATCGGCATATTTCGTTGCCAGTTCATCCCACGACAACGGGTTCTCCGGGTCGCCTTTTGGGAAACGCACCTGAGCAGAAATGTCACGGCCGGTGTTCAGACGGACACGCGCCCAGGCCGGCCATTCCTTGGGATAGTTTTTTTCCAGTTGCGGGTCATGTTCATACCCGACCTTGGACATCAGCGCGCCGACTGCGGTATCTTCCAGCATGGCTTCGGAAAATTCATCCAGCCCGGCCCGTCGTTTGCGCAGCGCCACCGCAACGCCAAAGGGCAGGCTAAACTGGGCCTCAACCACATTCGTGGGACGATACTTGCGCGCGGCCGGCTCGCAGATAACCGGAATACCGGTTTCGAGCATACCAATGGTGACCCGCTCGACCTGCTCGGGTTTCACATCGTGTTCCCGCACGATGCTGAGCACGGCGTCAATCGGAGCCTGGGTATAGCGGCGGCAGGCGTGCGGTTTAACCGCGGTTTGCAAAATCTGAAAATCCTCGCCCAGACCCTGGCTGATTTTGCTTGGCTCAGGCCGCACGCCATACGCTTTGAGAAAGCCGTCCCGTCCTTCGAGGATCGTCTGCGGGCCAATAAAGCCTTCCTTGGCCAACAGGGCGGCATGAATGCCGCTGAACGCGGCCCAGCCCGGATGGAAGCGTTTTGTCCAGGCCCCCTCGGCCAGGAACTCCATTGACCCGGCAGACTGACTACCGGCAATGCCGAGGGCGGATAACAGTTGGGCTTCACTCAAGCCCAACAGCTTGGCCGCGCTGGCCGCAGCGCCAAAGGTGCCGCAGGTCGCCGTGGGATGAAACCCGCGGCCGTAGTGCTCGGTCGGTTTGAGGGCCATGGCCAGCCGGGCCGCAACCTCAAAGCCGACCACACTGGCAGTGAGAAAATCTCTGCCGCTCGCGCCACTCTGCTCTGCCACGGCTAAGGCTGCGGAAAAGACCGACACGCCCAGATGAATCGAGCCGGCCTGATGGGTGTCGTCCAGCTCCAGGCTGTGGGCGGCCGTGCCGTTGGCCAGGGCCGCATACGGGAAGTGCGTCTTCTCGGCACGGCCCAAGACAGTTCCCTGCCCGGCCGGGGCCAGGCTGCCTGCCAGGCGGTAGAGTGGCTGGCTGGAATCGGACAACGAGCCGCGCACCGCAACGCCCAGATAGTCGAGAAAGAAGTATTTGGCCCGATCGACCACCTCAGCCGGCAGGTGGTCATAATCGAGCCGGGTACAGAACGCGGCCAGATGTTGGGTGAGCGGAATCTCCATCATCCTGTCCTCTCCCCCTGGGGGCGGGGTGAGGGTTGCTGAAAACTCCTTACAGCTTCGGAATCACCTTTTCACCAAAGGTATGTATGGCTTGCAGCGTACTCTCGTGCGACGGGCCGCCCGGCTGCCGAAAGCGCATAATCAAATAATCCGGCTGAATCGCCTCTTTCCACATCTGGAGTTGCTCCAGACAGTCTTCGGGCGAACCCACAATCAGCCGCTCCTTGGAGGCTATGCCAAAGCTCAGCTCCTCAGGTGTCTTGACGTCCTTGATGTGTTCATCCGGGACATAGGCGTCGTACTGAAAATAGAACCGGTGGGTATACATAGTCGGCTCGCTGGCGGCTTCGGCTTCGGCCATGCTGGCAGCCAGCACGGCATCGCGCATCAGGCAGATATACGGCTTGCGGCCGGCCTTTTCCGCGGCCGCCCGATAGCGGCTGGCATAGTCTTTAATGACCCCCAGGCTCTGCACCGGGTCGGCGATCCAGCCGTCCGCCAGCCGACCCGCCCGGCGCAGCCCGACCGGCGTCCAGGATGCCATCCAGATCGGCGGACCGGCCTGTTGGCGTGGGCCGGGCGTAATCAGGGTGTCCTGATAGTGAAAATGCTTGCCCTCAAAAGAGAAGCGCTCGCCCGTCCAGCTCTTGCGAATAATGTCGATGGCTTCTTCGGTCCGGGTGGCCCGCTCGGTGATCGGAATCTCGAACGCATCGAAATCGTGCGGCTGATACCCCACGCCGACGCTCAAAACGAGCCGCCCCCTGGTCGCCTGGTCAATCACGGCACAGTCTTCCGCGACATGGACGGGATGGTGGAGCGGCATCAACAACACGCACGTGCCGACCTTCAGGCGCTCGGTCTTCATGCCAACCAGACCGGCCAGCAGCAAGGGGTTGGGCAGATAGCCGTCTTCCTGCTGATGGTGTTCGGTCAGAAAGCAGCCGTCCCAGCCACTGGCCTCCGCGGCCTGGGCTTCGGCAATCACTTCATCAATCACCCGTCCCATATGCTTCCCGGACGGGGGGTCTTGAGTACAGGGGAGATAACCAACTGGCAGCATACACATTCTCCTTATGGGTTCGTAGTAGAGACTGCCTAGAAAAACAAAAACTCCCGCACTTGTCTATCGCCGGGGCTCGTAGCCGGAGGCCTGAGAATACGCTGGGGTGGGCTCTTAAGCGCCTGATCGGTTTGAACCAACAGCCCAGCGGCTGCCAACAGGAGTCTGGTATGAGTGTTCCAGAGTCGTTTTCTTTTAGCGAACCCATTACAGAGCGTCACCTGATATCTCCTCTGAGCCGCCAACACGCCGGAACCCTTCAGCGAAACAAGGGTCGCAGGGCTTCGGCTACCCGTCCGTATTCTCAACCAGGATGCCCTGGTCCTTTAATTCCTGTATTTGCCCGGCCGTATATCCGCACAAGCCGCTCAGCAACTCGTCCGTATGCTGACCGAGGCGTGACGCCGGACCGGGAATACGCGGCGGGGTCTTGGAAAACTTGTGGGGGGATTGGAGCAGCTTCAGTTCGCCGTAGTCCGGGTTGGGCATGGTTTCGACCATGCGTTGGCTTAAATGCGGATCTTCCGCAAATTGGCCGATGGACAGAATCGGCGCAACCGGCAGACGGAGTTCATCGGCCATAATCCGAATCGCCTCTGCGTCGCTCGACAGCGATTGCAGCCACTCTTCGATAATGACCCGCAGGGCGTCCGCGTTCTGAATCCGCCAGCGGTTGGTCTTGAACTCGGGCGAGGTCAGTAACTCTTCGTGCCCCATGCGTTTGACCAGGGTCACCCAGTGGTCCTCGGTAATCAGCCCGATGGCGATATAGCCGTCTTTTGATTTGAATGCGCCATAGGGAAACGCCCCGGCCCGCTGCGAGCCGCCGCGCTGAGGGTCAACTTTTCCATCCGTCACGCTATAGGCCGCCAGCGCCCAGTCGTGCGCATTATAGGTACAGTCCACCAGGGCCAGGTCGATATGCTGACCCTCGCCCGTGCGCTGACGATGAAACAGGGCCGCCATGATCGCGCCAAAGGCGTTGAGCGCGGTCATGTGATCGCCGATGGCCGAGGCCGGATAGGCCGGATAGCCGTCCGGCTCGCCGACCAGATGCAGCAATCCGCCCGCCGCCAGGGCGACCAGATCGTTGCCGATGCGGCGGGAGTACGGTCCGGTCTGCCCATAGGTCGAGACCGAACACAGGACGAGACTCGGGTTGACGGCGGACAGGCTCTCATAGGTCAGGCCGTAGCGCTCCATGATGCCGGGCGTGAAGTTCTCGAACAGCACGTCGCAATGTTTGACCAAATCCTTGATGACGGCCTGGCCGGCCGGGATTTTGATATCCACGCACAGGCTCTTCTTGCCCCGGTTGTGCATGATGAAATAGCTCGGTGTAGCGCCATCCTTGCCGTCCTTGGGCACAATACGGATATGTCGGCTGTGTTCGCCCTTGGGTGGCAGTTCGACCTTGATGACTTCGGCCCCAAGGTCCACCATCAGCCGCGTGGCCTGAGGCCCGGCCAGCCATTGGGTCAGGTCAAGAATACGCACTCCTTCGAGAATCTGTTTCTGTTCCGTCATGTCACCCTCCCTTAAATCGCCTTGCCGGCCGCAAACCCACCGTCAATGGGGATCGTTGCGCCCGTTATGAAGTCGGCGTCCTCGGATGCCAGGAATAGCATCAGCCGGGCGATTTCTTCGGGCTGAGCCCAGCGGCCGGCCGGATGCGCTTTTTTCAGCGACGCCACGATAGCCGGATTATCAAAATAGCCCGCGGTCAGGGTGGTCTCGACCACGCCAGGGGCAATGGCGTTGACCTGAATATGCTTATCGGCCAGTTCCATCCCCATTTCCTTGGTCAAGCCGACCACCCCATGCTTGGAGGCGACATAGGCCGCCCGGTTCGGCACGCCCATAAGACCGGCGACCGACGACAGGTTAATGATTTTTCCACTCTTATGCTGGGCAATCAGGTGTTGGGCAACGGCTTGACTGCACAAAAACGTCCCGGTCAGGTTGGTGCCAATGACCTTCAGCCATTCTTCGGCGGGCAAGTCCAGGAACGGGACGATCTCACGCACCCCCGCGCTGTTGATCAGTACATCGAGTGCGCCGAGTCCGGCCACGGCCTGCTCGACCAGAGTCCGCACCGAATCCGGTTGCGTGACATCGACCTGGAGGGCCACGGACTTGCGCCCTAATTCCTCAACCGCGCCGGCGGTTGCCTGAGCCGCCTCAAGCCGGAGGTCCGCTACGGCAATAGCAGCGCCTTCCGTGGCAAAGGCCAGACTCGCCGCCCGCCCGATCCCGCTCCCCGCGCCGGTGATCAGGACACCTGTGTTTTCAAACCGCATGAGTGCCTCCCGTGGCCTTCCTATATCCTCAATATGCTTGCTTTTTTAGCCTGTCGGGTGGAGCGGGCGCGGAATTACGCTTCGGCAAGCAGGTATGGAAAAACGTGGATACCATAACGGCAACAGACGTGTTCAGCGGTTCACTCTCCTCACCCCCGAAACCCCGGCATGATCTCCTTGGCGAACAGTTCCAGCGAGCGGGTCGATTTCCTGGGGTCCATGCCGGCAAGCTGGGTACTCATAATGAAGTGGGTGCATTGGAACTCGTTTTTGAAGCGTTCCATTTTTCGGGCGACCTGGGCAGGCGTGCCGATCATCACCGCTTCCCCAAAGGCCGAGTGGCGGAGTTCGCCCGGCTTGGTGAACTGCCACACGTCCTTGTCTCCGGGCGCGTCGTTGGCCTCAGCCAGAATATGGCCGTAGAATTCCATCATACTGAACAGATGGTCCTGGCAGTCCTCCCAGGCCTGGTCTTCGGTATCGGCCAGATACACCAGGCGCAATTGCGCGATATTGAAATCGTCCGGGTTGCGCCCGCATTTTTTGAGTTCGTCGATATACCACGGGGCCGGGTCGGGTCCGATGGTTGCCATGAGATGACAGCCCAGCCGGGCCGCGCTACGGGTGGCCTTCTCGGCCCGCGCACCAATCCACAGCGGCATGGGCTGCTGCACCGGCTTGGGGCTCAGGGTCAAATCCTTTACCTGAGTGAAACGCCCGTCAAACGTGACCGCGTCTTCAGTCCAGACTTTTTGAATCAACTCGACGCCCTCGCGTAAACGCGCCGAACGTTCCTTGCGCGGCATGCACAAGGCGTCAAATTCCATATACGAATAGCCCTGCCCGACCCCCAGGTCGAAGCGACCGTTTGACCAGATATCGACACAGGTGGCATCTTCCGCCACCCGAATCGGGTGCTGAAACGGCAGCAGCAGAATAAACGTCCCAATCCGAATGGTGCTGGTTCGGGTGGCAATCGCCGTTGCGGTCGGCAGCAGCGACGGATTATAGCCGTCCGCGGTAAAGTGGTGCTCGGTCAGCCAGACGTGATCATAGCCGAGTTCCTCGGCCCGAATGGTTTGATTTAACAGCGCGTCATACAGCGCGGGAAATGGCCGCGCCCAGGGCTCAGGGTTCCGAAAATCCTCCATAAAACCAAATTGCATGGGATAGTCCTCCTCTTCTTTGCCGAATTGCTACACCCAGAACGCTATCAGATTATACTCCGCTCATCTCTCAACTCCCCCTCACCCTCTCCCCTGGGGGGAGAGGGGATAAGATAGGACTCCTCCCCATCCCTAACCCCCAACTCCCGGCCTTCTCTCCCCCACCCGCGTGGCCTGCTCAAACGCATAGGCCAACTGAAGCACACCCAGTTCGTTCTGATGCCGGCCAACGATCTGCACGCCAACGGGCAGACCCTCCGGGGTAAAACCGCACGGTACGGAGATGGCCGGCAGGCCGGTGACGCTGATATAGTAACACGAGCGCATCCAGTCCAAATACGTCTCCATCTGGACGCCGTTAATCTCCCGCACATAACGCTGTTTGACATCAAACGGCGGTACCTGGGAGACGGGCAGAATCAGAAACTCGTACTGTTCCATGAACTCACGCACCCGATGATAGAGTAGCGTACGCCTTTTCTCAGCCCGACCGATTTGCGGGCCACTGAGTTTTGTCCCTTCTTCGATATTCCAGATAACTGTGTCCTTCATCTTGTCTCGATGTTCGGGCAGCAGCTCGCCCAGAGACAGATCAAAATACCACGCTCTCCACACGCGAAAGACCTCGTTGGCATCCTGGAAATCAGGCGTGGCCTCCTCCATGACGCAACCCAGGTCGGCAAACACGCTACGCCGGCTTTCGAGCACCGCAGTCACTCGCGCATCAACGGGCAGGCCCCCCAGCGTCGGACTCCAGGCAATCGGGGTATTCGCAAAGGAGCACTCAAGCGGCTGAAGGAACTGCTCGCCCGATTCGGTAGTGGCAATCGGCACCCGCGGGTCTGGCCCGGCCATGACGCTCAGCAACAGCGCCACATCCTGCACGGTACGGGCCAGCGGCCCTTCAACCGCCAGCGGAAACCAGCCGACCCGGTGCGGCCAGGCAGGCACGCGGCCGGGCGATGGACGAAAACCGACCACATTGCAAAAACTGGCTGGATTCCGTAGCGAGCCGCCCAGGTCGCTGCCATCGGCAATCGGCAGCATCCCGGTCGCCAGCGCCACCGCTGCGCCACCGCTGCTACCCCCGCAGGTTGTGGAGAGATCATACGGGTTGAGCGTCTCACCAAACACTTCGTTATACGTTTGCGAGCCGGCGCCAAACTCGGGCGTATTGGTCTTGCCGATCATGATCGCGCCGGCGGCACGCAGGCGTTCGACAATAATCTCGTCCTGGTCGGGAACAAAGTCGGCAAAGATCGGCGAGCCGAGCGTAGTGCGGACGCCTTTGGTCAGCACCAAATCCTTGTGGGCAATGGGCAGGCCGTGCAGCGGGCCGACCGCCTGGCCTCGACCGAGCGCGGTATCGGCTTCGGTCGCCCGCTCCAGGCCACGTTCCGCCAACAGGGTTACAACCGCGTTCACCCGCGGATTGATTTGATCGATCCGGGCTAAGTGCGCCTCCATGACTTCCCGACACGACACCTCGCGGGTACGAATGCGCCTGGCCAGTTCGGTTGCGCTGAGAAAACAGAGTTCGGCAGCAGACATGGTTCCCTCTTGGACGAGTCCGTCCTTCCGGTTCATCCGAGCAGCCTAGCGTCAGTGCCGTCAAAGGACAACGGCGCTTGAGCGTACTCTGAAAATATCTTGACAATGTTATATAACTTTGTTAGACAATAGAATTATATAGCAAATCACAGAGAGAGAAAGGAGAGAAAAGATGCGGACCCCCTCAAAATACACTGCTGGGATTGGAATCCTTGCTTGCGCCTTATTGCCTCGTCTTGGACTAGCCGCCGATATTGAGGTCCTGTTGAACGGGTTTACGGCAACAGGCGGACTCCAAGTGGCCCTGTACGATAGCGAGGTGGGGTATCAGTCCGAGAAGATGTTTGGCGGGGTGCAAATACGGGCGCATGCCAATCCGCTCCGCGTTATCTTTGCCGATATTCCTCCCGGTCAATATGCTATCGCCGCCTTTCACGACAAGAACGAGAATGCAACACTCGACGCCAACATGCTCGGTATTCCGACTGAGGCGTATGGGTTCAGCACGAACGCGCGCGGGACATTCGGTCCTCCGGGATTTGAGGCGATTTCGTTTATGGTCGAGAGCACTCCGCTCACACTGGATATTGAATTGAAGTAGGAGTGGGGATAGTGGTTCCCCAGTCGCTACACTCACCTCCATCTCCGGGTGGAGCTACGCCATTGCACAGGAGATTCCCATGCGACGTCGTGATTTTTTACAATCTGCATTAGCCCTCACCGCAGTTGGCCTCATCAATCCGGGCCGTCTGCCAGCAGCCGCAAACCAGACGGCCCCCTTTCACACAGCCCTGGCTGAACAGCCCTGGCTCCTCGGCTTTGATACCGCGGTAGCTCAGAGCTTTGATACCCCGCAGCTCACTATCGAAGGTGCCCTCCCGCCTCCGCTTCGGGGCACGTTTTACCGGAACGGTCCGGCCAAACACGTCGTTGGGGCTCTGCGTTATCAGCATTGGTTTGATGGCGATGGCATGGTTCAGGCGTTTCGTTTCTCTGACGCTGGGGTGGCGCATAGCGGGCGTTTTGTTCAGACGGATAAATATCGGCGAGAAACCCAGGCTGGAAAACCATTGGTATGGGGCTTTGGGACGATCCCGCCAAGCGCGCAACCGCCCCGCAGTCCGGCGGAAATCAACGCGGCAAATATTAACGCCCTTCCCCATGCCGGCCGGCTACTCGCTCTCTGGGAGGCCGGCGACGCCTACGCTCTTGATCCAGACACCTTAGAAACGCAGGGGGCGTATTATTGGTCTGAAGAAACCGCCGGCCTGCCCTTCTCGGCCCATCCCCGCATCGAACCAGACGGTGCCTTGTGGAATTTTGGACTGGCTCCGTTTCGGAACATGCTCTTGCTGTACCACATCTCTCCTCAAGGTCACTTGAAACAACTCGAAGCCGTACAACTGGAAAAGTCCGGCATGGTCCACGACTTTCTGGTCACGGAACGCCATCTGATTATCGTTATTCCTCCCTTGCTGTTCGACCGAGAGAGGATAGCCGCCGGTCACTCCTTCCTGGATAGTCACGTCTGGCGCCCGGAGCAGGGAACCCAGGTCTTAGTGTTTAATAAATCCGATCTCAGCGTGTATCGGACGCTGGAGCTGCCACCGAGCTTTACGTTCCACTACGGCAATGCCTGGGAAGATGGAAATGGCACCATTCGCTTTGATGCCTGTCGCCGGCACGATGCGTCGGCTCTCTTTGGCGGCTTGCGGAACGTCATGCGCGGCGGTGATTTTAATCAGGGCGCTTCTCCGCACTGTACGCTGATCAGCCTGGATATACGCAAGGGGACAGCTCAGGAGGACGCCCTCGGTGGAGAAACCGAGTTCCCGCGGGTTGATCCGCGCCTGAGTGGTCGCCGCAATCGATTCGTGTATGCCGTTCTACGCCTGCCGGACAACTCATCAGTGCACCCATTATTCAATGCGGTGGGCCGCTACGACATGGAAAGTAGCCGGCGTGAGATATTTCAGTATCCAGCCGAGGTGTGCGTGGAAGAACATATTTTCATTCCGCGGCCCGGCAGTACGGCTGAAACAGACGGCTGGCTGATGGGGACGGGCTTGGACATCAAACGCAAGTGCACCCAAGTCGCGGTGTTTGATGCCGACCATATAGCCGATGGTCCGCTGGCTATTGCCCGCCTCCCCTATTGGCTCCCGCTCGGATTCCATGGGAATTTTGCCGCATCATCGGGATGAGGACGTATCCTCATAACATTGGGAGAGAACAGTCTCACAACATGAAAGGCGCTATGCCACGCGCTACGAATCCAACCCTCAGAAAAGATATCCGGAAAGCGGCTCTACGGATTGTAGAAGAAAAAGGCGCGGCTGGACTCACCATGCGCGCGGTGGCCGGAATGTTAGGCTATAGCGCCACGGCCATCTATCAGCATTTTACCGGCAAGGAAGACCTGCTCCTGACGCTCAAATTACAGGCGGGCGACTTACTCACCGCCGAGATGGAGCTTGCCCGCGCAGAACCCACGTTAGAGGAACAGCTCTTCCAGATGGGCCGACGCTATATTCGTTTTGGACTGCAAAACCCTACTTTTTATCAACTCATGTTTCAGGACATGAGTCTGGAAACAATATGCACGCCACACCAGCGTGAGCGTATGCGGCAGAGCTGGGCCATGATGCGAACGACGTTGAAGACCTGGGTTGAGGAGCGTGGATTTCAAGGCATTGATATTGATAAGGAGGCTAACGTCTTGTGGATGATGGTCCACGGTCTCACCTCTCTGGCCCTGGCCGGGCGCTTGCCCTCCGCTCAGACCGACGAGGTGTTTGCGCTGTTTGATCTTTCCGCAAGCCGCTGGATAATGGGGCTGCTCAGTACCCAAACACAGCCCCTTCAGGAGCGAGCGCAGCCCGAGCCGAGTCCGCCCGGAACAGCCTCGCGTCCCGCCACGAAAACCTCTCAACCGCGAACCAACAGAAGGACACAATGAGCCGACCTTTTCCGCCTGCTCCATTTCTCCAAGGGAATTATGCCCCCTGGCCCATGGAGGGCGAGATTCACGACCTGGTCGTCACGGGCGAAATTCCACCTGAGCTGAACGGCACCCTGTATCGCAATGGCTCAAACCCGCAGTTTGCGCCACGCGGCCAGTATCACTGGTTTGACGGTGACGGCATGATCCATGCGCTTACCCTGAGTGCCGGCAAGGCGCATTACCGGAATCGCTGGGTCCGAACGGAACGGTTCAAGCTGGAGCGCCAGCACGGGGAAGCGCTTTTTGCCGGCCTCAGCGACCTGAGCAATACGGACGAACGGGCCCAGGGCGTTTTTCCGCATGCGGCCAATACGAATATCATCTTCCACGCCGGGCGGCTGTTCGCCCTGTGGGAAGGCGGTCCGCCCTATGAACTTGCCCCCTCAAGCCTCGAAACCATTGGCGTGTATGATTTTCACGGCAAGCTCCAGGGAGCCATGACCGCTCATCCCAAGATTGACCCGGAGACAGGCGAACTCCTCTTTTTTGGTTACGGGCCGTTCCCGCCCTATCTGCGCCATACGGTCGTCTCCGCGGACGGTACCATGACGCGGAACGAAGAGATTCCCCTTCCGGTCCCGACCATGATGCACGATTTCATTGTCACCCGGGAGCACGTCATCTTCATGGTTTTTCCGGCTACGCTCCGCCCGGAAAATCTGACCTCTGGTTCTCCCGTCCGCTGGGAGCCGGAACTCGGAACGCGCATCGGGGTCATGCCGCGCGACGGGGGGAGCGAGGATATCGTCTGGTTTGAAACCGCCCCCTGCTTTGTTTTTCATGCCATGAACGCCTACACGCAAGGGAATACGGTCATTGCCGATGTGTGTCAGTTTCGCCTGCTGCCGCTGTTTCAGGTTGACGGAGAAGACCCGGAGACCAACATCCCGGTCTTCACCCGCTGGTCGCTTGACCTGACGACCCGCTCGATCACCCAGGCACAACGGGACGACCGGCTCAGCGAGTTTCCCCGACTGGACGAACGCTACGCGGGCCTGCCCTATCGGAAGGGGTATGCGGCCGGCCGGGAGGGTGCCGTTCCTCCCTCGGAAGGTCTTTTTAACACGGTGATTGGGTATGACCATGCAAACGGCCGCTCCCATACCCACGCGTTCGGCCCGGACAGCTATTCCTCGGAGCCGATTTTTGTCCCGCGCTCTGCACGGTCGGCAGAAGGCGAAGGATTTCTGCTCGTGGGAGTGTACCGCAAGGAGGAAAATCGGAGCGATCTGGTCATTCTCGACGCCGAGAATATCGCGCACGAGCCGCTGGCCACCGTTCACCTGCCCCACCGGGTGCCGTACGGCTTTCATGGCAACTGGGTTGAGGGCTTGTCGGTGGAGTAGTGTTTCCAACAGACTGATTATGACTCTTAAAAGGGAAAGATCACGACTTGACCCGTCTTCACGAAAGCCGTCATGCATAGAACGTGACGACTCACAAATCAGCAGGCTGGCGCGCCAGCCTGCTCCTATTATTCGTCATTGTCCCATCTGTACACGCCTACCGGGAAGTCACAGTTGAGGACGGCGGCAGCATCAGCGGACACATCCTGTTCGACGGGCAAGCGCCACCGCCGGTCACCCTGCCCGTTCACAAAAACAAGGAAGTCTGCGGAGACAGCACGCCGGATGAGAGTCTCTTGATCGATACGCACGGAGGACTCAAGAATGTCGTTGTTGTCCTTGACGGCATTCGCGCCGGCAAAGCCAGCCCCGCCCTGCCCACGCTGCTCGACAACAAAAACTGCGCCTTTGTCCCGCGTGTACAAACCATGACCGTCGGGCAAACGCTCGCACTGCGGAACAGTGACTTCATCCTGCATAATGTCCATGCCCGCCAAAACGGCTACGAGACCGTGTTCAACCTGGGTCTGCCGTACTGGTCCGAGAAGACCTATCGCTTTACGCAACCCGGCCATGTGCTGATCGCTTGTGATGTGCTGCATACCTGGATGCGGGCGCATATCATTGTCACCGACCATCCCTATACTGCGGTGACGGATGCGGTGGGACAGTTCAGCATCACCCGGATTCCCCAGGGAAAATATGCCCTGCGCCTGTGGCACGAACGCCTGGGAGAACAAGCTCTGGCGGTGTCCGTCCGAAGGGCCCAAGAGACCCGCGTCCGGCTGACCTATACAGCCCAACCGCAAAAGGATAAGGGACACTGAACTTGCAGAGGAGAAAACCCATGTCAGACAATCCGGTACACTATGAACTGAACGACGGTATTGCCATTCTGCGGCTTGACGATGGGAAGGCCAATGCGGTCAACCATGTGCTGATTCGGGGCGTGAACGACGCGTTGGACAAAGCCGCGCAGGAAGCCAAGGCCGTGGTCTTGACGGGCCGAGCCGGTCGTTTTTCTGCCGGATTTGACCTTTCGGTTCTTCAGTCCGGTCCAGAGGCCGGCCACACCCTCGTAACTGCCGGCGCCCGGATGCTGCTCAAGATTTTCACCCATCCGCAACCGGTCGTGGCCGCCAGTACCGGCCATGCTATTGCCGCCGGCGGCTTTATGCTGCTGGCCAGCGACACCCGTTTGGGCGCGGACGGCGACTATAAAATCGGACTCAACGAAGTCGCTATTGGCATGACCCTGCCGGAGTTCGGGCTGATGTTCGCCCGCGAACGGTTGTCCAAACGCCACTTTACCAATGCGGTCATCCAAGCCCGTTTGTACATTCCAGCCGAGGCCGTGGATGTCGGTTTCCTGGATCGGGTGTGTCCGGCCGAAACCCTGTTAGACGAAGCGCTCAGCGAAGCCCGTCACCTCGCGGCACTCGACCTGCCATCCTATGGCCGCACCAAGGGACGCGCCCGGGGTGCGCTTGCAGAGCAGATACGCAACGGTCTGGATGAAGACATCGCCCGGTTAATGGCCTAGGGAAAGTCGGACTGCCCTTACTTCGCCAACTGACTCGTGGCGTGGCCGTTCGGACCTGTTTCAACTGTCCCCTCAGACAGAATCGCGGTGGCCGTCTCTTCGACCACGGTGCCTTTGAAAAAGTCCGGGTTAGCCTCGCCCCAGAAGCGGATGGGATTGGTACACATGAAGTCACGGAAACCAGCGTCACCGACCAAGCCTTTTTCAACCAATTCATACGCTTCGGGAACAACTTGGTTCATGTTTGCGACGTCAAAGTGGCCAATGTCCGACCCGAAGAGCGCGTTGAGCTGCGCCCCAAACGGATTGCACTGCCGATTGAAGGCCCAGGCGTTCATCTTGTCGTCCGACTCACAGCCAAAATAGAAATTCTTGACAAACAAGTCGTGGATGTCCAACGCCTGTTTGATCTCGCAGGCCGAAAAATCGTCCAAGTTGTCAATACCGCCGACGGCGGTCGCCCCTTGTGAACTCAGCACCGTGTCCAAGGCCGCCTCACGCTGGGTGAACGCCTCGGCCATGTCTGCGCTGCCGTATTGCCGCGCCAATTCGTTCAGCAGTTGCCGGTCGAGATTCGCCGGATCAACCTCTTCAAGCGCCTCGATATTGCGCTTCTCCCAGTGCTCGATCAGGGCGGCGTATAACTGACACGCCCAGCCGACCCCACCCTCCAGAAAGGCGAATTTGAGCGTGGGGAAACGTCGGGTGACACCGCCCAGAAAGAGCGCCTTGCACACGGCTTCGTTTGCCGCGGCAAAATGGCCAATGTGGTTATACACAAAATTGGAGGGCGAAATCCGCAGCGCATAGCCGCGCGAGCCGGTATGAAACGTCGGCGACAGGCCCCGTTCGACACACATCTCCCAGACCGGGTCGTAGTCGTATTCGCTGTCCAGGCCCAGCACGTCGCGCCACGTCAGCAGTTCTTCCGAGCCTGGGTAGTGTTCGACCGCTGCGGGAATAGGCCGTTTAATCATGCTGCCCAGCATGATCACCTTCATGTCGAGCTGCGAAGTCACGTAGTCGATTTCTTCCAGGGCCTCTTCAGGCGTATTCATCGGAATCACCGCGGTTGGAGTCATGCGGTCGGCATAGGCCCGAAAATAGTCCGCGCTAAAGATATTAAACGCCCGACAGGCGGCTTTCCGCAGTTCGGTATCGCTGCCACGGGTCAATCCCAGGCCTGCCGTAGGGTAGAGGATGGTGAAGTCGATACCGAACTCGTCCAGGCGTTCATACAGCAACCGGGGCATCATGGCCGTTGCCCGGTCGCGCGTATTCTTGGTGGGAATCCCCCAAAAGGCTTGCTGCGCGGTCCGCTGGCGGCGCCGTTCGGCCACCGACAGGTGTAAATGTTCTTGAACAAGGGTGGTGAACACCGAGAACCCTTCGACTGCCTTGTCGCCGCCGATTTTTCTCAACTGTTCGCGCACCAGCGGCCCAAACTCCAGCCAATGCCCGTCCGCGTCTATCACAGGATGCTGCAACCGAGCGCGTACGCCCGCTCCGTTCGTGTGCCCTTTACTGCTCATAAAAAACCTCCCCGAGAGAGATACCGCCCCTCCGACGGTCGATTCCTTTTGAGGAAAAGTAAACCGAGTATAGGAAGTCGGACAGACATTGACAATGCTTTGCCTGCCAGGACTTCTTCAGCGCAGGGGCAGTTTTCCTCTCACCCCAGCCCCTAATCCCCCGTCCCTCCCTCGGCATGAACCGGCGTAAGCGACTCCAGCAAGGCCTTTGCCGCCCGCAGGTCGGGCGTATCGAATCCCTCGCTAAACCAGCCGTGGATATCAGACAGGAGTCGGTAGGCGTCGTCCGGCTTTCCGTGCGCTTGCCAGAACGCAGCCAGACGGGTGGCGCTACGGAGTTCCAGGGATTTTGCCTGCTGACTGCGAGCGATCTGAATGGCATCCTCAAAGCAGGCGGTGATTTCCTGGCTGTCGTGATCCGTACCGTCTTTGGAGGCGAGTAATAATTTTCCCCGGGTGCGCAGCAGTTCGGCCTGCCACCATTTTTCGTTACTCTTGTCCAACTCGACTTCTGCCTGGGCCAGCACGGCGAGGCCGTCTTTGACCCGATTGAGTTTGCCGTAGGCCTCTGCCAAAAGCAGAGACACCTGACCGAGCTGCCGAATACCGGACTCCTGCCAGATGCGCCGGCCCTCCAGCATGTCGGCAACGCCCTCTTCCACCCGACCCTGTTCTGCCAAGGCCCACCCGCGCAGATAGGTCCCGGCAGCGTGAAAGTACGGGAAGCCCTGCTCACTCGCCAGCGCGACCACGCCCTCGGCCTGGGTTTGGGCCATCGCTCCCTCTCGTCGAAAGCGATGGACGGCCGTTCCAAAATGCAGGGCAAAAACCAGACTGTAGGGATGGGAAATCTCTCGGGCGCGCGCGATTGCTTCCTGGCTGCGCTGGAGGGCTTGATCGGGATAGCCGAGATGCCACAGCATCCAGGCCAGAAAGGCCAGACTCGACACACCAGGGTCCTGACCGATCACGCCCTGCGCATTCTCCGGGCCGTGGGCGCTCGGATCATACATGTCCACGGAACGTTCCAGATGCTCTCTGGCAGCGGCAAACGCGCCGAGACGAAAGGCCGTCAATCCAAGCGCCTGCTGGGCCTGCATGAATTGATCGGAGCCAGGCATACACTCGGACAGGCAGCGGATCTTTTCAATCACCTCCCCTGCGGCGGCATACTCCCCGCGCACCAGATGAAAACGCCACAAACCGAACAGCACCGGGAACTTCTGTGGCAGGTCCCCAATCGCGTGCGACAATTCGCGGGCACGCGAGTACACGCGCTCTACTTCCGGCGCGGCGTAACCTTTGGTTATCATCAGGCAGGAGCCGAGCGAGACGAGCAGGGTCAGCTCTTGCTGCGGACGGTCCGGGGTGGAGGGCAACGCCGGTAGCAAGTCCAGGGCGTGGGTGAGGTCACGAATTGCCTCAGTATACGCAGACTGCTTGAGCGCCAGCTCTCCGGCGCGTTGATAGTACTCAACGGCTTTTTCCGTATTGCCGCTGTGGGCGGAATGATAGGCGAGTTCTCTGAGGCGGCGGTCAGTCAGTTGCGCGTGGAACAGGGATTCAATGGCCTGGGCCGTCCGGGCGTGTACATCCCGGCGGCGCTCGGATACAAGCGAGCTATAGGAAACATCCTGGGTGAGCGCGTGCTTAAAGGTGTACTCGACTTCGGGAAAGGCGGGTTGCTCATAGATGAACTCCGCGATTTGCAAACGGGAGAGCACGGGAACCAGGGTTTCCTCGGCCTCCTGGGTGACTTGCGTCAGGAGGCTGAGCGAGAACTCCCGGCCAATCACCGCGGCGGTCTGGAGCAGGTCTTTTTCTGCTGCGCCTAATTGGTCGATACGCCCGGCCAGTACGCCTTGGACCGTCGCCGGGATATGGACCTCATCGAGCGCCCTGGTGAGGGAAATGCCACCCATCCCCTGGACCAGGGCACCTTGGTCAAACAGCGCCCGGACTATTTCTTCCATAAAAAACGGCGTGCCCTCTGTTTTCTCCAATATGAGCTGTTTGAGCGGTTCGAGCGAAGAGGCGGTGACAGTCCAGTTTGCTTCGTCGAGGAGCGAGGCCAAGAGTTCTTTGGCATCTTCCAGACCCAGCGCGTCGAGCCGAAGCTGGCTGTAATAGGTCTTGCTGCCCCATTCGTGCCGATACTCCGGGCGGTAGTTGACCAACAGGAGCATGGGCGCGGTGGCCAAGCTCTCACTCAGGGTGTCGAGGAATGCCTGCGTGCCCTCGTCCAGCCATTGCAAGTCTTCAAAAATCAGCACCACAGGCTGGGTGAGGCTCTCACGCACAAGGAGCTGTTTGATGATGTCAAAGGAGCGTTGTTCACGGATGTAGGGGTCCATCTGCTGAAGCGCCGCGGTGAATTCCGCATGGCCCAAGAGGCTCAGCAGATAGGACAATCCGTGTTCGAGTTCACGCTCAAGCGCGACCACCCGTCCGGCGACTTTTTCATGTAGCGTCCGTTCGTCGTCCTGAGGACGGATATGGAAGTAATTCCTCAGCAGCTCGACCAGGGGCAGATACGCATAGCCGCTACCATGAGCGACACAAAACGTTTCGAGGACCAGACAGTGCTGCCCGGACAGGGCCTTGAATTCGTGAAACAGCCGGGACTTGCCAACGCCCGGCTCGCCCACCACACCGACCATCTGCCCCTGCCCGTTTGTGGCTTGTTCGCGGACCTGTTTGAGATGTTCGACCTCTTTCCTGCGACCAACGAAACGAGACAGGCCACGCGCGGCTGACACTTGGAGCCGGGTGCGCAGGGCGCCAACTCCGAGGAGTTCGTAAATCAGTACGGGCTCGCTGACACCTTTGATCTTCGCCGCGCCCAAATCCTTGAACTCGAAGTATCCCTCGGTAAGCTGGTGGGTATACGCACTCACGACCGTCGTACCCGGCGTGGCCAGCCCTTCCAGGCGGGCCGCCAGACTGGTCGCATGACCGACCGGAACATAGTCCGTGTGCAGATCGTTTTTACGAATGGAGCGCACCACAACCTCGCCGGTATTGACGCCCACCCGCATTTGCAGATTGACCCCTTTGTCATGCCGGAGCCGCTCGGCATAGGCCCTGCCCTCCTCTTGCATACGGAGCGCGGCAAACAAGGCGCGCTGGGCGTGGTCTTCGTGGGCCAGAGGCGCGCCAAAGAGGGCGAAAATACCATCGCCCATAGACTGGGCCACATAGCCCTCATAGCGATGCACGGCGGCCATCATGAGTTGCAGGGCCGGGTCAATAATGGAGCGCGCCTCTTCCGGGTCGAGGTTCTCGATGAGTTCCATCGAGCCCTTGATATCGGCAAACAGCGCCGTGATGGTTTTCCGCTCGCCATCAACCGCCCCCCGCGCTTCGAGCGCGGCTTGCTCGGCGCGGATACGCTCGGCCAGATGGGGCGGGGTGTAGGTGTGGGGGCTGGGGGTTGGGGGTTGGGGGTTGGGTGACTTGGCGAGCGATGTCCCGCACTCCATGCAGAACCTGGCTCTGGCGACATTATCGAATCCGCAGTGCGGACAGCGGTTCTGGAGCGCGGCTCCGCATTCGATACAAAACTTTGCGCCGTCCGGATTGTCGGTATCGCACTGGAGACATCGCATAGGCTCTTCATCTCGCAGATTGTGCATCCACGTGGCGTTTACTGTACCGAAGCAGAGAACTAAGAACAGCCCCCTTTTGGGTCTCTCCGCTCCCTTTCAAAGGCTACCCTGATTGAAAAGTGCGCCAGAAAGTTATACTTTTATTCATACTTTCAGCAGAAAAAAGTGCGGCATATGGTCCGCATAAAAACAGCTATTTCCTTAGATCCCGCGCTTTTCGAGAAAGCGCAATTGCTGTCCCAACACCTGCGGATTTCGCGCAGCCAACTCTTCGCCCAAGCACTGGAAGACTTCTTACGGCAGCACGAAAACCACCAGTTGCTCGCACAGATAAACCGTGCGCATAGCGATACACCCGACCGCCCGGAACAAACCCGGCTCAAACACATGTAGCGAAAATATCGTCAGCGCATTGAAGCGGAAGAACAATGGTAATCAATCAAGGTGATGTATTCTGGGTCAACCTGGGCGCTCGGAGGGAGGGTATGGCAGGGAACGGGAAAACCGTCGCGAGCGTGCTCCAGATTCTCAATCCGTTGGATAATCATTTGGGCACAGAATTCAATACTGCTTCCGGTTGTGACTTGAATCCGGTCCGGTGCTGTGGCGGGATCGTACCCTAGGAGTACCATAACATCCGTATTGATTCGTGTTGTTGTCGCCCCGGTATCGAGTGCCAGACGGAGAATGACATTGCCTGACGATCCGAAAAGCCGGGTCGGTATACCGACCCGGCCTCGTTTGCATCAAAACGAGTACTCACAGCACCACGGCCGTATTCTTGGGCATACTCCCAACAAAGAGCGAGGCACAATGTTTCGGTTTGAACAGGCGAGCCTGGCGGTAGCCCTCGTCTCGGTCTTTACTGTGCCATAAGGCTCGTCCCCGCTGAACAACGAGGGAAGCATCTCCCTCCGGGTCACCGATGAGGACCCATTCTCCGTCATACTGTGTTTGGATTTCTTGGACCGAAAGAAGATTTGTGTCCATAAGCTTCTCGCGAATTTGAATTATAGATCATCGGTCTGCTTGGCGTCGTCCGACAGGCCCTGCGGAGCGATTCATGCGTCTTGAGCAGTGCGCAGCTTATAGCGCTGGATTTTTCCGGTCGCGGTCTTGGGCAGCTCGGAGACGAACTCGACCCAGCGCGGGTATTTGTGCGGCAGGGTGCGGTCTTTGACAAACGCGCTCAGTTCCCGTGCCAAGTCTGCTGAGGCGGTCTGGCCTGCTTTGAGCACCACAAAGGCTTTGGGTTTAAGCAGGCGGTGGGCGTCTTCCCAGCCGATAATCGCGGCTTCCAGAACGGCCGGATGTTGAAACAGGATACCCTCGACCTCGGCCGGCGAGACCCATTGGCCCGAGACCTTGAGCATATCATCCGCCCGGCCACAGTAGGTAAAATACCCCGCTTCGTCCTGGACGTAGGTATCGCCGGTGTTGATCCAGTCTCCGAGCATGGTTTGGGCGGTCTTCTCAGGGTTGTTCCAGTAATAGGCGGCCCCGGACTGGCCCCGAATCAGGAGGCGACCCATCTCGCCGGTCGCGACCGGATTCCCGCTTTCATCCACAATCCTGGCCTCGTAGCCGGGAACCGGGCGGCCGCTGGTGCCTGGCTGGTAATCGTCCAGACGGTTGGAAATGAAAATATGCAGCAGTTCGGTCGAGCCGATGCCGTCCAGAATCGTCAGGCCGGTGCTCTCCTTCCAGCGCCGGAAGACCTCGGCCGGTAGCGCCTCGCCGGCCGAGACACAGGCGCGTAAGGACGGGAACGCGGGCGGGTCTTGCTCTTGTTTCTGCTCCAGGGCGAGCAACTGGGCCGCGTACAAAGTCGGTACTCCGAAATAGAGTGTGGGCTGAAAACGGGCGAGCAGTTCGAACGTCATCTCCGGTGAGGGGCGCCGGTCACTCAAGACGGCGGTTGCTCCGCACCAGAGCGGAAACGTCATGGCGTTCCCAAGACCGTAGGCAAAGAACAGCTTGGCCGCAGAAAAACACACGTCCTCTTCGGTCATGCCCAGCACGCCCTGGGCGTACTGCACACAGGTGACCACCATGTCGCGCTGGCGGTGGACTGCGCCTTTGGGCCGGCCGGTCGAACCTGAGGAATACAGCCAGAAGCAGTCGTCTTCGTCCGCAGCCGGTGCGGGTTCCAGCTCATCAGAGGCCGATCTCATCAGCGCGGCGAAGGTCGAGTCCTCCCCCGCGACGCAGAGGGACTGCGGTGAGCGTTCAGCCCCGCCCAGGGCGGGCTGTACGGTCAGCGCGTACTCCGCTGAATAGGCAACCAGCGTACACTCGGAGTCGTCTATCATATATTGATAATCGGCCGCCCGGAGCAGCGTGTTGACCGGCACGGGTACGATCCCGGCCTTGATGGCTCCCCAAAAGAGCGAGAAAAATTCGGGGCAGTCCTTCACGATCATCAGCATCCGGCAGCCAGCCCCGACTCCCATTGAGCGCAAAGCATTGCCACACCGATTGACCCGTTCGGCAAGCTGCCCATAGGTCACAGCGCCGTGGACCGTGCGGAGGGCGATCTTCCGCGCCCGTCCTTCTTCCAGATGCCGGTCGATAAACGGCACGGCCACGTTGAAACGTGGAGCAAGCCGAATGGAGGAATCTGTTGGATCAATAGTGACGGTATTGGCCTGCATGCCTACTGTCCTCTTGGGCTCTCTGCCCATTGCACATACGGAAAGTCGCGGGGCTGATTGTTGATTCCGCGGGCCGGCGGGGCAATCCAGCTTGCCATTGCGCCAGGTTCGGTAACCGGCTGCATGAGCGAAGCCACAAAGGCGTGATCTTCCTCGGTCGGCAACCACGAGGCGAGCTGGCGCGGCCACTCTTCGGCCGTCACTATCTCTCCCTGCGGAGAGATATGGACATCGGAGAAAGCCCCGATCTTGCGGTGAAAGCCCCGATGGGGCAGGTATAGCCTGCTCTCAACGCCCTGCTGGGCAATACCCCTGTTCCAGCGGTTCAGACCCCGCTGCGAGTCGGCAATATAATCGTCGCGTAAGCGTTCGTTAATGGCGAGGAGGGCCGGTACGTCCTCACACACAATACTCCCGTCTGCGGGGCGCTGGACCGGCCAGGTCAGCCTCGAGAGACGATGGTCGTCATTGATACGGGTTTCGCGATAGCGGCCTTTGAGGCCGGTCGTAAAATAGTCGGCGGCGTTAGTCGAACGCTCCTGGCCGAACAGGTCGAGCGAGACGCTGTAATGAAAATTGATGAAGCGCTGCAAGGTCGGCAGGTCTATGGCTCCTGCCGCCCGGATACGCGCAGGGTCATCCGTCTTAAGTTCACTCATGACTTCGCATGTGCGTTGGATAATCCGCATCACTCCGGTCTCACCCACAAACATGTGGTGCGCCTCCTCCGTCAGCATGAACTGGCAGGTCCGGGCCAAGGGATCGAAGCTGGATTCGGCCAGCGCGGCGAGCTGGTATTTCCCGTCACGGTCGGTGAAAAAGGTAAACATGAAATAGGACAGCCAGTGCGGCGTCTCCTCGTTAAACGCGCCCAGGATACGCGGTTTATCCACATCGCCGGAATGGCGCTCCAGCATCAGCTCGGCTTCTTCCCGACCGTCCCGACCAAAATAGGCGTGCAGGATATAGACCATGGCCCACAGATGACGCCCCTCTTCAACATTGATCTGAAACAGATTGCGCAGGTCGTACAGCGAGGGGCAGGTCTGGCCCAGACGGCGCTGCTGTTCGACGGAGGCCGGCTCGGTATCCCCCTGGGTCACGACCAGACGGCGTAACAGGCTGCGATATTCGCCGGGGATTTCCTGCCAGACAGGTTCTCCAAGGTGATCGCCAAAGGCGATCTGCCGCTCCGCTTGCGGCTTGGCCAGGAAAATCCCCCACCGATAGGCGGGCATTTTCACATAGTCAAAATGGGCCCAGCCGTCGGACTCGACACTGATAGCCGTGCGCAGATAGACGTCATACGCCTGCGTCCCTTCAGGACCACAGGTATCCCACCAGCGTACATAGTTCGGCTGCCATGATTCCAATGCGCGTTGGAGTCGGCGGTTCTCGGCGAGGGCAACATTGTTCGGAATACGCTCAGTATAATCAATCGCCATGGCTACACCCTCTGTTTCCGAAAACGGCTCTGTTTCCCCGTGCCATACAGCGTCAAGGCCCCGTCTTCGCCAACGGCATTCGGCCGCTGAAAGATCCAGTTCTGCCAGGCGCTCAGACGCCCGAATATCTTGGTTTGGAGGGTTTCCTGGCCGGCAAAGCGCAGGCTGGCCTCCATGCCGGTGAGAGCGTCGGGCGAGAAACTGGCGCGCTCTTCCAGGGCTAATCTGACTTCGTCTTCCCAGTCGATATCATCTGGAGTAAAGGTGACCAGCCCCAGTGTGTCAGCCGTCTCGGCATCGATATCCCGCCCCATATACGACTGCAATTCCGCCATATGCTCCGGTTGCGCCTGGAAACGACTGCTCAGGCGCGCGCTAGCGTTATGCATGGGGAGCGGACCGAAGTTCATTTGTGTCAAGCGGAGCGCGGCCGGAGGCAGCGCGCGCTCCTCAAAACTGCCGTCCAGCATATACGACCGGTCAGCGGCCAGTACGAGTTCGAGCAGGGTGCCGGTGAAACAACTGCCCGGCTCGATCAGGGCGATCAGGCTCCGCGCGCTCACGTCCAGACGCTGAAAGGTGCGTTTGAGATAGAGGATAATCTCGCGGATCAGCCAGTCATCGGCCTGCGCGGCCAGGAGGCGGTCGGCGGCTTCGACCAGCGCGGCCTCACCGCTGGTACGAAAAACCCAGGTCCCAATCTCTTCTTCATTCAGCCGCAGGTGCAGAATGGCGTCGTCCAACTCACGCGCCAGCGCCAGCGGCCAGAAGCGCGCACCGACAGCATGGACGGCTTCCAGTGTGGGCGGCAGGTCGCCGCTCGGCGCGTGGATCGTGAACGAGGCGGTCCGTAGCGCGCGGTCCAGTTCGACCGTGATATGCTCGTAGGCAATGGTCGTGTCCTCAATGGATCGGGCCAGCGGAGTCAGGGCGATGCCGACCGCGTCCGCGGGCCGGTCCGATTGGGCGGCAAAAGTCGAGGCGCAGGCCTGAACCGTTTCCTCAAAACGCGAGCGCGGAGCGATTTCGTCAACCAGATTCCACTCCTGGGCCCGTTTTCCACGCAGCCCCTCGGGCGTGGTGCACAAGAAATCGGCCCGGTCGCGCCGCACGTGCCGTTTGTCGACGAGCCGCGTCAGGCCGCCGGTTCCGGGCAGGACCGCCAGAAGCGGCAGCTCGGGCAGGGCCACCGCACTTGAGCCGTCGTCAATGAGAATAATATATTCACACGCCAGGGCCAGTTCATAGCCACCGCCTGAGGCTGCCCCATTCACGCCGCACACATAGGTTTGCCCAGAGTAGGCGCTGGCGTCCTCGATGCTGTTGCGCGTCTCGTTCGTAAACTTGCAGAAGTTCACCTTATGCGCGTGTGAAGACTGGGCCAGCATGCGAATGTTTGCCCCGGCACAAAAGACCTGGGGCTTAGCCGAACAGAGCACCACCGCGGCGACTTCGGGGTGCTCGAAACGGAGGCGCTGGACTGCATCGTAGAGTTCGATGTCCACGCCCAAGTCGTACGAATTGAGTTTGAGCTCATAGCCCGGAACCAGGGGCGCATCTTCCTGCACCTCCATCGCCAGCGTGGCAATCCGGCCGTCGATCGACAGTGTCCAGTGCCGATAGTGATCGGGTTCGGTGGCACATTCGATTCTGCCGGCCTGGGCTGGCTCGGTTTGTTGCGCCTGTTCATTAACGCGTATGGCCGTACTCATGGGACGCCTCGTCTCTGCTCTCTTTGTTTCAGTGTATCGTCATTGAAAAGTCTATGCCAGCTACCGACGCCTCTCCCAAGATTTTCCTTGTGTGCTACGGTCTTCGGCATGACGATGGGTCCCAGTCCGCAGGAGCTCCAACGCGCTCTCTCTGACGCCGCGGCATGGGTGACGTCCTCTTGACAGCAGGTCGGCGACCGGCCGGTCCTGGCGTCTGTCCCGTTTTTCACCATCTGTTTCCGTCACCTGCCGTCCGGCGGCCGCGCCCCGGACACGCATAACGCGGCACTCATCGATGCGGTGAGCGCCGGCGGACAGGCACTCTTGTCGCACACCAGGCTGAACGACCACTCTGCTATCCGCGTTGCCCTCAGCACCCACCAGGCATGGACCTGTGGCCCGGGGTGTGGAAGTTATTGCGAGCGGCGGCGCAGGAGGAATAAGAGACGGCCTTACGACGTCTGGCGCGTATTGCCGTTTTGCTCTGCTTGTTGTGGTGGAGACGGACGTTCCTTGAGACGAACGCTCACGCTCGACGGATCCATACCAGCGACTTGGAGGCCGAGGGGGATGTTGACATCGTGCGCGGTCAGGGGAAAGCGGCTCCGCCCAGCTTGGGCGCTTGAGAGATCAACTTGCGCCCGAAGGCCACGCGGGTCAAGCAGGGCCAACAGTTCCCGCGACCCTCGCACCCGCAGATAGACCTCCTGGGTGTTCTTACCCCTCATGTCCAAATTCCCTGGGATATTGTAGTAGACCACAGGAACCGCAAACCCGACCTCGGTGTTTTGCGGGCCAACCAGGATCAGCCAGAGGACACAGACTGTTGCCAGGGCGCCCAGCTTGGGGCGAAGGTTAGTCTCCAGCATGTCGCGCCATCGCGGCTGGGCCCGCCTTTTCCTGGCCCCGGAAAGGCGTAAATTCAGCCAAGTCAACAGCTCGGACGATCCCGGCAGTGTCACCATACCGCCCCGGTCGACTACGGAGACCGCGCCCCGCTCTTCCGAAACAACGACAGCCAGCGCGTCAGAGCGTTCGGTCATCCCTAACGCGGCCCGATGACGAGTCCCATACGTATAGGGCAGCGAGCGGGATTCTGAAAGCGGCAAGATGCAGCCGGCGCGACAGACCCGCCCAGCCCGAATATACACGGCCCCATCGTGCAGTGGGCTGGCGGGCGTAAACAGATTATCAAGCAGCAAATCGCTGACTTTGGCGTCAATCAGGACGCCCTGGCTGCGCAAGAGGGGTTCCACCGAGTCGTTCCGCTCAAAAACGAGGATGGCGCCGTAGCGTTTTTTCGCCAGGCTGAAACACGTGTCCGCTACCGTGACCAGGAAATCAGCAATCCGAGTCTCAGGAGGGGTTCGACGCCAAATCCTTGGGGTTGAGAGGACAGGGTTGACCTGCTCAAGGATCTGACGAATTTCAGCCTGGAACACGACCACGACCAGGATAAAGGCCGCGGCCCAAATGCCGCCCAGTACCCAAGTCGTTAAAAACAGCCCGGCCTGGCTGGCAAGGAAATAGAACAGGCCGAGTACGGCCAGCCCAACCCCTATGCGCGCGGCCTGCGTCCCACGAAACCGGATATAGGCTTGGTAGACGACAAACGCCATACAGGCAATGTCAATCCCGTCTCGCCAGCGAAATTCCCAGCCGAGCGGGATGAAATCGAAAAATTCTGTCACGCCCTGTTACTCGATATAGTTGTTACTCGGTATAGTTCTCGTAAAAAACATAGCTGGTTGAGTAATCGCTGAATTCAAAATAGACCTTCTTCTCGCCCTCATCGACCCGGAAATTCAGGTTCTTGTCCGCATAGCCATAGCCAAAACGGTAGGGTCTGGCTGTACTGCCGTCGCCGGTTGCTGCCGCGGTGCTGAGCTTATCAATCTCGATAAAGCGCAGCACCAGCTTTTCTCCGGCATAAATATCCAAGACGCCGTTGGTGCCCGTCCAGTTCTGGAGGGAGCGACTCAGCATGTTCTGCGATTCCTGCGTACAACCGGCGAGTCCTCCCAGCAGCCCACACAGGAGAAGGCCGGCGACAATGATGATGCGAGAACGCTTCCACAAGCACTGCATAAAGAAGTCCTTACACGCGAACGTTTCTTCTCAGTCAGACTACCATTCCTCCTCGCCACACGCAAAAAAGAGTGGTGAGTGGCGAGGGGGAGAGACCCCTCCCCCTCCCTTGACCATTCTACAGAGAAGCACTACTGAGCGGAGAGGAGACCCTCTATGGCTGTCCCGTTGCTCGATCTCAGAGCCCAATACGCCACAATCCGGGAGGAAATCCGGGCTGCGGTTGAGCGCGTGCTGGAGTCTCAGCAATTCATTCTGGGACCGGAAGTCGAAGCCTGTGAGCGTGAGATCGCGGCCTACTCTGGGTGTCGGTACGGGATCGGGGTGTCGTCCGGTACGGATGCCCTGCTGGTCGCCCTGATGGCGATAGACATTCAGCCGGACGATGAGGTCATCACCTCGCCGTATACCTTTTTCGCCTCAGTCGGGAGTATTGCCCGTCTCGGAGCCCGGCCGGTCTTTGTTGATATTGACCCGCTGACGTATAATCTGGACCCAGCCCGGCTCGAAGCCGTCATCACCCCACGGACCCGAGCCATTATTCCGGTGCATCTGTTTGGTCAGATGGCGGACATGGACCCGATTCTTGAGATTGCTACTCGCCGAAATCTTTTTCTGATCGAAGACGCCGCGCAGGCAGTCGGCGCAGAATACAAAGATAAGCGAGCCGGTTCGCTTGGGCAGTGTGGCTGTTTGAGTTTTTTCCCGTCTAAGAATCTCGGCGGCTATGGCGACGGCGGGATGGTGATCACCAATGACACAGCGCTTGCGCAGCGGGTCCGACAGTTGCGGAGTCATGGGGAGCAGGCCAGGTATGAGCATACGCGGGTGGGAGGAAATTTTCGCTTAGACGCCTTCCAGGCTGCGGTGCTGCGCGTCAAACTGCGGCATGTGGATGCCTGGACCGCGTCCCGGCAGCGCAATGCCGACACGTATCGCCGGCTGTTTGCTTCCCAGGGACCCGAAGAGATGAGCCTGCCGGTCGAGGCTCCGCACCGGCGACATATCTATAATCAGTTTGTTGTCCAGAGCACCCACCGGGACACTCTGCTAGCAACGCTCCAGCGCCAGGGTATTGGCGCGGCAATTTACTATCCAACGCCGCTGCACCTCCAGCCCTGTTTTGCCGCCTTACGCTATCAGCGGGGCGCATTCCCCCACAGCGAATACGCGGCAGCCCACAGCCTGGCCCTGCCTATTTATCCGGAGCTCACCCCGGCCATGCAGGAAGAGGTCGTCCGCGCGATCGGCGCGTTTTACGCTCCCTGACGGCCAGTGCACAGCCGCCGTCTGGTACAGCCGCCGTCCGGTGCGGCGCGAGTGTCCCGCCGGACGCAAATCCACATCTTCCCGGGTCTCCCGACCAACATCCGGTCTCCCTGGCGTCGTTCCGCACGATTAACGTGTGACATAACTGTTTCCTTGTGCCCAAAGCATTCTTGCTAACGTCGTATGGAGATTCGCTGAGTCGGGTCCCCTGCCCTACCCGGACCGAGGCACTATGCCGGACTGGACCAAGGCTCGCTACATTATCCAATATCACTGGAAATGGTACACAACGTTGTGTGACCTTGGCCTCGGCGGCCTCGTGCTGCTGTTCTTCCAGGCCGCTGACGGATGGCATTCCCCCTCGGGCGTGTCTCCGTCCCCTTCACCCTGGTCCTCCCTCTCAAGGAGGAGGGACGGAAGGACGGCGCTCAACCGACAGTCTCCTCCAAACGTTGACAGCGCATCTGTGGAGAGCGATAATTCTCCCGGTTTCAATCCGTGCAGGAGGGGTACACAATGCGCAGAAATTGGATCGATCTCAATAGTGATATGGGCGAGTCGTTTGGCAACTTCGTGCTTGGCCGACCGGAGGAGGTCATGAAGCGCATCTCCCACGCTAATATTGCCTGCGGCTTTCATGCCGGAGACCCGAGCTGGATGAGCCGCACGGTGGAATGGGCCAAGCGGTACGGGGTCACCGTGGGCGCCCACCCTGGCTTTCCTGATTTGCTGGGCTTTGGCCGCCGGCTGATGAATATCACCCATCAGGAGGCGACCGATTATGTCGTCTATCAGGCCGGCGCCCTCAAGGCCTTTTGCGAAATGCACGGCCTCACGCTACAGGCAGCCAAACCGCACGGCGCGTTCTATTCGTGGGGCATACAGTCCGAAGACAACGCCCGCGCCATTCTGGCGGGCTTTCAGGCGGTTGATCCACACCTCACCGTCTATCTGCCCGCTCTGCCCTCTTTCCCGCTGGTCTCTACCGCGGAAAAGATGGGGTTTCGGGTGGTCAAGGAATTCTATCCGGGTCTCAACTACGACGAGACTGGTGCGATTACCGTCAAGCGCTCGTATGGCACCGAAGATGTGGAAGAGATCGTTGACCTGGTGCTGCGCTTTGCCGTTGACGGACAGACAACCGCAGAGAGCGGAGCGGTGATCGACGTTGAGGGAGAAAGCGTGTGCGTCCACGGGGATGTGGTTAATGCGCCGGAAGTCCTTGACGGACTGCACGCCGCCCTGCAGCGAGAAGGTGTAGCAATTCGGAGCGCGATTCATACCGAGAATGCAGATATTCTGCCTTTGCGGCAGCGGGCGAGCGCGTAGCATTCGCAGGGCTCCGCAGCAATTCTGCTATGGAGTAGCGGCTGCATGGAACAGGGTGGAGCCATGTCAGAGACACGCTATGACTACGGTGGGGATGAATATCTGCTGGTGGTCTTCAGCGAGGCAATGGACCTCGCCATTAACTTCAAACTGCTGTCAATCTGCCGCGAGATTGAGCGCCGGCGCATCCCTGGGGTCATTGAGGTCTGCCCGGCCAACGCCTCCTATCTGGTCCATTTCCGTCCCGAAGAGACCCATCCCGACGCCCTGATCCGGACCCTCAAGGACCTCGAACGCGAGATTCGGTCCGCGGAGACGCTGCCCTCCCGGCTGGTCGATATCCCGGTGCTGTTCGACGATCCCTGGACCCAGGAGTGCGCCAAACGCTTTGCCGACCGGCATCAGGACCCGTCGGTGTCCAACCTCGAATATCTGATGCGGGTGAACGGCTATTCCTCGAAGGAGGAGTTCATTACTGCCTACTGCGACCGGCCGTACTGGATCTCCATGGTCGGTTTTGTACCCGGCACGGCTTGGTGCTATCGCATGTGTCCGCCCGAGCAGGCCATTCAGGCACCCAAATATATCCGTCCCCGTACAGACACCCCCGAGCGCGCCGTGGCCCACGCCGGCGTGTTTCTGTGCATTTACCCCGTGCAGGGGCCGGGCGGGTATCAGATGATCGGCATGTCTGCGGTGCCCGTGTATGACCCGGAGGAGCGTCTGCCAGACCTCCAAGGGCGCTATATTCTGGCCAGTGCCGGAGATCGCTGGCAATTCCGGCCTATTGATATGGATGAGTATCGTGACATCCGCTCGCAGGTCGAAGCCGGCAGCTATCGCTACCGCATTATCGAACAGGATTTTCATCCGGGCGAATATATGCGCGATCCGGAGCACTACCTCAAACGCCTGCAAGAAGAAACTGCCCATGCTGAACGTCCTTGAGCCCGGCCTGTTGACCACCATCCAAGACCTCGGTCGCCTGCACTGGTACCACATCGGCATGCCGCCCTCAGGTGCGCTGGATAATTTCGCCTTCCGGGCCGGTAATCTGCTGGTCGGCAACCCGGAGGACGCCGCGGGGCTGGAGGTGACCTACTCCGGCCCGTCGTTCGAGGTGACGAGTGCGGGTTTGATCGCGGTGACCGGCGCGGACATCGCGTTTACGATCAACAATCAGCCCGCGGCCCAGTGGCGCGCCCACGCCCTGCACCCCGGCGACCGCGTCAGCTTGGGCGGGGTGCGCCGCGGGGCACGGGCCTATGTCTGTCTGGCCGGCGGGATTACGGTGTCCGAGCGGCTCGGCAGCCGCTCGACCTATATGCTGGGCCGCTTCGGCGGTCTGGACGGGCGCAAACTTGAGGCCGGCGACTGTCTGCCGCTCGGCACGCCCCACACCTCACCCGACGCGATGCTGGGACGCACCCTCGATTCGGCGCTGATCCCGGTTCCGCAAAAAGAGCTTGAGGTACGCGTCGTGATGGGGATGTGCAGCCACCGTGTGGCCCCGGAAAGCCTGAGGGACTTTCTGGCTGCGAACTGGGAAGTCTCGACCGAAGCCGACCGGATCGGCTATCGTCTCAAAGGCCCGACATTCGAGTTTAACGCCGGCGAGCAGCCGTTTGGCGCGGGCGCCGATCCCTCCAATGTGGTCGATCTGGGCTATCCGATCGGCTCGATCCAGATTCCGGGCGGGCTGGAGGCCATCGTGCTGTTGAACGACGCGGTGACGGGCGGTGGCTATACCACCATTGGCACGGTCATCACAGCCGACCTCGATCTGATTGCGCAGGCCTCGCCCGGCGGTCATATGCGCTTTCACGAGGTCACGATTAACGAGGCGTTGCAGGCACGCCGAGAGCGCGAGGCGCGCCTGGAGTTGATTCGCCTGGAGTTGGGCCTGTTCGATCAAGCCGGTATGCTGGGGCAGTAGAGCACGTCAGAGCCGCTCTTTTTTCACCGTCATCACATACACCCCAGGGTTGTCCAGCCGCACCTGCCAGCCGGGAAAGACTACGATTGAGGTTGTGATTTCCTCAATGATTGCCGGCCCAACGACCACGTTACCCACGAACACTCTGGCACCGTCGTAGACTGGGGTCGTCACAAAGGCATTGCTTTCTTCAAAAAAGGCCGGACGTTCGCCGGTCTGGGCGTGGGCCGGGTCAGGGGTTCCGCTGGCGAGTGGCGGCAGTTGAGGCCGCGCGACTTTACCCACGACGGTGGACTCCAGGTTCATGATCTCGACCGCGTTATCCCGCTCGCAATAGGTGAACAGTTCTTCGTGGCGGGTGTGAAACGCCTCGGCAATCACATCGATATTGCCGGGCGAGATGTCTTCCAGCGGGCTATCGACCTGACACTCATGGACCTGATCGACGTAACGCATGTCCAGCGAGCGGGAGATTGTTATCGCGTCAGCGGCGACCCCGGCGCTGCCCAGGTCGTTCCGTCCCCGCGCTTCCATGGTCGCAAAGGTGTCGTTGAGCTGCGTGTAGTCCACGGCGTCCAGACGGACCGCGCTGGACGACAGATAGCTGTGCTTCATGTCGGCCAGGATTTCACCGAACGCACAGAAGGCGGAGGACACCTTGGGAATGAGGATGGTCGGAATGCCGAGTTCGCTGGCCAGCCGACCGGCATGGGCCGGGCCGGCCCCCCCGCCAACGACCATCATGAAGTCGCGCGGGTCATAGCCACGTTCGATTGACACGCGCCGGATACCACTGACCATATTGGAGTTCACCAGGGTGAATATCCCCTGGGCGGCCCGTTCAACATTCAGCTTGAGCGGGCCGGCAATCTCGGCTGCAATCACGCGACGAGCCGCCTCAGCGTCGATCCGCAGCCGACCGCCCAGCAGCGCTTCCTGGTTCAGATAGCCCAGCACGATCAGGGCATCGGTCACGGTCGGACGCCGTCCGCCCTGACCGTAGGCGGCCGGTCCCGGCTGGGCGCCGGCGCTCTCCGGCCCGACCTGCAACAGCCCCATGCGGTTTACAAAGGCGATGCTGCCGCCGCCGGCTCCGAGGGTCTCGACCTGAAGCATGGGAATGCCAATCCGGTAGCGCAGAAAATCAACGTCCTTGACGATATTCGTCTTACCGTCCTTGCTCAGGCTGATGTCGAAGCTGGTGCCGCCCATATCCACGGTGATGATATCGCGCGGCCGGTCACCAGTGTGAAAAAACAGGCCGGCGTTCGGCCCTGCGGCCGGCCCTGAGTTCAAAGCATAGATGCCCTTGTCGGCCAGGAAGCGACCGGAGGTGAGGCCGCCGTTGCTCTGCATATAGCGCACCGGATTGGCATAGCCCAGGTCGTGCAGCAGAGACTCCATACGCTCGACATATTGCTGGATGAGCGGACCGATATAGGCGTTCATCACGGTCGTGCTGGTCCGGGTGTACTCACGGATCTGAGGCAGCAGATCGACCGACAGCGTGACATAGGTCCCGGGCATTTCTGCCCGGACCAACTCGGCGATACGCCGTTCGTGTTCGGGGGAGAGGAACGACCAGACCAAGGAGATGGCCACGGCCTCTACCCCTTCTTCCCGAAAGCGACGGATGCCGCGCCGGACATCGGTCTCGTTGAGCGGGACACGGACTTCCCCCGTACTCAACACGCGTTCTTCGACCGGAAAACGCAGGGCGCGCGGGACCAGCATCGTCGCCTGAGGGAAGTCCGCGTCGTAGCGATGCCCGTCTTCCTTGTGACCGAGACGAATTTCGAGCGAGTCTTCATGGCCGGCAGTGCAGAACAGGCCGGTCTTGGCCCCCTTGTGTTCGAGCAGGGCGTTGACTCCGACGGTTGTGCCGAGAATGACCAAGTCGCACGCCCGCAGAAAGTCCGCCACGCTACAGCCGAGGTCGGCTCCGATCTGCTCAAGTCCTTCGCGCACTGCTACGGGCGGGTCGTGCGGGGTGGACGGCGTCTTATAGAGACGGATGCCTTCACCGGCCGAGGCCAGAATAAAATCGGTAAACGTGCCGCCGGTATCGATGCCGAGACGGTAAGCGTGCTGGGACATAGCTGCTCTTTACTTTCCGGCGAGAGCGCTGGGCACCCTGCTCAGCCCAAAATCCTGCAAATCCTGGTAATCAACCCGGACGCCGTACTCCTCCCAGGCGGCCTGGACGGACACGAAACCGTTGCGCACGTCTTCGAGCACCTTGTCCCGGTCGCGTTCACGCGGGTCGCCCACGCCGCCACCACCGGGGTTCTGGTTGGCGAAGCGTTCGCCGGGTTCAATCTCGACGATCCGGTTGGTCTTGATCTCCTCGACGCTGCCATCTTTCTTGGAATACAACGCCCGTCCGACCTTGGGCTCGCGCAGCGTTGAGGCCGCGCCGAGCGCGCCCTGGGCCGGATAGCGCCGGCCTTCACCAAACATGACAACTGTCATGGGGTCGCGGAGCGGTTCGACCTCCCAGTGCGTGCCCGAGCCACCGCGCAGCTTGCCGGCTCCGCCCGAGTCCGTCATCAGGCCGTAACGGTGAATGATAATCGGATACTGGTATTCAAGAATCTCAATATCGCCGCTCGTCAGGGCACCAAAACAGCACTGCGGACCCACCGCCGGCCAGCCGTCCGTCTTGTGCGAGGCGCCCCCGCCGCTGATGATGGTGGCCAGGATCATGGAAACGTATTCTTCGCCCGAGCGGTAATCCTGCCCGGCAATGTTCAGCCCGTTTGAATGCCCCCAAGAGGCCACCGCCTTTTCGGGCAGGGCTTGTTCAAGCGCCATGCGCACGGCGTCCGTAATCGACTCCGACGGGGTGGTGGTGCAGTTCGCGTGCGGCGCCGGTTCTTTGGCGTTGGTGAGGGTGCCTTCCGGGCCAACATCAACCGTAATGGGCCGATACAGTCCCTCGTTATACGGCGGGGGCAGTTGGGCGAACATCATCACCCCGAGATACACCCCGGACAGCGAGTTGGCCGCATAGGAGTTGATGAAATACGGAATCTGGGGCGGGCTCGACAGCGAGACTGCCATGGTGTCTCCGGCGATCTCGACGGTTGCGGCAATCTCGATATCGCCATAGCCATGCCCGGCGTCTTCGAGCACGGATTTGCCGTGATAGGTTCCGTCGGGAATAGCGCTGATAAACGTGCGCATCTGGTGTTCGGCCAAGTCAAGCAATTCCGCCATACAGGCCATGACCACGTCTTTGCCGTATTTCTCCAGCAGCCCGAGCAGGTTGCGCTCGCCAATCGTGACCGCGGCAAGCTGGGCGCGCATATCGCCGGCCTGAAGTCGGCGGGAGCGAACATTGGTCAAAATAAAATTCACCACATCCCGCCGCTCTGTCCCGCGGTCCCATATTTTCAGCGGCGGAATACGCAGGCCCTCGGCATAAATTTCTTTGGCCTCGGGGTTATAGCCAGCGGGCACGGGACCGCCGATGTCGGTGACGTGGCCTTTGCTGACCGTCCAGAACACGAGTTCGTCCTGGTAGAAGACCGGTTTATACATGCAGCAGTCAACAATATGGGAGCCGCTCCAGGCCGGATCGTTGTGGTAGAACACATCCCCCGGATGAATATCGTCGCCGAAATAGTCGGCCACAGTCCGCAGGGCCGGCATCAGCGAGCCTAAATGAATAGGGATGTCCTGGCCTTGCAGAATCATCTCGCCGCTGCCGAGAAACAGGGCGTTGGAATAATCGCGCGCAATATTGAACACGGACGAGCGCGACGTTTTCTCAATGGTCAGCGTCATCTCACGCTGGGTTGATTCAAGCATCCCCTGGACAACTGCCAGGGTAATGGGATCGGTCTTTGCCATACTCCCCTCTCGTGTCGCGCGTGTTCTTGTGCCGACGAAGAATGGCGGCCCCTACGCGTCGTGAGCAACATAGCCAGCCAGCCCCTCCTCAGCAAGTCGTATTTGGCACGCCGGGCGAGTTTCTGCTATCTCCTCAGAAGGAAAATAACAAGGAGGATGACATGGGCCGTTTAGATGGAAAAGTCGCGATCATTACCGGAGCCGCGCGCGGTCAAGGTGCGGTGGCCGCGCAGACCTTTGCGCGAGAAGGCGCGTCCCTGGTAATCAGCGATATCCTGCCAGAGATCGAACACACCGCCACGCATATTCCTTCAGCCGGAGCCCGGGTTGAATGGGTCCAGGCTGACACCGCGGACCCGGACGGGATCGACGCAGTTGTCGAGAAAACTATTTCAACTTTTGGTCGCATTGATGTTTTATATAACAACGCCGGGGTCATTTTAGGCAAACCGTTTCAGGAGACGACTCTGGAAGAATGGGACCGCATTATTCGGATCGATCTGACCGGGCCGTTCCTGATGAGTCAGGCGGTGGTCGCCCATATGGAGCAGCACCACAGCGGCTCGATTATTAACATCTCATCAGCCGGCGGCATTCTCGGCTATCCGCAGATGTCGGCCTATGGGGCGGCCAAAGGCGGGCTGGTGAATCTGACCCGTTGTATGGCGGTGGACCTGGCTCCGTATGATATTCGGGTCAATGCCATCTGTCCGGGCGCGATCGATACCCCCATGCCGCGCGAATACATCAAGGATATGGAGAATAAAGAAGCCGTGTGGCAACACATTGCCGACACGCATCTGCTCAAGCGCTTTGGGAACTCGCACGAAGTGGTCTCCCTGGCCCTCTATCTGGCCTCGGATGAGGCGAGCTTCATGACGGGCGCAGTCATTCCGGTTGATGGCGGTCACAGTGCGCATTAGGCCCTTCGACTTCGCTCCGCTACGCTCAGGGTGAACGGGGGGAACGAGCTTGCCGGGGCAGCCCCCTGTGGTTGCCCTGCTCGGGACGAGGGGCGGGTCGGGGGAGTTGATTCGATAGCCTCGGGCACGATACTGTCTGCATCTACCCGCAATGAGCGCGCCATCATGATCGAAGCCTCAGGTCTGACCAAACTCTACGGAACGTTTCGCGCCATCTCAGGTGTGAGTTTTTCCGTTGACCACGGAGAGATCGTCGGTCTCCTCGGTCCGAACGGAGCGGGCAAGTCTACGACCATACGCATTCTCGCCTGCGTTCTGTCTCCGACCACGGGCACGGCCAGCGTGGCCGGCCATAGCGTGCTGAGCGAATCGCTCGCCGTCCGGCGTCAACTCGGCTATATGCCGGAGCACATCTCACTCTACCCGGAGATGGAGGTAGCCACCTACCTCGATTTTGTGGGCAAGCTCAAAGGGCTGGGCGGCACGGCACGGCGGGTGCGCGTGTCCCAGGTCATTGAAGAGTTGGACCTCGGCTCCGTTACCCGCGTCTACATCGGCACGCTTTCAAAAGGCTACCGCCAGCGTGTCGGCTTGGCCCAGGCCCTGCTGCACGACCCCAGCGTGCTCATTCTTGACGAGCCAACCATCGGCCTCGATCCCGAGCAGGCCGCCGAGTTTCGACAGCTCATTCGCGGCATGCGGGGAAATCGGACCGTCTTGCTGTCCTCGCATATTTTGCCCGAAGTGCGTATGACCTGTGATCGGGTGATGATCCTCGCCAGAGGCCGGTTGCTGGCCCTCGACACCCCAGACAACCTGACCCTCCGGCTGCGCGATGCGAGTGAGGTCGTGGCCCATATTGACGGCCCGCAATCCGCAGTGAAAACGCTCTTGCAGAGCCTGCCCGGCGTTCGCGAGGTCCAGGTGACCTCCCAGGAGAATGGCGGTCTGACCTCCTATACGGTGCGCGCTGCTCAGCACGCAGACGTCCGGCCCGGTATTGTGGAAGCCGTGTCCGAACGCGGCTGGCGGTTGTTTGAACTCCGCGCCCGGGAGATGGACCTTGAGGAGATCTTCCACCGGGTGGTCGATCAGCCCCAGCCATAAACAACGACAGCAATGAGACCGGCGTATGGTTCTCCGTGCAATTTTTGTTAAAGAACTACGATCCTACTTTGGCCTGTTTCTGGCGTATGCCATTGTGGCGGTGGCCCTGGCCTTGTGCGGCTTCTTTTTTTACACCGACATCAGCTTCTTTATGATGTGGGGCGGCCAGAATCTGGAGCGAGGCTTGTGGGAATTCTTTTTCCACGATCTCCGCTATGTCCTCCTGCTGCTCGTCCCGGCCATCACCGCGCGCTCGTTTGCGGAAGAAAAAAAGCTCGGTACCCTCGACCTGTTATGGACCTACCCGATCCCGGAGAGCAGCGTTTTATTGGGCAAATTCCTGGCCGCCGCCACACTGCTGCTGGTCGTTCTGGGGCTGACCCTGCTGTATCCGCTCGTCCTCTCGGGGTGGCATCCTGAGGTCTATTGGCCGGCGTTGCTACCTGGCTATGTCGGCCTGCTGCTGATTGGCCTGGTGTTTATCAGTGTGGGTCTGCTCTTGTCAGCGCTTACCGACAGCCAGGCGATTGCGGCCATGGCAACCCTCGGCGTGCTCGTCCTGTTCTGGTCGCTGACGTGGAACGAGCAGGCCGTGAGTGAAGCCTGGCTCCAGTTCCTGCTGCAAATTTCGCTCTTTGACCGCTTTTACAATTTCGCCCGGGGTGCGATTGACAGCCAGGAAATTACCTTTTTTCTCTTCTTTTTCTCATTCTTTTTATTATTGACTTGGCAGGCCCTCCGCGCGCGCCGGTGGCGTGGCAAGGGCGAATTCTCCTCGTTCAGGACGTTTCTCGCCACGCCAAGCCGCAAGCAGTGGGGCACGGTGGCCGTTCTTGACCTGCTTATTTTGATCGGTCTGGCCGGTCTCCAAACGCTCTCTATTCGCAATAATCTGCGCTGGGACTTTACCCCCACGCAGACCTTATCCCTCTCAAAGCAGACCAAAAGCCTGCTGGCCGACCTGGACAAAGACGCGCTGCTGACGCTGTTTTTTGGTGGCTCTCCAGATGCGTATCAACGCTATGAAGATGTACTCAAGCGCTTTACCACAGAAAACACCTACTTCCAGTATCGTATTCTGCACCGGGACCGGAACGTAGGGCTTGCCCGGCAGTACGGGGCGACCCATTACGGCACCGCGGTACTCGAATATGACGGGCAGCAGAAATTATTGCCGGGTGCGGGCGAGAAGACCATCACCGAGGCGCTGTTTCAGTTTCTCCGCAAAGAACAAAAGACCATCTATTTTGTCGGCGGCCACGGCGAAAAAGACCCACGGAGCGGTCAACCGCAGTTGGGCTATAGCGAGGCCGCTTCCGCTTTACGCAACGAAAACTTTATTGTCCGTCCCGTCTTCCTGGCGCGGACCGAGCGCGTCCCCGAGGACGCGGCCCTGGTCGTGGTCAGCGGCCCGCAGACCGACCTCTTACCGGACGAGTTGGAGCGCCTTGGCCGCTATCTCTCGGCGGGCGGGAGTCTCCTCTTGA
The DNA here is from genome assembly GCA_963422435.1 of Binatia bacterium. Lineage (GTDB taxonomy): Bacteria > Desulfobacterota > Binatia > Bin18 > Bin18 > Bin18. The sequence goes on along the minus strand of OY729511.1, from coordinate 3,030,595 downwards.
TGCTTGATCCCCTGTCGGCGCCGAACCTGACCGCTTTCCTCGCCCAATACGGGGTACGGCTCGACCAGGATGTTGTCTATGATCCGCAGAACAGGCTCTTTGGCGGTGACGCGCTGAGCCCACTGGTGTCGCTGTATAATACCGAAGTCGAGATTGTCAAAGACTTCCAGGTCGGCACCATCTTTCCCCTCTCCCGTTCGGTTGAGCCGGCCGACCCGTTGCCGAGCAGCGTGCTCTCAGCCCAACCATTCTGCCGCACCGGACCGGGCGCATGGGCTCGCTTTCGCGCGGGAGCCGAATCACCCGAAGGCGCGGTGGACTTTGAAGGCACGAAAGCCCGACCGGGGCCGATTTCCCTGGCAGTGGCGGCAACGATTCGCCAAGATCAGCCGACCAACGGGAACACGCCATCCGCCGGCGGAGACAAATCGTCGGAACCCGGCGCCCGCCTGGTTGTGTATGGAGACAGTGATTTTGCCAGCAATGCCCGACTGTCCTTGCTGGGCAATAGAGACCTCTTCCTCAACACGGTGCAATGGTTGGTGCAGGATGAGAAGTTTATTACCGAACGCCCTCGGGACGCCTCTATTCAACGGAAAATTTCCACCCTGGTGCTTACCACGGAACAGACGCGGCAATTGTTCCTCATCACCATTGTTGCTGAGCCCGGTGTGATTCTTCTGCTTGGCCTGCTGGTTTCCATCTATCGACGCAGACACCGGCGCTAGACAGGAAAACTCAATCATACGGGCTGCACGAGTCCGCTCTGCCAGGCTTATTCGTCCGCTGTCGCTGGCTTTACGAGCCATTCGGTCAGCCATAGACTGACCCTTCCCTGGCGCGGGCCATCCTCATTGCCCAATCCCCCCAGAATGGTAAAGGACTCATCCCGCTGGACCATACCGACGCCAGGAGCGTACAGGGTCACGGCCTTGGCTTGGCCGTTCCGACTCCAAAAGGTGACTTCGATGCAGCCTTCAAAGATGCCTGCCGGCACCGCGGCAAGCGCCTGCAGCGCAGTAATTTCGGAGCGTCCGGCAGACGTTTGCCAGGTCGTCCCCAGTATGAGCGGCGGTTTGAGGATGAACTGCGGCTGCCCATCTTCGTCTGCTGCTTCGCTCGGCTGCATAACCACCCCGGCAGACGAGGCCGAGACAAACTCCGCCGGCGCGTCCCTGGCCAAGAGGCTCTGCTGAATACGCAGCATATAGCCCACCCCTCTGCGGCTCATCACCTCCCAGGTCTCGGTCACGGGGCTTGTTGGCCTGCCTTCGCTCGACTCGTACTGCCAACGGTTTGCCAGAGCGAGAGGGAAATAGGCGCCAGGACGTTCGGCCGCGTGCCCGGTTCCTCCGGTCAGCAGGAGGGCCCCTATCCACACACGCAATAGACGCGGCATAGGAGAAGCGAGCTGCCTAGCGCACCATCTTTTCCGCAAAGTCTTCGAGCGCCGCGAGCGTCTTCCGGGTAGCCGCTTATGGATAGGCCGCCTCGATTTTTTCCGGGATCACAATATGATCTCCCAGCCAGAGCGAGTGGAAGCCGCACTCCTCCTGCTGGGCCGTCTGAGTCACACACATCATATCCCTACCATTGACGCAAAGGACACGGCGCGTCATCGTGGGGGCAGAGACATCCACCAAAGAGAGGCAGGCGTATGGATGGTGCTATCGATATCGTTTGTAACCTTTTCACCCCGCAAGAGGTCCAGCAGGGCCAGACTGGGGTGGATGAGTATTTTCTCGACCAGGTCCGGTTTCCAGCCGAGTTACGGCCCGGTGTACCGTTGGAAACCTATCTGGAGAAAATGGACCGCGCCCGGATTCAGCGCTCCCTGCTGATTGCGGTTCGCGCCGGCGACCTGCGCGTCAGAGGCTCATTCGAGATTCCGTACGCCCGGGTTGCGGACGTCTGTCGGCGCTACCCAGACCGCTTTTCCGGTCTGGCCGGGGTGGACCCCACCCGGGGGATGCAGGGTCTGCGCGACCTGGAATACGCGGTCAAAGAGTATGGATTTGTTGGTGCCCATCTCTACCCGCACTGGTTTGGCCTGCCGCCCGACCACGCTCGCTATTATCCCATTTACGCCAAGTGCTGCGAGCTGGAGATTCCGATTATGATGCAGGTCGGCCACTGCCTGCGCTATCAACGCGAGCGGATTCTGCCGAGTGTCGGCCGGCCGATTACGCTGGATCAGATCGCCATTGATTTTCCCGAGTTGGCGCTCATCGGAATTCATCTGGGCTATCCCTGGACTGAGGAAATGATCTCAGTGGCCTGGAAGCATGAGAACGTCTATATCGGCTCGGATGCCTATGCACCGCGCCATTGGCCGGAGTCTTTTGTCCATTTCATCAATACCTGGGGTAAAGACAAAGTCCTGTTCGGAACGGACTGGCCGGTGATTGACCCCGAACGGGCCAGTGAGGAGATCAACGCGCTTGAACTCAGGCCGGAATCCAAGCAGAAGCTCTTGCGTGACACGGCCCTGCGGCTGTTCCGCCTGCCCGAGTCGCCGACGGCAATGTCGCGCTGTCACTCTTGACTCAGGTATAACCACAGTCATACTTGAGCCTTATGAAAACAGCGATTTCGATTCCAACTCCCATTTTCCACGCCGCCGAGCAACTCGCGCAACGCAACGGGGTGTCTCGGAGTGAATTATATACGAAGGCAATTGCCACTTATCTCAAAGCGCATCAAGGAGACGGTGTGACGCAACGCCTCGACGAAGTCTATGCAATGCAGGAGTCTTCGAAATCCGCGCCGATTGATCCGGTGATTCACGCCTTGCAGCTACGATCTCTCCCTCAAGAAGAATGGTAGTCCGTCGCGGAGAGATATGGTGGGCCTCATTGTCCCAGCCAAGTGGGTCTGAACCCGGCTCCCGTCGTCCACTGGTTATTATCCAGTCAAATGACTTTAATCGGAGTCGTATTCGGACTGTTCTTGCAGCCGTCATAACCTCAAACCTGCGATTAGCTTCCGCACCAGGGAATATGCCGCTCTCAGCAAAACAGACCGGTTTGAAACGAGACTCTGTTGTGAATGTTTCACAACTCATCACCGTGGATAAGGATTTTCTCACAGAAAAGATTGGCAAGTTGACAGACAGGGGCAAGAGATGAACGCGGGATTACGTTTGGTTTTAGCGCTTCAATAATAGCCCGCGACAGTACGGGATCGCCGCTGTAAGGACGCTGACCCATGGCAACGACCGAGACCCCCCCATCCACAGACTTTATTCGGACGATTATCGCCGCGGACCGGAAGACCAACAAACACAACGGCAGAGTCGCCACCCGCTTTCCGCCCGAACCGAACGGCCACCTCCATATCGGGCATGCCAAATCCATCTGCCTGAACTTTGGGGTGGCGCTGGAATATGGCGGGACGTGTAATCTTCGCTTCGACGATACCAACCCGACCAAAGAAAACCTCGATTACGTCGAATCCATTAAGCGAGACGTCAAATGGCTCGGCTTTGACTGGGACGACCGGGAATACTACGCCTCGGACTATTTCGAGCAATTGTATGCCTATGCGGTCCAACTTATCAAAGACGGGCACGCCTATGTGTGCAGCCTGAGTCCTGACGAAATCCGCGCCTATCGTGGCACCCTGACCGAGCCGGGCAGAGACAGCCCCTATCGGCAGCGCTCGGTTGAGGAAAATCTCGATTTATTTGCCTGCATGCGCGCCGGCGAGTTTCCGGAAGGCGCGCACGTCCTGCGGGCCAGGATCGATATGGCCTCGCCGAATATCAATATGCGCGATCCCACGCTGTACCGGATTCTGGAGGCCCCACACCACCGCACGGGATGGATCTGGTGTATCTATCCCATGTATGACTTTACCCACTGCCTGAGCGATGCGCTCGAAGGGATTACCCACTCGCTGTGCACCCTGGAGTTCGAGGATCATCGTCCCCTGTACGACTGGGCGCTGGACGTCCTGCCCGTTCCGAGCCATCCCCAGCAGATCGAGTTCGCCCGCTTGAACCTGACCTATACGGTCATGAGCAAACGCAAGCTCCTCGCGCTGGTGACGGACCACTACGTAAGCGGCTGGGACGACCCGCGGATGCCGACCCTGGCCGGACTCCGCCGCCGGGGCTATACGCCACAGTCGATTCGGACCTTCTGCGAACGCATCGGCCTGGCCAAACGGAACAGCACGGTGGACTATGCCATGCTCGAACACTGCATTCGCGAAGAGCTGAATCAAACCGCGCCGCGGGTCATGGCAGTCCTCCGTCCCCTGCGGGTTGTCATAGACAATTATCCCCAAGACCAGGTTGAACACCTCGACGCGATCAACAACCCGGAAGATGCCAGCGCCGGCACGCGGCAGGTCCCCTTCTCGCGGGTGGTGTATATTGAGCGGGAGGACTTTCGTGAAGACCCGCCGCGTAAATTTTTTCGTCTCGCGCCCGGCCGGGAAGTGCGCTTACGCTACGCCTATATCGTCAAATGCGTCAGTGTCGTCAAAGATGACACCGGGGAGATGACAGAAATCCGCTGCACCTATGATCCCGAGACGCGGAGCGGCGGTCCGGCCGCCGGGCGCAAGGTCAAGGCCACCATTCACTGGGTGTCAGCCGAGCAGGCCGTCAAGGCCGAGGTCCGGCTGTACGATCATCTTTTCACCAAGCCCGACCCGGATACTGTGGAAGCCGGTCAGGCGTTCACCGACTATCTGAACCCGCACTCGCTCGAAGCCCTGACCGACTGCACAGTCGAGCCGAGCCTGGCCCGGGCCGAAGCCGGCAGCCGTTTTCAGTTTGAGCGCCAGGGCTATTTCTGTGTAGATACAGTTGACTCGTCTCCGGGCCGCCCGGTCTTTAACCGAACCGTGACCCTGCGGGACACCTGGGCCAAAATCCAGAAAGCGGAGCGGCAGAAAAAGGCCTAGGCGCGCATGGCAACATCGCTTCGAGAATTGCAATTTACGCCAACGGAGCGGACCGGGGCCGTCTCTGCACTCCTCCTCCGACCTACGTCCGCCCGTGCCCTGCTCGTTCTGGGCCACGGAGCCGGAGCCGGGATGCAGCATCCCTTTATACGGGCCGTGGCGGAACAGCTTGCCGCCCGGAAAATTGCCACGTTTCGCTATCAGTTTCCGTATATGGAAAAGGGAAAGAAAAGCCCTGACTCTCAGACGACGTTACGCGCAACCATCGTCTCAGCGGTTGAGACAGCAAAGAAAACGGCCCGAGGGTTGCCCCTCCTGGCCGGCGGAAAATCCATGGGGGGACGGCTGACCTCGCTTGTTGCCGCCGAGGGCCGCCTGCCGGACGTCCAAGGACTGATCTTTTTCGGCTTTCCCTTACATGCAGCCGGGAAACCGTCGAACGAGCGGGGGGCGCATTTAGCCGAGGTAAACGTCCCTCTGCTCTTCTTACAAGGAACACGGGACAGGCTGGCCGAACTCGATCTCATCACACCCCTATGTCGCAGCCTGGGCAGGCGGGCGACCCTCCATATTGTTGAGGACGGTGACCATTCTTTTCATGTCCTCAAACGCTCGGGACGGACCGATGAAGAGGTGCAAAACGAGTTGGGTGAGACCGTAGGGGCGTGGGTCTCTGATACGATCCTGATCTGATTACACCTCCGTTGTTTGTTTTCACTATCTTATCTCCTCTTAATCACACACGAGCAGTCAAGGTGCGCTTGTCCGGCGCTGCCCCATTTGCTGTCCTCCCGCCTGTCAGCTTTCAACAGTGTACCCGCTTCGTCGGGTCGCTTGCTGAATAGAACAGTCGCAGGAGGCAGGGGAGTAGCTACCCCTGCCGCGGCGAATAAGCAGGACCTCACTCTTACACTGTTGTGAAGTTGACACGGCCCGGCACTCCCGCCGGGACTATCACTCAGGTAAGGGGGATTCATGATGACAATTCGGAGGAACGGCTTACTGCTTTCAGGCGTTGTGCTGTTAGCCGGATGTACGCCAACGGCCCATAGAGCAATGGTCCAATCCTCAGACGGAGATCGCGTCACCGTCGGAACCCTTCAGCGAGAAATCAGAGTAGGAATGTCTGGCGGCGAGGATAGCCTGAGAGACGACTGTCGCAGGCAGCTTTCCCCGCCGTCCTGTTCCAGAGAACGCCCCCTACTCCCGCTCTAACCACACATCCGGGCAGGTCACCACACCATTGCGTTCAAAGATCGCGTCGACTTCGGCAAAGTCTTCTTGCCGGATATCCCATCCTAGAGCGCCAACGTTCTCTTCTACCTCGGCCGCTTTGCGACAGCCAACCAGAGCGGTGCTGACCGCCGGATGCGAGAGCGTCCAGCGCAGCGCAAACTGCGGCAGGCTTTTGTTATAGCCGGCAGCCAGACCCTTCAGCGCTTCCACTGCCTTGATGTTGTTGGGAAAATGATCCGGGCCGAACATGGTCTGGAAGAGATTGATGCCCCCCATGCGTCCCTGACGCGCCCGCCAGTCTCCCTCATCAAAGCTCATATCCGCACGAAAGGTGCCGCTCAGCAGACCGTAGGCGAGCGAGCCATAGGCCATGACGCCCATATTGTGCTCACGACAATAGGGCAGGATCTCCTGGTCCATACGGCGGTCAAACATATTCCAGCAGTATTGGGCGACATCCACCCGGCGGGTGGCCATACTGGTTTCAATCTGCTCCCGCCGGAAGTTCGAGATACCAATGGCCCGCGCCTTGCCCTGCTGCACAACATCGTCCAAGGCGCGCAGGGTCTCTTCAAACGGCGTGTTCAGGTCCGGCCAGTGGACCATATAGACGTCCACATAGTCCGTGTTCAGGTTCTTCAGGCTTTTCTCGATCGAGCCCATGACCCGCGCGGGGCTGCTGTCTCGGTAATTCGGCGCTTCTTTGTAGCCGATACCAAACTTAGTGACGACAATAGCGTCTTTCCGACGGTCGCCAAGCGCCTTGGCCAGCGCACGCTCCGAGGCCCCGAACCCATAGGCTTCGGCAGTATCAAAACACGTAATGCCCAGGTCCAGGGCGGTGTGCACCGCGGCAATGAACGCTTGTTCTTCAATTGACCCGTAGCCGCCGCCAATCTCCCAACAGCCGACGCCAATGGCGGATACTTCGATACCGGTTTGTCCGAAAGGACGATATTCCATGGGCGAGTCCCTCCTCTAGTGTAGTTCGATGCCACCGTCGACGTTGATGGCTTGTCCGGTCACATTCTCGGCGAGGGCGAGATACACGGCCAGTTGCCCGATATCGTCCGGCGTTTGGGGTCGACCTTGAGGGATCACATTCTTGACCCAGCGTTGCCAGGCATCCTCCTTGGATTCGTCCGGCTGTTTGAGCGACTCGGCCAGGTATTCCCACATCTGGGTCCGCAAAATGCCCGGACAAATGGCGTTGACACGGATATTGGCCTGGGCCAGCTCTTTGGCCAGGGAATTGGTAAAGCCCACCACCGCAAACTTTGAGGCACAGTAGTGCGCCAGACCGCCAAAGCCGCTCTTTCCCGCGATCGAGGCAATATTAATAATCAGACCCCCACCCCGGTTTTTAAGGGCGGGAATCGCGGCCTGACAGGAGAGAAAGACCCCTTTGGTATTGACCGCAAAGGTCAGGTCCCAGGCTTCTTCGGACATGTCTTCGACCTTCACCATATTCACCACACCGGCGTTACAGACCATGATATCCAGACCGCCTAACGCACCCGTGGTCTCCTCGACCATACGCAGAGTCTCGTCTTTCTGAGTGACATCGGCCTGAATCGCGGCTGAACGCCGCCCGAGGGAGATGATTTCTTCCGCAATTTGCCGCGCCTGCGTAAATCCCCCGACCGCGGTCGCGCCGTACTGCTGGGCCGTACTCGCCATAGTTTCAATGTCCGACACGGCCACATCAGCGCCGGCGTTTGCCAGCGCCAGGGCGATGCCCCGCCCGATTCCCCGTGCTCCGCCCGTCACCAGGGCGACTTTTCCATCCAGTTGTGACATACGTCTTCCTTTCTTCGTCTGCTTTAGAAACCGGACGGGCGCGGACACCCGCCCATCATTTCAAACAGATGTTTCGCTACGTGCAGTGTTGTCCGGTCTTCAAGATAGGGACCAACAATCTGGATACCTATCGGTAATCCATTATCGAGTTGGCCCACTGGAATCACCGTGGCCGGCAGCAGACAGGCGCCGGCCGGCGCCATCCACGTCACCAAATCCCAATACGGTCGTTGCTGCCCGCCGACCAGGGCCGTCCGTCCGGCTTGGGGCTCAGAGTGATCGTGCTTGATAGCCGGACACGGCATGACCGGCAGCAGCATGACGTCCCACTCCTGGAAGAACTCTTCCCAGCGTTTGCGCATCTGCATCCGGCGTTCGTTATAGCTCAGCCATTCGCGATGCCGCATGGCAAACAGCCGCCGGGTCTGGTCCGTTGAGGTGTCGCCGCTTGCCTGCGCGTACTCTTCGATCTTACCCCGCGACACACCACCGGACAGTGCGGACTGTAACAGGGCCATAAAGGTCGCCGCGACCTTTTCCAAACTGAATTCGGGCCGCGCGTCTGCACTCACCGTTGCCCCGGCACGAGCGAGCGCGCCAGCGGCGTTTTCCAGCAGGGGCCGCACTTCCGGCTCGACCGCACAGCGGGGGTCGTCCAGCCAGGCCGCAATGCGGTAGTCCTTGAGCGCCTGTTTGCGCGGAGCCGGCAGTTCCAGCCGCCACGCCGGCTGCTCCCAGCGATTGGGGCCGGCCATGATATCGAGCCCCAACTCCAGGTCTTCGATATTCCGGGCCATGGGTCCGGCAACCGCCAGGTCGGCCAGCGTCAGGGTTCCCGGCGGGCCCGGAATCTGCCCGTGGGCGGGAACAATGCCATAGCTCGGTTTGTGACCGGTGACACCCGACATATGGGCCGGCAGACGAATCGAACCGCCGATATCACTGCCCAACTCCAACGGCGTGAAGCCACAGGCCAGCGCGGCTCCCGAGCCGCCGGACGAGCCGCCCGGCGTGCGGGTGGTGTCGTGCGGATTATTGGTCGTGCCAAAAATCTCATTATAGCTCTGCAAGTCACCGGCGTAGATCGGCAGATTGGTCTTGCCGTAGATAATGGCCCCGGCTTCGCGCAGGCGGGCCACCGGCCAAGCGTCTTCCTCTGGAATGAAATCCTTGAGCTCCGGCGCGCCCGATGTCGTCCGCAGGCCTTTGGTTTGATACGAATCCTTGATTGTCATCGGTACGCCGTGCAGCGGTCCTCGGGAGTCGCCTCGGGCCAAATCCGCGTCCGCAGCCTCGGCCTCTGCGCGCGCCCGTTCCGCATCAATCGTCACGACGCTGTTAATGGTCGTATCAAACGCTTCGACCCGAGCAAGAAAATAGTCGACGGCCTCGCGGCTTGAAACTTTCTTCCTTTGGATCATGGCGGCGACTTCTCCGGCCGTTGCATAGGCAAGACGAGACAGATCGGACATGGCTCCCTCCTTCTTCAGGCTGCGGTTGGAGTGTGGCTTGCTCCAAGCAGCATTTTGGCAGCAACATCTTGCCACGCGCCCGACAGGGACACAAGCTTTCAGAGGTGATACACTTAGAATCGTGCCGGTCCGGTTTCGTTGATCCCCTCCAGCGGACGCCTGGTCTCACCGCCGCAAATTCTATAGGCTGAACGGCACTCGCCAGGGCGAGAATCCATACACCCGAGAAAGAGAGAAGAAGATGAGCGAACATACCAACCCGAGGGTCTTTTTTGATATCACGATCGGAGATGATGCAGCCGGACGGATCGTTTTTGAACTCCGGACTGACGTGGTTCCCGAAACAGCAGAAAATTTTCGGGCGCTATGCACCGGCGAGAAAGGGAGCGGCCAGTCCGGCAAACCCCTGCACTACAAGGATTCGACGTTTCACCGTGTCATTCCCGACTTCATGTGTCAGGGGGGCGACTTTACCAACGGCAACGGCACCGGGGGAGAGTCTATCTATGGTTCCAAATTCGCCGACGAGAATTTTCAGCTCAAGCATACCGACCCTGGTTTGCTGAGCATGGCCAACGCCGGGCCTGGCACGAACGGCTCCCAATTCTTTATCACCACCACCCAGACACCGTGGCTGGACGGCAAACACGTGGTGTTTGGCAGCGTCGTCGAAGGCATGGACGTGGTACGCGCAATGGAAGCCCAGGGCAGTCAGAGCGGGCAGACCCGACAGCGTATTGTTGTTTCCGATTGTGGTCAGCTCGACTAGGCTGCTGTTCGAGCGAGGCCGGACCGTATGAGGGCTGCCAGTATGGGACTTGTATACGCGACTATCCATCTGTCGAATCCTCGGGAGGCGGCCCTTCAAGCGCTTGAGGTGGATGCACTCGTTGATACTGGCGCAGTGACGTTGTGCGTTCCCGAGCATGTTTCCGTCCAACTCAGACTCTTCGCTATTGAACAACGCGAGGTGATAACAGCGGACGGGAGCGCCCATCTTGTTCCGTATGTTGGCCCCATTCAGGTGAGGTTCGAGAACCGGACCTGTTTTACCGGCGCACTCGTTTTTGGGGATACGGTCTTGATGGGAGCCGTTCCACTGGAGGACATGGATCTTGTCATTCAGCCGCGAGAGCAAAAGCTCAGCGTTAATCCACGCAGCCCCAACATTCCGTCTGCAATCGTCAAGTAAGGAGTTTGGACATCATGCCGACCGTCTCTGCCAACAATTGTGAGATGTACTATGAGGTTATTGCCATTCCGGCCTCAGAGCCTGGATCACCCACGACCCAAGCGTGCCAGGTGGGCTCAAGCAGTGCACTTTGGGGACGTCTGCCCGGGAATGACCGGCCGGATAGCCCAGCTTAAAACCTACCCGACAGTCTCTCTGAATGCATCATAGAACGCGTGCCATTCAGGCCAGCTTACGCGGCGGGTTTCGGTATTGTCTTTGGGGCGGCTCGTGCCGAACTCGTTTTGGAGTTGCCGCAGCGGATAACCTTGGACGAAATAGGAAAGCCTATCAGCGATCACCCTTGCTGGGGGTAGCCCCCATTTGCCGTGGCCCTTGGATATCAGGTAGCGGACAGGTCCGACGATGAACTCTTTACGCATGTAGGCGCCGATGTCATTGGCGAGGGCCTTGAACATGGTGTCGAGCCTGCCTCGGTCCTGTGACGGTGTCCACGCTTTGTGGAGCTTCGTGTACAGGCCCAGCAACCGACCCATCTTCTCCGGGAACGTGGTTTTCGGTATCTCATCCTTGACCGCGGTACTGAGATTTGCATAGAACCTACCCCAGGCGTTGTAGCGTTCCCACGGCCAGGGGCCACCTAGATCGGTATAGATATCACCTCGGACGTCCGCCCCATCCGGATCTGTGACAGCCAGCGCTTTCTCAGCCGCAGAACGAGCCTTTGATGCTGGCCCATTTACCTGCAGGTTCTTCTGGAAATAGTCCGTAACCACATTCTCAATATGTTTCTCTACCCCAGCCGAAACCCTAGCTGCTTTGCCTGCATCAGACCATACAGGATCCCAATCACCGCTAGCGATCAGAGCAAGCCAATAGCGCTTAAAATTAATGTACTGCCCAACCCAACGACCAACCTGCGGGGCCTGGAGACCCTCCGAACTCCATACTGTGCCACCGATATTCAACTCGATGTCATTGCCTAAACCAGGGGCACTGCCGGTACCGTTGAACATTTTATCCAGCGCGCTCCGATCAGCCGAAGCTGGCCAGGCCTCACTCATCGCGGTGTACAGATCACGCAAACGCTCCACCCGGGCCACAAACGAACCCCTCCCAGCCCACACAGTGGTAGCAGTCCGAAGGAAAGTATTGTAGAAGGTACTCCAGTTCGTGTACCGAAGATTCGGCTGAGGCTTCTCAAGCTCAACATATATACCATCGCGGTACCCATCGCGATCAGTCCGCGGCCCGAAACTCAAGACCCTGCGAGCCGCACGCCTAGCCTTTAAAGCAGCCGCATCAACCGCCGTTCCCGAGATCGCGGGTGGTGTCTGCACATGCCCCTCGAAGTGATCCGCGAGCACCTCCACCAGAGCCGTCTCGAACGGGCCCGTCAGCGCAGTGACATCAGATCGCTTAGATCCGCCGCGATCCCAGTAGCCAGCACCGGCCAAATCCAACCACAACAGACGGAACCCAAGATAATTACCAGCCAAACGGCCCGCCTTCTCAGACGTCAGGGGGCCCGAACCCGCCTGCGCCAAATAAGGCCCGCCGGCACCATACGCTAGGATCGCAACCACAACGATAACCAATATTCTGATGGCCCATCTTCCCATGGAGTCCTCCTCCTGCTGACGACGGAATGGAATGGGTCCAGGACACCACACCGCCCAACATTAGTCAACATCTGTTAAAGCATTGGGAATCGTCTTGAGCAGGTGGGTCTGCATCAGTTCCCAACCAAGTTGTGAGAGGGTCTCAAAAACCTCACGGGCATCGACAAACGGGATACGGGGAAAGTCGGTTTTCAGGAAGTCGAGATATTTTTGTCGATAACTCGGGCTGTGCAGTACGGCATAGATATAGCCGAGGATTTCTTCCGGGCCGTAGGCGTATTTGTAGTGCTTGTCCACGAACGCCCGGAACTCAGGATTGAAGTTTTCAATGCGTTCTTGACCCTGGAATGGGTCGTCTTCCTCGAACAGGCCGCCCCTGACTTTTTCTCCCTCCGGCGGTGGGCAGAGATAGAGCGGGAAGAGATAGTTTACCTCTTTCAGTGAGACCGTGTGATGCTGAATAATCCGGTCACAGCAAAAGACGTGTTCCCAGCCTCCGCCGGTTTCTTTTCCTCGTGAGACGCATCATCCCAGATTTGCCCCGGCCAGCATATGGTGCATGACTTTCCTGCGTGGCCTACAGTGGAACCCGCGTGAATGGCCGGTGTAATAGGTATAGCGTGTGTCAAACGGGCGGTAGGCAATCGGGACAATGTGGTCTTGCGACAGTCCGCTGTCCTCCACATCCTGCTGAGCAAGCGCAACCTTCCAGTCCCGTGCGTCCGTTCCGAGCCTGTATTTTTGTCGCGCCTCCTCTACCGGCAAAGCCGCAAAATCCTGAACGGTTTTCCAGATTGCAGCTTCGGTGGGTTGGATGGTCAGGCGGTCACGCGCGGTGGTGATGCCCACGGAATTAACGGGGAAAATCTCTGTCACTAGCCAGCCCTTCTCGTACTCCTCCCGTAATACTTCATCCTGCGGAATGAACAGATAGAAGGGCGTGGACGGATTCAGTTCCGTCCATTCCAGCGCGTTCTTGTCCGCTTCCAATAATCAGCGATACTTCTCCTTCCGCTCGCCCCACAGGTCGGCGTGATACACGGCCCACGACAGTCCTTTCTTTTTCACCAGCAGAGAGACCGCCACGCCCTGCTCAATGTCGAACACGTTTTCGTCTTTGCCGCCTTCCGACGTTTTTTCTTTCTTCTTGGCGTTGCCGTGCAGGTCCAGCACGTACAGCCGATTGAAGGTCTGCATCAGGGACTGGCGCATACCTCGAAAAGTCGGATTGTCCAAAAAGGAATGGTTGGTGATGATGCCGACCACGCCTTCCTCGACCTGCTCCATCTTCCACTGGGCGAAGCGGATAAACTTTACATAGTCGTCTTGTAGCCACTTGGGGTTCTTTTCGCCCAGCGGCTTGCCGTCCACCGTTTTATAGGTGTTAATTAAATCGCTAATCCACTCGCCCGTGTTCTTGGAATGGCCGGAGTACGGCGGGTTGCCGGTAATCACCAGGATGGGCTTGTCTTTGATCGCCTGGGCTTCCTCTACTTCCCGCGACAGGGCCGGTAGCAGCAAGTTCCGTTGCGGCTCTATGGGTTCCAGGGTGTTGGTCAGGTAGATGTTCAGCCGTTCACCGGGCTGCATGGTATAGCCCTTATCAAGCAGGAATTGCGACAGCTTCAGATGGGCGACCGTGTACGGCGCGATCAGATACTCAAAGCCGTACAGGTTTTTCAGCACGTGCTCTTGCACGACTTGAGCACGGACGCCCTCGGATACGGTCTCGAATATCTGTTGCAGCACTTCCAGCAAAAAGGTTCCCGTGCCGGTGGCGAAGTCCAGCACGGTCACGCGCCTGCGGGCGGCCAGCCCGTGGGGGATGCCGAAGGTGTCTTTGAGGATGTCGTTGACGGCCCGGACAATGAAGTTCACCACCGGCGGCGGGGTGTAGTACACGCCGCGCGCCTTCCGGGTTTCCCGGTCGTAAGCTTTCAGGAAATCCTCGTAAAAATACACATACGGGTCTGTGGCGAACAGCAGCCGTTCTTCCTCGTTCGGGGCAGACAGCTTGCCTTGCCGCTTCGAGAAAGCGAGGTCTTCGTGAATGGCGGTCAGGTCGAGCGCGTTCATGATACTGAGGATTTCTTCCACCAGCCATCTGATGTCCCGGTACTCGTCGCGTTCCAGCTCGTCCAGAAAATCCACCAACTCACGGATCAATGCAAAATTGGTTGGAATATGACGCTTGGCGTTCAACAACGTAACCGCGGTCTGCTCCCCGGCGTTGAGTTTTGCCAGGAACAGGCCGTAGCCCAACGTTTGGGCAAAGGCGTCGGCAAACTCTTTGAGTGCGAGTTCCTGGAACACCTCTTTCTTGAACACCGCGTACAGCCCGTACAGCCGGCCTTCCTGATGTTCCTTTTCTTGCCGCTGCAATGCTGCCAACAGAAAATCGCGCAGATCGTGACAGCGCACCGCCAGAGCGCGGGACAAGGTGTTGGCATTGCCCAGCTTGTGCGGCGGGACGGACAGGAAGCCGGCAATCAGCTTGGCTACTTTTTCTGCCTTGTCCGAGTCGAGCCGTGCCTTGCGGTTGCCTGCATCGCTGGGGTAGCAGAGCGTTTCACGTTTAATGATTTCGCCGTCTCTCAGCCATATCCACTCCAGATAGTCGGTAAGGATGAGATTCCCGGACAGCCGTTTGTACTTGGCGATTTGAGCGGATTGCAGCACCGTATCCAGATTTTCACCAATGGGCTTGGTTTCGATATACCCTACGGTCGCTTCATGCAACCTGATCTTGAAATCCGGTGCCCCCAGCGTAGTCTTGTCTCGCTTGGGTTCATGAATGACGGTAATGTTCGGGTTCTCGTCGGCGGCACTGGCGTTCAGCAGGTTTTCCAGTGCGCCTCGTAAGGTGTGCTCAGTGCTCTCGGCGCGGTCCAGGTGTTTGATGGCGTTGAAGTAAGCGGTCAATGGGATGGTCATACCCGCCTGTCCTTTCCGTTATACTCAGATGAACACAGCGGGTGAGACATGAAATCGCTTGGCAAGGGCGCATATGTGTTCGACGTTTAGCTCTCGCTTGCCACTCAGAACCTCTACCACAATCCCCTGAGAGCCGATTTCAGGAGAACTGGCTTGCGTCAGTCCATGCTCCTCCATGAAGAAATCAAGCATTTTCCGTCCACTACAATCAGGGATAACGTGATGCTGCTCTTCCTCTGCATGGATATGAGTGCCCAAGGTATCCAGAAGTTCATATAGCGGGTGGGCCTCGTCCATGCCGATTTCGTCAATGAGGTCGTTGAAATGAGGTCGTTGAGATGTTCAACAGCTTGTTCGTATTGCTCCTCGTTCCGTAGGGCCAAGAGCGGACGAAGGGCTAACCAATGCTGTTGGAGATTTTTTTCGTGCACGACTGCGCAATATCTTAGAGCGGGCTATCGCTCAACTCAGCAGCCCTGCGGATTACGTGTTTTCTTCCATCTCCCTTTGGCGTAGGGTATACCTGTGCGATGACGGACTGAGGAGGACAGTATGACCAGCGTATCGCAACTCGGATATCTAGGACTCAGCGTCACTGACTTGGCCGTATGGGAACAATTCGCAACGACGGTGCTCGGGCTGGCCGTCAACGAACAGGCCGACGACGGCGCGCTCTATCTGCGGATGGATGAGTACCACCATCGCTTTCTGGTGCATCCGACGGGCAAGGATGACCTGGCCTATATTGGTTGGGAAGTGGCCGATGAACACGCTTTACACGCCGTGGCGGACCAACTCAGGGCAGCCGGAGTCGAAGTCATTCCAGGCACGCCTGAAGAGCGGGCGGTCCGCCGGGTGGCTGGGCTGATTCGCTTCCGGGACCCGAGCGGTATTCCGTCGGAGATTTTCTATGGTCCGCTGGTTCATTTTGATAAACCGTTTCAGTCTCCGCGACCGATCTCGGGCTTTAAGACCGGGGAGCAGGGCTTAGGACATTTTGTGATCCTGGTGAATGACGCCGAGCAGAGCATCAACTTTTACCGGGATGTCCTGGGGATGCGCATCAGCGATTATGTCCATATCACGCCTGCTCCGGGCACAACTTTTCAGGCCACCTTTTTCCACTGCAACCCGCGTCATCATTCGCTCGCCTTTGTCGAAGCCCCCAACCCGCCCAAGCGCCTAAACCATTTCATGTTGCAGACGCAGTCGCTCAACGATGTGGGTTCGACCTATTATCTGTGCCAGGACCAGGATGTGCCGATTACGATGAGCCTGGGCCGTCATACCAACGACCACATGACCTCGTTCTATATGCAAACGCCGTCCGGCTTTGCGGTTGAGTATGGCTGGGGCGCGCGGGAAGTGAACGACGCGACCTGGCAGGTCCAGATGCACACCTCGGGCAGCATCTGGGGTCATGTCCGGCGGACACCCGGTCTGGGCGGTGTCGCGCAGGAGCGGATGTAGGGGCAAAGTCCCTCACCCTTACCCTCTCCCAGAAGGAGAGGGAACGAAAGGGGGAACGACCACAGCTTCCTCAGGCCGGCATATTGTCCAGATAGGCCCGGACAATGCGGTCAAAGGTTGCCGGTTGTTCCTCATACGTCCAGTGACCGGCCTGAGGAATGATTGCGAGCTGACAGTGCGGCATCCGATCGCGGAAGTACTCGGCATATTTGACCGGCGTAAAATAGTCCTCGTCCCCACAGATGGCGATCGACGGGATATGGATGTTGGCGACTCGACTCATACAGTCGAACATATCGTCGCTGATCCAATCCTTATACGTCACCTTCGGGTCGGTCTCGGCCGTCAAGACATCAATGGTATCGACGATGGACTGGGGCGTGCTTTTGGCGAAGCCTAAACGCGGATCGATAGCAATCCCGGCTTCACCCGCAGCCAGTTGGCGCGAGTTCTCGAGGACGTTCGGGTCCACCCGCAGCCGCGCGCCCGTATCAATCAGCATCATGCCGGCGAGACGATCCGCATAATAGATGGCCGCGGTCAGGGCGATCCCGCCGCCGAGCGAATGCCCGGCAATCACAAACCGGTCCCAGCCCAAATGATCGGCCAGCCGAACAGCATAATGAGTGTAATCCGCCGCGCCCCGAAACCCGCTGCCGGACGATTGGCCGTGCCCCGGCAGGTCTATCGCCACCGGCGTATGACGATCGGCCATCGCTCGCATATGCCTCTGCCACACCCGGCCATCACAGCCGGTTCCGTGGACGTATAGGACGCGCTGCCCGAGTGAGCCATCTCCAGGGGCGTGATAGTGTATCCGCAGTCCGTCAATATCAGCACATCCCATACGCTCTCCTCCGTGGGCTGTCCGCTTGGCTATACAGAGACACCCGTATCCGCTGTCAGCCCGGCGGCTTCAATGCCGGCTACGGCGCATTCCTCGTCAATATCCGAGGTATCGCCCGATATCCCGACCGCTCCGATAATGGACTGAGACTCATCTCGGATCAGCACCCCACCCGGCACCGGCACAAGTTTTCCCTGAGCGACCGCAGTCAGGGCTTGCACAAAATGGGGCCGCTCGGCCGCGACGCTGCCCAGCACCCGAGACGAGCGGCCCATGCCCAACGCGCCCCAGGCCTTACCGATTGCCACATCGGCGCGCATCAGGCTGGTTTCATCTTCGCGCTGGAACGACTGGAGCTGCCCGGTTTCATCCAGTACCGCGACAGCGAGGGGGGAGGCGTTCAGGGTAGGTGCCTTTTGCAGTGCCGCAGTGACAATCGTATTTGCCGTTCTCAGGTGTAAGCGAGCCATAGTGTCCTCCTCTCCCTCCGACGATTCCCTTATTGCTATTATAGATATGCGACTGCCTCGCGGTGGATACGCATAAGGGCGGGTATGGTATCGGGTAAACGACGCCCGAACCCGCACTCGGTGGCAATACCAAATCCACTCGCATGTTTCTGGGCTGTCTCTAAGCGTTTGAGGGTCCCCCGAATACCATCCGTGTGGTGCACCAGACCCAAAAAGAGCTTGGCATCGGCAATGGCAAGGTCAGCCAAGGGGGCAAAGTAGACATCCTCGTTCCGATTTCTGGGTACAGGCATATGGACGAAATCCACCGGACGGCCGACCGCAACAACTCCAGCATTCGCCATCCGCACAACCACCCCCAGATCTTGAGGCTGCTTGAAATGTTTGTGCCCCAAGTCGCCATAACACAGATGGAGTCCGAGCAAGGTCTCGTCCGCAACGTGTTGAGACAGGTCCACCAGTGCCTGTACATAGCGCTCGAACGGGTCGCCTGGAGCATCCCAGGGAAGCCCCAGCATTGGATCATGGTCGTTGCTTTCAATGCTGGCCACCTCAGCCGCAATATCCCATTGGATGACGAGATCACGAGGAGGAATCTCCTGACTGAGGCGCATGACCTCTCGCCCCATGGCATCCCGATACGCGTCCCACATGGGCTGGAACGACTCGGGTGAATGTCCAAAAGAGGCGCGTACCGCTCTCGATCAGTGGGAGGGATACCTGAAAGCGCACGCCCTGAGGAATGATCCCCTGGTCGCGGAGCGTACAGAACGTTTGGTAGGAGTTCTTGGCTTCCTGCGCATAGCCGAGGTATTCGAAGTAGAGGGGACCTGTTCCCTTTTTTACCTTGAACTGCCAGTGATCCTGAAAACCACGTGGCATCCAGTCCATGTCTGGAGCACGCCACTCATCAGGATCGTTGGGATCGATCGGCTGCGGACGGGTGATACTTTCCAACTGCTCAGATACTGCATACGTTTTTGCGGCCAGGAAGTTAATCCAGCCTTGTCGGTAGCCCGTTTCACCGTCAGGCAAAGCAAAGGAGTTCGGGGAGCGGTTCACCGCCCTGGAGCAGCAGATGGCTGAGTTGCGTGAGCACATGGCGCACCTGGAAGGGTTACTGGACGGCCTGCGGGAGGCGATTGCCATCCGGCAAGGAGCGGCCTGATTCCACCCGCCTCCTACAGGGTTAATCTTTTAACTGCTCACAGCTGAGTCCCACTTCTTGACGGAGCCGCTCGCTAAATCTAGCGAGCTGTCTGTCCAGGCGCTTCATCCCCACCCCTCCTGTGTAAAAAATCGGGCGCACAATCGCAGGCACGGTGCCATCATGCCTAAAACATGGCAATAGGGTTCACCGGTGAGGCCGTTCCCTTGACCAGAACCAACGGCGCTACCGTCAGCATGAACGTCCAGCGTGAGCGTGCCGCGCAGGCCGCGCTCAGGTCGTCCAACATGCAGTTGTCAAGCAGGTGTATGCCCATGGCCACCAGGGTACACGAGTGGATGGGCATGATGAGCGTATCATAGCCGCTCG
Source organism: Binatia bacterium (assembly GCA_963422435.1). GTDB lineage: Bacteria > Desulfobacterota > Binatia > Bin18 > Bin18 > Bin18. The sequence continues at coordinate 3,011,101 of OY729511.1, read as the reverse complement.
GCACAACGTCGCTCACTCCGTCACAGCCGAGCACGGCAATTTTCCGCTCGTGTATCCAGGGCAGGCAGGCCGCGCCCAGCCCGGCCAGGCCGTCCTGAAGCGCGTCCCAGTTGCCCTGGGCTTTTTGGCGCACGTGGCGTCCGGTCCGCACAAAGAGCACATCGCCCTCTTCGACCCTGAAGTTTCCGGCCTGCTCCGCGGCTTCCAGGTCCGCCGGCGTGATCGCCTCGCCCGGTTCCAGATAGTCACGGTTCTTGAGCGATGGAATATCGATCAACACCCCGCGCGACACAATGCCGTTTTTAATGGAATGGATCGCCCCGTTCAGCGCGCCTTGGGCAGTCACGTCCGAGGAGGGATAGCCGTTATACATCTTATCGTTATGAAACACGTGGCACAGCGCGTCGATATGCGTGTTCGCGACCCCATGCGGGGCGATGGCAAAATAGTCGGCGCTATACGGCAGGGGGACCAGACTCTCCTCACCCGGCGCACCGGTCTTCATCATCAGGTGCATGACCGGGGTCGGATTATCCGGCCCGTGATGCGTCGCCAACGGTAGAGACAACGACACGGAGTGTCCGTCTTTGACCTCGGCCGCAGCCTGAGCGCGCTTCTCGGGCGTAATATAGTTGAGCGCGCCAAGCTGATCGTCCGCTCCCCATTTTCCCCAGTTGCTCAAGGTCGAGAAGAACTCCTCCACTTGGGCTTCATTCAAATCATCGTTGACTGCCATAGCATCCTCCTTTTTACGTTTCGTCTCGTTCCACGCTTTTAGCGCAAAAGCGTTAAAGAGAGAAAGAGGCCCGGGGACACACGGGCCAGGGCGTGTTTTTACATTGACAGGCCGCCCCGTTTGGTTCGATAATCGCCCTGCTATCCACATACCCAAAAAGGAGGCTGCTGTGTCACATGACATCGTCCTGAAGAACGGGTTGGTCGTTACGCCGAACGGTGTGATCCGGGGCGGGATCGCCGTTGAAGGGGAACAGATCGTCGCGGTCGGTGCGAGCCCAAGCCTGGGTCAGGCCAAGCGTGAAATCGATGTCGAGGGCAAAATCCTGTTCCCTGGGACGTTTGACCCCCATGTCCACTTCGGCATCTCGGACCGTTTTGGCGATGAGGCCATGGTCGAAGATTTCTTGCGTGACACCAAGGATTGTCTGATCGGCGGGGTCACAACAATTGCCACCACCACTTTGATTGGCAAGGAGCCGATGCTGGACCTGTTTGACCAAGCCGTCGAGTGCGGTACGAATCATTCGTGGTGCGATTTCAAGGTGACCTGCGTAGTCAACACGCTCGACCAGGTTGCCCAAATCCCGGCCGTGGCCGCAAAGGGTGGCGTGTCGTATAAATTCTTTACTGGCTATGCCGGCCCGCAGGCAGAAGCCTTTGGCATGAATCCGGACGGGATCACGCCCTCATTTTTTCACGCGGCGTGCGAACAGTTGGCTCACTGTGGACCCCCGACCTTTGCCAAGATCCATGCCGAAGACCCGCACGTCCGTGGCATTCTCATTGACCGCTTGCGCGAAATGGGCCGAGCCGACCAGCTCACGGCCTGGGCCGAGTCCAGCCCGGAGTGGGCCGAAAGTGTCCAAGTGTATACCTATGGGATGATTGCCAACCAACTCCGCGTCCCGCTCTACCCGGTCCACATCAGCGCCGCGCATACCGTGGAAACAGTCAAGCGCCTCCACGCCGAGGGGCTGAACATTGTTGGGGAAACGGTGGCCTGCTTTCTCAACACCACGGCCCCGGAAATGGATGTGCAGGGCATGGGCGGCAAGGCGAAAATTCAGCCACCGATTCGTTTTGAGAAAGACAAAGAGCGGCTGTGGCGCGGTCTTCAGGAAGGCACGTTATCGGTCGTTGGAACGGACAGCCTGACTTACTCTTCGTCGTTCAAGACCGATGGAGATTTCTGGGATTGTCGGGTTGGCATTAATCTTCAGGTCGCCGATACCCTGCCCCTCCTGTTCCACGAAGGGGTGAACAAGGGTCGTATCGATCTGGTGACGCTCTCAAAAATCTTGTCCGAAAATGCGGCCAAGCTGTATGGCCTCTACCCCAAGAAGGGGGCCCTGGCCATTGGCTCTGACGCGGACATCATAGTCCTCGACCCGGAAAAGGAAGCCGTGCTGGGGGTCGACCGGATGCGGTCGCGCGCGGACTACTCGTTATGGGAGGGCCGTCAGGTCAAGGGCATCCCGGTCAAAACCTTCCTGCGTGGCCGGTTGGTTATGGAGGACGGGGAGATTGTGGCTAAACAACCAAGCGGTCGATTTGTCGAACAGGTTGTGCGACCGCGCGGATTATAAAGTAAGGAGACGGCTATGGCTCAGACCGAAGACAAACACGCGATTTATGAACAGGCCCAACTCGGCCACAGACTCGGCTTTGGGAAAAAGCCGGCGCTGATTGTAGTGGACTTTCAGTTGGGCTTTACCGTTCCGGAACAGTCCCCGCTTGCCGGCAAGCTCGACGCCGAAGTCGCGGCGACAAACGAACTCATCGTCGCGGCTCGCAAGAAAGACATTCCGGTTATTTTTACGGTCGTGGGGTATGATCCCCACCGGCAGGACGATGCCGGCCTGTGGCCCGAAAAGGCACCCTCGCTGCGTATGCTCACCCTCGGGAGCGATTTGGTCAAGCTCGACCCACGCCTTAACCACGAGCCCGGCGATCTGGTGATTACCAAAAAATACGCCTCCGGCTTCTTCGGTACTTATCTGGCCTCAACCTTAACCATGCAGTCGGTCGACACCGCCATCGTTACCGGCTGCACAACGAGCGGCTGCGTCCGCGCGACGGTGATGGATGCCCTGGCCAACGGCTTTCGGCCCATTGTGCCGATTGAGTGTGTCGGCGACCGGGCCCAAGAGCCACACCAGGCCAATCTGTTCGATATCGGCGCAAAGTACGGGGATGTCATGCCACTTCAGGAGGTGTTGGCGTATCTGGAGCAGTTGTAACTCCGCAGCATGTTGAGAGCCCCGCTCAGGCACTTCCCTTCGTCCCCAGGCTGGGTTAGGCTGTCGGGCGGTTGAAGTTGAGTATTGGGAGGAAAGTCAATGTGGGGAATGAAGCAGCTCGTTGTTTTCTCAGTCGTCCTACTGGTCAATCTGCCTGGGTGTTCAGAGGCCGGAGGCGGAGCAGCCGGCGGGCCGGTCGTCCTCATGTCAACGTCTCAGGGTGAAGTGAAGATCGAGCTATTTGAGAAAGAGGCACCGGAAACGGTCACAAACTTCCTCGCCTATGTCAACGATGGCTTTTATGACGGGACGATTTTCCATCGGGTGATCCCCGGTTTCATGATCCAAGGGGGAGGCTTTACCGAGGCCATGCAGCAGAAGCCGACCAAGCCGGCCATAAAAAACGAAGCCGCCAATGGCCTGACCAACGATACCGGAACACTGGCTATGGCCCGCACGAGTATGGTGGATTCCGCCACCTCTCAGTTCTTTATCAACGTCAATGATAATGATTCTCTGAACCATAAGGGTACCTCGACGCAGGGCTTCGGGTATTGCGTCTTTGGCCGAGTCATAGAAGGCATGGATGTCGTGAGTGCCCTCGAGCGGGTGCAAACCGGGCGGAGAGGCATGCATGCCAACGTTCCGCAGGAGCCCATTATTATTCAGTCAATGAAAGTCGTCTCCGAGGCCCAGTATGACGCCAAGAGTGAGTCGTAAATCCAATCCGTAGCGGAGGTAGTATGCGTTTACAGACACGTTTCCATTGGTCTTCCTGGGTGCTGCTGACTGTGCTGAGTGGCACGTTCTTTTTCTTCGCTGCGCCACAGCAGTCCGCCGCCGATCTCTCCTCGGAGTTGCAACAGGCGCTGGACTCCAGCAAATATGTCTATATCCAGTCCGAGCGCAAGAGCGGTGAGTTGGGCTCAAAGGCGGAGATCTGGTTCTTCCGACATGACGGGGCCGTCTGGGTTGGGACGCCGGTGTCTACCTACCGCGTCAGGCGCATCCAGGCCGGACGCACAAAAGCCAAGGTCTGGATCGGCTCGCGCGATGGGCAGTCGTTTGAGGCGACCGGGTCTCTGGTGAAGGACGAGGCCGTCAACGAACTCATGTATAAGAGCTTTGCCCAGAAATACCCGGACGGCTGGCCGACCTATGAAGAGGGCTTTCGGAGCGGTTTTGCCGACGGCTCACGCACCCTGGTGCGCTATGACCCGGCCGGGATGTAAGGGCAGCAAAACTTCCCGGTAAAGGCCGTATGCTGACAAGGGCGGAGACTTGCTCCGCCCTTGTGCTGTCCCCCGGCGGGTAGACGCACTAGGGGAATGACGGAGCAGAGGGACGTCGGTGCAAAGCAGGGGCAACTGGTCAGGAACGCTGGGATTCGTGCTCGCCGCGATGGGGTCGGCGGTCGGCCTGGGCAATGTCTGGCGCTTTTCGTATGTCACCGGAGAGTATGGGGGCGCCGCATTCATCCTGGTCTATTTGGGCTGCGTCATGGCAGTCGGCATCCCGATTATGATTGCCGAACTCCTCATCGGACGGAGCACCCAGCGCAATGTTGTTGGCGCGTTTTCCACGCTGCGCCCCGGCACACCCTGGTTTCTGGCTGGCTGGCTCGGCGTGACGGTCGGTTTTGTCTTATTGTCCTACTATTCGGTCGTCGGCGGCTGGGTGCTGCATTATATTTCCCTCTCGATTGTTGACGGTTTTGCCGGGCAGTCAACAGCAGCCATCGGGCAACTCTTTCAATCTCTGTCGGCCAATCAAGCCCTCCAGGTGTTCTGGCATGCCGTTTTCATGGGCATCACCATCTGGTTTGTCTCGCGGGGTGTCTCGCGGGGTATTGAGTGGGGCAATAAAATCATGATGCCGGCCCTCTTCTTCATGCTGTGCTTCCTCCTGGTCTACGCCCTGACGACCGATGGTGCAGCACAGGGCGTTGCGTTTTTGCTGACTCCTCATTGGAACAAGATCAGCCCAAAAGCAGTCCTGGAAGCCTTGGGACAAGCGTTTTTCTCGCTCAGCGTTGGTATGGGGACGCTCATCACCTATGGCAGCTATTTGCAACGCGATGCGCGGCTCCCGCGCTCAGCCCTGTTGGTAACAGCAAGTGATACGGGCATTGCCGTACTGGCAGGATTTGTCATTTTTCCCCTGGTGTTTACCTTTCAGTTAGCACCGAACGCTGGCCCGGCACTTATTTTTGAAACCCTGCCAGCCGCGTTCGGTCAGCTTCCGTTCGGACGGTCCCTGGCCGTTCTTTTCTTTTTGCTCCTGACCTTTGCCGCATTAAGCTCCGCCATGCCATTACTGGAGGTCGTGGTCGCGTATTTTGTTGACGAAAAAGGCTGGACGCGTAGGCAGGCGAGTTGGGGCCTGGGTAGCTGCATCTTTGCCCTGGGCGTTCCTTCCGCTCTGAACGGTGGCTTCTTCGGCTTTATGGATATGCTGACAACAAACTATCTCCTGCCCCTGGGCGGCCTCTTCGTGGCGATATTTGCCGGATGGTCGCTGACGCATCAAGAGCGGCAAGCGGAGGTCCCGGCCAGCGCACTGAGGCCGGTCCTCTATCTGGTATGGGTCTTTCTGCTGCGCTTTGTTGCACCGCTTGCCGTGACGATTATTTTGTTGCAATCGATCGGCTTGTTCTAGGCCGCTATGCACGATTCCCGCCGCGCTGATTGCCTTTGGACCAAAACGGGTCCGTGTAGAAGTGGAGAGGAGGAGTCATGGATTGGAATGCCCTGACAGCGGCGACGCTCACCATCTATAGGCGCGCGGCAAAAGGAACGGTTGAGAAACTCGGCAAAGGCTGGTGGGTCGCCCTCCTGCCGCTGGTGTACACGCCGCTCATCATTCTTGCGGCAACCTTTTTTGGGCGGATGGGTTTTGCCGGGGGGCTCTTGGTTGGGCTGGTCATGGCCCTGTGTACCGGCTCGTATTTATACTTTATTGACGGCATTGTGCACGGTCAGCGCGTTCAGCCACAAGAATTACTCGATAGTTGGCGGCCTCACTTCGGCTCGGTTATCAGCATTCTGTTCTTCCTGATGCTGATCCGCCTGCTGTTCTCAATGATGTCCGGCGGGGCCGGCTCTCAGGCCCTGTATGTTGTAGACCACCTCCTGCTCCCCATCCTGCTCAGTCCAGTTCCAGAGGTCATCTACCAAGGCCGGACCGACGGGTTCGCCATGCTTCAAGAGAGTTTTGAGTTTCTGCGTGAAAGTGGCGTGGAGTGGTTTGTACCCTTGGTTGGGCTGGTTGTGGTGGTGTCGATTATAGGTGGGTTACCGCCAATGGCCCTGGCCTCGTCGCTGTTCTTTCCGCTCGATATTCTGGCCATGCCCATGCAGTTGGGCCGATCAATGTTGCTGCCCTTTGGCATCGGGTTTTGGAATTCATCGGCAGAAATGATCTGGGCCGCGGGCTGTTCTTTTTTCCTCTACGTCGTCATGGTTTTTCGCGGCCTGTTGTTTCGGGCGCTCGCCGGGGGGACCCGCCGGCAGCGCATCTTCCGCTCCCGCCTGGACTAGAGACAAACCTTACTCAACGGGATCGAGTTCTATCTCCTCTACTATCTCCTCTTCTTCAGGACTGAGTTCTATATCTGCGAGTGTATCGTCTTCTACAGGGTCGGAGCCCAGAACCTCCTCTAAGGCGCTGAATTCCGTTTCCTCGAATTCATCCCGCTCTTCCAGCGCTGCTTCGTCCCGTTCTTCAAAGTCTCCGCCTAAGGCTTCTTCCAAAGGACTCCATTCCGTTTCGGCTTCCACGGTCGGGGCGGTCTCATCCACCTCCCCCGTCCATTCGGCAATAGACGCCAGCAGGGGGCTGGCCAGAGCGGTCGGAATGCCATAGGCGGCTTCGGGTCCGGGCTTGCCCATGGTCACATAGCACGCCTCGTCATCGTCTTTTTCTTTGAAAAACACGCCGGACATGATCCTGCGCCCGCCGACAAACTGAACCGTCTCAACGCGAAAAAACTTCCCGGTCACCTCACCGTTGATATTTCTCTGGTCGCCCATGGCGCTGACCTTCCAGCCGTTTTCCGTTGCCACGTCCTGAAACAGCATGAGCGCCACTTGCGGCGGGACGTTCAGATTCAGCTTCTCACCCGCCTTGATCCGCTCTTCTTTTTTTGGCTCTCCACCTGGAATGATGGATGACACGGTTGATTTTACAGAGCCACAGCTCACGAGGCCGAGGAGGCTCAGGCTGACCGTCCAGACTACGGGGCGCGTTATTTTCATGACCGCCTTTCCTCTCGCATGAGGGCTGATGCTGATACGTGTTGTGCCCGCTCAACAAGAGGCGCGCGTTGCTTGATGGCTGCAACGCCGTTACTGAAAGCAGCCTGGGCCGCGGCCCGGGCCACAAACGGGTCAATCAAATGCGCGGAGAATTCAGGGATTTTTCCGTCCGGTGAGTGAGGATAATAGGTCGTAGAGGGCGGCGGTATGATTAAATGCTCGGCAACCCAAAACGACTCGAGCCCGAGACGCTCGGCCTCTTGGGCGAGCATCCCCGGCTCTCCGGACTGTTCGGTTAAAAAAGCGAGTACCCCAATCTGCATGGCTGACCTCCCTTACCTGGCGTCACTTTTCCTGTAAGAATCTGACCTTAATAGGAAATGGCCAGAGACTCAATTGCGGCATCCGTCCCGCCACCCAAAACGCAGGTCCTCTCTTCCCTTTTTATGCAGCACCGTATTCGCCTTCTGAGCCTTTTTCTGCTGTGTTTCATCAGCGGCCCAGCCCCCGTCAGGTCTCAAGGCAACGCTGCCGAAGCGCCGGGCGGCCCACCGGGCTTGCATCAGAAACCTGATTCACCAACCGCTTCAGGATCCCCAGACACTTCTCCCTCCGCGGACTTCTCGTCCTCCCCCGTCTTTCTGCACGGCTATCGCGCGTTCCAAAACAAAGACTGGCAGGCCGCGCGCGCAGCCTTTGAACACGTGTGGCAACACGAGCCCCCGCTGGCCGATTACGGCTTGTACTTTTTAGGAGAACTCCATCGCAAAGCCCGTCGCCCAGTGGAAGCACGCGCTGTTTTCGAGCGGCTCTTGGACGAGTACCTGACGACGGTCTGGCGGAGCGACGCCGCCCTGGCCTTAGCCCGGCTCACCTTTGCGGAAGAGCGGTGGAAACGCACGCGTGCCCATGCCAAACAAGCACAACAAGCCCCACTGGTGACCGACACGGTTCGGCATCAATGCACGCTCCTCATTGCCCAAGCCTACGAACGACAGGGAAAGCGGTCACTCGCCTATCAACGCTACCAAGCCCTGCGGGCAGGCGCACCGCGAACGCCGGTTGGAAAAACGGCCAAGGCCCGAGTCGCCACGCTTCGAGAACAGTATCCGGAGGATTTTTCACTCCAGACGGCTCGGGCGTATTACGACGAGGTCAAATTGTTGGTGAAGGAGGAAGATGTTGAAACGGCCCGGAACCTCGCCGAGCGGTTTCAAACCCGCTTCTCTACCAGTAGCCTGCGGCCGGCCGGCCTGTTCTTACTCGCAGGGTTCTCTGCAATCCAGGGACAGCGGGAAGCAGCCCTCGCACAGTGGCAGGAGATTGTCGAACGCTATCCAAACACGGCATTTGCGCCCAGAGCCCTGTATCGCTGGGCCCGATTTTTCTGGAATCAAGACGAGGATGACGCGGCCCTGCTGCTCTTCAAGCGACTTACAAAAGAGTATCCACGCCACGACTTGGCCGCAGCGGCGTGGAACGCCATAGGGCGTATCTTTCAGTCCAAGCAGGACAATGCCAACGCCGCTGCGGCCTATCAACATCTCAGACAGCAGTTCTCCCGTACACCACTAGCCCGTGAAGCGCACTGGCGCCAGGGCTGGATGGCCTACAGCCAGGGGGAGTATCGAACCGCGCGGGAGATCTTTCAAAAGCTCGCTCAGTCCGAACCCGGAACCGCCGAAGGCGGGCGTGCTCTGTACTGGCAGGCACGTGCAACCGGGCGTTTAGGGCAGTCCGAGGAAGCGGCCGCCGTGTATCGACGACTCCGGCGTCGCTATCCGCATGGCTATTATGCGCTGTGGGCGGAAAAGCGCCTGAGAACAACGCTAGCGCCCCTGCCCCTCAAGACTCGGCCTGCCTTCCCTGTCCCTCGCCTCTCCACGGTTCAGGAGGCGCACTATCAGCGCTACACCACCCTCGTGGCTCTTGGCCTCCCAGACCTGGCGCGTCGTGAGCTCGACTTCGTCCGTCACCACGCACCCAAGGGAACAGCCTGGACAAAATTTTTTCTCTCCGCATATCAGCGCGTCAACGACTATACCTCGATGTTTCGGTTGCTGCCGCGGCTGAACGTGCGTAGCGCAGTCAGGCAGGTGTATCTCTACCCCCAAGCCTATTGGAACCTCGTCCGCACCCACGCCGAAAAAAACAACCTTGACCCCTATCTCATTGTTGCTCTGATCCGACAGGAAAGTCTGTTTGACGCGACAGCAGTCTCACCGGCAAACGCCTATGGACTGATGCAGCTCCTGCCGACCACCGCAGCTCAACTCACCGACCTGCAGCTGAACGGAGGAAGCGCGTTAACCGACCCGGCCCTCAATATTCGTCTCGGGACAACCTATCTACGCGGGCTCTTGGAGCGCTATCAGGGGAGCCTTATTCTGGCTTTGGGCGCCTACAACGCCGGCGAAAAGGCAGCGGACAAATGGCTCGCTCGCTTTGGAGAGCTGGAACCGGACGAGTTTGTTGAGAACATCAGCTACGGCGAGACACGCCGGTATGTGAAATTGGTCCTGCGCAACTATCGAACCTATGTACAGATGTACGGGAACGGAGCGACGGTCGCTGATATCCGTTTGCCTTAACCGTCCTGCAAAGCCGCGAGGAGCTTACGTGGCAACCCTCCAAATGCGCCGTTCGACATCACCAGCACAACATCACCGGCCCGACACTCCTTGGTGAGACGGGCACAAAGGTCTGGCACGCTGTGGCCGGCATAGGCATGTTCGCCACGGGCCTGGAGGTCAGCGACGAGTTCGGCCGGCGCGAACAGATCGGCTGCGGCAAGCCGGTCTTGCGGTTTGGTGAATACCGGGCCAAGCAGGATACGGTCGGCGCGCCCAAGCGCCTCGGTCAGGGGTTTTTGGAAGACCCTTCTCCGACACGTATTGGAGCGCGGCTCAAAGACGGCCCAGACCCGGCGTCCGGGATAACGCAGTTGGACGGCTTCGATCGCAACAGTGACGGCGGTGGGATGGTGCGCGAAGTCATCAATGATCGTCACCCCCTGGGCTTCCCCGACCAACTCCTGGCGACGCTCGACCCCGAGAAAGCTGGCCATACCGGGCGCAACCTCGTGGGCGGACAATCCGATCATCGAAGCCAAGGCACTCACCCCCAGGGCATTCCGCACATTCATGCGCCCCATCAGCGGACAGGTGAAATGCCCCCAGGCGTGTTGGCCTCGCGTAATCGTAAAAACCAGTTGGCGACCGTCGTCCTGTACGTCGGGCGCTTGCCAGTCAGCCTGTTCGTTGAGACCAAACGTCACAAATGGTTTGCCTACCGACTGCACGACGTGCAGCACCTCTGGGAAATCGTTACAGGCGACAATCGGGGCTCCGGACGGGAGGATCTCAAGCAGACGGCGAAAGGCGGATTTAATCTGATCGAGGTCCTGATAGATGTCAGCATGGTCAAATTCAATGGCGTTCAGGAGAACCGCCTGCGGGCGGTAGTGCAGAAATTTCGGGCCCTTGTCAAAAAAGGCCGAGTCGTACTCGTCGCCCTCAATCACAAAATCTCGCCCGCTGCCCAAACAATAGCCCTGGCCAAAATTCCGGCTGATCCCACCAACCAGCAGGCCTGGGGACCGGTTAGCCTGGGCTAGGACCCAGGCTAACAGCGCCGTTGATGTGGTCTTGCCATGCGTTCCAGCGACAACCAACGGGCGTTTGTCCGCAAGAAAGAAGGCGCCGACCGCCTGTGGAAAAGAGATATAGGGGATGTTCGTGGCCAGTAAGGCTGCGACTTCGGGATTCGGACGGGAGACCGCATTCCCAACAACGACGAGGTCTGGCGCAGGACTCAGGTTCTCTCCTTGATAGCCCTGGATGACGGGGATGTCTGCCTGAGCGAGAAAGTCACTCATAGGGGGATAGATCTCTCGGTCCGAGCCGGTCACCCGATACCCACGCGCTTTCAGCATGGCAGCCAGCGTTGCCATACCAACGCCGGCTATAGCGATGCAGTGGATGTGACGGATTCCCCTCAGGTCCGGTTCAGCGACATGCGGCATACAGGGCTCGGCTCACGCAGCCGTGTTCAGCCCACGATTCACGAAGCTGAAGGGAGGGAGACGGAGTCTCCGGGCGCTGCTTCGCTTTGCGTATCTGGCTGTCCTGTTGTCTCAGACGCGTGCTCACTCGTCCCCTGACTCTTGGCGTCAAGCAGGGTCTTCATGACAGCATTATGCAGGATGGGCCGAAAGGCGGTAATCTTTTCGTTCTTTCGGCGTGGATGGACTCGGTTACTCAGCATAATGATGTGGATGTTCCGTTCCAGATCAATCCACACCGAGGTTCCGGTAAAGCCCAAATGGCCGATGGAGCGGGACGAGAAAAGTTTCCCAGCACTTGATCCCTGCGGTGAGGGCGTGTCCCAGCCGCAGGCCCAAGTCGAATCCGGCACTGCGGTGTTCACGGTCCAAAAGTCGCGCACAACGGCGGCGGGCAGAAAGGGATGGATGCCAGCATAACACTCCACCAAAGTGCTGACTAACCGATCGACCTCATCAATGGGTGCAAAGAGACCGGCATGGCCAGCGACTCCCCCCATGGCGTAGGCGTTGTCGTCGTGGACCTCGCCACACAAGAGACGTGCGCGCCACGGACAGCGTTCGGTCGGAGCGATCATCTCGGTGACTGGCTCATATTTTTTCCGGCGGAGCGTCTCAAGATTAATGAACCCTATCGCCCGCAGGCCGAGTGGGCGATAAATCTTATCCCAGCAGTATTGGTCAAGACTCGTGCCACTCATATCCTCAATCAATGCCCCGAGCAGCATAAAGCCGAGATCGCTGTACAGCGCCCGCGAACCCGGTTCATATTCAGCCTTTTCGCGCTGGATTTGGGCATAGATAAAATCCCGCGCACTTTGTGAGCCCAGCGTCGCAAGCCGGGAGGTCTTCTGTTTTTGCGCTCTGAGCTCTTTGTAGTATGGTCGCCAAGCGGACAGCCCGGATGAATGAGAGAGGAGTTGCCGTATCGTCGTCGCCGTTTTACCACACGTCCCAAAGTTTGGGAAAAAGCGGCCGATCCGATCATCGAGTCGGACTTTCTTTTCCGCCACGAAGCGCATCAGGGCCACTGTGGTTGCCAGCGGCTTGGTGAGTGAAGCCAGATCAAAAACCGTCTCTTCGCCGAGCGGCGTGCGCTCGGGATCCAGGCTCCGATATCCGTGCGCCTTGCGATAGACAACTTCTCCGTCTTGCTTGACTAAGACGACAGATCCGGGAAATGTCCCGTCTCGCACCGCCTCTTCTAACACCACATCCACCGCCGAGAAGTCCATCTTCTCTCCCTCCGCTTATGTCACTGCAGACTCGAGGAATACTAACTGTTGCTGCCTGGAATCGAGGCGAACACGGGTGCCCAACGGTAGGGCGAAATTCTCTTTGCCGTGCCCGGCCGGCAGACCAAACCCAACTGGATAGGTGTACTCTGCCAATGCGTCCGCAATAACAGACAAGAGTAAGGTCGAATCATCCTCCGTTCCCCAACACCCTTGCATATCCCCAAACACGACCCCTGCCAGATGTTCCAACACACCACCCTGCTTGAGCTGAACTAACATTCTGTCAATACGATATGGCTTTTCACCAATATCTTCAAGGAATAGAATAGCGCCGCGCGGGTCAAAAGCAAAGGGTGTCCCCAGTGTTGCGACCAGGACAGATAAACAGCCGCCCAATAACGGCCCCTCGGCAACACCGGCCCGGAGGGTCGTCGAGAAGGGAAGATGTTCCTCTCCTGTACCGTGAGCCAGAAGATCGAACAGATGTACGCGGGAGCGCTCGGATAGGCCTGCGGCGAACTCCCCGGCGACAAGGGGTCCGTGAAAGCAGACCAAGCTGGCCCTTTGGACAAACGCATTCAGCAGCAGGGTGACGTCGCTATAGCCGACAAAAATTTTCGGCTGTTGCGCGAAGAGCGTAAAGTCGAGCAAAGGCAGGAGCCGACCGGAGCCATAGCCTGCCCGGCTACAAAAGACCGCCTGAATACTCGGGTCCGTGAACATCGCCGTCAACTCTTCAGCCCGGGTCCGGTCCGTCCCCGCGAAGAATCGGTCGCGCTGGAGCGCTTGGGCTCCGACCTGGACTGAAAATCCGCACCGCTGAAGCGCGAGACAACCGTGCTTCAGCTTGTCTGCCTGGACGGCAGCCGCAGGAGAGACAATGCCAATCCGCTCACCTGACTTGAGCCGGGGCGGCTTGTGGATGGCCATCCGTTACCGTGCACCAAAGAAGCGCCGCTTGTCCTCGGTGACCCGCTTCTCATAGTCCCGCTCGAGTACGGCACTGGGCACGTAGAGAGGTTCGAGGCGGCGGCGCGTCTCCCAGATCTGTTCGCAGGCGGTGACGAGATGCTTCAGTTGTTCTGGGAATAATCCTTGAAAGCCGTCCGATTTGGCGATGAGCGGATTGGGGTGGCATTCGACCAGGACAATAGAGGCTCCGGCCATGATCCCGGCCAGTGTCATGGGATGCACCAAATCGCGCAAGCCGGTTCCGTGCGAGGCATCTAGGGCAATCGGCAGACAGGACAATTGATAATGGAAGGCCGCCACCCCACCGAGGTCCAGGGTATTGCGCGTATATTTATTGGCGCTCATGATCCCCCGCTCACACAGGATGACGTTTTCCTTGCCCAGGGCCATCACTCGCTCGACCCACAATAAATAGGCTTCCATGTCCAGTGAGTTGCCGCGTTTATGGATGATGGGCAGCGGCGTATCACGCAAGCGGTTCAGCAGTGCCTGATTTTTGGCATTAGGCTCACCAATTTGGAAGCAGTCCACTCCCAAGTCTTCGTATAGAGGCACATCGCCTGGATCGAGGACCTCAACAACGGTCGGCAGCTCGAAAGCCCGTCCGGCTTTGACGATCAGATTGAGGCCGTTGTGCAGGGCCTCGTCAGAGCTCGACCCAATGCCCTCCCAGCCGCTATACGGGCTGGACCGATATTTGACCACTCCGCCACGCAGCACTTTCCCCCCGGCTTCTTTGACAATCCGGGCGGCTTCCATAATCTGGGCTTCACTCTCGACCGAACACGGACCGGCAATAACCGTAATGTCGTCGCCTCCAACCTCAACCTCACCGATCCGGACGCGCTGATGAATAAGGCTGCCGGGCGAACCTTTTTGCGCCGCGCGCTTATACGCCCGCGAGATGGGAATCAGGCTCTCCACGCCCCCCATTTCTTGGACTTCGCCAGTCGGCAGGCGAGTAATATCCCCATACACCCCTATCAGGGTAATCTCCTCGCCAACCATTTTGCCGGTTTTATAGCCCCAGCCGCGTAGTTTTTTTTCAACAGCGGCAACTTCGTCTTGGGTTGCCCGCTTCGTCATTTTAATCAGCATAGTTGCACCTCAACGATTGCTTGCTCCAGCAAGAGAATAGAAGGACATAATGGCCTGCGATGATAACAAAAAAAGATACGCCCCCTAGGGGGCAAAATAAAAAGCGCGGGAAAGAAAAAACGGGAAGGAAGAGAGCCGGTCCGCCATCATCTTTCCATCATTACCGCTTCTGCTGAAGCATTGTCAACATGGAGAGCGGGAGAAATAGCCGCCGCTTACCGAGGCTGCTTGATGACATGGCAAAGCTACTCCTGAGCCTTATCTGCCCCACTGCTACCCATAGAGTACGGAGTAAAATTTGCGTTCCGAAAAAGAATGCTTATTGAAAGGAATGGAATGTTACAGACGCCAGAGGGTGGACTCCGCCTGCTTGTGCCTGTTTTTATGCTGGAAGAGGAGAAAATAATGGGTGAGCAATCGAATCAAGCTGCTGAGACGTTTACCTTTCAAGCGGAAACCAGACAACTGCTGAATCTCGTTATCCATTCGCTCTATACCAATAAGGATATTTTTCTGCGCGAACTGATCTCGAATGCATCGGACGCGCTGGACAAGCTGCGCTTTGCGTCGCTGACGAAGCCGGAGCTGTTACCAGACGCGGCCGCGCTCGAGATTCGTCTGGAAGCGGATAGGCAGAACCGCACCCTCACCATTACCGACAATGGTATTGGCATGAGCCGGGACGAGGTGGTGGGCAATATCGGGACGATTGCAAAGTCCGGTACGCGCGCCCTGCTCGAACAGGTCCGGCAGGACGGGCAGTCGCCGGAAGCTCTATCCGAGTTGATCGGGCGGTTTGGCGTGGGCTTTTACTCGGCGTTTATGGTGGCGGATAAGGTCACCCTGGTCACCTGCCGCGCCGGCGAGGCAACCGCTACGGAATGGGAGTCCACGGGAGACGGCGAGTATTCACTGCGAGCAGCCGAGCGTTCCCAGAATGGGACCTCCATCATCCTCCAGCTCAAGCCGGCTGACCCTGAGAACGGGATTGAGGACTTCACGGACCCTTGGGTACTGAACAGTATTGTGAAACGGCACTCCGATTTTGTGACCTATCCGATTAAGAACAAGCAGGAACGCGAAGAAATCGAACGGGATGACGAGGGCAAGCCCAAGGAAGGGGCGCGACCGACTATTGTAGTTGAAGACAAGACCCTCAACTCCATGAAACCCATCTGGACGCGGCCACCGGCCGAGGTCTCTGAAGACGAATATACCGAGTTCTACAAGCATATTGCCCACGACTGGAATCCTCCGCTCAAGACGCTCAATTTTCGGGCCGAGGGACGCTTTGAGTTTCAGGCCCTGGTCTTTTTACCCTCACAAGCCCCATTTGATCTCGCGTTTCATGCCTCGCCGTTCGGGCTCCAACTCTACGCCCAACGGGTTATGATCATGGAGCAGTGCGAAGACCTCATTCCGCGCTATCTCCGTTTTCTGAAAGGGGTAGTTGATTCCGCGGACCTACCGTTGAATGTTTCACGTCAACGGCTCCAACAGGATCGGCATATTACCCAAATCCGTCAGTGGCTGACCAAAAAAATACTGGAGGCGTTGAGCAATCTCGCCCAGCAGGATACGGAGACCTATCTCACGTTTTGGGAGCAATTCGGGCGAGTCCTCAAGGAGGGACTGAGTACGGACTTTGAGAACAAAGACCGTATCGCCCCGCTGCTGCTCTTCCCGTCCTCCAAAGACCCGGAAAAGCTCGTCAGCCTGAAAGCCTACGTCGAACGCATGCCCCTCGCTCAGCCGGAGATCTTTTATTTAACCGGAGAGTCGCGCAGCGCCGTTGAGAATTCTCCACATGTGGAAGCCTTTCGGGAAAAAAGGCATGAAGTCTTGTATTTGATTGACCCGGTGGATGAGCTTGTCGTGCAATCCCTGACCGAGTTTGAGGGAAAAAAGCTCAAGTCCATTGGGAAAGGCACGGTCCACATCGGCAGCCAGAGCGAACGCGAGGCCGCGGAGCAAGAACTCAAGCAGCAGTCCGAGAGTTATACGGATTTACTCCAAACGCTCCAGAAAATGCTTGACGAACATATTAAAGAAGTCCGCTTGTCCAATCGGCTGACGGCCTCTCCAGCCTGCCTGGTCAGCGAGGAGAACGACCCGAGCCCCCAAATGGAGAGGCTGTTACGCCAGACGCAGCAAGACCTGCCCAAGCAAAAGCGGATCATGGAGCTGAACCCGGCCCATCCTCTCTTAGAGAAACTCCAGGAGTGTTTTCAACATGACACCGACGACCCACGCCTGAAGATCTACGCCGAATTGCTGTTTGGCTATGGCCTCCTGGCCGAGGGTTCGGAACTCCCCGACCCGGTGCGTTTCAATACCCATCTGGTGGCACTGATGGCGACCAACCTGTAGGTTCGGGACCGGCATGTCTTTTCGTATTGGTCAGGGCGTAGACATTCATCGGCTCGTGCCGGGACGCAGGTTGGTTCTGGGCGGTGTTGAGGTCCCGTGGGAGAAGGGGCTCCTGGGCCACTCCGACGCCGATGTCGTCTGTCACGCCCTGAGCAACGCGCTCTTGGGCGCCTTGGGCGAGGGAGATATCGGCCAGCATTTCCCGGACTCCGCCCCCCGCTATCGGGATGCGTCAAGCCTTGCCCTGCTGCGGGCTGTCATGGAGAAAGTCAAAGCCCAGGGCTACCGCGTGGGCAATGCGGATCTGACCATCCTGGCACAACGGCCCAAGCTCACCGCCTATAAAGAAGCCATGCGTCAAAACTTGGCGGAAGTTCTGGAGGTTGAGCCCTCGGCTATGAATATTAAAGCGACCACGGGTGAGGGCCTGGGCTTTATCGGGCGTGCAGAAGGCATGCGGGCCGAGGCCGTTGTTCTTCTGGAAACCGCTCACACCGGGACGTCCGACTAGGTGTGCGCGGACAAAAAGAAGAGTGGAATCGGACAAAAATAGGGAAAGATATTATCAGACATTGTCGGTCAAAAAAGAATTTTAAGTATTAGGTAAACTAATAGTTGAGACCGCCTATCCCCCACCGTAGAGCCGTGCGGCAAGATCCGTCCCGAGCGTGGAGGTCTCCGGTATCCACGAGCGAGTATCGCGCATCCGCCGACACGAGGTCCAGCCCGACGCATGGTGGAGTATCACGGTATCCCCCGGCACGCCGAGTCGAAAGGTCGGGATGCCCCGATGGGAGAAGAGAATATCGATGGAGTCGTCGAGCGCACGGGGGAAAGTCCAGCCGTTGGCCAGGTGATCATAGGTGCCTAGGTAGACGACCCAGGCGTCGCGTACCGCGTCTACCCGGACGTCATTCAGCCCGTAGGAGACAGTCCTGTGACGCGTCCTCCCATTTATTTGTGCCGTCCAGCGCAGGCCGACACAGCGCGGCCAGGTCTCCCACGCGCGCCGGTGTGGGCGAGGAGGGCCGGGTGCTGGTAGCGGTTGTGGCCGTGGGGGCCGCGGCCGGCGCGCAGGGCCACCCCGCCGGCGGGGTCCACGATCGCGACTTCGGGCACCAGCAGCAGCAGGCGGCGCTGGGTGTCTGATGGCCAGCGGATAGTGGCCCGCTCGTACGAGCGGGCGAACACGCTGTCAAAACTGTGCGCCCCGGCCCCCATCTCTGTGCGGCGGCCGGGGCGCCCATTGTACTCGTGCACGACGTCGGCCACGATATCCTCGTAGGCGGCACGGGGGACGGCGTGGGCGCGCTCCCAGGCCGCGCGCAGCGCCGGGTGTTTGTCGAGGTCCTGGCGCAGGTCGCGGTGGGCCCGCTCCACCGGCTTGGCCTGGCCCCAGCCCTGCCCTTCCACCACTCCGGTCCAGTGCACCTCTATGCCGAGGCGGGGCAGCAGGCCGAGCGGCTCGTCCCAGCGCGGCGGGCCGTGGCGATATCGATGTGGGACCTGGCCCGAGAGCGTTTTGTTGGCGGCGGCGCGGGTGTTGTCGAGGGTGACGTGGGCGGGCAGGCCCCAGGTGGCGATCAGGTCGGCGAGGGTGAGCCGGATGAGGTCGGCGTTTTCGCTCTTGTCGAGAGCCCAGGCCAGCAGTTTGCGGCTGTGGACATCTTGCCACCACCAGATGACCGGCCGGCTGATCGTGCCGTCGGCCCAGCGCAGGTTCGGGCGGGGCTGGTAGCCGTCGCCGTTGATCCACTCCAGGGCGTGCAGGCCGGCGACGGTGCGGGTCTGGGCCGGGTAGCGGCGGGCGACGGCGGGCGCGCCCTCGCGGCGCAGCGTGACGACCGCGGGGTCGATCTCGCGCGCCAGGCGGCGCCGCAGCGTGCGCAGGCTCGGGAGTGTCCACCCCTCGGACGCTGCCTGCGCCTGCAGGCGGCGGTAGCAGGACTGGGCGGTCGGCTGGCGGCGGTCGAGATAGTCGGCCAGCCAGGCCTGCCAGGCCGCGTCGGGCACTGCGGCCTGCGGGCGGCCGCGCCGCGCGGGGGTACTCCTATCTAGTAGTGGGGGATCAGCCGGGGGCGCTGGGGGCGCCGGCGGCGCGGCCTGGTCCGCGAGGGCGGCCTGGACGTCGGGCGGCAGGGCGGCCACGAGGTAGTGCCGGCGGCGGCCGCCCCGGCAGAGATACTCGGTGTACGGCCAGGACTCGCGGGCCGCGCGGCGGGATAGTGCAGTCTGATTCTCATCCAGCGCCGCCACCAGCTCGCGGCGGGTGACTGTCCTAGTCACGAGCCTCCCTTTCGGGGCGGGGGATGTCGGCAGGCCAGGCCAGATCGGCGGGCCAGTGGGCGGAGAGCCAGAGTACTAGCCTGTGCGCCTTTTTAGTCGTCAGGTCGCGCCCAGCTATCAGCCGCTTCAGGGTGTCCCCTGATCCGCTCATGTAGGTCGAGACTGAGGACATTTTGAGACCCCGGTGGGTCGCGTAGATGTGGGATAGGCGAATAATCTCACTGCTTCCGCAAAACATCATGACTTATTTTGCTATATATTGCGATAATAGTCAAAGCCTCAATATATAGCGAACTGTAGGGGCTAGCGCCCTCACCGCCTCTTCGCTAAAAATAGCGAATGGATATGAAGGATATAGTTAAGTTGCTCAGACAAAGGATGGCTATCCTAGGCACGAATCAGTATAGGGTGGCGATGGAAGCCGGACTGCCAGAGAATGCCATCCGTACCGTGATAGAGGGGCATGAGCCGAAGGCGACCCGGCTGTTCGAAATATGCGTCGCGCTTGGCCTTGAGCTTTACATTGGCCCGCCGCGGGCTACGCCACAGAGCAGCGTGGCTGAGGAGCAGGCATCATATCGGCCTACCATCAAGGAGCAGACGCCCCCGGCTGCGCTGGAGGACGCGCGGATCACGACCCGCATCTCCTGGCTCAAATCGTACTGGCTCGACCTCAATGGGACAGGACGTAAAGCCCTCTGCACGCGGTGGGATAGCTATTTCCCAGAGTGGAAAGAGGAGGGGCAGGCGCTCTGCGCTCCCCCCAGCCCGCCCGACAATGCAAATGCCCTCTGGAAAGACTAGACCTAGACAGAACAGGAAGGATAGTAGCATGAACCCAGAAGGATGGATGATCCTCCTCGTGGTCTTTTTCGTGGGCCTCCCCTTGTATTTTATCCCCACTCTTGTGGCGAGCAATAGGCAGCACCGCCAGTTCCCCTCCATTCTCGCCCTCAACCTCTGCTTAGGGTGGACGCTGCTCGGCTGGGTCGGGGCGCTCGTGTGGGGGCGTGCGGGAAGCCGTCGAAATAATGCGGCCCTGGGCAGTAGCTGGGGGCTGCGGCGCGTCTCTCCCGCTCCTCGGCCTCCTCTTGACGGCCCGCCCCGAGGCGACCTACACGGCGGCGTGGTGCACGGCGCGGGGCGGGCAGGTCGAGGTGCGACTGGCGGACGGGACGCGCGCGGACTGCCTGACCCCCACCCATGCGGTCGAGGTGGAACGGGCACGGCGCTGGTATGAGGCGGTGGGGCAAGCGCTGCACTACGCCCAGCTGACGGGCCGCCAGCCCGGGATCGTGCTGATCGTGGAGCGCCCAGACGACTGCCGGTATCTGGCCCGGCTGCGGGCGGCGCTGGCGCGGGTGCGGGTGGCCGGGCGGCCCATTCAGGTCTGGACGACGGGGCCGTATCCATGCGACCCCCGCGCTGGCCCTGACGACACCCACAACTATTAGTTCAGCTAATAGTCCGCATGCATAGCTTTTTTTTGCAAGCACGGCCCGGTTTTTGGCGGCGAAAAATGCTTAAGGTACTGATTTCAATGGGGAATTGAGGAAAGCTATTCACTATTTCACTAGTATTTCACTGATGAATAGCTTTCCTGCCTAATTTTTGGGCAACTTGCCGCGCTTTTTGTCCGTGCGCGCACCTTCTGAAACACAAAAATGCAGTGTTAAACCGGATTTAAACGCCCTGCAATGGCCGTCTTTCAAAAGGCTGCTCGACTGGAATTATGTCTGATAATGTTGCTATTTGTCAAATAATATCGCGTCCAAGTTTGACAATATACTGGTGCTTGCAAAAAAAAGCGGAAAGTTCAATGGGGTAAAATTGGCGGGATGCGACCCGGCAGGGCGGGTGGCGCTGGACGCGGGAGCAGGAGCGGCGCGGGGGTGGGCCGGGGTGGGCCAGAATGGGGGAAAAGCGGCGGTTTTTCAGGGGGATAGGAGACGGGCGGGGTGTGCCAGGATGCTGTCAAAATTCGTAAATTGAGGCCGTGAACGGCCCATGTAATCCCAGATAATCCCACGTAATCCCGGATAATCCCGCCTCATTGTCTTTTTGTCCGATATTATTGTCCGCGCACAGACTAGGCCCGTACCGCCCCGTCTACGAAAGCTTTCCAAAAGAGAAGCAGGGCAGATCGAGACCTATTTGAGCGGTTTGGCGGAAAATCCGTCGTCGCTGTACGACAGGAGCGCCCGTTTGTTATTGACCACCGTCTCCAACACGACCTCGTGGCCCCACAGGCGATGCAGGTAAGAAATCGCTTTCTCCGCATATTCGAGCTGGAGATCGCGCCCCTCGTGGCAATGTTTGACATACAGGCTGCGGTTCTGGTTGTAATCCGCGTCTTCAATTTTAATGACCGGCACCCCGCCCATGCCCACGTTCTTGATCAGGGTTTCCTTTATCTCCCGCCAGCCTTCTTTATCTGAAACCTGGGAGATCACCAGATCCTCGCCACGCGCTTCATATTCGAACATATCCATGTCGCGCATGAGTTCTTCGGTCAGAAAGCGGCGCAGGAAAGAGGCATCCCGGTCCACCTCGCGAGCTTCGAAAAGCGCCTGGGTTCCGGTTTTGGTTGGCCGGCCATATTTCTCGATCTCCTTCGGGGTCGGGTCATCGTGGCGGCGTTTAATATCATCCCACACCTTGAGACCCAGGTAGTAGGGGTTCAGACCCTTGGGGAAGGGGCGCACAACTTGGTTATGGCGGACGAGAAATTCAAGATGCAGGTCTTGGGGCAGGTCGAGACTGTTCAGGATTTCGCGGTGCCAGTAGCTGGCCCAGCCCTCGTTCATGATCTTCGTCTCCATCTGAGGGATAAAATACTGGGCGGTCTCGTGCACGATGGTCAGCAGGTCACGCTCCCAGTCACTCAGGGTACGGTTATGGTCGCGAATAAACAGCAAGAGATCTTCTTCCGGAGAAGCCGGAATTTTGTTGAGGTTCGGGACTTCAATATCTTCCTGCTGGTGCAGGTCTGCAAACGGATCAGCCGCGGGGCGCGTGGCTTCCAGCATTCGTTCCCGTTGCTCTCGGAGCGTGAGCTTTTTGATAGCAAGATTCCGCCGGCACTGTAACGAGAGGCCATGGGCGGTGTCCAAAATCCGTTCGACCTTTTCAACGCCAATGGAAGGATCTTCAAGATAGGAGCGGACCCGGTCGGCATGGACCTTAAAACGACTGATGGTGTACTCGGCCTGGGTAGTTTTGAAGGTGAAATTATTTTTGAAAAAATCGTTATGGCCGTAGACATGGGCAATCGTCAGGACCTGGAGACAGAACGAGTTGTCAGTCATCAGGTAGGCGATCGACGGGTCAGAGTTGATGACCATCTCATACGGCAGGCCGGACACCCCATAGTCGTACATGGTTTTGAGCTTCTCAAAGCTCTTCCCATAGGACCAGTGCGGGTAATGCGCCGGCATGCCCGAATAGGCCATATAGCCCAACATCTGGTTATGGTCACAGACTTCAAACTCTTGATCAAAACAGGATAAGCCAAACTCCTGGACTTTGACCCGAATTTTTTCGTCCCAGCCTTCCAGGTCTTTCACATCCCACTCAGCCATACCTGCTCCTCGGCTGTTGTCGCGACGCCTCTATTATTCGGCCGCCGCGGGTGTTTCCGGCGCGATCGGCGGGCGTTCTTTGGACATAAAAGTCTTAAAGCTCGGCCAGATGTCTTCTTTGCGTTCGATCAGCACGGTCTGAAAGTTCTCGGCTTCCAGGCGGCGAAAGATATTGAGCATGGAGCTTTCGTAATAGCGCGAGCCGAGCGGCTTGATTTCACCATAGCCAAACAGGTTACACAGATCGCACAGTTCTTGGGCGGCCTTGAGTGCCGCCTTATTGTCAGAGTCAAAATTATCTCCATCCGAACAGTGAAAGGCGTACAGATTCCACAATGACGGATGATAGCGGGCCTGGATCACTTCGAGCGCTTTATTGTACCCGGAGGAGATAAACGTCCCGCCAGACTCTCCTTTATAGAAAAATTCTTCCTCGGTGACTTCTTTCCCCTCGGTATGGTGCGCGATAAAGGCAATCTCGACATTGCGGTATTTGGTACTGACAAATTGATACAACAAGAAGAAGAAGCTGCGCGCCAGATATTTTTTCAGAGTGTCCATCGAGCCCGAGGTGTCCATGATGCACAGGACCACGGCGTTGGACTCCGGGCGGACATCTTCGACCAGATGGCGATAGATGAGGTCTTCTTTGCGAAAGGGGAAGCGTTGTTCCTCCGCCGCCGGGTCGCCGTCCTGTTGGATGGCAGCCAAGCGGCGTTTAATGCGCGATTTGACCGTTCGCTTTTTATCCAGCCGAATTCGGATGCCCGCTTTTCGAAAGCCCTTGCGCTTGCTGATACGGTCGGACATGACCTCACGCAAAATTTTACGTTCCATATCCGGCAGTTCGAGGTCCTCGAACATGATCTCGACCAGTTCCTCCAGAGTCACATCGGTCTCATAATAATCAACACCGGGCTGGTCGCCGGCTTTATCCTCGCCCGGCCCTTGGCCGGTTCCATCGGTCTTGCCAATGACCTGGCCTTTTTCTGAGTTGCCGTCTCCCTGTCCGACGCCGGACGAGTTTTCGCCATAGATAAAGCGGTATTCCTTGACCCCCCGGATGGGGACTTTGATGACTTTATCTTTGTTCTTGCCGATGATGGACTCTTCGGCAATCAAGTCGGCGATGTTTTCGCGCACCGCCTCTCTGACTTTCTGTCGGTGCCGTTGCCGGTCGCCAGCGCTCCGGTCGGAGCGGAGCGCATCGGACGAAGAGTACGGACGAAAAATCGCGTTGATTGTCGGTTTCATACCAAGCACCGCCTCAACTCACCTCCGAAGAGCAAACTATAGAGGAGTCTCAAGTTGCAGATCAATCTTTCCACAAATGATTGGCTGCGTATTTTAAGATCACGTCAACACTGTCCTCCGGATACCCGAGTTCGATCAAGCGCTGCACCATGGCCGCGTGCTTTTGCTGCTGTTCTTCGTCTCGCGTCCGCGCCTTGGTAATAATGCGGCTGATATCGCGCACGGAACTCATCAGTTTTTTCTCAATCGCGTCCTTTAGCGGCTCATAGCTCTCATACCCCACCTTCTCATTCCGGCGTAAGGACGCCCACAGATAGGCAATGACCTCCTGGCGGAAGCCGTCTGCGGCCGAGCCGATAATCGCAATCTGCTCCTCAATGGATTTGAGAAACCCTTCGTCCGGCAAGAGTTCTTCCTTGGTATTACGGTCTTTGACTTTGGTCTGGTTCACATACGCTTCGGCGTGGTCCAGATAGTTTTGAAAGAGAGATTCGGCCTGTTCCTGATAGGAATAGACAAAGGCTTTGGTGATCTCTTTCTCCAGAATTTCGAGATATTCTTTATGGATGGTATCTTGCAGAAACTCCAGATACTGCTTGCGCGTATCGTCGGCAACTTCCATTTCCTTGACCATCCGAATCAGGGCTTCGCGCACACTGATCGGATTAATCGAGGACCCCCCGTCCGACAGGGCGTTGTCAAGCGCCTTCATGACAAAGCGGGTGGATATGCCGGACATGCCTTCGCGCTTGGCATCCTCGCGCAGTTCTTTGACAGTGATCTTTTTGGTGCGGCCTTTTTCAACAACTTCCTCGCCGTTGTACAGGCGCAGCTTGGTCATCAGATCGCATTTTGGCGAGGGCTCCAAACGCGACAGGATGGCAAACATCCCCGCGATTTCGAGCGTATGTGGCGCCACGCTGGCCCGGAAGTCGGAATTGTGCAGCATCTTCTGGTAGATTTTGACCTCTTCCGACTGACGTAAATTATAGGGCACCTTGACCACAACGATGCGGTCTAAAATCGCCTCGTTGGTATGATCGGCCTTGAACTTTTGCCACTCCGCTTCGTTCGAGTGGGCCACAATGACCGTATCGACAAACACCGTCCCGTGGCGACCCGGCGCGGGCACGAATTTCTCCTGGGTGGCCGTAATCATTGCGTGCAGGTATTCCGTCTCGTTCTTAAAGACCTCAATGAACTCGACCATGCCGCGGTTGCCGACGTTGAAGGCCCCATTCAGTTCGAGGACACGCGGGTCGCCTTCTGAGTAACGGTCCAATTTTGAGATGTCCTCCGAGCCGATCAGCACCGAGGTGTCCTGATTGTTGGGGTCAACGGGCGGCACGACTCCAACCCCGCGTCGGTTCCGTTTGGAAAAACCGACCGTGGTGACCGGCATCTCCTCATACCGGTTTTTGAACTCCTCCCGCAGGCGCCAGCGGGTGACCGGACAGAGGTCGCCCTCAATCCGCACGTCAAGCATCTTCTCGAATTCCTTGCGTAAATGGCGCGGGATGAGCAAGAGCGGCTCTTCGTGCATGGGGGAACCCGCAATCGCATAGATCGGATCGAGTCCCTCGAGTCCGCGCTGCATCTTCTCAACCAGCGAACTCTTACCCGCCCCAACCGGCCCCATCAGATAGAGGACCTGGCGACTCTCTTCGCCGCGCATAGCTGCGGACTGGAAGTAGCGCACAATCTGGGCCAGGGCTTCCTCTATGCCGAAAAATTCGTCCTTGAAGAAATTATACACCTTGAGTGATTCATCTTTGAACAGCCGTCTGATGCGTGGATCATCGGTCTCATTGATATGGGAGGCCCCTTCGCGCAGGATCATGCCATAGGTCCGCGCGTGCGCGTGCTTCACCAGAGAGGGGTCTTTCCTGATCTTTTCCAAATACTCGATGAAGGTCCCGCTCCAGTGCTTGCTCTCTTGATTTTCACGGTCTGCCTTGATCATCCGCTCAAAGACATTTTGTTCTGCTGCCATAGAGAGATCCTCGTATGAGTCCTACGGGTTGCGTTGACAGTTGCCTACCACCTCTGCCTCTTAAGGATCATTATAGAAAGTCTAGGGCGCGATAGGAAGCCTGGAAGGAGAGAATCTTGGATTTTTCGGCCCACCCGAACAGGAGATATGAGGAATGGTCCCAACGGGATTTGAACCCGTGTCGCCGGCGTGAGAGGCCGGTGTCCTGGGCCAGGCTAGACGATGGGACCACAGGAAAAGCTGAGGTGGTAGGACTCGAACCTACAATCGCCTGATCCAGAGTCAGGTGGCTTACCAATTAGCCCACACCTCAGTGTTGTTCAAAATAAATAAGCGACCACAGGAAGTCAAGATTCAGCTACGACCGGCGGCTCTGCTAAGACGCGGTCAAGCCGGGCAAGACAGCGTTCCTGTCCCAACACCGCCATGACTTCAAAAATACCAGGGCTCGCCGTCTTTCCGGTGAGCGCGACCCGGACCGGTTGTGCAATTTTGCCCAATTTGACCTGCTCGGTTTCCATAAACGCGGTGAATACCCTATGGAGTGTCGGTTCATCCCATACCGTCACGTCATGCAGTTGGGTCCGCAAGCGCGCCAGCGTTGGAAGAGTGGCGACCTTCAGAAATTTCTTCGCCGCTTTCTCTTCCAACGTAATATTGTCCGTCAGGTAGAATTGGGACTGCGCGCCCAACTCTACCAGCGTTTTGGCCCGGGGTTGCAGCGTGGCCACCATCCGCGCCAGCCAGTCATCATCAGGCACAGGACGTTCCGTCTCCGGGAGAAAGGGCTTCACTTCTTGCGTCAGTTGCTCGGCAGGCCGCGCCTTGAGGTAGTGCGCATTCAGCCACTCTAATTTTTCCGAGTTAAAGACGCCGGCCGAGGCCCCGACATCTTCGAGCTTGAATTTTTCCTCAAGCTCCTGCCACGAAAAGACTTCGTCATCGCCATGCGCCCAGCCCAAACGGGCCAGAAAATTCACCAGCGCATCCGGTAGATAGCCCGCTTCTCGATACGCGCGGACGGCGGTCGCGCCATGGCGCTTGCTGAGCGGCGCCCGGTCGTTGCCTAAAATCAGAGGCAGGTGAGCGAACCGGGGGAGCGAGGCGTCCATGGCCTGGAAGAGCAGGACCTGACGCGGCGTATTCGTCAGATGGTCATCGCCTCGAACAATATGAGAGATATGAAGATCGGCGTCATCGAAGACCGAGCAGAAGTTATACGTTGGCGAACCGTCGGAGCGCACAAGAATCAGATCATCCAGTTCCTGATTCTGAAACACCACCCGTCCCTTCAGCAGATCGTCAACAACCGTCTCACCTTCTTTGGGACTTCGGAAACGCACCGTGTAGGGGCGGGACTCGCCCGGCTCGGGCCGGGAGTCCCGACAGGTCCCGTCGTAGGCCGGACTGCGCCCGGCAGTGAGAGCGGCTTTCCGTTTTGCCTCAAGCTCCTCAGACGTACAAAAACAGCGAAAAGCCCTGCTCTGGCTGAGCAGCCGTTCCCCCATTTCCTGGTACTGCACCGAGCGCTGGCTTTGGAAGTACGGACCCTCGTCCCACGCCAGACCGAGCCACCGCATCGAATCTACAATATCGTCGTGGAATTCTTGGGTAGAGCGTTGCCTGTCGGTGTCATCGATACGCAGCACAAAAGTCCCAGACTGTTGCCGCGCAGCCAGGAGGGCAAACAGGGCGGTCCGGGCTCCGCCAATATGCAGGAAGCCGGTCGGACTCGGGGCAAAACGTGAACGCACGGTCGTCATGTCCGAACGCTACCCACGGGCCGCCCACAAGTCAACGCCGGGCGGGATGGCTCGTTCGACTCCTGGCAGCGGTCCGTATATCCCACACGACGGAGGGGGTTTGAGTTCTTGAAATGTATCAGCTAAGGTGCGCTGAGCTGAGCCGATAGCTCAGTTGGTAGAGCATCTGCCTTTTAAGCAGAGGGTCCCGGGTTCGAGCCCCGGTCGGCTCATCCCTCTTTCACAATCCACTCTGTCCCCGTCGTCTAGCCTGGCCCAGGACACCGGCCTTTCACGCCGGCGACACGGGTTCAAATCCCGTCGGGGACACTCTCCTTACACAAACATCCCCAGCGTTTCGAACTCCTCTCGGAGCAACGCCTTCGTATCAGCGTAGCCCAGCCACTCCTGAATCAGCGTGGCGTAGACCCGCCGGAAGTCGGTCGTGTAGCGCAGGTTGCCGTCATCTAAATCGGTCAGACGGGGTGGCGTGCTGTAGAAGCCACTTTTCACTTTTTCACCGATGACGTACACCGGCGTGGCCGTACCGTGGTCAGTGCCTTTGCTGGCATTCTCGGGGACGCGCCGGCCAAATTCGGTAAAGACCATGATCGCAACATCATCGGCCCGACCGAGGCGGTTGAGGTCTTGCATAAATCCACGCAGCGCGTCGGTCGTATAGGTCAGGAGGCGGAAGTGGAGATCGTTTTGATGGACATGCGTATCAAAGACATTGCCCGCATAACTGACGTAGTACAGCCGGGTCGGTATCTCGGCCTTGATGAGTGCCGCGACCTTGCGCAAATCAAGCCCGAGACCAGCAGCCCGCACGCCATAGTCGACCGGGGTCTGATAGTCCGCCCACGCCTGACGCACAAAGGCCGCACTTTCTGTTGCGTTTTCAGCCAAGCCAGTCAGGAAGTCCAGGGAAGCGTTGGGGGTGTCCCGCTTGTCACTCAGCCGCGGGAAGAGCGGTTGTTGCTGGTGAACCCCGTTCCGTTTAAACCCTTCGGGGTCATAGAAGACCAGGGGCGAGTGATGGCGACTCCGCACGGCCAGCGATTGCGCGGTGGCAATATTGACCAGATAGTTGCGCTGCACCTCAGGGTCCAGCGTATCGGCCAGGCGGCCTAACCAGCCGAGCTTTTCCCCGGCATGAGGACTGCCCGTATGCCAGAAGCCCATGGACGCAAAATGCGACAGAATCGGATTTTCATATCCGCAGGCGTGCACGATAGCCAGCTTGCCGTCTTTGTATAAATGCTCGAAGCCGGCCATGGCCGGATGAAAGCCAAAGTGCGCGTCGATCTTCCGCACGTCTTGAGCCGGAATCCCAATGGTCGGACGCTGTTGGTAATAGGCATCATCACCATACGGAATAATCGTATTCACCCCGTCGTTCCCGCCCGAGAGTTCGACCACGACAAGAATGCGTTCCGGATGCGCATGGGGTGACGGCACAGCCTCGGCTGGCTTTGCCAGTGCACGGGGCACAAGAGAGGTCCCGAGCAGTCCCGCCCCAACGCCGAGGCTGTACATGCCTGCTCGAAGTGCATCGCGCCGGGAGAGTGGCCTATGCAGGAAAGATGTTTTTATCACGGTCTTAGCCATACGTCTTATCCTTTATACTAGCCCAACTGATATTCCGGCGTGCTCATCACGAGATGGACCAGATGGCTGACCGGTTCCTCCAGATAGGACATTGCCGGTTTTATCCTGTGAGTCCCTAACTCCTGAGTGAGGAAATCAATAAGCGCTTGCCGGTCGTCGGCCGCCAAGGGAACCCGCAGCAGACGCTCAAGAAAATAATCAACGACTTCGGACGTTGTGGCGAGCTCAGCCTGGCGGACGATACTGGTCATAGAGAGCTGGGCGGCAAAACGGGGGATGGGCTTCACCCGCCGAAAAGCTTCTTGCCAGCCGTGAGTACTCCCGTAGCGGGTGTTATAGTCCTCGTCCGCTCCCGCCATCATATTGAACATGGACATGGACTCGGAGCCTGAGGGGTCCATGGCGTTGCCGGACATGGCGTTATCATCGGTTTCAATCGTCGCTGCCGTAATTTCATAGCCTTGGGCGATCTTGGTCGCGACCTTTTGGTTGGTCACCGGCATCCAGCGGTCCGGCGGGCGAAAATTCACCATATCGGGAAAGAAGATCGTGCGGGCAAAATTTCCTCGTTCAAGCAGTAAGGCCGGCGTGATCCAGCTCCGTCCGCCCTCCCAGCCGGCGACGTTCGGCGGATGAAATAATTCCTGGCCCAGGTCGCGGGTGGTGGTGTTGAAATCGGGCACTCCGGGAATGGCGGTCAGCCCGAGCTTGCGATAGGTCGAAACCACGAGATGCACGGGGCTTTTGATCTGCGTACCGTAGGCGGGCGGGCTGTAGAAGTCGCGCGAGAGGAAAATCGTCGTC
The DNA here is from genome assembly GCA_963422435.1 of Binatia bacterium. Lineage (GTDB taxonomy): Bacteria > Desulfobacterota > Binatia > Bin18 > Bin18 > Bin18. The sequence goes on along the minus strand of OY729511.1, from coordinate 2,980,855 downwards.
AACAGTGGTGCGATTTCGTATCGATGCTCTCGCAGGATCGCACCGAGCTGGGCCACCAGCCCAGGCGCGGGGTTTTGCCGGACAAAATAACGATATAACTTGGCCGCAATAAAGCGGGCAGCCACATCCTGTTCCAGAATAATATCGATAATGTCGATGCCGTCGTAATGCCCGGTGTGTCCGAGGAAGGTCTTCTGGCCTTCGTCGTGCAGCTCAGGCTTGACGACGAAGGCCAGCCCAACATGAGTCCAGCCAGTAAACGCCCGGGCAGCCTCACGAATGTCAGTCTCGGTGTAATGGCCCACCCCCAGGGTAAAGAGTTCCAGGATTTCTCTGCCAAAGTTCTCGTTGGGATGACCTTTGATGTTCTCTCCGGCGTCCAGATAGACCAACATGGCCGGGTCCTGGGCGACGCCGATGAGGAGATCACGAAAATTCCCATTCCCCTGTTGCCAGAATAATTCGAGCTGTTTGAGGAGCTTGCGGTAGTCCCGAACCTTGGTATCTGAGGTCGCGAAATGTCCGTGCCAGAACAGGGCGAGTTTTTCCTGGAGCGGGCGCTTTGTCACCAGCATACGCTGGGCCCACCACTGTCCGGCCCGTCGCATTTCCAGTGCGTCGGCCCGCAGCCAATAGAAAAAACGATCGACAACGGGCTGGAGGGGACGACTCCCGCCGGGCTTGACCTTGACCCCCATGGATTCGCCGTTGAGACGGGCAATACGCACGGCATCAGCTCGACTTTTGGGAAACGGGTCCAGCGTTGGATCGAACACTCCGGATTCGTCGAACGGCGGGACGTGGCTGTTGTCGCGGTCTTGGTAGTGAATCAGATGCCGAACCGCGGCGGCTGGCGTCATCGCCGCCAAGTGGTCAACTTCTTGGGGTGGGCCGCCAAAACCGGCCCGCTCCAAGAGATGGGCGGCCCGGTCCGGGCTCCAGTCTTGGGCAGTGATGGGCGTCAGGTCGCCCGTCCATGAATGGGGTCCGGCGCGTCGATTCTGCTGCTGGGAGCGAGCCTCCTCGGCGAAGAGAAAAGTCAGCAGCAGGACGAGAAAGATACCGGTTCCAGTCCCTACCCTGCTGACGAGCCTCCTCGGTCTCGGGTTCCAAATCCATTGCATTGGCTGTCCTCTCCTACCCCAGATATATGCGCTGAGCCGGCTACCGCACAAGATGCCAAAAAAATATCCCGGTTTAGCGGCCCTGCCCCGCGCCGCTCCCTTGCCCTGATGGGCGAGAGAATATATCCGCTTAGCCAAGCACCGAATTATCATTCGACAATAGGCAACAAAGACGTGGAGGGACTTTTGTATGGTGCATAACCTTTTTGATTCTTTGCAAACCTTTAGCACCGAGGCCGGAAAAACCGGCCAGTTCTACGCCCTGCCCCAACTCGAGAAAGCGGGCGTGGGACCAATTTCTCGGCTTCCGGTCAGTATCCGTATCGTGCTTGAGTCAGTCTTGCGCAACTATGACAGCCAGAAGATTACCGAGGAGGACATCCGGACCCTCGCCAATTGGGGCCCGACAGAGACCCGCACGGCGGAAATTCCCTTTGTGGTGGCACGGATTATTCTGCAAGACTTTACCGGTGTTCCCCTGCTGGTCGACTTGGCTGCCATGCGCTCAGCCATGGCCAGGCTGGGCAAAGATCCCAAATTGATCGAACCGCTGGTGCCCGTGGACCTGGTGGTCGACCACTCTATTCAGGTCGATCATTCAGGGGTTAGGAATGCTTTACAACGGAATATGGAGATCGAATTCGAGCGCAATCAGCCTCGATATCAATTCCTGAAATGGGGCATGCAGGCGTTCGACAGTTTTCAGGTCGTGCCGCCGGGTATCGGCATTGTCCACCAGGTCAATCTGGAATACCTGGCGAAAGGCGTCCTCGAGAGAGAGGGCGTCTATTACCCGGATACCCTGGTCGGAACGGACTCGCATACCACCATGATTAACGGCCTTGGGGTGGTCGCCTGGGGTGTTGGCGGGATTGAGGCGGAAGCCGGTATGTTAGGGCAACCGGTTTATTTTCTTACCCCGGACGTCGTTGGCCTGCATCTGACCGGTCGCCTGCGTGAGGGGGTCACGGCGACGGACCTCGTACTGCACTGTACCGAAATGCTCCGCGCGGCCAAGGTCGTCGGGAAGTTCGTGGAATATTTTGGGGAGGGTGCGGCCTCCCTGGCCCTGACCGATCGAGCAACGATTGCCAATATGGCGCCGGAGTATGGCGCGACTATGGGGTTTTTTCCGATTGATGAAGAAACTTGCACCTACCTGACGGCGACGGGTCGAACCGCGGAACAGGTTGATGCGTTCCGCAGCTATTTCCAGGCCCAGCAGATGTTTGGCATTCCGCGCCAGGGCGAGGTGGACTACAGCCAGGTGCTCGAACTCGATTTGGCCGAGGTGCAGCCAGGTCTGGCCGGTCCACGCCGCCCGCAGGACCGGATCGATCTCCCGGATATGAAGGAGACCTTTCAGCGACTCCTCACAGCCTCGCTCGACGAGGGTGGTTTTCAGGCCGACCGCTCGACGCTCGCCCAGCGTCACGCCGTACCGAAAGACGAACCTTCGCATTTCGGCGCTATTGGACATGGCGAGGTGCTCATTGCCGCCATTACCTCGTGTACAAACACCTCAAACCCGAGTGTGATGTTGGCAGCCGGACTCGTGGCCAAGAAGGCGGTCGAGTGCGGCATGACGGTCAAACCAACGGTCAAAACCTCTTTGGGTCCGGGCTCGCGGGTTGTGACGGAATATCTGGAGAAAACTGGATTACAACAGTCTCTCAACCAAGTCGGCTTTCAGACTGTGGGGTATGGCTGTACCACCTGTATCGGGAACTCCGGCCCCCTCGACTCGGCTATCGAACAGACGGTGATACAGCATAATCTGGTGGCCGCCAGCGTCTTGAGCGGCAATCGCAACTTCGAGGCGCGCGTCCATCAAAATATTCGGGCCAATTTTCTCATGAGTCCGCCGCTGGTCGTGGTGTTTGCCCTGGCGGGTCGAGTCGATATTGATCTGTCCACCGAGCCTGTGGGCCAGGACAAAGACGGAACGGACGTCTATTTACGCGACCTGTGGCCGAGTGCGAGTGAAATTCAAGACCTCATGGCGTCGGCCATGGACTCGGCTACCTACCGCAGACTGTATACCGACTTTGAAGAGCACAATCCGCTCTGGAATTCCATTCCCAGTTCAACCGGTGCGGTCTACGAGTGGAACGCGGAATCGACCTATATTCAGGAGCCGCCCTTCTTTGATGCGTTCAGCCTCCAGGCCGGGACGATTCAAGACATTACCGGTGCCCGTCCGCTGGCCGTGCTGGGCGATTCCGTCACTACCGACCACATCAGTCCCGCGGGAGCCATTAAGCCGGATGCGCCAGCCGGACAATATCTCCAGGAGCAGGGAGTTGCGGTCAAAGACTTCAATAGTTATGGCTCACGGCGTGGTAATGATCGCATCATGACCCGCGGCACGTTTGCCAACGTGCGGATTAAGAACCTGATGGTGCCCGGAGTTGAAGGCGGGGTCACGCAGTATCATGCGGCTCACAGGAATGGCGGCGAGCAAATGGCGATCTACGATGCGGCCCTGAAATATCAGTCCGCCAGCACCCCACTGGTCGTGCTGGCCGGGCAGGAGTACGGCACCGGCAGTTCGCGTGACTGGGCTGCCAAAGGGACGCGGCTGCTTGGGGTGAAAGCGGTCGTCGCCCAAAGCTTTGAGCGGATTCACCGCAGCAATTTGGTCTTTATGGGTGTGGTACCCTGTCAGTTCAAGGAGGGTACCAGCGTGCAGACACTGCGTCTTGACGGGACGGAGACCTTTGATCTCATCGGACTCAAAACCGACCTCAAACCTCTCCAGGATGCGACCCTGGTCGTCCACCGCGCCAATGGACACTCAACGGATGTCCAGGTTACCGTTCGTATCGATACCCCTATTGAGGTCGAATACTACCGGCATGGGGGCATTTTGCCCTACGTGTTGCGGCAGTTGGTTGCCTAAGGCTACCGGGCGATTCTTGAATCGCCCCTCTCCAGAGCGTCCCTTCACAGCGGGCTCTTATTGAGCACTGTCCGCGGGCATTTTGCACTTGCAAAGTGCCCGTTTGCTTCCTATGATCCGGCCATACATGGCCTTACGAATCTTCTCTTTTCTTCTGAGCTTCTTCCTCGTCTGCCTCGCTTTCCCACCACAGAGCCAGCCAACGACTGATCTGATGGATCAGTATCTCTCCTTATCGGGTACGTTTTCTTTCGTGCGACGGGCTCCAGAGGGAACGGTCTCAAAAAAGATCGTGCTCACCGTCTTTGAAGACTTTCTGTGTCCACATTGCTATGACGTCTTCTCCAACCTCATCCCTGCCCTCAAGCAGAAATATCCGAATCAACTCGACATCCACTTTCGCGCCGTCCCGCTTGTCCACGCGTCCTCTCAAATTCCAGCCCGTGCCTATGCAATCTCCCAAGAATTAGGGCTGCGTGAAGAAATGCAGCGGGCATTATTTCATGCACGCTTTGAGGAGGATATTGATACTGGCAGCCGAAACGGCCTCGCCCATGTCGCCCATCGCATCGGCCTCGATCCTGAATTGCTCCTGAGCCAGCTCGATGCAGACGGGGGGAAGGCCGAGCTTGAAGCTACCATTGCCCTGGGGAATAGCTATCATATCGAGAGTGTCCCGACCCTCATCATCGATGGTTGGATCCGGGTGCAGGACCTCTCTCCTCAGAACATCGAAACGATTATTGACGAGCTACTGGAGCGGAAACGGGGAGAACAGTGAGTCTAAAGCAGAACTGAGCTTTACCACCTGGAGAGACAATCCTGTCTTCGTCGGCATCCGCTAGGACGACAGTGCAACGCAAAAAGGGGGCGACATGAGCACTGCAGAGCGCAGCTATTTATATACACTGGGGGAGCAGATTATTGCGCGGCGCAAGCTGGTTTTACTGTTCGTTACCCTCGCCACCCTGATTTTTGCCTCATTTGCTGTGCGGCTTGACCTCGTCACGCTGTTCGACGAACAACTGCCGGAGAACCACCCTTTCATCCAGGTCCATAAAACCTACGCGCCCACTTTCGGCGGAGCCAACACCATCATGCTGATGCTGGAGGTCCAGGAGGGCACCATTTTCAATCAGGCCACGTTAACCAAAATTTTCAATATGACCCAGGCACTGGAGCGGGTGTATGGTGTGAATAATGAATTGGTCAACTCCATCGCCCACCGGACCAACCGTCGCGTGATCATGAAAAGTGGTGGAATGCAGGAAGTCGAACCGGTCATGGAACGGGCACCCGAGACCGAGGCAGAGGTCGAACGCGTACGCCGCATCGTGCATTCCTCACGAAATTTATACGGCGTGCTCGTTTCGCTGGACGAAAAAGCCGCCCTGCTGAATGCCACTTTTATCGAGCAGCGGCTCGATTACCGGCGTCTGTTTGAGGAAATCCGGCGCTCTGTGGTTGAACCGTATGAAGACGACAACACGCGGATTCACATGGCCGGCCAACCGGCTCTATACGGCTGGGTGTATTTCTACGCCAAGCAGGTCTACGTCATTTTTCTGGCGACGACGGTACTGATGTGGCTGCTGCTGTACTGGTATTTTCACGATGTCCGCGGGGCCTTGCGACCCACCTTGACGGGTGTCATCTCGGCTATTTGGGGTCTGGGGTTTATCAAGATGATCGGCTTCAGCCTGGACCCCCTCACCCTCGTCATTCCGTTCTTTATTACCGCCCGAGCGGTCAGTCACTCCGTCCAGATGCACGAACGCTATTATGAGGAATACCGCAAGGCAAAAGGGCAAAAAGAGCCAGCCATTATTGCCTCGTTCGCCGAACTGTTTGTGCCGACCCTGTCGGGTATCCTGACTGATGCTCTGGGCCTGCTGGTGATCCTGTTCGTACCCATTGTCCTCTTGCAGAAACTCGCCATTAGTGCGGCGGTGTGGATTCTCGCCATTACCGTGAGCGAACTCTTGCTGAACCCGATCGTGTACCATTACCTGCGAGAACCCGACATCCGGGTCGTTGAGCGGCGCGAGAACGGGATCTTCAAACGGATGGTCTCGACTGCGGCGCATTTTCTCGTCTCGCCGGCAGGCAAAGGGGTGACGCTTGCCAGTTGGGCTATTGTTTTGGGCGTCAGCGTTTACTTCTGGCAAAATCTGGTCATTGGCGACCCGACCGCGGCCACCCCGCTCCTGTACCGTGACTCTCCGCACAATACCGCTCATGCGCGCATTCAAGATACCTTCGGTGGGGTCGAGCAGCTCATGGTTGTGGTTGAACGCAAAGAGCCGGAGAAAAAAGAGGACGCAGGCAAAAGCATGAATCCGGTCGACCGCTTTCGCCAGCAAAGCCAAGAGCCTTCATTAGCAAGTCCGGAGGTCTTGCCCTGGATCGAGCAGTTTCAGCGCGCGCTCGAACGCGACCCATCGGTCGGGTTGAGTTTCTCATTTGTGGATATTTTGTCCGTCGTCAACGGGGCCATACACGAACAGGAGCCAAAATGGGAGGTCCTCCCCCGACGCACTAGTGAGGTCCAGATTTTGCTCGCCTCTTATTTCTTCGGCACTTCATTCCAGGAGAGCGCGCAGGTCATTGATCACAAGTATCGTTCGGCCCCCATCCGCTTCTTTCTGACCGATCATCAGGGCGAAACGATTCGGCGGGTTATTCAGCGGGCCCGTGCCTATATCGATGCGCATCCCAGTGAGGTTGCCCAGTTTCGACTCGCCGGTGGCCCGATTGGCGTGTTGGCCGCTGCCAACGAAGAACTGTTTCGGAATGATATTCTGGTCAATCTTCTTGGTTTCGGCACGATCTTCCTCGTCCTCGTCATTACCTACCGCTCGGTCATGGCCGGGGTGTATATGATTATTCCACTGCTCGTCGCCAATGCCGTGATTAACGCCTATATGGGCGCCCGCGATATTGGCATTAATATCCATACCCTCCCAGTGGTGACGGTCGGAGTCGGATTCGGCATCGACTATGCCCTGTATATTATGAGTCGTATTATCGAGGAACATCGGCTGGGCAGGGGACTGGATGACGCGGTCCGGACAGCCCTCGCAACGTCCGGGAAAGCGGTGACCTTTACTGCCCTGACCATGCTCCTGGGGACCCTGTTCTGGACCATGTCCAGCCTCCGCTTTAGCGCCGAGATGGGGCTGCTGCTCGCGCTCTGGATGGGAGTCAGCTTCTTGGCAACCATGACGTTGTTACCCGTTCTGGTCGCCCTCTTTAAGCCCCGCTTTGTTACAGCGCAAGCCGCCGCCGCCACGCCCTGACCGCTTTGTCTTTGGAAACCTTGTAGAGCAGAACCGCAAGAGGCTCTTTACTCTGGCCGGACAACGCAACCCCTCCCGGAGGATGTGGAAAAAGCCTCTTCTGAAACTATTGACGAAATATGCAGGCTTATGAAGATAAAGCTGTCTGACAGAAAGGAGATAAGGATGAGTCGTGCTCCCCCGCGCTGGCCAAACAGTCGCATCCATGCACCTCACGGGAATGTTCTAAAAAAAGGAGAGGTTTTATGAGGACTTATTGGTGGACCAGAATCACCTGCACCCTCACGCTTGTGGGCACGATGGGCCTGTCAGCCCCAAGTTGGGTGGCTGCCGATGTCAATCCAGGGGACACCGTTACCAAAGACAATATGGCTGAGGCCGGTGATCTTCTTATCCCAGGCATCCAGTGGTTTGTCGAAAACGGGATGCCCATTAAGGTCGGTGAGTATAAGAAAGTCAATTTGCCGAAACTCTATGCGGAGGCGACCGAGAAATACTCCGGTCAGGTTCAACTCTCGGCGGATGGCCGTGAGATATTTAACTACGTGGCCGGTGTGCCGTTCCCGAATATCGACCCCAACGATCCCATGGCCGGATCGAAGATCATGTGGAACCAGGAGCAAAAACCGGCCTATGTTGACAATGTCGGGACGGAATGGATCGTCGAACTTGTCAATGCCAGAGGCGAGATGGAGCGTATGTACGGCTCACAGTTCTGGCGTCGGATGATGTGGACCGGTCGTCTGTACACCGACCCCAAACCGATTGTCCCCAACAACCCGCCGATGCGCTATACGGAGCAGTTTGGCCCCCTCTTTATCCCGAACGACCTGAAGGGTGCCGGCGTGCTGAATACACGCTATCTGCCGACGAACATTCCGGACGACTCGTATATGTATCTGCCAGAGCTGCGTCGGGTGCGTCGTATTAGTGTTGCCAACCGCTCTGACGCCTTCTGGGGGACGGATATGGACCTGGATTCCCTGTGGGGCATGAATTCTAAGGTGGCCTATTGGAAGTTCCGCCTCCTGGCCGAAAAGCAGATCCTGGCGCCGGTCCATATGGGCATGTACGGAACCCGGGATGTCTGGTGTGCCTAGCCGGACGGCAGAAGCGGCCCGCTTGCGTTTATGCCGTGCAATATCAACTGGGAAAAGCGGAACGTCTATGTTGTTGAGGGCATCCCGGCGGCCTACAGCCAGTATGCCTACTCCAAACGCATCTTCTATGTAGACAAAGACTTCTGGGCACAGAATTTTTCCGAAATGTACGACAACGGTGGCGAACTGTGGAAACTCTGGTTCAATATGTATGAGTATGGCCCGAAGCCGTATGAGGGCTACCCCACAAAACCCCTCCGTGGTGGCCAATACAACTACACGGATGACTGGGCTTTTACCCCGCACGGGATGATGGCCGACCTCCAAGTTGTCCACTCCACCAAGTGGGACGCACCGTCCGGTTATGAGAAGAGGGAAGACTGGGTCAACGAGTGGTATTTCAACGAAGCGGTCGAAATCAACACGGCCGCAGCGTTTTCGGTGAACTTCCTCATCCAAAGCGCCCGTTAACCCGACAATCGGCAGAGAGGGAACCTGGGGGTTCCCTCTCTCGTGACAGTCTAACCAGCAGCTTTTTCTCTATTTCCTTTTTTGTTAGGGTGGCTGTACTTTTTGCGGAGGGGGAGGGATTCATGGCGAGCGATACAGAACAGACAGGCGGGGATAGTAGTCTTTCAAAAGCAGTATGGCATTATATCAGCGTGGGAGTGCTGTGGATTGGGTTATTGCTCACTGGCGTTGCCTTCGAGCGTCTCGGGCTGACCACACCTTACCTGACAGGTCTGCTCCCAGGTGAGGTCAACGAGCTCAAGGACCAGATTGGTGAATATGAGAGTAGGAATCAAAACCTGACGCACGAGAGAGACCAAGCAGTCAAAACGAGCGACACCCGTGGGCTTGAGTTAAGTAAGCTCAGACGGGAAATCCGAGAGCTTGAAGCGGAAATTGATACACTAAAAGCGGCACCCGCCGCAACGTCCACGCTCTCAGCATCATAACCAAGCCGGCGCAGTGAACGCGCTTTCCTTGCAGTCATAAAGCGGAGAAATCGTTGGGCTGTTAGGGCCTTTGCGGATTTTTTATGATTGGAGTTCAAAACGTTACCAAATATTATGGGCGGGTATGCGCCCTGGATGGCATTTCCTTTTCGGTCAAAAGCGGAGAAATCGTTGGGCTGTTAGGGCCGAATGGTTCGGGTAAGACCACACTCATGCGTATCTTGACCGGATTTTTTCCCGCGACTGAAGGGTCGGTCCACGTCGCAGGACTTGATGTGGCCACGTCTTCGCTCGAAGTCCGTAACCGTCTGGGCTATCTGCCGGAGAACGTTGTCCTCTACCCGGACATGTCCGTCCGCGCATTTCTGCACTTCTGCGCCCGAGTCAAGATCGACGGGACAGCACAGCGTCGCGCCAATGTTGAGCGCGTCCTCAGCGAGTGCGCACTTGAACACATGGCCCATCGTCAGATGGGCACGCTCTCAAAAGGCTATCGCCAGCGGGTCGGGCTCGCCCAAGCCCTTCTGGGCAACCCCGAAGTCCTCATTCTGGACGAACCGACGGTTGGCCTTGATCCGAACCAGGTTATCGACATCCGCGAGCTCATTAAGGGACTGGGCGGAAAGGCCACCATCTTGCTGTCGAGTCATATCCTGCACGAGGTAGAGCTGATGTGTGAACGGGTGGTGATTATCGACAAGGGCCATATTCTTGCCGAGGACACGGCCGATCATTTAAGTGAGCGCATTCAGGGAGCGGCAAACGTGCGGGTTCGGGCAAGCGGCCCGCGTCCCAGTGTGCTCAACGCGCTACGCGCACTCAAAGAAGTTGACCAAGTCACCGAACACGACGAGGAAGGTGACAGACCGGAGGAGGCTGTTTTTACGGTTCGGTCTTCAAATCACGATATCGCTCGGGAGGTTGCCCAGACGATCATCCATAGCGGCTGGGCGCTGCATGAGCTCAGACCGGTCACCCTTGACCTTGAGGCTCTTTTTGTCCGCTTGACCAGAGAGGGGCAAAAAGAGGCGGCATGAATCGTCACAGCGCCCGTCATATCGGGGCAGAGCGTGGATAGGATACCATAATAGGGTAGAACGATGTTTGCGAACTTTTGGGCCGTTCTGAATAAGGAATTGCGCTCCTATTTTTTGTCGCCGTTTATCTATCTGATCTCGGCGGTCTTTCTGCTGCTGAGCGGCTATTATTTTTACTCGGACTTGGTTTTCTATGTCCAGTTCGGCTTTGGGCTGAACATCATGGAAAACTTTTGGCAGCTCATGTTCACCGACCTGCGGCTGGTCATCATGCTCACGGTCCCCTTCCTGACCATGCGTCTCTTTGCCGAAGAAAAACGACTCGGCACGATTGAGCTTTTGCTGACCTATCCGATGCGCGACACCGACCTTTTTTGGGGCAAATTTGCCGCGTGCGCTATCGCCACGCTGTTTATGCTGTCGTTTACCCTGGTCTACCCCGCGCTGATGTTTTCTCTGCAGCCGTTCGACTGGACGCTCGTCCTGCCTGGGTATGTTGGGCTGGTCATGCTCTCCCTGTCGTTTATCGCCTGTGGCCTGTTTATTTCATCGCTCACGGATAACACCGTTGTTGCCGGTTTGGGCTCACTTGGGACGCTGCTCTTTTTTTGGATTCTGAGCTGGAACGACGGGGCGACGCAGTTCGGTCTCATCAGTACGATTGCCTCCGTCTCCATGGTCACCCACTTCCAGAGCTTTGCTCGGGGGCTGATCGATTCCAAAGAAATCACCTTCTTTTTGCTCTTCATTATCTTTTTTAGTTTTCTGACTCTTCGCTCTCTGGAAGCGCGGCAGTGGAAGGGGCGCCGATGACGGCCAACGTGCGCAATGCGCTCAAACTCGTTGTTGGAACTCTGGGGTTCTTCGCCCTGATTGTGTCCGTTCAGTCTCTCCTGTCCGAACGTAATCAGCGGCTTGACCTGACCCCACAGAAAAAGTTTACGCTCTCGCCACGGGCGCAACAGGTCGTGTCCGGTCTGAAACGCGATGTCCAGGTCATGGCCTTTATTCACAGCGACCGGCCGGAAAATTTCTTTATCGAAGACATGCTCAGTCGTATGGCCGACCTCTCCCCCCACTTCAATTACAGCATTGTTGATATCAACCGGAACCCGGCCCTGGCCCGCGAGTACCAGGCGACCCAATACGGGACTATGGTGTTTGAGTCGGGTGGCATACGCAAAGGAACACTGCTGGGAAGAGGCGAATCCGCGGCCGTCGCCACCTTGCTTCAGGTCTCACGCGCGCAGGGAGACAAAGTTATTTACTTTCTGACCGGGCATGGAGAGGCCGCCCTGGCCGATGCGTCTCCGACTCGGGGCTACAGCAAACTCCGGGGGGCCCTGGTTGACGAGTTCTATGATGAGAGAACTCTCTCACTCGGCGAGAGTGGAGCGGTTCCAGAGGATGCCACCGTGGTGGTCGTCTTCGGCCCAACCTCGGATCTTCTTCCGTTCGAGCTCGAAGCGCTGGACGCCTATGTGCGACGTGGGGGGGCCCTGTTTGTCCTGCTCGACCCAGACAGTTCGCCCTCATTCGTCCCCTTTCTTGAGCGCTACGGCATTCACCTGCCACCCCTGATTGCCGTCGATCCTACCAAGCGGCTGTTTGCCGGCGAGATGTTAACCTTCCGGGCCTCAGCTACGAATAAACCGCACCCGATGATTCGCTCGGTTAATGCACCGCCCATTTTTTCACTCGCCCGCGTAGTGGAGATGGAACCTGATCGGGCAAAAGGCCTGATTGCAACGGCTATTCTGGCGACCTCGCCCCAGGGCTGGGCCAGTGCGCAGGAAAACATCCCGCGTACTGGGGTAACGACATTTGAGCAGGACCGGGACGTACGCGGCCCCATTCCTATTGCCGGTGAAATGACCATTCAGACTGGAGAGACGCTTGGACACATCGTGGTGTTTGGCGATGCAGATTTCGCCAATAATAACTTAGTCGAACAAGGCGGCAATAAAGATCTCTTCATCAATGCCATCAATTGGCTGGCCGAAGACCAGGGGCAAATGGCAGCCAGACCGGAAACCCAGCAGTCAGGGGTTAATCAACTCTTTCTCTCCTCGGATCAAATCCAGACCGTTCTGGTCACGAGCACCGTCATCGTACCGGGCTTTTTCTTGCTCATCGGGGTCGGTGTCTTCCTGGGGCGGAGGTATCGCGGATGACGTGGCGACGTGTCGGCCTCTATTATCTTCTTGCTGTTGTCCTCGGGGGGTATTACCTCCTTTTTGAATGGCGTCCGGGCGGTCCGGACGCCCCGATCTTTGAACCGCGTCCGGTTCAGGAGAGTACTTTTCTGGCACTCAAACGTAGTACGATTCACAAACTTTCCATCAAGCGCCGGCAGCAGACCTTTGTCTCGCAACGCCACGAGGCACAGCCGGGTGAGGCAACCGCGGAGTGGCAGGTGCTTGAACCGATCGGGGCCCCCATTACCTCTGCGCTGGTGAGCGGCTTTATTGAAAATCTCACCCCGGATAGAAAGATCCCTATCGTTCACGAGGCTCCAGAGGACTTGGCTTCGTACGGTCTTGCCCCGCCAACTTCAACCATCATCATTGAAGGCGCTGGAGAGCCCGGTACGGAAACTATTTTTATTGGAAGCTATAATCCAACACAAACGGCGGTCTATGCCCGTAAAGATGGCTCTCCCGAAGTGGTCCTACTCGGGTATAATGTAAAATACTACGAAGATCTGATCTTTCAGGCGGCACAGCGTGATACGGAAGAGCGTTCCTAAACGGCTGAGCAAGAGGCACCATATCAACAGGCGCTCTCATTCAAGGCTGCTCAGAGTGCCTGCCCTGTGTCTCTGGCTCGCCGTGCTGTCCGGCTGCCAATCCGAAGCTGTCAGTGTCCAGGATGACCTGACGGCGTATATGGACCAGGCCAGCTTATGGGCGGCGACCGAGGCAAAAATTAACAACGCGATCGCAAGCGCCCGAGAGGACCAATTCGTTCATGACGACTTTGTGCTGGAAACCATACGCCCGGCGATCGGGGTCGCCCGTGAGTATGTTGTCGAATTAGAGCGCTATGAACCACAATCTCCGTCCCTGATGCAGATACATCAGGGCTATATCGAATCCTGGCGCGCCCATGAGTTTGCTCTGGTGTCGGTCATTGATGCGGTTGAGCGACAGGATTATATTCAGCTCTCACGGGCGAACGAGGAGCTGCTGGAGGCACAGCGCTCGGTTTCGGATGTTCTTGCCGCTCTTGCGCGGCTGCTGCGTGAAGCCGGTCTGGCCCCGGACACGCCGACCGGACGACCTCTCGCCCCCCCACGTGAAGGATTCAGCATTGACCCCTCTTCCTAGCAATGCCGCCTTCAGGACTGCAAAAACACGGGATCATCAGAGCCGGGCCAGAGACCTCGGGACACCTCCCCTTCCGCAGTAGTAGAAAAAAACCTGCCGTTGAGCTATTGATCCTTATCCCCACGCTCCATATGACAGTGGGAGGAAATTTCACCCAGGGCAGAGGTTCTCGAAAGGAGGCTTGTATTATGAAGCTGAAAGCATATCTTCCCGCCGCGCTCGTATGCGCGGCCGTGGGCGGCTGGGGCGACCCAGCCGCAGCTCAATTCCCTCAACCGGGGGACATTGTCGATCAGAGCAATATGGCCGAGGCGGCCGATGTCCTCAATCCAACGGCAAACTGGATGATCAACCAGGGCATGAAGATGAAGGTCATTGAGTACCGCGAGTACAAATGGCCCAAAGCGTACGCAGAGGCGACAGAAAAATTTGCCGGTCAAGTGAATCTGTCAGAAGATGGTCGGACGATGACCAACTACGTCGCCGGGTGCCCGTTTCCTGACATTGACGTCAACGATCCCCTCGCTGGCGCCAAGGCCATGTGGAACCATGAATATTTTCCTGATTTCACAGACAACGTGGGCTGCCCCTGGATTCTCGAGCTGGTGAACTACAAGGGCGAAATGGAGCGTTTCTACGCCTCGCACTTCTGGCGGCGGATGAAGTGGGAAGGTCGGCTGTACATGGATCCGAAGCCGGTCGCGCCGTTTAACCCACAGATTACCTATACCGAGCAATGGGGACCGCTGTACGCCCCGAACGATCTGAAGGGCGCCGGCGTGCTGAACTTCCGGTATACTCCGCTCGAAAATCCGGATGACTCGTATATGTATCTGCCCGAGCTACGCCGCGTGCGGCGTATCAGCGTGGCGAACCGCTCGGACGCCTTCTGGGGCACGGACATCGATATCGACTCGATTTGGGGCTTCAACGCCAAACCCGGATACTGGACGTGGCGTGTCTTAGCCGAGAAAGAGACGCTCATGGCCGCCCACTCAGGCCATTATCAGAGTCGAGAGGTATGGGCGGCAGCACCGGACGGTCGGAGCGGTGTGACCGCCTTTCTGTGGTCAGACAAAGTGAACTGGGAACGCCGGCCGGTATGGGTCGTTGAAGGCATTCCGACCGGGTATAACCAGTACGCCTACTCCAAGCGGGTTATCTACCTCGACAAAGAGTATTTCAACACCTCATGGTCAGAGACGTATGACCAGGGTGGTGAGATCTGGAAAACCTGGACTCAGCTCATGAACATCTCGACAAAGCCTTCGGAGAAATATGTTGCCGCGGACTATGATGAGGAGCAGGTTTTTACCCACAACGGTCAGGTGGTCGATATGCAGATCACCCATAGCTCCAAGTGGGACTGCCCTCCGGGGTATGACGAGTACTACGTGCCGAAGTACGACTGGTACTTCAATACCGCCAAGGAGTGGAACACACCCGAGGCGTTCACCGTGAATTTCCTGATCCAGAGCGCTCGCTAAACGTCACAGTCCCCTGCCCTGCTGTGATGAAAAAATCCCCCGTACAACTCTGTACGGGGGATTTTTATTTTGCTAAGAGGGACCTCTATTTTGAGGAGGAAAGCTGCGGCAGGGTCAAGGCTTCATACCCTATCGTCCCTTGACTTTTGTCGTAAAAAAATGCAAAGGACGGAAGGCACGAAACCCCGCTGGGGAATCCTCGTGCAAGTCGTCCATATAAAAAAAGGGAGGTTACCACGCTATGGATACCGATAGGGCCTGCTTGGCCCAGAGATGCACCAGCCTTTTCGCCGCGCTGTTTACCGCTGCCACCCTACTCGGCTTGGCGGGATGCCACGGAGAGCAGCCGACCGCATGGAACACATCGCTGCTTGCACGGACCGATAAATTTTTTGGCGCCGCCCACGTCACAGGTGACACCTTTGTGATCGTGGGTTACGCCGGCCGTATCTTGCGGAGTGAGGATGCGGGAAACACGTGGGAAGACGTTGATAGCGGGGCGAACTGGACGCTGAACAACGTCAGCTTCGCAGGCGAGTATGGCTGGGCAGTCGGTCATAATGGGACCGTCATCCACTCCCGGGACGGCGGGAAAACGTGGACAGCACAGACCGCCGATACGGACAAGACTATTATGGCGGTCTCCTTTGTTGACCAACTGCACGGCTGGGCGTGTGGCGACGAATCAACCTGGATGTGGACCGACAACGGCGGAGAGACCTGGAACGTCGAGCGCATGGACGTGTCCCAGATCGGCTTGTCCGAGTTCACCAGTCTCGCCGTACCCGACATCATCTATTACAGCGTGCAGTTTCTGGACAAAAACACCGGCTGGATGGTCGGTGAATACGGCAACGTCCGGTACACCACGGATGGGGGTAAAACCTGGGGGGCGCAGCACGGGAGTCTGCTTGATGAGCTCGTCGAGCAGGGGGGCGTGCGGGACGTCATGGTGATGGGGGCGTTTTTTAAGGTACACTTCAGCGACCCCAATAATGGGGTGATGGTTGGCGCTGGTGGGGCTATTACGAAAACCAGTGACGGCGGTCAGACCTGGACCTGGGTAGCACGTGAGGGTAGCAATGCGGATGTTCCAGCGCTGCATCTCTACGATATTGATACACCGGGCGAGAATAGTCGCCTCGTCCTCGCTGGCATGAATGCGGTCGTGTTGGGGACCACCGACGGCGGAGCGAATTGGGGGCCGACCGAAACACCGGAGGGAGTCTATACCTGGATCAATGCGGTTGCGTTTGGAGAAGACGGCAAGGGTGTTCTGGTGGGCGGAAAAGGGACCATCATGGCCACCAGCGATGGAGGCAAGAGTTGGAAGCTGGTTGAGCAGGAAGTGGTCGAAGAGGAGGCCGCCGCACATTAGTCCGGCGGCAGAGCGGCTGCTCGCAGCAGCATCACGCAGAGTGAAAGATTAGAAAAAAGGAGAGAACCGTGGCTGAAAGGAAGATACCGACTATCGAAGAGCTCGAAGCGCATTCCAGAGAACGCGCCGCCCTCTATCGTTTGGGAGAAGGCCTGATCCGTAATCGCTTTCTGATCACGATCGGGGTATTGCTGATGACTGGCTTCATGGCCTGGCAGGCGTTGTCGATTGAAATGTCGACCAGCTTTAACGACCTGCTACCGTATCGTCATCCCTTCGTCCGCGTACATTTCCGCTTTGCTGATCAATTCGGCGGGGCGAATAACGTCAATGTGATGCTGAAAGTGGATAAGGGCGACGTCTTCGACGTAGGTCTACTCAGAAAAATCTACGAGATGACGCAGGCCATGGACCGCGTCACCGGGGTGAACCATGACCAGATTGAGTCGGTCGGTCACCGTACGACGCGCTATCTCACGGTGTCAGGAGGGACGATTGCCACTCCCCCGGTCATGCGTCGTCCCCCCAAGACAGACAGGGAAGTCGAGGAAATCAAGGAGATTTGCTATAATACCGAAACCATTTACGGCCAGTTGGTCGCCCTGAACGGTCAGGCCCTCCTGCTGAAAGCCAATTTCATTGAGGGCAAGCTCGACTATAAGACCGTCTTTGAAGAGATTCGCCGGACCGTCAAAGAACCCTTCGAGACCGCTGAGGAGACGATCTGGGTGGCCGGCGAGCCCCAACTCTACGGCTGGATATACTACTACGCGAACGAGGTGTTCTACATCTTCCTCGCCGCGACGGTGGTGTGCTGGATTCTGCTCTACCTCTACTTCCACGATTGGCGCGGGGCATTGCGCCCGACCATCACCGGCATTGTGTCGGCCTTTTGGGGTCTGGGTATCCAGGCCATGATGGGCTTCTCCATGGACCCGCTCGCCTTGGTGATCCCGTTCTTTGTCACGGCCCGGGCCATAAGTCACTCGGTGCAGATGCACGAGCGCTATTACGAGGAATATCGCAAGTGGCAGTGGAATAAAGAGAAGGCGATTGTCGCCGCGTTTGCCGAGTTATTCGTGCCGACCCTGAGCGGTATTATTACCGACTCGTTGGGCATGCTCGTCATCGTGGTTGTGCCGGTGGTCATCCTGCAGAAGATCGCCATCTCGGCTTCGATCTGGGTCGCCTCGGTTGCGGTCAGCGAGCTGCTCATGAACCCGGTGGTGTACTACTACCTCAAAGCGCCTGAGCCGGAAAAGGTCCTGAAACGCGAGGAAGGCTGGTTACAACGTTTTGTTGACCGCTGCTCAGCCTGGATTACCACGCCCAAAAACGCCAGGATGATTGTCATTTTCTGGGTTGCTGCCTTTCTCATCTCCATTACTCAGATTCGACATTTAACGATTGGTGATCCCACTGCGGCCACGCCGTTGTTACATCTGGAGTCGCCGTATAATCAGTCCCATATCGAGATTCAAAAGTATTTTGGTGGGATTGAACCCCTCATCATTGTGGTCGAGGGACGCGATAAAGAAGTGCTCAAGAACCCCGATTTATTGCGACAGCTCGAAAAATTCCAGCGCCATATGGAGCGCGATAAGGACATCGGCTACAGCTTCTCGCTGGCTGACATCATTCAAGCCATTAATATGACCTTCTATGATATGCAGCCACGCTGGGGATCCATCCCGGCCAGTGCCCGGCGGGTGAGTTCGCTCTTCTTTTACTACTTTGCCGGAACACCGCCCGGTGAGTCGTCGAAATTCCTCGACCCGAGCTATACGGTCTCGCGGGTGACGTTCTACTGCGCCAATCACCAGGGGGATAATATCGCCCGGATTATTCAGGAAGCGCGCAAATTCGTTGCCGACAATCCGCTGCCCAATGCGGACTGGCGTCTGGCCGGTGGTTTGATCGGAGTGACGGCTGCGGCAAACGAAGAGATATTGAAGAACGATCTGTATATGCACGGCCTGGGCTTTGGGACGATCTTCCTGATCGTGATGTTTACCTATCGTTCTCCAGTCGCCGCACTCGTGATGATGATCGGCCTGTTCCTGGCCGACGGCGTGGTGAACGCGTATATGGGCGTCCGTAATATTGGCATCAACTTGCAGTCTCTGCCGGTGGTGACTGTCGGGGTCGGCTTTGGCATTGACTATGCCTTATATATCGTCAGTCGAGCGGTGGAAGAATATGACGGTGATATCAACGACGCAGTCCGCTTAGGGCTCTCGACAGCGGGTAAAGCGGTGGCCTTCACCGCGGCAACCCTGATCACGGCGACGATTCTGTGGGCGTTCTCGAACATCCGTTTCTGCTCGGAAATGGGCCTGCTGCTGGCGTTATGGATGGGCATCAGCTTTTTTGGTGCCTGTACCTTTGTGCCGTCGGCATTGGTGCTCTGGCATCCGAAGTTCTTTGTTCGGGCCGCCAGGGAAGGGATTATCGCCTAAAACCACTCTCCCTTCTTTACTGAAGGCAAAAGAGGCAGCTTCACGAGGCTGCCTCTTTTTTTGTCCAAAGACTATAACAGAGGCACTGATGGGTATGGGAGCCACTCAAAGAAAACCGCCTCTTTGTGGGGATGGGCCGGGGGGGGGACTTGCGCGTGGTAACAATAACCACGCGCAAGTTGTTGAGGCTACGTAGGGAACAATTTGGAAAGGAAAGCAGAGGACTTGCTACTGACTCTCCAGATCTTCACCACCCTTTTGCATCGCCCCTTCAGGGTTTGTCAACAAGGACTCACCAAGGGCTTTCGGGTTCGCAGCCAATCCGGGGTCTCGGCTATCTTTATTGGCTTGCTTATACTGGTCAACCAAAGACGGTTTGGGCTCAGCATCCTTGACCTCTTCGATGGGGGGGGCGCCGAGTTCACACCCGCCCAGCACAACAATCGATCCGATTCCACACGCGACGAGCCCGTGCCGCAGCCATTTACCGTAGTAAGAAAAAATATCCTGCATGGAGCGGTCTATTAAAGAAAGCAGCCGCATTTGTCAAGAGCAGAAACACAGGGAAGTACCATCTTGGGCAGTTGCAAAGTATAAAGAATAGCGCTAGAAGCAGCCTGGAATACTAAATCATCTTTTGTACGTATGCACTGCATAAGGATATGGGGAAAGGAGGTGACTTGCTGTAACCCGGGAAACACTGAGTGGGGCAAGGTGAGGTAAAGAGGATAGCGCCTCAGGAGGAGAACTTTTTGTTATTAGGAGGGAAAGTTTATGGTCGAACACAACAGGAGACAACACCCGGGCCTGAGAGGATTGGTGGCCGGGCTAGCCCTTGTCGCGGGTCTTGTGTGGCTCACAAGCCCCGCGCAAGCGACGATCCGGGTAGGCGACTCGGAGATTCAAGTCGTGTACGAGATGCAGCACGCGTTTCAATTTGACGGCAGCCCCGGTGATAACTTCGAGTGGGTGCAGTGGCGTAATGAGATGCGGGTGGAGTACGAGCTTAGCGACCTAGTGACGCCCGAGGGCGGATTATTCGACAAGAACATCAAAATCCCGGGTGTGCGGCGGGCCGACTTCTCCTTCATGTATCGGGGCCGCTTTGACCCGGTCTATGAAGTGCGTGACAAGTACGACGATATGTATCCCCACCGGGTCAAGCAGTTCAAGTCCTTCACCTTTCCCGAGAATGGCTTTCGGGAGATGAACCTGGATGTGGACTTCGGGGATGTGATGGGTCATCGACTATCGATGAAGCTGGGCAAGCAGCAGATCGTATGGGGAGAATCGGACCTGTTCCGCTCCATCGACATTGCCAATCCGCTGCGGCTGGACCAGAACCAAGCGGTGGGCGAAGCCTTTGAGGACTTTCGGACCCCTATCTGGGCTGTCAAGTTCCTGTATGACATCGGAAACGTCGGATCGTTTCTATCCAACGTCGGTCTGGAGTTGTTCTACACGCCCCGCTGGCGACCCATCACCCAACACTTGGTGTTGGAAGGCGGCTGGGGCGGGCTGCGCTACGACGACCCGAACTTCGTTGGCGATCCAAGTGATTACTTTGATTCACCGACCTCACCCGGTGTGTTGACCACCCAAGGCGTCCCTTGGGCACCCTACCATGACTACGCCCGGATTCGTCACCCCTGGTCCCTGTTCCGGGTCGGGCGTAACCTGGGGAATATGTCCCCAGACAGCGGGTGTAATGCCGATGTTCCGTGTACGGACGACGCCGCCGGGCGGAATGGCAACTTCCTGTACCGGATTGGCGGTGGCCGCCATACCCACCATATTCGCGGCACGAAGTGGGCCAACAGCATGGTCGGCGTGCGGATGATGGGGAAGGCCTTCGATAATTTCGACTTCACCCTGAACTATATGTTCAAGCGTACCGACCCGGCCGCCGTGTTTGATCTGCCGTCCTTCTTTGGCAGAGACCACGCTGACGGGCTCGGTACATTGGATGAATACGGCCGGCGACTGGGATCCTTCAGCACCACTATGGCGACTGCACCTGGAGGATCTTTTACGCACGACCCGACTGACCCGGACAATATGTTACACTTCCGGCGCGCCCTGGACCGGTGTTTCAGAGAGAACAAGGCCACGTTTTTCAGTGGGGTCGACTCGTATGGCTACAGCCAGGACGGCAACCCGGACAACGACCGGACTTCGACTGCGTGCTTTGAGGTCGCCCACTGGATGCCCTGGACGAATGTGTTCGGGTTTACCCTCACCTATAACGACTTTGACTACACCGGCGCGGTGTTCCGCCTGGAACAGAGCTGGTCCACCAATGAGCCACGCAACTTCGGCGGCTCGAACTACGGTGGCCGGTCTCAGGCGCACTTTGATGCAAAGTTGCAGGCTGCCCGGGAGAACTATCTGGCAGGCCTGGATGACAACCCGGAGGTCGCCGCGGCGGTTGATCGATATGCCGCCGAGAACGGGATTGACCGGCGCGGCGCGGTTTTCGGCGCAGAGGGTGTTGTCCCGCTCATCACCGGCCCTCACCACGATGCCGAAGGTAATCCCTGCGCACCGGGTGTGAACGTGTGTCCGGGGAAGAAGATCAACGGCGCGCGGATTAAGACCGGCACGTCTGTGTGGCGGAGCATGATCGGCTTTGACCTGATTCAGTCCATTCAGTCCTTTCCGGGCATGGGCTGGGCACGCAATCTGCCGGGCGGCATTGGCGACCAGGCCACCTTCTATACCTTCCAAGCTCTGACCACCTATCAGAACAATAACCGCGCCATGGGTATCAACGCCATCACCAACGCGCCGCGAGACCGGCACCATCGGTTTAATCAGTTGTATACCTTTGGCATGTCGGGCTTCTACTTCCGAGGGAAGCTGGAACCCCTGTTCGCGTTCGCCTACTCCGTAAACGCCAAGCAGCCGCTGCTGCTGGCCCAGACCTATTGGCACGGCCTCTTCTTCCGCAACCTCGACTTGTTTGCCGGTACGGTCATGTATATGGGCGGCACCAACGACGTCGATGCCACGGGGCTACACATGTGGGCGGACCGCGATCTGTTCTGGATTCGCCTCCAGTACTACCTGCTGTAGTCACAACCGGAGAGGTGCAACGCCTCTCCTACAAACTCGAAGGCAAGACGGGAGGTCCTTCTCAGGGGCCTCCCGTTTTACGTTCATATATGGCTGACTCATATTTTGATGACAGCAGCTTGACATTTGGACCTCCTCGACGTTGTATGGGCGCATGAAATGCGTCCTCCTCACCTGTCTGCTCTGGACCGGGACGTTGTTCATCCTACCCGACTTAGCGTCGGCTGTGGACACCGCCCCCCCCTGACCGACCGAGAGATTATCGAACGATTAACGCGGATTGAAACCCGCCTCGATGGGGTCAACGAAGGGCTGAGCGCCTTGCGCGCGGACATGGACAAGCAGAATCAACAACTGAATAATCGGCTGGGAGATCTCCTGTGGCTCTTCATCGGTGTGATGAGCTTCATCGGCGTTATCATCGCGGCCCTCATCGGCGTTATTATTCGGGAGCGTAAAACACCGCCTCCACTGCCGCCTGACGCTGGTGAAAGCCTGGAGGACGTCCGCCAGCACCAAGCGGCCATACGGAATGCGCTACGCGCCCTGGCCCAACGTAACGAGGACGTTGCGGCTGTGGTCAAACAGTTCAACTTGTAGTGATATCCGCTTTTGAGCATCCATTGACTCCTCCGCGTATGTGGCGTTGTATAAGCGCATGAAGGGCCCTTTTCTCGCGTGGATACTCTGGACTGGGATACTCTTCGTTCCCCCCGGTTCCGTAGGGGCTGAAGACGGTACGGTTGGCTCAGCCGACCGCGAAATTATCGAACGCTTGGCCCGTGTCGAAACCCGCTTGGACGAAGGGCTGAAAAGGCTGGGGGACAGCATCCGGCAACTCCGTGAAGACATGAACCTCCAGAACAAAAATCTCCGTGAAGACATGAACCTCCAGAACAAAAATCTCCGTGAAGACATGAACCTCCAGAGCCAGCAACTCCGCGAGGATGTGAACCGCCAGTTGGATCGGCACTTTCAACTCATCCTTGGCGTATTGGCTGCTTTTACCCTCATGTTCGTGAGCATCCTTGGCTTCGCCATTTGGGACCGGCGGACCATGGTCAGGCCGTTTGCAGACAAGGTAAAAAGCCTGGAAGATGACCTCTCAACCAAAAGCCACCGCCTGGATGTCATTCTTGACGCGCTTCGGTCCCTGGGGCAGCGCGACGAGAGAGTCGCCGCCATTCTCAAACGCCTGCATCTGCTGTAGCGTGTTTCACGTCAGGCTGTCGCCCTACCGCTCCGTTCTCATCATGCTGGACGTGATCCGGCATCCAGCGACCTCCCTTTTCTCTTTGGGTGAAATATGGGAAGATGTGCTGCCCGCTTGAGTAGGACCAGGACGAATCAAAGGAGGAGCAGAGATATGACGACTGTTGATGGTGGGACGCTGATTGGGCGGATATTAAAAGAACAGAACGTGAAGTATATGTTTGCCGTGAATGGCGGGCACACCTTTCCCATTCTGGCCAACCTCAGGGACAATGGTATCAAACTCATCCACATGCGCCACGAGCAAGCCACCGCCTATGCCGCAGACGGCTATGCCCGTGTGACCGGCGAACCCGGCATCTGTTGTGTCACTGCCGGCTGTGGCCTGACCAACGCGGTGACCGGCCTGTGTGGTGCCGGTCTGACCAATAGCGCGGTCGTCTGCCTCGCCGGCCAGCACCCCACCACCGAGGACTTTATCGGCTCCTTCCAGGAAGCCTACGGTTCGGATGTGGTGAGTTCGTTCTCAAAATTTGCCAAGCGTGTACTCGACTGGTCAACGATTGAAATCGACCTGCGTCAGGCCTTTCGTGAAGCTACCTCAGCCCCCCAAGGTGTCTCCCTGCTCGAAATCCCAACCAATATTCTCTACCACCAGGATGACGAATCCAAGCAACGCAAGGGTGCAAAGGTCTATGGTCTGGATGAACTCCGCTTCCAGGGGGACCCACGCCAGATCGAACGTGCGCTCGAGCTTATTTTCCAGGCGAAAAAGCCACTCATTGCGGGTGGAGACGGAATCTTCTGGTCCGGTGCCGAGGCGGAACTGAAAGAGCTGGCTGAACTCACCAGCACCCCGGTGTACTGTCGTCGTGCCGGTCAGGGCGCGGTCGACGAAGACCACCCGCTCGCTGTTCGGGGCGCGTGGAAAAAGCCGTTTACCGGCCAAGCGGACGTAGTGCTGGCAATTGGATTCAAATTCTGGAGCGGAGAAAAGTTCGGCCAGCCACCCACCTGGAGCGATAAAGCCACCTATATCCAGGTTGATGCCACCGCTCAGCGGGTTGGCTGGCACGTCCCGGCCGAAGTCGGTATTGTCGGCGACCCCAAGCTGGTGCTGCGTCAGATGATCGATACGATCAAAGAGATGCAGCTTGACTTTAGCGCCAAGCGGGAGAGTCCATGGCTCCAGAACATGGTTGAGGTACGCGAGAATTATAACAAACTCATCAGCGACCGTGAGCAGCAGCATCACAGCGGACATCCTATCCACCCGGACCGTCTGGCCAAAGACCTCACCTCCGTTATCGACACAGACGCAACTCTCATCATCGACAGCTTCACGCTGAGTGGCTACACGAGCCAGTGGTTTACCGCCCATGAGCCGGGTCAGATTGTCGACGCCGGGCCACTTGCCCCAGTCGGACACGGCGTGGGTATGGGTATTGGTGTGCAGCTCGGGCGTCCGGGCAAGCAAGTGATTGTTGTCAGCGGTGATGGCGGTCTGGGTATAGGCGGGATGGACATGGAGACCGCCGCTAAATACAACATCCCGATTATTACCCTGCTGTGGAACAACAGTTCGTGGGGACCGACGTTTGAGTCCATGCCCCTGCTCAAAGGTCGTACCGACCCGTTCGATATGGTTAAGGACATTCGCTATGACAAGGTGTTTGAGCCCATGGGCGTCTACACCGAGCATGTGGAGCAGCCGGATGAGATTATTCCGGCTCTGGAGCGTGCGCTCTCATCCGGCAAGACCTCGCTGATTAACGTGTTTGGCGATAAGAGCGTCGGTCACCCATCGCTCGGCGGAAACTTGTTAGGCTCAACCCAGGTCTAGGGAAAGAGCAGGCAATCGAAAGAAAAAGGGACCGGCATAACGCCGGCCCCTTTTTCTTGGTCCCTAGGAACTGCACTGTCCACAGAGCAACCACCCTACCCACTCTCTTTGCGTATCACGATCTCAATTTCGTCAACCGGAGAAACCCCTCGATTGCGGATATGGCAGTTCCATCCGGCAAACTGTCGCAAATATGTGAATACTTCCCGGACCAGACCTGGTTTTACCGCTCTTTCCCATTCGTTCAGCCATTCGTCTCCTTCAAAATCTTCATCGTCCCAGGCCTCGGGGGGAATGTCCGCGCTCAGAGAGAAGCGCAGATTGAACGTATGCTCGTCCTTTTCTGCCATAGAGCGCCTTTATGCCACCCCAAGTGCCGCCAGGTCTTCCAGGTAGGTTTCCGCCGGCACCATACCAATTTGGCGTCGTTTCCCACCAATCAGGACGGTAGGCGCCGCACTCACGAAATACGTATTCACCGCGTCTTCACATTGCTGACGCACTCTGTCCTGGAGGGCGCTCTCTTCAATATCGTGCAGGAAGGCGTTCATATCGA
The DNA here is from genome assembly GCA_963422435.1 of Binatia bacterium. Classification (GTDB taxonomy): domain Bacteria; phylum Desulfobacterota; class Binatia; order Bin18; family Bin18; genus Bin18. The sequence goes on along the minus strand of OY729511.1, from coordinate 2,955,095 downwards.
GGCCAACCTGCCGGGCAACCTCCACGCAAGTCTCTTGTTCAATCAGACTCTTGTTCTCAATAAAAAACGCCCGAAAGAGTCGGCTGTGAAAGCGGAGAAAGGCGTCTTCTCCCTGACGCTGAGCGGCCGTCCCCGCTTCCAGGCCAGGCATGCTCCAGCGCGGAAATTCGGCATGTGGCCACATGGAATATTCCAGACCGTCCGGTTCGGCCAGGGCTGACGCCCTACGCCAGGCCTGCTCCACGTAGCTGTCCTTAAACTGAAACGGAGTAGCTTCATAGTGCGGACGCAAGGCAAAGGGGTGCCATTTGACGCTGACTCGATCACCAAAACGTGCCTTGATCTTTCGAAGCCGCTCCGCGGCAGGAAAGCACCACGGTCACAGATAGTCTGAAAACTCGATGATTTCAATTGGGGTATCCATACTGCTACTCCCTGTTGTGTTGCCCCAGTTTTATCCGAAACAGGCTGCACCGGCCAGGGGTCGGTCCAATTCCCTTGCATTTTCTCCAAAACAGCAGTACGACCATAAAAACACTAGACACTACACAGTAAGGAGAACGAGTCATGCGAGTCATTGACGGAGATGCTCATTTTCTCGAACCGCTGGACCTTTTCCAACGCTATATTGACCCCGCGTACCGCGAGCAGGCGATGCAGGTTGAAATCGACGGGGGCAGCGGAGAAAAAAAGTTTCTGGTCAACGAGAAGCCCATGCAGATCTTCGATGTCGAAGAATTTCTGAGCGCGGTTGCCGGTTATGGCCAAAAAGAACAAGGCAAGGACCTGAACACCTTCGACCGCTACCACTATTATAGTACTGAGTGGTCAGACATGGGGCAGCGGGTGCAATTCCTCAACGATGAACAGATGGCCTGCCAAGTCATCTACCCGACACTCGGCCTGTTCTGGGAAGGTGCGGTCGACGACCCCTATCTGGCCGACGCCCACTGCCGCGCGTATAACACCTGGACATTTGAGGTGTGCCACTCACACAAGGATCGTCTCTACCCCGCAGCGCATATCTCACTCCGTGATCCGCAGTTGGCCGTGCGAGAAATGGAACGTATTGCCAAGCTTGGAGGCCGGACGATCTTTGTGGCGGCCGCGCCCATTGACGGCAAGAGTTTTGGCTTACCGGAGTACGACCCGGTTTGGGCCGCTGCTCAGGACCTCGACCTGAGTATCGGTCTCCACCTCGTCGGCCATAGAAACTACGCTGGCAGCGAGTGGTTCCGGGATCGCGACCCCGGCTTTATGTATCTGACCATGAGCATCATCCAAGACCCGCGTCATGCCGTGACGGCAATGATGTATGACGGCGTGTTTGAGCGCTTTCCCAAGCTGCGGGTCGCAACCATCGAAGCCATGGTCGGCTGGATAGGCGAGTGGCTGGAGCGGGTGGACTATCGCTACCAATACATGGGCCACACCTCACAGATGAAACGCCCGGCGAGCGAGTATTTTGCCCGCAATATCTGGGTCAATGGCGACCCGGAGGAAAAGATGTTTCCCCTGATGGTTCAGTTTGCCGGCGACGACCGTTTCTTTATCGGCTCCGACTATCCGCACGCCGAAGGATTCGTCGACCCGGTCCAAAAGGCGCGAGATGTCCTCTCCTCCCTCCCGACGGAGTCCGTGGATAAGATTCTGGGCACCAACGCGGCGACATTCTACGGTATTTAATAGTCCTGGCACGTTGGGCCAGCATGGAGACAACGTCCCATGCTGGCTCCCTCAGCCTTGCAGCAGACAGAGAATCTCGTCGTGCAGCCGTCCATTCGAGATCACTGCGTCACCGGTGTAAATAGACGGTGTGCCGACAAAATCGGAGAACCGCCCGCCCGCTTCGGTGATCAGAATCTTGGTTGCCGCCACGTCCCAGGGCTTGATCTCCGGCTCCAGGGCGACCTCGGCCAGTCCCTTTGCCACCAGACTATGCCCCAACGCATCCCCAAAGCCTCGCTGTCGAGCAGTCGCGTCAAGCAAGCGTAAAAAGGGCTGCCAGCACGGGCGGGCTTTCAGGTCATTCAGGCCGCCGTGAATCAGCATGGCGTCGTGCAGATGGGCCACCTCCGAGACACGTACCTGTTTGCCATTGGCAAAGGTGCCCTGCTCTTTCTGGGCATACAGCAGGTCATCAAGGGCCGGCGCATACATCACGCCGGCAGTGATTTCCCCGTCTTCTTCAAGGGCGATAAGCGTGGCAAAAAAGGGGATCCCGCGAATATAATTTTTGGTGCCGTCAATCGGGTCGATAATCCATCGGGCGGATGTGTTGCCCGGCTGCTCACCGAGTTCTTCGCCCAGAAAGCCATAGTCCGGGAAGTGGGCCTGGAGTACGTCGATAATGCGCGCTTCGCACTCCCGGTCGGCTGTGGTGACTGGTGTGCGGTCAGCCTTGAGCTCAACCCTGAGATTGGTTTTGAAATAGCGCAGGGCAATGTCGCCAGCGGCGTGCGCAGCCTTCACCGCGGCGTGCAGAATGGAGTCCACGCTAGAGCAACCCTCGAATCGCACCACCGTCGATCTGGAGACTCGTTCCGGTAATATACCTGGCCGCCTCCGAGGCCAGAAAAACAATGCCGTTGGCCATTTCTACAGGCTCGCCAATCCGGCCGAGCGGCACATCTTTCCCGCCGTCCTCCAGGGCCTGTTCCAAGGAAATACCGGTCTTTTCCGCCCGGATGGCAAGCGCACCTTTGAGGCGGTCGGTGAGGATGCGGCCGGGTAGGACCGTGTTGACCGTGATATTATACTTGCCAACCTCGCGCGACAGCGTCTTTGCCATCCCGATTACGGCCGGGCGCACGCCATTCGACAGGATGAGACCATCGATCGGCTCTTTGACCGACATGGACATGACGCTGACAATACGGCCCCAGCGCTGCTTTTGCATAGAGGGCAGCGCTTTGCGAATCAGCCGGACAGTGCTGAGAAAATTCAGCGCAAAGGCCTGTTCCCAGGCGGCATCATCCATGTCTCCAAAACCACCCAACGGCGGGCCGCCGGTATTCGGTACGAGGACGTGAACCGTACCGAATTTTGCAACGGTCTCATCGACCAGTCGTTCTGTTGCTTCAGCTTGGGCGAGGTCTCCGGCCACGGCGAATACCTCGGCTCCTGTCTCACTCTGCATCTCGCTTGCAGAGCTTTCCAAGAGTTCCGGATTACGGGCGCAGATGACGACTTTTGCCCCCTCTTTGGCAAACGCCAATGCGGTCGCCTGGCCAATGCCCTTACTGGCACCGCCGACAATGACAACTTTATCTTTGAGACCGAGATCCATATATCTCTCCCCAGTCGTTCTGGTCGTATCTTTCGTGCAGCCTAGAGATATCCCTTTTTCTCATAAAACCCACGGACCGCGGACTCAAACCCTTGCGGATTATCTCCCATGACCGAATGGCCAGCCTTGGGGACGAGGGCAAACTCCGAACCGGGAATCAGCTCCTGTAAGTCGCGCGCGCCATCCAGGGAAAAGACAGCGCTCTCCCCACCCTTGACCACCAAAGTCGGACATTGGATTTTCTTGACCGCCGCAGACAGTTCTGCCTGTATCTGTTTGACATCAACCTTACGGTAGCCGTCGCTGAAATATGTATCGTACTTCCAGGTCCACTTACCCTGCGGAGTCTCTTTGAGATTATACACTACCGTATATTTGCGTATGACTTCGAGCGGACGCCGTGGATTAAATCGATGAATCACCTCTGCCGCCTGCTCCAGGGAGTCAAACTCCCGGTAGTTTTTCATAAAATCGCGAATATGCTTGACGCCTTTGGGCTCCACCCGCGGGCCAACGTCAACCACGACCAGGGCTTCGACTTTGTCAGGATATTTTGCGGTGAAGGCGAGCGAGTTTGCTCCCCCCATCGACATGCCGGTCAGGAAAAGATGATCCAGACCGAGCGCATCGGTGAAGGCATTAGCGTCCTCGACCATGGTGGCCCGTGAATAATCCTTATCGGTAGCCCAGTCCGTATCCCCATGACCGCGCTGATCGAAAGCCATGACGTGAAAATGGTCAGACATGGCCGCGGCAAACATATCCCAGGTATGACAGGTCTGCCCGACTCCGTGGAGCAGGACTAAGGGTGGCTTTTCCGAACTGCCCCAGTCGAGATAGTGAAACCGCAATCCGTTCGCCTGAATGTAGTGATCCGTGAACTGTTTCGCGTCCGGGGTTGATTCTTGAGCCGCCATGTATCGTCCTCCTTTTGCGCGCTTCCCCTGCATCATCGAGGGGCTACAATAGAGGAAAATCTGCGGAGGGGAAAGGTATTAGAGCAGTGACCGCACCACCTCGGGCGTGACTTCTCCGAGGTTGGACAAGACCAGGGCCGCCTGACTAAAATCATTGTTTTGGGTGTAGGCGTTCGGTACGGCGATGCAGGCAATACCAGCTCTGGCAGCCGCCGTGACACCACGATAGGTGTCTTCCACGACCACGCACCGCTCTCGGGACAGTCCGAGCTTTTTGACCGCAGCTAAGAAGGCATCCGGCGCGGGTTTCGCTCGTTCATAGTCCTGGCGCGCGACCGTGTGCTGGAAAAACGGGTTGAGGCCAAACCGCCTCAGGACGAAGTCCAAATGTTCACGATTGCTATTGGTTGCGACGGTGAGGCCGAAGGGCTCGGTCAACTGGGTGAGGGCCTCCTTCACAGAGGGCATGAGCGAGGCTTCCGTTTTCAATAACTGAAGAAAAATAGGCGAACGCAGCGCGCGCAGGGTAGCCGGCGCGACCGGCAAATGATGTTTTTCTACAATATACTCGGGTCCGATTCCCCGGGCGATCCAGTACTCTTCATATTCTCGTTGGGTCACGGTGACGCCATACGGCTTGAGCACTTCGCTATACGCGCGGTAGTACAGCCCCTCAGAGTCAATGAGTACCCCGTCCAAATCGAAGATGACGCCAGCGTCTGCCATCCCGCCCTCACTTTCTCCAACACGCAATTCATTCGTTGTCTGTTTTGTAGTACACTCTTTGGCCATGAAGGATCAGAATACAGACCCGACCCAGACTCTGAAAGTGGACCAGGGCGACCCGTCGGCAGCCTGGGTCGAGATCTTTCGGGAGCTTGGCTTTCCGGCCTACCCGGTGCGGGTCGAGGGGAACATGGTCTGCATTATGGCCCCAGCAGCGGATTGCCCGCGTTTACTCGCAGAGACGGTCCGTGAACCGCTGATTAAACACGGCAAGGCCTTAGGCTATCGATTTATTACGCTCGACATCGGGCACTTCGTGAAGTAACGGGGACCTCGTTTACTTCTTCTCAAGCTTCGCCCGGGCCTGCTCCCAGTCCTGACCGTTGAAGCGCTCGATTTCCAACTCTTCCAGATTCACGCCGTCCACACAGCGCAGGTTCACATCGATCATATCGGGGTGTGAACGCGGAATATAGTACGAGGAGATCCCGCACACGGAACAAAAATAATGCTTGGCCGTCTTGGTATGAAATTCGTACAGGCTGAGGGCGTCTGAAGAAGACAGCAATCGAAAGCGCTCAGGCTCGACGATCCAGTGCAGAAAGCCTTTCTTGCGGCAGATTGAACAATTACAGTCCAGTACCCGGTCAATTTGACCGGAAACCTCAAACCGGACACGCCCGCAATGACAACCACCCGTGCAGGTCGGCATGTTCGCCCTCATTATCCTCGGAATTCTCTACGGAGTTCCCTGCATAGCAAGAAACATCGGACCAGAGAAGCCGTCAGGCCCTTGACCCTTTGAGTCCTCAAGCGATATGAGGGGACAGATCGGGGTGTGGCGCAGTCTGGTAGCGTACTCGCTTGGGGTGCGAGTGGTCGGCCGTTCAAATCGGCTCACCCCGACCACATTGGCTCCGTGAGGAGAGGCGATCACATCGGTGGTCGCCTTTTCTTTTTCTCAGCTTTCTGGTGGAATATCGCTATGGTGATTCTGGTGTCGAACGACGACGGTATCCAGTCGGAAGGCCTCTGTTGCCTCGAAGAAACCCTCGCAGATGTTGGTGAGGTTTATACCGTCGCTCCCGACAAAGAGCAAAGTGCAGTCAGTCATTCTCTGACCCTCCATCGACCCCTACGGATCGAAGAAGTCGCCCCACACCGCTTTACCGTCAACGGTACCCCAACCGATTGTATCAATATTGCCGTCAAAGGGTTTTTACCCGTTCATCCCGACCTGATTGTTTCAGGCATCAACAAAGGGCCGAATATGGGAGACGATATTACGTATTCGGGTACGGTTGCCGCCGCACTGGAAGGGACTCTTTTAGGCATTCCAGCCATTGCTGTTTCGCTGGTAACGTTTACCCCTCCTTACTATTTCCAAGCGGCCGCCGAGTTTTCGGCCATGCTGGCGACGGAAATCCAGACTCCTCGGTTTCCAGCAGACAGCTTGTTGAACGTCAACGTGCCGAACCTGCCACGAGACCAGATCAAAGGCTATCGTTTTACCCGCCAGGGCAAACGACATTACGGTGAGAACATTGACGTCCGCACGGATCCGAGAGGCAGAAAATACTACTGGATCGGCGGTGATAACCTCGGCTTTGACCCCATAGAGGGCTCGGACTGTGTCGCCGTCCACGACGGGTATATTTCAGTCACCCCTCTCCGCGCAGACCTCACCCACCAGAGCGCTCTCGAAGTCCTTCAAGACATCCGGCTCCCCTGGCGCTAGGAAACGGATAAGCCGACACGCTATGCAACAGATCTATCTCGACCATAATGCAACGACGCCCATACGGCCAGAAGTCGTCGAGGCCATGTTACCCTACTTCACAGGGACATTCGGCAATCCGTCAAGCCTGCACTGGGCTGGACGGCAGGCCAAACAGGCCCTGGAAACGGCTCGTGATCGAGTGGCGGCGCTGATTGGAGCCAAATCCTCAGAAATACTGTTCACCAGCGGCGGGACAGAGAGTAATAATCTCGCCGTGCACGGGGTGCTCAAGCCCCGGGGAGCCACCTCCCTTCGTCTCGTGACCACTCCCATCGAACACTCGTCTGTCCTGGAAACAGTCAAAGCGCTCGGGACCGATGTCGAGCCGGTTGACATTGTAACGCTTGCGGTCAATGGCCAGGGACGGGTCAGTCTGAGCGATCTTGAAGCCGCCCTGACCCCAGACACCGTCCTCGTGAGCGTCGGCCTTGCCAACCACGAGATTGGTACCCTCCAGCCTATCCGGGAGTTAAGCCCCACGATTCGTGAACGCGCTATTCCGTTCCATGTGGATGCGGTCCAGGCAGTCGGGAAAATCCCCGTTGATGTGAATCAACTCGGGGTCGATATCCTATCCCTGTCCGCGCATAAAATTTATGGCCCCAAAGGGATCGGGGCGCTGTATGTACGGCAGGGGACAACCTTGTCGGCTGTTTTTCGTGGCGGTCCCCAGGAACGGGAAAAACGGCCCGGCACGGAGAATGTGGCGGCTGCCGTCGGCTTTGGCTGCGCGGCTCAACTCTGTGCCCAAGATATTGAATCAACGCACCCGCGTCTGATACATCTCATAGCTCGCCTGTGGGACGGCATACAGTGGCATATCCCGGACGTCGTCCGGCATACGCCAACGCAGGCCTGCTTACCGAACACCCTGAATGTCGGCTTTGCGGGAGCCTCAGGCGAAGGCTTGATGATGGGGCTTGATCTCGCCGGCGTTGCCGTTTCCACCGGCTCCGCGTGTGCGGCAGGGTCGGTTGAGCCGTCTCATGTGCTCTTGGCCGTGGGCTGTGACGAAGCCGGAGCCAAGAGCGCGATTCGGTTTAGTGCAGGCAGAGACACGACGGAAGAAGATATCGAAGCGGTGGTCCGGATACTGCCCGGTATTGTGGAACGAGTCCGAAAGGCGGGTCGGAGCGGGTGAGAGAAACAGCCGCTCAATTCTCTATGACAAACCCCCTCCACCACTATCAAGAGAACCACGGCACCCGCGTCCTTGCAGCGCTGAGTGGCGGAGTGGATAGCGCAGTCGCAACGGCTCTGCTTGTCGAAGCCGGTTATGAGGTTATTGCTATTTCCATGTTGCTCGCCGGATCGACCGGGGGTCATGCCGGCAGTTGTTGCTCTATTGATGATTTCCAGGATGCCCGCCGCGTCGCCGAACAGCTCGGCATTCCATATTACGTCCTCAATCTGAAAGAGGCCTTTCAAACGCGCGTCATTGATGTTTTCACACAGGAATACCAGCGCGGTCGAACGCCGAATCCCTGTCTGCTGTGCAATCGTGATCTCAAGTTTGACCTGTTATGGCAACGCGCCCGCGAACTCGACGCCGCCTATGTGGCTACCGGTCATTATGCCCGGATTGGCTGGGATGAAGCGACCCGGACGGCCCACCTCTTGCGCGGGGCAGATCCGTATAAGGATCAGTCCTACTTCCTGTTTACGCTCAACCAAGCCCAACTCAAACGCACCCTCTTTCCGGTGGGTCATCTGACCAAAGAGCAGGTCCGGGCCAAGGCCCACACGCTGGACTTGCGCGTAGCCGAGAAGCCGGAAAGTCAGGATATTTGTTTTGTCCCGGATGGCAATTATGCTCGCTTTCTCGAACAGCGAATATCCTCCGAGCGCGTGATATCAGGGGAATTTGTCGATCAGACGGGGCGGGTTTTGGGTTCGCATGCGGGCATTCATCGCTTCACGATCGGCCAGCGGCGCGGCCTGAGGCTCGGCGGATTGACCCAGCCCCATTATGTCACCCATATTGATCCGGCATCCGGCCGCGTGACCGTCGGCACCCAGGAGCAGCTCAAGCGGCACGGCCTTCGGGCCACAGACGTCAATTGGGTGTCGGGTCAGCAACCGGATACAATCCAGGTTGCGGCCAAGATTCGCTATCGTCAGGACCCCATTGCCGCGACGGTCAGCACCACCACCGCCACCACCGCAGAGGTCTGGTTTCAAGAGGCTTCTCCGGCAATCACGCCGGGACAGGCCGTCGTGTTTTATGACGGGGACCGGGTGCTGGGCGGCGGCTGGATTGCGGGATCCCTGCCGTAAAGGACACGCCATTCATGTCGCTTGTCACTTCACTGGACGAGACCTCTTCACCGCCCACCTCGCGTCGTGTTGCCATCACCACTCTGGGCTGCAAGGTGAATCAGTATGATACGGCCACGCTGCAAGAGCGTCTCTCTGCCGCGGGGCATCAGTGTGTTCCTTTTAGCGATATGGCTGAGGTCTATATCGTCAATAGTTGCACGGTCACCAATCAGGCTGACGCCGAGAGTCGTCAGTTGGCGCGCCGGGCGAAGCGACGCAATCCGAGTGCCCAGGTCATTATGACCGGCTGTTATGCTCAGGTGAGTCCTGAGGCCGTGGCTCACCTGCCTGAAGTGGATTATGTTGTGGGACTCAATCGGCTCGATGATCTGGTCCACCTGGTCGCTCAGGGGGCCTCCGCCTCTCAGCCACGAGACCAGAAGGTTTTTGTCAGCAAGCTGCGGACCGCCAAGCATGAAGCAGCTCCAGGTATCAAAACATTTGGGGCCGTGACCTTTCAGGGTCAGACTCGAGCGTTTCTCAAAATTCAGGAAGGGTGCGACCTGTTCTGCACGTTTTGTATTGTTCCCATGTCACGTGGCAAAAGCCGCAGCATTGCCCCGCGAGTCATCCTGGAGCAGTTCGACCGCCTAGCCGACCAAGGCTTTCAGGAAGTGGTCCTGACCGGCATTCATCTGGGTGGCTATGGCGCAGACCTCAATCCCCAGGTCAACCTGACTTGGCTGCTCGAAGCGCTAGAGGAACGGCGGCCGGTGCCGCGCGTACGTCTGAGTTCACTCGACCCGCATGAAATCAGCTCTGCCCTGATACAACTCCTTACCCACTCCGAGATCCTGTGTCCCCATGTACACATTCCTCTCCAATGGGGGGAAGATTCCATCCTGGCTCGGATGCGAAGGCGATACGACACCGCTCTCGCCAGAGATGTTCTGGCCGAACTGCGGGAGCGTTTACCTCACGCGGCCCTGGGGACAGACCTCATTGTTGGCTTTCCCGGTGAGGGCGAGGCGGAATTTGCCCGGGGCATGGGTTTTCTGGAGGAAAGCCCCTTCACGTATTTCCACGTATTTCCCTATTCAGTCCGGAGCGGGACGACCGCGGCAAAGTTCACAGACCGAGTCCCTCCAGCCGTTATCCAGGAGAGAGCCAGGCAGGTTCGTGTACTCGGCGAACGCAAGAAGGCGGCCTTCATTCGTCAATTTGAGTCTGAGACTTTGCCGGTTCTCTTTGAGCATCAGCGGGACAGAGCCAGCGGTCGCCTCAAGGGCTATAGCCGCAACTATATCAGAGTCTATGCAGACGGCAGCGATGACGACATGAACCGAGAGGTTCCGGTGAGCATTACGCGGGTCGATGATGGGCTGCTGTCCGGTACTATTCTTCAGAAGGCCGCATGAGGAGAGGACTCGCTCCCTAAAACCTATGTCTGATCCGACCGACACCGCTGCCCTTCAGTCCATCCTTGGATACACGTTTACTAATCCAACTCTCCTCCAACTCGCCTTAACACATCGGTCTGCCCAGCTTGAAGCGGGCGAAGACCAAAACGAAAAACTGGAATTCTTAGGCGATGCGGTTCTAGGACTCGTGATGAGCGATCTCCTCTTCCGTCAGTTCCCGCACTACCGAGAAGGAGACTTATCAAAGATGCGCGCCTCGCTGGTCAATGCGGAAGTGCTCACACTCAAATCTCAGGCCCTCTCTCTCGGAGACTGGCTGCGTATGGGGCGGGGCGAGGAGCGGAGCGGTGGCCGAGGAAAACCGTCTATTCTGGCCGCGGCGTACGAGGCCGTACTGGGCGCCATCTATCTTGATGGCGGCTTCCCTCCCGTCACCCGGCTTGTCACCAAGCACTTTGCCGCAGACCTGCAAGAGACAGAGCGGCTGGCCATGTTTGATAGCAAAACCCGTTTGCAAGAGATCACCCAGAAAATATTCAAACAAACACCGTCCTACGAGGTGATCACGGTGAACGGACCTGACCATGAGAAGCGGTTTGTCAGCCAAGTGTCCATAGCCGGAGAAATATACGGTCGGGGCGAAGGACGCAGCAAAAAACGCGCCCATCAGGCCGCAGCATCCCAGACCCTCGAACTGCTCAAGCATGAAAATCTCACGGCGCTTAAAGACGTATAAATCGAGGCATGGTCTACTCCTTTCTGCGCCCGCTGTTTTTCACCCTCGACCCTGAACACGCCCACCACCTGTCAATCAACGCGCTGAAACTGCTCCAAGCGTCTCAGCGGAGACCCAGGCCGGCATTCAACCATCAACGGCTTGCTCAAGACCTCTGGGGCCTCCGCTTCCCCAATCCCGTCGGTCTGGCGGCGGGCTACGACAAAAATGCAGAGGTTCCCCTGGTCTGGTCCAGCTTGGGGTTCGGGTTTGCCGAATTAGGCACAATCACAGCCAAAGCCCAGCCGGGTAATCCAAAACCGCGCATTTTTCGTCTTACTCAGGACAGGGCGCTCATTAACCGCCTGGGGTTTAACAACGATGGCGCGCACGCCATCGCCCAGCACCTGCCATCCCTTTTATCTCCTCAAGGTTCTCGGCCTATTCCTTTGGGGTTCAACATCGGCAAATCAAAGATCACCCCTCTCAGTGATGCCGTGGCGGACTATCTCGAAAGTTGCGAAAAACTCCTCCCTTTTACCGACTATCTAGTTGTGAATGTCAGCTCTCCCAACACGCCAGAACTCCGCAAACTGCAAGAGACTGAACGATTGGGCCGATTACTCGAAGCCCTCCTTGCCGCTATGCGACAGTTCGCCGAGACGGAACACGCTTCCCCCAAACCCCTCTTGGTCAAAATCGCCCCGGACCTCAGCACAACTGCAATTGAAGAAATCGCCCGACTTGCTCTCTCCGTTGGCGTCTCCGGCTTGATTGCAACCAATACCACCGTTGAGCGTTCCAGACTCCGCGCAGGATCACCTGAAACAGGCGGCCTGAGTGGCCACCCCCTCGCAGCACGCGCCCGCACAGTGCTGCGCACGGCCTACCGCGCAGTTGAAGGCAAGCTGCCCCTTATTGGTGTGGGCGGGATATGCTCTGCAGAGGAGGCGTACGAGCGCATCCGTGCTGGGGCCTCGCTGGTCCAGATTTATACCGGGATAATTTATGAAGGCCCTTTCCTCGCCCAGCGGATTGTTCGGGGGCTGATACGAATTATAGAGCGAGAAGGACTGCCTCACCTCCGAGATGTAGTCGGCAGCGCCGTCTAAGGTGTCTTTGAATGCGCCCCCTCCTGTATATCAACAACCCTCACTCCATATTGTCCGACTCCTCCGCAGCCGTCTGAATGGGCAGCCCGGCCAGCAGCTTTGTCTTCTCCCCTCAGATTCCCGAGCGAGTCCATACTGCTCTGGCCGAGAAGGAGGCATTGCAGCACATTTCGACTTAGTCAACAACGCACGCCTGCGCCAAATCAGAAAACAACGCCCAGCGCTCAATGCTCCGCGGCTCCTCAATAAGACCGCTGGTCAGCCCCACGAAGGTGAGAGCCCGAGCCGGGTCGGCCCAGGCCATGATGCTGCTGGCACCGGCATGTCCATAGGTCCGGGGCGAGGCGAGCGTGCCAAAATAGGAGGGGAAGATGCCGCTCCCGCGCACCCAATACCCCAGGCCGCGATTCGCCGGGGCAACCGGCCATTGTTTTGCCACGCGTATGGGTTCGATCAGTCGGTCTTCCATATCACCGGTGTGAATCGTGGTTGCCAGCTCAACCAGGGCTGGGCTGAGCAAACGGACGCCGTCAAGCTCGCCCCCGTTGAGCCACATCTGGTAGAAACGGGCCAAGTCGTGCACGGTGGAATACGAGCCGCCGCCCGGAATCGCCGCGGCCTGCACTTCAGGGGCGTTGAATGCTTCCAGAAACGACATGGGAAACGGCACACCGCCCTCATCGAGCGCTTGGACCGGTACCCGACGTGCCTGCATATCGGGCCGGACGCCCATATAGGAGTCGTGCATGCCTAATGGACCGTACAGATCTTCTTCGCACATTTGGGCAAAGCTGCGCTTGCCATCGTCTACCCGGCGGGCGATCTCAGCGATAATCCACGACCCCGTCAGCGCATGATAGTGGACGGCTTTTCCGGGTTCAAACTCCAGGGGCTGGGCACAGATGCGGGCAATCGTGGCATCCCAGTCTCCCCACTGTGACATCGGCCAGTCCAGGGCTATGGTCGGGAATCCGGCCGTGTGAGTCATCACCTGAGAGACGGTGACACTCCGCTTGCCGGCAGCGGCAAACTCTGGGATATAGTCCGCAACTTTATCAAACAGCTTGACCTCACCCTGGTCAACTTTCATGAGTAACATCGTGGCGGTAAGAGGCTTGGTGGTTGAAAACAAACAGAAGATGTCATCCGTTTGCGCCAGCCGCCCCTTGTGCGGTTCTGAATGGCCAAGCGCTCGCGCGGCAGCGATCTTCCCGTGCCGGGCGAGCAGAAACACGCCACCAAACAACCAGCCTTCCTCGATTTTGCGTTCCACTACTGAAAAAAACCGCTCAACCCGGGCCGGGTCCATACCAACGGCTTGGGGTTCAACTGTTTGCATGCCGTATCCTCCGTTTTGGTGAGTTCCAGAGACACTTCCCAGACGCGCTGGCTAGGCCTCTGGTGGCTTTATTGTCATCCCCATGATGTTATAGCCACCGTCAATATGCACGATCTCGCCGGTAATTTTTTCAGCCATTGGACTGCATAAAAACAGCGCCACCTTGCCAGCATCCGTGTTCCGAATTTCCTCTCGTAACGGTGCATATTCGCGCATATGATGCTGCATGATTTCAAAACCGGGGATGCTGGTGCCGGCCTTGGTTGCAGTCGGACCGGGCGAAAGACCATTCACACGGATACGATGCGGAGCCAGGTCAAAGGCAAGATTCCTGATAATGTTGTCAAGCGCCGCTTTGGTAATACTCATGAGCTGGTAGCCGGGAATGACCTTTTCGCCCGCGTAATAGGTCATGGCCAGAATGCACCCGCCGCGGTCCTTCATGAGCGGGAACGCGCCCTTTGCCAGCGTAATCAGCGAATACGCGCTGACGTCCATGGCCAAAGCAAAATCCGCGCGCGCGATGTTCACAAAACGCTGCCCAAAAGACGTTGGCGGGGCATAGGCAATGGAGTGAATGAGATAGTCCAGATGCCCGAACGCCTGTTCGACCTGTGAGAAGAGCCGCTCAACCTGTTCGTCCTTGCTCACATCGCACTCAGCAATCAGCGGATTATTCAGTTGGTCCGGGATATCGCCCATCATACGCCGAACGGCCTTGCGCTGAATGGAGAGTGCAATCCGAGCGCCACCATCGTTGAGCATCTTGGCGATGGGCCAGCCTATGGAATTTTCGTCCAGCACCCCCGCCACCAGGGCGGTTTTTCCAGAGAAGTCGAGCAAGCTTCCCACATTTTCAGTACGATCAACCATTATCCCTCCGGTGTTTATTTCCCAGTGAATCGGGGCTCCCGTTTCTCCACAAAAGACTGAATCGCTTCTCTATGGTCCGCCGTATGAAAGCAATGTTTTTCTATCGACAGGGAAGTATCGAGAACCAGGTTTACCGTATCGCGGAGGATTTTATTCACCGCGACCTTGGTCCCACGAATCGCCATGCGCGGGCCATTAGCCATTCGGGTGGCAAAGGCCAGGGCTTCTTCCATGAGCTGATCCGCGGGAACAACATGGTTGACAAGCCCAATGCGCTCGGCCTCTTCGGCCTTCACCAAGTCGCCGGTCATGAGAAACTCTTTGGCTTTGGCCGTCCCAATCAGCCAGGGCCAGATAATGGCTCCCCCGTCTCCAGCGACAACACCGACGCGGACGTGCGGGTCACCGATTTTTGCGTTATCCGCCGCATAAATGACATCGGAGAAGAGCGCCAGGGTCGCACCTAAACCGGTGGCCGGACCGTTGACCGCGGCGATAATCGGCTGTTCCACTTCCAGCATATCGATAATAATTTTGCGCGCCTCGGCGAAGAGGTCGTCCAACTGCGCGGCTGTCATATTCTGAAACCACTTGATATCGCCACCCGCACAGAACGCGCGGCCTTTGCCGGTCAGCACCACAGCCTCCGTCTCAGTATCCTGGGCAATATCGGCAAAAATCTGAGACAGTTCAGTATGCAACTGGGCGTTAATGGCGTTCAGTGCTTGGGGACGATTGAATGAGACCGTCAACACCTTCCCTTCACGTTCTGCGTGGAGACATTCGTAACGGCTATAGTCCATCGGCTCTCCCTCCTTTTTTTCTTGACCCTTTTCTTCTTGACCGGGGCAGCCTATCATCAGGGCCGCTTATTATCGGTCAGGCAGCATCAACGATCAAGTGATTATGGGAACGTGTCATGCGGATTTGCTTCTGTCGACAGGGTTTGACCTATGTATGCCGTATCCTTCAACAGGAACTGCCTGAGGATGACATTCTTGATTGTCCACCCGATGCTGTTCCGAAAGCGGCCCAGAACGCGGATGTCTTGATCCCAACGGTCTCACCTATCGGCATCGCTGCGCTACGCTCGCCCCGGTTAAAGCTTGTCCAGCAGTACGGCGCGGGTTTGGACTCGGTCGATGTTCCGGCGGCCACCGCTACGGGCGTCTATGTCGCGAATGTACCAACGGCTGGAACTGGCAATGCCGAATCCGTTGCTGAGCTGGCCCTGTTTTTCATGCTCGGCTTAGCGAGAAAATATCGTCAGGCTCAAGAGAGTATCCGAAACAAAGTCCTGGGTTCGCCAATGGGACAGGCACTCAAAGGCAAAACAGCAGCCATTATCGGCTATGGTGGCATTGGGCGGGCGCTTGCTCAGCGCTTGTCCGGCTTTGAAATGCACCTCCTGGCCGTTTCCCGCCGGGGACCAACATCAGACAAGTCGGACGACGCTATTCCTATCAGCCGTCATGTCGCTCAAGATGGGTTGCACGCAGTCCTGCGAACGGCCGATTTTGTGATTACCGCCCCGCCTCTGAATGACGAAACGCGCAGCCTCCTGGGCCCGGCCGAGTTCGCCTGTCTAAAACCGGAAGCCTTTGTGATCAACGTCGCTCGCGGTCCGGTGTTAGACTACGCGGCCCTGCTTGCCGCCCTGAGGGAAGGCCGTATTGCTGGCGCAGGTCTGGACGTGTTCTGGTCTGAGCCCTTTGATCCGAACGACGAAATTTTCCAGTACAACGTGCTGGCGACCCCGCACATCGGTGGTGCAACCGACGTCAGCCTCCAGGGCATTGCCAAGCGGGTGGCCGAGAATGTCAACCGGCTGCGCAGAGGTGAGATGCCCTTGAACTGCGTCAACGCAGAGGCGAAGCCGAAGGGATGATGGCATCTCCCTTTCCGCTTCCCTCTCCCCCCGGGAGAGGCGTGTCCCGAGCCTGGTCGGGCCAGGGTGAGGGTTCCTCCGATAGGAACTAAAGGCACCTTCTTTACCGTCCTCGGTATCGTCTCGTCCATCATTGTTGCCTTTCCGGTCTACATCGTTTCCCATCTCGGGTAACTCCCTGGACAGGCAGCCCGCTTTAGAGAACCCACCCCGGCCCTTCGGGGACCCCTCCGAGACGTGTGAGGCGAATGATATTGCCGGGCGACCGGCGCAGAGTCCTTCGACTTCGCTGACGCTACGCTCAGGACAAACGGGGAGGGAGCAAGCAGGTCGGATGAGCCCACGGAGCATATCCCTCAATCCTCAAAACCCTGAGGTTCTCCATCCGACAATAAAAAAGGCGGAGAGTTTTCTCCTCTCCGCCTCGTATCAAGTCGCCGAATGAACGCTACGACCGCTGCGCGGATGGGATATACGGGGATTCGTGACTCCCGGTATATACTTGCGTGGGTCGAAAGATACGATTGTTCTTGAGTTGCTCATGCCAGTGGGCCAACCAGCCAACTACCCGAGCAATGGCAAAGATCGGGGTGAACTGGTCAATGGGGATGTCCAGTTTGTCATAGACCACACCGGAGTAAAAATCGACGTTCGAGGCAATCCCTTTTGCCCCGACCCGCTCGCTGATAATCTTCTCAACCTCTTGGGCGACCTTGTACAGCGGATGCTCGCCTTTGGCTTCAAACAGCTTGAGCGCCAGCCCTTGCAGGGCGTTCGCCCGTGGGTCCTTGACCTTGTAGACCCGGTGGCCCATGCCCATGATTTTCTGTTTGGCCGCCAGACGCGCTTCGATAAACGGCCTGGCATTGTCTACGGTTCCGATCTCCTGAAACATCTTGAGCGCCTGCTCATTGGCTCCGCCATGGAGGGGACCGGTCAGGGCACCGATGGCCGATGACACCATAGTATACGGGTCGGCCTCGGTAGACCCAACGACCAAACCACTGAACGTCGAAGCATTCATCGTATGCTCGGCGTGTAAAATCAGGCACACGTCCATAATACGCGCATCAAGCGGGTCGGGCTCCTCCTCGTTCAGCATCCACAGAAAATTCGCGGCATGGGACAGATCGTCTCGTGGCCGGACCGGTTCGTCACCGTGGCGCATGCGCTCAAAGGCCGCCACAATGGTCGGCATTTTGGCAATGAGGCGGATGGTTGACCAGTAGCGCTGCGTTTCATCCCGGATATCCCGGGCTGGATAAAACATTCCTATCGCGGCCACCGCGGCCTGGAGCATATCCATGGGATGACCGTTTTCCGGCAGGCATTTCATCATATCGAGAATGCGATACTTGACCCGCCGGTGGGCGCGCAGATCCTGATCAAAGCTCTTGAGTTCGTCACGAGTGGGCAGTTTCCCAAACAGGAGCAGATACGTCACCTCCTCATAGGTACTCTTCTCAGCCAGCTCCTCAATTGAGATGCCACGGTATTCCAGGATGCCCTCCAGACCATTGATGAAGCCGATTTCTGACTCCATAATGGGCACCCCTTCAAGTCCGGGTACCAGTTTTTCCATAATCAGCCTTTCTGCACGTTCACCAGTCTTCCACACGCCCGCCAGGACGCGACCTTAGCCCATCTGTTTGTTAAACGATTCGAGATCAAAGTAATCGCGCCAGGCAGAGATCCTGCCGTCCGTAATTTCAAAAATGCCCGCCACCGGTAAGGAGATCGTCTTTGGTCCCACGACAAAGGTATCGACCCGCTCGTTCATCACCACGTTCCCCGCTGAGGTGGTATGCTTGATCTCGAACTGTGCGCTTTGCGCATTCTTTAAGAACGGCTCGGCAAAGGCGCGGATGGCGGCGTGTCCGACACAGGGTTCCATGGGGATATTGTGATAGAAGCAGTCTTCACTCAGGTAGCCCAACAGTTCATCTACGTTGAGGTTTGACCAGGCGTTACAGAAATCCGTAACCAATTTTTCGTTTTCTGCGCTCATAACAAAACCCTCCTTCAGTATTGGTTGGACGCTGGGACTCCAGTTGCCCCGTTATTCCTATCGGAAATGGGCCATGCATAGCAAGCCTCTATCGCATTTGGGGTTTCAGGTTGTGTTGACGCCTGCGTATCCCTTCTTTACTCTGCACGGATGGCCGATTTTTATCACCCTTTTGCTCCCACAGCAGATACGCTGCGCGCCCGCCGACCTGAAGTCAGTGAGATTCTCCCCACCCTCTTTGTTGGCGAATATCCCAGCGTTGAAGATGTTCCGTGGCTCAGGCAAGCCTTTGGAATCTCGGTTGTTTTAAGTCTCCAGGATGCTGACGATCTCAATCTGAAGGGACTGGATATCGCAGCGCTCCATAACGCCTACCGTACCAATCAGATGACATTCTTACGAACGCCTGTGGCCGATTATGATTGTGACAGCTTGGCCAAGGCTCTGCCGCAGGCCCTTGAGTTGCTCCAGGCCAGCCTCCACAGTGGCAACCGGGTGTTCCTCCACTGTAACGCCGGCTGCAATCGTGCCCCGACGGTTGCGATTGCCTATCTGCATGTCCATCGCGCCATGTCGCTCGTAGAAGCACGCGACTTTTTTAAGGCGCGTCGTCCCTGCGGCCCGTATATGAATATGTTGTATCGTCATTTTGTCCAAGGGACGGAAAACGAAAGCTAAAAAAAGCTCGCAAAAACACTATCCGCTACCAGCAAGCCCTTGGGGGTGAGTCTGACCTTTCCCGCACTCTGGGCCATAAGCCCTTCGCCCATCATGTCGGCCGCGTGCGGAAACTGCGCAAAGAATGGCTGCCCAAACCGCCTCGCAAATCCACTCAGGGACATGCCCTCCCTTTGGCGAAGATTGAGAAAGAGAAACTCGCCACGCGCCTGCTCTTTGGTCAATTGTTCGACATATTGATCTGCCCGGCCCGCAGAGAGCGCCATCTCCATATAGGCTTTTGGATTCCGCATATTGCTCCAGCGCGTCCCCCAGCCTGGCCTACACGAGAACGAATGCGCTCCAGCCCCCAGCCCGAGATAGGACCCGCCCTGCCAATAGCGCAGATTATGTTGAGACGTGTACCCAGGGCGGGCAAAGTTGGAGATCTCATACCGCTCATAGCCGTGAGTGGCACAGGCCGCCTGGACCTGAGAGTACATGGCGACCTCGGTCTCTTCATCCACCGGTTGTAATACTCCTTTTTGCTTCATGACGTAAAACGGGGTGTTCTCCTCATAGGTCAGACCATACAGTGAGATATGTTCCGGTTCACAACCGAATACCTGGTTGAGGTCGCGCCCAAGCAAGTCCAGCGTCTGCTTGGGCACCCCGAATATGAGGTCGATATTCAGGTTGAAAAAGTTGGCCGCTCTCGCCAGTTCGATTGCCCGTAGCGCTTCCTCTCCCGTGTGGAGTCGGCCTAGCGTCCGAAGCATAGACGGCTCAAAGGATTGGATGCCGAGACTCAGGCGGCTTATCCCGAGCGCCCGATATCCGCGGAGTGTTTCGAGCGAAACCGTAGCCGGGTCGGCTTCAAGAGACATCTCTACATCAGGAACCAACGGACAGTGATCGGAGACGCAAGTGAGAAAACGCTCCAGCGATTCGGGCTGAAAGAGCGACGGTGTTCCGCCGCCGAAATAGATCGTTTCAAGCGTTTCGCCCTGCCAGGGCGGAGCCTGCATATAGACGGCAAACTCTTTGCACAGGGCATCGATATAACGCACCTCAGGCCAACTTTGTGCGGCGTAGGCGTTAAAGTCACAGTAGGGACATTTGCTGAGACAATAGGGAATATGCACGTAGAGGGAAAAGGGCACGGCTCAGCCTACTTCCCATATTTTCTCAGGACGGCACCCACAATGCCGCATACTTCTACGTCCTCTTCCAGCCGCAAGAATCGGCTCCATACTCGGGTTGGCGGGTTGGAGACGAGACAGGCCATCGACAAGCCGATGGCCTGTCTTGACCGTTGCCTCACCATCGACAGGGGCGACAACGGCCTCTCCGTTGTCCGCGCTGGAGCGTGGCTCGACGACAACAAGATCGCCATCGAGAAGGCCTTCGCCGATCATCGAGCCGCCCCGGACACGGAGCGTAAACGCGGTGTGTGGTCGACGGACGAAATCAACAGGCACAGCGAGTCTCCCCTCGGTTTCCAGGGCCTCAATGGGCGAACCAGCCGCCGCTACCAGATAATCCCAGATTTCCTTTTGTCTTCGGGTCAGTGTTATGACAGCGAACAGAAGGCGAATCAAGCTGACTGGCGGAGCATGGTCCCCCTATCGGTGTGTTTCCATTGTCAAAGCAGGGTTTTAGTGATAGGGGCTGCGGGGGACACCGAGCGAAACGAGTCACAGGATGAAGCATAGCGCTATTATACTCGTCAACCTGCTTCTTTTTGTACAGCCACTCTCCTCCGTCTTTGCCAAGGATCCCTTGAAAGGAAGTCTGGAGGAATTTATGGCTGGCGTCCAAAAGGTCATAGAGCAGACGGAACCTGTTTTTCAAGATGGCCTCTTGCTGCAGTGGGCGAAGCTGACCTTTGGTATACGGCATATGACGTATATTGTGGACACCCGCAATCCAGCACAGACCCTTGGCGTCGTCACCTTTACCTGTAAAGTGACGCAGAGCGATTTTTTTGAGACAAAAGAAGAAGCTGAGCAGGCACCCGTTAAAAATATGATTCCTCGCCTGATCCCGTGTCGGGCAACCTATGAGTGGAAAGCAGACCGGTGGGAGTACACCGGTGGAGCGACCTATATCCGCGGCGGCGACTGGAAGCCCATCCCGACAGATAGACCCGACGCCTTTCCCCAGCTCTACTTCGACCTGATGAAGGGCTCCCCGACCCGTTCACTGAGTCTCTCCAGTACGCAGGAAGAGGCGGAACGGGAACAATCGCCACAAGCCCCAACGAAAGAGTCCTCGTCGTAATTTCGGGAACCGATGGTCACCAGGCAGATCATTTTACCCTGCGTCACAGGTGTTGATGGCTGACCCGAAAATTCCTTTCCCCCCGTCACACACTTCCTCTCCGCGGGGCGTTCCGCTTCGGGCCGGTGTTGTTGGGGTTGGATATCTTGGACGCTTTCATGCCCACAAGTATACTCATTTAGGGGGCGTCGATTTGGTTGGCGTTGTCGATACCAATGCCGCCCGGGCCGAGGAAGTCGCCCAGGAATGTCAGACCTCAGCCCAGACCGATTATCGCGCACTATTTGGATACGTAGACTGCGTCAGCATCGCCGTGCCCACCCAACTGCACGGGACAATCGCCCAGGATTTTCTCACGCAGGGTATTGACGTCCTGGTTGAAAAACCGCTCACCGCAACCGGCGCTGAAGGCCGACGACTCGTTGACCTCGCGCATGAGCATGGCTGTATACTCCAGGTCGGACATTTGGAACGCTTTAACCCTGCGCTCCGTTCGTTGACTGGCATATTAACCGCGCCACGCTTCATTGAGTGTCATCGCGTCGCGCCCTTTATTGAGCGGGGGACAGACGTGGACGTCGTGCGAGATTTAATGATTCACGACTTAGACGTGATTCTCAGCCTGGTCCGCTCGCCGGTTGTGTCACGCGAGGCGTTCGGCGTACCCGTCCTGACGGACGAGCCCGATATTGCGAATGTCCGTCTACGGTTTGCTTCAGGCTGTATCGCGAATATTACCGCCAGCCGGGTGGCACTCAAACGAGAACGGAAGATGCGCGTTTTCCAACCCGACACCTATCTTGTTGTGGACTATGGCGCGCAGACCATTCGCATTTGCCGTCGGGAGCCGGCAGCAAACGAGACCGCCACGCCCAACCTCTCTTTTGAGGAGCGCGCGGTAGGGGGTGAAGACGCGCTGGAGGAAGAAATCAGAGCCTTTATCCGCTCCGTGCAAGACCGCAGCGCCCCGCTTGTCAGCGGCCTGAACGGCCTCCAAGCCTTAGAAGAGGCCGAACGCATTATTGAATACTTGGAGATTCCCTAGTGCGGATGCTGCTCGTTGCTGGGGAAGCTTCGGGTGACGCGCACGGAGCCGACCTGGTCTCAGTCCTAAAGGCGCAGCAGCCGCAGCTTGACATTTTCGGGGTGGGTGGCCCGGCCCTACGAGCGGCCGGTATGCAGACCCTAGTCGATTCGGCAGCCATCGCCGGTATGGGCTTATTCGAGGCGGCCGACAAGCTCACCGCCCTGGTGCGGACCTATCGGGCGCTGACCCAAATCCTGCGCGAGCATCCCCCGGATTTGCTGGTGCTGATTGATTTTCCAGAGTTTAATCTGCGGCTGGCCAAAGTCGCCAAGCACGTCAACGTCCCCGTCTTTTACTATATCAGCCCTCAGGTCTGGGCCTGGCGGAAGAAGCGGGTCTATACTATTGCCAAGTGGGTGGATCTGCTTGCCGCCGTGTTTCCGTTTGAGCCGGACTTTTATAGCAGGCATGGCTGCTCGGTTGAATTTGTGGGCCATCCGCTGGTTGGTCGGGTCCGGCCAACCCGTTCTCGGGACGATACCCTCCGTCTGTACCAGCTCAATCCCGTTCGAAAGACGATTGCCCTGCTGCCGGGCAGTCGGACGCAAGAGGTACGTTATTTGCTCCCGCCGCTGCTTCAAGCCGCAACCGCTCTGGGAGAGAGGTATCAATTCATTCTCGCCGTCGCCTCAACCCTTGACCGCGACCAAATCGAAACGACAGTCCGCGCCCACTCAGCCGTCATTCGGGTTGTTCAAGGCGATACCTATAATATTACGCATGCCGCCGACCTCGCTGTCGTGGCCTCTGGCACCGCTACACTGGAGGTAGCCCTGCTCGAACGGCCTATGGTGATTGTGTACCGCTTGGCTCCAGTGACCTATGCCTTGGCCCGTTTGTTTGTGCGCGTCCCCTTTATTGGGATGCCTAATCTCATTGCCGAACGACAGGTTGTGCCCGAGTTGATTCAAAGCGCAGTCACGCCCGAGCGGATTGCCACCGAAGCGCAGAGGTTGCTAACCGATGCACGGGCATATAGCGTTGCCCAAGACGGGTTACGGGAAGTACGGGCTAGGCTTGGAGAACCTGGAGCCGCCAAACGGACGGCGGACCTGATTTTCAATTTATTGGCCCAGCGCTAGTTCAGCCTTGCGGGGTTATGACTGTTTATCGGCGCCTGCTGTCGTATTTGCGACCCTACCTCTACCGCACGTTTCTACCCGCGGTCGTGTGTATGGTCTTATTCAGCGCCACCAACGGTGTGCTGCCCTTTCTGGTCGAATATGTGTTTGATGATATTTTTGCCGACAAGGATCTCACCGCCCTCCAGACCCTGCCACTCATTATTATCCTGACCTTCAGTTTGCGGAGCGCGTGTAATTTTGGCCATATCTATCTGATGGAATACGTGGGCCAACGGATCGTTGAGGATTTGCGCAATACCCTGAATGCCCATCTCCAATCTCTCTCTCTGTCTTTTTTTCAGCGCCACCCAACGGGCACCCTGATCTCTCGGGTGACGAATGACACGCTGCTCGTCCGCCAGGCACTCACCCAAGCCACAGCGTCGATGATGCGGGATGCGACGACGCTTATGGTGTTGGTGACGGTGGCGTTTATCAAGGATTGGGTGCTGGCCAGTATCGCCTTCATTGCCTTTCCCGCAACCATATTGCCGCTCATGCGGATCTATCAGAAGGTCCGTCGTTTGAGTCGCAAAGGCCAGGGATCCCTCGGGTATTTGTCGGCGTTATTGCAAGAAACCATCCAGGGGACACGCGTAGTCAAAGCCTTTGGGATGGAAGACTATGAACGGCAACGCTTTGCCGCCGAAAATCATCGGCTATACAAGCACGCCATTCGAGCCGGACGCCTCAAGGCATTTGTGCCCTCCATGGTCGAACTCCTGGCCGCCTGTGGCATTGCCGGAGTGGTATGGTACGGCGGGCTAAGTGTCATTGAGGGGGAGCGCACCCAGGGCGAGTTTGTCGCATTTCTGACAGCCATGCTGCTTATTTATCAACCCTTCAAACATCTCACCCGAACGCAGGCTGCGGTACAAAACGGATTGGCTGGGGCAGAACGGTTGTTCGAGGTCTTGGACGAGCATAGCGATGTTCAAGACCGGACGCAGGCGCGCCGCCTGTCGCGCTTCGGGCAACGGATCCAGTTCCACGCCGTCTCCTTTCGCTATCAAGAGGAATGGGTCTTACGGCGCGTCAACCTCACCATAGCTGCCGGACAGGTCGTCGCCTTAGTCGGCCCCAGTGGGGGCGGCAAGAGTACCCTGGCCGATTTGATTCCGCGTTTCTACGATGTCAGTGAAGGACAGATCACTGTAGACGGCACCGACCTCCGCGACCTGACGCTCGCCTCACTGCGCTCCCAGATTGCCGTGGTCACCCAAGCCACTTTTTTGTTTAACGACACCGTACGCAATAACATTGCCTACGGCCTGCCTCACCGGCCTGAGGAGGAGATTATCGCCGCGGCCAAGGCCGCCCATGCCCACGACTTCATCATGGCGCTGCCAGAGGGATATGCGACCCGGATTGGCGAGCTGGGGGTTCGACTGTCTGGAGGCCAACGCCAACGACTCGCTATTGCGCGAGCGCTCTTGAAAAATGCACCCATGTTGATCCTTGATGAGGCAACCTCTTCACTCGATAACGCATCGGAACGCCTGGTCCAAGACGCCATCGAACATCTGATGGTTGGGCGGACCGTGCTGGTGATTGCCCACCGCTTATCAACCATTCAGCAGGCCGACCGGATTGTTGTCTTAGACAACGGCCACATCATGGAAGAAGGACCGCATGAAGAACTCCTGGCACGGAACACTCACTACCGACGCCTGTATGAGATCCAGTTTCGCGCCGTGCCACGTTCGGCTGCCTGACGCCTATGCCCGATTCAACTCAGCCTTCTTTCGGGCCGGCCGCGGCTGACTCTTCGCAGCGGCCACACCCGTTCAGTCAGCACCCCCGATTCCCATTCAGGGAAGAGATCAAAATTCGCGTCTGGGCATGCCTCACCTTTGCCCTCCTCTGGCTGCTCAAGGTGACGACCAGAAAATTTTATATCGGAGCGGATGATTTGCTCGCGCGGTGGAACCGGGGCGAACAGGTCATCATGGCATTCTGGCATAGCCGCGTTGTGCTCATGCGCTTTGGCTATCGCGGTCCAAAGGCCTGCGCCATGAATAGTATCCATCATGACGGAGAAATTATGACCCGCGTGCTCAAGCGCTTTGGGATTGCAGCGGTCCGCGGCTCGTCTTCTCGCGGTTGGGTCGGCGGGCTCAAAGGGATGGTCGAGGCATATCGACTCGGCTATGACCTCATCGTTGTTCCGGACGGACCCCGTGGGCCGTATCAGCACGCCAAATCTGGCGTGATCCAACTCGCCCGGGCCACTGGCGCCCCCGTGTATCCGACCACGTATAGTGCGGCGTGGCATACCAGAATTGGGAGCTGGGACCGTCTCATGATCCCCTTCCCCTTTAGCCGCGTCGTCTATGTGGTGGGCTCACCGATCTCCATTCCAGCAGAGACGACCCGCGCGCAATTGGAACAGAAGCGCCAAGAGCTGGAAGAGAGTTTACGAACCATCACCGAACAGGCGGACACGTATTTCGAGCACTCATGAGCCTCGCTGTCTACAACATTCTTTTGACAGCTCTCATTGTTATCGCTTGTCCTGTGGCGGTCATGGCGGTCGTGCTGAGGCCACGCTATCGCATCGGCCTGGGGCAACGGCTCGGACGCCTGCCCTCAGACCTTATCCGGCTGACACGGAACACGAAACCGTTCTGGCTGCACGCTCCTTCCGTTGGTGAACTCCTCGCCACTCGGCCCTTCTTATCCGCGCTAAAGGCGTACTTTCCAGACACGCCGCTTGTGGTGTCAGTGCAAACCACAACGGCCTATCAAACCGCGACCGAACGGTGTCCTGAAGCAGATGGGGTGTTCTATTTTCCACTCGACTATCCGCTGGTGAGTCGCCGCGTCCTCAAGCGCATCGGACCACAGGTATTCTTTTTCACCGAAACAGAAATGTGGCCAAATATGTTAGCGGGCCTCGCACGTCAGCGTATACCGGCCCTCCTGGTGAGCGGCCGCTTCTCCAGACGCGCACAACAGCGCTATGGCCTGCTCCCCCCCGTCTTTCGTCCAATCTTGTGGAACATTACCGCTTGTTGCATGCAAACACCGGAAGATGCGCAACGTCTTATTGCCGCGGGCGCGGATGCCCAACGTGTTCAGATAACAGGAAATTTCAAGGTTGACGGGGGGCATGTCAGCGGAGAGGCGGGCAAGGCCATCCTCGCCCAGGCCGGTTTTAGCGACCGTCCGTTGCTCATTGGCGCAAGCACCCATGATTCCGAAGAAGCAATACTCCTTCAGGCCGTTCGGAAGCTTCGGCACAGTCTTCCGCACCTGCTATTACTGCTTGCTCCCCGTCATCCAGAACGTTTTTCTCTGGTCGAGGCGGTATTACAGCAACAGGGCTGGCGCTATATCAAACGCAGTGCGGGCTCTGCGCCGGCACCCCCTGACACCGAGGTGTTTCTCTTAGATACACTCGGAGAGCTCGCCGGTTTTTATGCTGCGGCGTCCCTCGTCTTTGTGGGTGGCAGTCTGATCAGAGGGCCTGGCGGGCACAGCATGATTGAACCGGCATTAGCAGGGGTCCCGGTCTGTTTTGGTCCGTATACGCGTAATTTTTCGTCGATTGTCGCGGAGCTGGAAAAAGTCCGAGGAGGGATTGAAATTGACGACGCGCACAGTTTGTACGACGCCGCTCTGCCGTTGCTGACCGATGCCGACTTACGACACAAGACAGGAGCGCTGGCACGCAAAACCATTGAGCAGCAACAAGGGGCGGTTGAGCGCACCTTAGCCGTTGTCCTTCCGCACTGTCCGCCCCGCGCGCCTTCCCCCCCATAGTCTGCGTATGATTTCCCTCCAGCCTCTCGTCCAGAAAATATGGACTCGTCAGGGCGTCCTCGGCGTATTGGGCTGGCTGGCGGCCGTTCCCCTCTCGCTCCTGTTCTCATCCGTCGTGCGCGTCCGCAATTTTTTATATGAGAGGGGTGTCTTTCG
This sequence comes from Binatia bacterium, assembly GCA_963422435.1. Lineage (GTDB taxonomy): Bacteria > Desulfobacterota > Binatia > Bin18 > Bin18 > Bin18. Next base: position 2,927,696 of record OY729511.1, on the reverse strand, counting down.
TAGCGAGCAGCTCCCCCTCCATATTATCAGTGTGGGCAATCTCACTGTCGGCGGGACGGGGAAGACGCCTTTCGTTCTCTGGCTCGCTCGTTTACTGCACGCTCAGCAGCACCGGGTCGGCATTCTCTCAAGAGGCTATAAGGGCAAGAACAATGGCGTCACAACAGTGGGAACGGACGGTCGCGCTCAGGCAACGCCGGAGGAGGTCGGAGACGAGGCCGTGATGCTGGCCAGAACCTTTTCCGGCCCCGTTCTGGCTGCACGCGACCGCGTTCGAGCGGCCCGGCTGGCGCAGAAAACCTATGGCGTTGAGGTACTGATTCTGGATGACGGCTTTCAGTATCGACACTTAGGCCGTAGCCTCGACATCCTGCTGCTTAATGCCCAGCAGAGAGAGACCACGGGGTGGCTGCTCCCTGCCGGCCCATTCCGCGAGCCGTCTACCTCCATACGTCGGGCAGACTTGGTCGTTGTGACGAAGGGGGGGGCGGGACAGGCTCAGCGGGACTACGCCGCAGCCCTGCATAGACAAGGGAAACCCATCTTTTTTGCGAACCCACGTCCAGCTGCGCTTATTGACCCCACTCGTGGAGAGTGGCAAGAGTTGCCCTTATTCTTATTGGCGCATAAGAAAGTTGTGATGGTGAGCGGTATTGCAGCTCCGGCTCTGTTCCACCGTTTTGTCAGAGAGGCAGAAGCGGAAATTATAGACATGATGGTATTTCCAGATCATCACGTCTATACCCGAAGGGATTGGCAAACGGTTCTGTCAGCCAGCCGATCCTGTGACTTCGTGGTGACGACGGAAAAAGACCTGGTCAAGCTTGAGAAGTTTTCGTTTCCCACGGAGAAGCTCGTTGCTCTCCGTATCGATATGGAGGTCAACGATGTCGAGCGGTTCTTAGCGTGTATTGAGTCTCAACTTAAAGGAAGAGGAAGGCAAGAGAGCGGAGAGTAAAAGCGTTATGGCAGCTCCGTTCCTTATTCACGCCGTTTCCGACCTGTTGGCTGATATTCCTGACGAGGGGAAAACCCTCCTCGATATTAGCTGTAAAGAAGGGGATGTTTTAGCGTCGTTACAACATCGGCGTTTCAGGCTTCGGGGAACCAACTTTGAGGCCAGCGGTCCGGCCAAGAGCGGGATTCCCATTGATTACGGCGTAGACCTGCGTCACCGGCTGCCCTACGAGGATGCCAGTTTTGATGTGGTTTTGCTGGTTGAGGTCATTGAGCACCTGTCCGACCATCAAGCAGCGCTGGGCGAGTTAGCTCGCATTCTCAAACCCGGTGGATCGTTAATTTTGACCACGCCTAACGTTATGCGCCTGAACTCGCGGGTGCATTTTATGCTCAGCGGATACCACAAGACCAAGCGCCGCTTTATTCCGTTTGAGACTCCCCTCAGCCACGCCCATCGATTTCACAACTATCCGATTGAGCTCCCGATCTTATACTATCTGTGCAAGCAAAACGGGCTGCATCTGGAACGCCTGGGGCACAGCAAGGTCAAGCCCTACTCGCGTTTCTTGCTGGCGACACTGGGCTTACCCGTGATTGCCTACACCTGGTACACGCTGTGGATACGCGAGAAAAATCCGAACCAGCACCAGGAGAACAGGAAGCTGCTGCGCTGGCTGTGCCACCCTCGTCTGCTGATGGAAGACAATTTAGTGTTACGCCTCCGGAAAATTGAGAAAGCTGAGACCGCGTAATGGAGCGTCTCCTCGTTGCCCAGACCGGTTTTCTTGGGGACGTGGTTTTGACCACCCCACTCCTCAGCACGCTGCGGCGCGAACTCGACCTCGAGTCGCTGACCGTCCTCACCACCCCCCAGGCACGCCCGCTCGTCCAGGACCATCCCGCAGTGGACCAGGTTCTCATCGATAGCAAGCGTGGAGACAACCGCGGGTTTTTCGGGATGCTGCAAACCGCCCGCCGGCTCCAACGCCAGCAATTTACATTGACGGTCGCAGCGCATAAATCCTTTCGGACCGCTCTGCTGCTGGCCCTGGCGGGCATTCCGAACCGCATTGGATTTCGCCAAAGCCCCGGTTGGTTCCTCTACCATCAGACCGCCCAGCGAGACCCTGACCGCCACGAAGTTGAGCGTATTTTGTGCATCATGCGCGCGTTTGGTCTGGAGCCCGAATCCTGCGACCGTACACCCTATGTCGCCTATCACCCAGCCACCCAAACCAACGCCCAGCGATTCCTGGACGACGCCCAGATTGCCGCCTCCGACCCTGTATTCATCGTGTGTCCGGGTTCGGTTTGGTATACGAAACGTTGGACAACGGCAGGTTATAGCGCCCTCGTTCGTTCTCTTGCACGTCACTACGGACGCGTCGTATTGTGTGGCGGTCCAGATGACGTGCCCATAGCACAGGAGATCGAAGAGCGGGCTCAGGTAGCGGGTCTGCTCAACCTTGCCGGGCAGGCCGACCTGCAAACGTTTATGGCCCTCATTGATCGAGCCCAGGTGGTTATTAGCAATGACAGCGCGCCTCTGCACCTTGCCGTTGCGCGGCAGGTTCCGGTTGTGGCGATCTTTTGCGCGACGACGCCAAGCTTAGGGTACGGTCCGTATAGCGACAGTGCGGTGATCGTTGAAAAAACAGATTTGTGTTGTCGCCCCTGTCGCCGGCATGGTGGCCCTTCCTGTCCACGTGGCACTGAAGAGTGCATGCAACTGGTAACGGCCCACGACGTGTTGGCCGGTGTCGAGAGGCTTCTCAAACGCTCCACGCCGCGGACCGCACAGATACGCCACCCCGGCTAGCAGAGAGACCATGACTCTCCAAGAACGCTTTGCCGCACTCAATGCCACAACGTCGGTAAAGGCCCAAGAATGGGCCAAGCAGAACAAGCGGGCCAAAGCCTGGCATTTCATCTTTCCCCCGCTTGGCACATTCTGTTTCGCTTATCTTGGCAAGGGCGAATGGCGACGCGGGATGACTGGCTTGGCGACAGCGCTGTTCGATTCCTACGCTGTGTTTGTCACATATGCCAAGCTGTGGGAAATGCAAAACGGACTGGCAGCCGAGCCTGAACCGCAGAGGAGCTCAGCCCAGCCCCCAGGTCAGCCCCCCTCGGACTCGGCCTCAGGGTAAGCTTCTGCGCACAGTGTCCGCCCCCCGGTACGATGTTTGCCATCTTCCGTTCGCTGAGACCCCCAAACGGATTTACCGGACATACCACCACTGGTAGCTGGTGGCTCAAAGACGGCCACGGGCGGGCACTCCTGGCCGCCCTGGAAGACATCAGAGCCGACAGGGCTGACCGTCTCCAGGGCGGGCGAGGCATAATCCAGCGCGTTCCGTTCGACAGGCAGAGTCCGGCTATCGTCCGGCGCTATCAACGGGGAGGCTTGGTTCGCCATTTTGTACACAATCTGTATTGGGACCGCCCGCCGCGCCCCTTTGCCGAACTTTGCACGACAGTCATAGCCCACGAACGGGGCGTTCCGACGGTTGAGGTCCTGGGCGCTGGGGTTGAGTGGCAGTCCTTTGGATTCTATCGAGGAACCCTCATCACTCGTGATGCCCAAGGGTTCCTCAACTGGCGGGAATGGCTGCAAACCAAACCGTCAGTTGAGGAACGGCAGAGCGTTACTAAGAAAATCTTACAGACGATCACCATCATGCATGATGGTGGCCTCTTTCATGCGGACCTCAATCTTACGAATATTCTCGTTCGGAATGACTCTGCTCAACACGCGGTACTCATTATCGACTTCGACCGGGCGCGCCTCTTTTCCGCGCCTCTCCCCTCTTCCTATCGCAAACGAAATCTTGCCCGCCTCCGGCGCTCAATCGTGAAATTTGACCCTGAAGGGTGGTTTCTTCCGCTCGGTGAAACAAAGAGGCTTTCATAACGCATGAGACACGGACGGATGGACATGTCCAGCAAATGGATTCAGCAGTATCAATCAGACTGTTTTTTGCTATGATTGGATCAACATGCGATCTACAACCGATACAGAGCAGGAAGAAGACGGCCGCTGGATAGCGGAGGTTTCCGAACTCTCGGGAGTCATGCAGTATGGACCGACCCGGGACTCGGCAATTACTCAGGCAAAGGCATTAACGCTCCGGGTTCTCGCCGAGCGGATCGAGACGGGGGAATATCCAGTGGAACCAATTCAAGTCACGTTTGCCCCTGTATGAGTCGGTGGCGAAGTACCCGCGCATGACATGTCCTCGCCGCATTGCAGCGTGTTGGTTGGACAATCAAACGTACCTCTGGGTCTCACCGCGCTTGAGCTCATAAAAACTACCCTGATTTCGTTTTTGCGTTTCACGCCCGGGAGGAAATCGGCCCGCGAATGCTCAGTCGCATTGCGAAACGTACAGGACTCAGGCCGGAAGACTTATGACGCGACCCACTGTTGCCATCCAGCCCGATCGCATTCTCATCCTTCTCTTCGGGGCAATTGGGGATGTGACCCGAGCGCTCCCCTTACTCACTCGAGTCCGGCGAGGCTATCCACGGGCGCATATTGCCTGGGCGGTGGAACCAGCGGCGGCGCCTCTGCTTGAAGCGCACCCAGCCCTCAATGAGATAGTGCTCTATAACCGGCCTCAAGGGCCCCGGCAGTTTTGGCCTTTTCTCCAAACGATTCGGCAGAAACATTTTGATCTGATCCTCGACCTGCAACGCCATGCCAAGAGCGGCTTGGCCAGTCTCTGGTCGCGGGCGCCGGTTCGGCTGGGGTTTCATCGGCGGAACACAAAAGAAGGGAATTGGCTGTGTAGTACACACACGATTGATCCTGTTCCAGACTTTTCACTCAAACTTCGGCAATATCTCCGCTTCGCGGACGCGCTGGGTCTGCCCGATGACGGGGTGGCCTTTGACCTCCGGTTGCGGGAAGAAGAAGAGCCGCATATTGATACCCTGCTCGCCGATACGCCGCGTCCGTATGTTACCTTTTTTCTTGGCTCGCGCTGGCCAAGTCGGTTCTGGTTTCCCACAGCGACCGCTCAGGTGGCACGAACCCTCCAGCAGGAGTATGATGTGGGCACCGTGTTGATTGGGGGGCCGGGAGAGGTGGCGTTTGCGAGCCAGGTCAGGACCGCCTTAGGGGAGACGAAAGCAACGGATTTGAGCGGAAAAACGAGTGCGCGCGATCTGATCGGTATTTTCTCGCGGACCCGGCTCGGTATCGGACCAGATTCAGGTCCCATGCATATTGCAGCAGCAGTTGGAACGCCTGTGATTTCTCTGTGGGGCGCCACAAGCCCCATCCGCTCAGCCCCCTGGGGTTCGGAAGATTGTGTTCTGTGCGGACCGGCGGCATGTAGTCCGTGTTATACGCGATACTGTAAAATTCAGCGCGCCTGCATGCAACGTATCACCCCGGAGCAGGTACTTGAGAAGGCGCGTCACGTCTTCAACCGTGTCCAGACGACGTAAGCCCAGGAATCAGGGTTAAACCGGCATATCTGTATGAATCGTCCGAATATCCTTTTCCTCCTCATTGACTGTTTACGGGCCGATGCCGTTGTTGGCGAGGACCGAGGCGCGCGGACGCCAACCTTGGATCGACTCGTTCGCTCGGGTGTGGCCTGTACGCAGGCCATTGCCTCGGCTTCGTCGACAACGCCCTGCGTGGCCAGCCTGCTGACCGGGACCTACTCTTTCGTGCATGGTATTCGTTCAATTTTCGGCCTGAAACTGAATCCGGCAGTCCCGTCCTTGGTCGCCGCCTTCCGGGCGCATGGCTACCACACCTGGGCAGAAGTGAGTGGCCCACTCTTTCCTGAGACCGATCTGGATCGCGGTTTTGACGTCTATCACTGTCGAGAGGGGTCAGCCTACCTGTCCACGAATTGGGGTACAGATTTTCGTCAGCGCGTGCAAAGCCCGCCGGTGCAGCAGCCGTGGTTCGGCTTTTTACACGTATGGGAACTGCACCACCGGCGGCATATCCTGCCGGCCTTCCGAGGCCAGACCTACGGCCGCAATCGCTACGAGCGCGCGCTATCGTGTCTGGACGCCGAGTTGGGCAGACTCCTCACCGCGCTGCCTGAGAATACGCTGGTCGTGGTTCACGGCGACCATGGCGAACATGTCGTCAAGACAGACCTCCAATACCGCTGGTATCGTCTCGTACGCGATCTGTCCGGGCGGAAAACGATCAAGCGAGAAGGGCATGAGATGGACATCTCCGAGGACCTGGTCCGTGTGCCGTTGGTCTTTTCGATGTTGGGAGCTGGGACAGACTCCCTCCGCCTGCCAGCGGGCAAACTCGCCCCTCAGCTCGTCCGCCAGATCGACGCCCTGCCAACCCTGCTGGATATCGTTGGGGCCCCGGTTCCGAGCGGGATTCATGGCATGAGTATCAAACCGGCCCTGCTGGATGATACTCCGCTCAGCCTGGAAGCCTATATCGAAGCGTTTTTGCGCGTTCGTTCCGATCCGCGCGATCAGCGGATCGGTTGGCGGACACAAGAGTGGAAATACATCTATGCCCCCAATAATCTGCGTATTCCCGCAGAGCTGTATAACCTTCCGAACGATCCTTCGGAACGGTATAACCTGGTCAACCAGCGCCACGATATGGCTGAGCTGTTTCAGCACCGGATTGCGGACATCCGACGCGGCTCGCTGACCGCAACGCCCGAGTTCGGCATGTCAGAGGCGGAAAAGGCCAACCTTGAAAGGCGTCTGACCGATCTCGGCTATATGTAGGGAAGCCCGTCATGGCGCGCGGTACGAGTTCCGGAAGGGCAGCACTGCCCGATATCGTCCATTCACACCTGGATGCTGCGCGCGTGAGAGACCTCGTTTCCTCACAGCCGACTCACTGGCGGTGTACCCGTATTCTCAAGCAGGACGGTGGCACGACGGTGACGCTCATGTCCGACTCGATTCGGTCAGTCGTGGTCAAATGCCACCAACTCACGCCCTGGCGTCGCCGGGCGGATGCCGTGCTCCACGGCTCCCCGGCTCGTCGGGCGTGGTACGGAGCGCACTTATTACAGACACAGGGCTTTCCCGTTCCGCAACCCCTGGCCGTTGTGGAGAAACGGAGCGCCGGTCTGGTGCGGGAAAGTGTGTATGTCAGCCAAGCCCTGCCGTATCCTCCACTTTCGGACTATTGGCAGGAGTCTGCGCGGCGCTGGTCTGTGGCCCAGCGCCGCCTTTTTCTTCGCGAGCTGGCGCTCTTCGTGCGGTCTTTTCATACGACCGGCCTGTATAGCGGAGACCTGAGAGACGCCAACCTGCTCGTGGAAGAATGCCAGGATACCCCTGGATCAGCGCCGCACGGCCCGAGGTGGCGATTTTACCTGGTTGATCTTGACCGCCTCACACACGACCCGAGCCTGACGCTGCGGCGGCGCGTCAAAAATCTGGTCCAGCTTGATCGGACGCTCGGACGTCGCGCCCGGCAGTCGGAGCGGCTGTTCTTTTTGTATACCTACCTCGGCCCTCCTCTGCCGTCAGCCAAGCAGCGCCGCGCCTTGCTCAAAACCCTGCTGTCCGTGCGTCGCCGGAAAGACCGTGAGTACGCCAAGCGCAAACGGCGGCGGGCGGTGTCCGTGGCCAGCGTGCAGACACCCGGTACGAGCCACACGCCCGCTCCATCCCCTGGCATCGCTCCGCGGCGTCCCGTCTCGTGCTGTATTATCTGCTTTAATGAGGAGCAGGGTATTCGGCGCTGTCTTGAAAGTGTCAGGTGGTGCGATGAGATCATCGTGGTTGACTCATTTTCCACCGATAAGACCGTAGAGATCTGTCAAGGCTATGCGACTCGTGTCATTCAGCGCGCATGGCCGGGCTATGTTGAGCAAAAACGTTTTGCGCTCTCTCAGACAAGCCATGAGTGGGTGCTCAACATCGATGCCGATGAAGAAGTCAGCCCGCCGCTTCAGAGCGAGATTCAGGCGGTGTTGCAACAGGATGACCCCACAGCCGACGGATTCTATATACCGCGCCTCGTCCATTATTTAGGGCGCTGGTGGTGGCGCGGCTGGTACCCTGGCTATCGGCTGCGGTTCTTTCGGAAACACAAAGTCGAGTGGGGCGGTGTCAACCCGCATGAAAAAGTGCTCCTGCATGGCCGTGCCGAGCGCCTGAGCAGCCCCCTCTACCACTATACCTATACCGATATCAGCGGCCATCTCCATAGCATGAACAGTCTGACAGATATCTCGGCCCGTGGGTTAATGCTGCGGAAGCGCCCAAGGTATCTGCGTGACGTGTTATTGCGCCCGTTGTGGCGCTTTGTGGATTTTTATTTTTTCCGCGGCTGTATCAGGGAGGGGCGTGCTGGCCTTTTTGTTGCTGCGACCGCGGCCTTCTACGTTTTCCTGAAATATGCCAAGCTGTGGGAACAGGCATCAGATTCCGCGCAGAGATCATCCCGGAACGCCCCCCATGACCCGCCGGTTACGGATCCTGCACATTGACCCAGAACGGCATTGGGGGGGCGGAGAGACCCAGGTGTTGGGCCTGACCCGCTACCTGCACCGTGCCGGTCATATCTCCCATGTGGCAACTCCGCTGCACGGCATCCTAGCCCAGCGCCTCCAACACGAGAACCTCGCTGTTCAGCCCCTCTCGATCCGCAATCATCTCGATGGCCTAGCTGGCTGGCGGCTGCGTCGGCTGGTCCGGAGGGAGGGCTACGACCTGGTGCATTTTCATACGGCCAGAGCCCATGCGCTCAGCCCGTGGCTCCACACCCTGCCGGTCCGACGCCTGGTCACGCGCCGGATGGATTACCCACTCAAGGCCGGATGGTTGAGTCGGTTTCTGTACGGCCGACAGGTTGATATGCTCATCGCGATCTCCTCAGGTGTGGCGACCGCGCTGGGAACCGCGCAGCTTCCCGAGCGGGCTATCCGCATTATCCCGAGCGGTATTGACACCAGGCGGTTTCTGCCAACGGCCTCTCAACGCAGGGCGATTCGACGTCAACACAGACTCGGCGAGGATACCACAGTGATTCTCATGGCCGGCGCGCTGACAACGCGCAAATCGCCTCACACGCTGATCGAAGCAGCAGCCCAACTCCACTCCAGCCATCAGCAAGGAGCGTCATCCCTCCATTACCTCCTCTGCGGAGATGGACCACTCCGGCAGGAATTAGAGGCCCGTGTACGGGCGCTGGGCTTGGCTGCCGTGTTTCACTTTGCCGGATTCTGTCGAGACCTACCCCCGTACCTCGCTGCCGCAGACATCTTTGTCCACACTCCCGTCTGGGAAGGTTTGGGCGTCGCCGTTATTGAAGCGCTGGCCGCGGGTCTCCCAGTGGTGGCAAGCCGGGTTGGCGGTATTCCTGAGCTCATCACCAATGGAGAAACTGGCCTCCTCATACCGGCTCAAGATTCCTCAGCCCTGCGTACCGCGCTCCTCCGGTGCGTGCATCGGCCTGACTGGGCAAAGACTTTGGGCGCCCATGGACAAGCCAAGGTCCGTACCCATTTTGATATCGAGACAACGGCGCGTGCCAACGAAGCCCTCTATTACGAACTCCTGGCGACAGCGCCGTGAGCGACTGAAAGGATCGCTATGAAGCCTCCGTCTTCTCGCCGACGCCAATCGTTCGGCAAACCCACCTCCCCACTCCCGCGATTCTCACGCGTTCGGGTGCTGGTTATTGGCGACCTCATGCTCGACCGTTACATTTGGGGCCAAGTCAACCGGATCTCCCCTGAGGCACCGGTTCCGGTCGTGCGGGTCACGCGAGAGAGCCTGCACGCCGGCGGAGCTGGGAATGTGGTGACCAATATCCGTGCCTTGGGCGGCAGTGTGACGGTCTGTGGCGTCGTGGGCAAGGATCAGGCCGGCCAACTCCTGCGAAAAGCGTTACAGAGACACGGCGCAGGAGTCGAAGGGCTCGTGACAAGTAGTCCGTATGAGACGATTCGCAAAACCCGTATCATTGCCCACAGCCAGCAAGTCGTCCGACTTGACCGTGACCCGACCGACGGTCCGAACGCGCGCGTGCGCTCGCGACTGCGGGCCTTTATCCAGCGGCATATCCACGACTTTGATGTCTGTGTGGTGTCGGACTACGGCAAAGGGCTGATTGCGGCCGATCTGCTCGACCTGTTGGCCACCCTGCGGACACAATTGGACTTTGTCTACGTGATCGATCCGAAACGGCGGAATTTCGTTCATTATCGCGGCGCGAGTCTCATCAAGCCGAATAAAGAAGAAGCAGGACAAGCCACGCAGATCGATATTGTGAACGACGCGGCCTTGCAACAGGCCGGCACCCAGCTTCTCGACCTGTGGGACGCGGAGGCCGTTCTCGTTTCTCGCGGTGAGGAAGGCATGAGCTTATTTCAACCGGGTCGTCGCGCGGCCCATTTCTCAACCACCGCCCGCGAGGTCTTTGACGTCACCGGGGCAGGCGACACCGTCATTGCCGTGTGCGCGCTCGCCCTCGGGGCTGGGGCTGGACTCGAAGCCGCCACCATTCTTGCCAACCACGCGGCTGGCATCGTGGTCGGCAAAGTCGGTACAGCAACCGTTAATCTGGAAGAATTGAAAGCAGCGGTAAGGACAGCCCCGTCATGAAAAGCATGACCGGATTTGGGAACGGGGGTCTTGCCTTCTCAGGCGGACGGGCGACGGTCGATATCCGGGCGGTCAACCACCGTTTTCTCGAAGTCAAACTCCACCTGCCCCGCGGCTTTCTCGCACTTGAGGACGAGCTGCGGGCAATGGTGGCGACGCAGGTCAAGCGGGGACGGGTTGAAGTCTTCCTCTCCCTCTCAGGGCAAACAGCGCGTTCGTATGCAGTTGTTCCCAATATTGATCTGGCGCGCGCGTATATAAAAGCTGCCAAGCAACTCAAGGGTAGGCTTGATCTCGGTGGAGACCTGACTCTCCATTTTTTTCTGTCCCGGCCAGAAGTGTTCCAGGTCGCCGAAGCGCACCAGCCCTCCAGTACCGAAATTGAGGCGTCAAAAAAAGCGCTGCAACGTGCACTCAGCGCGCTGGAGCGACACCGCCGGCGCGAAGGGAAATTTCTGCAACGCGATCTCCGCGGGCGGATTGCGACCCTCGAAAAAATACGTCGGAGTGTCGGGCGGCGCAGCACTCACACTCAACAGGCCACGCGCCAGAAATTGGCAGCCAAGGTCACCGCGCTCTTACCCCATCTCGACTCCGAGCGTCGTCGCGTTCTGCAGGATGTGGCGAGTCTGGCCCAAAAGAGTGATATCACCGAGGAATGCGTCCGACTCCAAAGCCACCTCGGTGCATTCTCCGATCTCCTCCGACTGGGCGAGCCCGTTGGAAAACGGATGGACTTTCTCCTGCAAGAGATGCAACGGGAGATCAACACGATCGGCGCAAAGGCAGATGATGCGTCCATCCGCCATCTCGTCGTCCAGGCCAAGGAAGAGGTGGAAAAAATTCGCGAACAAGTGCAAAATATAGAATGATGTATGCTGGATGATGCCGATCAATGCCTGAGCTTCTCTCGGCGTGGGATTCTTCTGATCCTGTCAGCCCCCTCTGGGGCTGGGAAAACCACCCTGGCGCATAAACTGATTGCGAAAGCGCCCGGCCTTGTCTGGTCGATTTCGCATACCACTCGACCGCGCCGGGCGGGGGAGGTCGATGGTCAAGACTATCACTTTGTGAGTGAGGAGACTTTTCTTTCGCTTCGGGATCGGGGGGCTTTTGCCGAATGGGCTCAGGTCCACAGCGCCTACTATGGTACGGCGCGCACGACTATTGAGAATACGCTCAACACCGGTCGAGACCTTCTATTGGACGTTGATGTCCAGGGGGCTGAACAGCTCAGGTTGTGTTATCCCGAGGCCGTGCTCGTCTTTGTTCTGCCGCCTTCGTGGCAAAAACTGGAAGAGCGTCTCCGGGCGCGGGGAACTGACGAAGAAGAGGCCATTAGGCGACGTATTCGGCGTGCGCAAGAAGAGGCCCGGGAGTTAGTCCGCTATGACTATTGCGTCATTAACGATCGGCTTGAGTCCAGTGTCGCAGCGTTACACGCTATTCTCTGTTCAGAAAGAATCCGCGTCTCACGCCTTGATCTCTCTTCTCTGTATATCGCTTCCGCTCACGCAACGTGTGACGCACCGCCCATAGGAACCGAATGAACCAGCACCACGACTTGGATAAAATTATTATGAAAGTCCAGGCCTATCATCCTGAGGCGAAGGTCGGCCTGATCACGGATGCGTACACGTTTTCGGAACGTATGCATCAGGGTCAGAAGCGTCACTCTGGCGAGCCCTACTTCATCCATCCGGTGGGGGTGGCTGAAATCATTACCGATATGAAGCTCGATGTGCCGAGTGTCGTCACCAGCCTGCTGCACGATACGGTGGAAGATACCTTAGCCACTCCCGATCAGATCGAACGGCATTTCGGCAATGAGATCGCCGCCCTGGTCGATGGGGTGACAAAGATCAGCAAAATCCACTTTACCACTCGTGAAGAGCGTCAGGCCGAAAATTTCCGGAAAATGATCTTTGCCATGGCCCGGGATATCCGTGTGATTCTGGTGAAGCTCGCCGACCGCACGCATAATATGCGAACGCTCTCCTATCTGAGTGAGGATAAACAGCGTGAGATTGCGTCGGAGACGCTCGAAATTTATTCCCCGCTCGCCCATCGTCTGGGTATCTATTGGATGAAGAGCGAACTCGAGGATAACGCGCTCCGGTATCTCCATCCAAAGATCTACTCCGAGCTGAAGCGAAGTATTATCAAGAAGAAGAGCGAGCGGAAGCAATACATTACCGAAGTTATTGACATCCTCAAAAAGACCTTGGCCGAGGCCGACATTGCCGCCCGAGTCTCCGGGCGTCCGAAACACTTCTATTCGATCTATCAAAAAATGCGGTCTCAGAATCTGGTCTTCAGTCAGGTTTATGACTTAGTCGGCTTCCGCATTGTCGTACAATCCATGCGCGAATGTTATCAAGCGTTAGGCGTCGTCCATAGTCACTGGCGTCCTGTTCCCGGTCGCTTTAAGGATTATATTGCCCTGCCCAAAGCGAATATGTATCAGTCGCTCCATACCACCGTCATTGGGCCGCACGGGGAACGGATGGAGGTTCAGATTCGGACGCGGGAGATGCACCGAGTTGCAGAGGAAGGGGTCGCCGCCCACTGGACCTATAAGGAGGGCCAAGGACAAGAGGAAGCGCGGCGTTTCGCTTGGTTACGTCAAATGGTTGAGTTGCAACAGCACGTCCAGGACCCCCAAGAATTTCTGCATACCATCAGAGAAGATCTCTTTACTGAAGAAGTGTACGCCCTCACCCCGCAAGGCGATCTCAACAGTTTTCCGCGTGGCGCATCAGTGGTCGATTTTGCCTACCGTATTCATTCAGAAGTCGGCAATCATTGCACCGGCGCCCGGGTGAATGGACGCCAAGTCCCGTTGCGCTATCAACTCCAAAACGGCGATGTTGTCGAAATCATCACAACTAAAAACCAGTCGCCCAGCAAAGATTGGCTGAAAATTGTTAAAACCCCCAAAGCCAAAGCCCGGATTCGACACTGGCTCAAAGAAGAACAGCGAGAACGCAGCATTGCCCTGGGGCAAGAATTCCTTGAGCGGGAGTTAGCCCGCAGTCACAGCTCGCTGACCACAGTGCGCAAACAGCACAGGATCAAGCCAGCGCTAGAGGCGCTTGGATTCAGCGATGAAGAAACACTTTTTGCGGCCATGGGGTATGGACAAGTAACGGCAGGGCAGGTGCTAGGCCATCTCCTTCCCCCATCTACCGAGCCACCCGGTCAGACGGCAGACGCAATCGAGCTTGAAAAAATTCGCCAAAAACCTCCGGCGGAGGATTCAAGTGGCGTGCGGGTTGGTGGGGTCGGGAATGTCCTGATTCGATTTGGGCGTTGTTGCAACCCGCTGCCTGGGGAACGCATTGTGGGTGTTATCACGCGCGGCAGAGGAGTCACCGTTCATACGATTGCCTGTCAGCGCCTGCTGGAGAGTGACCCCCAACGGCATACTGTCGTCAGTTGGGACCCCACCACAGATTATGCGCGGCTGGTAAAAATCGAAGTCCTGTCCGAAGACCGGCCCGGCCTCCTAACCAATATGAGTAAAGCGATCAGCACAGTTGGCCTCAATATCTCCAGTGCTGATGTTCGGACCCTTTCGGATAGACGCGCCCTCAACGTCTTTGAAGTTCTCATCCCGAGCGTCGACGATTTTCAGCGCGTCATGCGCAACTTGGAGCGGGTGAGAGGTGTGGTCAACGTATCACGCGTGAATCCCTGAGAGGACGCGAGCTTATCAGCGAGAGAGGCAAAGAAGGAAGAAGTGCGCCGGCTTTTACGCCGCCTTCACGATTTTCCCGGAACGGATACAGCGCGTACAGACGCGCAGGCGCTTCACCGAACCCTCGACTTTTGCCTTCACTCGTTGCAGATTGGGTAACCAGCGGCGTTTCGTCTTGTTATGGGCGTGACTCACATTATTGCCCACCGCGGGGCCTTTCCCACATATTTCACATCTCTGGGCCACAGCACTCCTCCTGGAAGCACCTGTGTGTACCACAGGCCTGACACTCGCGCAACACAGGAAAGCCGAGCCTTTATTCCTGATGGGCTGCGAGAATACGTTCAATCAGATTCGTCGTTGAAAAGCCGTCCTGATAACGTACGATAACGGCCCGCCCCCCGGTGTGTTCAACGACCTCTTTTCCCACAACAGCCTCAGGCTTCCAGTCTCCTCCTTTGACGAGGATATGGGGTTGGAGGGTACGAATCAATGCGAGCGGCGTATCTTCTTCAAACGTGGTCACATAGTCAACGACCTCAAGAGCCGCGAGGAGGAGCAAACGACTTGTTTGATCCAGAATCGGCCGGTGGTCTCCTTTCAGTCGTTTGACTGAGGCGTCGGTATTAATACCAACCACCAGGATATCGCCAAACGTCTTTGCCTGAGCCAGCGTAGAGACATGGCCGGCATGTATCAGGTCAAAACAGCCGTTGGTAAAGACGATGCGTTTCCCCTGACGGCGAATTCGAGCCAGCTGCCCTACCAGTTGTTCTTCAGAAAGAATCTTTTGCATAGCCGTCTAATATAGCTATCTCGATAAGACTATCTCATGCCAAACGGGCACGGCCTTGTCTCAAAACGTGCTCTTTCCAGCCGAAGTAATGCCGATCAAAGACAGGGAAAAACGAAACTCAACCTCGTCAGGATTGACCTTCTCAACCACCCCGAAATCAAACGTCCAACACTTCTGCGGAGAAAAGACGCGAAAGAAATAGCTGGAACTGATAAACGCTTGCGCGTTCAGATCATAGCGGGTGAAATAGGCAGCCGTCAGATATTCATTCAATCGGAGAACAAGCCGAGAATTGAACTCTTTCAGTAACCGGTCGGCAATGGTTCGATACGAAACCCCAAGGCTCGTCCGGCGCTGGAGATGGTGCAGCAGCGGACCCGTCTCGGGGAGCGGGCGGGGGTCGTGGAGGGACCCCCTGATGCGGGCAGCAATCATATCCCCTTGATCGACATCATACGTCGTGTCCGCCGCAATGGTAAAAAATGAGAAGGGACGAATATGGGCGCTGATATCCATGTCAGAAAAATGCTGGTCCGTCTCACTCAGACCAAATCGCTCGCCCGATTCTCGCAGACGTCGGCTCGGATCATAGGCATGGGTCACCGCTAAACGAATCAGCTCCCGAACACGTGCCCGCCGATTGGAAGCGCCGGGGAGCGGGTCAAATTTGCCAAGGAGTCGGTTTGAAACACCGTACGCAAAGAGGCTGCGGCGGTTAATCCGGTCAAGCGCATCATAGAGCGGCAGCTCGTCTTGGCCAACCCGAGGGACATAGGAGAACGAGACATGCGGATCGATAACGTGCTGGAGTTTGCTCACTCGCCCCCAACCGACATCGAAAACCCGCGAGAGGCGGGTCCCGAGCTCCGCCTGAAGCTGGACCAACTCTCTGGTCTGAGTACTTTTCGGGCGTCCAGAACCAGACATGGTGGGCCGTCCACGAGCGCGGGAACTCATATGGTAGACCGTCTCCCGCCCCGTCGCCTTCACTGAACCATAGACCGACCGGCCTAAGGAGAAAGGGATTGACAGCCAGGGAGCAAGATCAAAGCGTTGGCCATAGTAGCCGCGATTCCGAAAGAAATGGCTCCCCTGTATGGTTACGCCCGTTTCAATGCGGTCGTTCCAGAAGCGGCGCTGACCCTGAAAATGGATATGCGGCAGGACCTGAAAGGCATCATCCTGATCGTTCCGCAAATCTTGATAATACCGCGCTTCAGAACGGACCTGAGCATTCGTCCAGGTTTTCACTCCACCGACGCGGGAGTCTGTAAATCTCCGGGAGCGGAGCTGACTGTCTCCGAGTCCAGGGTGGAATGAGATATTCAACTCCCGCAAAAAGAAGTCATCACTGACAAAAAAGAGGTCACTATACAGCTCCACGTCATAGGGTAAACGTTGCCTATGCGCTCCCACGACACTCCAGCGATCAACAGGTGAAGTCGTCGACGCAGGCCCGCGAATCTGTTCATTAAAATAGGAGGCGGAAAACTCGCCCTCTACTCGCTCACTCGGCGTATAGCGGTATTCTCCCAAGAGCCCCACCCGAGAAGAGGTTTCAATATCCGCCGTGAGGGTGAGATCCTGACTCTTACTGATGGCCCAATAAAAAGGCTGTTCCCACTGGAAACCACGCTTGCTCGAAAAGCTGTACCGGGGCGCAAGCAAACCACTTTGCCGTTCTTTGCGGACAGGAATCACCCCATAGGGGACATACAAGAGCGGAATGTCTCGGACCCGGAAGAGTCCTCCGCGCAGTTTTCCCGTTCCACCAAGCGTGACGTCAAATTCCTTGGCATCCAGACTCCAGTCCGCCTCTTCCATGTTCTCACACTCGCATGTTGTCACTGCCCCGTCTTCAAGATGGTAGGTCTGACCATAGGACTTCTGGAGTTTCTTTCCAGTGATCGTATATTGGTTACGAGGAATATGAATTATGCCGTTTTCAATTTCACCTGTTTCATCCGTCAGCTCCAGGCGCAACGCCTCAGCCTGAATATTCCCTTGCGGGTCTTGCAGCACGACATTTCCTCGGGCCTTGAGCTCATTCTTGGTCCGGCTGACGCTCACCGTATCTGCGGTGAGCGTCGTTTGCCCTTTGGTGACAACGACACCTCCTTGTGCCGACACTGTCTCTCCGTCCTCTTCATAGCTCAGGGAGTCGGCATTGACCTCTACCGGCTCTTGCGCGGAGACGGTGGCTCCCTGGACGAGCCAGGAAAGAGGGAGCAAGAGCAGAAAGTAGAAAATTCTTGGCATCCCTATCCGCTTTCCTTTCAGGCCAGCGGTAGCGTGGGCCGGGAGGGGGCGAGGGCTTCGGGAAAGAGCGGCAGCACTTCGCCAACCAAGAACAACGAGCCACACACCACAATGGCATCCTGCGGTCCGGCTCGATGCAGCAGTTGTCGGCAGGCTTCCGCTGCTCTCTCAACAACGCGCACGGAACGGTTGGAAGAAAAAGCGCGTTGTACAGTATACGGATCTTCGGCCCGGGGCTGCGTAACCGCTGTCACAACGACCTCGGCAGCGACCTGCTCTAAGGCGGCGACCATTGGACGCCACGCCTTATCCCGCATGACCCCAAAAAGAAAAACAGGGCGCTGGTGCGGGACAAGATCGGGGAGTTCGGCCAGTAAGGTGTGGAGGGCCTGGATATTATGCGCCCCGTCAAGAATGACAAGGGGTCGCGTTGACACAATGTCCAACCTCCCCGGCCAGCGTACCAACTGTAATCCCGCACCAATTTGAACGACCGAGACAGGGAAAGGGTCCTGGAGATATTCCAGACCGGCCAGAGCAACCGCGGCATTGCGGGCCTGAAATTTTCCGTTCAGAGAGAGCTGAAGGCCCTCATACTGATGCTGCTTTCCGCTGTAGCAGTACCGGCCGGAAGCGTCTTTCTCAAGAGTAAAATCCTGGCCGTACGACAGAATCGTACTGCCTTGATCCCGAGCCCTCCGACATAAGACGTCACGGCTCTCCTGGTCGAGCTTCCCGAGCACGGCTGGTATCGCGGGCTTAATGATCCCGCCCTTTTCCCGCGCGATATCAGCCAGAGTTGACCCCAGATATTGCTGGTGGTCGAGTCCGATACTGGTAATGATGGACACCAGGGGAGTGAGGACATTGGTGGCGTCGAGTCTTCCCCCTAACCCGACCTCCACAATGGCAATATCCACACGGGCTTGGTCAAAGATATGAAAAGCCAACACCGTCATCATTTCGAACGGAGTCAGCCGAATCTCCGCCGGCTCGATACAGGACTTGATTGCCGCCACCGTCTCCACCACCTCACGTGGAGAGACCCACCGCGTGCCAATCCGAATCCGCTCACAAAAGTCGATCAGATGTGGAGATGTAAACAACCCCACCTTATATCCCGCGGCGCTGAGGATGGCGTGCAGTATGGCCGCGGTAGAGCCTTTTCCATTCGTACCGGCTACGTGAACGCTGGAGAATCGGCGCTGCGGGTCATCACACAAACGGAGCGCGAGCGTAGTCCGCTCAAGCTTGAGGTCCATACGCTCGACTTCGAGCCCATACAACCACGCCAATGTATCTGAGTAGTCAGACATCCTGTCTTTCTGAATAGCAGCTTACAGGATGGTGCGTTATGGGGGAGAGTGAGGCACTTGTGGAGTTGAATCAGCAGTGGGGGCAGGCTTGCATAAGAGACCGAGTAATTGGCCTAACATCCCACGCAAATCCTTGCGCTCAACAACAAGGTCTACCATACCATGTTCCAATAAAAATTCCGCCCGTTGAAACCCTGGGGGCAGCTTTTCTCGGATGGTCTGTTCAATAACGCGCCGTCCGGCAAAGCCAATCAAGGCTCCTGGCTCAGCAATATTAATGTCACCCAGCATACCCAGCGAGGCGGCAACACCACCCGTCGTGGGATCAGTCAACACCGAGATATAAGGCAATCCAGCTTCTCGCAAACGACCAAGCGCCATAGTGATCTTTGCCATTTGCATCAGCGAGAGGACTCCTTCCTGCATCCTGGCACCGCCAGAGGCAGAAAAGAAAATAACAGGCAGTTGTTCTGCGCGGGCGTGCTCGATAATCCGCGTCAATTTTTCCCCCACAGCAGTTCCCATACTGCCGCCGAGAAAGGAGAAGTCGAAACAGCCGAGAGCAATGCGGCGCCCGTCAAGGGTCGCCACCCCGCAGACAACGGCTTCGGCACGTCCCGAGCGACTGCGCGCCTCAGCTAACCGTTGTACGTAGGGTTTCCGATCGGTGAAGACGAGAGGATCGGTGGAGTGCACGCGCGGCGCGTGCTCAATGAACGAACCACGATCAACGATGGTGAGCAGTCGTTGATCGGCGGTCAGTCGGAGATGAGCGCCACATTTAGGGCAAATAAAAAGGCAACGCTCGACTTCCTTCCGAAACAAGATTTCTTGACACGTCGTACATTTGAGCCAAATGGCTTCCCTTTCCTCTTGACCCCCCGTGACTGCCGGTTCTGCCATACTCACTCTTTCTTCAGTGCTCTTCACGTCGTCAGGACCGTGGTGGGACGATGGGAGTCCCCGTATCGTTTGGGGTGGCGGCCGCGATACCGCGCAGGGCTGTTTTGAGCTCGGCAATAAGCGCCCCCACACGCGGCACCAAGTCCGGCTGTCCCAGCGATTGCTCAATGACCTGTGAGAGGGCGCTTCCGACAATAGCAGCGTCAGCCACACCCGCGACCTGTACGACGTGTTCCGCTGAGGAGATACCGAACCCAACACCAACAGGCACCGGGGAAAGGGCGCGAATGCGTCGGACCGTAGCGCTCAAATCCGCTGGGAGTGCCGCCCGTACACCCGTCACGCCCGTCACCGCGACATAATAGATAAATCCGCGAGCACGAGCCAGAACCTTCTGAGCTCGGTCCAGCGAGCTGGTGGGGGCGAGGAGAAAGATCATATCCAAATCGTGGCGATCCGTCTCCCGTTTCAACCCCTCTGCTTCTTCGGGCGGTAAGTCAACGCAGAGTACACCGTCAACACCCGCCTGGCGAGCATCGGCGGCAAAGCGCTCCCCACCGTAGCGCCAGATCGGATTGTAATAACCAAAGAGCAGGATTGGGATTGGGAGCGACTGTCGTAAACGACGGACTAGTTCCAATACGTGGGACACCGACGTGCCGTGCCGCAGGGCACGTTCTGCGGCACGCTGCAGGGTTGGTCCATCGGCCATCGGGTCAGAAAAAGGAACGCCGAGTTCGATGATGTCAGCCCCTTGTCGGGCCATCTCATGGACTAACGCAAACGTCGTCTCGATGTCGGGATCCCCCGCGGTAATAAATGGGATAAGGCCGACCTCTCCGCGAGCCCGCAACTGGGTGAAGGCGTCGGCAATGCGCGTCATAGAGCGTTTTCACCAAGAAAGCCGGCCACGCTTTGGAGATCCTTATCCCCTCGACCAGAAACGTTAATTACCACAATAGCCGTGGCTGGAAGTTGCGGGACGAGGGTCGCAGCATAGGCGACAGCATGGGCACTCTCCAAGGCCGGAATAATCCCCTCTGTCTCAGCCAGGAGCCGCATCCCCTCAATTGCTTGCGCGTCCTGGACCGTGACACAGCGAATGCGCTGCCGGTCGTTCCAATAGCTCAATTCCGGTCCAACGCCCGGATAGTCCAACCCCGGCGCGAGCGAGTGCGTTGCGGCAATCTGGCCAGTCTCGTCCTGGAGCACATACGTCTTGCTGCCGTGTAACACACCAGCATACCCGTTTGACATTGAGGCCGCATTCCGCCCCGCACCGAGCCCCCCGGCCTCTACCGCAACCATGCGGATGGCGGTTTTGGGTAAAAAGGGAGCAAACAGACCCATCGCATTGCTCCCACCACCAACGCAGGCAATCAGGTAGTCAGGCAAACGACCTTCATGCTGAACGATCTGCTTTTTGACTTCGCGTCCGATAATGGACTGAAAGTCGCGGACCAGCATAGGATACGGATGTGGGCCGGCCACTGTTCCGATGACATAGAAGGTATGCGCCACGTGCGTAATCCAGTCACGCAGAGCTTCATTCATCGCATCTTTGAGCGTCTGGCTCCCAGAAACGACCTCATGTAGAGTCGCTCCCAAGAGCCGCATCCGAAAAACGTTGGGCGCTTGGCGCACTGTATCCTCACGGCCCATGAACACTTCACACGAGAACCCGAGGAGTGCCGCAACCGTTGCCGTCGCAACCCCATGTTGGCCTGCTCCGGTTTCGGCAATAAGCCGCTCTTTCCCCATACGTTTTGCCAGTAAGGCTTGCCCGATGGTGTTATTGATCTTATGCGCACCAGTATGACACAGATCTTCACGCTTGAGATAGACCTTTGCTCCCCCAAGCCGTTCAGTCAGACGAGCGGCAAAGGTGAGTGGCGTCGGTCGTCCAATATATTCGCGCTGGAGTGCGCGCAGTTCTCGTTTAAACGTCGAGTCTCTGCGGCACTGGCGATAGACCTCTTCAAGCTCAAGCAGAGCCGGCATAAGGGTCTCCGCCACATAGCGGCCGCCATAGGGCCCGAAATGTCCATATTTATCAGGCAGTCTTGGCATTGGTGATGAACATGCGTAGTTTTTCTGCGTCTTTCCGTCCGGGAGCCGACTCAACACCACTGGCAACATCGACGGCCCACGGCCGCACAGTCCTGACCGCAGCGGCTACATTGTCGGGATTCAACCCTCCAGCCAGAATCGTTCGATCCAAGGACACCCGAGGCAGAGCCGCGGCATACTCCCAGGCAAAAGTCTCGCCCGTCCCTCCGTATCCGCGAGAACTATACGTGTCAAGGAGGAGATAGTCCGCGGGAATCCCTTCAAGCTGCTCAGGAAGAAGTGTCTCTGAACCGACCCGGATCGCCTGGACGGTCGCGACGGGCCAGCCCATCAGGGCAACCACGCCTTCGTCACCGTGAAACTGGATCATGTCAAGAGAGAGAGCTCGCAGAGAGGCGGCGATATACTCACGCTCCGCATTGACGAACACGCCAACACAGCGAATACGCGGAGGCAGAACACGCCGTATCGCTTTGGCAGTCACCTCAGAAACAGAGCGTGGGCTGGACGGATAAAAGTTGAGACCAATCAGATCAGCACCGGCCTGCACGGCAAGCCGGGCATCGGCGACCGTCGTAATACCACAGATTTTGACGTGGACGGGCATGGAGGCTAGGTCCGCTGCCCTACCAGAGAACGGAGCGACTCGCCGGGGTCTGGAGCGGCCATCAAGGTCTCCCCAATTAAGAACGCCCGCACCCCCTGAGCTTCGAGTCGGTCTAACTGTTGTGCGGTTGACAATCCGCTCTCGGATATGACCAACACCTCGGGAGGCAGGTCTTGCACCAGACGTTCACTGGTCTCAATCGTGGCATGAAAGGTCCGCAAGTCCCGGTTGTTAATCCCGAGCAGTTGGACTCCACATGCCAGAGCGCGCGCGCGTTCTGCCTCATCGTGCACTTCGACCAGACAGTCAATCCCCAGCGTTTGAGACAGATGCATCAGGTCTTGCATCTGCGCATCTTCGAGGATGGCGACGATTAAGAGAATGGCACTCGCTCCATAGGCACGCGCTTCGTATACTTGGTAGGCGTCAAAGACGAAATCTTTTCTGAGGAGGGGGAGTGCGACCTGCTGACGGATCTGTTTGAGATAATCGAGGCTGCCCTGAAAAAATTTCTTTTCTGTGAGGACGGAGATAGCCGCCGCCCCCGAGGCTTCATAGGTACGGGCGAGGGCGAGGGGATCAAAGTCTTGCCGAATAACGCCCTTTGAGGGGGAGGCTTTTTTCACCTCCGCAATAATCGTTCGTCCGTTCCAGGTAGACAACGTCTGGAAGAAACTCGGCGGACGGGTGTGGAACAGCGGCAGGTCCTGAAGTTGGTCAAGCGATACCCGCTGTTTTTGGCGCGCGAGTTCCTCGCGTTTATAGGCTACAATGTCGTCAAGAATCATGCCGCTTCCCTGTGTGTCAGCGGGATAAAACGTTCCAGCGTCCGGGCCGCGGCTCCACTGTCAACTGTTGCCTTGGCAAGCGCAATCCCCTCTCCGAGTGAAGCGGCTGCATTCCCGGCATAGAGGGCTGCTCCAGCATTGAGCAATACAACGTCTCGGTGGGGTCCTGGAGCGCCAGCTAAGACCGACCGGATGATATCTGCCGATTCCTGGGCACTTGAGACCTGAAGAGTAGTGAGCGAACGACGCGGAAAGCCGTAATCTGTCGGATTGATGCGATACGTCTGGACGCCCTGGGGGCCCCACTCCGCAACCTGCGTCGGGCCGCCCAGCGACACTTCATCAAGTCCATCCTCCCCGTGTACGACTAAGCCATGCTGGCAGCCCAATCGCCCGAGTGCCGCGGCCAGCGGCTGGACCCAACGCTGGTCAAAGACCCCAATAAGTTGATATTGCGCCCCCGCCGGATTCGTGAGGGGGCCGAGAATATTGAAGATAGTCCGTATCCCGACTTCCCGACGCGGGCCAACGGCATGACGCATGGCTCGGTGGAAGGCTGGGGCGAGCAGGAAACCAAAGCCGACTTCCCGCATACAATATGCTACCTGCTGCGGAGACAGCTCAATACGAGCGCCAAGGGTTTCTAAGACATCGGCACCACCGACCGTTCCAGACATTGCCCGATTACCGTGTTTTGCCACACATAGACCCGCGGCGGCGACCACAAAAGCAGCACAGGTCGAGATATTAAACGTCTGACAGCCGTCTCCCCCAGTTCCACAGGTATCAATGACTGTGCGTCCCGGACGAACTGGTGTCGCCATAGCGCGCATAGCCCCAGCCGCCCCAGAGATCTCTGCAACGGTCTCACCCTTAATGTGGAGCGCGGTCAATAGGGATCCAATCTGAGCCGGGGTGGCCTGCCCATCCATCAGATCGGTGATGACGGCATACATCTCTTCTTCCGTCAGATCTGTGCCGGCAACCACGCGGGCGATGGCATCTTTGACCGTCATAGATACAGCGCGATGGGTTAATCTGAGACTAGGTAGGCCTGGGCGAAATTCTCTTCGCGTCGAAAGCGGGCCGCAACACGTTGGGCCTCTTCTTGGGTAAATGTTCCGACGCGTAAACGGTACAGGGTTTCTCCGTTCTTTGTCAGACGGTTGACGGAGGCGGTATAGCCTCGTTTGCGGAGTTCTGCGGCAAGTCGACGCGCCGTACTTGGGCTCTTTGTAACATAAACCTGAATGCTCCATCCACCCGAGACCGGCAGCTCTTTTTTGTCCTGCGCTTTGCCCTCGCTTGGAGCAGGGGCGGTCAGTATGGTCTCTCGTTTTTTGTTTTGCGACGCCGGCGCCGAGTCCATAGCAACACTCTCCCCAATGGGCGGAGTTGAAGGCGTCGTCTGCAGCGGGCCATTCTGATTTTCTTTCTCCAAGATCCTCTTTGAAGTTAGCGAAAAGGACCGAGGCGCAGGACTCACAGACACGTTGTGGTCAGTGAGCTCAACCGGAAAGCGCACGGTCCGCGTTTCTTGGGCAGTTTTATACGCCTGCACTTCTTTGCCTATATAGACCCCAAAAGCAAAGACAAGAAGAAAGCTCACGGACGTACTCAAGAATACGATATACCCTTCGGGGAGGTTGAAGTGAAAGGCATACTGCCGAACAGCCATGTCGGGTCCTTCCTCTTACTTCCGCTGCATCCAGCTCGTCCAGGAAAACGACAAAGGGGGAGCAACGCTCCCCCTTCTCGACTCGTCCGCTGAGGTGGGTGCTTCGAGGAGCTGTGCAGATGATCGACCACCCCGGCTGGCCCACTGACCATCAGCCTTGTTTCTATGCGCCCCCTCCCGTTGAGGAGGCGCTGGCCCGTTCCGTAAACTCGACAAGGGAGACCGGAGCGGCATCTCCACGGCGAGGACCTATCTTCAGCACACGCGTGTACCCACCGGCCCGCCCATGAAAGCGCGGAGCAACTTCATCAAACAAACGTTGGACCAGTTTTCGGCTGCCAAGATACGAGAAGGCAAGACGGCGCGCAGGAACCGAATTCTTCTTTCCAAGAGTCACCAAACGGTCTGCCCAGCGGCGGAGTTCTTTGGCCTTCGCGTCAGTCGTTCGGACTTGTTCACGCAGCACCAATGCTTTCAACAAGTTTCGTTGCAGCGCCTTTCTATGCGCTGCCGTACGATTCAGTTTTCGCCCGGCTTTCAGGTGTCGCATCTTTCTCGCTTCCCTGTTGCCCTGAGACTCTGGCTAGGCCAGATTACCCTCACGGGATACTCGCAGTCGATCCAACTCTTCCCGAGGGGGAAATACTTCCAGATGCATCCCAAGTTCTAAACCCATCTCATGCAGCAATTCTTTAATCTCGTTGAGTGATTTCCGTCCGAAATTCTTCGTTTTGAGGAGTTCGGGCTCGGCTTTGACAACGAGTTCTCCCACATATCGAATATCTGCACTTTGGAGGCAATTGGCAGAACGAACCGAAAGCGCCAATTCCTCAATAGGTCGAAAAAGATTCTCGTTCGTTGGTGGCTGATCTTCCTGCCCCGTACGCTCCTCTTGACTGTCAACCTCTTCTGTGGCGTCGGAAAAAATCGACAGTTGATCCTGAGCGATCCGTGCGGCCGCGACCGCCGCTTCCCTCGGCTCAATACTGCCATCGGTCCATATTTCAAGAGCCAGTCTTTCGTAGTCCGTCCGCTGACCAACGCGCGCGTTGGTCACGGTTACATTGACTTTTCGAACGGGGGAAAATACCGAGTCAAGAGGGATTGTGCCAACGGGGTCCTCTTCGGACTTGTTCCGTTCAGCCGCGACATACCCGCGCCCCGAGCGAATCTCGGCTTCGACTTCGAGCTTGCCGTCCTTGCTCAGCTTTGCAACATGGGCCTCTGGATTGAGAATGTCAACCTGAGGACCTACGACCAAATCCCCGGCGCTGACGCTCGTCTCGCCATTCACTTTCAGTGTGGCAGTTTCCATAGTGCTATCGCGGAGATGGAATCGGACTTCCTTGAGGTTCAGAAGGATATCTGTGACATCTTCCGTGACACCGGGAATGGTCGAGAATTCATGCACGACATCTTGAATTCTTACCTTGGTGATGGCCGCCCCAGGGAGGGAGGAGAGAAGAATTCGCCTCAGGGCGTTGCCCAACGTTGTCCCGAATCCACGCTCAAAGGGCTCGCCGATAAAGCGGCCGTATGTGGGGGTCAGGGTTTTGTCCTCAACCTCGAGTGTCTTGGGCTTGATGAGATCACTCTCCTGCATGCTGCTCCTTCTTTCGTCCTGCATCCATGCCTAATCCGATTCGCCACGCCAATCCATTGCGCTAGACTTTCGAGTACAACTCAACAATAAGCTGTTCGTTGATAGGCAAGGTGATCTCCGACCGAGTCGGTAGGGAGCGGACTTTTCCAGAGAAAGAATCCGTCTGGACCTCAAGCCACTCCGGCACTCCGCGTCGCTGGGCAAGCTCGACGGATTCTTGGATACGGGTAATTTTTCGGCTCGCCTCGCGTACCTGCACTTCGTCTCCGGCTTTTACACAATACGATGGAATTGTCACCCTGCGTCCGTTGACGTGGAAATGACCATGGCGTATCAACTGGCGAGCCTCTGAGCGTGAGGTCGCGAACCCCATCCGGTACACCATATTATCGAGACGACTCTCGAGAAGAACCAAAAGATTTTCCCCGGTGATTCCACGTTGGCGCTCGGCTCGCGTGAAAAGGCGACGGAACGGTCCCTCAAGCGTCCCATAGATACGTTTCAGCTTTTGTTTCTCTCGCAACTGAACACTGTACTCAGTCGCCTTTCTTCCCCTCCCCTGGCCGTGCTGTCCTGGCGGATAGCTTCTTCTCTCAATTGCACATTTATCCGTGTAACACCGTTCGCCTTTCAGAAAGAGTTTCAACCCTTCTCGACGGCAGAGACGGCAGGACGGGCCTCGATAACGTGCCACAAAAACCTCCTGACCTATATCAGCTTCTGACTCGTACACCCAGTCTCTTAGACTCTGCGACGCTTGGGCGGACGACAGCCATTGTGAGGGATAGGCGTGACGTCCCGGATGAGACTCACCGCAAACCCAGCGGACTGCAGCGCTCGCAGAGCAGATTCTCTCCCGGCACCGGGGCCCTTCACGTGTACTTGAACCGACCGCATGCCGGCATCAGCCGCTTTACGTGCAGCGCTCTCCGCCGCCATCTGGGCGGCAAACGGCGTACCCTTACGGGACCCCTTCAGACCCACACTCCCCGCGCTCGCCCAGGCCACAGTGTTGCCTTGCGGGTCGGCAATTGTCACAATAGTGTTGTTGAAGGTCGAATAGATATTCACCACACCTTCTGGGATGTTTTTCCGAATCTTCTTCTTCCGTGAGACAGACCGCCTCGCAGCTTTTGCCATACAGTACCCCTCTCTTCACACCATGCCTTATCTAGGAGTAGGCGCGACTCTCTTTCCGGCAACAGTCCGTCTCGGTCCCTTACGCGTCCGAGAATTATTTTTTGTCTTTTGACCGCGGACCGGCAGATTTCGGCGGTGGCGGAGTCCCCGGTATGCCCCAATATCAATATAATGTTTAATATGACTCGCAACATCCCGCCTGAGGTCTCCCTCGACACGGTGGTCTTGGTCGATGACGCGTCGAATGTTTGCGATCTCAGCATCCGCTAGCGCGTCAGAGTTTGCGCCTGGGTCAACTCCTGCCTCAGCCAGAATTTTGAGTGCGGTGACCCGTCCGATCCCATAGATATAGGTGAGACCAATGCCGATTTTCTTGTTCCGGGGTAATTCGATACCCGCAATCCGCGCCATACGCCTTCTCCACTCTTCCTTTCGCCCGCGTCAGGAAAACACCTAGCCTTGTCGTTGCTTGTGTCGCGGGTTTTCACAGATGACCCGTACGATGCCCCTGCGTTTAATGACCTTACACTTTCGACACATTGGTTTCACAGAAGCCCGGACTTTCATGTCAACCTCATTCTCACTTTTACCTGAAAACGGTTACGTAGATGAATACTTTTCTCTTACATGCTACTGAGCACCACTGGTCCGTCGGCCAGGATCGCAACCGAATGCTCGAAGTGTGCCGAGAGGCTGCCATCTTTTGTCACAGCAGTCCACCCGTCCTCTAGCATAGCGACTTCTGGAGCGCCCATATTCACCATGGGCTCAATCGCGATGACCATCCCTTCGCGCAGGCGGACGCCCCGGTTCCGCACACCGTAATTGGGAACAGGCGGGTCTTCATGCAGTCGGCGTCCAACCCCATGTCCAACAAATTCTCGCACAACAGAGAAACCATTTCGCTCGATATGCTCCTGAACTGCGGCAGATATGTCGCCAAGACGGTTACCAATACAAGCGTGACGTATTCCAGCTTCAAGAGCGGTAGCAGTCGTCTTCAAAAGCTGCTGTACGGAGTGGTCAACCTCTCCAACCGCAAAGGACACCGCGGCGTCACCATAAAATCCGCCATACACTACACCAAAATCCAAGCTGACAACATCCCCGTCTTGAATGATGCGCTGGTGAGAGGGGATGCCGTGGACGACTTCGTTGTTCAAAGAGATACAGATATGGGCCGGGAACGGAACGGAACCGTTCCGAATCGTATATCCTTTGAATGCGGTTTTTGCCTTCTTTTTTACAATCCATTCTTCCGCGATACTATCAATCTCTCCGGTTGAGATGCCTGGTCGGACACGCTGTCGCAGTCCACTCAGGATTTCTGCAACAATGCGATTCGCGACCCGCATTATCGCTATTTCCCCGGGGGATTTCAGAAAAATCATCGGTCAGAAAACGGGACTAGGTCCTCTACCCGCGTCTTCCTCTGAGACGACCGCGTTTCATAAAGCCTTCGTAGTTTCTCATAATGAGTTGTGTTTCAATCTGAGCTACCGTGTCCAGCGCAACCCCAACGACAATCAGCAGTGCCGTTCCCCCAAAGAAAAATGGCACATTAAAGGACCCAACCAGGAGATTGGGTAAAACACAAATAACGGAGACATAAATTGCTCCAGTCAGCGTTATACGACTTAAGACTCGATCAATATAGTCCGCTGTTCGTTGCCCGGGGCGGATGCCAGGAATAAACCCGCCATTTTTTTTCATATTATCGGCAACGTCAGTAGGGTTGAAGACGACAGCCGTATAAAAATAGCAGAAGAAGATGATCATCGCGACATAACTGATGTTGTATATCCACCCCCCCGGCGTCAAAACATTCGCAACGGTTTGGGCCCACGGGTGGTCGGCAAAGCCGGCGATGGTGGCCGGAAAAATCAAAACCGAGGAGGCGAAAATCGGAGGAATCACCCCAGCGGTGTTCACTTTCAGGGGCAGATGCGAGCTTTGCCCACCATAGACTCTTCGGCCCACAACCCGTTTTGCATACTGAACCGGAATGCGACGCTGCCCGCGTTCCATAAAAATCACTGCGGCAACGATGGCAACCATGCCGACTAACAGGAGCAGCAACAAAAGGATGCTTAATTCGCCCTCTCGAACAAACTCAGTCGTTGCGGTCACCGCTGAGGGAATACTAGCGACAATGCCAGCGAATATGATGAGGGAAATACCATTGCCAACGCCACGCTCGGTAATCTGTTCGCCTAACCACATGATGAAAGCAGTACCGGCGGCAAGCGTAATCATCGTCATGAGACGAAATCCCCAGCCTGGATTAAAAACAACTAAGCTCCCTCCAGGCGCCTGAATCTGTTCAAGTCCGATGCTGATAAAGAGGCCCTGGAGAAGCGCTAAACCGACCGTGCTGTAGCGTGTGTACTGTGTAATCTTACGCCGGCCTTGTTCGCCTTCTTTTGACAAACGCTCAAGGGTTGGGACCACGACGGTCAGAAGCTGAAAGATAATTGAGGCGCTGATATACGGCATAATGCCCAGCGCAAAGATAGAGAAGCGCTCAAGGGCACCGCCAGAAAAGAGGTTCACTAAGCCAAAGACAGTGCTCGCCGCTTGCTCAAAGAACGTCGCCAGAGCCTCTCCGTCAATACCTGGAGTTGGTATCGCCACTCCGATTCGGTAGACGGCGAGCAAGGCAAAGGTGAAGAGGAGCCGGCGACGCAGATCTGATATCTTTGTCGCGTTTTGTAAGCCTTCGAGCATGACTACCCGACCTCGGCTGTCCCCCCCAGCGCAGTAATCTTTTCACGCGCTTGCGCGCTAAAGGCGTGGGCTCTTACCGTCAGGGCCTTTGTCAGTGCCCCCTTTGCCAATATTTTAACTTTACACTTACGGCCACCCACGAGCCCAGACTGGCGAAAAGCATCAAGGTCAACGACGCTACCGGCCTCAAAGCGCTCCAGACTGCCAAGGTTAATGATGGCGTACTCTTGCCGAAATGGATTGTGAAATCCTCGCTTGGGCAGCCTGCGGGAGAGCGGCATTTGTCCGCCTTCATAGCCGGGCGGGATGCTGCCACCGGAGCGCGCGCCGCTTCCTTTATGCCCTCGACCTGCTGTTTTGCCGAGCCCAGAGCCTGGGCCGCGGCCGACGCGCTTCCGTTTTTTCATCGCCCCGGGAGTGGGCTGTAAGTGACTAAGATCCATTCTCACACACCTCGATCAGATGGGATACTCGATTCACCATCCCTCGGAGTGAGGGCGAATCGTTGCGCAGCACAGTCTTCCTAACACGGGTAAGGCCAAGGCCACGTAGTGTCTCGCGCTGACGGCGGGTGCCCCCAATGGCACTGCGCTTCAAGGTGATGGCTAAGACCTGCCCTTTTCCTGCGTCGGCCATGCCTTATCCTTTCATACTCAGCGCGGGTTTCCCCCTCCGCTCGGCAACCTGCTCCGGACCGTCCAGGCTCTCCAAGGCGGCTAGTGTGGCCTTGACAGAGTTATGCGGATTCGTCGATCCGAGACATTTGGTAAGCGCGTTACGTACGCCAGCCAATTCCATAACGATACGCACCCCGCCGCCCGCAATGAGGCCGGTACCGGCCGCGGCGGGTTTGAGCAGCACCTTGCCTGCACCGTGCCGACCCACAACCGCGTAGGGTAGCGTATCTTCGACGAGAGGGACGCGAATCAGAGATTTCTTCGCGTGTTCGACGCCTTTCCGGATGGCTTCTGGGACTTCGTGCGCCTTCCCCAAGCCGTAGCCAACATGCCCCGCACCGTCCCCGGCCACAACGACGGCGCTGAAGCTGAAACGGCGTCCCCCCTTGACCACTTTACTCACGCGATTGATATGAACGACCTTCTCTTGAATATCGAGTTCGTCGGGATTAATCCGATCATCGTCAGTCGCCACAGGCATACTCCTTAGAGTTGTAGGCCAGCCTCGCGCGCTGCATAGGCGACCGCGCGGACCTGTCCGTGAAAGAGGAAGCCGTTCCGATCAAAAACGACGGTCTGAATCCCCTGTTCCTGACACTTTTTCGCAATGAGCTGTCCCACTTCCTTTGCTGCAGAGACCGTCGCCGCTTTGTGTGGCATACTTCCCTTGAGGTCGGCTGAAAGGGTCGAGACGGACGCTAAAGACCGGCCGCTCTCGTCAGAGATCACTTGGGCGTAGAGGTGCTTATTGCTGCGATAGATGCATAAGCGCGGGCGGCTGTCCGTTCCGCGCACTTTCCGTCTGATCCGCTTCCGACGGAGCAGGCGGCTCCGTTCACGAGGGTTCATCCCTGCCATTCCTATCCTCCAGCAGCAACAGCGGCCTTTCCAGCTTTTCTCCGCACGTGCTCATCTACGTATTTAATCCCTTTTCCTTTATAGGGCTCGGGTGGCCGGAGCCGACGGATTGAGGCCGCAACTTCTCCGACAAGTTGCTTATCGACTCCCTCAATTGTAATCTGTGTCTGCCGATCAACCTTGGCACTGACACCCGCAGGCAGTTGGAAGAAAATAGGATGAGAAAACCCGAGATTCAGCTGGAGGATATCCTTCACCGCATCCGCCCGATATCCGACCCCGTTAATTTCCAGCACTTTTGAAAACCCGGTCGAGACCCCTCGAACCGCATTCGCGACAAGCTTCCGGGTGAGTCCTTGCCGTGCTTTGGAACGACGAGAATCATCTGCCCGTGTCAATAACACGCTGGACGTCATAATTTCGACCGAGAGGGCAGCGTCAACCGGCATGTCCAGGATCCCCTTGGGTCCTTCAGCCGTTAGCATTCCCTGATCGTATGAGACTTTTACCGTGTCCGGTAGCGGGACCGGCTTGTGCCCAACACCAGCCATGCGTTCTTTTCCTCTTACTGTTTTACCACGCGCTACACAGGACTTCCCCACCGACGCGGAGCGCGCGTGCTTCCCGATCGACGATGACTCCACGAGAGGTTGACAGAATATTCACACCAAGCCCGTTCCGCACGGCTGGAATCGCATCGGCCCGCACATAGGTCCGCAGACTCGGCTTACTCACGCGCTGCACACCGTGGAGCGCGGGGCGTCCTGCGGCGTCGTACTTGAGATCAATAGTGAGATAGGGAAATCCGTTATCCTCAACGCTGCGATAATTCTGAATGAAGCCTTCGCTGACAAGGATTTGAACAATGGCTTCCTTGATGCGGGAGCGCGGCACCGAGACGGTCTTTTTTCGTACCCGCAACGCGTTGCGGATACACGTCAACAAATCGGCAATCGGGTCGGTTTGCATGGTCCTTTTCCCTACCAACTGGCCTTGGTCATACCAGGAATTTGGCCCTTCAGCGCATAGGTCCGTAGGCAGATACGACACATGCGGAAGCGACGATAGAAACCACGAGCGCGGCCGCACAGCGGACAGCGATTATATTCCCGAACGCGAAATTTAGGCTTCCGTTGTGCCTTTACGCGCAAACATGTTCGTGCCATAGCTCTTAACTCCGAAAAGGCATGCCCAGGGCCCGCAGTAACGTACGCCCCTCGATATCCGTTTTTGCCGTCGTTACCATAGAGACGGTAAATCCTTTTATTTGATCAACCTTATCTAAATTTATTTCAGGGAAGATAGTGTGCTCCCGAATCCCCAGAGAATAATTCCCGCGGCCATCAAAAGAACTATCCGATATGCCTCGAAAGTCTCTCACTCGGGGAAGTGCGACACTGACCAAGCGGTCAAAAAATTCATACATGCGCTCCCCGCGTAATGTGACAGCGCAGCCGATCGTCATACCTTCACGGAGTTTAAAATTCGCAATGGATCGGTGGGCCCGAGTGACCACCGGCTTCTGTCCCACAATAAGGCCAATTTCCTCGACGCTACTTTCGAGCAATTTGGCGTTTGTGGCCCCTTCTCCCAGCCCCATGTTGACAACAATTTTTGACAGACGAGGGACCTGCATCACATTGGCGCACCCCAACTCTTGCTTCAGAGCGGGCAGTATCTGTTTATAGTAGAGGTCTTTAATACGAGCCATAGATATTAGTCCAACACGTTCCCGGTTCGTCGACTCACCCGCATCTTCCGTCCATCGACGACCTTGAATCCGATCCGAGTCGGGCGTCCGTCTTGGGGGTCGACCAGCATCAAATTCGAGAGGTGGATAGACGCTTCTTTTTCCAGTATCCCGCCAGAATCCTGTGGGCCACGCGGCTTGACGTGGCGCTTGACCATATTGAGGCGCTCAACAACGGCACGCTCCTGTTGCGGTTGTACCCGGATGACCTTTCCGATTTTTCCCCGCTCTTTTCCGGCGATAATCATCACGGAATCATTTTTTTTAATGCGTGCAGCCATAGCCTGTCCTACAACACCTCTGGAGCGAGAGAAATAATTTTCATAAAACGCTTCGCTCGCAGCTCACGCGCCACAGGTCCGAAAATACGTGTTCCAAGCGGCTCACGCTGGTTATCGAGCAGTACAGCGGAGTTGGTATCAAAACGAATATACGAGCCATCTGGACGGCCAAGCTCTTTAGCCGTCCGGACAACGACAGCACGCATCACATCGCCTTTTTTCACTTTCGCATTGGGAATAGCTTCTCGGACCGAAACAACAACTTCATCGCCAACCGACGCATACCTCCGACGGGTCCCGCCCAGGACACGGATACATCGGACGCGGCGTGCCCCTGAGTTATCGGCAACGTCAAGCACGGATTCCACCTGAATCATACGCCCCCTCTTTACTGTCCGGCCTCTGACGTCTCCGACTTCAGTACCGCTTGTACGCGCCAGCGTTTATCTCGGCTGAGGGGTCTCGTTTCGGTAATAGTGACAAGGTCTCCGGTCCGGCATGCGTTGGCAGGGTCATGCGCTTTATATTTTTTCCGTTGGCGAATATACTTTTTGTACATCGGGTGGCGGACCAGCCGCTCAACCTGGACCGTGACCGTCCTGTCCATCTTATCGCTGACGACGACCCCTTGTCTGACTTTCCGGTTTCCAGGCACACCTAGCTCCGTTCTTTACTCGCGGTACGAATACGTTCGAGTTGGATGGTCTTCACTCGAGCAATATCTCGACGAATTTTTCGGATCCGCATGGCGTCTTCAATTTGCCCCGTCCCTCTCCTCAAACGGAGACGAAAGAGCTCTTCGCTCAACTCTTGCGCTTTTCCCCGTATTTCTTCGTCGGTCAACTCTCGGACTTCACGCGCCCGCATATGTCGCTCCTAGTCGTTCTCGTATCTGCGTGCTGACGGGCAGTTTGTTAGCAGCAAGCCGGAGCGCCTCGCGGGCGGTTTCGCGCGGGACGCCTTCAATTTCGAAGAGCATCCGTCCCGGCTTGACAACGGCTACCCAAAATTCGGGCGATGCCTTGCCCTTCCCCATGCGTGTTTCCGTTGGCTTTTTGGTCACCGGCTTATCGGGGAAGACCCGTATCCAAATACGCCCCCCACGGCGCACATGACGGGTCAGAGCAATCCGAGCTGCTTCTATCTGTCGGGCAGTCACCCAGCCACGTTCAAGCGTTTGCAAACCATAGTCGCCAAACGAGAGCGTCGCGCCACGGTGGGCGTTACCGTATATGCGTCTCCGTTGCTGTTTTCGGAACTTCGTTTTCCTTGGCGAGAGCATACCTGGCGTCCTTTACGCACTCACGGTTGAGCGATGCGGCTCTTCCTCTTTCGTGAGGATCTCGCCCCGAAAGATCCACACCTTCACCCCAATCACACCATACGTGGTTCGGGCTTCTGCCACCCCATAGCTAATATCGGCACGCAAGGTATGAAGGGGAACCCGTCCTTCTCGGTACCACTCGGTGCGGGCGATCTCCGCTCCCCCGAGTCGTCCCGAACAACGCACCTTCACTCCTTGGGCTCCCATACGAATGGCCCGCGTCACACTCTCCTTCATGGCACGCCGAAAGGCCACCCGCCGTTCAAGCTGAAGCGCGACATTTTCAGAGACGAGCTGCGCGTCCAGGTCGGGACGCCGGACTTCGTGGATATTCAGGTAGACTTCCCGGTCGGTCCGCTGGGCGAGATCGGCTTTCAGCTTTTCTATCTCTACCCCTTTTTTCCCAATCACAATGCCGGGACGAGCGGTATAAATATTGATTTTTGCTTTGTTCGCGGCGCGCTCCACCTCAATTTTCGCAATCCCGGCATGATAGAGGCGCTTCTTAATGAACTCCCGAATACGAATATCATCGTGCAGGAGCGTGGCATATTCTCTTTCTGCAAACCAGCGAGACTCCCACCCTTCAAGCACGCCAACCCGGAATCCTTTCGGATGTACTTTTTGCCCCATCCTATTCTTCTTTCGTCTATTTTTCGTCGACAACAATGGTGAAGTGACTCGTGCGCTTCCGAATCGGCGTGGCACGTCCATGCGCACGTGGAGTGAAGCGCCGAAAAGTTGCTCCCCCGTTTACGGTGGCCTGCTTCACATACAACGTGTCAGGATCAACATTCTGCGTATCTGTGGCGTTGGCAATGGCAGATTGAAGCGTTTTTATAAAAACACGAGCGGCCTTCTTCTGAGAAAAGCGTAGGATCAGCAGCGCTTCTTCGACCTGTTTCCCACGGATGAGGTCCGCCACTAAACGGGCTTTCCGCGGCGACATCCGTACCTGACGAGTAATTGAGCGAACCTCCATGGCTGAGACCTTCTATTTCCTTTTCACGTCACCCTTCTTATCCCCGGCATGGCCATAGAATGTCCGCGTTGGAGAAAATTCACCGAGCTTATGACCAACCATATTCTCAGTCACATAGACGGGGATGAATTTTCTCCCATTATGAACGGCGAATGTCAATCCGATCATTTCAGGGATAATCATGGAACGGCGCGACCACGTCTTAATCACCTTTTTATCACCGCTCTGTACGGCAGTATCGACCTTTTTCAACAAATGGTCGTCGATAAATGGGCCTTTTTTGACTGAGCGGGGCATCTTATTTCTTTCTCTTTTGGACAATATATTTGTCCGACTTTGAGTGGCGTCTGGTCTTATACCCCTTGGCGAGTACTCCCCAAGGACTCATGGGATGGTTCCCTTTACTTCTGCCTTCACCTCCCCCAAGTGGGTGGTCTACCGGATTCATGGCAATGCCGCGCACGCGCGGCCGACGGCCAAACCACCGGCTCCGACCAGCCTTCCCGTACGAGACGTTCTCATGATCGAGGTTGCCTACCTGACCGATGGTGGCTTTGCAGTTTTGGTGCACCAGCCGCATCTCTCCCGAAGGAAGCTTCACCGTTGCGTACACGCCTTCTCTCGCCATCAGTTGCGCGGAGGTCCCAGCACTCCTGACAATCTGAGCCCCTTTGCCTATCTTCAGCTCTATATTGTGGATAATCGTACCAACCGGAATACATCGCAACGGTAAACAATTGCCAGGACGAATATCTGCTGATTCTCCTGACATGACAACATTCCCAACAACCAGGCCGACAGGGGCAAGGATGTAACGCTTCTCTCCATCCCGATAATGGAGTCGAGCAAGATGGGCAGAGCGATTGGGATCATATTCTATAGCCGCAACCGTCGCCCCGATTCCGTCCTTGTCGCGACGGAAGTCTATCAAACGATAACGGCGTTTATGTCCACCGCCCCGATGCAGGATCGTGAGTCGTCCCCTATTATTCCGCCCTCCATGCTTATGCAGGGGTGCCAGCAAGGACCGCTCCGGCCCCTTTTTTGTCTCCGCGATCTCACTAAAGCGAGAGACACTTTGGAAGCGTCTCCCAGCAGATGTTGGTTTGTACTGTCGGACAGCCACGAGTTATGCCCCTTCAAAAAAGTCGATGCGGTCGCCATCACGTAGGGTGACGTAGGCTTTCTTCCAGGCTGCTTTTCTCCCCTGAGACCGACCGACGCGCCGATGTTTGCCGATATATTGAATAGTCCGCACTTGTTTGACTTTCACATCAAAAAGCATCTCGACCGCGTTTTTGATACTCACCTTATTAGCCTGCGGGTGCACACGAAAGACGACCTGATTGCCGACCTCACTTGCGAGGGTCGACTTCTCGGTGATCAATGGCGCGACAAGCACAGAGTAGACATCCATATTACTCCCCCCCTAGGCGCTCACCGATCTGTTGCATCGCCGCTCGTGTCACTAATACCTTTCGGTAGCGGAGCAGGTCATACACATTCAGCCCCTGACTCAGCAGGACCTTGACTCCAGGTAAATTGCGTGCGGATTTCTGTACGTTGACGTCGGCATCCGCCAAGACGAGCAGGACACTATCGCCCATCTCAAGTTGCGCAAGCAGGGTGACCATCTGCTTTGTTTTTGGCGCGTCAAACTGAATGACGTCGATGACCACCACCTCGTCCTGGCGCAGCTTCTGCGCGAGTGCGGCTCGCAGGGCAGTCTTCCGGGCTGACCGTGGCAGACGGTACGCATACGAACGCGGCTGGGGACCAAACACCGTTGCTCCACCGACCCATACCGGAGACCGGTTGCTTCCTGCCCGTGCCCGTCCCGTCCCTTTCTGTCGCCACGGTTTTCTTCCTCCACCACGCACCTGTGCCCGCGTCTTTGTCGCTGCCGTCCCAGAGCGACGATTGGCCAACTGCATTCTCACTGCTTCGAACAAGAGGTGCTCCCGTCGCGGCTGCTCGGAGATTGCAGCGGGAAGAGGAATCTCTCCAACCTTCTCACGTTGAGCAGAGAGCACGCTAATAGACGTTTCTTGGGTGGCCATTGATTATCCTTGCTCTATGGCTTGTGGACGAGGACAATCTGCCCTCTTGCACCCGGTATAGACCCACGCAGGAGGAGGATGTTTTCATCTGGCTGGACGTCAACGACCTGCAGGTTTAACGCCTTCATCCGCTCATTCCCGTAATGGCCTGCCATTCTCTTCCCTTTGAAAATTTTTCCAGGGTAGGAGCGGTTTCCGATAGCCCCACCATGGCGAAAGTACTCATGCGTTCCATGACTCTTTGGGAACCCGCCCATGCCGTGTCGCTTCATCACTCCGGCATAGCCCCGCCCTTTTGTCCGACCGACAACATTAACCCGATCTCCAGCCTGGAAGACCTGTCTGACTGTGATTTCACCACCGACCTCGTAGCCATCGGTGTCATCGACCCGAAACTCGCGGAGGACGGCGAAGGGACCGGCACCAGACTTCTGCGTATGTCCGAAAACAGGCCGAGAAACACGGTGTGGCTTTTGACTGCCAAATCCCAGTTGGAGCGCAGTATACCCGTCTCTTTGCTGAGTCTTCTTTTGCACAACGGTACAGGGTCCAGTCTGTATGACCGTGACCGGGACAAGATCCCCCTCAGCGGAAAAGACCTGAGTCATACCAAGCTTCTTTCCTATTAACCCGTGCATCGTCTCCTCTCCCGCTACTCCAGCTTGATTTCGACATCGACTCCAGCGGCCAGTTCCAGTTTGCCAAGCGCATCAATGGTTTGCTGAGTTGGGTCAAGGATATCGAGCAAACGTTTGTGGGTTCGTATCTCGAACTGCTCCCGTGACTTTTTGTCAACATGGGGCGAGCGGTTCACCGTAAACCGTTCGATCCGCGTCGGAAGTGGGATAGGACCAGCAACCCGCCCCCCGGTCCGCCTAACTGTTTCGACAATCTCTCTGACCGATTGATCGAGTACCCGGTGGTCGTAGGCTTTGAGGCGGATACGGATCTTTTCATTCGTGATAGTGGTCATAGGGCCCTACTCCAGGATTGTAGTGACGACGCCGGCCCCGACCGTGCGCCCCCCCTCTCGAATCGCAAACCGCAGCCCCTCATCCATCGCAATCGGCGTCAATAACGCCACCGTCATCTGCGTGTTGTCCCCCGGCATCACCATCTCTGTCCCCGCCTGTAACGTCACCGACCCCGTCACATCTGTCGTCCGAAAGTAAAACTGCGGCCGATACCCGTTGAAAAACGGCGTGTGCCGCCCCCCCTCCTCCTTCGTCAACACATACACTTCCGCCTCATACTGCGTGTGCGGCGTGATACTCCCCGGCTTGGCCAACACCTGCCCCCGCTCAATCTCCTCCCGCTTGATCCCCCGCAGTAAACACCCCACATTGTCCCCCGCTACCCCTTCATCCAACAGCTTGCGAAACATCTCGACCCCGGTCACGGTCGTCTTCTGGGTCTCCCGAATCCCCACAATCTCCACCTCCTCCCCGACTTTGATCCGCCCCCGCTCTACGCGCCCCGTCGCCACCGTCCCCCGGCCCGATATCGTAAACACGTCTTCGACGGACATGAGAAACTCTTGATCCACATCCCGCGCCGGCTCGGGAATAAAACTGTCGACCGCAGCCATCAACTCCAGCACTTGCGCCTCCCCCTCGGCGGCCCCCTCCAGAGCCCGTAGCGCACTCCCCCGAATGATCGGCGTGTCATCGCCCGGAAAATCATACTTCGACAGCAACTCCCGCATCTCGAGCTCGACGAGATCCAACAACTCTTCGTCATCCACCATGTCCACTTTGTTCATGAACACCACGATCGCCGGCACCCCCACCTGCCGCGCTAATAAAATATGCTCCCGCGTCTGCGGCATCGGCCCGTCGGAGGCCGCCACCACGAGGATCGCCCCGTCCATCTGCGCCGCCCCCGTGATCATGTTCTTGATATAGTCCGCATGCCCCGGACAATCCACGTGCGCGTAGTGCCGCTGCTCGGTCTCGTACTCCACGTGCGCTGTGTTGATCGTAATCCCCCGCTCCTTCTCCTCCGGCGCTTTGTCAATCTCGTCAAACGCCACCGCCTCGGCCATGGCCCGCTCGGCCAACACTCTCGTGATCGCCGCCGTCAATGTCGTCTTCCCATGGTCAATGTGCCCAATCGTCCCCACGTTCATGTGCGGCTTCGTCCGCTCAAACCGCTCCTTCGCCATCGCTCTCCCTTTCTGCACCTACGCAATAAAGATA
The DNA here is from genome assembly GCA_963422435.1 of Binatia bacterium. Classification (GTDB taxonomy): domain Bacteria; phylum Desulfobacterota; class Binatia; order Bin18; family Bin18; genus Bin18. The sequence continues at coordinate 2,887,446 of OY729511.1, read as the reverse complement.
TTCACTACGAACGGAGGGGGCCTGTACGACCACCTCCATCGTTGGATCTCGTCTTCGGAGGAGCGGGCCAGGTTCTGGTCCGCTCCGTTATTCTGAGGTTTGCAATTCTAGATGCTATTTCAGAAGAGTCAACCGCCTACGGTAGTGGATATTGAGACCCATTCCTCTCTTCTCTGCCCTCGTCTTTTCTTCAGGTCATACGAGACACCACCGATGACTACTATGTATCTCTATTACCAGCGATAATGGGCAAATGCTTTATTCGCTTCCGCCATGCGGTGCGTATCTTCACGTTTCTTCACGGCACCCCCTCGATTCTGAGACGCCTCAAAAAGTTCGCCAGCCAGCTTCTCTTCCATGCTCTTTTCCGAGCGTTGCCTGGAGTATTGGACAAGCCAGCGCATGGCCAGAGAATTCCGCCGGACTTGACGTACTTCAACCGGCACCTGGTAAGTCGCGCCACCAACTCGGCGGGATCGAACCTCAACAAGAGGTCTTACATTTTCTAATGCACGCTTAAAAACCTCGAGCGCGTTCTCTCCCGTTCTCTGCTGGATCAGGTCCATGGCACCGTATATGATCTTCTCAACTTTTCCCTTTTCGCCATCGAGCATCATCATATTGGCGAATTTTGAGACACTCATATCGTGGTATTTCGGGTCTGGTAGGATATCGCGTCGCGCGGCAGGTCCCTTACGTGGCATGCTCTTCCCTCTTGTTTACTTAGGCTTCTTTGCACCGTATTTTGATCGGCCCTGTTTTCGTTCCTGGACACCGATGGAGTCAAGTGTGCCACGGATAATATGATATCGGACGCCGGGCAAGTCCTTGACTCGACCGCCACGGATAAGCACAACCGAATGTTCCTGCAGATTATGTCCGATCCCAGGGATATACGCTGTCACCTCAATACCATTGGTCAGGCGCACGCGGGCGACTTTTCTCAAAGCTGAGTTCGGCTTTTTCGGAGTCGTCGTATAGACCCGAGTGCACACCCCCCGCCGTTGGGGGCAGGATTGTAGAGCTGGGGCGGTCAATTTTCTGCGTTGTTGCGCCCTTCCTTTTCGTACGAGTTGCTGGACTGTAGGCATTCATCCTCCTTGCGAGCCTCAACCTGCCGTTCTCAAAGAGGGAACATGTCCTCCAACACATGCTGCTGCTGGACACGTTCCCTCTTTCTATGCTTCGAGTATTTGGGCAATGGGCAAAGGTTCTTCTTCCTCGGGCGAAACTTCTGGGCTTCCGGCGGTGAGCTGCGTATAACTCGGGGTGCCTGTCCCGGCAGGAATAAGCCGCCCCATGATGACATTCTCTTTGAGTCCCAGCAAGTGATCGACTTTGCCATTAATGGCTGCTTCCGTCAGCACCTTAGTGGTTTCTTGGAACGAGGCGGCTGAGATGAAACTATCGGTCGAGAGACTCGCTTTTGTAATTCCCATCAGGAGCGATTCCGCTTCCGGGGGGATGCCTCCATCAGCCAGCACCCGTTCAACCTCTTCTTGGAAGCGCCATTTTTCTACTTGCTCGCCAACCAAGAAATCAGAATCGCCAACCTTGTTCACGAGCACGCGCCGCATCATTTGTCTTACGATCACCTCGATGTGTTTATCATGGATGCGCACTCCCTGAAGACGATAGACTTCCTGGATAGCGTCCACGATCCTCTTTTGGAGATCACGATCTCCGCGAACACGAAGGATATCATGGGGGTTTTCAGAGCCATCCATCAGCGGGTCTCCCGATCGGACATAATCGCCCTCTCGCACTCTGATGTATTTTCCCCGAGGAATGAGATACTCTCCTGTTTCGCCAACCTCAGGGGTAATCACCACCTTCCTTTTCCCTTTGGTATCTTTCCCAAAAGAGACCGTCCCTTCAATCTCGCTGATAACGGCGAACTCTTTGGGCTTGCGGGCCTCAAAGAGTTCAACTACCCGAGAGAGGCCACCGGTAATATCCTTCGACTTAGCGGTCTCTCGTGGAATTTTGGCGAGCACCTCCCCGGCTTCAACCCGTTGACCCGTATCCACATGCATATTGGAGCCAACAGGCAACAGATAGCGCGCATCCAATCCATTCGACAGCTTCGCCGTTTTACCGCTGTCATCTTTGATTGATATCCGCGGCCGCATATTCGGGTCGCGGAATTCGATAATGACCCGTGTGGACAGGTTCGTCTGCTCATCCACTTTCTCTTGCATAGTCATATCGTTGATATCACCGAGTCTTACCTCACCGCTGACTTCAGTCAGGATGGGGACGGTGTAGGGATCCCATTCCGCGATTAAATCGTTGGTTTTGACCTTTGCTCCATCTTTCTTTTTCAGCTTTGCCCCATAGACTATAGAATAACGTTCCCTTTCACGCTCCCGTCCTGACTCAAGCATCTCAACTACTGCGACCTCTCCGTTTCGGTTCATCACAACCAGAGCCCCGTCCCGGTCGACCACGGTCTTGAGATTGATGTAGCGGAGGACGCCCTCATACCGAACCGTCAGCGTCGTCTGCTCGGCCAGCCGACTGGCCGTCCCACCAATGTGGAAGGTCCGCATGGTCAGTTGGGTGCCTGGCTCACCAATCGACTGCGCAGCAATGATGCCGACCGCCTCGCCAAGATGCACCAGCCGGCCGCGGGCCAAGTCACGTCCATAACAGCGCGCACAGAGGCCGCGTTTGGTCGCACAGGTCAGAGCAGAGCGTATCGAGACACGCTCGATCCCGGCTTCTTCGATGCGGACGACGCGGTCTTCGTCAATTTCTTCGTTTGCGTGCACAAGGACTTCTTGGGTAAGAGGGTCACGAATATCCTCAAGGGCAACGCGCCCCAAGACACGCTCGCCAAGGCGCTCTATTATTTCCCCACCCTCAACCAGCGGGGCCATCTCGATACCATCAATCGTACCGCAGTCCTGTTCGCTCACGACCGAGTCCTGAGCGGCATCAACAAGCCGTCGGGTCAGATAGCCAGAATTCGCTGTTTTAAGAGCAGTGTCAGCTAAGCCCTTCCGCGCCCCGTGCGTCGAGATGAAGTACTGGAGCACGGAGAGTCCTTCACGGAAGTTGGCCGTGATCGGCGTTTCAATGATTTCTCCCGTGGGCTTTGCCATTAAGCCGCGCATACCCGCGAGCTGGCGGATCTGCTGCGCACTGCCACGCGCCCCAGAGTCCGCCATCATATAGATGGGACTAAATCCGTCTTTGTCTTCCTGGAGCCCTCTGAGCATATCGGCGGCCGCTTCATCGGTGACCGAGGCCCAGGTATCAACAACCTTATTCTGACGCTCGCCATCCGTGATCAGCCCATTGGTATACTGCTCTTGGATTTTTTGTATTTCCTCCTGCGCATTAGAAAGCAGCTTCTCTTTGGTATCAGGGATCTTCATGTCTTGAATGCCAATAGAGATACCCGCCCGAGTAGCATACTCGAAGCCCAGGTCTTTCAAACGGTCGGCAAAAATTACGGTGGCCTTGTTGCCGGCTTTTAAAAAGGCCGCATCAATCAAGGCACCGAGTTCTTTTTTCTTCATCACCCGGTTGATGTCCGAGAAAGGAATCTCCGGCGGTACAATTTCCGCCAGCAATATCCGTCCAACCGTTGTCTCGACCCGGTCACCATCCAAGCGCACAGTGATCTTGGCCTGCAAGTCAACCGCGCCTTGGTCGTAGGCGACCCGGACCTCGCCTGGACTACTGAAAACTTTCCCCTCACCGAGCGCACTGGCGCGCTCACGGGTCGCGTTATACAGTCCCAGGACGACGTCCTGGGTGGGGGCGATGACCGCCTTGCCGTGAGCAGGTGAGAGAATATTATTGGTTGACATCATCAGGCTGCGGGCCTCAACCTGGGCCTCGACCGACAGCGGGACATGCACCGCCATTTGGTCGCCGTCAAAGTCGGCATTATAAGCCATACAGACGAGGGGGTGCAGTTGAATGGCCTTGCCTTCAATCAGGATGGGTTCGAATGCCTGGATGCCGAGGCGATGCAGGGTTGGGGCGCGGTTGAGCAGAATCGGATGCTCCTTGATCACCTCGTCCAGGATGTCCCAGACTTCTGGCCGTTCCTTCTCCACCATCTTCTTGGCACTCTTGATCGTGGTGGTGAGACCCCGTTCCTCAAGCTTGTTGTAGATGAACGGTTTGAACAATTCCAAAGCCATATACTTCGGCAGGCCGCACTGATGCAGGCGTAATTCCGGTCCGACCACAATAACCGAACGGCCCGAATAATCGACCCGCTTTCCGAGCAGGTTCTGGCGAAACCGTCCGCTTTTGCCTTTCAGCATGTCGGACAGAGACTTGAGAGGACGCTTGTTTGGGCCAGTCAGGGGGCGGCTCCGACGACCGTTATCAAAGAGAGCATCGACCGCCTCTTGCAACATGCGCTTCTCATTTCGAATAATGATATCCGGTGCGCTCAGCTCCACGAGTCGCTTGAGGCGGTTGTTGCGATTAATCACACGACGATACAGGTCATTCAGATCTGAGGTCGCAAAGCGTCCCCCATCGAGCGGAACGAGGGGGCGCAGGTCCGGTGGAATGACGGGGATGACTTCCAGAATCATCTCTTCCGGATGGTTGCCTGACTGCCGAAAGGCGTTGACGACCTTCAAACGTTTCGCGGTTTTCTTGACACGCGCTTCAGACCGCTTGCGACTTTCACCGCATTCCGGGCATTTTGTTTCAGGCCCATTATATCTATAATCGCATTTGCCGCAGACCGAACCCGAGGAAACGTTCATTTCTTTCCGTAGTCCGCGAGCCAACTCCTCCATGTCAAAATCTTGCATCAACTCACGAACCGCCTCCGCACCCATCCCTGCTCGGAAGCTGCCCGGACCAAATTCCTCTACGGCTTTCCGATGCTGGGGCTCACTCAGCAGGCCTTTTTGCTTGAGTGGCGTTTCGCCCGGATCAAGCACGATATAGGACTCGAAGTACAGCACCCGCTCAAGTTCTTTGAGCGTCATATCCATGAGGGTCCCGATCCGGCTGGGGAGACTCTTCAAAAACCAGATGTGTGCCACTGGGCTGGCAAGGTCAATATGGCCCATGCGTTCGCGACGGACTTTCGACTGAATGACCTCGACCCCGCACTTCTCGCAGACAACGCCTCGATGACGCATCCGTTTGTATTTGCCACAATTACACTCATAGTCTTTGGTCGGTCCAAATATCTTTGCACAAAAAAGTCCGTCACGCTCGGGCTTAAACGTGCGATAATTGATGGTTTCAGGCTTCTTGACTTCGCCATGGGACCAAGAGCAGACCATCTCTTTGGACGCCAACGAAACCTGGATCGCATTAAAACGGAGCGGATTTTGGGGTTTTTCAAAAAGACCTGGGAAATCTTCCATTTCGTCCTCACCTTATTGATTTTCTTCCAGCAGCTCGACGTTGAGCGCCAGGCTCTGGAGCTCGCGAATCATCACATTGAACGACTCAGGCAGACCAGGTTCCAGGACATTTTCACCTTTGACAATCGTTTCATACATCCGAGTTCGGCCAGCAACATCGTCCGATTTGACCGTGAGCATCTCTTGCAGGCTGTACGCGGCACCATAGGCTTCCAGCGCCCACACTTCCATTTCCCCGAGCCGTTGTCCCCCAAACTGCGCTTTACCACCAAGAGGCTGTTGCGTCACAAGAGAGTAGGGCCCGGTTGAGCGCGCGTGAATCTTGTCTTCAACAAGGTGATGCAGTTTCAGGATATACATCACCCCAACGGTCACTGGCTGGCTGAATGGTTCCCCTGTTCGCCCATCGTAGAGCGTTGTCTGCCCGGTATCGGGCAGGCCGGCCTGCTCAAGCAAAGAGAAAATTGCTGTTTCCGGGGCGCCGTCAAAGACCGGAGTCGCCACGTGAGAGCCGTGTTTCGAGCGCCTGGCCACCTCCTTGACCTCGTCCTCCGAGAGTCCATCAATAAGCCGAGCATCTTCTGTTGAACGCGCGAGGTCCTTAAGCCGAGTACGAAGGCTGTCGGCCGCAGATTTCCCCTTTTTCTCCGCATCATTCCCAACCTGTTTACCAAGGGACTGTACCGCCCAACCGAGATGGGTTTCCAGGATTTGGCCGACATTCATACGAGAAGGTACGCCCAAGGGGTTCAGAACGACATCGACCGGAGTCCCATCCTCAAGATATGGCATGTCCTCTTCCGGGAGAATCCGGGACAGCACACCTTTGTTCCCGTGGCGCCCGGCCATCTTGTCACCGACTTGGAGTCGGCGTTTTATGGCGATAAAGACCTTCACCATCTTGATAATCCCCGGGGGCAACTCGTCTCCACTCTTCAGGCGCTCGATCTTTCTGTCGCATTCCTCACGGATAGCACCAATATGGTTGGCAAGAGAATCTACTGTCTTCCGTATCTCTTCCTCTACCGCCTCATCCCCTACTCGGACCCTGCGCCATGAATGCTCTGGCAGCGTCTCCAAAAGCTCTTCCGTGATCTCCTGCCCTTTGGCGATCACGACGCGTCGGGACTCATCGTCACTGACCCGCATCGTTGCCGTCTTCCCAACCAACAGGTGCGTGATCTTGCCACGCGTACTGTCTCGGATAATGCCGCTCTCCTCGTCTCGGTCTTGTTGCAGCCGTTGGATCTCAGCTTCTTCGAGATACTGGCTGCGCTCGCCCTTGGTTTCGCCTTTGCGTGAGAACACCCGGACATCAATCACCGTCCCTTCGACCCCAGGGGGAACACGAAGGGAGGTATCGCGGACCTCTCCGGCTTTTTCACCAAAAATTGCTCGGAGCAGTTTCTCTTCTGGAGAAAGTTGCGTCTCGCCTTTGGGCGTGATTTTCCCGACGAGGATATCACCCGGCCGCACTTCAGCACCGATCCTGACAATCCCACTCTCGTCAAGATCCTTGAGCGCTTCTTCCCCAACATTCGGAATGTCTTGAGTGATTTCCTCCGGGCCGAGTTTTGTGTCTCGGGCGACACACTCGAATTCCTCGATATGGACCGATGTAAAGACGTCGTCGCGAATGAGTCGCTCACTCACCAGGATGGAATCCTCAAAGTTATACCCCCCCCAGATCATAAAGGCGACCAGGACATTTCTCCCCAGCGCGAGTTCTCCCATTTCTGTGGCTGGGCCATCGGCGATGACATCTCCCACCTCAACCCGATCGCCAATCTGAACGATAGGGCGCTGGTTAATACACGTATTTTGGTTAGAGCGCTGATATTTCGTGAGACTATAGATATCAACACCAACGTCTCCCTGTGTGGTCTGCGATTCAGCTTTGACTACAACCCGAGTGGAATCCACACTCTCGACAATTCCGTTACGCTGAGCGACACGGGCAGCCCCAGAGTCCCGAGCCACGACCTGCTCCATTCCAGTGCCAACAAGCGGAGCTTCCGTCCGGAGCAGAGGGACGGCTTGCCGCTGCATATTGGACCCCATCAATGCCCGGTTGGCATCGTCATGTTCTAAGAAAGGGATCAGGGCGGCGGCCACACTCACCAGCTGCGTCGGAGAGACATCCATCAACTGAACCTGATCGGGGGGTACCATCACGAACTCTCCTCCAAGTCGGGCGGAAACCAAGGTGTTGACAAAATTGCCTGTGGCATCAACCGGCGCGTTCGCCTGCGCGATGGTTTTATCCTCTTCATCTAAGGCAGATAAATAGCGGACATTCTCAGTCACCTGCCCACCCTCTACTGTCCGGTAGGGCGTCTCAATGAACCCAAACTCATTGACCCGAGCATAGGTCGAAAGACTCGAAATCAGCCCGATATTGGGCCCCTCCGGCGTTTCAATCGGACAGACGCGACCATAGTGAGTGGGGTGAACGTCACGCACTTCAAAGCCGGCGCGCTCCCGTGTCAGCCCACCAGGTCCCAGCGCGGAAAGCCGTCGCTTATGCGTGACCTCCGACAGCGGATTCGTTTGATCCATGAACTGGGAGAGCTGACTCGACCCGAAAAACTCCTTGAGCGCTGCTGAAACCGGCTTATAATTGACCAATTCTTGCGGCATGAGGGTCTCGACATCCTGGAGACTCATCCGTTCTTTCACCGCCCGCTCCATCCGGACCAAGCCGATACGAAACTGGTTTTCGACGAGCTCGCCGACTGCGCGGACGCGACGATTGCCTAAGTGGTCAATATCATCCACAACGCTATTACCGTTTTTGAGTTCTACGAGATATCGAACGGCCTCCAAGATATCTTCACGACGGAGGGTGCCGAGATCCAGCGGAGCGGTGAGTCCGAGCTTATGGTTGAGCTTCAGACGCCCCACTCGGGAGAGATTATACCGTTCGGGGTTAAAGAACAGGTTGTCAAAAAACGACGTAGCCGCCTCGTTGGTCGGTGGGTCGCCGGGACGGAGGCGGCGATATATCTCAATCTTTGCCTCTGTTGGAGAAGTGATCTTGTCTTGGAGGAGTGTGTTGCGGAACGAAGAGCCTATATGCGCATCGTCAATGAACAAGACTTCAAACTGGGATACGCCACGCTCAATGAGGAGGTCGAGATACTCCGGTGTGATTTCCTCATTACACTGCACGAGGACCTCTTGGGTCGCAGGATCGATGATATCGCGGGCCGTCACACGTCCAAGCAGGTCTTCTGGCGTGATGGGGATCTGCTCAAGACCGGCCGCCTCTAACTGTCTCAATGCCCCGCGGGTAAACTTCCGCCCCTCCTTTACCAACACATCGCCGGTTTCAGGGTTGCGAACGTCCTGCGTTGCCCGCCGCCCGAAGAGATGGCCCGGCACAAAAGCCCGGGTTACCTGTTGGTCGCCCGTACTGTTGAGGAAGATAGTATCCCTACGATAGAAATAATTGAGCAGATCCTCGGTTGACATTCCCAAGGCTCGTAAGAGCACGGTTGCGTGAAACTTACGGCGGCGGTCAATCCGGACATAGAGAATATCTTTGGGGTCAAACTCAAAGTCGATCCACGATCCGCGGTAGGGAATGACGCGCGCAGAGTAGAGTAATTTCCCACTCGCATGCGTTTTCCCCTTGTCATGATCAAAAAAGACTCCGGGAGACCGGTGGAGTTGACTCACAATCACCCGCTCAGTCCCGTTGACCATAAAGGTGCCATGATTGGTCATTAACGGGACCTCGCCAAAATAGACCTCCTGCTCTTTGACGTTTTTGATCGTCCGCGCACCGCTGCTGGAATCCACATCCCACAGGACGAGTTGAATGGTGACTTTGAGGGGAGCGGCATAGGTCATCCCTCTCTGGTGGCACTCTTCGACTGAGTATTTTGGCTCGCCAAGCGCATAATCCACAAATTCAAGGGAGGCGGTCTCGTTGAAGTCTTTGATCGGGAAAACGGACCGAAAAACTCCTTGGAGTCCGGCGCCGGTCCTCTGGTTAGCGGTCAGCAACCGTTGCAGAAATTCGTCGTAGGAGTGGCGTTGAATGTCCAACAGATGCGGGAATTCGATGATTTTTTCGATATGACCAAAGGACCGTCGAATACGGAAGTTATGCGCTAGCTTTCCATTCATATCAGCCATACATGCCCTCCTGCCACTCCGTCTCTACTGCAACTCAACCAACCCCCCAGCCTCTTCCAGCTTGTTTTTGATCTCTTCCGCTTCCGCCTTGGGCGCTCCTTCTTTGACCGCCTTTGGCGCGCTATCGACCAGATCTTTGGCTTCTTTGAGCCCCAGCCCGGTCAACTCACGGACAACCTTAATCACCTGGATCTTTTTCTCCCCAGGACCGGTCAGCACAACGTTGAATTCATCCTTCTCCGCTTCCGCAGCAGGCTCAGCATCACCCCCAGCGGCTCCGCCTCCAGCAACAACCACAGGAGCTGCAGCGCTGACGCCCCATTTTTCTTCGAGCTTCTTTACCAGATCGGAAGCCTCAAGAATCGTGAGGTCAGACAGGGTGCTAATGAGTTCGTCCATCTTCTCTTCTGTCAGAGCCATACATTCCTCCTTCAGGGAAGTAATTTTCAGTTAGTCCGAGTTCAGTTGGGACATGCGTTCATTCAGCAATCGGGCGAGTTGGCTCCCGGGGGCGGATAACGCCCCGACTAGGCGGATAGCAGGTTGAGAGAGCGTCCCGAGCAATTGCGCCTGGAGCGCCTCACGACTCGGCAGTGTCGCGATCTCCTCTATGCTCGCAGTCTCCAGGAATTGTCCCTCTGTTACCCCTCCCTTAATAGTGAACTTCTCGTTCTCAGAGGCATAGCGAGCAACAACCTTGGTGAGCCCAACGACATCACCATATCCAAGGACCAAGCCATTTTGACCGGCAAGGAGTTCTTTCAAGGACAGGTACGGAGTGCCATCAATAGCGAGCGCTACCAGCGTATTCTTTGCGACGCGATATTCTCCAGACACTTCGCGCAGTGTGCGGCGTAGCACGTTGATATCTTCGACTGTCAACCCTTTATATTCGGTCACCACTGCGGCAGTCGCACTGGCAAATCGATTCTGCAGATCGATAACCGTTTCTTCCTTTGTTTGTCGGTCCATTGTTTCGCTTTCGTCTTGCCGAGAGGAATGGTGTCGCTTTTCCTCGCCTTAACGGAAGGAGCCAGCCGGGTCGACTCGGACTCCTGGCCCCATGCTGGTACTCACCGTAATACTCTTGAGATAGGTGCCCTTTGCCGAGGCAGGCTTCGCGCGTACCAGGCTCTCAAGAAGAGACTGGGCATTGTCAACAAGCTGCGCTTTTTCAAATGATGCCTTACCGATCGGCGTATGCACATTGCCCGCTTTGTCAACCCGATACTCAACCTTCCCCCCTTTCAGGTCTTGAACCGCCTGGGCAATATCTGTGGTCACCGTCCCCACCTTCGGGTTCGGCATCAGGCCTCGCGGCCCGAGAATCTTTCCGAGCCGGCCAACGACTCCCATCATGTCTGGAGTGGCAACCGCCTTATCGAACTCCAGCCAGCCTTCATCACTAATGCGCTTTGCCAGGTCTTCACCGCCAACAACGTCAGCACCCGCTTCCTCTGCCTCTTGGGCCTTCTCCCCTTTGGCGAAAACGGCAACACATATGGACTTACCGGTTCCGTGCGGAAGGAGCACTGTCCCACGGATGTTCTGGTCGGCCTTCCTCGGGTCAACACCGAGTCGTACCGCCAGTTCGACACTCTCATCGAACTTGGCACGTTTCGTCTCGCTGGCAAGGGCGAGCGCTTCCTCTAAGGGGTAGCGCTGAGTCCGGTCAACCTTCTCCTGGGCGGAACGATAACTTTTGCTTTTTCGAGCCATATCAATTCACTACCTCTATTCCCATGCTGCGCGCCGTCCCTGCAATAATGCGCATTGCGCCCTCAAGGTCTTTCGCATTCAGGTCCGGCATCTTCGTCGTGGCAATCTCTTCAATCTGTTTTTGGGTCACGGAGCCCGTCATCTGCCTCGCCGGTTCACTGGAAGCTTTTTCCAGTCCGGCGGCCTTTTTCAGGAGCGTAGAGGCGGGCGGCGTCTTGGTGATAAAGGAAAAAGAGCGGTCTACATAAACGGTAATCACAACCGGAATCAGCAACCCTTGCTGGTCCTGTGTTTTCGCATTGAACGCTTTACAGAACTCCATGATATTAACCCCCCTTTGCCCAAGGGCAGGGCCGACGGGCGGGCTGGGGTTCGCGTGGCCAGCCGGAATCTGAAGCTTGATTGTTGTGTCTATTTTCTTTGCCATCGGCTTCTCACCATTGCCTATGCTTTTTCAACTTGGACAAGATCAAGCTCAACCGGAGTTGCTCGACCAAATATACTAATCAAGACTCGCAACTTCCCCTTATCCGGTTTCACTTCCTCAACCACGCCGGTAAAATCCTGAAAGGGGCCATCAACAACTTTCACGCCCTCTCCTGTCACAAATGAGATTTTTGGCTTAGGCCGTAAAGCCCCCTCTTCGACTTGCTGGTGAATCTCGGAAACCTCGGCTTCTGACACGGACGGAATGGTCTGAGGATCATTTGCTCCACCAACAAAGCCGGTCACTTTGGGCGTTGACCGGACGACATGCCAAGTCTCATCATTCATCTCCATCTGAACGAGGATATAGCCTGGAAAAAATTTCCGAGACGATGTGCGTTTTTTCCCTTTCACTAACTCAACGACCTGCTCCTCTGGCACCAGCACGTCTCCGAATGCTTCCTGCTTCCCCAAAGTCCGAATACGTTCCTCTAAAGCGGCTTTCGCTTTGCGTTCGTACCCGGAATAGGTATGGACGATATACCATTGCTTGCCCATGACCTCAGGCCCCTTTTATGCCGATAGTTAATTGCCAAGGAATGAGCGAAACAGCCACGACAGTACAGCATCGACTGAGAACAAGAACAATGCAACGATTGCAACAAGGAGGAGGACAACCAGCGTCGCAGAGCGAACCTCTTTGCGGCTCGGCCAATAGACCTTCTGGGTCTCTGCCCACGCCTCTTGGCAATATGCCCGTGCTATCTCAAACGCGCCCATATAGTACTCTCCTCTCTCGCCAGAAGAAACGCACCTACCCAAAGGAGACGGGTCAGGCAGGACTCGAACCTGCAACCCCCGGATTTGGAGTCCGGTGCTCTATCCAATTCGAGCTACTGACCCTCCTCTCTCATACCTTTACTTCTTTATGTGAGGTATGAGAGCGACAGACCGGGCAAAATTTCCGTCGAACAAGTTTATCGGGAGTGAGTTTTTTATTTTTAGTTGCGGTATAATTTTTATTTTTACATCGCTCACAGGAAAGTCCCACAAGGTCTCTCATGATGAATTCTCTCTATCTATCACTCCAGGATTGTAGTGACGACGCCGGCCCCGACCGTGCGCCCCCCCTCTCGAATCGCAAACCGCAGCCCCTCATCCATCGCAATCGGCGTCAATAACGCCACCGTCATCTGCGTGTTGTCCCCCGGCATCACCATCTCTGTCCCCGCCTGTAACGTCACCGACCCCGTCACATCTGTCGTCCGAAAGTAAAACTGCGGCCGATACCCGTTGAAAAACGGCGTGTGCCGCCCCCCCTCCTCCTTCGTCAACACATACACTTCCGCCTCATACTGCGTGTGCGGCGTGATACTCCCCGGCTTGGCCAACACCTGCCCCCGCTCAATCTCCTCCCGCTTGATCCCCCGCAGTAAACACCCCACATTGTCCCCCGCTACCCCTTCATCCAACAGCTTGCGAAACATCTCGACCCCGGTCACGGTCGTCTTCTGGGTCTCCCGAATCCCCACAATCTCCACCTCCTCCCCGACTTTGATCCGCCCCCGCTCTACGCGCCCCGTCGCCACCGTCCCCCGGCCCGATATCGTAAACACGTCTTCGACGGACATGAGAAACTCTTGATCCACATCCCGCGCCGGCTCGGGAATAAAACTGTCGACCGCAGCCATCAACTCCAGCACTTGCGCCTCCCCCTCGGCGGCCCCCTCCAGAGCCCGTAGCGCACTCCCCCGAATGATCGGCGTGTCATCGCCCGGAAAATCATACTTCGACAGCAACTCCCGCATCTCGAGCTCGACGAGATCCAACAACTCTTCGTCATCCACCATGTCCACTTTGTTCATGAACACCACGATCGCCGGCACCCCCACCTGCCGCGCTAATAAAATATGCTCCCGCGTCTGCGGCATCGGCCCGTCGGAGGCCGCCACCACGAGGATCGCCCCGTCCATCTGCGCCGCCCCCGTGATCATGTTCTTGATATAGTCCGCATGCCCCGGACAATCCACGTGCGCGTAGTGCCGCTGCTCGGTCTCGTACTCCACGTGCGCTGTGTTGATCGTAATCCCCCGCTCCTTCTCCTCCGGCGCTTTGTCAATCTCGTCAAACGCCACCGCCTCGGCCATGGCCCGCTCGGCCAACACTCTCGTGATCGCCGCCGTCAATGTCGTCTTCCCATGGTCAATGTGCCCAATCGTCCCCACGTTCATGTGCGGCTTCGTCCGCTCAAACCGCTCCTTCGCCATCGCTCTCCCTTTCTGCACCTACGCGCTCGACAGTGAGAAACTTGTCCCAACCTTCCCGACAGTCAAGCTTTTGATAATCCGTTTCTTTCGTGAAAATAGGACAAGCCCAGGAGCGGGCTTGAACCGCCGACCTCGTCCTTACCAAGGACGTGCTCTACCTGCTGAGCTACCTGGGCATTGGGACCAATTTTCTCACTTCATCATCACCTACAGAATGAGGCATCTATCCTATAATATGCCAGAAGAATTGTAGGAGACACCGTTCCCTCTTACAAAGTATTGGAGCGGGAAACGGGACTCGAACCCGCGACCCCGAGCTTGGAAGGCTCGCGCTCTAGCCAACTGAGCTATTCCCGCCCAAAGTCTTCCCTGTTTTCTGGTGGAGAGGGAAGGATTCGAACCTTCGAAGGCATATGCCGGCAGATTTACAGTCTGCTCCCTTTGGCCGCTCGGGCACCTCTCCATGTGCACGGTTTTCATATCGAAGAAGGCTGGCGATAGGAATTGAACCTACAACCTACTGATTACAAATCAGTTGCTCTACCGTTGAGCTACGCCAGCGCTCCAGAGTATGGTTTCCCGTAGCTCAATAATTATGTGGATTTCAGGGTCTTTCCAAAAGAAACCTTATTATACCTCGGAAGAGCAGCCGATCCTACCCTAGCTCATCCCGGCAGTCAATAGCAATTCAATTTCTATACGTTACGGATACCTGGCAAAAAACGACCTGACGACGGGCAGGTCCGCTCCCATGAGACTTTATAGTACTACGGTTTACGAATCTGACGAAGACGTTCATAGAGTACGACGGCACCGGCAACAGAAACATTCAGAGAGGAAATCCGTCCTTCCATCGGTATTGATACTAAGGAATCACAGGTGTTCTGGACGAGTGGGCGAATTCCCTTACCTTCGCCACCCAGGACGAGGGCGACTTTTCCATGCATATCGAGATCATACACTGTGGAGGTTGCCTGCGGATTGAGTCCGACAAGCCAGAAATTCGCTTGTTTTAAGGCCATGAGGGCACGCTGCAAATTTCCAATTCGACAGATAGGAAGATACGCCGTTGCCCCGGCGGCCGCTTTTTCAACACTCGCCGAGAGTGGCGCAGAACGTCGCCTCGTCAGTATCACACCTCCAACTTTCGCTGACTCTGCTGTTCTCAGCAGCGCTCCAAGATTCCGCGGGTCCACTATCTCATCGAGTACCAGAATACAGTCTATCGAGCTCTGTATGAGGTCAGTCAGGGCCGCATACTGAAACGGACGCATCTGAGCGGCGATTCCTTGGTGATTTCCCCCATACGTCAGGGTATCGAGGAAAGCTGCGGATTGGTAGTGAATGGATATGTGAAGCTGTCGAGCATATTGAATGATGCCCTCCGTTTTCTGCAATCGGAGAGCATATATGGTCTCGATTTTTTCTGGCTGTGTCCGGAGGTACTCGTTGAGAGAACGGAGGCCGTATAGTACACGCGATTTACAGTGTACGATATTTCTTCTAGGATTTCGTTTCATGGGCAAAATTTTGATACGCTATATCTTCTTCGAAATTGCTCTGCCCTTCTGTCTCAGTTTGCTCATCTTTACCTGCATTTTGTTCACGGCTCGGATTCTGGAACTCGTTGATTTAGTCATCAGTCGAGGCGTATCAGTCCTGCATGTCAGTAAGATGCTGTTTTTTGTTCTTCCTTCTTTTCTCGAAGTGACCGTACCGATGGCCTTCCTCCTTGCCATTCTCTGGGGATTTGGCCGTCTCTCAACAGACAGAGAGATCATTGCGCTGAAAAGTTGCGGTATTAGCCTCTCTCAAATAGCCGTGCCACTGCATCTGCTGACAGCGGTTCTTTTGGGGCTCTCTTTTTTCCTCACTCTCGCTGTCCGTCCGTGGAGTAATTCCAGCCTCGATCGTGTGTTCTATGATGTTTCGAAAACACGGGCAACCGCAGGCTTAAAAGAAAAGACGTTCAATAGTGAATTTTCAGGTCTGGTTATCTATGCGGAAGAAATTGAACCGCCAGGTACGATTCTCAAGGGGATCATGATCGCGGATAGCCGGACTCCACACAGAAAAGATACTATCTTTGCTCATGATGGCCTCATTGTTCCCAGTGCTGAAGGAAATCTGTTGACCCTGCGCTTAAACAAGGGGACTGTGCATAGCAGGCAACAAACAGAAAAAGGTCATCAGACCACTCATTTTTCTGTCTATGATGTGACTTTGGATACTACCGCACTGCTCGCTCACATGAGCGAGCCGAACCATAGCCCCAAAGATATGACTCTAGCGGAGCTCCTCCACCGTTTGTCTCAAGTCCAAGAAGCGTCTTCACAACACAATAAAGCACTCGTTGAATTTCATCGCCGCCTTGCCCTGCCGTTCGCGTGTGTAGTCTTCAGTCTGATCGCTCTTCCTCTCAGCGTGCGAACGACTTGGGCCTTTCGTTCGGTCGGATTTGGCATCAGCCTCGGTGTTATCCTGCTCTACTATCTTCTGCTTACTGCCGGGGAGACGTTTGGAGAAAGAGGGGTACTCCCTCCTGCAATTGCCCTGTGGATACCGAATGGCGTCTTAGGCGGTCTCGGCGCCTATCTCTTCTCTCGGGTGACGCAAGAAAAACCTCTTTTTCCCCTATTGACTTGGTTGTCGCAGTGTTTTTCCAAGCGCCCATTGTCCTCTTTGGTCACCCAATGAGTCTGACGCGGGTTATGGGTCAAACCGGCTTTCCTTTTCCTTCTCGACTCATCGCAGCCTATTTGTGCAAGGAATTTATTCGCCTCTTTGCGCTCTGCCTGCTCCTCTTTCTCGGGCTTTCGCTGCTGGTTGATTTTTTTGACCGTTTTAACAGCTTCGTGAAATACAAAGCGTCCCTGTCTGCTATAGGCAGTTATTTTCTCTTTAAATTACCCCTCTTTGTCACCCAAGCTGTCCCCGCCGCGGCACTCGCCGGATCGCTGCTGAGCCTCGGAATTCTCTCTCGCCATAAGGAACTCCAGGCACTCAAAGCCTGTGGTGTGAGTGCCTGGCAGATGGCGGCTCCCCTCCTCTTATCTGCCGGTGTACTCAGTCTTGGTGGATGGGCGTGGAACGAACATGTCGTTCCGTACGCCTTTCACAAGTCTCGCTATATCAATACCGTGGAGATTAAAGGCAAGACTTTTAAGGGTCTCTTTCAGACGCGAGGGTTCTGGTATCATGGGACAAATAGCTTCTACCATATCGGCCATTTTGATTCGCGCCGCAATATCCTTTCCGGTCTCACTATTTATACCCTCAGTGAGAATTTTCAGGTGCAGGCTTTGACAAGGGTTGCTCAAGCCTCTTGGCGAGACGGAAAATGGTATTTTGAAGGGGTCCAGGAGAGCCGGTTAGAGCGCGGAAGTGCACATCATTCGCCCCCGCCATCTCTTCTACTCAAGGAAACACCAGAAGACTTCTCCCTTATTGCCATGAAATCCGAAGAGTTTTCGTCACAGGCACTCAGAGCCTATATCGTAGACCTCCAGCAAAAGGGGCTCGATACGACAGAGTATCAAGTAGACCTCAAACTCAAGGGAGCGATCCCTTTTGCGGCATTCGTGATGACACTGTTAGGGGCGGCACTTGCAATACCGGGCGCAAAGCAGCTTACCGTGCCAACAGCACTCGCTTCGGCACTCCTTGTCGGGTTTGGTTACTGGGTCTTTCTCGCCCTCACCGTTTCTCTCGGTAACGGTGGGATTCTTCCTCCGACCCTCTCCGCTTGGCTCGCCAATGGGACGCTCAGCTTAGTCGGTATCTATTTCCTTCTCGGTATCGATTAATTGGCCTGGAAAATCTTACCGCTTTGAATACTGAGGACGCTTCCGCGCCTTATGCCTGCCATACTTCTTGCGCTCAACTTCTCGTGAGTCACGGGTAATAAATCCTTCTTTTTTCAGGAGGGTCCGAAAGTCTGGGTTAGCTTTGAGAAGGGCGCGGGTAATCCCATGACGAATAGCGGCAGCCTGAGCAGAGTTCCCCCCCCCTTGGACATTGGCCTTAACATCGTATTGGTCTTCCGTTTGCGTCACAATGAGTGGCTGCCGCGCAATCATACGGATCGCTTCACGACCAAAATATTCGTCAAGGGATTTTGTGTTGACTGTGCACCGCCCTTCTCCAGGAAGAAGGCGAACTCTGGCAATCGCAGTTTTTCGTTTTCCAGTTCCCCAACATTCTGATTGATTCTCAGCCATACAAAACGCTTTCCTTCTCTACTTTCTTGATCCCTACTCTCTATCTGGCGGTTGGCATCTGGGCAGCGTGTGGGTGTGATGCGTCAGGATAGATTTTTAATTTCCTTACCAACTTGCGTCCGAGAGCATTCTTCGGCAACATCCCCGTCACCGCCTTTTTCAGGATGTGTTCAGGAGACGATTTGATCAGTTGTTCCGCAGACCGCTGTCGTATACCGCCCGGGTATCCCGTATGCCGGTAGTATTGTTTATCCTGAAGCTTCTTTCCCGTCAGTTTCACATGGCGTGCATTAATGACAACAATAAAGTCTCCATTGTCAGTATGAGGAGAAAAGGCTGGATTTCCCTTACCGCGTAAGGCGCTCGCGATGGTACTTGCAAGACGCCCAACGATTTGGTCTTTCGCGTCTACAAGATACCAATGACGTGTCGAGAGCGCTTGCTCCTGGGGTAATATTTGAGTCTCTTTCTTCATGTATCACAGCGCCTTCATCTAAAGGTATGGGGGATGGCGGGGCCGACGAGACTCGAACTCGCGACCTCCGGCGTGACAGGCCGGCGTTCTAAACCAGCTGAACTACGACCCCACCATATGGGCGGTATCCGATTTGAACGGATGGCCCTCGGCTTGTAAGGCCGATGCTCTTCCTCTGAGCTAACCGCCCTACATACAAGGACGAAAGAGGCTGGCGAGCCTTACTCTAAACGAGGCTCTGAGCCCTACCACCGCTCCCTTTCCCAGTCAATCCCCTCATGTTCATTAATGTGTCACGATCTCGGTTGATTCAGTCGGATCAGGTGTATCGGAAGAGTAGAGAGGCTCCTCATCAACCACCGCCTCATTCTTTGCGAGAAACTCATCGGGCTCGGCAAGGGCGAGAGCATTGCGGAGCACTGCGTCGAGATGGTCAACAGGTGCGACATGAACTGCTCGTAGGATATTCGCCGGAACTTCCTGTAGGTCTTTTTCATTTTCGACCGGGATGAGTATTCTTGTTATCCCTCCACGATGGGCAGCAAGTATCTTCTCCTTGAGACCACCAATAGGGAGCACGCGACCACGAAGGGTAATTTCCCCGGTCATAGCGGTGTCATGTCGAACCGGGAGCTTTGTCAGCGCTGATACCAGGCAGGTTGCCATCGTCACGCCGGCCGACGGACCATCCTTCGGAATAGCGCCTTCTGGAATATGGATATGCACATCAATGTTCTGGTAAAAATCCTTGTCGAGCCCTAACTCATCGGCACGAGAGCGCACGTAGCTCATCGCCGCCTGGGCTGATTCTTGCATTACGTCGCCAATTTTTCCAGTAATAGTTAACTTGCCTTTACCAGGGACAATGGTCACCTCAGTAGCAAGCAGTTCACCCCCCATATCTGTCCAGGCCAATCCAGTCACGACCCCAACCTTGTCTTCCTGCTCTGTCTTACTCACCCGGTATCGAACCGGCCCCAAATACTTTTCGAGGCGTTTCTGATTTAACCGCACATGGATATCTTTGCCCTTTTTGACAACTTCTACTGCAACCTTTCGACACAGCGTCGCAATCTCTCGCTCGAGATTTCTAACTCCAGATTCTCGAGTGTAGGAGCGTACCACGGTAGACAGGGTCCGGTCAGAGCATGTGATATTCTTCTCAGTCAGCCCATTTGCCTCACGTTGCTTTTTAAACAAAAAATGCTTCGCGATGTTTAATTTTTCCCACTCAGTATAACCGGGGATTCGAATGATCTCCATGCGGTCCTGTAGGGGACGTGGAATCCGCTCAAGAGTATTTGCCGTACAGATAAAAAGAATTTTTGACAGATCGTAATCCACATCAAGGTAATGATCGTTGAAGGTCGTATTCTGCTCTGGGTCAAGAACTTCCATCAACGCGGCGGACGGATCTCCTCGGAAATCGGTTGACATCTTGTCAATTTCATCAAGGAGAAAGACCGGGTTCCCTGAGCCCGCTTTTTTCATACCTTGGATTATTTTCCCCGGCATTGCTCCGATATAGGTCCGTCGGTGCCCCCGGATTTCTGCCTCGTCGCGTACTCCACCGAGAGAGATGCGAACAAACTTTCGGTCCGTCGAGCGGGCAATGGATTTTCCCAAAGAAGTTTTCCCCACCCCCGGAGGACCAACAAAACAGAGAATCGGACCTTTTACCTCGCCGACCAGGCTTTGGACGGCAAGGTATTCCAGGGTTCGTTCCTTGACCTTTTCCAGACCGCAGTGGTCCTCGTCTAAAATCTTTTCTGCATCTTGAATGTCCAGTTTATCTTCGGTGTATTCATACCAGGGAAGGACGAGCAACCAGTCTATATAGTTTCGCACAACAGTCGCCTCGGCGGACATCGGCGACATCATCTTGAGCTTCTTGAGCTCCTTTTCTACTTTGTCCCGAGCCTCTTGAGACAATTTCTTTTGTCGAATTTTTTCTTCAAGCTCTTGCAACTCGTTCTTGAATTCGTCTTTTTCTCCGAGCTCTTTTTGAATGGCCCGCATTTGCTCGTTGAGATAGTACTCCTTCTGGGTCTTTTCCATTTGTTTTTTGACCCGGTTGCGTATCCTGCGTTCCACTTCAAGTATCTCAATCTCAGAACGCGTAAAGCTCAGCACTTTCTCCAGTCGGTCAGCGGGATCGATCGTTTCAAGCAGGGTCTGTTTATCCTCCAGTTTAATCCCAAGGTGGGCAATAATGGTATCGGCGAGGCGGGACGGGTCATCAAGCGCCGAGACCGACATTATCATCTCTGGAGGAATCTTCTTATTCAGACGCACATAGTTCTCAAATACCGTATTAACGCTTTTCACCAACGCGTCGATTTCGGCTTGTCGTTGTGACGCTTCTTCAACTTCCTCAACGTCGGCCCAGAAGAAGTCGTTCTGCTCGACATACTGGACGACCTGTCCGCGCTGCTTCCCCTCAACCAGCACCTTCACTGTCCCGTCTGGCAACCGGAGGAGTTGCACAACATGCCCAATGGTACCCATGGCATAAATGTCATTGGCGGTCGGATCGTTGACTTTCGCATCACGCTGCGTTGCGAGAAAAATCAGTTTATCGCCGGCAACTGATTCTTCGAGCGCCTTAATCGACTTCTGCCGTCCCACAAAGAGGGGAACGACCATATGAGGAAAAACAATAATGTCTCGTAACGGTAAAAGCGGTAGACGCACGGCTCCTCCTTTTTCCGAGCTCTCTTTATTTGTCATTCTGGAATACCATGCCGCTGCTTTCCGAGTCGGGTCGTCAGGCACTCTCGGCCGTCTCTTTTTGGTACATCACAATAGGCTGTACATTGCGTGACACCACTTCTTCGGAAATAAGGACTTCTTTGATATTCGGCTGTGAGGGGATATCGTACATGATGTCCAGCATGATGTTTTCCATAATCGCGCGGAGCCCACGAGCCCCGGTTTTTCTGGCCAATGCCTCACGAGCAATCGCCGTCAGCGCGCCTTCCGTAAAACGCAGGTGGACATTCTCCAGTTCAAAGAGCTTCTGGTATTGACGAACGAGTGCATTTTTTGGCTCACGCAAGATTCGGACTAAGGCCTGATCGTCCAGTTCCTTGAGAGTCGCGAGAACGGGAAGACGACCAATGAATTCCGGAATCATGCCAAATTTCAGGAGGTCTTCTGGTTGCACTTCTGTGAGCAGACTGCTCCCCCTCTGGTTGGTGCTCCGAACATCTGCCCCAAACCCAAGACTCTTTCCCCCGATCCGTCGTTGAATAACGTCTTCCAGACCGACAAACGCACCACCACAGATAAAGAGGATATTTGTCGTATCAACCTGGACGAACTCTTGTTGCGGGTGTTTGCGGCCTCCTTTTGGAGGCACGCTCGCGACCGTCCCCTCAATAATCTTTAGCAATGCTTGTTGGACGCCCTCACCGGAGACATCTCGCGTAATCGAAGGATTATCACCTTTTCGGGCAATCTTATCGATCTCATCGATATAGACGATTCCCTTCTGACATTTCTCGACGTCATAGTCGGCATTTTGCAATAGGCTTAAAACAATATTCTCGACATCCTCTCCAACATACCCGGCCTCGGTCAGGCTGGTTGCATCTCCGATCGTAAAAGGAACCTGGAGGAAACGAGCCAAAGTCTGAGCCAAGAGGGTTTTCCCTGATCCCGTCGGACCCAGAAGAAGAATATTAGACTTTTGGAGTTCCACCTCGCTGGTCATCAACTGCGCATCAACGCGTTTGTAGTGATTGTGGACGGCAACAGAGAGAATTTTCTTTGCTTGCTCTTGTCCGATGACGTATTGGTCCAAAACACGCTTTATCTCTGCCGGTTTTGGGACGGCTGAGGCGGCCGCCAACGTGTCTTCTTGGTCACACTCTTCCGCGATAATGTCGTTACACAGATCTATACATTCGTCACAGATATAGACCGTAGGACCCGCAATCAATTTGCGGACCTCATCCTGACTCTTGCCACAAAAAGAGCACACCAAATTTCCGGGACGATCATCGCCATTTCTGGGCATATGTACTCCTTGGACCGTTTTCATCCCGTCCGGCATAGGGATGTACGCTCCGGGTTAGCGCGAAGTCCCTTCGCTCGGAAGAAAAAACGGTATCCATGCCAACTCACCTGTTCGTGGTAGGTAACTACCCGATGGATAGTGTTACGGAGAGAAGCATTCATCTTTCAGCCCAATCGCACAGGGAGCGGAAAAGGTTTTTCACCAGGAGTTCATACTAATCATTTTCCTCGGCACCAGCAACGTCCTCTTGGACTACTCGAATATGAGCCTTCCCCACAACTGCCTGAAGGGCCTTTTCTCTACACAGCCGCCCTTGTAGCATCTGACGATTCGTCGGATCAGCGTAGAAGGTCTCAACCTGCTGTCGCTGTTCGACGCTCGCCGCTCCAAAGTTTTCAATTTTCAGATCAACCTCCTCCTCCGTGCTTGTGATATCGAGTTGCTCCACTAGGGCATCAAGGAGCAGTGTCGTCTCAATTTGCCGCCTTGCCCGCTGGGAAAAATCCTCACGTATCGCCTCAGGAATAGCCGGGTCATCAAAGCTGACGTTGCCTCCCCTCTGCATGCCCGACTCAACGAACAACTGCTGAGCTTGTTCACGAATAAGGCCAGGGGGGACATCAAAGGGATTTTTGTTGAGTATTTGGCTCAGCACAGCATCATGCATCCGCCCTTCGGCTGTCCGCTCCGCCATCTGTTCCATATTCTCCCGAATCTTGGCGCGTAATTCCCCGAGGGTATCACACTCCCCATGGTCTTTCGCAAACTCATCGTCTAGAAGAGGTACTTCCTTTTGAGCGATATCACGTATGGTGACGCGAAAGGTAGCAGTCGGAAGAGCCTCCGACTGAGCAGAGTCTGTCTCTTGAGGCTCTTGGGGCAGTGGCAGCGAAAATTCAGCCGTCTGTCCTTTCTTGATGCCAATGAGCTGCTCTTGAAACCCGGGCAGAAGGGACTCTCTGCCCAACTCAACCAATCGGCTCTTTCCTTCGAGCCCCGGAATGGCTCGCCCGTGCTGCACGGCCTGGTAGTCCAGGGTGACAACATCGCCCGATTCAACCCGATCTCGATCCGTTACGGGGTGAAGCTGAGCAAAGGAGTCGGCCAGCCGAGCTAAGGACTCGTCAACCTCCTTCTCCGCTACTGACGAGAGCACTTTATCAACCGCTATCCCCTCACAATCAACATGCTTGACTTCAGGCTTCGTCTCAATAGTCGCTGCATAACAGAAAGGATTTCCCGCAACCAAGCGCTCGGTCACAATCTGAGGCTTTGTCACAATGGCAAGTTCGCGTTCCTCTATTGCTTTGGTAAGGGACTCCTCAACCAGAGAGGAACTCACTTCTGCGGCAATTTCTTCTCCAAAGCGACGTTCGAGCACTTGCCTGGGCACGCGTCCAGCGCGAAAGCCTTTCAGCCGAACACGGTTTTGATAGGTTCGATACGCCTCCTCCAGTCTGGCTTGGACTTGATCCGCAGGAATCTCGAAAGCAATTTTTTGCCGGACCGGGCTCAGCCTCTCAATCGAAATCTTCATAGTACAGCAACAACCTGTTACGGATATTAACGGAGGTCTCCATGCCACCCGGATAGGACGCGCGTGCGAGAGGGGGGACTTGAACCCCCATCCGCTTCAAGCGGACTAGATCCTAAGTCTAGCGCGTCTGCCAATTTCGCCACTCTCGCATATGTCCTCACCGTGAATGATGGGCCGCCGGAGATTCGAACTCCGGACCCGCTGATTAAGAGTCAGCTGCTCTGCCAACTGAGCTAGCGGCCCACGGGCACCATAACTACTATTCCTAGTGATGGCAACTAGAGCCATGGCCGCGATTGTCAGGAGAATATCACGCTCTGGAGTGAGGAGGACAAGGTGGGTGAAGGGACTTGAACCCTCGACTCCTGGGACCACAACCCAGTGCTCTACCAACTGAGCTACACCCACCTTATGCGCCAGAAGGGATTCGAACCCCTGACCCACGGCTTAGAAGGCCGTTGCTCTATCCAGCTGAGCTACTGGCGCCCTCAATGCCTCGCGGGTCAGGAGCTTTGGAATTTTCCTCCTGACAGTGGCATCGTATCGGGGCGAGCCGATTTGAACGGCCGACCCCCTGCTCCCAAGGCAGGTGCGCTACCAGGCTGCGCTACGCCCCGACATGATTCAGTTCCCGTTCAACGTGAGGGTTACGACGTTCTCGCCTCCCTACCCTAACATGCCGACAAACGCTGGACAAACCGCATCCTATTCTCGCTCCAACGCATGCTCGTTCGCTAGCTGCCTAGGAAAAAATGGGTCGAACGGTCGGCAAAATCGAAAACAGGTGCCCAGTACACTCCGAGGACAACCGTCGCAACGCTCAAGATTGCCAGTAAAGATCCATTGTGCGGGTCAAGAGTGACTTCACCTTCCGAATCGGACGGCTCATCCAGGAACATCGTCTTTACAATGCGGGCATAATAATAGAGGGACACGACACTATTCAAGATCCCAACTACGGCCAGCCAATAGAATTGGCCCTTCACCACCGCCGCAAAGAGATAAAATTTTCCAATAAAACCAGCAAGCGGAGGAAGGCCCGTGAGCGAAAAGAGGAAAATTGCCATCGCTGCCGCGGGCAAAGCCCCCCCTCTCCAGGCAAGCCCACGAAAGCCTTCCAGGTCTTCGCGACCGGTATTATTGGCCACAACCATGACGACGATAAACGCTCCAAGGTTCATCAAATAATAGACGACGATGTAGAACAGCATCGCCCGCAGCCCTTCGTCGCTGAGCACAACAAACCCCATGAGGATGTAGCCCGCGTGGGCGATGCTGGAGTAGGCTAAGAGACGCTTCACATTATGCTGGTTCAGGGCGGCAAGGTTCCCAAGCGTCATGGTCACCATCGCCACAATAAGCATGAGCTGTGGCCACTCGACGCCGGGGACGAATTGCCACATGCCGGCGTCTCCGCTTTGAGAGAGCGCGGGATAGAAAAATCTCATGAGGAGAGCGAAGCCCGCCGCCTTTGAGCCGACCGAAAGAAAAGCCGTCACAGGAATGGGCGCCCCGTGGTAGACATCGGGAGCCCACATATGGAAGGGAACGGCCGCAATTTTATAGCCGAACCCAGCCAACATGAGGACAAGGGCGATAAAGAGGGTGAGTTGATCCGGGGCGTTTTGCAGCAGGGCAGCGTTAATTTCCGCATAATCCAGGCTTCCGGTCAAACCAAAAATCCAACTCATACCATAGATCATGGTCCCCGATGCGACCCCACCGTAAATGAGATATTTTAGCGCGGCTTCTCCAGATCTTCTATTGCGCGTCAAATATCCTGTCAGCACATACGATGTCAGACTGACGAACTCTAAAGACAGGTAGGCCAGGAGCAGATTCGTTGCCGAGGCCATGAAAAACATGCCGAGCCCACTCGCCAGTAAAATTCCATAATATTCGCCCTGATTCGGTCCGTTAATCTCCCGTGAGCCAAGAGACATCCAGACGGTCCCCACTACCGACAAGGAAAGAATCACCTTAAAGAAAATGGCAAAACTATCCAGCGCAATCATGCGATGAAACAGCCACCCTTCCCCGGCTCCTTGTAATCCTTCGATAAAGCGGATGCCAAAGAAGGACAGGCCCGAAGTAAAGACCAGGGCCAAAGCGGCTCCAACCAGGGCAATATTGCCGAGCCGCTCCTTATCCTCCACACACAGGTCCACAATAAAGATCGTCAGAATGGAGAGAAGCAGAATCCCTTCAGGGTAGAGATATGCCAGACTTTCAATACTGCCGAGGTTCATGGCATGCTTTCTATCTCGTTCAATACGCTAGCGCAGCGCAACTGCCGCGGTATCAGGACTATTTGTGCTTGCAGAGAGCACGACTTCGTTGAGTCCCTGGAGCGAGACATCGAGCAGGTCCAGAACGGCATGCGGATAAAATCCCAGGACCACAACAATAACCCCAAGCGGGGCTAACATGCACAGCTCTCTCGTATTGATTTCTGAGAGGTGCATGTCTGCGTACTCCTCACGTGGTTTTCCGAGAAACATTTGTTGGATCGTCCAGAGCAGGTAACTCGCTGTAATGATTACGGTCAGAGCGCCAAGCAAGGCCGGAATTTTATGCGTGTGCCAGGCACCGAGGAGACACAGGACCTCAGAGATAAAAGCCGACAAACCCGGGAGCCCCATG
This sequence comes from Binatia bacterium, assembly GCA_963422435.1. Taxonomy (GTDB): domain Bacteria; phylum Desulfobacterota; class Binatia; order Bin18; family Bin18; genus Bin18. The sequence continues at coordinate 2,860,638 of OY729511.1, read as the reverse complement.
GCGGCAAAAAAAGCGAGTCCCATCACGCCGGTATAGACCGGCATCACCGAGGCTAAGCCGCCAAACCCATCGATGCGTCGATGGTGGGCCCGATCATAGATTACTCCGACAATGAGGAAGAGCATGGCGGTAATCGTTCCATGATTGAACATCTGCAAGACCGCGCCGTTGATTCCCTGTGGGGTAAACGATGCCATCCCCAACATGACATACCCCATGTGACTGATGCTGGAATAGGCCACGAGTTTTTTCAGATCCTTTGGCTCGGTAAAACACTGGGATAAGGCGCAGAAGGCCCCGTAGACGATGTTCCAGGCTCCCAGGGCAGCCAGACAGTACGGTGCAAACAGGAAGGTTTCTTCCGGGAGAAGAGGATAATTGACTCGTAAAATCCCATACGTTCCCATTTTTAGCAGGACCCCGGCCAGAATCACGGAGATTGCGGTGGGCGCTTCGACATGGGCGTCAGGCAGCCAGGTGTGGAAGGGAAAGGCGGGAATTTTCACGGCAAAGTTAATAAAGAGCGCGAGCCACATGATTTGTGGCAAAGAAAAGCCAAACAAGAGCGGCTCGGTCTGAAAGTGCTGCGCCACGGCGGGGAGTTGGGTCAGATCAAAAGTGTAGCCAACGCCTTCGACAGCCCCGGCTTGAAAATAGAAGACCAGCATACAGACCAGCATCAGCGCACTGCCGAGCATGGTATACAGGAAGAATTTAATCGCCGCATATTCACGCCGCGGCCCACCCCAGATGCCAATCAGGAAATACATCGGCAGCAGCATCAACTCCCAGAAGATAAAAAACAGGAAGAAGTCCATGGCGCAAAAAACGCCCGTCATGGCGGTATCCAACAGCAGGAACAAGGCAAAATAGCCCTTCTCGGCCCGCTCAATATTCCACGAAGCGAGAATGCAGATAGGGCACAGAACGGCGGTCAGCAAAATCATGGATATGCTGACTCCATCGACGCCAACAAAGTAGCGGATATTAAAGGATTCAATCCACGGGACATTCACAACAAACTGAAGCGCTGTGGTCGTGGTATCAAAGTTCTGGTAGAGCCAGATTCCCAAAAAGAAGGCCGGCAGGGTAAAAGCAAAAGCAGTCCATCGAATTAAATCTCTTGCTTGACTCGGCAGGCAGAAGACGGTGACCATGCCGGCCAGAGGAAAGAAAATCATTAAGGTGAGAATAGAGGACTCCATAGCGGCTCCTTACCACACATCCACACAATGGGCTTGATAAAAGGTCTGGTTCACCGGAGCTCCGAGACTCCCTCTTTTGTAAACATCAGACGCCACTGGATTCGTCTGGTGGAGAGCCACAGCGCTATTCCGACCACGATCACCAGAGAGAGAAACGCGATAACGACAGGGACTAATATGTCCGCCCCTACTCGCGGTAAGAATTGGGAGACGGCAATCGCACCAACAATGACATACAGATAAATACTGAGGTTGCCGGTCTGGATTTGGCGCAACCGATTGCCAATGCCAAAGATGACATCGGCCAGTCCGTTCACCAATCCATCAATGATATAATGATCAAATCGACCAACCGCCCAGCCGACCGCGCCGGTGGCTTTGGCAACGTTATTCACGATAAAGTCGATGACATTACGATCAAAGACGGAACAGAGCCAGCTGACAGCCAGGGTCCCTCGGACGGCGGTCGCATGGTAGAGTTCATCAACATAGTATTTGTTGAACACGGCTCGATACGGGACACCGCCTCCGACCGCCGTAAACGTGCCGGCTGATACGGACTGCCGATAGTAAATCAGATACGCAAGGAATATCCCGACAGCCGCAATGCCAACAGAAGCCACCATCAGGACATACTCGATCACCTCAACGTGATGATGTGCAGCGTGGCCGCCGCCATGACCGCCGGCAAAGACGGGCTCCAACCAGTGTTCCAGGATATTACTCCCGCCGAGGGCAGGTGGCACCCCGAGAAAACCGGCAAAGACCGCCCCCACGGCCAGAACAATCAAGGGATAGGTCATCACTGGAGGGGATTCGTGCAAATGTTCTTTGGTATGCTCATCGGCACGATTCTCTCCAAAGAAAACCATAAAGACCTGACGAAACATATAGAACGCGGTCATCCCGGCAGCCGCGAACCCGATCAACCACAGTAGCGGATGTCCACCGGAAAACGTCAGCCACAGAATTTCGTCTTTTGAAAAAAATCCAGCCAGTGGCGGAATGCCGGCAATAGCAATAGTAGAGATCAAAAACGTCCAGAAGGTAAGCGGCATTTTTTCTCTGAGGCCGCCCATCTTACGCATATCCTGCTCATCGCCCATGGCATGAATAACGCTTCCCGAGCCAAGAAACAGGCATGCCTTAAAGAAGGCATGCGTCATCAGATGAAAAACAGCAGCGCCATACGCTCCCACGCCGACGCCCAGCACCATATAGCCGAGCTGGCTGACGGTCGAATACGCGAGCACTTTCTTAATATCAAACTGGGCGAGACCAATGGTTGCCGCAACGAGTGCAGTGAGGGCACCGACCGTCGCCACCACGCCGAGCGCAACCGGCGACAGGGAAAAGAGAAAGTGCATCCGAGCCATCATGTACACGCCGGCGGTCACCATGGTCGCGGCGTGGATCAAAGCACTCACCGGCGTCGGTCCGGCCATCGCATCCGGCAACCACACATAGAGTGGAATTTGTGCGGACTTCCCGGTCGCTCCGACAAAGAGACATAGCGCCGCGAGCGTCGCCGCCGGGACACCCCAGACCATCTGCCCTTCCAGGTGATGAATCAGAGGGCCCAGGTCACGAAAGACCGCGGTCGTCCCGTGTCCCGCTTCGAAGAGACTCCAGAAGATAATAAAAATACCCAGCGTAAAACCGGCGTCGCCAATCCGGTTGACAATAAACGCCTTGTTTCCGGCGGTGGTGTTCGCATGTTCCTTATACCAAAATCCAATCAGTCCGTAGGAGCATAAGCCCACGCCTTCCCAGCCCACAAACATCAACACCAAGTTATCGGCCAGCACCAGGGTCAGCATCGCCGCGGTAAAAAGATTGAGATAGGCGAAAAAGCGCCAGTAGGCTTCGTCATCGTGCATATAGCCGATCGAATACAGATGAATCAGACCGCCAATACCGGTGACGATCAGGATCATCAGACCGGAGAGGGGATCGACAGCGAACGCGATATCAACCTGAAGAGCGCCGATATGTATCCAGCGCAGGAGCGTATCAAGCAAATAGCGTTCTTCAGGCACCAGACTGGTGAGCTGAAAAAAGGCCCGCAGCGCAAAGATAAAGGCCAGACCGACAGCCGTGCAGGCAACGACGCTGATCCCGTTCTTCCCGAAGCGCTCCTGGATCTTCGCTCCGAGAATACCATTGATAACGGCACCGAGCAGGGGAAAGAGGACGATCCAGCGCAGGGAGGAGACGAGAAGCGGGTGGTCCATAGACTAGCCTTGCAAGCTATCGACGGCTTCAATGTCGATCGACGAAAAATTCTGGTATATCCCAAGCACGATGGCCAACCCAATAACCGCTTCGGCGGCAGCGAGCATAATTACGAAAATCGCAAATACCTGACCATCGTAATTGCCGGAAGAAAAATATGAAAAAGCAATATAGTTAATGTTTGCGGAGTTCAGGATCAACTCCACGCCCAGAAGAATCCCGATGGCGTTCTTCCGGGTCAGAACACAATAGAGGCCGAGCACAAAAACGATCAGACTGACAGACAGAAAGTGCCGTAGCCCTATATCGAGCAATAGTCCATCCATAATCATTCGTAGTGGTGAGGAGGGTTGTCCCGTCTTAAATGGGAGGAGGAAAAAAATCAAGGGAGGCCGTCAAGAGAGAGCGCAGAGCCTGGACTCGACCATTATCCGTCGGCCATGGGCCCACGCAGTTCCTTCCGTGACACGACAACCGCCCCAATCAACGCCACGAGCAGCACGACTGAAGCGAGCTCGAATGGCAGAATATACGGCCCAAGGAATGCCTCTCCAATACCGAATGTTGTCGGCTCGACCACCGGTTCGGCATGCTGTACCCATTCAGCCGCCCCAATACAGACCCCCATGACTGTCCCGACAACGCCAAGAATCAAGGCAGCGGGAATACGTCCGACCGTCCGATTCGAGACATCCACATCAGCAATCCGATGGGTGAGCATCACCGCAAAAAGGATGAGGACGAGGATGCCACCAATGTAGAGCATGACCTGAATCACTGCGACAAAGTCGGCGGCTAACAGCGCGTACAAGCCGGCCACCCCCATGAACGTTCCCAACAGAGCAAAGGCCGAATACACCAAGTTATGAGAGAGCGCGACGATGAGCGCCGACCCGACGGTCAAGGCGGCCAGCAGATAGAAAACCAACGCTTCCAAAGGCATTGCCATATCTCCTTATCCGCAACTTATGAGGCGGCCTCTTCTTGCGCTTTTTTATATTTCTTCATATCAACGGGCTCCGCCCATTCCGCAAGAAATTCCAGGCCGCGATCCAAGATCGGCGCAATCAACGGGTCAGTCTCCTCCCCTTTCTTTGCCTTATACGCCAAGACGGGGTCCTTCACGAAACGACGGATCATGCTCTCCAGTGAGTAATCTGCCCCTTCAAATTCGGTCGTGTGATGAATCGATCCGGTGGGACAGACCTCGCTGCACAGACCACAGTACATGCATTTGGCGATGTCGATATCAAACCGGCTCAGGAGCATCGCCCGAGTCGCTTTGTCCTTTGGCGCGTCAATCACAATACAGTCAATCGGACACGCCCGCTCACATGCCAAACAACCGGTGCAGATCTCCAGGTCAACTTCAAGGATGCCTCGATAACGAAGGGGCAGCGTATCTTGGACGCGGACCGCAGTCCGGTCTGGATACTGAATAGTATATGGCTTACGGACGAAGTGAGACATAGTCACACTCATCCCTTCGAAAATCGTGGCCGCCGCCTCTTTCGCGTGCTTCAGATATTGGCCAATACTACTCGCCATAGAGCGTTCCCCTAGTCGTCACATCAGATTGCCGGATTAAAATAGAGCTCAGGCTTCGCCCGACGTAAATGGTATAGGACGCGCCGGAAGAAGATGACAGTAAGAGCCAGCGTACCGACAACCATGAGATACGGCACGAACGCATTGCCCTCAGGCCAAATCACCATCCAGACCGCTGTCCCAACCAAATTTACAAATCCAAGCGGCACCAAATACTTCCAACACAGCGACATCATCTGATCCACCCGGATACGAGGCAGGGTGGCGCGTATCCACATGGCCAGGAACACCCAGAAATACGCCTTGAGGAAAAAGACCCCGAGTTGCGCAATATTCAACACAACCGTGTTATTTGTCCATCCGGTCGGGATCTGCCAGCCCCCTAGGAATACTACGGCCATAATGGCACCCGTTACGTACAAGCTGCCCCACTCTGCCAAAAAGAAGAGCGCAAACCGGAACCCGCTGTACTCAGTCGCAAATCCAGCCACCAGTTCCGATTCCGCTTCTGGAATGTCAAAAGGCGTTCGATTGGTTTCCGCAAGGGCGGAAATATAGAAAGCAAAGGCGGCAATGAACGTAAACGGGCTATGGAAAAGGAACCAGTCCCAAGGTGCCCAGCCTTGTGCTTGGATGATCCCTTGCGTGCTCAGGGTTCCGGTCAGGAGCACGACGGGCAGCAATGCCAGTCCGGCGGGGATTTCATAACTCACGACCTGAGCAGCGGATCGGATGCCGCCCAGCAGGGACCATTTATTATTCGATGCCCAGCCCGCCATGAGGACACCGACAGCGGAGAGCGCGACGATTGCCGTGATATAGAGAATCCCCACATTGAGGTCGGCAATAACAAGCGCACTGCTGAACGGGATAACGACAAAAGTCGCCAGAAATCCCCAGACCAACAGATAGGGTGCGAACACAAACAGCGGACGGTCCGCGGCATCAGGCACCACGTCTTCCTTCAGAATATTTTTCACCCCATCAGCCAACCCTTGCAGGACGCCTTGAGGCCCAACCCGATTCGGCCCAACCCTCGACTGAATGCGCGACCAGACCCGCCGCTCGAGCCAGATGGTGATCGTCACCAGGGGTAAAACAAAGCCAAAGACAACGAGGGAGGCAAACAGAAACATCATGGCGGGATAGACTGCCTCCGCCGGGAGCCCGCCAAATATGCCGCTGGCAATTAAACTGTCAATAAAACTCTGCATAGGCGCCGCACTCGTACCGTATTTCCCTTTACCGGTCAACTTCAGGAGCCACCACATCGAGGCTGGCAATCAGCGCAATCAGGTCGGCAATCATCAACCCACGACTGAGTTTGTCCACTATGCTCATCGCTGAAAACGAGCCAGTTCTAATTTTTGTTCGATAGGGAAACTCACTCCCGTCACTGACCACATACCAGCCCATATCCCCCCGAGAGGCTTCGACACGGACATGCGCGTCGCCAACCGGCGGTTTGAGCTTCTTGGCCACTCTCGCCAGGACCGGCCCGGCGGGGATCATATCCAGGCATTGGCGGACGATTTTGCACGATTCTTTTAATTCTTTAATCCGCACTATGTAGCGGTCAAAGCAATCGCCCAGGGTGCCGACTTCGCCTGTCCCAACTGGGACATCAAAGTCTAATTCCGGGTAAATCGAATAAGGCTCATCCCGACGCACATCATACTGAAAACCACAGCCGCGCAGATTGGGGCCAACCAAGTTGTAGTTAATCGCCTCTTCTTTGCTGACCGCAGCAACATTGGCTAAGCGTTCGACATAGATCTTATTATAGGAAATCAGGTCGTTGTATTCGGCAATGAGGGGTCCAAATTGATCCAGGAAGGCCGTCACTTGTTCTGCATACCCCGGCGGTAAATCCCAGGCTACGCCGCCAATACGCATATAATTAAAGGTCAGCCGTGCACCGCACAGATCTTCAAGCAGGTTATTCACCTTTTCCCGCTCCCGAATCGCGTGCGTAAACGGTGTCATCCCACCAATATCCATGACCATGGTCCCAACCGAGAGCAGGTGACTGGCGATTCGACCCAATTCGCAAGCAATGACCCGACAAAACTCTCCCCGCCGAGGCACCTCAATCCCGGCCGCGCGCTCGCAGACCATGGCCCAGCCCTGGTTACACTGCATGGCCGATACATAATCGACGCGGTCCGTATAGGGCATGAAGCCATGATAACCGACCTTCTCGGATATCTTCTCTATGGAGCGATGTAGATACCCAATGTCAGGAAGGGCCGTCCGCATGATTTCACCGTCGGCCTTGACCACAAAACGCAACACCCCGTGCGTACTCGGATGCTGGGGGCCCATATTCAGGGTCATCTCTTCGGTTGCGAGACCATCGTCACGTTGGACTTCAAACTCATACCCTGCCAAGCTCATATATGCCTCCCGCTTTGGGTTTGAATACGAGGAGCGATAGAAAAGACGAAGGTGGGGTGGAACACGAGCGTGAAATTATTTCAGCAGGCTCTCTCGACGCGTGCTGATTCCATGGTACTCTTCAGGCTCGACAAAATCCTTGCGAAGCGGATGCCCGACCCAGTCTTCCGGCATTAACAAACGCCGTAAGTCCGAGTGTCCGGTAAAAACGACGCCAAGCAAGTCGTAGATCTCGCGTTCCAACCAATTGGCGGCTTTCCAGACCGCTTCCACGGAGGGCATGCTGGGCTCCTCGCGCGACACATTCGCCTTGACCACTATCGCATGTCGATGGGTGTAGGAGTACAGGTGGAGAACCACTTGGATGTAGTCCTCTTTTAAGAAGTCAACACCAGACATATTCGTCAAGCAGTCAAAGGCCAAATCCGGGTCGTCGTGAAGAAAGCGGCCCACCTCCACGATGGCGTCCGGCTTGACGAGCACAAAAGGATCAAGGGCGTCAGCCTCAAAGGCGGCAGTCGCGTCGGGGTGCTGGTCTTGTAAATTTTTGTAGATCTCGGCGGGACTCATGGTGCACACACAGGGCCGGACTCTTTCGTCTGCAAACTATGCTGCAGCTTGCGCGGCAGAGCCCTTCACCAGCCAGCGCTCCTGCATCATCTTTTCCTGGAGTTTGAGCAGACCCTCGGTCAGGGCTTCGGGACGGGGTGGACAGCCGGGAACGTATACGTCAACGGGAATCACTTTATCAACACCATCGCAGACCGAGTACGCCAACTGAAACAGCCCACCACAATTTGAACAACTCCCCATAGAAATCACATATTTGGGATCAGGCATTTGATCGTAAAGGACTTTGGTCCGTAGCGCCATCTTCAAGGTGAGCGTCCCGGCGATAATCATCATATCGGACTGACGCGGGGTCGCCCGCGGGGCCGCTCCGAAACGCTCCAAGTCCGCTCGGGGGCCACCGGTTTGCATGAGCTCAATAGCACAACACGCAAGGCCGAAGAGCATGTACCACACCGATGATTTCCGCGTCCAATTAAGCACCTCATCAAGCTTGGTGGTGATCACCATCTCCGGAACACTATTGATCAGGGACATGCTTCCTCCTCAGGCGGCTTTCGGTAATTCGGATTCTTTCGTCGCGGTCTGAGCCTCGGTTGCGGTTGGTTGCAATCGCTTGAGCCATTCAAGGTCCCGCTTGGCCCAGACATAGACCAGTCCCACAACAAGAATACCCAGAAAGATCAGGATTTCAGTAAGCGCAAAGAGTCCCTGCCCATTGAGCAACCAGTCGCGAAAGGCCACGGCAACCGGGAAAATAAAGGCAACCTCGATTTCAAATATCACAAACACGAGAGCGATCAGGTAGAAACGAATATTAAAATTGATCCAGGCACTCCCGGTAGGTGGCTCTCCGCACTCATACGTGGTCAACTTCTTTGCCTCTGGATTATGCGGACGCAACAGCTTTCCCAGCGCGAGATGGACGGCACAGAACGCAATGGCAAGGATGGAAAAAACGAGCACATTCCCGAGATTAAACAGCACCGTACAAGCTCCTTCTATTCAACAGGGCTCTCCCAGGTTTTCATTCTCCCATTTGGAAAGTAGTCCGCCTTCAGAGCGACGGCCCCGCAATATGGTGTCGAGTAGATTCTGTATACTCTCGCTGCTCGCGATGAGCAAGCTCCTCTCGCAACCCCACCTTGTGGGCAATTTGTCCGATGGAAACCTCAGCCAGATACGACCCGAGCAATCGTTGTGCCTCACCCCACACAGAAATCTGGTTACACACTGGATGATAGCAGCAGGCATTCCCGTCTTCGTCGAGACACTCCATCAGCAACAACGGGCCCTCCAAACACTCATACACCACGCGCAAGCTGATATCAGCCGCCGGCTTCTTGAGCCTGAACCCGCCACGCGCCCCCATATAGGACTCAACCAATCCCCCACTTGCAAGCTGTTTCATAATCTTCGACAGGAAGTGCGCGGGAATATCCTGTTTTGTCTGGATCTCCCGCCTTGGAACAACCCTGTCCTGGGGCTGGGCGGCAAGATAGGTCAACGCACGAACAGCGTAGTCTACCCGCCGTCCGATATTCATCAGAGAGCTGCGCTCGGTTGACCTTGTGGATATTCCGGCACCCATACGACGAGAGACCGTGCTGTTATTCCTTGACCTCTACAGTCCAACTCCGCGGAATTTTTGCTTTTGGCTCTGAATTTTTCGCTGCAAAGCCATCAGGGCGTCCAAGACATTCTCAGGACGGGGCGGACAGCCAGGCACATACACGTCAACAGGGACAATATGGTCGATACCCGCAACGGTGGTGTAGTTATCGTAAAATCCGCCGGTCGAAGCACAGGCCCCAAAAGCCATCACCCAGTTCGGCTCTGCCATCTGCTCGTGTACGCGTTTCAGGATGGGAGCCTGGCGACACGTCACCGTTCCGATCACCATCAGTAAATCAGCTTGTCTGGGGCTAAACCGGGGCAGTAAAGCCCCAAAGCGATCGATATCATACGGCGTCATCGACAGCGCCATATACTCCATGGCGCAACACGCCGTTGCAAATGGGTAAGGAAAAATCGAATACTTGCGCGCCCAACCAATGGCTTTATCCAATTGGGTCAGAACAACCGCATCACCCAGCAAGGCTTCTTCTCCGCCCTGTAGCCGGGTGGCCGTTACTTGCGTGGCGTTGTTTTCCATATCTTCCCGGTCTCGATACCAGTCGCGTTGCGCGGGTGTCTAGGCGGCATCTTTCTTGGCCGAGCCCTGTCCCCGCCAGTCCGCTACCGCCGCCTTGATCGCATCCTCCGCCAATACCGAACAGTGAATCTTCACCGGCGGTAACGCCAACTCCTCCACGATCTGCGTGTTCTTGATCTCCCCCGCCTCGGCCACCGTCTTCCCCTTTACCAACTCTGTCACATAACTCGACGACGCTATCGCCGACCCACACCCAAAGGTCTTGAACTTCGCATCTTCAATCACTTCGGTCTGCGGGTTGATCTTCAACTGTAACTTCATCACGTCCCCGCACTCCGGGGCCCCCACCACGCCCGTCCCCACGTGCGCGTCCTCCCTCTCAAAACTCCCCACGTTCCGCGGCCGCTCGTAATGCTCTATGACTCGCTCGGTGTAGGCCATCGCTCGCTTCTCCTTATAAATAAGTTATGCAGAAAATCCCTCACTCATTGGTCGTTCTGATGATAGAGTTCTAGAGTCCAGCTTGTCAACCGTTCCGCTATGAGAAGAGTGCCGGACAGCTTCTTTTCCGACAATGGTTCAACGCTGTGGCTCTACCATTTTTCATATTTCACAGTCTGACGCTCGTATCCGGCTCCACGGAGGAGGTCTCTCAATAACAGAACGGGTCGCCCTATCCCGCAGATATAAAACCGTCGGCTGTGCTGTCTCGCCTCTTTTACAAAATGCTGCTCGACGTAAGGCAACAGTCCCTTCTCTATTGAATACTCCTCCGGCTCGCATTCGGCGATGAGCGGCCGAAAGGAAAAATGAGCACACTGCCTCTCCCACCTCTGCCACTCAGTAGCGTACAGCAAGTCTCCTGACCGTGGCCCAGCATACAGCAAGCGGGCGGCGTGCTGTCCGCCCGCAGTCAGAAGGCGGGCAATCATAGGCCGAAAAGGCACGACGCCAACCCGGTCGGCAATAAAAATGTATTCGGCGGCCGTTGGCTGGTCGAGGACAAAGTTTCCCCACGGACCGGTAAAGCACAGGACATCGGCTTCTTCCAGGCTGAAGAGATAGGAGGAACCGGGACTATCACCAACCTGATTCAAACAAATCTCAAGGCATCCCTCTTCCTCGGGCAAGGAGGCAATCGTGTATGCCCGGGTGAGCGTCCGTCCGCCAATCGGGAGCAAAAACGAGAGGAATTGGCCCGGCAAAAATGGGAGTTTCTGGCCATTCGCAACCCGGAGAAAAAAAGAGCGGGTATCTGGGGCTCGTTCAATAATCTTTTCGATAGTTGCGGTAAAGGTCGGTGAGGAAGACATGCGCGCGGCCGCTCTCCATTACACCTGTTGATTATTACACCTGTTGATTAATGGTGTGGCGAGGAATAAAGATTTTCACTTCACCCTCAGCCATAACCGCTTGGCAGCCCAGCCGCGACGTTGACACTAAGCCAGGTGCCTTGTCGAGCATATCGTCTTCTTCCTCTTCGTTCTCAGTCAAATACGCCATCCCCTGGGTGACAATCACGTGGCAGGTTGTGCAGGCACAATTACCGCCGCAGGCGTGTTCGAGTTCAACGCCATGACCGAGTAAGATATCGAGGAGGGAACCCGACTCGCCATCATGGTGAAACGGCGCGTGGGACGGATCAAATTCAATCACCTGTTCAGGATTCCCGTTTTCAAACGAGACGTATAACTTTGCCATACCGAGGGGTGGAGATTGATCTATTGGAGAGTCCCGGGGCGGACGGACGGTGTGTCGACTTGCCTCAGGACTTGCTGGGCAATCTCAAGAAAGGTCTGACTCTGCGGGTGGTCAGGCTGGGCGATCACAAGCGGGATTCCCGCATCCCCTCCAGCGACAATCTCGTGGACGAGGGGCAGCTGACCGAGGAACGGCAGATGAAACTGCTCGGCCATTTTCACCCCGTTACCATGAGAAAAAATATACGCCTCATGTCCACAGGAACGGCAGATCAGGTAGCTCATATTCTCGATAACGCCTAAGACCGGAACGTCGACTTCCTCAAACATCTTGATGCCGCGCCGCGCATCGAGTAGCGCCACATCTTGGGGCGTCGTCACGATGACCCCGCCGGAGAGCGGGACCTTTTGCACCAAGGTCAGCTGGGCATCACCGGTGCCGGGCGGCAGGTCAACAACGAGCACATCCAATTTCCCCCACTCGACCTTGGTAATAAACTCGGTCAGCAGCTTATCAATCATCGGCCCACGCCAAATGACAGCATGGCCATCCGGGATCAGAAAGCCCATGGACATGATCTGCATGTCGTATTTGGCAACTGGGATCAGCCGCTTATCTTCCGTACTCTTGGGCTTCTCGGTAATGCCCAGCATGAGGGGGATACTCGGTCCGTAGATATCGGCATCCATCACCCCAACCCGCTGGCCTGTTCGAGCCAGCGCACTTGCCAGGTTCACCGAAACCGTTGATTTTCCAACTCCGCCCTTGCCACTGGCCACCGCGATCACATGCCGTACCCCTGGAATCTCAGGCTTGGACTTGGACGGCGGTTTTGGGGTAGCCGGCTGCTGGATGGAAATCTCTACGGGCAGTTGGACGAGCGGGCTCAGCGTTTCAATCACACTCTGTCGAATGTTTGCGATGACCTCCGCATTGCCAGTTGAAGGGGCGAGTTCGACCGTCACCGCGGCACCGCCGACTGCAATGTCCTTGACCACGCCGAAGGCAACAATATCTCGGCTAAAGCCAGGATATTTGACTTGTTTGAGCGCTTCTAATAATTCCTGGGGTGTTGGTGGTGTTGACATGGGTGCGCCTTTAGAGTGTCCTCTCGGGATTATCGTGGCTGTGCTGATTGTCTCGGCTCTCGCCTAAACTCCGCAGATAGACATAGGTGTAAATACCCGTTTCGTGGCCGTCATCCCAGATTGGATTCACGGCATAATTGCCGACCATATTGATACTCACAAGCTGAGGATTTTCCGCCTTAACAAAGTGGCGTTCGCCCCCATGCCCTTGACAGACCGCGCACGGGCACCAGCCCCGAAGATAGGCAAAGGGATAGTCATTCAGGGTGTCGTCATCCCACAGCACACGCAGGAGTTGGTCTTCCGGAATGGGCGTGAGGAGAAGGGGAGTCGGCATGGCATCCTCGTTATTTAGTGGATCGACTGGGGTAACTGCATTTCCTCTGTTGCGACGACCTGTCGGGCGATCCCGAAAAACTCCTGGGCAACCGGATGGTCAGGAGCCGAGACAACCACCGGCTTGCCGGCGTCGGCACCCGCTCGGACTTCTTCAACCAGGGGGACCTCCCCCAGCACTTTCAATCCTGTTTTCTGTGCGCCACCATGGCCGAAGACTTCTTCTTTTTCGTGGCAGACCGGGCATTCGTAGAAACTCATATTTTCGATGATCCCGAGAAGCGGCACGTTGACCTGTTTGAACATACTGATCCCGCGCTGGACGTCAAGCAGGGCGACATCTTGCGGCGTCGTCACCACAACGCCCCCGTGCAAGGGCACTTCCTGCGCCAAGGTGAGAGCGATATCGCCGGTGCCGGGTGGCAGGTCCACAACTAAGTAATCCAATTCACTCCAGAGCACGTCCCGCAGGAATTGGCGGATAATGCTCATCACAATGGGGCCCCGCCAGATCACTGGCGACTGGTCATCCAGAAAAAAGCCCATTGAGATGAGGCTGATCCCATACTTTTCAACCGGATAGATCTTTTTGTCCTGTCCGGCCTGCGGCGTGGCCTCAGTCCCCATCATCAGCGGCACGCTGGGCCCATAAATATCGGCATCAAGCAGCCCAACCTTATGTCCTAACGACGCCAGGGCCAGGGCGAGGTTGACCGCAACCGTAGATTTTCCGACTCCGCCTTTGCCACTGGCCACTGCCAGAATACGCCGAACACCAGGAATATCCGCTCGCTCTCGCACGGCTTGATTGCCCGCCGTGCCAGCCTGGTTTGGTTGCCCGGCTTGAGCGGGGAACGCGTGGATATGGACGTGCGCAATCTCAGGGAAGGTCGTCAATTCTTGCGTTATGCGTCCACGCAAGTGTCGAAGCACATCTTCTTTGATACTGCTTGCCCGAATATGCACCACCACACTATCTGCCTGCACTTGAACCTTACCAACGAGTCCTAAGCTCACAATATCCCGCTGTGAGCCTGGATATTGAATTTGCCTGAGTCGTTCAGTGATACGAGTGTGGATGTCAGGAGTGTTTTGTTCGCCCACCCAGTCTCCTCCTCAGCGTCGCATCTCATGCATTCGAGACGACGAAATTCATGCCAATGAAGACCTTACAGGTCCTCCATTATCAAGCTCCGGTGATCCATTCAAGAATGGTCGCGTTACGGCTTAGATTAGAGCGGTCAACGGCAACGGCAAACGCGCCGAGCCTTTTCAGTTGGCGTCTTCTTTTTCTTTCCTTTGGGGTGGCAGAGCGAGTGTCTCCGGGGGGGCTGAGACGCTCCTAAGTAAAATATACGGATCCCCACCAATACCCATTCCCCGCGTAATACCCATCGTCCCGTACTGATAGCCGATCAACGTCCCGGTACCAGTACGCCTCGCCCGTGAGCGGGATATCTTTCACAATATCCCGGTCCGCATAGAACAGCAGCATCCGGTCCATGATACTCGCCTTCATGGCAACGGTGCCGTTGCCGACAACCAAGGTCGGAAGCATCGTCATCCCATAGTATTCCACGTACTCAACCTTACCTGAGAGCGTCGCTGTGCGACATACCCGCATCGCCTTCTCCTCTTGCCAGAAACTTACCGCCCGCAGTCTATGTAATTCCCGGACAAAAGAAAAGGATTGCTGCCCGTGCCGCTCTCTTGTCGTTCCGCTCCTTTCAGGCCACAATACGTGAGGACGGGCAGGAGGGTGTAATGCGGCGACACTGGCGTGCAAAACTGACCCCTTTTCAGCAGCGCATCTTTGACCGGAGCACCGCGGTCACAACGATTGAATTTGACCCAACTGCACGACTTCGAGCGGCGGTCAAAGCCCTGCCCACCGCGCTCGCGGCAGAAGAGCAAACTCGTGTCGCGGCGCTTTCCCAAACCATTGTCAATCACATCTGTTGGCAGCTCAGGGTCCGCACGGTCCAGGTCCGCGTACACGGTACTCGTCCGTCGAACCGACAGGGGGAACTCCACGGCCTCTATACGCAATACAGCGGAGGCAGTAAAAATGACTCGATCCAGGTCTGGATGCGAACGGCAAAGCGCAAACAGACCGTTGCGTTTCGAACCTTTCTCAGAACCCTGTTACATGAAGTCTGTCATCATTTAGACTATACTTATTTCTACTTCCGAGAATCCTACCATACTGAGGGATTCTTTCGGCGCGAGTCCAGCCTCTTTCACCGCTTGCTGTCCCCAACGACACAACCGTCACAGGCGGCTCAGAAGCCGACCCAATCGTTGTCCTCTCTGGTGCAAGAATTCCTCCCAAGGCAGAGGCATACTCAGCCGGAACGCTAGCAATCACTGCCCAAGGCCCTCGGGATTTGCCCTGTTATTTTTTATTTTTCCCCGACGAGAGACGGCGCGCAACTTCACGCAGGCGACGTTGCGCGCGTGGATATCCAGAGTCATAGCGCAGCACCGCACGCAGTTCTACGGCAGCACGTTGGTCCTGGCCCATCTGGATATAGGTCTCGGCCAACTCAAAAAGTGCGCGCGGACTCTCAGGGCACTGGCGCAGGCCTCGCCGATAGAGCGCGGCTTTCTCGGTTAAGTTCGGACGCGCCCGGGCGCGGTAAAAGTGTGGCCTTGCCCGACGACACGCCACTTCATCCCGACCGAATCGGGGCGCACCCCCCTCCTGCCGCGCCCTGTCCGACCGGAGGGTGATTTGATCCGCCCTCTTCTTCAGCGCGCTCGCCCGTTCTCCGGAAGACGGATGGGAAGAGAAAAACCCCGCGGTCGCACTCTGGGGAACCTCTTCGGCCAAGCGGCGCATCACCGCCTCACCCGCCCGTGGATCATAGCCAGCATCAGTCGCGTACTGGAGCCCCACCCGATCGGCCTCCAACTCCTGCTCTTGATTAAAATGATTCAGAAAAAGCCGGCCAACCACATTAGTTGCCGTGCCCGCACCAGGAAAAACAGCACTGGCTAAGGCATTTCCGATATCCAACAGGACCTTGTTCGTCGCTCCTCGGGCAACGTGTCCCCGGGTAATATGCGCCAGTTCGTGTCCTAGAATTATCGCCAGTTCATCGTCCGAGCGGAGGAAGTCCATCATGCCAGAGGAGAGTATGACCTTACCAAAGGTTGCTCCAGCGTTAATCGTCGGCTCGCCGACGGCCAGTATAAACTGGACAGGATACGGCCGAGGAACAGCTTCAAGCAGACGCCGTGCAACCCGATCTATTTGAACAATATGCAACTGACAGCGGCGATAGTCCTGCGAAGAGGCACACTCCGCCGCCCGCGCGCGTATCGGTGCTCCACCTGTCGTGAACAGTAAGAGCACCAGGGAGGAACTGACGACTTTCCGACTCGGCCTCATGTCTTCCTCTTCCTTTATGCTATAGTGCCCTTCTGAACAGCGTTCGGCAATCCAGGAAGGAAATGCTTATGCCTGAGTGGGTGTATGTCAAGGATATTGCCCAATACGAAGGGCAAAAAGTCGAGCTCCGCGGCTGGTTGTATAATAAGCGCTCCAGCGGGAAGCTGCACTTTCTTCAAGTTCGCGACGGCACCGGTACGATCCAGTGTGTGGTGTTCAAGGGTGACATCTCAGCCGAGACCTTTGCCTTAGGACAGGACCTCACCCAGGAATCGTCCGTTATTGTCCAGGGCACGGTCCGGGCGGATACGCGCTCGCCTATTGGCTTTGAACTCGGCGTGAGCGCCTTACACCTCACCCAGCAGGCCCATGCCTACCCGATTACCCCCAAGGAACACGGAGTCGCCTTTCTGCTCGACCACCGTCACCTGTGGCTGCGGTCCTCACGCCAGCAGGCTCTGCTGCGTGTCCGCAGTGAAATCATCAAAGCGTGTCGAGACTACTTCGATGCACGTGGCTTTACCCTGCTCGACGCCCCAATCTTCACCCCGACGGCCTGTGAAGGCACAACCACCCTCTTTCCAGTCGCCTATTTCGATGACACCGTCTATCTCACCCAGAGCGGTCAGCTCTATATGGAAGCCGGGGCCATGGCGTTCGGCAAGGTCTACTGCTGCGGGCCGACCTTTCGTGCCGAGAAATCCAAAACGCGGCGCCATCTGACTGAATTTTGGATGATTGAGCCCGAAGTGGCCTACTGCGACCTGGATGGCGATATGGACTTGGCCGAAGATTTTCTGGAGACCGTTGTCCAGCGCGTCCTGACCAACCGGCCGGCGGAACTCCAGACACTCGAGCGTGATATCAGCAAACTCGCTCAGGTGAAGAAGCCGTTTCCGCGTATCAGCTACGGCGAGGCTATCGAACGCCTCCAAGCCAAGGGCGTTGACATTCAGTGGGGGAACGACTTTGGCGGCGATGACGAGACCACCTTATCCGAACAATTTGACCGCCCGGTTATAGTCCATCGCTACCCGATAGACAACAAAGCCTTTTATATGAAGACCGACCCGCAGGATGCCACAGTTGCCCTCTGCATGGATGTCTTAGCGCCAGAAGGCTATGGCGAGATCATCGGGGGCGGTCAACGTGAGGACGACCTGTCCGTCTTACGAGGAAAACTGGAAGCGCATGATCTGTCCGCAGAAGCCTTCTCTTGGTATCTTGACCTGAGACGCTACGGCTCTGTTCCTCATGCGGGTTTCGGCATGGGCATTGAGCGTATGGTCACCTGGCTGTGCGGTCTGCACCACGTCCGAGAATCAATTCCATTTCCCAGAATGTTAGAACGGGTGACCCCGTAGTCGGTCACTGGAGAGCCGGGGCTGTCTTTGACGCCGGCTCTGGCACGCGCGGAGCCTGCTCTTCTCGGATGGCCCGCAGCAGAGCGATATTGTCGCCATGTCCTGTCCGGTAGGCCGTCACTTTGCCACGGATGGGCTGGCCTAAGAGGTAGAGATCGCCGAGCAGATCAAGAATCTTGTGGCGGACCAGCTCATTCTCAAAGCGGAGCGGCGGATTGATGATCCCTTGCTCGCCAATCACGAGGCAGTTATTCAGCCGGCCGCCATTGGCGAGACCCATCTCTTCGAGCGCTTCAATCTCCTTGAGAAAGCCGAAAGTCCGCGCCGGCGCGATCGTCTCACGATAGCTGTCTGCATCACGCTGGACGTAGTAGAACTCCTGTCTCCCGACTGGCTCTGGATATTCCAGGCAGTAGTCGATCTCAAGCTGCTCTGAGGGCTCGATGCGGAGGAACTTTCCTGCATTATGGTCGCCGACCTGATAGGCCCGGTCTACGCTCACTGCCTCTACCTCTTCGTCTTGTTCAACAATACCGGCGCTGTCGAGCAACTGACAAAATTCCAGCGCCGACCCATCGAGAATAGGGACCTCCCCCTGCATTTTAATGAGCAGATTGGTAATGCCATACCCGTGCAGCGCCGAGAGCAGGTGTTCAACCGTTTTTACCCCCGTCCCCTCCCGATACAGGCTGGTTGCGTAGCCGGTCGATTGGACATACTTGACGGTTGCCGGAATCATGATGTCCGAGGACAAGGGACCGAACACAATGCCGCTCCCCGGCGATAAGGGATGTAAAATAATCCCCGTGCGCACCCCCGAGTGGAGCCCCCGACCGTGTACAACCACACTGTGACGAATGGTCCGGGCCGGGATTTTTCGCGTCGTGTGTACGGCTGGAGAGTCTGTATCAGCCGCGGCTGTGTCTATCTGCATAGCGGTGGAATGGCTCGGCTCTGTTCCCAGGGCCCGGTGGACCGAACGGAGTAGGGTATACAGCGAGAAAGGCTTTTCGAGGAAATCCGCGGCTCCCAGTTTGGTGGCACGGACGGCTGTTTCGATCGTCCCATGACCGGAGATCACAATAATCGGCAGTTCAGGGTCTCGAGCCTGGAGCTGTTCGAGCAGAGCGATCCCATCAATGTGCGGCATCCAGATATCGAGGAGGACCAGACGCGGATGCCACTTGGCGACTAAGTCAAGAACGCTGTCACCTGAGTCCGTCTCAAGCGTACGGAACCCTTCATCTTGCAAAACGCCACGCAACATCGTCCGGATTTTTTCTTCGTCATCCACGATTAAGAGCGGCTCTTCCATTGGCGTCCCTCCCCGGCCTCAGGCTGCGTTTTCAATAGACGGTGACGAGGGCTTCTCACCCAGCATACCAGTCTGACGAGGACTGCTGCGCACAGGCATCTCAATAATGAACCGGCTGCCTCGTGGCGTGTTGTCTCGTACTCGGATAAATGCCTGGTGATCCGCCACCACGGTTGCAACAATGGCCAGACCGAGTCCGGTCCCGTCCTTTTTGGTTGAAAAATACGGCTCGAACAGTCGCTGCTTGACATCTGGCGGGATCCCACAGCCATTATCAGCGATTTCGATACGGGCAATGCCAAGCGGACGCAAATATCGAGTCGCGACTTCGATATGTCCCTGCATCCCATCCGTCCCTTCTCGACACGCGACAACCGCATTGTCCAACAGATTGCGCAGGACACGTCGCATCCCCTCGCGATCAAGCTCGAACAACGGCAGTGAACGATCCGGCACAAAGGCGACATCCAGGTCACGGTAGGCTTCAGCGATCAGCACAATTGTCTCCTGTGCCAACGCATTCAGGTCATGCAGACTCTGCTTTCCGGCCGGCAGACGAGCAAATGTGGAAAATTCGTTGACGAGTTTTTTAATCGCGTCGACTTCATGCGCGATGCTCTGCACACACTCGTCAAACACCTCGCTCCCGTCCGCAATCTGGGGACCAAAACGGCGCTGGAGACGCTGGGCCGCAAGCTGAATCGGTGTCAGCGGATTTTTAATTTCATGCGCAATACGACGGGCGACCTCGCGCCAGGCTTCCATCCGTTCGACCTGGACGATCTGCGTCACATCCTCAAAAAAGCATAACACCCCGAGCGCATGCTCACGGTCGTCAGGCAGAGGGGTCCCTGTTATCAGGAGGGAATAGACGTGTCCGTCGCGATCTAAACGGAGTTGGCCCCGCTGTTCTTGACTGACAGCGTTCCCGTTACCGTGTTGCACCAGAAGGAGTTCCTGAACGATACGCTGCACTTCTTGGAACTCGCTGGCGGAGAAAACATCACGATAATCCTGCCCAATCACGCTATCGGCCTGCAAACGCAGCAACTGCTCCGCCGCCCGGTTCAGGGTAGAGAGCCGACCATCGCGATCAAACGAGACCACACCAGCGTTGATATTCCCGAGTAAGATCTCCATATAGCGACGCCGGGCCTCAAGTTCCTGGTGACTCTGCTGGAGGTCGACAGTCATCCGATTGAAAGCGGAAACGAGGGTTCCGATCTCATCCTCCCCTTCCCCCTCGATCCGGTGCGCCCAGTGACCCTGAGCCACCTCCCGTGTCGCGGCCGATAACTGTTGGAGGGGAACAGCAATTTTTTTCGCCAGATAGAGACCCACCCAGATCGCCGAGAAGATGACGACTAAGGTGACCAGGAACATCGTAATCACATAATTATTTTTGATTGGCTGCTTCAGGATCCTGAGCTGGCGATATTCATCTAACGCCTCGACCACCTGCGCCCCTTGTCTGACGACGTCCGCAGGAACCTGGGTGCTGGCCACAACAACACCGGCAAGGTGTCCGCCACTGATGACGGGAACACCGCCGTACACCAACTCGGCCTGCTCCAGCGGCACGATTTGCTGGACCTCTTCGACCTCAGACCGGACCCGCTCCAAGAGGGCCTCGCCGAGTTGGGGAGCTGTCAACGTCCCACTCGTCTCCGGCGCGTGAGCCACAAGGGTGAGCGCCGCAGAGTACACGACGAGCTGGGCCAGGTCCCGTTCGTACTGCTCGCTGTTCATGCGAGATTGCAACCGCTCGAAGTGCGGCGGCTCAAGGAGTTCTTGGGAGATAATCGTCCGGGCAATTGCCCGCGCGTGGGTGAGGGTCTCATCAGCAAGCCGTGCATAGACGCTGTCAACCACCTCAAGCGAGCTGCTTAACGAGCCCTCAACACGTAAGGCGAACCAATTCTCGATTGACTTCGTCAGAAAGCCGACCCCGATAAAGAACAGGAGGACTGCCGGGAAAAGAGAAATGCCCAAAAAAGCGAGGACGAGTCGAGAGCGGAGGTGTGCACCGAGCAGCTTGCGACGGCGCTCGTAAAGCAGCTTCAGCAGGTTCCGGCCAACAAGGAAAACGAGCAAAACGAGCAGAATGATATTGAGATTGATCAGCAGAATAAAAATAATGTTGCTGATGAGACTCTCGCCGTCGCTGAGTTGTGGCGAGCGACTCTGGAGAAAGGCAAATAAAAAGACGCCTAGCGCTGCCGCGAAGATGACAACGACCTCCCAGAACTGGCGCCGTTTGTGCTCCTCCAAGCGATTTTCGTGGACTGGGGCTTCCATACTTTCTCATCCTGCCCATGTCAGCAGCAAAGACAATGGAGATATACCAGCATAATCAGCGTTCCACCATTATCTATTTTGGTCGCTTTCGTGAGAACAAATCGTCCTGCTCTTTTTTGCCAGGTTGGTCAATATGCAGATGCCGATAGGCCTTGAGGGGGGCCACACGTCCCCGCGGGGTGCGCTGCAAAAACCCCTCCTGCAAGAGGTACGGCTCGTATACGTCTTCAATGGTGCTCTTCTCTTCGCCAATAGCCGCGGCGATGGTCTCGACACCGACCGGTCCTCCGTCAAATTTCTCGATAATCGTCCGCAGAATCGCCAGGTCCATTTTGTCAAATCCAGCCTCATCTACTTCAACCAGCGTCAGGGCGGCATGGGCGACTGCTTGCGTGACAACCGGCTCCTTCTTTACTTGGGCATAGTCACGCACTCGTCGGAGTAAGCGATTGGCAATCCGGGGGGTTCCCCGTGCGCGGCGCGCAATTTCCGCGGTTCCGCCCGCGTCGGTCTCAACCGCAAGAATTGAGGCCGACCGACAAATGATCTGTTCCAATTCGGACACCTGGTAAAAATCCAATCGGAACGTTGACCCAAAACGATCGCGGAGCGGCGAGGTCAACAGCCCGGCGCGGGTGGTGGCGCCGATTAAGGTGAAGTGCTTCAGGGGCAGCTTGACCGTTCGCGCCGATGGGCCCTGGCCGACGACGAGGTCAAGTTCAAAATCTTCCATTGCCGGATACAGAAATTCCTCAACCACGTGATTGAGTCGATGTATCTCGTCGATGAAGAGTACATCGCCTTCTTCCAGGTTGGTCAGAATAGCGGCCAGATCGCCGGGCCGTTCAATCACCGGGCCGGTGGTGGCCCGAATCGTTCCATCCATTTCACGCGCAATAATATGCGCCAGGGACGTTTTTCCTAACCCGGGCGGACCACAGAAGAGCAGGTGGTCAAGAACGTCATCCCGCTGCTTGGCCGCCTCAATGGCTATCGCCAGATTCTGTTTCGTTCCCTCTTGTCCGATGTATTCTTCAAGACTGCGCGGGCGGAGCGAGCCCTCGACATGTGGCTCGTCAGGCCAGGCAGTCTCCCCGTCAGCCGGCGACGGATGGAGGTTCAGCAGGCCGTGCCCCGGGCTATCCGCATTGTCGTTCGTCTCTTTTCGCACGTCTTTCTCGGTGCGGCTCATGTGCTGAGCCTCCGTAACGATTCTCGGATCACATCGGCAATGGGCGAGTGTCCATCGCGGACAACCGCGCGCACCGTCTTCTCGGCCTGCGCCTGCCGATAGCCCAGATTCACCAGAGCAGAGGTCGCTTCGGTCGAGAGGGGACTGGGGGTTACCGCAGGAATCCCATTCTCCTGTTCACTCACGCCGACTTTCTCCTGGAGTTCGACAACCAAACGTTCAGCCGTCTTCTTTCCAACGCCCGGCGTCGCAACCAGGCGAGTCACATCGCGCGTATGCAGCGCGTTCTCCAACTCATCAACCGGAATGCCCGACAGAATATTTAGGGCCAAGCGGGGGCCGATACCACTCACGCTGCGAAGCAGCAGAAAATAGGACTTTTCCTTTTCTTCCAGAAAACCGAACAGTTGGAGGGCATCTTCTCGCGCATGCGTGTGGATGAGCAAGCTGACCCGTTCCCCTACCCCTGGCAGATGATAGAAGGTTTGTAACGACACCAACACCTGATAGCCGACTCCGCCAACGTCGACAATGAGCTGCTCAGGGGTCTTTTCGTGGAGCACTCCGTGGAGGCGCGCAATCATAACCTGTTGCCGTGTGAGCGTATTACCTATGCTTTTTCTGGTCTGCGGCGAGCATCTGGGCTACCGTCTGCTCCGTAAAAACGTCGCGCAAAGAACGGGCCTTCCTACCCCCAGCACGCCGCGGCTGAGCACCGGCCTGGCGGAGCATATCGGGCATACGGGCAGCACTACAGTGGCAAATGGCCGCCGCGAGCGCATCCGTCGCATCCTGGCTTGACGGAAATACACCCGCCTCCCCGTCTGGATGGTGCAGTTGGGAAAAAACCGCTTTTTGGACCTGCATTTTTCCTGCCCGGCCATAACCGGCCACAGCCGCCTTGATTTCGGTTGGATTATACTCGGCAATCCGCAGACCGGCTTGGGCCGCGGCCAGGAGCACCACGCCCCGCGCCTCGCCCAGGCGCAGAGCACTCTGGGCGTTATGGGCCACAAAGGCTTTCTCAAGACTCAAGACATGGGGAGTCCAGCGGTCAATCACCGCCACAAGCTCCTCGTATATGAGACGCAGGCGTTCAGGCAGGGAGCGGAGCCCTTTAACGGAGACGACATCTCCGGCACAAAAAGTCAACGTCCGACGCGTTTTCTCAATGATACCCCATCCGGTCCGCAACGTGCCGGGGTCTATCCCCAACACGCGCAATGGAGGGGCAGCGTTGCGAGAGTCGATGATCTTCCCCTTCCTTAGGCTGCACTGAGCCGTTCCATCTCCTCTTCAGCAATTTCCACATTGGCGGAAACGGTTTGGACATCGGCGAGATCCTGGAGGGCGTCGAGCAGCCGTAAGGTTTGTTCGGCTTCCTTGCCGGCGAGACTGACCGTGTTTTGGGGCACCATCGTCGCTTCAACCGACGCCGTTCCGATATGAGCGTTTTCGAGCGCCTGTCGCACGTCTTCGAGCTCGTCGGGAGCCGTCACAATCTCAAACAGATCATCGCCCGTTGTGATATCTTCCGCCCCGGCGTCAAGGGCGATTTCCATGAGTTGATCTTCCTCAGCCTGATCCTTTTCTATGGTGATAATGCCCTTGTGGGTGAACATCCAGGCAACGGAGTTAGGCTGGCCCAGGCTCCCCCCGTTTTTGGTGAACAGATGGCGCACTTCAGAAACCGTTCGATTTTTATTGTCCGTCAGCGTTTGGAGCATAATGGCCGCCCCACCTGGCGCATGCCCCTCGTAGGTCACCTCTTCATAGCTGACGCCCTCAAGCTCTCCGGCGCCTTTTTTCACCGCCCGGTCTATGGTATCGCCCGGCATACTGGCCGCCTTTGCCACGGCTATAGCCGTGCGCAGGCGTGGGTTTGCGGCTGGGTCGCTCCCGCCCATCCGAGCCGCAATAGACAGGTCTTTAATCAATTTTGTGAACATCTTGCCCCGACGGGCATCCTTGACTGCCTTCTTATGTTTAATTGTGCTCCATTTGGAATGGCCGGACATGACCGTCTCCTCCCGGCGTCAGACTTGTGGGTAAGGGTAACATATTTCCGGAGGCGAGTAAACGCACGAGCGCCCTGTTAGCGTATCCGCTCTGATACAGTAAGGTCCCGCAATAATTAGACTTTCAGCTTTTCTCATTACAGCCGGATGCCATGAGGGGAGTGGCCGGGGGCAAAAAAACACGCTACACCCAAACCTCGCAGATACATGCTTCCCGTGGGGAAAGGACATTCCGGGTGCGACTCGTTACCATTCTTGCTCATACCGGTGTGGTCACCGGACTCGCCGGCTTATTTTTCGGTGGCCTCGCCTGGCTGTATCATTCCCCGTTTGGGGCAGCCATGGTTCTCGGCAGCCTCGTGCTTCTGTTCGTCAGCGGCCTTTTGGGCTGGTATTACGGTTTTAGTCCCATGTGGCGGCCGGCCGGGTGGGAAGAGCAGGTCACCCACGACGATCATCATTATGTGGTGTCAACGCAGCCCTACCCACCCTATCTCGTTCGCCAGGCGAAGCGGCAGGGAGGCATGCAGTTTGGAACGGCCGTATATGCTGTTTACGCAACGGACCAGGAAGTTGCCGAGGGGGC
The DNA here is from genome assembly GCA_963422435.1 of Binatia bacterium. Classification (GTDB taxonomy): domain Bacteria; phylum Desulfobacterota; class Binatia; order Bin18; family Bin18; genus Bin18. The sequence goes on along the minus strand of OY729511.1, from coordinate 2,835,236 downwards.
ACAGGCCGTATACGGGCTGCAATGGCGGGAACACCAGGAGGCCCAAGAAGGGCATCAGTGGGTGGTGCACGTCTTACGACAGGGCCGCCTGTCCGAACTGGAAGGTTTTCGGCCGGTGTCGGAAGACATGCTAGAAATGCCCTCGTGAGGCACCGGTGCCGACTCTACCCTGATGCCAGGACCGGTCGGAACTTCAACACCGCGATGTCCTCGGACCAGTCCTCAAAAACACTCTCAACCGGCATGCCAATCGTCACCTGTTCGGGGTCACACTCGATAATATTACTCATCAATTGTGGACCTTCCTCCAAGGTGACAAGCGCCACGACATAGGGCACCTCCTCGGCAAACGCTTTGGTCACCGGGCGATAGACAACGGTAAAGGATAAGACCGTTCCGAGGCCGGACGCCCTCACCCACTCGACGTGCCCGCTCATACAGGCGGTACAGTAGAGACGCGGGTAGAACTGGTAGTGGCCACAGGCGCGACACTGCTGGATGCGCAACTCATGATTCCGACAACCCTCCCAGAACGGTTGCGTTTCACCGGTCGGAACGGGCAGGGCCTTTTCCAGTGGCGTTGTCATCATCCAACCTCCTTCCCCAGAATCATGGAACAGTGCGTGGACATGATCCCCCCCTGCGCGTGGACAAAGGCGATGTTGGCGTCTTTGACCTGACGCGGTCCGCAGGTGCCGCGCAGTTGGAAGACCGCTTCCGTTACCGAAAACATCGAGCCGGGATGCCCAGGGTGACAGTGCGACATCAGCCCGCCATGCGTATTCACCGGGAGCTCACCCTCTAACTCAATCCGGCCCCCTTCAACAAAACGCCCCCCCTCCCCTTTGGGACAAAAACCCAGGTCTTCTAACTCAATGACCACCACCGGGGTAAAGCAGTCGTACAGCTCAGCCACGTCAACATCTTTGGGCCCTAGCCCGGCCATGGCATAGGCGCGTTCGCCGGCCTCCTTTGCCGCCGATGTGGTGAGGCTGCGGGCTTGACTGATGTGTTCGTGCGAATGCCCCTCCCCGACCCCCAGCATATAGACGGGAGAATGGGGAAAATCTCTGGCGCGTTCGGCTGAGGTGAGAATAAGGGCGGCTCCACCGTCGGACACCAGCGAGCAGTCCAGCAGGTGCAAGGGTGAGGCAATCATCTTTGAGTTCATAACATCGTCAGCCGTAATCGGGTCGCGCATCTGCGCGGCCGGATTCATTGAGGCGTGCCTCCGACAGGCCACCGCCACCGCGGCCAATTGCTCGCTGGTAGTCCCATAGGCGTGCATATGCGCCTGGGCAATCAGCGCATAAAACGCCGGGATGGGGGGGCCGTAGGGTCGTTCAAACTGGGCGTGTCCGGCCGTTGACATGGCTTCAATCGCCCGATCCCGGGAGAGGCCGGACAGCATATTGTCCGCCATAGTGATGAGCACAGTGTGGCACATACCACTGGCAATAGCCGCGGCGGCGTGGTGCAGAATTGCCAAGGTCGTCCCGCCGCCCGTGGCAACGTTGAGACAGTAGCGCGGGAAGATCTGCATATACTCGGCGATCATCTCCGCGTGATACATATAGGGCTCGACAAACGAATTGCAGGTAATCAACCCGTCGACTTCATCCTTGGTGATGCCCGCGTCTTCCAGCGCAGACTTGGCCGCCTTGACGTAGAGTTGGGTGGCACTCAAATGGGGCACCACGCCAACCTCGGTGTCGGCTGCCCCCACAATGGCGACTTTTCCCCGGAGCGATTCCATAGCTCTCCTCCGTATGCGTATATTTTCGTCGTTCTCTTTCCTGGCATTATCTCGCCCCGCGCACAAGGCACCAGGCAAATTACTGGGCCGGTACGCCGCGCTTACGAACCAGGCAGGGGTTCAACCAGATCAATCCCAGGCGGCAACTCGAACCTGAACAGATCGTCCCCCAGCGTCGTTTTACGGTCGATATTTGTAAAGGATACCCGCGTGGTATTGCCCAGCGGATCAGTAATCAGCGCTTGGAGGATATCGAACGTCTCTTTACTGACTTCGATATCCAACAGGCCGATGGCCTCAGCCGCCTGTTTGGGTCTGAGGCGGAGCTGATACGCGCTACGGGTTTCCCCTTGAGGCAGGACGGAGAAATCTTCTTCCAGGCGCCCGACCCCGGTGAGAAACGAGATCGGCGTCTGCGAGTTGAAGGCGTATTGAAAAGGCGTCTTCACCACTTGCCGCTCCGAAGGCTGATACAGCCAGAGGGCGCTGCCATCGGCGACCACGAGCTGCCGCGGTTCTGCAAATTCCCAACGCATACGGCCCGGTTTCTTGAAGAACACCTGTCCGCGAGATGTGAGGGTCTGTCCCAGCGTGGCCGAGGTGACCTCCTGGACAAAGTCGGCCCGGAAACCATCGGTTTCGTCGTAACGCGCCTGGAGACGGGCGACCATTGTTTCAGACCTGGTTGTTCCGCTCGGCGCGCTCTTGCCGGCAGCTTGTCCCTGAGATTCCTCGGCCGGAGGAGCGGCAAGAAGAGGGCATTCAGGCCAGACGAGCAGGAAGCATAGCAGGCCGGTCCTAAAAGAGTGCATAGATGGTCTTCGCACAGTATGAGAATAGAGCGCGGTACTGGCTGGCGGAAAGAATACTAGTCAGGACAACTCTCCCGGCCTACTCGGCCTCGGCCTGGGCCGGCACCAGAACCTCGCGCGGTTTCCCGGCTTCGCCGGCAGGCGCGATAAGCCCCTCGCGCTCCATCCGTTCAATCATGCGCGCCGCCCGGTTATAGCCGACGCGCAAGCGACGTTGCAGCCAGGAGATGGAAGCCTGGCGACTCTCCAGCACCAGGTCGCGCGCCTGCTCATACATTTCGTCATAATCCTCTTCCTCGTGCGGACTGGACCCCTTCTGCGTTCGGACCGATTCGAGCGCAGCGACCAGTTCTTCATCGAAAACCGGCTTGCCCTGCTTCTTAATCGCCACGGCAAACTTCCTGATCTCGGGTTCCGAGACAAAGGCACCATGGATACGCTGGGGTTTGGCGCTGCCCGGCGGGAGGAACAGCATATCGCCATCACCCAATAGACGCTCGGCACCAACGGCATCCAAGATCGTCCGGGAGTCGATACGAGAGGAGACTTGAAAGGAAATACGAGCTGGAAAGTTGGCTTTAATCAATCCCGTAATCACATCAACAGATGGGCGCTGGGTTGCCAGAATCAGATGAATACCGGCCGCGCGCCCCATCTGGGCCAGCCGGGTAATCGGCTCCTCGATTTCCCGACCGACCGTCAGCATCAGATCGGCGAGTTCATCCACCAGGACAATCAGATAGGGTAAGCGTTGATGGTTGAGTTCAAGCTGGGCCTTGGACTGTGGTTGCGGTTGCCCGGCAGTCCGCTCGTCTTCGTCATCGTGGACGACCTCTGTCAGCTTGATAATCCCGTCGGTGGCCGTTTCCCCGGTTTCGAGGGCGCGGTTATAGGCCGCAATATTTCGGACGCCTTTATCCTTGAGCAGCTTATAGCGGTATTCCATGCGCCGCACGACTTCATGGAGGGCCACGCCGGCCTCCTTGGGATTGGTAATGACATGCGACAGTTGGTGCGGCAGACCCTCGTATAAGGAGAGTTCCAGCATTTTCGGATCAATCATAATAAAGCGAACGTCGCGGGGCGTCGTCCGGGCCAGAATGCTCATAATCATCACATTGAGCGAGACTGACTTCCCGGTCCCGGTTGCCCCTGCCACCAGCAGGTGGGGCATCCGCGCCAGATCCGTCACCACAGGGCTGCCAACCGTATCCTTGCCTAAGGCCAGCGCCAGAGGCGACTCGGTCTGGTGGCAGGCGACACTGTCCAGAATCTCGCGGAGACACACCTTCTCACGCTTGGCATTAGAGACCTCGATCCCTACGACGGCTTTGCCCGGAATGGGGGCGAGGATGCGGACGGACACGGCGCGTAAGGCCATTTGCAAATCATCGGCTAATGACACGACGCGATTGACCTTGACACCCGGCGCCGGTTCAAACTCATAGGTCGTAATGACCGGGCCGGGCCGGACGGCAACCACGCTGCCGGAAACACCAAAATCGCTCAGCTTACTTTCCAATATCTGAGAGCTGGCGTGCAGCGCGTCTTCATCGACCTTGACCGCTAAACGGACGGGCGGATCGAGCAGGGCCAGGCTGGGTACGGCATACGGTCTGTTGTCCGCGCCGCCGGTCGGGCTTGGCGGCGACGCCGACGGAGCCGACTCGTCCTCGTCCGTCGCTGCGGGCGGGCGACTGATAATAATGGGCGGCTTACTCTCTTCCGGCTCATCGAGAGCGTCTGGCGGTACAGTTTCAGATTGTGGTGCTGGCTGACGCGTTTTCTTCTTTGGCAGCGGACGGGCCGGCCGCGCCTCTTTTTTGCGCGTATAGACTTCGGCCTCTTCTCCACCACAGAATAACGGTTCGGACGGGGATGTCTGTCGCTCCGTCCGCCGGGCAGGCCAGCCCAGCGCTCCCTGTTCCAGCCAGCCTGAGACCTGAGCCACGACCTGACCTGAGAGCGTCCGCAGTCGAGCCCAGCCGAACCGTCCGATCTCGCGGCCGCCCGCCACTAGCCGACCCCCCACTTTCGCCAATGAGAGTTGAGTTATACCCATAAACGAGACCAGCAAAACGGGAGACAAAAGCAAGTAGGCACCGACAAGATTCCCGGCTTGGCGCAGATGGAGAGCCAGGAAGCTTCCGACCCAGCCTCCGGCCTGGAAAATCGGCCGGCCATCGAACCAGAGAGCCAGAAAGGCGGAGGCTGCCAGGGTAAAGACAACAAACGAAATGCCCTGGATGAATGGGGCGGTGCACCGCAGCCAGTGAAATCGGAGTGCCATAGCGTACAGCAAGATAGCTGGGAACAGATACACCGTCAGGCCGAATGCCCGGCACAAAACATGGGCAACCACATGACCGGCCCGGCCGACCTGATTACTGTCCGCGGCGCCAGGGTGATACGAAAAAAAGGCGAGCCCTAAAAAAATAGTGAGCGTCACACACAGAACGCCGATTCCCTCGCCCAAGATGGAACGTTCTTGAGAAACGGCGTGTTCTTGAACAGTGACGCGCTCCTGCTCGGCGATTTTGTCTTGCCGGCGTAAGTTTTTCCTGACTGCCATTCCACCCTCCCCACCTCTACATCTCCATGACAAACGGCAAGACGACAGGCCGACGCCCCAGTGTCTTACGAAAATAACGCCGCAAGGCCAGCCGAACCTGTTCCTTTACGACGCCACTATCAGTTCGAGACTCGGCCGGCAGCTCAGCCAGCATGGCGCGGACCGCTTCTTTGGCGGCAGCATATCCGTCTCCGTTTGTTGACAGCAGAAAGCCACGCGAGAGCAGATCCGGTCCGCTCAAGAGTTCGCCGGTCTGTTGCTCCAGCCCGATGATAGCGACAACCAAGCCGTCCTCGGCCACGTGTCGGCGGTCACGCAAGACTTCCTCTTCGATCCCGGCCAGCCCATCAACAAAAACCCGGCCGGCAGGAACCGACCCGGTCAGATGAGCGTCCCCGGCCTGTATCTCCAAGACCTGTCCATCTTCGAGCAGAAAGACATTATCGGGCTCCACTCCAACCTCTCGGGCCAACCCACAGTGCCGCGCCAGGAAACGATACTCCCCGTGTATGGGAACAAAGTACTGCGGGCGCACCAGGCTGAGCATCAAGCGTAATTCGTCCTGGGCCGCATGACCGGACACATGTACACAGGCAATGGCCTCATAATACACCTCGGCTCCCCGTCGAGAGAGATGATCAATTAGCCGCGCAATGGTGCGCTCGTTGCCGGGAATAACCCGTGACGAGAGGATAACGGTATCCCCAGCCTCTAGCTGTATCCGCTTGTGCTCTCCGACCGCAATCTGGGATAAGGCCGACAGGGGCTCGCCTTGTGATCCGGTGGTGAGCAAGGTCACGGTGTGCGGAGCGAGATCCGGCACGCGCGCAATATCGATCAGCGCCTCCTGGGGCAGCGGCAAGTGCCCGGTCTCCTCAGCAATGTCAATATTGCTCACCAGCCGTCTGCCCACGACGCCGACCTGGCGTCCCTGTTTGACCGACAGGTCAACGACTTGGCGGATGCGGTGAATATGCGAGGCAAAGGTTGCCACCAGGACTTTGCCCTGGGCGTGGGCAATAATATCCTCAAGCGGTCGGGTGATCGTGCGTTCGGACGGGGTAGCGCCGGCGCGCTCGACATTCGTCGAGTCGGACATCAAGAGCAGCACACCTTGCTCTCCCCATTCGGCAAAACGGCTCAGGTCGGACCGCTGCCCATCTATCGGCGTCTGGTCGAACCGGAAATCTCCGGTGTGAATGATGGTCCCGAGCGGGGTGCTAATGGCCAGCGCCGAGGCATCGACAATACTGTGCGTGACATGAATCCCTTCAAGACGAAAAGGACCGATCTCCCAGGATTCCCGAGGCCGGAATTCGTGCAGTTGAACCTCATCGGCAAGGTGATGTTCCCGCAGTTTGTCACGCACTAGGCCGAGGGTGAACGGCGTTCCATAGACCGGCACCTGAAATTCTTTGAGCAGATGCGGCAGAGCGCCAATATGATCCTCGTGTCCGTGTGTCAACACCACCGCGTGCAGATGGTGCTGCTCGCGCAGATAGCTCAGATCAGGGATGACGATATCTATCCCCAACATCTCTTGTTCTGGAAACATCAGCCCGCAGTCTATGGCGATCGCGACGGTTTCCGCAGAGCTGGCCGGACAGTACTCAATCAACATCAGATTAAGCCCAATCTCGCCCAGGCCGCCCAATGGCACAATACGCAGGTGGCCGTCACTCATGGTGTGACCCGATATGCGGTCTCACGGCCGTCTGGTTCGCCCCGGCGTTCCGGTTGTCCGGCTGGCGGCGGAGGTGGCGTATGCCCGACAGGTGAGGACTCGGCGGTTTTTAACTGAGCGGCAATCGCTGCCTCAACCTGCGCCAGCAGGGCGCTGCGGGCCGCCTTTCTGGTGCCGTTTCGCTGAATCGGAATCGGTGTCCCAAAGATAATCTCAATTTCTCCAGAACGGACTTTCCAGTCTCCAGGAGGAAGGATTGACCGACTGCCGTTAATCGTGACAGGAACGACCGGCACCCCCGCTTCCACCGCAGCCATAAAACCGCCGGGCTTGAACGGCAAGAGACGACCGTTCTCCCCACGCGTTCCTTCAGGGAAAAACAGGACGGAGATCTGAGCGCCAAGGAGTTCTTTGACTTTACGCAAGGTGGCAACGGCCTGGGTCCGGCTTCCTCGGTCGACTAATATTTGATGGGTCCGATGCATACACGCGCCCAAGATGGGCACTTTGCGCAGTTCGTACTTTGCCACCCAACGCAAGGGGAAATCTTCGAGGGCGACTATGAGAGCCAGAATATCAAACTGACTCTGATGATTAGACATAAAAAGATAGGCCGAGCGGGAATTCAGACGATCCAGACCCTGTATACAGACAGACACACCGCACGCCCACAGATTGCCTTTTGCCCAGAATCGGATGAGGCGGGCCGCACGCTCGGCATACGGATCAAGAAAAGAGAAGAGATAAACTGGACCACCCCAGAACACGGTATGCAGGATAATGAAGGCCATGCGTAGTGTGGCACGAATGATCAAAGACCGCTCCTCTATATTTGCCCTCTCCCCGATTACACCTCCATTATAGTTTCTTCTCCAACTGGCCGTCAACGCAGTTGATTTTTCTTCGCTGGGGCATACAATCGCAGTGGCTCGCAGGAGGTGGTGCGTGATTGTGGAATGCCCTTCCTGCCATACTCGCTATCGGACCGACGTGGCAGGGGTGGTTGATGAGACAACGTTTTTCGAATGTTCGCGGCCAGACTGTGGACATGTTTTCCAATCTGTCCCGCCTCTTGTCCAAATAGATCATCTTCCAGAACAAGACCCAGCGCAAGACAGAGATCCGCAAGGCGCGCCAGCATCCGAGGCTCCCGCCGACGACCCCGTCTTTACCTCTTCCAGCGCCTTCTCCTCTTCCGACACGCTTCCGACACCTGCGGCTGATTTGCCCACAGAGCAAGACTGGTCGGACAGTCTCTCCCCTGACCCGGCCCCGGAGGGAGCATCAGAAATCGCGGATTCAACCGATTCCGCAAGTCCGAGCCACGTTGCACCAGCTCCGCTCACCCCAGCCGCGCCGCAAGACCGGGATACGCTTCCGTCAGCCGCGGCCCCCCTCTCCGACACAGACCCCACTGACGGAGGCAGGCTTGAACAACCGCCTCGCCCGGTTTCAGACTCGCCCAGGACAGTTTTTTCATCCCGGCTGCCCATCGCGCTCCTCGGCCTGCTCGTCGCCGGCTATGCCGGCTTTACCTTTGTCGCATCTTCGTACATAGAGCAGACCGCGACAGTGTTCTCCCACCTCCCGGTACTCGGCCCCTTACTCGACGCGGAACGCCCGTCCGCGCGGCACATTGCCCTCACACGGATGCGGGCGGGTTTTTGGCGCACAAAAGACGGAAACCGGGTCTTTGCCATTGCAGGCAGGGCGGTGAATCAAGCCGATACCCCCGTCCAGCGTATTCAAATCGAAGGCAGGCTGCTCAGTGACAGTGGTACGGTGTTAGGACAACGGCTCATTTTCTGTGGCACTGAGACCGCCCCGGAGGTGCTCGAAAGTCTCACCCGCCGGCAGGTCCATATCTTACAGAGGCTCATGCCGCCCAAGCAGTTCTGGGTCGCGTCAGGAGAAGGGGTCGATTTTCTGATTGCGTTTACCGATCCGCCCGACCGGGTGGCCGAATTCAGCAGCCGGGTTGTCGCGGCCCGATTCGGACGCTCTTCTTAAGACGGTTCGTCAGTGCCCTTGTCCGATCCCTGCTCGGGTGTGACATCTATCTCGTCGGGCGTTTTCACGGCTTTGCGAAAGCTGCGGATGCCCTTGCCGAGTCCCTCACCGATTTCCGGCAATTTCCCCGCCCCAAATATGACGAGGACGATAACGAGAATAATAACGAGTTCGCCAACACCGAGACCAAACATGGTGGCCCCACTATAGGCCAGCCCGCGCCGCCGGGCAAGGCGCGCGCGTTTCCTTGCGGCCCGTGTTCGAGACAGCTAGAATGCCTCAAATGTCGGCTGCGGTCTCAACACTTCCCCGTCCCACACAACGTGATCCGCTTGCGCGCTTCCTCCTGTTCTCTCTCCTGGTCCATCTGCTCCTGCTCCTGTTGTGGCCCCAATTCAAACGCGCCACAGCCCCGCCGCAAGAACAATTGACCACGGTTGAGTTGTTGCCGCCGGAGGCGTTCACTCCGCCTCAAGTCGCGCAGGTGCCGCCTCAGGTCCAGGAGCCGGAGCCAGCCGAGGAACAGCCCAAGGAGGAACAACCACCACCTCCGGCAGTACCGGAGCAACAGATCGTCAGTGTTCCAGATGAGGTCAATGAGCAAGTGCCGGACCAGACCCGTTTTCTCAGCGACCGGAATACTGCGGTCACAGAGCAGACCGTCGCCGTCGGGACACCGCTGACCAAGCCGCCCGAAGAAAAAAAACAGCAGACGCCGGACAAGGCCGACACAGTCGCCCAGAAAGAGCCGACCGAACTCGCCCTCAACACACCGGGTCGCAGTCGCAGACCGCCGGTTGACAATCCTTTGGAACAAACGCTGCAGGACGCCAGACAGAAGCGTTCGCCCCGGCAAGGCGATCCCAAGGCCCGGAAAGCCAAGCCCCAACTCTTTGCTCGACCGGATGATGTATTGGCAAAAGGCTGGCTGTCAACAGACGGTGATGCAGGAGATGAAGAAGAAGCCCAGCGCACCCCGCCCTCGGGCAATGAACTCCTGGCTATGGCCCCACCACCGGCCCGCGAAAATTTCCTGACCATGCCGGGACCGCGCGGCGTCCTCGACTATCTGCCTGACGTGCGGAAAGGCAAGCTCACCTTTCTCAATACCAAAGCGAGCCGCTTTGCGCCGTTTGTCCGCCGGGTTGCCCAGCGCGTGTTTCGGCATCTCCTGATCCGGCAGCGGCACAATCTTCAGGTTGACGACGTTGTGGCCGCCCGCAACTACGTACAACTCCAAGCCAAGCTGGACGACAAGGGTGATCTGCGCGGCGTAACCCTGCATACGCGCTCGGGAAGTTATGCGGTTGATGAGAGCCTGCTGGACGCCTGCCAGCAGGGGGCGTGGGACCCAAATCCGCCGCCGGAGGCCAAAGCCGAAGACGGATTTTATCACTTTATTTTCCGCTCCCGCATCAACGCCCGTTTCGATGCCACCGGTCTGCGTGGGATACTCACCTACTTGGAAGTTGGCCTGGTCTGACTTTCGGACGATCATGAGCCTGCTTGCAAAAACCGGTGGGGCTGCTAGCGTTGGGAGGCACGCAGCCGTGCACGCCAGCCACTATCATTTGGGGGCCGTAGCTCAGTTGGGAGAGCGCTAGAATCGCACTCTAGAGGTCGTGGGTTCAAATCCCATCGGCTCCACTTTTCTTCTCCTTCAGATAAGAACGCAACCAGCCGCCCCGGATTCCTTGGGAGACAAAGCTGGGAACCGACTGGCCCGCCATACGGTCAAATTCAACCACATGGCCGTGCTGGGCCTGCCGCAGACAGGCGCGTTCCTGATCTTCCTCAAACCCCAATCGCGTGAGCAAGTCCTGGATTGAGGCAAAGCGCAGCATCTCAGCCTGGGACAGGCGCACCTCCGCTCCTTGGGGCCGATCAACACTGACCAGGCGCGACAGGGTTTCGACATCATACCAGCCACGGAACTGGGCCCGCTCCCATTGAACGGCAACCACGTCCATCCCGACCGAAATGTCAATCACCTCGCCCGCGTCCGGCCCCTCAACCCGAAACCCTCCGCCCAAATCCAGAATGGACCCTTCACGAAGAGCCACGTGATCTCCAATATCAAGAATAAAGGCTGCCATACGCTGTAGATCGGAAGAGTGTTCAGGCGATCCTCCCTGCTCCGTGTAGTCTTACATAGCACGCCGGACCGGAACGGGAACACCGCTCCATCTTCTCCAGGCCGTAGGCCCTATGCTATATGCTATGCAGAGAGATATCGAAACCGCGCGGAGAGAAGGAGACCCACACTATGGCAGTCAAACACCCGACTATTGATGACCTTGCCGATATTGCAGCAGGCTACGGTTTGGAGCTGACCGATGAAGACCTGGAATCGTTCCAGGGGCTCATGGCTGGGGTCCTGGAATCCTACGCCCGCCTGGATGAACTCACCGAGCCAAGCCTACCGGTCTCCTATCCCCGGACACCGGGCTATCGGCCCCAGCCGGAAGACAATCCGCTCGGGGCCTGGTACTGGCGAACGGACATCCAGGGCGCATCCGCAGGGCCGCTGGCCGGCAAAACCCTGGCCATCAAGGACAACGTCTGTGTCGCCGGCGTCCCCATGATGAACGGGAGCAGTATTCTCGAAGGTTATACCCCGGAAATCGACGCCACCATTGTGACCCGCATTCTTGCTGCCGGCGGCCATATTGTGGGCAAGGCGGTGTGTGAGAATCTGTGCTTCTCCGGCGGCAGCCATACTAATGCCACCGGTCCGGTGCTCAACCCGCACAATCACAGCCGCACAACGGGGGGATCTTCGTGCGGCAGTGGGGCGCTGGTCGCGGCGGGCATGGTCGATATGGCGATTGGTGGCGACCAAGGCGGTTCGATTCGTATGCCGGCCTCGTGGTGCGGCATCTACGGGCATAAACCAACCTACGGACTGGTTCCGTATACCGGCATCATGCCGATTGAAATCACGCTTGATCATACCGGGCCGATGACGCGCAGCGTACACGATGCGGCCCTGCTGCTTGAGGTGTTGGCCGGTCCGGACGGACTGGACCCGCGTCAGCAGGCCGGGCTTCAGGGCCAGGCATACATCGAAGCCCTCAGCGGAGATGTCAACGGGCTGCGGCTTGGCGTTGTGGAAGAGGGCTTTGGCTGGGACGTATCAGAACCGGACGTAGACGACCGCGTCCGGGAAGCGGCCCGGGCATTTGAGAAACTCGGAGCTACGATCACAACCGTGTCCTTGCCCTGGCACCGCGATGGCCGGCATGTCTGGAACAGCATTGCCACCGAAGGCCCGACCCTGCTGATGGTCGAAGGGGGTGGCATGGGAACGAATTGGAAGGGTCACTATACCACCAGCCTGCTTGATGCCGCGGCGCGCGGGCGACTCACCCGCCCGAACGACCTGTCGGAAACCGTCAAAATGGTCATCCTGCTCGGCCGCTATATGCAGGAACGCTATCACGGCCATTATTATGCCAAGGCCCAGAACATGGCCCGCTCCCTGCGGGCGACCTACGACACGGCCCTGCAAGAGCACGACCTGCTGCTCATGCCCACCCTGCCGATGAAGGCCACCGAAATTCCCGGCCCTGACGCCAGCCGCGAGGAGTATGTGCAGCGTGCGCTCGAAATGCTGCACAACACCTGTCCGTTCGACGTGACCGGCCATCCCGCGCTGACGGCTCCCTGCGCGGTCTCGGAAGGCTTACCGGTGGGCATGATGCTGATTGGCCGGCACGGGGACGACGCCACCGTCTTACGCGCCGCGGACGCGTTCGAGAAAAACGTATTTGCCGCGCCCACCCCACCGCGGGCGTAAAAGAGGCAGTATGGTTGCATCAGTGGTCGGTGATCAGCCCCCGTCCCTCCCTAACCCCTAGCCCCTAACCGCACAGGAGGACGCCATGCTCGTAGACGGCAAATGGGAAGACGACTGGCAGATGAAAAAACGCACGGACGCCCAGGGCCGTTTTATCCGGCAGGAATCGACGTTTCGGCATTGGATCACCCCGGACGGCTCGCCCGGCCCAACCGGAGACGGCGGCTTTCAGGCCGAGCCGGGCCGCTACCACCTGTATATTGCCTACAATTGCCCGTGGGCCTGCCGGGCCCTGCTCTACCGCAAGCTGAAAAAATTGGAAGATATCACCTCCCTTTCAGTCGCCATCCCCGAATTCACCGACCAGGGCTATAGCTTTGGTGAATACCCAGGCTCCATTCCCGACCCGCTGTTCAACATCCGCTACGTCCACGAACTCTACACCCGCGCCGACCCCCATTTTACCGGTCGTCCGACTGTTCCGGTCCTGTGGGATAAGCAGCGGAACACAATGGTCAATAATGAATCGGCTGACATCATCCGTATGTTTAATACGGCTTTCAACGCCTATGGAGACGCCGCAGTCGATTTCTATCCCGTGGATTTACGGCCCCAGATTGACGCGCTGAACGAGCGGATATACGAAGGCCTCAACAATGGCGTCTACCGGACCGGATTTGCCATGCGCCAGGAGGCGTATGAGGCAGCCGTGACCGAGGTGTTCGACTGCCTGGACGAATTGGAGCAGCGACTGGAGGGGCAGTCCTATCTGCTTGGCGAGCGGCTGACCGAGACGGATTGGCGGGCGTTTGTGACCCTGATTCGGTTTGACATCGCCTATTACGGCCTCTTCAAGTGCAATCTCCGCCGCATTCTCGACTACCCCAATCTGTCGGCCTATCTCAAACGGTTGTATGACCTGCCCGGCGTGGCCAAGACGGTGAACTTCAAGCACATCAAACGAACGTATTATACCATTCGGAAGGTGAACCCGAGCGGCATTATCCCCAAAGGGCCGGAGCAGATATTTGCCACCTGAGACCCTTTTGTCGAGTTTACAAGCGGTCCAATGGCGGCTCGGCAATTTTCAGCAGTTGCTTGCCCTGATTCTTGCCTTCAAACAGCCGCAGAAATGTGCGCGGCGTGTTTTCAAACCCCTCCTGGATGTCCTCCTGAAAGGTCAACTGGTCGCTGGTAATCCATTCCGTCAGCTCTTGGGCCGCCTGCCCAAACCGGGCGGCATAGTCAATGACAATAAAGCCTTCCATCCGCGCCCGCTGGATCACCAGGTTCATATAGTTTTTCGGTCCGGGCGGTGGGGTGGCCGCGTTGTAGCGCGAAATGCCGCCACACAGCACTACCCGCGCGTTGAGCGCAATATGCGCCAGCGCCGCATCCAGGATATCCCCGCCAACATTATCAAAATACAGATGGATGCCATCCGGGCACAGCGCACCGAGCCGCGCTTCCACGTCTTCGGCCTTGTAATCGATGGCCGCGTCATAGCGAGCTTCTTCAGTCAGCCAGCGACATTTCTCCGGTCCGCCGGCAATCCCGATGACCCGGCAGCCCTTGATCTTGGCAATCTGTCCAGCAACCGAGCCGGTTGCCCCGGCCGCGCCCGATACCACACAGGTCTCGCCAGCTCTGGGCTGCCCGATATCCAGGATGCCGAAATACGCGGTCAGACCCGTCACCCCCAGGACGCCCAACGGCCAGGTTAAGGGAGCGTCAGCCGAAATCTTTGTCGGCGGCATCAGACCGCCCCGTTCAGTCGCCGCCGCATACTCCTGCCAGCCGAAGCCACCCTGCACGCACTCGCCCGGCCGAAAGCTCGGATGGCGCGACTCCACGACTTGGCCCACGCTCAGGGCCCGCATGACCTCACCAATCTGGACCGGCGGGATGTAACTCTTGCGGTCCTCAATCCAGCCGCGCATGGCCGGCTCAAAGGCGAGGTACAAATTACGGACCAGAAACTGACCGTCCTCAAGCTGCGGCAGTGCGGCTTCGTGGTAGGCAAAGTCCGATTCCTTGACCATCCCCTGCGGACGGCAGGCCAGACGCCACTGTCGATTGATCTGCTGGCTCACGACTCGTCTCCTTCCAGTCTCATCGTCTTTGTTCCACACCATAGCATTGCGGTCAGGGGTCCGGCTATGGCGGACCGGCGAGATCCCTGACCCGCCCGCCAACAGCCCGAGTTGTCCCCCCGCTCGACTTGGCTTACAATCGAGACTACGCTTCTCCCACCCCACGAGACAGAGGAGTGGAGGCATGGAGCGAAAACCGACTGCAAATAAAAACGAGAAAGGATGATACGCATGGCTGTGCTTTATGTGTGTCTCTCGCTCCTCCTCCTGAGTCTGCCGGCATGCAGTAAGAGCCTTATTCCAAAACTCCCAGGCTCCGACACGTCGGCTTCAACCGCACCGCTCGCAGAAGAGGGGAAAATCGATGCGGACTCGCAAACCGCTCATTTTTCAGTGCCACCGCAACAACTGGCCGCCCTGTTAATTAAGACGGCCAAGGACGAGGGCTGGGCGCCCAAGCAACGGGCGGTTGAAAACGATGAGCGCTGGGTGGTGACCATTCGCGACCCGGACAAACCGCTCGGCAAGTCAGAGCAGAGGGTCTTTATCGAAAACAATGCCGACAGTGGCAGCGTCATTCTGGTTGACTCCGGCGTTGCCGCGCTCCCCGAGCCGCTACTGGCACCGCTCAAAGCCAACGTAACGACCTATTATGAGCCGCCCAAGCAGGTGGCGCAGACACCAGCGGCGACGCGTGAGCGAGACTATTCCGATAGAAAGTCTCCAGCCGATGTGGTGGTCACGGCCGGGACGCCAATGCGGCCCTACCGAAAACTGGGGAAAGTCCGGTCGAGCGTGCAGCGTAATGAAAAAACCCTCTCCCAGAAAATCTGGGACGCACCGCTTTCTCTGATTCGAGACGCCGACGGGGAGAGCACCAGCAAGACCCGCCTGTTCAACAAACTCAGCGCCAATGCAATACGCAAATACGGCAGTCAGGTCGATGCGATTATCAAAGCCCGCTACAAGACACGCACAGACGGCAGCGCGTTTGCGTCAGGGCTGGCGGTGCAGTATGTCGCGACTGAGGAGCGCCTGAATGAGATTGAACGCCTGCACGAGCGCGGCTATTTGACCGATGCCGAATACGAGGACAAACGCACAAAAATTCTGCAAGGGCTCTAAGTCTTTCTCCGGGGCCGCGGGCATCTCGCCCGCGCCCCTTTTCACTTCACCACAATCGGATTGATCGGCGAGCCGGCCGCGCCGACAATCTTGAGCGGCGTACAGGCGTAGAGAAACGCATACTGGCCGTCTTCCGCACAATCGGCGGCCAGGTCTTCGAGCCAGTTGATTTCGCTGAACAAAACGCCGAGATTACGCATCAGCGCCGCGTGGAGCGGCACAAAGCAGCCGGACTCGGGATGGGATGTTTGTTCGCTGGCCAGGGTGTCGCTACCCAGGCTGGGAATTTCCATTGCGTGGAACCAGTTCACCAGCTCAGGGCCGTACGCAATCCCCGGTTCACTCATGGCCTGGACAGCCGTATCGGGCGAGGCATCTGTTGCGTTTTCACCGTAATAGGCCGCCGGCCCTTCGGCAAAAAAGCGATTCAGCCAGCCGGTCCGAATCAGGAGAATATCATGTTTTTCGATAGTCAACTTTTGATGTTCGGCCGTCCGCTGCAACTCGTCCAGACTGATGCCATACCCGGCCGGCAGATGCGGCAAACTTTTGTAGCGCGCCACATCGAGCAATACGCCACGGCCGACCACGCCACGTTCCGCTACGGGCAGAATGCTGTCTTTACTGAGTCCGCCCCCCATGGTCGTTCTGGCGTCATAGCCATTATAGAGTTTGTCGTCGAACCAGACGTGGCCCAAGGCGTCATACTGCGTCGTAGCCTGAAGATTGGTCAGCATGACGTCATCGGCGTACTCGATCCCGCCCGGAAACGGCTGAGCTTTCCCGCTCAGATAGTGGCCTTTGTCCATGACCATCATCCGGCTCGGTTGACTGCGGCCCTTATAGCCGGGGTCGCCGTCGGGATGGCACATCCGCACCTGGAGCGTAAAGACTTTGCCGCTCTGGACCGCCCTCACCCCGCGCAAGACTTCCGTTTGGGTCAGAAAATTCAGAGAACCGAGTTCATCGTCCGCCCCCCAGCGTCCCCAGTTTTTGGGCGCGTCTTTTAAGAGTTCCATCAGCGTTTGGGCCATGTCCGCCTCCTTCTGAAAGAATTGAAGGGACGGATAGCAAACCCTGGATACACAGACAAGCATTCATCTGACCCCGTGCTTCGACTTCGCCTCTATGGGGCTACGCTCAGCATGAATGGAATACCGTCGGTCCTGAGCGTAGCGCAAGCGGAGTCGAAGGGGGTGGCCCGTAGTGGTGGGATGGATCTTTTTCCTCGGCACCCGTAGCACCCCCGCTGGCACGTCACTGCCGTTCCTGGCAAAAAGAAGAGCAAATACCACAGCGACTTCAGACACATGGCTCACAGACCAGGCATCAGGCGATTGCGGACCCTGTTTTTTACCCTTGTTATGGGTGCGGCACTCTGGAGCAGTCCCGGCGCTGTCGCTGCATCAGACAGGCCGCCAACGCCCGGCCAGGAGAGTTTTCGCCTCGTAGACGAAGGCGGTCTTTCCCCGACCGACCTGGGCATAGACCCGCATATCGACCCTCCCCAAGTCGGCCTCGACCCGACGGCTGTGGTGACCGCCCACAACGTCCTCGGATTGGTATTTCAGCAAGCCGCTGCAGCCCGACAGCTCTGGTTCCTCTTTGCCGGGGTGGGGCTGGGGCTGTTGATTTTTTCTGCCGTCCTCGTCCGGCTCACTGTCCTGACCAGGACCGTCACCGCCCTCTTGATGCTCTGGGCGCTGGCCTTCAGCGTGTTCGCCTATCTGCACTGGACCGCCCTGGACACGGCTCAGCAGCAGCGCTGGCTCCTGACACGGCTGGTCCAGCATGCGGCGGACCAAGCCGCCGCACCAGACTTCCTCGTCCCTCTGACGGCCACAATCCACCCCCTTCCCCGAGAGCTGCTGGCGGCCGCGCACCTCTGTCTCGATCTGCTGGTCTTGGGGACGCTGCTGCTCCTGTGGCGGCTCGGGAGGCGGGACAGACGATAATCGGGTCGTTGGCGCTCACAGCGCCGGGTTGTCCAAAGGCAGCCCGACCCGAACCCGTCCGTGCGCTGCGCCGTTCACGTCCCACATATGGGTAAAATGACGGGTTGCCGTACAGATATCGCGATAGGCGCGCGCGATGGGGTTATTCATATACACCCCCCGTCCGCCGCCGGCATCCCAGATCAGATTCGCGGCCTGGAAAGCCAGCTTGCCGGCATAGGCACCCGCGGCACGATATTTTGTCCGCTGCTCGGGCGACGGCAGATCACCCGATTCGAGGATCTGCATGATCTCGGCGCAGTTTTTGTACAGCAGGGCTTTGGCGGCTTCGACCGCCAGCGTTGCCTCTGAAATTTTCGTGTGTTGCAAGGCCTGCTCGTGCAGGCTCTGGCCGGACATGAGCGCAACCCGGCTTTTGACCTGCTCAACGTAGTCACGCACAATGCCCTCGGCGATCCCAACCGAGGCACTGGAGATGAGAATGCCGAACATCATATAGCTGGGCGAGCGATAGAGCGGTGCACGATTGACCTTGCGCCCCGGACTCGTCTCGCCGCCTTTCAGGTTCCGCAGCGGCAGCGTCATATGGGTCGGGATAAACACGCGGTCAGCTTTGACATCGTGGCTGGCCGAGCCCCGCAGTCCGATGGCATCCCAGGTATCGAGGATCTCGAACGCACCCTGGGGCAGGATGAAATAACGCTCTTCGGGCTGCCCGCCCGGGCCGTTTTCCACCATGGCGGCAAACAGGCACCAGTCACAGCTCGTGACACCATTCACAAACGGAAATTGTCCGGACAGCTCATACCCACCCCGCACTTTTCCAGCCTTGCCCAAAAGGGGAATGAGAATGCCGCTCAACAGATTTTGTGGACTCGTCCCCCAGACCGTTTCTTGAGCACGTTCCGGCCACTGCGCAACCACGAAGTTATGCCCGATGTATTGAGCCAGACACCAGGCGGTTGAACCACAGCCGCTGCCGATCGTCGTCAGCATATCGACCATGCCGGCCAGGTGGGCCTCACACCCCCCGTAGCGCGCGGGCTGGAGAATCCGGGCCAGACCGGCCGCCCGTAGGTCTTGGCGGGTTTCATCGGGTAAATGTCGGATGTCATCGGTGTGGGGGGCGCGCTGGCGAAGAATTGGCACCAGCGCCTGGGCACGACGGACGAGTTCCTCGTGTGAGCCAACCCGGGGGTAGCGCCGACGGCGTGGGTTTGAGTGAGCCGTTGCTCTCTGCTTGCTCATACTATCCTCCTCGTGTTGTGTATGCCCCGAAGAGCGGCCGGCGGCAAGGGTGAACGCTCCTGAGCCGGCGGGCAGCCCCGCTCCGCCCTTGCAGGAGGGCCGGCGGATAGGCTAGGTTCGAGCCGTGACCACGAAGACAGGAGTACCCGCATGGCCATCACCACCATCACCCATTATTTTGATTATAAAAGCCCGTACGCCTACCTTGCCCAGGAGGAAACGTTTCAACTGGAAGGCCAGTTTGGTGTGACGGTGGACTTTCTGCCACTGACCTTGGACATTCCCAAATTTCTGGGTTCCGCCGAGGTCGATGACAGGGGCAAAGTCCAGAATGAGGAGCGGAATGCCCATCAGTGGCGGCGGGTGAAATACAGCTATATGGACTGCCGCCGCGAAGCCACCCGGCGCGGGCTGACGATTCGGGGGCCCCGCCATATTTTCGACTCCTCGCCGAGCCATATCGGCATGCTGTACGCCAAACAACAGGGAGATTTTCGCCCCTACCACCAACTCGTGTACGAACGCTTTTGGAAACGCGAACTCGCTATTGAAGACCCCCGGGTACTGAAGCAGGTACTGGAGGAAGTCGGCATCGATACCAAAGGATTTCTCGATTACCTGAACGGCGCCGGTCGCCGCGAGTTGGAACGCATACAAGCCGAGGCCGAAAAGGTGGGCGTGTTCGGCGTACCCAGCTATGTGGTCAACGGCGAACTGTTCTGGGGCGCTGAGCGCCTGGTTCGCGTGCGCGAGCGACTGGCAATCTAGCACCGCTGGGGCGAAGGCCGGGATAAGGATTCCATCGCTATTATGGTCGTCCTTCTCGTCATACTCTTGGTCATCCTGGCCCTCTTCTACGTCTGGTCCCGCGGGCGCGAACAGACCCATAGCGTCCCGTCCTATTTCTTTAACGCAGTCAAAGTCTATGCCTTGCTGGGTGAAGAGGACGCCAAAGTCGCGGCCCGAGCCGCCGGCAAGATCGCCACACCCCGTCAGCGGACCATAATGCTGGATTATCTGAACAGACGGGCGTCAGAGCTGCTGCTGGAAACAGCAGAACAGAACGCCGGTCAGAACCCGCTGGTGGTCGTCGAACGTCTCCTCCAACTCAAACACGAGATGAGCCTCCAGGACGAGCCCACGGACGAACGAGCGCCTGACCCCATTCCTGAAAAACAGTGGTTGCGCGACCATAATCAAGCCTATCTGCGGGCGCTGGGACGGGGCGACCCCAGCGTCTTTGTTGCCCACCATCCAGACCTGTTCTCCTCCCAGACCACCAAGCCGGTCTCGGCCAAAAACGATGAAGCAGTCTGACCCCTCCCAGGCACGCCCTCCGCTTTCCGCCCCTTCCCAAGCTGGGGTCGTGCTCTCCGCTTCCCCCCCAGCGGCAGCATCGATTCTGGCCGCGCGGGCGACGCGGCCGCGCGGGCTGTTACTCGGCCTAGCGGTAGCCATTATTTTTACCGATGCCGCGGGTTATACGGTTATCATCCCGGCGCTGCCAAGCTTTGCCGCAGAATTAGGTCTGGGAGAAACCCGCGCGGGGACGCTCTACGCCTCATACGGGTTGATCTCCCTGCTGCTCTACCTCCCCTTTGGCCTGCTGGTGGATCGCTGGGGCGAACGACGGTGGCTGACGGTGGGCATGCTGGCCCTGGGACTCGCCTCGCTCGGGTTCTGGCAGGCAGGCGGGTTCTGGTCCCTGCTCGGCTGTCGCGTCACGCAAGGGGTCGCCGCGTCCGCGACCTGGGCGGCGGCCCTCCCCCTCGCGGCCCGGCTGGCAACCACAGAGCGGCGTGGGGTGGAGATGAGCGTCCTGATGATGGCCTTCAGCATTGGCGTGATTGCCGGACCGGCCCTCGGCAGTCTGGGTCAGATACGTGACCCCTTCCTGTATTTTGCCGGGGTGCCGTTTGGTTTAGCCATCTGTGCCTTTGCCCTGCTGCCACGGAATGCGCCACCCTCCACTCCTGTGGTTGCCGACTCGGTCGCTCCATCTTTTTTCCGAGACGGGTTGCGACGAGAACTCGTGTGCGCCTGCCTGGTGATTCTCGTCACCTGCGCCGCGCTGGGGGCTATTGAGATCCTGCTGCCACTCCAATTCTCCCGGCTGGGCTGGACGCGCCAGCACATCGGCCTGTTTTTTTCAGGCTGGGGGCTGGCCATGCTGATTATCCAGCCCCTCATCGGCTGGTGGTCGGACCGGCGCGGGTGCCGAGAGCCTATCCAATGCGGTCTGCTGGCCGCGTCTGGCCTTACACCTAGCCTGTTTGCTGCCCTGGATTCGGTCTGGCTGTTCCCCCTCGCCCTCGCCACAATTTTTGCCCTGTCAGCCGCCCTTGTCCCCACCCTGCCCCTGATGGTGGACTATCTCACCGAAGGGCAGTCCGGGAAAGCTTTTGGGTTTTATAATATGGCCTTCAGTCTTGGCATCGTGTTAGGGCCGTGGTCAGGCGGTTATATCACCGAGCGCTTCGATGTACTCTGGGCCACGGTCCTGGTCAGTATTCCCCTGCTTGTCATGGTGCCGCTTGTGCCCTATTTGTTACGCCAGACACAGCCACGAAAGGGATAGCCAGTGGCACAGTTACAGTCTCCAACCTACGACCTCGCCGATATCGTCGCCGTCAATGACCTGTATCACCAACGCGGCTGGACAGACGGCCTGCCCATTCTTCCCCCCACCGAGGAATTGGTTCAGGCCAGTCTCGAGGCGGTCGGTCTGGCACCGAGCGCCGTTATTGGCGTCGAGTCCGTCCGCCACCGCCCGATTAGCGCGGAGAAGGTCGCCATCAATGCGGTGATGGCGGGCTGTCTGCCGGCCTATATGCCCCTGGTCGTCACAGCGATCAAAGCCATGTGCCAGCCGGAGTTCAACCTGCACGGCAGCACGGCGAGCACTGGCGGCAGTGCCCAGTTTATTGTGGTCAACGGACCCATTCGACAGAGGATCGGGCTGAACGCCACCCATAATGTCCTGGGTAATAGCGGCCGGGCCAATGCCAGTATTGGCCGCGCCATCCGCCTCCTGCTCATTAACGTGCTGGGCTGTGTCCCCGGACAGCTCGACCGCTCGACTCTGGGCCATCCGGGCAAATTCACCTTCTGTATTGCCGAAGACGAAGAAGACAGTCCGTGGACGCCCTTGGCGCAGCAGCGTGGCATTCCCGCCGGTGCGTCGGCGGTCACGGTGATGGCGGGAGAGTCTCCGCGCCAGACCATGAACGAGTGGACCCGCGACCCGGAAGAAATCGTCGAGACCTTTGCCGCGGAGATACGCCACAATATGTTGACCTATTCGATCTGGGCTGGAAATTATGCCCTGATCGTTCCCAAGCAACTGCGCGAGCTCATCGCGGCCGCGGGTTGGCAAAAGCGCGACATCCAGGAGTACATCCATCGCTCCGCCCGGGTTGTGCGACGCGACTGGGCCACGGTGGGAAAAAGGCAGATCGTCCATCTGGGCAAGGACGCAGCCCAGCGCTTCAGCGCCTTACACTCACCGGACGATTTACTGGTGGTTGCCGCGGGTGGTCCGGCAGGTGGGTTTGGGGCGATTGTGCCGCCGTGGTTGGGCTCCCGGTCGCAGGCCGTGACGCAGATCATCGAAACCCCATAAAAAGGAGCAAGGCTATGACACTGCGCGTTCTTGATCCAACCTTTGACGGCGGCCAGGCGACTCAGGCTACCGTCTCTCGCCTGTCCACCCTGGCCGGCCGGACGGTCGGCCTGCTCGACAACGGCAAGCGCAATGTAGACACCTTGCTCGATCACCTCGAAGCCCTCCTGCGTTCACAACACGGCGTCAGCACCGTCATCCGCCTGCATAAACCGGACGCCAGCCGTCCGGCTCCAGATGACGTGGTACAAGGCTTCACAGCGTGTGATGCCGTCATTTCCGCGGTCGGTGATTGAGGCAGCTGTTCATCGTGCAGTTTGCACGATGCCCTGACCGCTGAGAAGGCCGGCGTAGCGGCCACCGCTATTATTACGGATCGTTTTGTCCCAACGGCCAAAGCCATGGCCACAGTCCAGGGGATGTCCGATTATCCCTTTGCCGTTATCCCCCATCCGATTGCCAGCAATAGCGAGCAGACCCTGCGCGAAAAGGCCACGGATGCCGTGCGGCAATGCGTCGAGATTCTGTTGCAAGGCGAGACACAGGCCGATGCCTAGCGCCAGCGTAGCGGAGTCTTTCCCACTTGAGCCCTCGGCTGACGAGATGCATCGTCTGGTTGACCAGGCGATGCAGTATATTACGATCCATATTGAGTCGCTGGCTGATCAGCCGGCGGCCGACACCGCAGGCGGAGTCGAACTCGCCCGCAGCCTACGAGAGCCCCTGCCCGAACAGGGACAGCCATACTCCGAGCTTTTGCAGACGCTGTTCCAGACCGCCATTCCCCGCAGTTTCAACTGTGCCGGACCGGGCTATCTGGCCTATGTGCCCGGTGGCGGTATCTTTCATGCCGCGGTGGCTGACCTGATCAGTGACGCGGTGAATCGGTACGTCGGCGTCTGGGCCGCGTCCCCCGGCCTGGTCCAGCTTGAAGCCAATGTGGTGCGCTGGTTCTGCGATATTATCGGCTATCCAGCTTCTGCCGGTGGGTTTCTGACCACCGGGGGCTCGCTGGCGAATTTCTCGGCCATTTTTACCGCCCGCCGTGAGCGCCTGCCCGATGATTTTCTGGACGGTATTCTCTACACCTCAAGCCAGACCCACCATTCGGTACAAAAGGCGGCCCTGCTGGCCGGATTTTCCGCTCACAACGTTCGAGAGATTCCAACGGACGAGTACTTCCGCATCCGGCTCGACGCCTTGCACCACCATATTGCAGCAGACCGGCAGGCGGGTCTCACACCATTTCTCATCATCGGCAACGCAGGCACGACCAATACGGGTGCAGTGGACGACCTTACGGCCTTGGCCGATATTGCTCGCCAACACGGACTCTGGCTGCATGTTGATGCGGCCTACGGCGGCTTCTTTCTGCTGACCCGGCGTGGTCGGGCTCGCTTAAGCGGGATTGAGCGGGCGGATTCGATTACCCTGGACCCGCATAAGGGACTTTTCCTGCCCTTTGGCACCGGGTCTCTTCTCGTGCGGGAGCGCACGGCGCTCAAACGGGCGCATCAGGGTGGGGCAGCCGCCTATCTGCCGCCCATGCAGGATGATCCCGACTGTGTGGATTTTTGCCAGATTTCGCCTGAACTCTCCCGCGACTTTCGCGGGCTGCGCGTCTGGCTGCCACTCAAGATGCACGGCGTTCAGCCCTTTCGTCAGGCCCTGGAGGAAAAACTCGATTTAGCCGCATGGGCCACCGCCGCGCTCAAAAAAATCCCGGAGATTGAAATCGTTGCCGAGCCGCAATTATCCATTGTCGCCTTTCGGCTGAACCGACCCGGCTTGGATACGCCCGCTCTCAACGCACTGAATCATGCCTGGCTTCAAGCCATTAATGCCCGCAAGCGGGTCCTGCTGACCGGCACGATGCTAGGCGATCGGTTTGCCATCCGTATCTGTGCCTTATGTTTTCGGACTCACCAGGATCGCCTGGAGATGTGTCTGGAAGATATTCGGACGGCGTGCCAAGCGGTATAATCAGAGGGGGCCGGGGTGAGTGTCCCCATCGTTCATCCGACCGCCTGAAGTCCGACCTGCCAGACTAATGACCGAGTTCAATTTCCGTACGAATCTCTCGGATGATTGAGCGGATTTCCTCTTCGGATTGGAGATACCGGGCCAGAAAGGCGCGCCACATCCCGGCGCAGCCCCTGCCCGATATAGAATTTGAGCAAGGGCCGTACCGACATATCTCGGGTCGCGTCGAACTGTTTGAGAGCATGAAGCGCCTCCTTGGGCATTGCTATGGCTACCTTTTCCGTCGCACGCGGACGGAACGTGAGATTGACAGTATCTTCCTGTAGAGACCCCGCATCAGACAGCGCACGAACTTGTACGCCCCACCGATAACCCTTCGGAACTGCAAGACGATAAGACGAGTCCGAAGGCCGCATCTGTTGCCAGTTCGGAGGAGTTCCATCTGAAAAGCTTCGGATTTCTTGCCCAGGTCGTCCAGGTCAACACGTACCTGTCGCAGCGCGGCAAGGGAGCAGTCGTCCCTGGTGCGACTGGTGAGCGAGGGCATAACAGATTCTCTGAGGTCGTTGGTCACAACGGTAGAGGCATGTTCCTCAAACCTTGAGAGAATGCGAATAAGCGCTGGAGCCAAAGTGCCTTCGCGGCGCTGGTAGAGGCTCTCGGCGGCACCATCCGACATGACTACGAAACCGTCGTAGTCATCCAACGGCTTCTTCATGATGATGCGAAGGCATTTGTTTGCACGGCGTGAGGTCAGGAACACTGTCTCGTTCGCAAACTCGCCACGTTCCGGTCCGATTAAGACTTCCAACTTATCGCTGCGAGACGCTGCCACAACTCCGTCCCCGAGATTGCCTGCGATGCAGATATCTCCGGTGATGGCAACGAAGGCGAGGGTTGCAGCGAGTTCGGTTGTTGGACACCCCAATTCGTTCGCTCGCTCGGCTATCTCTGCCTGACACTCGGCAAGGACCTGTTCCTTGACAGATTCAGGGGTGGGCCAGGGCGCAGTCTCTCGAAGAACCCGAGTGACGGTCTGAACAGCAATCGCCGCGCCATGCTCTGAGTGCCGCGCTGACCCGGCTCCGTCGGACATGACGATGGCCGCTACATCGCCGTCTAACGATACGCCGGCAGCGTCCTGGCATGGCAACCCCTTCTCAATATGCCCTCGTCCTACGGTAGACACCGCCGCGCCCATCCAGCGGCACAGGGGCAAACTCTGATGATCCCCCTCCCCACTCATCGCTAGACGGCTCCCCACCCTTTTATGCCATCTGTGTCGAGAGGAATTTCTTGGCCAGGGGTGCTGGCCGAAACCCGCTGTACGCTTGCGCTCAGCCACTCGAAGAATTTTTGAAACTCTAACTCCCGGAGGCGCAGAGGGTCACGTTCAGGGGAAAACTGACGCAGGGTGTCCATGTCTGCATTGGGACCGATGCCGATGGGGAATACGGACAGCTTCCGCTCCCGTACCATGTCGCCAATACTTCGGACCGCCGCGCGGGTGTCGTCGTTGGGTCTACCGTCGGTCATCAGAACCAACCAGGGTTGAAAATAATCGACACCTGCCCTTTGATACTTTCGTTTGCGGTCTTCGAGCATATCAAGTGCCTTGCAAACCGCTGCCCCCATCGGTGTCCTCCCTCCTGCTTGAATCTCAAGGTGCGGTTCCCTTTCCACCGGACCGAAGTCGGCGGCCTGCTGAACGCCGCCGTAGCCGTAGGTCACGATGCCAATCTCCGCGGAATACCGCGCAATCTCGTCGCCGAAGATGGATTCGTAGAAGAGGGCTACACCCTTGGCTAGCTCCTCGATCGGTGCCCCTGTCATTGAGGTACTCGTATCGAGGCAAAGCATCACCGGGAGTCGTGACGTGGGATTCTCAATCAGGTCTTCTCCATGAATGATGAGTTCGTTCGGCATGACGTTTCTCCTTGCAGGTATAACACTTCGTAAAGTGAGCCTCGTATGCGGCGAAGCCTTGACCGCAGACTTCGCACATTCGCCAAGCAACACCCTGCTGTTGAGCTTGGGTTTGGTCGATTTGTTTGAAGCCCTTTGGGAACAACTCGTCGGAGATGTCTCCTTTACCCAGACTGTCCTCGTACCGACGCATGAGATCCTGCCAGTGGACGATAGACAAGCGTTTATCGTCAGAAAAAACTTTATGGAAGGCGTCCTTCATCCTCCAGGGCAGGTTACTGAATATGAATCGCCAAGCACCCGCCGGCGCTCCGTGTGCGCCTTGGCTACCTCGCTGATACGGGAAGTGCCGCTTTCGAACATTCTCGGATGGGTCTCCTCCGCCCTGGTGCGAGTAGGGCGGCTTGCCTGGGTGCAGGAGCATAAACACGAGGGTGGCAATGGCGAACTGTTCGTGCTCCAGCGTCCTCAATGTGGAGCGCAATTCCTTCCCGTACAACTCAGGAGCAAGGTACGGCGGCATACCTACCGGGCATGGAAAGCCCTCAACTTGATAGCTGTCGCAGTCCACAAAAAAGACTGTGGATTCGTCCTGCACGAGGATGTTCCTGGCGTTAATGTCGCCGAGCAGCACATTCAACGAATGCAGGGAAGCCACGGCGTTGAGAATCGTGGAGGTGAGCTTCACCAGATGCCGACGCGTCCAGTGGGGGAATGTCTTCTGCAAAAGTGGCGGGATGAAGACCGTGCGCTGTAGCTCCTTGCCTTGGCCTCTCGGCATCAAGTAGCCGACGGCCTCGCCACGGGAATTGTAGGCCAGAGAAACAGGCCAGCATATCGCCTGGTGGCGAACCCGTCGCGAGGTCATCAGTTTGATTTTGTCGATGGTAAACCCCTTGAAGCGCTGAGGCTGGTAGACCTTGCATACGAGGCCGTTGTCGGTTTCATAGACCGTTCCCTCGCCTCCGCTTCCGAGTCTGTCGCCAAGATGTAGAGAACTCCCCTTCTCGTCCTTCACCACATCGCCCGGACCAGGAATTGACGTGATGGCGACTGGAGTCTCGTCGAGTTGCGTAGCACGCTGTCGGGTCTCACGATACGCTACTCCGCTCGGATGGCCAGGGTTGAGCTTCCAGCCCATAGGGGTACCGCTATCTCTGAGCCGGAACGCGTCGATGCCGCAAATCCCATCCACCGAGGCGCTACCGTTCAGGGAGAGAATATCTTTAGCAAGACCCCGGTCCTGGGTGATGAGGATCAACCGGTACTTGAGCCGGAAGCGAGTGAAGACAGTTTGGAACAGATTGTCGGCAAAGCTCCCGTCGTCCTTATCACCGACTACTTGGGCGTCCTCCTCATTGAGCAGGCCGCTCACAACTGATTTTGCGTTTCGTGCCTTACAAGAAGTACATTCGTCCTCATCAGCTTCCAGTCTATTGAGTTCGTCAACCACCGACTTTGCCACAATGAGAGGAGGAATACTTTTTTCTCGGAGGGTCGCCGCGAGTCTCCACATGAACGTTCCCGAGGCATCCTCCATGAGGCTACTGGTGTCTATAAAAACTCGCGTGTTCTTCGACCACAGTGGATACGGCATTGTGAGAACCTCGCAGCATCGTTACATGAATCTATGGCTACTTCGTCCGTATCATTTGTATCTGTATCTACCAAATCCAGCAGGGCATACTTGCTACGAACGCATAACAAAACTGCATGCCTGACTACAATCCCGCTTCTGCATGCTGCTCCCCGCAGGCCCAGCTTGACGGCGGCTCATCCCGTATGAGATGAGGATATTCGTATCTCCGGCTAGAAGGAGTTGAGCCATGAAAGGAACAGCGATCGGACTCGTGGTCGGCAGTTTTCTGTGCTTTCTGCAGAGCGTTGATTATCTGCGCCAGAGCGACCTCAAGGGCCTGGTCTTGTTAGGCATTGGCGGGGTGTTTCTGTACTTGGCGAAAATGGCCTGGGAGAAGCCCCTGAGCGATCCCGATGACTAGAGAAATTCTCGATAGGCGCTCGCCGTGCAGGGGGCTCCCGTCATGCCGGACGTGATCCGGCATCCGGCGGACGGCTCCACAGAGTCGTAATTTGCTCTAAGCCACCCACCCCGCCGCTGTTCGTGTCCTGGTCTGCGCCCTTTCCTCAGGTCAAGGTGGGGAGTGATATCTTCACCCTTGTCGAACAATCGATCTAATTCTTTAGCCTTCATAATACAATCGCTCTTCTTTCTCTCTCGCCCGTCGGACAGAGATAAGCTGGATACGTTGCTCTCCCCGATACGTAAAAAAAGCTGGCCATACTTTTTCTCCGTATATGGAAATCAAAGCGCGGCGCGGTTCGTCATTACTTCGCGCTTCGATTTCCAACCGATCTTCATCCTCCCCTAGTTTCTGGGCTTCGACGGAATCAATCCCGTGCTTTTCTTTGTTCCTCTTGCCTTTCCTGGGATCAAGTTCAAACGGCATGGAAGTATAAAAATCACACCTCCCGTGTGGGAGAAGGCTAGAGCCTATCGTGAAACGCGCTCATCCGCACGGGAAGAGGGAGGGGCGTTGTCCACCGTGTCCGGGAGCGGTCTCCCCGCCTCCATCACCCGACACAACAGATTCACCTGTTCCATGTGGGCCAGGGTCTGACAACGGGTCCGGGCCAGGGCCGGGCTGGCCACCACGATGGCCAGACTCTGAGCGCGTGAGAGGGTGACGTTGAGTCGATTTTTGTGAAACAGAAAGTCGATCCCGCGCGGAGACGTATCGCCCTGACTGGCGCACATGGACAGAATGACGACCGGCGCTTCCTGGCCCTGAAATTTATCGACCGTACCGACCCTGGCATCCGGCCCCAAAGCGGCCTGGAGTTTGCGGACCTGCATATTGTACGGGGCAACACACAGGATGTCGGACAGATGCAACGGCCGCAGCCGTTGTCCGGTCGTATCCGTGATGTCCCGGCCAAGCAGCTCGCCAACTGCCTCGCGTACCGCCTGTACTTCCTCGTCACTCGCCTGCGTATTGCCTTCGTGTGGCACGGGGACGAAAACCAAACCGGCTTCCCGAGGAATGATTCCGCTCCCTGTTTGGGGGAGGCATACGCGCCGTTGGGACGTTTGGGGCGCGGCGTGGAGGCGACCTTCATACACCGCGTCGGATAAAAAATGACAGATCTCAGGATGCAGCCGCCAGGTTGTCGCCAAGAATACACCCATATCGGGCGGGATGGTCGCCTTCCCCTGGAGCAGGTATTCGAGAATGGACAGCCCGCTCTCTCCGGGATGAGCGCCCTGGATTGGCTGGCCCAACTGCATCTGGTCGCCGCACAGGACGATATTATCCGTGGCCGCGGCCATGCCGATGAGATTGGCCACCGACACCTGACCGGCTTCGTCCACAAAGAGATAGTCAAGCTTGCCTCGCAGCCCAGGGTCGCTCAACGCCCAAGCCGTTCCTCCAAGCAGCCGGAACTGCTCCAGGCGCGGGAGCGCGTTTCGCACGCTCGGGACATGGGTCGCTTCGGGGCACATCTCAAAAAACCACTCCTCGACCGGACCGCCTATCTTGAGACACTCCAGCCGCCCCTGCCGCAACTCCTTGCACCTGCGCATGAGGTTGAGAATGGCGGCATGGCTGTTGGCGGTGATGCCCACGCGCTTCCCTCGGCCCAGCAGGGCCAGAATCATCCGCGCGCCCAGCGTGGTCTTGCCGCTGCCCGGTGGCCCTTGCAGGCACAAGGTCGAGTGGTCAAGGGACTCGACGAATCGAAGGACGGACTGGGAGAGGCATGTGGAGGCTGTTGGGTCAGACTCAATCGACGCTAAGGACCCAATTGACTCAACGGACTCAACCCGTGGAGGCCGACGGAGAAGAAAGTCGTGCAGCGCGGCCGGGAGTCGGTTTTCTTTCTGCCAGGTTTGGGCGACAGCCTGGACAGCACTTTCAATCACCTGGGCGGAGACGTATTCATCCGGAATCAGAGCGAGCGAGTTCGGCGGCAGCCCGTTCGAGAACTGCCTCAGCCGTTGTGGACTGAATTTGAGACAAATACGTCCCCGTTCCCGGTCCATGGCATGGATGGGTATTTTCATCTCAAGATCGTGGGCAAAATAACACTGGGCGCCGACATCCAGCTTGGTATCCTGATCCGGATCGAAGCCATACCAAAAGCCGTGAGAGCGCTTAATTGGTTCCGGTGGCCGGGAGAGGCGTCTTAAACCACCCAAGCAGTTCATATCTTGCACCAACTCTTCTTCGGTCATGGCGTGCCGGTCAAACATCGCCCACCAGACCGGTTTCGCCTCCCGACGGTGAAATTCAACCATCTGTCCCAGCAGTCGGGAGAGGTCTGTTGGGTCGGACTCAATCGACTCAACGGACTCAATCGACTCAACGGACTCAATCGACCCAGAAGGGGGTATCCAGGCAATCTCGGCTTCCTGCTGGCGCTCTCGAAGCCAACAGGCCAACTGCCAGGTGGACTCACAGTCGTCCTGGTTATAGGCGCGAATCGCCTGGAGGAGCGGGGAGGCTGTCCAGTCTGGGGCCTCGCCACTGGCCAGCCAGCGTTCGTAGACCGCAATGGAGTCAACCGCGCTCGTCACCGCTCCGGCCCGTGCGGGCCGGTATAAACGTTCAAGGTTTTTAATCGAATAGTGCGGCTCGCCGACCCGCACCCCGTGCCGAACAACGGCATACAGGTCAACACAGACTTCGTGGCGCAGGAGTGTGTCAACCTTGGCTTCTCGGCTGCCCTGCCGACCCATAAGCCGCCGCAACGCGGCCACCTCGTAATTGGCGTAGTGATAAATATGCAGGGTCGGGTCGGCCCGCCAGCGAGCGTAGACCCAATCGATGAAAGCGCAAAAAGCCTGCCGTTCCTGATCGATGTCATGCGCCCACCAGTCGTGGAACACGCTCTGGCCGTCAGCGCGCGTCAGCGCGCCAAAGAGATATTCCAGTCCGCCCTTCACCAGCGGATAGCCCTCCATGTCAAAAAAGATATCGCCCGGAGAGGCCGGCGGCAGCAAAGCTAAGCCACGCCGCTGGGCCGACGGGTCAGCCTGCGGGTTAGAGAGAAGAAGCCGATAGGCCGGTCGGTCGGCCCCGACTGAGGCGGCTTGCAGTTGCGCCTGCTCCTTGAGCCGGGCAAACACCGCCTCATCGATTCTTGGGACATGCGGCAGCGTGGTCTCTGCCAGGGTGTGCGCGGACAAAAAGAAGAGTGGAATCGGACAAAAATAGGGAAAGATATTATCAGACATTGTCGGTCAAAAAAGAATTTTAAGTATTAGGTAAACTAATAGTTGAGACCGCCTATCCCCCACCGTAGAGCCGTGCGGCAAGATCCGTCCCGAGCGTGGAGGTCTCCGGTATCCACGAGCGAGTATCGCGCATCCGCCGACACGAGGTCCAGCCCGACGCATGGTGGAGTATCACGGTATCCCCCGGCACGCCGAGTCGAAAGGTCGGGATGCCCCGATGGGAGAAGAGAATATCGATGGAGTCGTCGAGCGCACGGGGGAAAGTCCAGCCGTTGGCCAGGTGATCATAGGTGCCTAGGTAGACGACCCAGGCGTCGCGTACCGCGTCTACCCGGACGTCATTCAGCCCGTAGGAGACAGTCCTGTGACGCGTCCTCCCATTTATTTGTGCCGTCCAGCGCAGGCCGACACAGCGCGGCCAGGTCTCCCACGCGCGCCGGTGTGGGCGAGGAGGGCCGGGTGCTGGTAGCGGTTGTGGCCGTGGGGGCCGCGGCCGGCGCGCAGGGCCACCCCGCCGGCGGGGTCCACGATCGCGACTTCGGGCACCAGCAGCAGCAGGCGGCGCTGGGTGTCTGATGGCCAGCGGATAGTGGCCCGCTCGTACGAGCGGGCGAACACGCTGTCAAAACTGTGCGCCCCGGCCCCCATCTCTGTGCGGCGGCCGGGGCGCCCATTGTACTCGTGCACGACGTCGGCCACGATATCCTCGTAGGCGGCACGGGGGACGGCGTGGGCGCGCTCCCAGGCCGCGCGCAGCGCCGGGTGTTTGTCGAGGTCCTGGCGCAGGTCGCGGTGGGCCCGCTCCACCGGCTTGGCCTGGCCCCAGCCCTGCCCTTCCACCACTCCGGTCCAGTGCACCTCTATGCCGAGGCGGGGCAGCAGGCCGAGCGGCTCGTCCCAGCGCGGCGGGCCGTGGCGATATCGATGTGGGACCTGGCCCGAGAGCGTTTTGTTGGCGGCGGCGCGGGTGTTGTCGAGGGTGACGTGGGCGGGCAGGCCCCAGGTGGCGATCAGGTCGGCGAGGGTGAGCCGGATGAGGTCGGCGTTTTCGCTCTTGTCGAGAGCCCAGGCCAGCAGTTTGCGGCTGTGGACATCTTGCCACCACCAGATGACCGGCCGGCTGATCGTGCCGTCGGCCCAGCGCAGGTTCGGGCGGGGCTGGTAGCCGTCGCCGTTGATCCACTCCAGGGCGTGCAGGCCGGCGACGGTGCGGGTCTGGGCCGGGTAGCGGCGGGCGACGGCGGGCGCGCCCTCGCGGCGCAGCGTGACGACCGCGGGGTCGATCTCGCGCGCCAGGCGGCGCCGCAGCGTGCGCAGGCTCGGGAGTGTCCACCCCTCGGACGCTGCCTGCGCCTGCAGGCGGCGGTAGCAGGACTGGGCGGTCGGCTGGCGGCGGTCGAGATAGTCGGCCAGCCAGGCCTGCCAGGCCGCGTCGGGCACTGCGGCCTGCGGGCGGCCGCGCCGCGCGGGGGTACTCCTATCTAGTAGTGGGGGATCAGCCGGGGGCGCTGGGGGCGCAGCCTGCTGCCGGGCCAGGGCGGCCTGCACGTCGGAGGGCAGGCCGGAGACGGGGTATAGCCGCCGCTGCCCGCCCCGGCAGGGCTCGGTCGTGTACGGCCAGCCCTCGCGGGCGGCGCGGCGACGTAGGCTGCGGCCTGTGATTGCGAGCGTCCCCGCTAGCTGGTCCTGTCCCACGCTAGTCACGCGCCGCCCTTTCGGGACGAGGTATATCCTCGGGCCAGGGGAGACGGGAGGGCCAGTTCTTGCTGGCCTTGAGCAGTATCCGCTCGGCGCGGCGGCAGGTGAGGGACATTCCTCCGTCCAGTCGGGCGACGGTATCTCCGCTGCCCGACAGCATGGCTGATGCATAGGAGAGGGATATCCCCCGGCCAATAGCATAGAGCCTCACTATCCTGGCTACGGCGCTGTCCTGCTTGGATAAGTGTCTCATAGTGCATGTCATGCACTATAATGCACGGCGTGTCAAGGGAGGAAGGGAGGTATGGACCTACCTCTGCGCCTGTGCAACGCTGTGCATATGTTGGAGAAAAAGGACCCTAGTCCTAGTGCTATTCTTCGCTCTGCTATTGAGTGCGCTGCCAAGAAATCCGGCCTGGGAGTACGCGCGTTTGAGCGTGCTTGTGGTCTCCCCCGTTGGAGCCTGAGAGGCATACTGGACGCAGGTAGGCAGCAGGTGCCGTCGCTGGACCGAGCGTCTGAAATATGCGTCGCGCTTGGCCTTGAGCTTTACATTGGCCCGCCGCGGGCTACGCCACAGAGCAGCGTGGCTGAGGAGCAGGCATCATATCGGCCTACCATCAAGGAGCAGACGCCCCCGGCTGCGCTGGAGGACGCGCGGATCACGACCCGCATCTCCTGGCTCAAATCGTACTGGCTCGACCTCAATGGGACAGGACGTAAAGCCCTCTGCACGCGGTGGGATAGCTATTTCCCAGAGTGGAAAGAGGAGGGGCAGGCGCTCTGCGCTCCCCCCAGCCCGCCCGACAATGCAAATGCCCTCTGGAAAGACTAGACCTAGACAGAACAGGAAGGATAGTAGCATGAACCCAGAAGGATGGATGATCCTCCTCGTGGTCTTTTTCGTGGGCCTCCCCTTGTATTTTATCCCCACTCTTGTGGCGAGCAATAGGCAGCACCGCCAGTTCCCCTCCATTCTCGCCCTCAACCTCTGCTTAGGGTGGACGCTGCTCGGCTGGGTCGGGGCGCTCGTGTGGGGGCGTGCGGGAAGCCGTCGAAATAATGCGGCCCTGGGCAGTAGCTGGGGGCTGCGGCGCGTCTCTCCCGCTCCTCGGCCTCCTCTTGACGGCCCGCCCCGAGGCGACCTACACGGCGGCGTGGTGCACGGCGCGGGGCGGGCAGGTCGAGGTGCGACTGGCGGACGGGACGCGCGCGGACTGCCTGACCCCCACCCATGCGGTCGAGGTGGAACGGGCACGGCGCTGGTATGAGGCGGTGGGGCAAGCGCTGCACTACGCCCAGCTGACGGGCCGCCAGCCCGGGATCGTGCTGATCGTGGAGCGCCCAGACGACTGCCGGTATCTGGCCCGGCTGCGGGCGGCGCTGGCGCGGGTGCGGGTGGCCGGGCGGCCCATTCAGGTCTGGACGACGGGGCCGTATCCATGCGACCCCCGCGCTGGCCCTGACGACACCCACAACTATTAGTTCAGCTAATAGTCCGCATGCATAGCTTTTTTTTGCAAGCACGGCCCGGTTTTTGGCGGCGAAAAATGCTTAAGGTACTGATTTCAATGGGGAATTGAGGAAAGCTATTCACTATTTCACTAGTATTTCACTGATGAATAGCTTTCCTGCCTAATTTTTGGGCAACTTGCCGCGCTTTTTGTCCGTGCGCGCACCTTCTGAAACACAAAAATGCAGTGTTAAACCGGATTTAAACGCCCTGCAATGGCCGTCTTTCAAAAGGCTGCTCGACTGGAATTATGTCTGATAATGTTGCTATTTGTCAAATAATATCGCGTCCAAGTTTGACAATATACTGGTGCTTGCAAAAAAAAGCGGAAAGTTCAATGGGGTAAAATTGGCGGGATGCGACCCGGCAGGGCGGGTGGCGCTGGACGCGGGAGCAGGAGCGGCGCGGGGGTGGGCCGGGGTGGGCCAGAATGGGGGAAAAGCGGCGGTTTTTCAGGGGGATAGGAGACGGGCGGGGTGTGCCAGGATGCTGTCAAAATTCGTAAATTGAGGCCGTGAACGGCCCATGTAATCCCAGATAATCCCACGTAATCCCGGATAATCCCGCCTCATTGTCTTTTTGTCCGATATTATTGTCCGCGCACAGCCAGGGAGGTAAGCGTAGTGATGCCGGCCGCGTTGAGCTTCTGAATCTGACTCACCGTGATGTTGGCCACACGGCTCAGATGGTCGGCGCGCTCAAGTATCTGAGCCGCCTGCGCAGTCCAGCGACCGTAGTCTCCGCCGGGCTCCGGGCCGGGTTGAGCGGCTGGATCAAACTGCTGCATGTAAGCCAGAAAGGCCTGTTTCAGGGCAAGATAGTAGTAGATGAAGTCGGCAGTCCGAAAGCGGCGGCGTGCACCGGAGCCGAGCCACAGCAGCATCGAATCCGGCCGTTGCTCCTGAGCGGTCTGGAGCAGGTCGGTGGAGCAACAGAGCTGAATCAGATGCGCTGGACTCGGCTGCGGGGCGAGGGTGACATCCCACGCTTCGTAGCGATAGTGACCCAGAGCAGACTCTCCCGCCGTCCGCACCAGAAAGTCGGGCCGGGCGAGAAAATACTCGGGCCGAGCGTCTTGGACCACGCCGCTTTGCAGCCCGCCTCGATAAATGACTTCCTGACCGGCCTGCATTGCGGTGATGGTCGCCTCAACTCGGCCTGCGTCCGCCGGCAGCCTATAGACCGCACGGCCCGCTTGTCGGAGGTGGGCCAGACACGCCTGTTCCTGCTTCCGTCCCCGTTCGGCGAGCGTGGTCAGCGCCAGCGGGTCGGGGTCAGGCTGAACCGGGTCGGGCGAGTCCAGGACGTAGCGCGACATCCACGTCGCAAACGGCGAGGCAAGAAATTCATGCAGGTCGCTCGGGCTGTAGCAATACCGTCCGTTTTCCTGGTGCATACCGCGGTCTTTTCCTATTCCAACCCGACGCCGTGGTCGGAAGCCAGTCTCTCTTCATACCCGGACCGCATTCACGAGCGGAGCGCATCGAGCCGTCCGGCCAGAACCTGGGCCACCGGAGTCATGGGTTCGAGCCGCTCGAACAGAATCTTCAGAATGGCGGTCATTGGGGTGGCCAGCAACATACCCACAACGCCCCACAGCATACCCCACACAATCAGGGTCATGAGAATGACGATCGGGTGCAGGTCGAGCGCTTCCCCCATGACCTTGGGTTCAATGATATTGCCGATAATGATTTGAATCAGACTCGGCAGGAGAATGGCCAGGGTTGCGGTCGTGGTCGAGATGTCCGGGCTGACGACCACAACCGGCACGGGAAGCAAGGTCGCGACAATCGACCCGACGCTGGGAATGAAATTAAGCAGGAAGGCGAGCAGGCCAAAGACCAGCGCCAGATCAACGCCAAGGACGGCCAGGGTGAGGCCAACCAAGACCCCGGTAACCAGAGAGATCAGGGCCTTGGTCACGATATAGTGTTCGATCTGCGTCTCAACCTCCGCCCAGACACCACCGGCTCTCCCGTTTTGCCGGGCACCGCCCAGCAGCAGATATAAGACAAAGATCACGACCAGCAAGCCCTGCGAGAGCAGACCGACTATGGCATTCGTCGTATGCAACAGCACCCTGCTGACGTTGCCGAGGGGCAGTTGGGCGAATGGACTCCCTTCAGCACGGAACGTACCGGCGGGAAGAAGAGCCGACACTTTTGTACCGAGCAATTCAATCTGCTGCTGGTAGGCAGCGGCGTTCGCCTGCAACTGACTCACGGAGGTTGAGATGATCAGCCCCAGGCTGCCGAGAATCACCACTCCGATAATCAGAGCTGAACCCACGGCAACGAGATGCGGCAGACGGAGATGACTCACCTGAAATTCAACCAGCGGCAGCAGCCCGTAGGCAATAAACACGGCCAGGACAAAAGGGACCAGAACCGGTCGCAACCAGTATAGGGCCGCAGCCACCGCTACCGTGCTGACAATGAGCAGGCAGATGGTCTGAGTACGGTATTCGTGCTGGGCGGGGTCCATACGGAAAACTCTTCCCCGCAAGGGAGGAGGAAGCATGGGAGGGTCAGCGGGGCGAGCCCGGCCGGTGCATCACCTCGCCTATTGTTCAGGTGTTACCCCTGCGGCTGCGCATCTCTGAGGAGCCGGACGATCTCGGGATAGCCTCTGCCCATTGCAACGGTCTCAGGCGTCCAGCCGTCGCCACTGCCGCCATTGACATCGGCCCCTTTGGCCAAGAGGGCCTCGACGACCTCCCTATGGCCGTTGTATGCCGCATAGCGCAACGGAGTGAAGCCGTCCTTATCTTCAATATTGACATCCGCACCGGCTTCGAGCAACGCATGAACAACGTCAATCTTGCCAGCGGACGCGGCATACCGGAGGGCCGTTTCTCCGTACCCCCCTGCAACATTCGGGTCCATACCGGCTTCGAGCATAAGCTGGACCGATTTCAGATCGCCCACCTGCGCCCGACTCCGAAACATTTTTTCACTATATTTCACGTTCCGGGCCTTCAATTGAGCCCGTAGGTCTTCCGCCGGTGCGGGCGCGCAGCCAGCGGCACACACGACCAGAACAAGGACACTGTAAACGACAGACGTGAAACGGCGCTGTGACATTCCTTCCCCTTTTCGACAGACACTCCAAACTCTCTCCCAGGCCACGCGCACGATGAGGTGCAAGGGCTGGGGAAGAGTCGTCTTATTTCTTCTTATCAATTACCAGTCTTGCCAGGACGGGCAAGACCCCTGAGGCCGCCAAGCCCTCAGGGCTGAGCGAAAGCGCTCTCCAGGCCCTCAAGAAGGAAAAAACACACGCTGGACAGCGCTACCTTGTCGCTGCATCATCACGAGCGAATACGGCTCAAACGCACCCGTCCCAAAGTCAACCTCAAGCTGCTCGGCAAAGCCGCTCCCGGACGGGCTTAGAATCTTCCGTGCCCGTTTCGCTGTGGGCTGATGCCTGGGTGGGCGGTCCGGGAAAGAGAGGCGGTGGCTATCCCAGGTCAGTTGGTAGTCAATCAGCCCTCCTCCATCGGTGTATACGCGGGCTTCGAGCTGGTGGCGGGTGGCATTCCAGCCTAACATCACACAGGCTTCGTGCACGTCCAAGAGGCCATCCTTCAGCGGGTAGACCACTCGCATGCGCAGGGACAGAAATTGTCCACCCGCTTCCCACGCTCCGACCCCATCTTTGTGGAATCGCTGACTGTCCTTCGAGTAGCTCCCGTCGCCGTGAAAATGGCCGACGAGAAATTCGAGCTTCCGGAGCAGTCGAGGTTGCGCTTTGGGCGGGTGGACGAGTTTGTCAGACGGCGGTGGGTCCGGCAGTGTTTCCATGCGTCCTCCTCACTGACACCGGCGTGTTCGGGGCGGCCTCCGGCAAGGTCCGAAACGGGCCACAGCCGAGGCGCGGCCCGTTTCAGCCGGCAGACCGGGCTGCGCGAAGCGGGATGATTTGGAGCGCCCCTGTCTCTGGATTTTCTCCTAACGCAATCTCGACCTCATACACAGCGCGAATAGCGTCAACAGTCAAGACAGCGCGGGGCGGGCCGGCCGCATGGACCTGTCCGGCCTGGAGCAGCACGACCGAGGCGCAGGCAGACGCCGCGAGGTTGAGGTCATGGAGGACGCTTACGACAGTCACCCCGTGTTGGACTAAGGCGGTCAGGACATCAACCACGGCAAACTGATGCCGCATATCCAGACTCGTGGTTGGTTCGTCAAGCAGGAGAAAGGCTGGTTTTTGAGCCAGCGCGCGGGCGAGCATCACCCGTTGGAATTCACCGCCAGACAAAGTGAGGACATTCCGGTCGGCGAGTTGGGATATTTCGGTCAGTTGTATGGCCTGCTGAATGATCTCCTCATCTTCCATGTCTTCGCTTTGCCAGCGCTCAAGATAGGGAGCGCGGCCCATAGCGACAACTTCCCGAACCTGAAAGGGGAAAGACAGGTCCGTGCGCTGCGGGAGAAAGGCGAGCTGTCTGGCGCGTTCTCGGCCAGGCCATTGCTGTATTGCTTTCCCATCAAAGAGCGCAACACCAGCCGAAGCCGGTAGCACACCGGCCATGATACGCAGGAGGGTTGATTTCCCGGCCCCATTGGGACCAAGGATACCAACCCATTGTCCGGGAGACACATCGATCGAAACATCATCCAGAATCAGCCTATTATCGGGCGCATAGCGGATGTGTTGGAGAGTAAAAGCCGAAGTGGGCATACGGATCACCCCGGGTTTCGCTGGGTTTTATCCTGTCGGAGCAGCAGATGTAAAAAGAGCGGCGCGCCCACAACGGCGGTAATCACGCCGAGCTGGAGTTCGGCGGCGGGAATCACCGTTCGGGCAAACAAATCGCACCAGACCAGAAACACCGCTCCGCCAAGCGCCGCCCCGGGGAGCAACAGGCGATGATTCGGCCCCAGAATAAGACGCATCATATGCGGGATGACCAACCCGACAAAACTGATAGTGCCGGCAATAGCAACGGCGGCACCCGCCAGCAGCGAGGCAAAAACCAGCAGCGTACGCTTGGCATATTCGACGTTGAGCCCGAGACTCAGCGCGGTTTCTTCGCCCAGCAGCAGGAGGTTCAGGTCGCGGCTTAAAAAGAAAGCCGGCAGAAAACCAATCACGGCAAAAGGGAATACCATTTGGACATGGGCCCAGCCGCGCCCGTCCAACCCCCCCATGAGCCAAAAGAAAATTTGTCTGGAAATCTCATAATCCCTGGCGAGGCTGAGAATCAGCGTTGTGAGAGAGCCCCAGATAGCATTGACCGCGATCCCGACCAGAAGCAGATTCGTGAGCGATGTCCGGCCCTGACGCGCGGCAAACAGATAGACCCCAAACGCAGACAGCAACGCGCCAGCAAAGGTGGCGCACGGCAGCAGAAAAGACGCGCCAGCAGCGAATCCGGAACTGATTGCCAGCGCCCCGCCCAGCGCTCCCCCGCTCGATACGCCTATCAGGCCGGCATCGGCGAGCGGATTGCGAAACAAGCCCTGCATCATCGTCCCGGCCAGGGCCAGACTCGCGCCAACCAGGGCCGCGGCCAGCACGCGGGGAAGGCGGAGTAAATAGACAATCGTGGCCAGCGCCCGTTCATCGCCTTCAACAGGCAGTTGCAACAGTCCTTGCGCCAGCAAACGGGTGGTGGCGAAAAGAGGAATAGCAACCGCGCCCAAGGCTGTCGCAATGGCTATCGAAGCGAACAACACTAGGCCGAAGAGGGGGAGCAGCCAGCTCTTTTTCCAGACCAGGGCTGACTCATGAGAACGGGGTAAAGATCGTGTTGACGAGCTCACGAGGCTCCAGTAGTCGCAACGCGATCGCGTCCAAAAGCGTCAGGATGCAACAGACGGGCGATCGCTTCCACCCCTTTTACGGCGTGGTGCGACAAGACATCCAGATACGGCCGGGGAACAGCGTACACCCGACCCTCCTGAATCGCGGCAACATCCCGGAGAGCAGGCTGGGCGTAGAGCCATTGATAGACTTCTTGGGGGGCGGCCGACTGAGGGTCGTGGCTCAACAGAATAATCTCGGGGTTCAGCATCACAAGGGTTTCGTGGGAGATTTTTCGGAAATACTCAATACCCGCCAGAGCGGCGATATTCCGCCCGCCGGCAATCGTAATCATCTCGTCTATATTGGTCTTCTTGCCCGCGGTAAAGCCGTCAGGCGCAAAATAGAGCACCCGGGGGTGGTAGGCATCGGCTATACGGCTCTGGACCGCACGGAGGCGCTGCTCCATATCCGCGACGAGCGCGCGGGCTTTCGGTTCTTCTCCAACAGCTCGTCCGACCTCTCTGATGCTCTGCCGGATGCCTGAGAGCGATTCATGCCACTGGAGCGGGAAGAGCGGAATGCCGGTTTGCCGGAGCAGATCCCTGGCTGTCCCGCCGGTATGCGCGGAAGCGGATACCACCACCAAGTCCGGCTGCAAGGCAATCACCTGTTCGGCATTGGCCCGCACTCTATGCGGCACGGCCCGGGCCGCGGCGACCACATTGGAATAGGTCGCGCTGTCTGCCAGATGGGTGAGGGCCGCAATGCGTTTCGGCGGTACTAAAGCGAGCAGGATTTCATCGGCCGTAAGAGACAGAGACACAACACGTTGGGGGGGAAAGGCCGACGGAGCGGGCGTGCCGTACAACGTGTGGGGGCGGTAGACCAGGAGGCCGAGCAGGGCGACCGTTATTCCGCCGCTTGCCAGACGTGTGAACATATATGCGCCTTTCGAATCGTTGGGCAAGGCGTGAATTGCCCCTTCAGAACTCCGCCCGAAACCCGGTCAGAAACCTCGTCTCCGCGGACGAGAAGTTCACAACCTCCTGATAGTCGGCGTCAAACAGATTCTTCACCTGCCCCTCCAGGGTCAGGGCACGAATGCCCCAGCGGTCCTCGAACAGCAGCCAGGACACGGCTATGTCCGCCCGCTCATAGCCGTCGTGCAGGACGCTGCCGCCCGAGGCGAAACTGTACTCGGACACATTCCCTTTGAGGTAGAGATGAAAGTTGGCGTTCAGACGCGCGCCGGCGTAGTTCAGCGTCAACGACCCGACATGCTTGGGCCGCCGGATCAGCGGCCCGCCTTGTGTGTACGCGCCGCTTGCCGGGCCGGTGAGGACTCTGGTCTCCAGATAGGTGTACGCGCCGCGCACCGAGAAGCCATAGGGCAACGCGGCGCGCGCGCCGGCTTCGAGCCCTCGGCTACGGGTGCGCTCGACGTTGAGAAAGGTCGGCGCCGGCGCTTCCGTAAGGGTGTAGGCAATCAGGTTTTTATGCGTGGAGGAAAACCAGGTCAGGCTCAACGCGGCCTCCAATCCGGCCAGGTTGAGCGGCTGGTCCACGCCGAGTTCCCAGCTCTTGGATGCTTCCGGTTTCAGGTTGGGGTCACCGCGGGAGAATGCGGAGTCGCTGAAATTTTCGTAAAAACTGGCGGCTTTGAGGCCCTGGCTATAGCCACCCCGCAGCTTGGTGTTGAGGCCGGGCAGCACGAAGGCGGCCGCGGCGCGTGGGTTGACATGCGTCCCGTATGTAAACGCGTCGTCCACGCGGAACCCGGACGTGACGAACAGCGTGTCACGCCACGCCAGACGGAGTTGGGAGTAGAACGACTGCGCATTGCGGCTGGCAACGAGTCCGCCGTGGCTGGTCTTCTGGTCGTAGTGCTCACTTTCGACCGAGCCACCGAGTGTGAGGACCGACGATATATCATGCAGAACCGGCAGGAAAAAGTCGGAGGAATAGTCGGCGGACAGGCGATATTCGCTATCCCGGCTGACGTAGGCCCCAAAATCTATGCCTTCGTCTTTTGGGTCACGGTAGGTTTGCCAGTCGTATAACAATCCGAGTTGCAGGGAGTGGCGCCACCAGGCCGCGGGCTGGTAGACGGCGCGCGGTCCGAGGATCAGACGGCGATTGTCGGTGTACGCCCGCGGGTCCAGCATGTTGTCACGCCGGTCGATACGATCACCGGAGGTGGTCGGAAAGTGAAACCGGCTGTCGATATAGCGGACGGGCGTGGTGAGTTGCAGGGTGTCGTGTGGGTCAAGGTCGAACCGTGCCGCAAGGGTTGTATTGCTGAAATCATTATTGATCGACAGGAGCCCCTCGCTGTCAACCCGTCCGAGGGCAAGGTTGTAGCCGTACAGGCTCGTCCCGCCCGAGACGCCAGCGCGTTCCTCGAAGGTGTCGGGGTTGCCCATACGGAAGCCCAGGGTTGTGCGCGCCGGGCCCTGCCCGCGCGGCGTGAGGAGTTGGATGACCGAACTCATGGCGTCGGACCCGTACAGGGCGCTCTGCGGGCCGCGCACCACCTCAATGCGGCCCACGCCGAGGGTCGTCAGATCGTTAAAGTTGAAAGCCCCGCCAGCCCGATTGACCTTTACCCCGTCTATCAAAATCAGGTTGTGATCGGACTCGCCGCCGCGCGTAAAGAGGGACGTAGCGCCGCCGCGGCCGCCTGACGAGACGAAGGTCAGCCCCGGCACCTCGCGCAACTGTTCGAACACGTCAGTAGTCTGGCGTTGCGCGATCTCTTCCTGTGTCAGCACCGTCACTGCATTCGCGGTCTGCGAGACCGATTCTTCCAGCTTGGATGCCGTAACGATGATAGTATCCAGCCTGGTGGAAGCTGGCCGGCCTTTGGGTTGCCCGGCCCGGGACGGTGTGGCACCCGGCCCGGCTTGCACCGCCGGCGGTGTGGCGTGTGCAGGCACCACACCCACCGTCCAGACGAGCAACGCGACCGTCAGACCGCAGATATGAAACGAAAATCTGTCCATCTTCCCTCCTCGGGGACACCTTCCGCTTGGAGAGAAGAGGAATGACCTGCGTATCCAGAAGAGATCACACGCTGGTAACCCTTCTCCCTCCGCGCCAGAGGCCGGTTCATGGCTTCAGGCAGGTTTCCTGGCTTAGGGGTTCAGGGGTTCGCACCCCAGCGCCTGTCAGCGGCCTTCCCACCGGCTTGCACCGGCAGTGGCATCATCGCGACAGGCTCCCCCATCACAGTGGCGGGACCGCGTCGGCTTCACACCGACTTCCCTTATTTCACCCGAGATGGGCACCTCAAGCACGGTTCGGGCCAGTTGGTATCGGAGGCCGGCTGTATTGTCAAGCACAACACCGCCCACAAGTCGCTGGGGCTCATACGGAAGCCAGACGGGCGAACAGCTTCCCCCCTTGTCCGCTCAGCATAGGCCATTGCCTTGCAATTTGCGAATATCCTCGGCAGCATGACTCCCCATGACTTTGCAAGATTCCCCTCTCCCAGG
Source organism: Binatia bacterium (assembly GCA_963422435.1). Classification (GTDB taxonomy): domain Bacteria; phylum Desulfobacterota; class Binatia; order Bin18; family Bin18; genus Bin18. The sequence continues at coordinate 2,790,935 of OY729511.1, read as the reverse complement.
CTCGGTTGAAGGGCAAAAGGCCGGTGTTGTAGCGTATCGGCAAGAGTCAGACGGCACCTATGAAATACTGCTCATTACCGCCCGGCGGCAGCGCGATGCCTGGATCTTCCCGGTCGGAACGGTTGATCCGGGCGAGACGCTGGCGCAAGCCGCGGCCCGCGAGTGCATGGAAGAGAGCGGCTATACGGTGCGGACCGGGCCGCTGCTGAAGGCATTCGACCTCGCGCATAAAAACGGCGCCCGTCGTTTTTCGTTTTTTGCCGCCCAGGTGACGGGCGAGGTAGGCGAGTACGAAACCGACCGGCACCGGCGCTGGGTATCCCTGGCCCAACTCGTCGAGACCGTCAGTGAGGCGTTCGCCCCGGTCGCACGGGCCGCGCGGGCTTATCTGTCCGCCTAGCTCGCCAGACGAGGCCAGCGTCGAGGCGGCCCTGGATGAGGTGGCCGCTACGCTGGCCGACACTGTGGATACGGACGCGCTGTTCTCCGCGGCGCGGCAGCCCCGCCAAGCAGAGCCGGAGATTTAGATACCGTAGACCTGGGCAACACTATCCCCGAGCAGATTATTGCGCGCGGTCTCTGACAGCGGCGCGACCAGTTCTTCCAACTCCTCCATATAGTTGCCAGGATGATCGAAGTGGGGGTAGTCGGTCGCCCAGAAGAAACGGTCGTTCCCCACATAGTCAATGATATACGCGAGCGCCCGTTCGTCCGGGTCGCCGGAAATCCAGCACTGGCGCTTAAAATAGACGCTTGGTTTTTCCTTGAGCGGAACATTCTCGCCAAGGCTGGTTTCATACGTCGTATCCATCCGGTCCAGGGCCGCGCCTATCCACCCCGCGCCAGACTCCAGCAGAATGACTTTGATCTGGGGAAAACGATCAAACAGCCCCCATTGAAACATCCCGTAGAGCGCCTGCTGGGGTCCCTGCATCCCGAGCGCGTTTTGCATCCAGCGTGCACTCTTCATGCCATCAAAACGCTGATAGGTCCGAATCTTGGGATGTTCGGCCATGGGGTGGATGGCCACCGGCACGGCAAGTTCCTGGGCCTTTGCCCAAAAGATATCGTGGTCGGGATGGGCGTGCGGGATACGGGTAAGCGTATAGGGCGCGAGAAAAGCGCCTTTGGCTCCGGCGCGCACGGAGCGTTCGAGTTCGGCCGCGGCCGCGGCCGGGTCGGCTAGCGAAATATGGGCAATGGCAATCAAGCGCCCGTCCGAGTCAGAGCAGAAATCACAGATCCAGCGGTTGTACGCCTGGGCATACGCCAGGGACAGCTCCACCTCATCGAGCTCGCACTCCCAGGTGAGACCCAAGCTGGGGTACAGGATAGCTTTGGCAATGCCTTCCCGATCCAGGAGGGCTACCCGCTCTTGGGGGTCCATGGAGCCAAAGGGCGCGCTGCCGGGATAGGCTTGCTCCATCATTCGTTCGATTTCCTTGGTTCCCTTGCCCATGCCGCCCAGGCCGGTCAGGACGCGCACGTCAAAAAACCGAGATGGCTTGCCGTTCATTTCCAGGACTTCCCGTCCCTCAAGCGTCCGAATGCGGAGCGCCCGGTCCCGATAGGCGGGATCGATATACCGCTCCCAGGCATCCGCCGGTTCAAGGATGTGGCCGTCCGCGTCAATAATATTGTCATAGTCGAGCGCCATTCTGTCTTCTCCTCCTGTTTTGTTTCTCTTCCCGCCTGTCTTCCAGGTTGGAATACCCCGCCTGCGGTATACACAACACCAGACGGTCTTGGGCTTTTGTCATACCAATTTCCGGCGGGTCCATCCACTCACCCACCGCTTGACGATCGGCCTCCTCTGTCAATCGTCATTACCAATCCGTGAGTCTGCTTTTATCTTTACCCCCAGGGCATAGGCGTCTCGTTTAGGGAGCTGGCAGGCTTCGCTCACCGCGCGCGCAGCCTCTTTTAAGCCGGCCCCGTCCGCCAAGAGCTGCTGCATCAGTTCTGCTGCGGATTGTGTTGAAGTGTCCGCATCTTTCCCGTCCCAGCCCTCAACCACGAGCGCGACTTCACCTTTGACCGGCCGATTGTCGAACACGCTGCAAACCGCACTGACGGGTCCGCGCAGGATTTCCTCGAACTGCTTGGTCAGCTCCCGACCAACGACAACGCGACGATCCCCGAAAATCTGCTCAAGGTCAGCCAGGGTCCGCAACAGACGGTGCGGAGACTCGTAAAAAATGAGAGGGCGATTCTCGTGGCAGAGTTCCTGTAACGCTTTTTGGCGCTGTCCCTTCTTTGCCGGCAAAAACCCCTCAAAAGCGAAACGATCGGTTGGCAAACCGCCCACGCTCATCAACGCGGTCAGCATGGACGGGCCGGGAATGGGCACAACCGGGATGTCGGCCTCGGCGGCACCCTTGACCAAACGATAGCCTGGGTCGGAGATGCACGGGGTACCGGCATCACTGACCAAGGCGATGTTTTTGCCCGCCAACAGGGTTTCAATGAGCACAGAGGCTTTGGTTGATTCGCTGTGATCGTGATAGCTCGTCAGCGGAGTCGTAATGTCATAGTGCGTCAGGAGCTTGCGCGTATGGCGGGTATCTTCTGCCGCGATCAGGCCAACTTCTTTGAGGATACGCAACGCCCGGAGGGTGATGTCCTCCAGGTTGCCGATGGGCGTGGCGACAATGTAGAGCGTGCCGGCCACGTCACCGGCCCCAATCACGGGCATACCGGAAATCACGATCAATCGTACGCTGAGAAATCTTGGCAATGACCGGGAGGCGACGCTTGTACTGCGAGTTCATGATCCGGCGAGCAATCTGATCAATGAAGTCGGCCTGAAACCCCTCGGCCAGCAATTCCTCACGGGAGTAGCGCTGGTCGACCAGCAGATACAACAGCTCGTCAACCTCCTGATAGGAAAACCCCAACTCTTGCTCATCGGTCTGTCCCGCCCATAGATCCGCAGAGGGCTGTTTGGTCACAACCGGCTCTGGTACGCCCACACAACCGGACAAGGCCCAGACCTGCGTCTTGTACAGATCGCCCAGAGGATTGATGGCTGAGGCCATATCGCCAAACAGCGTGCCATAGCCCAGCAGCAGTTCGGTTTTATTACTCGTGCCCAGCACGAGCGCATTCCAGCGGGCGGAGTGGTCATACAGAATCGTCATGCGCTCGCGGGCCATTTTATTGCCACGGCGCATCTGATCGGCGTCGGGGAAGGCCGTGAAATACGCGTCCACCTGAGCTGAGATATCAACCGTGATCGATGCTATCCCGGTTGCGGCAATCACCAGGTCGGCGTGCTCTATACTCTCTTTGCTCGACATTTTATACGGCATTTTCACGGCCAGCACGTTGTCGGGACCTAAGGCCGCAGTCGCCAGACACGTGCTGAGGGCAGAGTCCACCCCACCCGAGAGCCCCACCACCACCCGTTTGAGGCCGACCTTATGGACTTCGTTAACGATGAAAGCAGACAAGACGTGCCGGAGGAGTTCCGGATTGGTTGGAATACGACTCATGCCCACTCGTCTTTTTTGTCACTCGCGCACCGATCAACGGCAAAAAGGGCAGCCGCCCCGTCCAACCCGGAGCGCGCATTTAGCCTATCAGCCCAGGGTTGGCTCCGCCGTCTATGGTGATATTGGCACCGTGGATGAAGGCTGCACGCGCGGAGGACAGAAACAGGATCAGGTCGGCGACTTCCTCTGCCTCACCGACTCGGCCCAACGGGGTCATTTTACGTAAGGTTTCTTCAGGGCTGCCGCTTCCCTGACTGAAGACGGAGGCAAACTTCTGGAGCCGTTCGGTCAGAATCGGGCCGGGATTGATGCCGACGACGCGGACCCCATGCTTCGCCCCTTCGGCAGCCAGGGCCTTTGTAAAATGATTGAGCGCCGCATTTGCCGCGCCGCCGACCATATAGTTGGCCAAGGGCCGCAGGCCACCGGTTCCAATAATGTTCACGATGACGCCGCGGCCTTGCTGCTGCATGTGCGGAAACACCTCGCGCGCCATACGAACATAGCCGAAGAACTTGAGCGTCCAGTCCGCCGTCCAGTCCTCATCCGGGATTTCAAGAAACGGACCGGGCCGGGCACTGCCGGCATTATTCACCAGAATGTCGATCCGTCCGAATTCTTCCCAGCAGCGCGCCACCACGTTTTTGATCGCCTCGGCCTGGGTGAGGTCGGCCTGCATGGCGATGAGGCGTCCACTCTCCACACTCTTGGCAAGCGCACTGGTCTCGGCCAGGGCCTCCGCACCCCGAGCGCAAATGAGGACAGCCGCGCCTTCGGCGAGAAAACCGAGCGCGGCGGCCCGGCCTATGCCTTTGCTGCCACCGGTTACGAGAACGACTTTGTTTTCGAGTTCGAGTTGCATGCGACTTCCTACACCGAACGAAATTTTGGGATCTTGACTCCAGGTTCGTGTTCAACAAAGACGACCTCGACCGGCATGTCCATCCTGATCGCGTCATTGTCGATATCGACCAGATTGGTCACCATAATGAGGGCGGCATCTTCGTCCAATTGCACCTGCACCACGTTATACGGCACTTTTTCATTCGCGGCCGGATGGACTGGATGGACAATAATAGTCCACGAAAACACTTTACCTCTGCCGCTCATTGTGACCCATTCGTGCTCCAGGGCGTTGCAGTACGGACACATGGGCTTGGGCAGCCAGCGAAACCGCTGACAGGCAGTGCACCGCTGCATCAGCAGCTCATCGCGATTGCAGCCGTTCCAGAACTCTTCGTCGTCGATATGAGGCACCGGGCGAGGAAAGTTTATTGCGTCAGCCACACTCAGGTCTCCCCTGTACTTGTATTGGTGCCTTTCCTTATCCCAGAACGACCCTATTAAATAGAGGCAATCCGCTTTGCGTGTCGTTCAAGAACCGGCCACTGCGCGGCGGGCTGGGCCGGCTCAATAAGAAAGAGGACGCGATTCGCGCCAACGCTCAGCAGTTCCTCAACACGGCTTTCGACAGGCTTCTCCCCGGCAAACGCCTCTCCGGTAATAACGCTCAGGTCAAACTGCTCCATAGAACGCCCGTACTGCTCCATCTGTTCGCGGATCGCGGCGAGCCCGCTGGCAAGGTCCGGTCGATCAATTGGAATCCAGCCGTCGCAGTATTCGGCAATCTGCTTTGGCACCCACTTCGAGTCCGCGCCCATTAAGATCGGCGGACCGCCCGCTTGCACCGGCTTGGGCCAGCACCAGATGGGATCAAAGTCAACAAACTGGCCGTGAAATTCCGCCTCATCCCGAGCCCAGATTTCGCGGATGGCCAGCACGCGCTCGCGGGTCTGTTTCCAGCGATCCTTGAAAGCTATCCCATGATCGCCCATCTCTTCAGCGTTCCAGCCCGCCCCAATGCCAAACAGGAAGCGGCCGCCCGACACCCGGTCCAGGCAGGCCGTGCTCTTGGCCAAGTTCATAGGGTTGTGCTCCGGCACCAGACAGACCGACGTCCCAATCTTGAGCGTATGGGTCACCGCCGCAGCCGCGGTCAACCCGACAAAAGGGTCGTAGAACTCGCTGTAATACATGGGGAGTTCCCCGCCCAGCGGAAACGGTGTCTTGCGGCTGGTGGGAATATGCGAGTGCTCTCCAAAGAACAGGGACTCAAAGCCGCTCTCTTCAGCCCACCGCGCCAAGTCCGCGGGTTGGATGGTGTAATGCGTTGGAATCGTTACCAGGCCAAAGTCTGCCATAAAACCCTCCTGTTTTTAGAGTAACAGCCTGTTGAGAGTCATTGCCCGCAACCCTAATCCACGCCTGTCCGCTGTGTCAAACAGTTTAGTGTTGGCCGTTTTTTGCACAACCAAATTCTTCGCCGCCGTTTCCCTTGCCGCGGCTGGAGGTCTAAGCTATACGTTTGCAAATTTGGATTGCCGGAGCAGGCAGGAGTTTCAATGCCCCCAGAGGTCAAGCCATCCCTTGAAGAAGTGCGTAGAAATCTCGTCCCTCCTGAGAATGCACAAGGAGATGCGGCTCAAAAGAAAGACAGAGCGGCGGCAGAACTTGTAAAGAGGATAAAGGATTCCAGCACCACCCTTGACGTAAGTAATCTGAAAGCTGCTGCACTTCGTTCACTCGCACGCGATATCGACCGTCTAGCAGGAATTGTTGAAGTCCATGAGGAGCGCGGGCGGAGAATTGAAAAATTACGGATATGTCTTCAGAACTGGTTGCAGGATAACCCGGAAGTACTCACCACAGCACCCGAGAAGTTGAAAGAAGCTCCGGAGAAGTTGAAGGGGCGAGTTGGCGCTGACTCAATCAATCAGGGGACATTAAACACCTTCCTTGATAAGTGTAATAAGGCACTCGATGCACATAAACAGATCACCAATCTTCAAGCAGGTTTAGAGCAAGCCAACAGAGAAGAAAAGTTCGACCGAGCAGCTTCCCTTTCAAAAGAATTGTCGTTACTGAAAGACAAACGCGATAGAATTTGTACGCAGGTGATAGCAGACTTTTCTGAGCCCTTAGAAGGAAGCCTAGCTCTTGAAACTCCTCAAGCCAGAGAGAGTTCGGACCTAACGAAACTCGGTATCGAAGACCGTGAGCAACAGAAAAACGACGCTGGCGAGACAAGTCATCTGGAGCCACACGAAGAAACAGCTACGAGCCTGGAGCCTGAAGCCAAGAATATCCCGGAATCGATCCTGAACAAAAAGAAGCTAGGCCATCCTCTCCCTGACGAATCAAAGAACGACTACTCTCGCGAGGAACCTTTAGATACGCCAAGCGAGGATTCTGGCGAGAGCGATGAGATATCACCTTCACGAATTGAGAGAATTGAGAAAGGAATCGCTATCGCGCTTGAGCGCAAGCGTTTCGGGGTTGCTTATCATCTCGCCCTCGCCCGCACAAATCCAGATGCATTACCATATTCGAACGCGGTCAAGCTTATTGCGACCAACTATATAACTGACGAAACTGCCCCAGTCTCAGCCGAACTGCATAGCGTTGCAAACGACTTACTCAAAGAAGCTGAGACTATTCTTCCTAGAAAGCAGCCTTCGATCAGACGCAACTATTCAGCCCCCGTTGTATGCGCCGCATTGTCGCCCGCGCTGATTGCTCCCGACGGACCTGTTGTCAAATTACTCCGCCTCACGCAATCCTATCTCGGCGACATGACGGCGTTACAGGCATTGGCAAAGAGCGTGTCGGAAAATCGTGTTTCCCTGTCCGTTGAGGTGTTGCCGGGAGGTAGTTCTTCACAGGAAGATTGGATTGTAAAAACAGATGCCTTTCAGAAAGAGGCAGAGAACTGGATCAGAGCCGAATCTCAATCGAAGATTCGATTCGCTCCAGCGACCGCTGTCTGGCATCGGATACTTGAGGAATGGAAAGAGGAACGGTGTGCCTCGATAGGCTATATGTTCAAGCTGCTGACAGAGTCGCCAAATGAGATCAATATCAGAAAGGTCTCGGAAATCGCCGAATACTGGCGACGGAAACCGGAAAGCGAGATAGACCGAATCGATAGATCAAGACGAGAATCTTCGAAAAAGAAGATCGAGGGACCTTCACGTTCGAGCCTGCTCGATAAAATCGAAAAGGCTATTTCTTTTGCCGACCGGTGGGACGAACTGCTTAAGGCTCGGCCAGACAAAAGATCCACTTTTCAGACAGAACAGGTAGAGAAACTATGTACCGCGGTCCGTAGCCATGGCGAGGCCGCCCTTAAAGAGATCGCCAGTTTGAATAGCCCCATAGCACCTAAATCGGAAAAATTGGTGAGACGATTCATTGACAAGTTTTCGGCCTCACCAATAGAACCCCTCGTCTCGCGACTCCGGTTGGAGGACCTGCTAAACGGCGACCTTCTCGTTGATCCCGATATACCTTGTAACCATAAGGAGCGGGACACTATCGAAGTTGACTCGTTACTACGCCTAGCAGAACAGGACAAGTTTGGTTTTGATAGCTCAATCATAGAGCGCGCTAAGCGAGGCGACTTTCGTGGGGCGGAGGCCACTTTTGACTTCGCCGACAGACGTGGGAGTCTTGATGAGAACAGCGCCGCCCGTATTCGTACTCAGATAGAGAAAGAGCGCAGGCGAGTTATCGAACGCCTTACAACCAAGATACACAGTACAAACAACCAACTCGACGCAGCCTGTGCCCAGGGCATCTTGACCGCAGACGAAGTCGAGCAAAAACGTTTCAATATTTCACATACTGATTTGGCTGAGGATGACGACTTCAAACGCTACCACATGAAGCTTGAGGAAATTGACAAGGCAGTCAATAACGGCAAGCAAGAACATCGTAAAAAGATGGAGGAACAGCTTGCAAGCCTCAAAAATGCGTCTACAGAGGAACAAGAGCGAATACAGGACGCAATCCAAAACGGTCAATTTCGGGTCGCCGAAATTTATATCGAGCTGATCGAAGACAAGAAGTCGCTCCCCCAGGAGATGGAGGTAGATCATGTTTTTGATGCCTTCTTTCCAGGCTTTGTCGAAGAGTACGCAGCTTCCCGGGACCAAACAGAGGATGCATCCAATGCCTTATTATCCGTTCGCAGTGCTCTTGAGAACGGAGAGCGTGCGGGACCGGTAGATGCAACACCTCTTTCAAAAGACGCCCGCCTTGATGGAGCTCGTCTTCTTCAAATATGGGACGAATTGCGTACCGCCAGGAAGATCACCGATGAGAAACTGAGTGATTTGATAAGTGTACTTGGCTTTACAAACGTGAGAGTAAGCACCCAAAACAATCAGCTTATTGCAGGGGAAACGTCTACCAAGCTGTTGAAAGTGAAACCTATTGCCGACCGGCGAATTGCACAGCTTCCAGATTTCGGCTCACGCGCAGGTGGGAAGTATCAGCTCATTGTGATACGCAACCGTGAGACAGAAGAGGCGATTATCCAGGGAATTGGAGAACGCAAATTAGACGGACAGTCGCCTAATATAGTGGTCTTCTTAAATACGCTGGATGCTGAGGCCCGTCGGGAACTTGCGCGGTCATTAGGGTCTGGCGATTACCACCCCACTCTAATCCTTGATGAAGCGCTCGTCGCGTTCCTTGCTACACGGCACAACAAGCGTCTTTCCTCGTTTTTCGCTTGTGCCTCGGCTTTCACTTTTGCTCAACCATTCGATCCAGATGCAACCGAGGTACCGCCAGAAATGTTCTTCGGCCGTGAGAAAGAACGCGAGAAGATTCTCAATATGGACGGCGATATGACCCACCTTGTCTACGGCGGCAGACGACTGGGGAAGACTGCCCTCCTCATGGACATTGAGCGTGAGTATCGGTCGCAAAGCGAGTGCAAGGTAGTGCGCTGTCTCAGTCTCAAGGGAAAGTGGCTCGGAGAGAGTCATCAGGCTGGCGAATTGTGGCGGATATTTGCCGAGCATCTTGTGAAACACAACATCGTTCCGCGGAATACCATCCGTTACGAGTCGCTTAAGACAAAGATAAAGGACTGGCTCGAAAAAGATAAAGAACGTCGAATTCTGTTTCTAGTCGATGAAGCTGACCTCTTTCTCGATACAGAGCGAAAGCCAGAAAAGCCAGAGCAGCCCTACCGCGTCCTGGAGCAAATAAAACGTCTTATGGAGGAGACCAAAAGACACTTCAAGGTTGTATTCGCCGGTTTGCACAACGTGCAGCGCGCAGCACGTGATCCCAATACACCATTTGCACATCTAGGTGAGCCAGTCCGGATCGGCCCGATGTTGCCGGACCCCGATGGAGATGAGATAGAAAACCTGATTCGTGCCCCGCTTGAAACATTAGGCTATCGTTTCGATTCGGTTGATTCGGTAGTCCGGATCGCAGCAGAAACGAACTATTACCCCGCACTTGTGCAGCAGTTCTGCAAAGAACTGTTGCGGGATTTACGTGAGAACAATAGCCAAAGCAAGTTGCCCTATACAATAGGGCCAGAAGTAGTGGATCGTGTCTTCGATTCTAAGGAAACACGTAGTCGTATTCGTAATCTATTCGCCTGGACGATCCAGCTTGATCCTCGTTATGAATTTCTCACCTATCTCATTGCCCGGCAGAGTTTCGATAACGATACTCCCTGGCTACGTAGCGTACCTATCGAAGATATCCGTACTGCGGCGTTACGCGAGTGGCGCCAAGGGTTCGATTCCGACCCCAGTTTTTGGACTTTCCAAATTCTACTTGAGGAAATGGTTGATCTCGGCATCTTACGAGAGATACGGGGGGAAGGATTTGCTATCCGCACCCGCAATCTGAGGATGTTGCTCGGTAATAATGATGAAATTGAACAGCGCTTTAGCGATGCGAAAGCTAAGTCACTCACTCCGATTTTCGACCCTTCGCAGTTTCGGCATACCCTGGATGATCAATACATCTCCTCCTTGAGTGCCGGCCAAGAGGAACGGCTGGTGTCAAATAAGCAAGGTGTTGGGTTGATTTTCGGCACCTATCTTGCCGGTCTGGACCGGATACACGAATCATTTGAGCGGCTTAAAGAAGAGCCCTCGGTAACGGTGCATGGACCATTTCCGACCTTTGGACGTGAGGCCCGCCGTGCTGCTACTCGAAGTCGTAAGCCCGGTACTCACATTGTTCTTGTTGACATGCGCAATTCCAACTGGCGACTCGCCTTGAAAGAAATAAAAAAAGCGCTTGAGCTTCCCTCCAGACTTGAAGCCCAAAATCAGACAATCCGACCTGTATTTATCTGTACCCCGACTCATGCATGGGAGAGATTGAATGAATCGGACTCGGTGCGTGAAAGCAATGTGGAACTTTGGGAAATATGGCTTGGGCCTTGCGCCAAAGGTTTTGCGTGTGCTTGGCTGAAAGAGAGAGAAGCGCCCGCCTACACCAATCTTGAGAGTCAGGACACTTCGATAGATACTCCCTGGCCCGCTGTAGTCGAGACGGCTGCCAAAGATAAACTTGAGTCAATGGCGGAAGCGGTTGACCTTACCCTTAATAATAAGGTGTTAGTTTCCGACATCCTTGAAGTGTCAGAGGCAGTACCCGTGCTTCGTGAATTATCAGATTTAGTCGGACCTCTCACTGCCGACGACCTTTCTGATTTTTTATCAAGTGTTTTATCCTTAGAGCAGGCGGAACGTGTCCTCGATTGGGCCAGCCGCTTAGGGGCCGTACAAAGGGACGGCGAAGGTTACCGCCTTGATACAGCCTATGCGATAGGGCTCAAGCGATCCTTTAAGGAATGAACCTTGCGCTCTTTGATACGCCTCCCGGGGCCTGCGGATTTCCTGGAAGCCATCGTCGAAGACCTGAAAGATGGGAACAGTGTTCTTGCTGGTTTACCTAACTTCAATTCAGAATTGGCCCTCCACTTCAATTCAGAGTTGGCCATCCAAGTCTCGGAGATGGTTAAACGTAGCGGGTTGGGATGGTCAGCCGTGCGGCGGGCGGAGGTAAGTCGAGGCAACCCGGAAAAGTCAGTGAAACAGCGAAGCAATGGCGGGGCCTCTCGAAACCTTGTTTTGTGGATCGATGGTACGATCCAGGACGAGGGAGCGAGCGCTTGGGCTGACCACGTTCGGCAAATTGCCGGGTCGGTCGAAGGACCCCGCCTTTGTATTGCCATGCCTATGGATAGTGCAGCAGATTGTGGAGAAGACAGAGGATTACGTCGCCGACTCTGGAAAAGCTTTGTTACCTCATTGGACAGCCGTGTACTTGTAGAACGTCTCGACCGCCGCTCTGAACGAGGACAAATGCATATCGCGCTCAAGAGCGCGCTCATAGAGGAAATTGCCGGTCCCGACCTAGACTTTGCCGCGCAGTTAGCAAAAGATTCCCCCGGATCAATACTCAAGGCGGACTACCCTAAAGAGAAAATTTGGGCTGCGCAAATCAAAGTCCTGTTTCCTCTCATAGAGCGCGAGCGTCGTTTCTTTCGGGAAACTTTCCGGGACCTTTGGGTCTTACCTCACTGTCGTGGGGATGGAGAGGAAGTCAAGAATCTGGAAGACCTTGAGATCGGAGATATGGCCAGCCAAGCGAGAGGGTTAGAGGCACTTGAAGCAAAACGAAGTTGCCTCGACTGGCTCCGCCGAATACGCAACGATCTTGCCCACATGAAGACCGTCCCGTGGGAGACATTGATTAGTTCCACCGCTCTTCAGATAGTCGATTTCAGATGACAGATCCTCTTGCTCGTTAATACCGACGTAATGATGAGTTCATAATAGGCTTAAAAGAATACTCTGTTACTACTCAGTCTCAATCACATTCGGCCCTACCGACTCTTCGGCAGCTTCAAAACCCGCTCACCAATGACTCCCCGCAGAATCTCATTCGTGCCGGCGGCAATGGTCCCGGAGCGGGCGGTGAGAACACGGTACGACCAGCGCGCCTGATCGATGGCAAACGGTGAGTCCTTGGCCAGGGTCGAGTAGGGTCCCAAAAGCTCCATGGCAAAATTGGCGACGCGCAGATTCAGTTCCGTGGAGGTGATTTTCGCAAAAGAGCCCTCCGGGCCTGGCGGTTGGCCCTTTATCTGGCGCGTGAGCCGGCGCAGTTCATTATACCTTATAGCCGCGGCTTCTATGGCAAATTGGGCGAGTTGCTGGCGCACGGCGGCGTTTCCGCTGGCCGGCCTTCCATCGCGTTCCAGCCGGTGCGCCAGGTCACACAGTTGGGGCAAGAGCGTTTCCACCCGGTAATAACTGCTGGTAGCCACGCGTTCAAACATCAGGGTGGTAATCGCCACCATCCAGCCCCGGTTTTTTGCGCCGACCAGGTTCGCTTTGGGTACCCGAACGTCTTCAAAAAAGACTTCGTTAAACTCGGCATCGCCGTTCATCTGGACGAGCGGCCGGACGGTAATGCCGGGGCTGCGCATATCAACCAGCAGATAGCTGATGCCGTTATGCTTGGGCGCGTCCGGGTCAGTGCGGACCAGCAAAAAACACCAGTCCGAGTGCTGCGCCCAGCTTGTCCATACTTTCTGACCGTTCACCACAAAATGATCGCCGTCTTCCACCGCGCGTGTCTGCAAGGAGGCCAAGTCCGAACCCGAGCCCGGCTCGGAATAGCCCTGACACCACAGGTCCTCAGCCGGCAGAATTTTGGGCAGGAAGCGCTGCTTTTGCTCCTCCGTCCCCCAGTGCATGAGCGTGGGCCCCAGCATGGTGACCCCGCTCATATTGATCCCGCCGGGCACTTGGGCGCGCGCCAACTCTTCGTTGAAAATGGCCTGTTCACTGACCGACGCCCCCCGTCCGCCGTATTCCTGCGGCCACCACAGACCAATCCAGCCCCCGGCGTGCAGTGTTTTATGCCAGTCCTTGCGCCGCGCCCAGCGTTCGTCAACGCTGAGGTCATCGTCTTTTTCGGCTCGCAAATCGGCCGGGACGTTTGTTTCCAGCCAGGAGCGGACCTCATGGCGGAACTGCTCTTCTTGGGGCGTATAGCTGAAGTCCATACCCTCTCTTTTTCTACGCGGTCTGGGTATTACACCAAACGTCTTTCTGGGGCACAAGAGGACTGTTGAGCAGCAGCCGGATACAGAGCACGGAGCCCGACTCCATGAACTGGCTAATTTTCATGATAGGAGAAAGCTTATACAATGATTGGAATCTGGGGTGAGCAAGAAGCAGTCCCACCCGGAAGCAGCGCAGATGATTACCACAGCTTGCATTTTTATTCCTGCGACAGGTCCTGATCCCTTGGCTCTGCTGGGAGGAGTGTCTCTTCTCAAACGGGCCATCCTCAGCGCCCAACGTGTCGGGGCAAAAACGTGCTATCTGGTCATGGACGGGCGGTCGGAAGTCCAGCCCGCCCGACAGAGAGCTTTGCAACGCGATCTGTGTGGCGACAAACGCCTCACGACTCACGTCGTCTGGACGCAGCCGACTGACGCTCAGCACGCACCAGTCCAGACCGTAACCAACGGGCACTGTCTCTACTATTCGCTCGCCACGCTTTTCTCCCCAGCTCTGGCGTGTGAACTCGACCGGACTGCTCAGCCTGGCGAGACGGTAAGCGTCGAAACGGAGAGCGGTATATCCGGGTTGATACTCGGCCCGCAGCCGGACGCCGCCTTCGGTCTTCCTGTCCAAGAAACGTCCACAAGGACTAGGACGACGGCTCTGGCCGTCCAACCGCAGGTATCATTCAGGACCGTTCCGGCTTCCCCCCACCTGCTCTGCCAGTTGACTGATGCGACTTCCCTGCGGCGCGCGGAATCGGCCCTCCTCGCCGCGCTCGATAATCCAAAGGATGGTCTGGTCGATACCTATCTCAATCGCAAACTCTCCCGTCCTTTGACGCGATTGTTCTTACGCACGGCCCTGACTCCGAACCAGATTACCTTGCTGTCCTGCCTGATTGGCCTGTTTGGCGCGGCCTGTTTCTTGCAGGCCGGCTATTGGGGGCTCGTCTTGGGCGCCTTCCTCTTACAGCTCTCCGCGGTGATTGACTGCTGTGATGGGGAAGTCGCCCGGATGAAGTTTCTCGAATCCCGGTTGGGCGCCTGGCTCGATATTACGCTCGACACCGTTGTTCATCTCGCCACATTCGTCGGGCTGGGTTTCGCCGTGTGGACCCAGGGCGGGACGCAGGCACCATTTGTTCTTGGCGGCCTCCTGGTCGGCGGAATCGTGTTGTCTTTCGCCTGTGTCGTCGTGGCGGACCGAACGGCCCTGCCGGATACCTACCGGCAGACCTGGCAGGGCATGCTCTTACACAGAATGGTATTCGGCTTAGCGAGCCGTGACTATTCGCTGCTAATCTTCCTGTGCGCGGTGTTTCAAAAAGTAGCGTGGTTTCTGTGGATCGCCGCCGTTGGAGTACAGGCATTCTGGCTGACGCTGGCCGTCCTGCTGTGTCACGTCCGCCGGTTCAAACGCGCGACCCATTGCCCGACGCGCGCACCCCGGCAAGGCTCAGCCTCTCGACTGCCCTAGGCTCGTCTCCCCACCCCTCCGCCTTGCACGGTTTTGCTCCGGTCCGTACCATGGGACAAAACGCCTGAACGCCCAAGGATACTGCTATGGATTTTGCCTTTTCAGAAGACCAACGCTTGCTGCAACAGACCCTCCGCCAATACGCCAAAGACAAACTGGCGCCCAATTACCATCGCTGGGACCGGGGCGAGGTCATTTCACGCGCGCTCATCAAGGAAGCCGCCGAGCTGGGCGTCTTCGGCCTGCGGGTCCCGGAACAGTTTGGTGGGATGATGGCCGACTATGTGACCTGCGGCCTGATGGCGGAAGAATTGTCTCGGGGTGACTTCAACTATAGTCTCTATATCCAGCTTGGCCTCATTGCCTCCGAGCTGTTGGCGGACTTTGCCCATCCGGACATCCAGGCAGAATGGCTCACCCGGCACGCGGCGGGCGAGGCGGTGATCGCCTTTGGGCTGACCGAGCCGGGCGCGGGCTCGGATGCGGCCAATATCACGACCCGGGCAGAGAAAATGGGTGACGACTACGCCATTACTGGAGAAAAAGCCTCCATCACTTTTGCCGGGTATGCGGACGCGTGCATTGTCTTTGCCCGGACTGGCGACGCCGGCGCCCGCGGTATCTCGGCTTTTCTGGTCCCGCTCGACGCTCCCGGCGTCACCCGTCAGCCCTATTTTGCAGCCGGAGAGCGGTTGACCCAGCGCGGATCTCTCTTTTTCGATGGCGTTCGGGTTCCAGCCCGCAATATGGTGGGCGAGCAAGGCAAAGGCTTTTACCAGGCAATGATCGCCTTTGATTTCAACCGGGCGATCATTGCCCTGGCGTGTATTGGGGCGGCTCAGCAGTCTATTGATGAGACGATTGAGTACACAAAGGGCCGGGAAGTATTCGGCAAACCGCTGGCAACGTTTGAAGGGGTCGCCTTCCAGATTGCCGAACATCTCACGCTGTTGGAGTCGGCCCGGGTCTTGTCGTATAAATGTCTGTGGCTCAAAGACCAGGGGCGCAAACACACCGCGGAAGCAGCCATGGTCAAATGGTTTGGCCCAAAGTCAGCGGCCGAGGCTATTCATGCCTGTATGATCTTACACGGGCACTATGGCTATACTATGGAATCCCCGCTCGAACAGCGTTGGCGCGATGTCGTGGGGCTTGAGATCGGCGACGGAACGCCGGAAATCATGAAAGGTATTGTCGCCCGGGAAGCGTTTGGTCGGGAATATACGTCGTATCGGTAGGAGCAGAGGCACGGCCTCGTGCCCCTGGTTCCTTAGGCCAGAAAACTCCGCACCTTCTCAACAAACGTATCCATCTGCTCAACATCGGGGCGATGTCCACACCCCTCCAACACGAGCAACTCAGACCCGGCAATGGATTGCTGATAGACAGCGGCCGCGCTCACCGGAGCGATCTGGTCGTCCTGACCCCAGATAATCAGCGTCTTGACTTCGCCACCGCACGCAAGCAGGGGACCCAGGCTGGGGTTGAACATATACGGCTGCCAGGCAATGCGCGCGCTTTCAGCCCGCGCGTCTTCCCAGGCCTCGAACTGCTCCGGGGTGGGTTCGCCGCCGTACAGCTTGGCGAACTCTGGAGTGCCTTCAATATCCTTCACGCTCGCGTCCAGATATGCCTTCGCCGTCACCTGGAACATGTCCGCGATATATCCCTCCGGCGGGCGGATGCCAAAAGGCGCGACAAGCACCAGGCGTCGAAACTGAGCAGCGTTGCAGGCCGCCATCTCAGCCGCAATCCAGCCACCCAGGGAAAAGCCGATGATATTTGCCGGCGCGAGATTCTGTTCGCGGAGCACACGACCGTATAAGCCAGCCAAGTCACGGATATTACTCACCCATTCGACTCGCTCGGTCTGACCGAACCCTGGATGTAAGGGGATCATGACCGTATGGTCCCGAGCCAGTTCGTTATGCCAGTTCGTAATCCCAGGGTGGCCGAGTTCTTCATGCAGAACGATCAGGGGGCTGCCGGACCCGCTTTCAATAACGGTCAGCTCAGCGTCCCCGACCTTCACCTTCTTTTCCTCCCATCGTGTCTCTGCCAAGGCAGTGTCTCCTTTCCTCTTGTATACAGAACGGCCACCCCTACCACACCCCATTTGGAATGGAAAGAGCGCGCCGCAGAATTAAGGGGGATATGTCCGACGTTTACACAACGGTCAGGACTGACAGGTCTAGTTTCCACCAGGGAGCGGGGAGAAGTGCCAGATCGCAATCTGCCATTGTCCCGAAGGACGCACATACGTGAACATATATTGCCCATTCACCGTCTGCTCCATACCGCCCTGCCGCGTGGTCGTCAGTTGGTAGAGCCCCCAGGCCACGCCGGTCTCTCCGATGACCATGTATTCCTCATGCGCCGGGTTGAGGTTCGCCTCTTCAAAGGTATCAAAGTAGTCTTGTACGGCCTGACGAAAGGCATCTTTGCCGACGGCCGGAAACGGGGAATACAGACCAAACAAGACAACGTCCTCGTGGACGTGAGACATCACGTCCACGAGGTCTCTCCCGTTAATGGCCTGTAGCTCTTCTCCGAAGCTTGCAATCAGGGCGTCTCGCGTCTGCTGGGCAGCGCTCTCCGAGGCGATACTCCCAAACGCCAATACAACGGCCACAACAAGCACCCATTTCCAGCTCATGGTCCTTCTTTCCTGGTTTCTCATGACACCCCCCCTTACCCTTCCACCCCGAGTGGAGAGAAATGCAGCCCAACCAGGAGCCATTTCCCATCTCTTTTTGCGTAGGTGAAGGTATATCGACCGTGGATCACCTCTCGCGGCCCAATGGCCGGCACCTCGGTATTCGTAAAATGCCCCCAGGCCAAGGCACTCGCGCCAATAATGCGAAATTCGGGATTGATCGGAGTCAAGGTGACACGTTCGCTATCGGCAAAGAATCCTTTCAACATGTCTGTTATGGCTACCTTGCCTTTGACGGCAAAGGGAGACAACATGCCGAATAGCACCACGTCATCATGCGCTTCCGTGGAAAAAGCCGAGGCATCCTTTGTATTAAAACGCTTCATGTCTGCGTTAAAGACGGCCCTCACATCGTCCAGGTCATCTCCATAGGCCAAGCCGGTCACACACAGGAACAGCAACACAATCCCAACGGTCATTCCTCGCTTCTCGTAAACCATGCGCCCCCCTTTCTGTCGGATAATTTTTCTTCCCCTGGGGCTTGTAAACATGAAAAAGGGCGAAAACGCAAGAGCGAGTGGTATCCAATTGTCACCCCAACGCATGGGGCCGGGTGTTACCAGAGGCATGAAGGAAAGCGCGCCCTGGAGGATTCGAACCTCCGACCTACAGATTCGTAGTCTGCCGCTCTATCCGGACTGAGCTAAGGGCGCTCGAATTGAAAAGGCAGCCGGCTGTTACCTAGCATGGCAAGCGGAGAATGACAACGTGCCAATAACACCTGAGACTACGGCGCGACCGCGGGCTGCGGATTAGTGCCGAGAGGGGTCGGAGAAGTCAAGAAAGCGGCCAAAACGCCGCGTCAGCGCCAGCGCGTCAATAGGGGCCTCGCCAATTGTCTCGGGGCGCAGTTGGCCGTCAATCGTGAGCATGGCGAGGCCGTGGATGAAGCTCCAAGCAGCAATGGCTGCGTCCGGCGTCCCAGAGGGCGCGGTCGCGCTGCTTTCGTTCGCCAGCACGGCGAACGCCGCGTTGGCCGCGTCGCGCAGCTCGGGATAGGCTGACTTATCTGGAATCTCGGGGCCGAACATCAGACGGAAAACCGCGCGGTTCTCGATGGCGAAGGCCAGATAGCCGCGCCCGATCTCCAGCATCCGCCCGCGCCGACCGTCGACCTGGGCGAGCTGAGCCTGCATAGCTGTCGCCAAGCTGCGAAACCCGCCCGCGGCGACCGCCGCGAGCAAAGCCGCCTTGTCACGAAAATGACGGTAGGGCGCAGTCTGCGAGACGCCGGCGCGGCGAGCGACTCCGCGCAGACTGAGCTGCATCAGCCCTTCCTTCTTAAGGATGACCTCGGCAGAACGAATAAGTTCGGCCCGCAGGTTACCGTGATGATAGGTGTCTGATGTTTTTTTTGTCGATAATGTTGACATCGTAAACAATTCATCCTATAAACTACGTATTGACAGTGTAAACATAGGGGAGAAACCTACACAAAGCAATTCAGGAGTGTAGAGGAATAGAGATGCAGCCCTATTATTATTTTCCAATCTCTCCTCGCTCAGAGTTAAGCCGGTCGGCAATGTCGGCGTACAGCCGGGCGGTTGCCCATTCTGGATTGTTGCCCCGCTTCGCTGTTTGCCTAGGTGAGGTGCGTAGTAAAAACAAGAGGGATCAGCACCCTGAAGGTCATTCTCACAACGGGCCGGACACAGCCGGACGTAACTGTCAGGAGCCGTGCCCAGACAAACGCGGACCTCCCGCCCAACCGAATTATCGCACCGGCCTGCTTCTCGAAAGGAACAGGATAGCTTCGAGAGCTGAGAGAGAAGACGGACAGAGACTCGCTAGGAGAGGAGAAACACGATGACTTATTCACGCAGGCAATTCCTTGCTACGGCCTCGGTTGGTGCGGCGACCGTGGCTTATGGCAGCAGTTTTCGGAAGGTCGAGGCCAAGACACACACATCGGCGCTATCGCCGGACCGGCAGTGGCTGGCAGCGCTGGGCCGCTCGCTGCCAGATGAGCACGACTACTAAGCCCGTGTCGAGGGCGCACTACCCGCCGGCCTGACGGGTCGGCTGTATCGAAACGGACCAGGACTGTTCGAACGGGACGGCTACCGCAAGCGGAATCTGCTTGACGGCGACGGCATGATCCAATGCTTCGAGTTCACCGACCGCGGCGTGCGCTATTGCAACCGGTTCGTGCGCACCGAGAAATATATAGCCGAAGCCGCGGCAGGCAACCTTCTCCATCCAACCTGGACGACACGGGCGCCCGGCGGCATGTTGGCCAACCTCGGCGGCCGCATTCCGACTCAGGCCGGTGTGACGACCCTCGTCAGGAATGGTCGCCTGCTGGCACTCGACGAGGTGGAGCCGCTCTACACACTTGATCCCGCCACGCTGGACACACTCGGCCCATATGCGTTTCCTGGGGGCGTAGAGATGCCAGGCTGTAAGGCGCATACGCGCACCGACCCCTTGAGCGGCGACTGGATTCTGGCGGCGACGGAGTACGGCCGGCGCATGACGCTCCGCTGGCTGATACTCGGCAAGGACGGTGCGGTCAAGGCGCACCAGGCGCTTACCTCCCCGCGCATGACCTATCTGCACGATTTCATGGCCACCGAGCGATATATCGTCTTTGTACTGCATGCGGTCGAGTTCTCACCATTCGGCATGTTGGCCGGGACGCGCAGCTTTACCGACAGTCTGACCTGGAGGCCAGAGCAAGGGAATCTCGTTATGCTGCTCGACAAATCGAGCGGTGAGTCGGTGCTGGTTGAGGCACCCGCGGCCTGGATGTGGCACGGCCTGAACGCCTACGAACACGAAGGGTCGGTTGTCGCCGATTTCGTCGGCTACGACGCGCCCGACCACTTCCTGGGTGACAACGCAGCCTTTTCGGCGCTCATGCGCGGCGAGGAGGGGAAGGCCGAATTTCCGGGCACGCTGCGGCGCTACGTCATCGACCCGCAGGCGCGCTCGTTACGTGAGACGAGCGTCAATGCTGGTCATCACGAGTTCCCTATCGTCGACCCTCGTGCCGGGCTGCAACGACACCGTTACGGCTATTTTGCCGTCGGTCCCACGGGCGACTGGATTCTCGACGGCGTAGCCCGGTTCGACATGGAGAGCGGTATGCGGGAGGAGTATCGCTTCGGCTCCCAGAGCACTTTGCGACCGAGCCGATCTTCGCGCCACGGGGCAGCAGCGAAGGCGAGGGCTGGCTGCTGACGCAGGTGCAAGACGGTCAGACCGGCAACAGTTTTCTGGCAATTCTGGATGCAGCGCATGTCGCCGCCGGACCGGTGGCAACGGTCCATCTGCACCACCATGTCCCGATCAGCTTTCACGGGTATTGGGAGGGCCGTGTATAACGCTGTGCACCGTACTGCCCCACGGGCACCAGCCTGTGGGGCAACGATCCGAGATGGATGGGGCAGGCCGACCCCGCAGATCACTGCATACGTCGGTCAAGGGCGTGTGGCGGAGAGGGAGGGATTCGAACCCTCGGTACGCGGCTAAACGTACACTCGCTTAGCAGGCGAGCGCCTTCGACCACTCGGCCACCTCTCCGTATCAATGTGGGTTGCCGACTCTATCGATTCCTTCTGCTGCGCGCAACGACGCTGCTGTATGCTGCCGATAAACCTCAATATCGGGGTATTGACAATTGAAATTGAAAATGATTTTCAATTTCATCTATGAACGAGACAGACCAGACTTCCAAGTCTATCACCGATGTTCACATTGTTTATGAATGTCGATGTCCGTGCGGGAATCTGTTAGCCAGGCAACACGCTGATGGCATAGAGCTCAAGTGTCGACGCTGTAAGCGGGTTGTTATCATTCCCTGGAAAACTGCTTCGACATGGCGGACGGTCACGATGCGGTCACCCAAACCGCAGTAGGGCAATGCGAATCCGGACAAGAAAATGGGCGGCCCCAATGAAGCGACCGCCCACGAAAACACCAATCGAGGCAGTGGTCATTTCACCCGACGGAGCGTGACCTCAGGCTCAACATTTTTCGTTTTCACCATGCCCAGGTACATCTCCAATTCTTCAATGTCCTCCTGCTCGCCTTCGATATGGTTCTCAAGCATGGAGCACAGGGCGACATTGCCTTCGGCCAGCGCATGGGCTTCCAGATATGCCTGCATGGCCTCTTTTTCGAGCGCCAGGTCCTGCTGTAGCATTTCTTCCAGGTCGGTTGACTGGTGTACCGTCGTCCCAATCTCAACTGAGGGGACACCACCCAGGGAAACAATCTTTTGGCCAAACGTCTGGGCATGGGACAGCCCGGTCTTGCTTTGGCCCTCAAAGAAATCAGCAAAGACCTTACGCCATAGACCGTTCACTAAGAGAGCGTGCTGCTGGTATTGGAGGGTCGCGGCGTGTTCAAGGGTAACGGCTTTATTCAATGCGGCAATAACTTTTTGGGTATCCATGAGAGATCTCCTTGGGTACGAGAATTAATCAACCAACGATGAGTACACGATACACATTCCGATGACCCTTGTCAACTCTAAGTTATTGATTTTATTGAAGAATTGATTTTGAAAATCATTTTCAACTAGACATCGCAATGATTTTGAAATTCACTTTCAGTATGATCCGAATAACGCTCTATAGCCCGGATAACAGGCACACAACCAAGGCAATGAAACAGACAAAAAGGAAGGGAGAGACATATGGGACACAGTGAGAAAGGTGGGCAAGACCTACAGGATCAATTTGCGAAGGTCATTACCAATGACGCCGGTATTACCGCACGTATATGCCCACAAGGGCATGTCTATCTTCAGGTTGGACATACCTGCCTTTCGTTCCGTACAGAGCATTTTGTGGACTTGGCCCAGGTCGTCCACGCGGCAGAACGACATATCTTGCAAACCAGTTCGCATTGGACCTCACATACCCAACATTAGAGAACTGCGACAATCGACGATGCTGTAACAAAACACCCAACAACCTTCCCTGAGCATACAGCGGCCCGCGGTCCCAACCCAGAGCCCAGCGCAAAACGCACTCGGGTATCCGTTTCATCGGAGGGTAGAATGTTCCGCGATCCGTTCACTGCTGAAGCCTGGCAACTTCGTCACCAAGCGAACCTCGTTCCTTTCCAAGTCTTCCTATCGGCAGCCGTATGGCTGGAAGAGCGCTATCAGCGCTCCCCATCGGCTCAGACCGCCCGCAGCATTACTTTTCACTATTTGCTGCTAGCCATGCGCCCGAACCTGGCCTCTGTTCGTATGGCCGAAGAATATGCTGCCCGCGCAGTCCGCTGGCGAGAACGGGCTGAAGAACCGTTCCCGCCCGAGCAGGCTCTCTTCTTACAGTAGCAGCGGGAGGAGTCCCCCTCTCCTCCTCCCAGGGTCCCTAGGGAATCCCTCTTCGCCTAGGGACCCTCTCCTTCTCTTACCGAGCGGAGACGTGAACGGGACAGGCGGACAACACAACGTCATGCAGAAAAAGGAGCGTACCGAATGGCCGGACCATAACATTTCACCAGAAGCGACATGTCGAGAATCCCGCCAGCTCTGACCGGGCAGGCGGGCAACACAACAGCAGACACAAACAAGGAGTACACAGAATGACCGCATCTCAACCTTTCACCATATCAACTTGGAAATGGCTGCTCGGTCTGAGCGTTTTTTCTCTCGCCCTGCTTGTCAGCGTGCCGAGTTTTGCCCGGATTATCGTAACCCCCGAAAATCCAGGCCAGGGAGACACGGCCTCGGGTGTTACCGCGATTTCGGGCTGGGCCTATTCAACTGAAGGCGCGGACGTGACCGTCAAACTGCGAGTGAACGGGGAAGTACGCGAAACAATCCCATGCTGTGGCCCACGTGAAGATGTCCAAGCTGTTCACTCGAACGCCCCACTGGAAACCGGCTATGGGCTGTTATTCAACTATGGTCGGATTCCGGCCGGTGTGCACACCATTGGCGTAGAAGTCAGCGCCCACGGCGAAGAAACCGTGGTCGTCGATCATGCTGTCACCGTCGTTGTTCCCGCCGACTCTGAATTTCTCAGCGCCGTTAAACTCGACGGTGCTACTGCCGAAATTAAGGGGGACAAAATTGTCGTGAGCGGGATTGAGGTCACGGACAAAGACAGTGGTATGACCGCGACCGTCGATATTGACCTCGACTATAAAACCGGTCTGCAATCCTTTCAGATCTCGTCGGCGCAAGAGCCTGGTGATCCGACGGCGTCTTTTGATGCAAGCCAAATCCTGAGTGATGTCGCCAACGCCATTTTTACCACCTATGACGCGCTGCATATGGCGGCGACAGACCCGGAAGCGACGGGTAGAGAGGTATCCGTGGACACCCTGTCCTCAGCGGTCTTTTCCTTAGTCGGGATAAGCGCTGGAAGCGAGGCTGATGCGATTGCCCTGCTGCCCGCCGTCCAACATGCCTGGCGGGATGCGCGTGTCCCCTGGGAGCAGAGCGAGGCGTTTCTGTTTGGGCCGGTGGACACGGACGAACACGACCCCTTCCTGGACACTTGGCCGCTTAATGTCACTGACCTCGAAGCTATCATCGCGTCCAACGAGGACATTGCGACCGTTGATCTTGCTGACGACGTTCAGGGCTTCCATGCCCTGGAATATCTGCTGTTCCAGGACATGAACGGCAACACCGACCCGGCCGCGATTGTGAACGCCCTCCACACCGACGAACGCAGGGGGGCCTACGCGCGGAGGGTGGTTGAGGAGTTTGTCAGCCATACCCAGGCACTCCGTGACAGTTGGGACCCGGAAGGTGGCAACTATGTGCACGAACTCGCCTTGGCCGGCCAGGGCAGTACGGACTACACCGACCAGAGATCGGCCATGCAAACGCTGGTCGAGAGCATGGTCGGGATTGCGGCGGAACTCGCTGGAGCAAAGATGGGCGATCTCTTAGCAGCAGGGAGCAATGAGGAAGAAGAGTCGCGCTACAGCAATAACTCCAGGATAGACTTCCTCAACAACGTGCGCAGTATCAACAACGTCTATGAGGGCCGTTTTGATCAGACCGACAGCACCTCGATGGGGGTGACGGATTTTGTCGCCGATCAAGACTCGGCCCTGGACGCGGAGGTCCGCATGGCGATCCGTGATGCCATGGCGGCGATCATCGCCATCCCAGAGCCCTTTGGGCAGAGCATCACTGACCATCCCGATGCTGTCCAAAAGGCCGTCGATGCAGCCACGCACTTGGAGACGACGCTGCAAAGAATCATCGACGAGGTTATCGCTGCGGCGAGTTTTGCCCACTAACCGCGCGAGTGCAGGACCAATGAGCCGGAGTGGGTGAACCCGCTCCGGCTACCAAAGCATTGCTTTACATCAGGAACAGCTCATGCAGAAACCTCGCTTTATCGTCTTCACCCTCACGTTGCTCACACTATGTGTCTCCGCCTTCTTCCGGCATTCCTCGGCTTGGGCCACTATTACCGCGACCCTGGAAAATCCGCCCGACGGAGAACACATGTCCGGCATTCGTACTATCTCGGGCTGGGCGTATAGCGATACGGGCGTGCCGGTCAGTATCCGGCTTCGCATTGACGGTGAACTCCGGGAAACGATTCCGTGTTGTGGAGAACGCAGCGATGTCCGAGCCGTTTTTCCGAACGCCCCTTTGGCCACATCCTTCAGCCTGTTGTTCAATTACGGTCGACTCAGTGCCGGAGTGCATACTATTGGAATCCAAGTCCAGGCCGCTGGTGAGACCATAGTGGTTCTGGATCACGCTGTGGCGGTCGTCAAACCAGGGGATGTGGAGTTTGTGGAGACGATGGATATGACGGCCGCCACTGTTCGCATTGAGGACAACGAGCTGCTGATAGCCGATGCGCTTATCCAGCATATCCCGACTGACCTGCGTCTCAAATATACGCCCAGCCTCCAATCGCCGCTCCTGGTTGAAGCCAGGCCGAGCGGAGCCGATGGAAGCCAGACCGCGGCCCTGGCCGGCGGAGCCACAACGATTTTTAGTGCCGCCAACCAGGCGTTTGAGCTGCCTGCTCCGAATCTCGACGGGGCACGGCTGGACAAGCATCTGGCTGGGGATACCGCTTTTGGAGACAGCTTTGTCACCGCCCCTGCTCCGGTCTTCAGCGGGCTGGGGCCCATTTTCAATAATAATTCCTGCGACAGCTGCCATCCAAAAAATGGCCGGGGACGGCCACCGCGGGACGGCGAACGCATGGACTCCATGTTTCTTCGGGTCAGCCTACCCGGCACCGACCCACTGACGGGCGGTCCCCTGGCCGTCCCCGGTATGGGCACACAGCTCCAGCACCTAGCCAACTTTGGAGTGCTACCCGAAGCCGATGTTGCCATCAGCGAAGAGTTCAACGACGGCATGTTTGGCGACGGCGAGGCGTTTGAGTTGCGCCGTCTGCACTTTCGGATCGAGAATCCTACCCAGCCGCTTCCGGACACGGTGCTCACTTCTCCTCGCACCGCCCTTCCGGTCTTTGGACGGGGTCTGCTTGAAGCGATTGATGAGGACACGATTCTTGGCTTTGCGGACGAGGACGATGCGGACGGCGATGGCATCTCAGGCCGACCCAATTGGGTCTGGGACGTGGTGCGGCAGCAAACGGCGCTCGGACGCTTTGGCTGGAAGGCCAATAATCCAAACCTCTTGCAGCAGACCTTTACCGCCTACAACCAAGACATGGGCGTGACCAATCCCTTCCTTCCCCAAGAAAGCGCATTTGGTCAGATTCAGGATGACGGCTTGGCGGACGACCCTGAGATTGATCGGGAAACGGTTGACGTTGCTACTTTTTACGTTCAGACACTCGCGGTGCCTGCCCGTCGCAATCTCGACGATCCGCAGGTGCAGGACGGAGAAGACCTATTTCATGAGGCGCAGTGCACGGGCTGTCATATTCCAACCATCCGCACCGGCGTCTTAGCCGGAGTGCCGGAAGTGTCCAACCAGACCATTCATCCCTACACCGACCTGCTTCTGCACGACATGGGAGACGGCCTGGCGGATGGCCGGCCGGATTTTGTCGCAACGGGCCGGGAATGGCGGACACCCCCGTTATGGGGCATCGGCCTGACCCGGCGCGCCCAAGGTCACACCTTGTTCCTGCACGATGGTCGGGCGCGCAATCTCACAGAGGCCATTTTGTGGCATGGCGGGGAAGCCGAAGCCGCACGGGAGGCTTTCCGCCTGATACCTGTGGATGAGCGCAAGGCATTACTCACCTTTTTGGAGTCGCTATAGGGATCACCATGCAGCAAGTGAGCACACCGCAGACCCATGGAATACCAAGTTGCAGGGAGAAGGCTGCTTCCCCTGCCGCAGGCTCTGGGGTTTGACTACCCCTACCCCGGGGCCTGCTCTCCTCGGGCTGACGTTTCGGACTGGATGAGGAATGGTATGGTACGAAAAAGCGCATCCTCCCGCAGACAGCAGACTGGCTTTCTCAGCGCCCGTGCCATACTCCTGCTCTCCGAATACAGCCTTATCGTCTTTCTCTTGTGGGCGGTTGCTGTCGAGCAGACCAAACCCACCCGACCACCAGTTTCTCAGCGACCCGAAGCTCCAGAGATGCCGCTCACTAGCGTGGCCCACGCGGCCCTCCCGTCTCATTCATCGCCGGGCCAACACATGCCCACGCAGTGGCAATGTCAGCCGGCTGAACTCCCTGTGCAATTTCCTGGCGTAACCCAGGTTGATCTGTGCCCCGACCCTGGCGTGCCCATTCAAATAGGCGCACTCCGTTTGCACGTCTGTCAGCGCGATTTTTTTCAGATTGCAGAGGCGATTAGCACAGCCGAGGCCCGCTTACCCTCGGCTGAAACAGCGGCAAGGTTGAGCAAAACAGACCCGAACCATGACCCCCGAGAATAAAGGAGAACGACTATGTATGACACGCACCTGTGGCAAACACCGGATAAACGCATCAGTGTTTCTTTATGTTCCGAAGGCTGTCTGCACGTGATGGTGGGCCGAGCCATCATTAAGATGACCCCGGAAGAATTCTTTGCTCTGCAAGCCGTGGCAGCCAAGGCTGCCCAGGGTTTGCGGAAGCCGCCCGTCACGCAGCACGACTCGGTAGGTCATTAAGGACAGGGGAATCAGACCGAGCACGAAAGTGTTTCCTGAGTTGTGGCGGCACCCAAGACAAAAACCTCCGCCAACGCAACGGAGCAGATGCACCCGCGTGCAAAGGCATATAGGACCCTGTTAGCGGTCACCCTTCCTCCGGCCCATTGTCGCTATTAGGAGACCAGGACTTGCTCCCTCGGCGCGACGGCCCAGCAGGTCTTGGTCTGTAGAGAGGAGCCCCGGGGCGGTAGGAGGGATGCCCCGGGGCCGGGTGCAAGGCTCAACACCAAACCCTGCACAGCGGAAACGATGAACCTGCGGCCCGTATTCGACCTTGCACAAAAAAGCCCGCAGCGACGACTACTGCGGGCGTGGGGATCAAGGGCCGTGGGCCTGGCTCTGAATCAATTGAAATTGACTATCAATTTTAATTATGAACTTCCAGCCTTCGAGACGATATTTGTCAAGTCCCGAAGTCAGGGGGAGTATGGGGTGGGATACAGTCTACCGAAAGAATAGCCGCTTAGGCGCCGGTACGGGTGCCCTCTCCTCGGCCTGAAAGCCCGCCTTGATGTGGCTGCCGTCGCAGTACGGCTTATTTTTGGACTTGCCGCACCGACAGAGATACAGGGGGTCTTTCTGTCCCCGATACTTCCCCCCTCTCCTGTCGGTGAAGCTGGTTTCTCCACGGACTTCATAGGGACCGTTCCTTAGGGCGCGGATCGTCACTTTTGCCATGCAGGTCTCTTTCTATTCAGCCCTCTCGGGACTACGCTATCATTTATGGGGATACCCGCTAGTGCGGTTCTGCCTCAGCCGATGGCGCGTTAGGGTCGAACCAGAGTTCAGCGGGGCTTGTTTCTATAATTGAAATTGACTATCAATTTCACCCGAGGAGAGGAAGCGGGCACACCTATAAAAGCCCCCACTGCTGCCTATGAAAACACTGGCCGACCTTGGCCCCGAAGAGCAGGGTTGTATTCACTCTGTCACGGGCACAGACGGCATTGCCCAGCGGCTGGCTGAACTCGGCTTTACCAGCGGTCAGACCGTCCAGGTCATCCGTTTTGCGCCACTGGGCGATCCCATGCAGATACGTATCCGAGGTTTTTCCCTCGCGCTCCGGCGGCACGAGGCCAAACGGGTCCGTCTGGCCGAACAAAATAAGAATGAGGAGTAGGCTACCTGGTACGGGCCTCGCCCCCTCACTATGGATGTCGAAACACCAGTCGCTTCGTCTGCCCCCACTACCGCCACTCCGGGCGCCGCTTCCTATCGGGTTGCCGTGATCGGGAATCCCAATACGGGCAAGACAACCCTCTTTAACGCGCTCACCGGACTCAGCCAACACACCGGGAATTATCCTGGGGTGACAGTCGAGAGTGCGCTCGGCGAATTTCGTCAGAATGGCGTCCGGTTTCTCGCGGTTGACCTGCCGGGCGTCTATTCGCTTGCGCCCCGCGCCCCGGATGAGATGGTCGCCGTCTCCGTCCTGCTCGGCTCCGGCGATGGAGCAGTCACGCCAGATGTTGTTCTGTGCGTGGTTGATGCGACGAACCTCGATCGCAATCTGTATCTCGCGACCCAAATCATGGATATCGGGCTTCCCTGCGTCATCGCGCTGACCATGCTCGATCTGGCAGAAAAGCGGGGGATGGACATCGATATTGCCGCCCTTGAGAAACGCGTGGGGGTACGCGTCGTCCCGGTGCAGGCCGCAAAACGTCGGGGGATCAATCAACTCCGTCAGACCTTGTGCGATATGCTTGGCGCAGCCGTCTCCCCACCCCGGCCCGTTGTATTTCCCGAAGCGTTCACCCAAGAGGCCCAGTCGCTGGCCCGGCAGCTTACCCAGGCTCATCCAACTGCCCGCTTCCCCCACTTTCTGGTTGAGCGGCTGCTGATCGACACTGGCGGTATGGTCGAACAGGACCTCACCCGACAGCACGGAGCGCACGTCCGGGCCTCCGTCCACGCGGCCCGCCAGCGCTTGGCCGATAGTGCCGTCCAACTCCCGCAGATGGAGGTGAATAGTCGCTATACGTGGATCGCCCAGGTCGTGGCGGACGCGCGGCACTCTTCATCCGGCCTGAGCCGTGGCCGGACCGACTGGTCCGAGCTGATTGACTCCCTTGTCACCCATAAAGTCTGGGGTCTGGTGATTTTTCTGGCCGTTATGAGCGTGACCTTCCAGTCGATTTTTTCCTGGGCACTGCCGCTCATGGACAGCATTGACACCATCTTTTCGGCGCTGGGCTCCTGGGTCGGGAGTACTCTGCCCGAGGGCCCGCTGCAAAGTCTGCTTGTCGATGGCCTGATCGGCGGGGTGGGCGCAGTTGTGGTGTTTGTCCCGCAAATTGCGCTGCTGTTCGGTCTGATCGCCATCCTTGAAGATTCCGGCTATATGGCGCGGGCGGCTTTTCTCATGGATCGGGTGATGGCCGGCTTCGGACTGTCGGGACGGAGCTTTATTCCGCTGCTCTCCTCTTTTGCCTGCGCGATTCCGGGCATTATGGCGGCCCGAACAATTGACAATCAGCGAGACCGGCTTGCGACTATTCTTATCGCGCCCCTGATGAGCTGTAGTGCGCGGCTACCCGTCTATGTGCTGTTGATCTCGGCTTTTATCCCGGCCCAGACCGTATGGGGCATTTTTGGCTTGCAGGGACTGACGCTCTTTTGCATGTATTGTCTCGGCCTGCTCGTTGCCCCTCCGATTGCCTGGATACTCAAGCGGACGCTCCTCAGCGGTGAGGCTGTGCCTTTTCTCATGGA
This sequence comes from Binatia bacterium, assembly GCA_963422435.1. Classification (GTDB taxonomy): domain Bacteria; phylum Desulfobacterota; class Binatia; order Bin18; family Bin18; genus Bin18. The sequence continues at coordinate 2,760,551 of OY729511.1, read as the reverse complement.
ACTACCGCCCTTTAAGCTGCCGGCCTGGCGGGTGGTCCTGTTTCGTATGTACGATCGCAGCATGGCCTTTCTCAGGCGTGCCGGGAGTATCATCCTGGCCACCACCATCCTGGTCTGGGCACTCTCCTATTATCCGAATCAGGACCTCGTCTCAGACGAGTTTGAGACCCGCCGGGCGACCGCCACAGAAGCCGAACTGGCCCTGCTTGAGAGTGAGGTGGCCGGCGTTCGCTTGCGCGAAAGTTATCTCGGACAGGCCGGGCGGGCGATTGAGCCGTTTGTGCAGCCATTGGGCTGGGACTGGAAAATCGGCATAGCCACGTTGGCGAGTTTTCCGGCTCGTGAGGTTATTATTGCCGCCCTCGGGACGATCTATAATCTGGGTGCCGGCCAAGATGAAGAGAGCGTCGAATTGCGCCAGGCCATGCGGGTGGAGCGCTGGTCGGACGGCCGACCGGTGTATACGCCGGTTGTAGCGATTTCGATCATGGTCTTTTTTGCCCTGTGCTGCCAGTGCGGAGCCACCCTGGCGACCATCAAGCGAGAGACCAATTCCTGGGGCTATCCACTCTTGACATTTGTCTATATGACGAGTCTGGCCTATCTTGGAGCGCTGGCCGTGTATCAAATAGGCAGTCGGACGATTGGCTAAAGCATGGACCTCCAAACTCTGCTGATATTTCCGGTTATTGTCGTCGCCGTCTTATACGTTGGCCGCGCGCTCTGGCCCAGACGGACGAAAACAGGCTGCGCCTCGTGCCCGCAGAACCGGCAGCGTGCAGACGACTACGTGTGAAGTGAGACACTGCGGAACCCACCCCTGCCCCTCTGCGTTCCGGTTGTCCGTTCCTTCCAGCAGCTCCTGACCGTTATGAACACGCGCCAAGCCACTCCCCTGGCTCTCTTCTGGTTTCTGATTATGGGCACCCTCGGAGTCTTTTTCCCCACTACGGCTTGTATCTACGTGAGAACGTGAGCCTTAGCGGGTTTCAGGGGGGCGTTGTCCCTGCCCCTGGTCGGTTTCTTCGTGCAGCCCCGGTGGGGTATTGTCGCGGACCGGAGTGGGCTGCGGATTCGCGTCCTAGCGGTATTAGCCTCGGGTTCGGCAGCCGGGTATTTCTTCCTTGCTTGTGTGGAGAGCTTTCTGACTCTGGTGTATATCACGGTCCTGTTCGCCTTTCTTTCTCGCGCCCTTATTCCCATGGCCGTTTCGGTAAGCCTGGCGGTGTTACAGGGCAGTCAGCAGGCCTTGGGCATTGTCAGGGCATTTGGCACCCTCGGGTTTTTCTGTGCAGTGATTGGCTTTCCGTGGCTGTTGGCCGCCGTCCCCCCGCTAACCGTATTCCAGGCAACACCTCTCAGCCCGCCATCGGAGCCCCAGCTTGGCATCCTCTTCCCGCTGGCTGCCGGCCTCACCCTGTGTGCAACCGTCTCAGCGCTCACCCTTCCCCACCGTGGGTCGGTTGCGCTACGCGCTCTGCAAGACGAGTGGCGCAGCCTCCTCTTTCAAGGCCCGTTCCTGTGCGTGACCCTGGTCGGATTTCTCGCCTTTCTCTTTCTCCATGGCCCATGGGATAGCTGCCGGCGCCGTCCGCCGGCTTTTCCTCAGTCAAGTGACCGCCCTCGCGCTGCTCTACCCGGTCCAGACCCTCCACGCCCTGACGGTCACCGGGCTCTTTCTGGAGGGACCGCTCTATCTCGAAGCAACCATACCACCCCAGTTGCGCTCAACCGGCCAGGCCCTCTTCAGCATGATCAGTATGGGCTTGGGGGGTGTTCCAGCTTGATGACGGGGGTCCTCCTTGAACAGACCGGGATTAACGCACCGTATCTCGTCGGCGGGGCCGGCGCATTGCTGTTGGCGCTGCTGCTCCCGTCCCCTCATCCTCCGCTGTCGCAAGGCCACGGCTGAACCGGCATCTTCGCGGGACGGTTTCCTAAGGGTGGCGCTCCGGCAGCCCACCCGTCAGTCTGTCCGACGGATGACTTCCACCTCAATGGTGGACGAAGAGGCGTGCGTATGAGCTTCAAGGCGGCGCCGAATAGCACGCTTCAGCGCGGCCCGGCCGGGGGGGAGGAGCAAACTGAAGCCGACAATATCGGTCACAATCCCCGGTGTAATCAAGAGCAGGCCGGCCCCGAGAATAAGCACGGCATCGATAAGCTCTCCGGTTGGCGCAATCCCGTTGTGGAGGTTTTCCTGCATCTGTCGCAGCGTCCGCCAGCCTTCCAGCCGTGCCAGATACGCTCCAACAATGCCCGTGCCGACAACCAGGAGGATCGTCAGGCCGACTCCGAGGACGCTGCCGACCTGAAGGAGCAGATACAACTCCGCGAGCGGAACAATGGTAAATACTATGAGGAGTCGAAAAAACATGGCGTACACAGCATAGGGGTCAAGCCTATCCGAAGCAGCGGAAGACTTGGGCAGGAGCCGAGACCCTACCGTACGTCGCGGCTCAATCGGTCGGGCAAAAAATTACGCAGGAACGGCAGGCCGACCACGAGCACGGCGGCGCCAAGACCGAACCAGATGACATTGCGCCACACCATCCCCATGACGATCATGGACACACCCCACAGGGCAATCAGCAGACACAGGGCGACTTGTAGGACAACAGGACTCATCAGCGTATCTTTCCTTGAAGCGGCTCTCACTCGGCGCGCGCCCTGTCCTTAGGATGCCTTCTGGGCTTGGTCGGTAAGGGCGTCCACTCTATAGTCTACCAGGGCATCGGCTCGCGCCAGCAGGGCTTCATCGTTGGTGAACTTCTCGACCATATAGCTCAGGTCGCTGAGATCGTGAATCAGGAGCTTGATCGCCTGTTCACGGACCATTTGTTCGCGGACCACGTGGAGCAGGTCAACAACCACATCTTCCAGCTCGGAGCCTTCGACGTCTATGGCCATTTCGAACGCGCGCTCGACGGAAATCTTTTTCCCAGCCTCGCGGCTGTAGGCGTTGAGGAGAGACCGGAGGCGGACCACGGTTGACGGATCGAACCAGACCTTGCTGCTCTCGGCGCCATCCGGGTCGTTTTCAACTACTCCCTCGACGAGGGCCAACGCGCCCAGATGACTGGCCTCGTGACGCGCCATGCCAAACCAGAACTTACGCAGTTCGTCCTGCTCTTCAAACATGTGAGTGAACTGCATATAGAGGGCCATCGCCTTTTTTTCGAGATTGACCGCGGTACGGAGAATATCTTTCACCGTTATCCGTTGCGGTCGCCGCCGCAGATCCGCTCGCTCAGCCATGCTTTCCTCTTAGCAAGATTGTGGTGAGGAGAAAACCGGGACGTGCTCGGGACGGCCAGGCACTCGCCCCGTGTTCCGCGGGGGCTGGAGGGCCATTACAGCACGACCTTCTGCTGCCTCAGCCTCACGCCCCGTTCCGGGTCAAGGGTCACGACGGCCACGCTCCCGCCATCATCCACCCCCATATATAATGGCGCCGGCGTACCAGGATAACACGACGTAGTTGCCCCCTGACTGAGATCGTTGAAGACATGGACATGTCCCAGAGCCAGATAATCCAGGCCGGACTGCGCGATCTCTTCCGGTTTCACCGGCGAGGAGCGCTGTATTTCCTCCTCTTCGACATAATAGCCGTGGGCCATACCGATGTGCCACCAATCTGCTTGGCGATTCGGCACTCCGGCCAGGGGGCGGAAGGAGGGGTCATGTTCGACCAGACCCTTGCCCCATACGGTTGCCTGCAACTCCGGGAATTGGATCGTGCGGCCCGCCTCTTCCGTCAGGGTGTGGACGTGCGGTCCGGCGGCGGTGAAATCGATCTTTTTGTATATCGACCGATGGTCATAACAGTCGTGATTGCCCGGAATAAGAATGACCGGACAGGGCGCGCGCCGAAGCTCGGCATTGACAAATTCGACCCCGGATTCTGGCACCCGGTTTGAGTCAAACAGGTCTCCGGCAATGAGAAATAAATCGGCCGGCGTATCGCACACCAGATCAACGACTCTTCGGAACGCGTCCTGGATACGACTTCGATACCTTTGGCCGGCCTCTCCACGGCCAAAGGTATCGCTTTCAAGATGGACATCAGAGGTATGAATAATCGTCAGGCGTGATTGCGCCATGTACGCTCCTTTAGGCGGTCCGGGTCGGATCAGGGTCAGCTTTCACAGGCAGGAGCACCGTCGCACTCCCAAGCGTGAGGCGCGCCGCGTCCGCATTCTCAACCCAGACATCGCAGGTGACATGTCCCGTCCCGGCTTCGATCCACTTCTTGGTCACCGTGCCTGTACACACCAGACGCTCATTAACATAGGCAATATCGCGGTTGGCGTACGACAGCTTCTTGAGCGTTCCCCGTTCACCGATCCACCTCGTCAGCAATTGCGATAAAAATGCCCCGCGTAGCGGACCGTGCACGACAATATCCCGATAGCCTTCACCCTGGGTGAAATCCTTATCAAAGTGAATCCGCTGTGGATTCCAGGTGATGCTGCTATACAGGAACAGCAGGGTGTTTGACGGCGTCTTCTCCAGACTCGGCAGTGTCATCCCCTCGGTCACGTCTTCAAAATACATCCGTGCCTCCATGACTCCCTGGCCGCGCGCCTGTTAGCGCAAAATAGACGACCCTTTTTCAATAATGACGACCTCGTCGTTCTGGTTCGTATAGGTGGTCTCGCGCACCACGAAGATTAAGGGCCCGGATCGCCCCTCTTTCTGATAGATGTCCACTATTTTGCTGTGCGCGGTCAGGGTATCACCCACGCGAATGGGCACAAAAAACTCGATGTCGGTTCCGCCATCCATCAGGCGCGGGAGCGGGGTCGGCGGAATGGGAAAGCGCCCGGCATAGGGTAGCCCGTCGGGACGGAGTTCGTCTTCAGGGACCGGGTCCGTCAGCGGGGCCATATAGAACAGGGGCGGTGCTATCAGCCCGCCATAGCGACTCTGCCGCGCACGCGCGGCATCCGTGTAGAGCGGGTTTGCGTCGTCGGTTGCCACGGCAAAGCGTTTGACATCCAGCGCCGTGACCTCAATCGTCCACGGTGCCGCCGGACGACCGATCCAGGCCCGAATTTCATCCGTAATCAGTGATGCTGCCACAACCTTCCTCGTCAGCGATCCGATAATCAGTCCCATTTCCCTACCAGTTGGCTGTTGGAACGGCAAGCGGGAACACCGCGTCCGGCCTTCCTCAAGAAGGCTCTCCCTCCCGGCTTGAGATCATATTCGGGGGTCGGTACAGTCCGGGCATGACAGACTTTGCGCACACGTTTCTCCTCCTCTTCGGTCAACTCGCCTTTGGCGGGATCTTTGCTCTGAGCGTACCGGGGTTTCACGAGATTGAACGCGGGTTTTTCAAGTCCACGGCCTGCGTCTATCTGGGGTGTGGTCTGATTATCTGTATCGGTAAACTGTCCCTGGCCTGCTCGGCCCTTCCAGCCACGCTGTGGAATATACGAATCCTTGAAGGTGGTTTGTGGCTGCTGTTTTGCGTGCTATGCGGACTGTACACCTCTACCTTATGGGGGGAGCGTTTTGTCTTGCGTGCCCGCGCCTATCTGTTCACCCTCCTCTTCGGGCTGATTGCTCTGAGTTTCAGCGCCAGCGTGTACCGGACGGCACCATTTTTTTCAGTCGAGACGCTCGTCTATCCGTTCAGTTTTCTGACCTCGGCCCTGATGCTGGGCGCGGTGGCAACCGGCATGTCCCTGGGCCATTGGTATCTCATCGAACTCGACCTCTCGCTCGACCCTTTTAAGCGCATCTTCAGATTTTATGCCGGCACTATCGTCGTCCAACTCGCAACCCTGACGCTGGGTCTTGGTCTCCTGCTGCTCAGTAGCCACACTGCAACAAGCACCAGCGTCCGGGAGCTGTGGACGGATCATCAGACCCTGCTCTGGATGCGGCTGGGCTTGGGGCCGCTGGCCTCGCTCGGCGTCGCCTATATGATCTGGCGGACGCTTCAGATTCCGCAGACCATGGCGGCAACCGGTCTCTTTTATGTCGCTATTCTCGCGGCTCTTGTGGGCGAATTTCTGGGGCGGTTTGTCCTGTTTCGGACAACCCTGCCACTCTGATGCCCGTGCGCCTCAGCGGAGGAGGATTAATCGTAGATTTTTAAGACTGATATGCGCAGCCCGTCTGAGGTCCAGCCCACGTCAAAGCCTACGCGCATGCCCTCGGTCAGGAATCGAATGTCCAGACGCGGGGCCCCGATCAGTCGCAAAAACGGAAAGACAAAAGGAATTTCTTTCCCGGAATCGCTCAGGACGACGCCGGTTTCATTGCCGGCAGAGATTTTATGAATCACGCCCTGATAGAAATGATCTTGGAAGCGGTCTGGGGCGTGTTCGCCCTCCGGCTTTTGCGGTATATCCTGTGCCACGGCTCGGCCATTTTTCCTGTTCGGCTCTACGCAAAGAGCATCTCATGCATGGCGCTGCCAGCCGGCACCATGGGAAACACTCCTTCACTTTTCGGAATGACCACTTCAACCAGAACGGGGCCCGCCTCCGCAAAGGCGGCCCGCAGGGTGGCGGACAGCTCGGACGATTTTTCCGCCCGAAAGCCTTTGGCTCCATAGGCTTCGGCCAGTTTCACAAAGTCCGGCATTGCGTCCATATAGGAGTGGGAATACCGCTCCTCATAGAATTTCTCCTGCCACTGCCGCACCATGCCCAGATAGTGGTTGTTCAGAATGACAACCTTGACCGGAACATTATACTGGACGGCAGCCGACAGTTCCTGAATGTTCATCTGGATGCTGCCGTCACCGCTAATCACCACGACCAGCCTGTCAGGCGCAGCAAAGTGGGCACCGATCCCGGCCGGCAAACCGTAGCCCATGGTCCCCAGTCCGCCCGACGTCAGCCACGAACGCGGCTGGGTGAACTTCATCATCTGAGCGGCCCACATCTGGTGTTGGCCCACATCGGTCACGACAATGGCGTCGCCCCCGGTTATCCGATTGATCTCTTCCAGCACCCCTCGTGGGAGAATTTCGCCATTTGTGCCTTGCGTCTGATAGGGAAGCGGTTTTTCCTGCTTCCAGTCCATGATGTGCCGACGCCATTCTCCCCAGAGCTTCTGGCGCGGTGCCAGTTGCTCTCGGGTTTTCACTTTCCCGAGCATGACCTGCAAGACTTCCTTGATATCACCCACAATGGGAACATCGACTTTAATGTTTTTACTGATCGAAGAGGGATCAATATCGATATGAACGATCTTCTCTGCTTTGGGGGCAAAGTCGCTCGTCCGGCCGGTGACCCGGTCATCAAACCGTGCGCCCACGGCAATGAGCGCGTCGCAGTTCTGCACCGCCATATTGGTCCAATAGCCGCCGTGCATACCCAACATACCCAGGTTCAACGGGTCATCGCTCGGATACACGCCCAAGGCCATAACCGTTGTGGTAATCGGAATCTTGAGCCCACGGACCAGTTCGATGAGCGATTCGGACGCTCCAGACCATTGCACCCCGCCGCCTACATAAAAGAGCGGTCGCTCGGCCTGTTCAATGACTTCAAGCGCCCGTTCGATCTGCCGGATATTGCCCTTGAAGGTCGGCTTATAGCCTCTGAGACTCACGGTTTCAGGATAGGAAAAGGAGGCTTCGGCGGTCTGTACGTCCTTGGGGAGATCAATCAAGACCGGCCCCGGTCGTCCGCTGCCGGCAATATGGAATGCCTCTTTAATCGTCCGGGAGATAGCGTTGACATCACGGATTAAATAATTGTGCTTGGTGCAGGGCCGGGTGATACCGGTCACATCGGCTTCCTGAAAGGCATCGTTGCCAATCATATTAGTCGGCACCTGGCCACAGATGACAACGAGGGGGGTTGAATCCATATAGGCATCCGCGATGCCGGTGACCGTATTCGTTGCCCCTGGTCCCGAAGTCACCAGCACGACACCGGGACGACCGGAGACTCGTGCATATCCCTCGGCCATATGGGCCGCTCCCTGTTCGTGTCGGACCAGGATGTGACGTAAAGCCGTATTCTGGACCAGGGCGTCATAGGTCGGCAGAATTGCCCCACCGGGATAGCCAAAGATGGTATCCACGCCTTCGGCCAGCAGGCTTTCGATTGTGATTTGTGCACCGGTCATTGTTGTCATGATGCGCCTCTGCTCCCGTCTCTGGGCGGATAATTATACGAGCGCCAGGGAAAAACTCAAGGAACCACAAGTTCCTGAATATTCGCTTGACATAATAGCCTATTCTCCGCTATTCGTTAGCCTTCTGGCACCTTTAGCCTCAATAAATTTGGCATGAGATCGAAATGATCAGGGTCCATATGGAAATCGACAATATCGACCATCTGGATAGGCATATCCTCTCGGTTCTCCAGGAAAATTGCAAACTCCCCCTGGTGAAAATCGGCGAACGCGTGGGGCTGTCGGCTCCGTCCGTTATCGAACGGATTAAGAAATTGGAAGAGAACGGGGTCATACGAGGGTATACCGCCGTTCTCGACGCACGCAAGCTGGGGAAGGATACGACCGCTTTTATTGGCGTTTCCATTAATCATCCCAAGCTGATTACGCAGTTTGAAACGGCCGTTGAGGGTTTTGAAGATATTCAGGAATGTCACCATGTGACGGGCGAATACACCCTCCTGCTGAAGGTCAAAGCCGATAACACATCAGACCTTGAGGAGGTCATTCGTCAAATTCGCTCGTTTGAAGGGGTGGAACGGACGGAAACGTCCGTGGTGTTGTCCACGCATACCGAGGGGCTGTGGTTGAGACTCCAGTCGGAGAAAAAGGCGGTCGTGGACGGCCGACAGCAGGAAGTGGCAACCGCCCTCGCCCCGCGGGTGAGACGCGGGGCCTGACAGCCCACGGCAGCAGGAGTTCCATGCGGTACACAGACAGGAAGGGGCGTATATGACACAAGGAGTAAACGTATCAACAACTCGGCGTGTTCGGCGTGTAATGGAGAATACGCTTACTCCTTACGCCGGTATACCTCAGAAACAAGGACTGTATGATCCCAGCTTTGAACACGACGCCTGCGGCATTGGCTTTGTGGTCAACATCAAAGGTGAGCGCTCGCATCACGTGGTCGAGCAGGGCTTAACTGTTCTGGTCAATCTGGATCATCGTGGGGCACGCGGCTGTGAAGAAGGCACGGGAGACGGCGCGGGCATACTCCTCCAACTCCCCCATCGCTTCCTGAGCGCAGCCTGTCGGGCTCTGGACGTGCGCCTGCCCGCTCCGGGTCAGTACGGGGTCGGCATGGTCTACCTGCCACCCGATAGGGCTCAGCGACACGAGTGCGAGCAGCGCCTGGAGGCCGTCGTCAGAGAAGAAGGCCAAACGGTCTTGGGCTGGCGGGACGTCCCGACCAATAATGCCGGCCTGGGGGAGACGGCCAAGGCGTGTGAGCCGTGCATTCGGCAGGTTTTCATTGGTCGCAGTGCCGACGGGCTGGCGGATGATCTCGCCTTTGAGTGTAAACTGTATGTAATCCGGCGTCGCGTGACGAACGCCATCCGTTACGGTGGGGTCGCTGGTGGAGAGTATTTCTATATCCCCAGCTTGTCGTACAAGACCCTGATCTATAAGGGCATGCTCACGCCGCAGCAACTCGAAACCTTCTACCCGGACCTGTCCGACCCGGACATGGAAAGCGCTATTGCCCTGGTCCATTCACGCTTTAGCACCAATACCTTTCCAAGTTGGGAACGCTCCCACCCGTATCGCTACCTCATCCATAATGGCGAGATTAATACCCTGCGGGGGAACGTCAACTGGATGCGGGCCCGACAGGCATTAATGGCTTCAGAACTCTTTGGCGACGGTCTATCAAAAGTCTTTCCTGTTATCCTGGAAGACGGTAGCGATTCCGCCATTTTTGATAACTGCCTGGAATTTCTGGCGCTGAGCGGACGCTCCCTGCCCCACGCGATGATGATGATGATCCCCGAGCCGTGGGAGAATCATGCCAGCATGGCCGATACAAAGCGGGCCTTTTATGAATATCACAGTTGCCTGATGGAGCCCTGGGATGGCCCGGCCTCCATCGCCTTCACCGACGGCCGTCGGGTGGGAGCCGTCTTGGACCGGAACGGACTCCGCCCGTCTCGGTACTATGTGACCAAGGATGACTTGGTCATTATGGGCTCCGAGGTGGGAGTGCTCGAAGTCGAGCCGGAACGTGTCTTGGAGAAACGCCGGCTCCAGCCGGGACGGATGTTCCTGGTCGACACGGAGAAGGGCCGCATTATTAGCGACGAAGAATTGAAACAGGAAATCATTAGCGCCCAGCCCTACCGTCAGTGGCTGAACCAACACACGGTGTATTTCGATCAGCTTCCGGATGTGGTAGAGCAGCAGCCTGTATACGATCATGAGGCCACGCTCCAGCGCCTGCGTGCGTTTGGGTACAGCTTTGAGGATTTGAAGGTCAATATCGGGCCAATGGCGCTGAATAAGATCCAGCCCATCGGTTCCATGGGCACGGATACGCCGCTGGCCGTGTTGTCCGATACGCCGCAGCTTTTATATAATTATTTTAAGCAGCTCTTCGCCCAGGTCACCATCCCCCCATCGACCCGATTCGAGAAGAACTCGTCACCTCAACAACGCTGACGCTGGGCTCGGAGGGGAATGTGCTCGATTCCCGACCGGATAATTGTCGCCAAATCCGGCTGCCGATTCCGATCCTGAAGAATTCGGACCTCGAGAAGCTGCGGCGTATTGACCAACCGGGGCTCAAGGCCGTGACCTTGCCCATCCTTTTTCACCCACAGCACGGCAAAGATAGCCTTGAGCAGGCTTTAGACGAGCTGTGTCAGGCCGCGGATAGCGCGATTGAGAACGGCGCAACGCTGCTGATCCTGTCGGATAGAGACGTGAATGCCGAACGGGCCGCGATTCCGGCTTTGCTGGCCGCGTCGGGCTTGCATCATCACCTGATTCGGGCCGGCAGCCGCACCCGGGTCGGGCTCGTACTCGAATCGGGCGAGCCGCGCGAGGTGCATCATTTCTGTGTGCTGCTCGGCTATGGCGTCCAGGCGATTAATCCCTATATGGCCTACGAGTGTCTGAACGACATGATCGGCGAGGGCCTGCTGACGGGCGTTGCCTATCATGACGCGGTGAGCGGCTATATCAAAGCCGCGGTCAAGGGCATCGTCAAAGTCATGTCCAAGATGGGCATTTCCACGATTAAATCGTACTGTGGTGCGCAGATTTTTGAAGCCATCGGTTTGGTCCGGGAGCTGGTTGATCGCTATTTTACCCGGACGCCCTCCCGCGTAGGAGGCATTGGTCTGGCGGAACTCGCCCAAGAGGCCAGTCAACAACATGCCAGGGCCTTTACGACCATTCCCGTTCGTGGCCAGACGCTTGAGGTGTACGGCCAGTATCAGTTCCGCAAAGACGGAGAGCTGCATCTCTTTAACCCACGCACGATCCATCTGCTGCAAAAGGCCTGTCGTATAAACGACTATGCCGTCTTTAAGGAGTATACGCGGCTCATAGACGACCAGTCGGAACGGCTCGCTACACTGCGCGGGCTGTTGGAATTAAAACCGGCGGCTACGCCGCTTCCGCTTGAGGAAGTCGAGCCGGTCGAGGCTATTACCACCCGCTTTAAGACCGGCGCCATGTCTTACGGCTCCATTAGTCAAGAAGCCCATGAGTCGCTGGCTATTGCCATGAATCGTATCGGTGGCAAAAGCAATACAGGAGAAGGCGGAGAAGATATTACGCGCTATACGCCGGACCCCAATGGGGACTCGCGGAATAGTGCGATCAAGCAGGTCGCCTCAGGCCGTTTTGGCGTTACCAGCGAATATCTGACCCAGGCGCGTGAAATTCAGATCAAAATGGCGCAGGGGGCGAAGCCCGGAGAAGGCGGCGAGCTGCCTGGGCGGAAGGTCTATCCGTGGATTGCCAAGGTGCGGCTCTCCACCCCTGGCGTTGGACTGATTTCCCCGCCCCCGCACCACGATATCTATTCAATTGAAGACTTGGCCCAGCTCATTCACGACTTAAAGAACGCCAATACCGAGGCCCGCATCAGCGTGAAGCTCGTCTCCGAGGTCGGGGTCGGCACGATTGCCGCCGGCGTTGCCAAAGGCCATGCCGATGTCGTGCTGATTAGTGGTCACGATGGCGGGACCGGGGCCTCGCCACAGACGAGTATCAAACACGCCGGTCTCCCCTGGGAGCTCGGCCTGGCGGAAACGCATCAAACCCTGATCCTCAACAATCTGCGCAGCCGGATTGCCGTCGAAACCGACGGCCAACTCAAAACCGGACGGGATGTAGTGGTTGCCGCCCTGCTGGGTGCCGAAGAGTTCGGTTTCGCCACCGCCGCCCTGGTTTCACTCGGTTGTATCATGATGCGGGTCTGCCATCTCGACACCTGTCCGGTCGGCGTCGCGACCCAGAATCCGGCATTGCGCAAGCAGTTCATGGGCGACCCGGCCTACGCGGTCAACTTCATGCAGTTCGTTGCTCAGGAAATCCGCGAGTATATGGCCCGGCTCGGCTTTCGGACCATGAATGACATGATTGGCCGGACGGATAAGGTTGAGGCCCGCAGAGCGATCGCCCACTGGAAAGCCAAGGGGCTGGACTACACCGCTATTCTGCACCGACCCCAGGTGGGTCCCGAAATCGGTCGGTACTGTCAGATTGGACAAAACCACGGCATTGAGCGCTCTCTGGATAAGCAAGCCCTGCTAGACCTGGCACGTCCGGCGCTGGAACGTCAGGAAAAAGTGTCCGCGACGCTGCCCATTCAAAACGTCAACCGCGTAGCCGGAACGATATTGGGCAGTGAGGTCACCCGACGCTACGGTCGGGAAGGTTTACCGGAAGATACTATTCACTTTCATTTCCAGGGGTCGGCCGGTCAGAGTTTTGGGGCCTTTGTCCCGCCCGGTATGACGCTTGAACTAGAGGGTGATGCCAACGATTACTTCGCCAAGGGCCTCTCTGGCGGAAAGGTCATACTCTATCCACCAACAGGCTCGACCTTTCCGGCGGAGGAAAACATCATTGTCGGCAATGTCGCCTTTTATGGTGCGACCAACGGAGAAGCCTATATTCGCGGCATGGCGGGCGAGCGCTTCTGTGTTCGCAATAGCGGGGTGCGAGCCGTGATCGAAGGGGTCGGCGACCATGGCTGCGAGTATATGACGGGTGGGCGCGTGGTCGTGCTGGGCGAGACCGGACGCAACTTCGCCGCGGGTATGTCCGGTGGTATCGCCTACGTGTTGGACGCAAATGCGACCTTTGACAACCAGTGTAATCTTGAAACCGTCAGCCTGGACCGGCTCAACGAGGGAGATCTCCAGGACGTTCGCGCCATGCTGCAAAAACACGTCCAGTATACCCACAGTACTCAGGCCCGGCAGATTCTTGACGACTGGGAGACGCGGGCGCTGGAATTTGTCAAAGTCATGCCCAAGGACTATCAACGCATGCTCGACGCGATTAGCCGGGCCGAAGGCAGTGGCTTGGCCGGCGACGAAGCCATCATGGCGGCTTTTGAGGCCAATAAGAACGATGCCACACGGGTGAGCGGCAACTAGCACTTTGCAACGGCACGGAGACTGACGAAGGAAGACCGTATGGGGAAGCCTACCGGATTCATGGAATACGAGCGGGAGTTGCCCGCAGACCGTTCACCGGTTGAGCGGGTCGGTGACTGGAAGGAGTTTCATCAGCATTTTTCTGAGAGCAAACTTCAGGAGCAGGGCGGCCGCTGTATGGACTGCGGCATCCCGTTCTGTCACACCGGGACCTTAATCAGCGGCATGGCTTCGGGCTGTCCGATTAATAACCTGATCCCGGAGTGGAACGACCTGGTCTATCGTGGGCTCTGGCGGGAGGCGCTCGAGCGGCTGCACAAAACCAATAATTTTCCGGAGTTCACCGGTCGGGTGTGTCCGGCCCCGTGCGAGGGGTCGTGTGTATTGGGGATTACGAATCCACCGGTCACCATCAAAAACATTGAGTGTTCCATCGTTGATCGCGGCTTTACCGAAGGCTGGGTTGTCCCTCGCCCGCCAGAGAAACGGACGGGGAAAAAGGTGGCTGTCGTCGGCTCCGGTCCAGCCGGCCTCTCGTGTGCTGCGCAACTGAATAAGGCTGGCCATACGGTCATGGTCTATGAACGGGCTGACCGCATCGGCGGTTTGCTCATGTATGGCATCCCCAATATGAAGCTGGCCAAGACCATCGTACAGCGTCGCGTCGACCTGATGGCCCAAGAGGGCATTACCTTTGTGACAAAGACGGCCATTGGCAGCGACATTCCCGCTCCTCAATTACAGGAAGATTTTGACGCCATCGTCTTGTGCGGAGGGGCGACAAAACCGCGTGACCTGCCGGCAGACGGCCGCGCCCTCAACGGCATCCATTTCGCCATGGAATTCCTCCACGCCAATACCAAAAGCCTGCTCGACTCGGACCATGCGGACGGCGCATATATTTCCGCGACAGATAAAAATGTCATCGTTATTGGGGGTGGAGATACCGGCACCGACTGTGTTGGCACGGCCCTCCGCCACAAATGCAAGACGCTGACCCAGTTTGAAATTCTTCCTCAGCCGCCCTTGGAGAGGCAGCCGGACAATCCCTGGCCGGAGTGGCCTAAAATTTTACGGGTCGATTATGGACAAGAGGAAGCAGAAGCCCGCTTTGGGGCAGACCCACGCATTTATTTGATTCAGACGGAACGATTTGTGGGCGACACACACGGGAATGTCAAAGAATTGCACACCGTCGAGATAGAATGGGGGAAAAACGAAACCGGCGCGTTTATTCCCAAATCTCTGCCAGGAACAGAAAAAGTCTGGCCGGCAGACTTAGTCCTGCTCGCCATGGGCTTTCTTGGGCCGGAAGACCCGGTCCTCGAACAACTCGGGGTCGAGCGCGACCCGCGTTCAAATGCCAAGGCGGAATATGGCCGGTTCCAGACAAATGTGGATGGCGTCTTTGCCGCCGGCGACATGCGTCGTGGCCAGAGTCTGGTCGTCTGGGCCTTTAACGAAGGACGCGGAGCAGCCAGAGAGGTGGACCGATACCTCATGGGCAGCACCGAGCTGCCATAGCGTTTGCTCTTAAGGTATACGTATACAGAAGTGAAAGGATCTAGCGTTCATGAAAAAGATTACCGTCTACTCAACGGATTATTGAGGCTTTTGTACCGCAGCAAAGGCTTTGCTCACCAAAAAAGGCGTTCCGTTCGAAGACATTGACGTGTCTGACGATCCCATAATGCGGCAAGAGATTGCCCAACGCTCGGGTCAGCGCACCGTCCCCCAGATTTTTATCGGGGAAGAGTCCATCGGCGGCTTCATGGAATTGCAGGCGCTGGAGGTCAGCGGCGAGCTGGACGACATGCTGGCCGACTGACAGACGACTGTCCAAAAGACACACAGTCACACATAAACTGTGTCCATGAAAAACATTACCCTCAGCATCGACGCAGACGTTATCCGCACGGTACGGTGCTATACGGCTGAGCACGGATATACCGTCAACGCGCTCGTCCGAGAGTTCCTGACTGACCTCGCAAACCGGGAAGACCGTGCCCGTAAGGCGAGGCAGCGAATCCAGCAGCTCAGCGAGCAGTCAACGGCCCGGGTCGGTTCGCGCTCGTGGACGCGCGAGGAACTGTATTAACGTTGAGACGTTTCTCGAAGGGATCAAGCAGGGCGCTCCCCATATCCTCGTCGTCAGGGCCATGCCGCGGGAGCGAGTAATCGCGGCGGCCTGACCGTCAGCCTGCGCGACCGGTCGGCCCGCTTCTCTTTTTCTCCTGCATGGACTCTGCTATACCCTCACCATCTTTTTTGAGGAGGGAAGCATGGCACTCTATCTTGACGAAGTCTGGCTTAAGGACCCAAGCCCGGAGCGAATGAAGGAGTTTGTCGGGCTTATAGGCTCAGCCGCGAAAAATCCGGCCTCGGTCGGCGCACCGCAAGAGGTCCGCTTTGCCGGCGGCCCGTGGTTCTCGAATGAAGAGCCCAAGGTCATCTTTCTGGTGGATATCCCCGACCATACCCCGACCTTTCAGGTCTTGGCAAAATTGTCTCAAGCGGCCTAGTTGAGAAGCGACGCCTGACCCCGATTGTGGAATGGAGTGAAGTCGAGAAGCTGATCGAGCAGTTGTAAAAGAGGTTCCCAGGCATTAAGAAGTGGGTATGACAACCGAACTGCTCAGCGTATTGGTCGCGGTAGTGGCCGTTGGGGTTGCCTTAGGCGGAGTGATTCTGACTGGCTTGCACGGGATTCGCAGGGAGATGGGAGACCTGCGCGGAGAGATGGGAGACCTGCGCGGAGAGTTGAGCGAGCTCCGCCGTGATATGGAAACGCGCCTGTCAGCCGTCGAACGTCAGCAGGCGAAACTCGAAGGCCTGCTGGAAGGTCTGCGCGAGGCCATTACCGGACACAAAGCGGCATAAGCATAATCCGACATCGCCCCGACGCTGGATGCCGGGTCAGGCCCGGCATGACGAGGGTAGCTTGGCTGTGGGAATTACGTCCATCTCTTACCAACAGTCTGTGGCCGCCTCTTAAGCCGACACGGCACGCGGAAGACAGGCATTCGGCTGCGACTGTTCAGCCAGAACACGGTCTTCTTCAGTCTGATATTGCGGCGTATCCCGGCGTGGGGTGCGCGTGTCGCCGTCATTCATCACGCTGTCCTTCCAGCTATCGTCCTCTGCCCAGCGGAACCGCAGGTGCTTAATCTGGCCAGGCTCTTGGAAGGAAGAGAACGCGCCCAGAGCTTCGAGCAGTATTGCTCGCTGGAGTTTCGGCTCGAACGGTTTACCGGTGGTGTGGCCGAGCAAGTAGTCGAGAAAGGCCGCACGCGGCGGGTGAACGGCCTGGAGAATATCCAGCGCGCTCCCCATGCATAAGGTCGGGATGCCGGCAGCCTCAGCATGACGGGCAATCAGTCCCACGGACTGGTGACACACCGGTCAAACAGGGACCAGCAAAGCCACATCAACCCGTTCGGCCTTCAACTGTTCGGTCAGTTGCGGGGCTAAGACTTCACGGACCTTCCGGGTCGAATAAATACCGCCCATAAAGGTAAAGGCATGGTCGGCCAACTCGCCGATGACGCCTTCTGCTTCCAAGCGGCGGAGCGTGTCAATCGGAAAGACGACGTTGGGGTCCCGCCGGGCATCGGTCTGGTCGTAGGCAAAGTGGGCAGTCCGCAGGTCTGAGGTGGTGACATCCTTGGGGACCGATCGAAAGGAGAAATCATCCTTGGTATGAAAGGCGACCTGGCCGGTCACATAAATGCCACCGGAAGCGATCAAGCCCAGGCGGCACTCCGACAACGGCTTGGTCAGCGGAGTCCACGGCGGCGTGTCTTCGTTATGGACCCATTGATACGTCTTGTAGCCCAGCGCGGCATAATTATCCGTAATGCGTTTGATGTAGTCGACCGGTGGCTTCTGCATATATTCCTCCAACGCCTTCAGACTGTCAGGTTTTCTTTCCAAAGACAACGGGCCTCTGCCGGGCGTGACCATCCGCCCAGCCTTCACGCTGATATGTCACCAAATGCAGCAATAACCGGTGCGTGGTCCGAAGCCCCCTTGCCCTTTCGCGCCGCGCGGTCTATGGCAACGTCCGTGCACCGCTCGGCCAGCGGCTGGGTGACGAGAATATGATCAATACGCAACCCTTTGTCTTTAGGGAAGGCCAGTTGACGATAATCCCACCAGCTGTACAGCCTTCCCTGGGCGTGATGGAGGCGAAACGTATCGACCAGGCCCCAGCCACACAGAGAGGCAAACGCCTGGCGCATGTCCGGATGAAACAGGACGCTGTCTTGCCATTCCTGCGGGTCATGGACATCCCGCGCTTCGGGCGCGATATTCAAATCTCCGCACAGGACGAGCGGTTTTCCAGCGTCACACTGAGCGTCAAGAAAGTGACGGACGCGGCGCAGCCAGGTGCGCTTATACGTAAACTTCTCACTGCCGACCACCTGCCCGTTCGGAACATAGAGACACAGGATGTGGACACCTGAAACGTGAGCGGACAAGAAACGAGCTTCGCGGTCCTCAGGGTCACCATCGAGGCGGTGCACGACCTGATTCGGCTCAGCGCGAGACAGGATGGCCACGCCGTTATAGGTCTTTTGTCCACACACGGTCACGCAGTAGCCGATAGCCTCAAACTCCTGGTGAGGAAAGGCGTCGTCCGTGACTTTTGTTTCTTGCAGACAAACGATTTCGGGCAGGTGCTGGCGGGCGAGCCATTCCAGCACCTGCTCTTTACGCGCCCGAATCGAATTGACGTTCCAAGTGGCAATACGCACAGTCTCAGTTGTCGGCCGACGCCCCAACTCCGGCTAACGGCGCCCCCAGGAGGCCAATCTTCCCATACGTCAGTCCGGCAAAGGCTGGGACCGAGTGTGTTAATTCGCCGAAGACGTCAGTAATCGAAACAGAGTCGGAACCGTCCAACTGCGTACTCAGCAAGGCCAGCGCCTCCCAACCGGCTTTCGCTTCCCCCGGTGGTGGAAATGCCTGAGAGAGCCGCTGGACGCGCCCGGCCTGATTCGTACACGTCCCGTCCGTCTCCACGGCAGCCGCGATCGGCAGAACAATGTCTGCGTACTCTGTCGTGTCATTATAGTCCGTGTCGAGCAGAATGACGGTTGTCTCGCCCAGGACGCTATCGATACGTTCTTGGCCGAATGCCGTGACGAGGTCTGCGCCAAGAATGAAGAGGACTTTCACCTCGCCCCGCGCTGCCGCGGATAAGATCGCCTCGGCCTCGCCGCCTCCGTTCAGCAGGCCCAGACTCTTCAGTCCCTGCGTATTCGGGTTTTTGTCGGCGTGGATCAGGAAGTCATCATGAAACGCATCAGCCGGAGACCACGACAAGCCAGCCGTGTGTGTGGAGCCGATGTGCTCCCTGAGCAGGCGGGAGAGCAGAAAGGCTTCTTCGTTGGTTGCCTTGGCGCCAATGATTGCCGCGACCGCATCCGCCCCATGCTCGTCTTGGGTCGAACGGACGGCTTGCGCCACTTTTTTCCCAGCCTCGTCCCACGAGGCAACCGTAAAGGACGATTCGCCTCGCACTAAAGGGGTGGGAATCCGGCTGTCCTGTTGGAATGATTTATACCAGTGCCGCCCCTCATCACACATCCAATACGTATTGACGGCGAGATTCTGGCGCGGCCGAAACCGAAAGACCTCGCCCTGCCGATGGTAGATATCGATATTGCAGCCGGTGGCGCAGCGGGTGCAGGTCGAGGGCGTTTTTTCAAGATACCAGACCCGGGACTTGAATCGGAAATCCTTGCTCGTCAGCGCCCCTACCGGGCACACGTCAACAACATTGCCGGAATAGGGGTTGTCGAGTTGCTTCCCCGGAAAGAGGCTGATGCGGGAATGATCCCCGCGCTCAAAAATGCCCAACTCGCCGGTCTGGGTTATTTCGTCGCAGAAGCGAGTACAGCGGGCGCACAGAATGCAACGCTCTTCGTCGAGCACGACTTCGGGCCCCAGGTCAACTACTTTGCCTTTATGCACCTTGGCTTCGAGCTGCATCTCGCTCTTATAGTCGCCGTACAGCATGTAATAGTCCTGGAGCTTGCACTCGCCAGCCTGGTCGCAGATGGGACAATCGATCGGGTGGTTAATCAAAAGAAATTCGAGCACCGCGGCTTGGGCATGTTTCGCTCTTTCGCTGGTGGTTTTTACCACCATCCCATCGGCAACACGCGTATTACAGCCAATTTGGAGTTTGGGCATGTTCTCGATTTCGACCAGGCACATGCGACAGTTCCCCGATATGCTGAGGCCGGGATGGTAACAGTAATGGGGCACTTCAATACCGACCTGTTCGGCGGCTTGGATGACGTTGAGACCGTCTTCGACCGTCACTTCTTGGCCATCGATTTCAAGTGTTGGCATGAAAACCTCTGGGGGAGTCTCAGGCGGCTTCGGGCTGGACCGCTGTTTTTTTCAGCGGGCAGCCGCCTTCCGTCACATGGGCAACGAACTCATCGCTAAATTTTGTCAGATAACTCTGGGTAGGCATGGCAGCCGCGTCAGCTAAGACACACACCGTATTGCCCATCATATTGGTACAGATACGATCGATCAGGTCGATGTCCTCGGCTTTGCCGTTGCCCTCTTCGAGTCGAACCAGGAGCTTGTGCAACCAGCCGGTTCCTTCTCGACACGGCGAGCACTGGCCGCAGGATTCATGGTGATAGAAACGGTCAACGATCCCCAGGGCACGGACCATACAGGTGTCTTCGTCCATCACAATAATGCCGGCGGTGCCCAGAAAGGCACCAATGGCACGCATGGAGTCGAAATCCATATGGACGTCAATCTCATCCGGCGTCAGAACGGGGAACGACGACCCGGCCGGCATGACGGCCTTGAGCTGCTTGCCGTCTTTGATGCCCCCCGCATAGTCGTAAATCACCTCGCGCAACGGCATACCCAGGGGCAGCTCGAACATACCGGGCTTCTCAACATGACCGCTGACCCCATATATTTTGGGACCCGGCCCGCTTTCCGGCCCAATGGACCGAAACCAGTCTGGGCCGTTTTTGATGATAGACGGCACACAGGCGAGCGTTTCCACGTTATTCACAATAGTGGGGCAACCAAATAAGCCGTATACAGCGGGGAACGGTGGTTTAATGCGGGGATAGGCGCGCTTGCCTTCAATCGACTCAATCAGGCCGGTCTCTTCCCCACAGATATAGGCCCCAGCGCCCCGGTGGACGTAGACCTCAAGATCAAAGCCTGTGCCGAAAATATCTTTGCCAAGCAGGCCCTGAGCGTACGCCGCGGCCAGGGCCTGTTCCAGACATTTTGCGCCGTAGGCGAATTCCCCTCTGATATAGATATAGGCCGTATGGGCGTTGATGGCGTAGCAGGTGATGAGAATACCTTCCAAGAGAATATGGGTGTTCTTCTCAATGATCGCCCGATCTTTGAACGTTCCGGGCTCGCTCTCGTCGGCGTTGCAACACAGATAGACAGGCTTGTCCGAGTCCTTGGGTAAGAATCCCCATTTGACGCCGGCCGGAAAACCCGCCCCGCCTCGCCCACGCAGGTTCGATTCTTTTACCAGGGCCGTGACTTCCTCAGGCTTGAGCGTCGTCAGCGCCTTACGCGCTGCGGCATAGCCAGCATGAGCCAGGTAGATATCAAGCTTGTGAATGTCAGGGATATCTTCATGGCGCAGTAAGACGTTTTCGGCCATTCGTCCTTCCTTAATCTCTCTAAGAGAACATAAATCTAAAAGACATGATGAGGCACATAGTTTGTTACAAGCGCTTCAAGAATGGGCTTACGATTTTTTTCAAAAGCCCCAACATGGTAAAAATGTTCCTTCGTCGTAACGAATGAATCTTTCCAGAGCGTTCGCAAATATTCATTGTCTCGATGCTGATTACTGTGCCACGTTGAGACCATAAATTGAGTTTCACGATTGGTCAGTATATGGTGCAGGGCACATTCTGATTCTGTGTTCCAACTATTGAAATAGTCTACATGTCGTCCAATATAGGGAGGATCACAGTAGACAAAATCTCCAGCCTCGGCCAAAGCAAGCGTATCTCGATAATCTTGGCAAACGAACGTCCAGTCGAACAATTTCGTTGCTGTTGCGAAACGATCTATCTGATTAACAATTTTCGTGATGTACGCCGGAGCGAAACGGTCTGGTTTGTGCCCAAAGGGAACATTGAATTCCCCCTGTTTGTTAAATCGAATGAGGCCATTAAAGCACGAGCGATTAAGAAACAAAAAATCTAATGGACGTCCTTCCCCGTTGAACCGACCGCGAATGTCATAATAATGACTTTTCCCTTTCGCAGACAGTAGACGCCCCTCTTTTTCAAGAAATGCCCGTGTACAGGCACCATCAATTTCCCCCTCTTTGATCGCTTGATAAAATCGTATGATATGCGGGTTGGTGTCTGCTAAGATTGCTCGTAACGGTTGGACGTTGAGGGCAACAATAGCCGAACCGACAAATGGCTCTATCCACCGGTCCTCAAAACTTCGATCAATATGGTTGAGAATAGTGGGGACGAGTTTCGTCTTGATCCCCTGACATTTAATGGGTGGCGTTAGGATAGACATATCTACCTTTTCCCCCTCCGTGCTTTTGAGACAATCTTATTCACATCACCACCACGGTACTTCACAAACTCGTCCAAGGTCCGTATCGTCCGCGTCCTCCCATTTACATCCCTCACAGTAATTAAACCATAATTCATCCAGTAGTCATCAAACCACTGTTCTCCAAGAAGAGAAAAAATCCCATTCCCCGCAATAATGTCCTCTATCTTGCCGATACTCCCGATATTAGCCGTCTCCCCACCATTCCAACAGCTAAGGGACGCCTGTGTTTGGCCGTATCCAAATTCCGGATGAGTCAGGCTATCGGCCCCAGCTTTGGGTATCAAACATCCTTATCGGGCGGCCATTTACATTTCTAGTGCCCTCTGGTTTAACGTCCGCCTGATGAGTGATTTCATTCTCTTATGGACCCATGTCCTCAGCTTAGCGGTCTTCTTTGGTAGCGGGGTCGCCCTCCTCGTCACCTTGCTTCCGCCGGCCGCTCAGATTGACGACCCAGCCGCAAAACAGACCTACTTGGCCAAGGGTCTGAAATACTACAATCCGCTCAGCATCGGCTCACTCGGAGTCGTGCTGATGACCGGCGCGTGGAATCTCACGGCATTCAAGGCCAAGCCCGGCTTGGCATTCTTTACGCCAGAGGGATATTTATCAGACTTCGGTAGCCTGCTGAGCCTCAAACTCCTCATTGTCTTTATTCTGATTAACGTGAGCGCTGCAGTGTCCCTGGGCATGGGTCATCGCCTGGTCCGCACGGAGGTACGCGGGGAGACCTTCCCGCCGGAGAAGCTGCCTGGTCTGGTCAGGCGCATCCAGGTTTTTACCGGAGTGGCGCTGGTCCTGACCGCCTGGATTGTCTGGATTTCGCTCGACATGTCGAGACTGGGGTTGGCAGTGTCAGGAAAGGGATTGTAAACGCTCACTTGCCTGACCAACGCGGCGGACGTTTTTCCGTGAAGGCGGCGACACCTTCTCGGAAGTCTGACTCGGTCATCATACGGTCAATCAGACTGCGCGAACGCTGGATCGCCGAGGCCGCATCGCCGTGCAAGTCGGCATAGATCTGATTTTTGGTTACTCGCAATGATCCGGGAGAAACACGGGCTATCATTTTGCGGATGTAGTCGTGCGTGTAGGGCAGGAGTGCGTCGAACGGCAGAACTTTATTGACCAATCCGAGTTCGTACGCTTCTTCTGCCAGAAAGACGCGGCTCGTGAGCAGGATATCATTCGCCCGCGTGACGCCCATCAAACGCGGGAGCAGCCAGGACAGGCCAAACTCGGCCGGCAGGTTCAGGGCTCCGTGGGCGGTCGTGAATTTCGCCCCCTCTGCGGCAAAACGAATATCGGCATAGCAGGCGACAGCCAGGCCAGCGCCAGCGACTGCGCCGTTAATGGCCGCAATCACCGGTTTAGTGAGGCCGAATTGATACGCAAAGTCCGCGTCAAACTCGGGTCGAACGCCATAGCCGGGAGTCGGCATGGTGTCTGGCGTGCCTGGGTCGTAGCCACCTTTTTCAACATGTCCCTCAAGCGCCCGCGAATCCGCTCCAACACAGAAATCCCGACCCGCTCCGGTCACGAGAATGGCCCGCACCTGCGGGTCGTTCTCGGCTTGCTCAATGGACCAGCGATACTCAACATGCATTCTCCCCGTCCACGAGTTTCTGCGCTGGGGGCGGTTGAGGGTGATCGTGGCGATCCGGTCTTTGACAGTGTATACGATGACTTTCCGTTCCATAGCATCCCCTTTTGTACGTGCGGATTACCCCCGCCAACTATTTGTCAGGTGCGCAAATGCCTCGAGGCTCAGCGTCTCGCCACGGCGCTGCAAGTCAATATCCGCCCGTTGGCCAATGGCTTCAAGGTCTGCCCCACCAACACTGCGCAGCGCGTTGCGGAGCGTTTTTCGGCGTTGATTAAAGGCCGCCTTCACGATCTGGCGAAACAGGACCTCGTCGGCAACTTCAACCCGAGGTTCTTTGTGAAAAATCAGTTTAATCACTTGGGAGTGCACCTGGGGTGCTGGAAAAAAGCTACGCGGCCCAACCGAGCACACCGCTTCCGTCGTTGCGTAGAGCTGAATCAAGACGGACAGCACACCGTACGCCTTTGTCCCTGGGGAGGCCGTAATACGCTCGGCCACCTCTCGCTGGAGCATGACCGTGGCCTGCGGGAACTGCATCCGGTGGTCAAGCAACCGAAAGAGGATGGGAGTCGCCATATTGTATGGGAGGCTTGCCACGACCTTGAGAGACTGCTCTCGAAACTTGTCTTTCAGATCCAGGCGAAGAAAGTCAGCCATAATCATCTGGACGTGCGTGTCATGAGCGAGACGTGCAGCCAGTCGTGCAGCCAAAGTCGCGTCCATTTCGACTAAAATGAGCCGACCGGCCTCCTTGACCAAGATTTCAGAGAGCGCTCCAAGCCCCGGTCCGACCTCCAACACGCTATCTTCAGGGTGGATATCCGCCGCCGTCACCATACGCTGTATAACGTCGGCATCGATCAGAAAATGCTGGCCAAGACGCTTATGGGGATGAATGCCAAGTTCGCCAAGGGCGAAACGGGCTTGTTGGAGCAAGGTCGGCGGGGCGGCTTTCACACCGAAGCTCTCCTAGGCATTTTCTAACGGCAGCACAGCAGACGCATTCAGGTCCAGCCCGGAGCGCTGTCCCGCGGCAAGACGCCAGGCACCGGCAAAAGCGATCATGGCCGCATTGTCCGTACACAACCTCAACGATGGGAAGAAAGCCCAAAAATCATTTTGCGCTCCGGCTTCGGTCATGCGCCGCCGCAACCGGGAATTGGCTGAGACGCCACCGGAGATGACAACGCGGCAGATATTCAGATCGCGGACCGCTCGTATAGCGGTGTCCACCACGGTGTCCACCACGGCCTCTTGGTAACTGGCGGCGATATCGGCTTGGGCATACCGCTCTCGCTCTGGAGAGGCGAGAAATTGACGCAGGGCAGTCTTGAGCCCGCTATAGCTAAAGTCATACCTCGCCTGTTTGATACGCGCGCGGGGGAACCGAATGGCGTCACGTCGGCCTGCTTTGGCGAGTTCATCAATCATCCGACCGCCCGGGTACCCCAAGCCGAGCATTTTCGCACCTTTGTCGAACGCCTCGCCGGCCGCATCGTCCCGGGTCGCGCCGAGACGCTGGTAGTGCCCCCAATTCCGCGCAAGATATAAACTCGTATGGCCGCCAGACACTAATACACACAGGAATGGAAAAGCGACCTCGTGTTCGAGCTGTACCACCAGCAGATGCCCCTCAAGATGATTGATACCAATAAAGGGAAGATTTTTGGCAAAGGCGAGCGACTTCGCAAGCGACACACCAACCAGCAAGGAGCCGACCAAACCCGGTCCGGCAGTGACAGCAATACCATTAATAGCATCGAGAGTGAGGTGGGCTTGCTCCAACGCCGCATCGAGAACAGGCAGGGCATTTTGTATATGCTGCCGAGAGGCCAGTTCGGGCACGATCCCACCATAGGGGCCATGAACCGCGTCCTGAGACGAGACAATGTTAGACAGGATACGTCGTCCACGCAGGACGGCCACGGCCGTGTCATCACACGAAGACTCAATGCCCAAGACCGTAAAGTCCTTTTGACCGGGCATATTTACGGCTCACTCTCATCCGGCAGCCGGGCAAGGGCACTAAGGGCACGTAAGCTTTGCGGAGAAAATTCCAGGCAGCGTTGGTAACTGAGTCGCGCCTCCCCATATTTTCCTAGATCCTCATGAATCATTCCTTGGAGACATTTCGTTTTCGCCATCCAAGCAGCGTTTTCTTCCGATTCCGATAACACGAGTTCCGCTTTCAGTAAAAATACCAAAGCCTGGTGTGCGTCACCTTGGGCAAAGGTTGTACGCCCGAGAAAGTAATAACTGTAGGGTTGCAAAGGAGCGATGTTCACTGCTCGCTCAAAAAGGATACGGGCGCGATGGAAATCTTCCTGACTCAACTCGGTCTGACCTTGTTCTACAAAATGGAGGGCTATGCGATCCTGGGGAGAAAATACGGCAGGATCGGGCAGAGGGGGAGCCGCCTGCTCTTGCCGCATTCCCCGATCCTGTAATTGCCTTCCGTTCCGAGACGCTTCTCCGACTTGCTTATAGGCTTCACCCTCTTGCGCGTAGGCAGCGAGACTCCCACATGCCAGTACAAGAACGGCACTCAGCAGCAGAGACCTCCATAGAGAGCGCAACGGTACGACTATAAGGTATTCCACCACGGTTTTGACTCCCTTGGTTGCGGTGAGGGATCGACTGAAACGGGGGATAAAGACTCAGACCGCACCTCAGTCGGTCCTCCAACAGGAAGTTTTGGTGCGGGGGAGTGGCGGTCTGCTGATGTCGTCCGAACGGGAGGACGGGACGGGGGCAGGCCAGAAGTGTGATACGGACACGAAAGAATCGGCTCCTGCCCCTTTGGGAAAGCTTCTTGCATCACATTGGAGCAATGTGGAGTCGCGCGCAGACCGGTTTGTTGATCAATCGCCACAAGCGTCACTCCAGGCGGAGATGAGAAGTCCGTGATCGGCATCCCTCCCGTCGCGCGCTTCATAAATGCAGTCCAAATGGGCAATGCCGCCTGGGCACCAGAAAGGTCAAGCGAAGCCCGACGATCAAACCCGACCCACACCACTGTTAAGAGATCGGGCGTATAGCCTGCAAACCAGGCGTCTCCGTAATCATTCGTGGTTCCCGTCTTTCCTGCGGCGGGGCGGACAAATCCCCTCCGACGGGCTCCCGCACCCGTTCCCTGTTTCATGACTCCCTCCAGCAGGTGAGTCAAAACATAGGCATCGTCCGGATGAACCCGCTGTTCGACTGTCATCTGGTGCTGCTCAATGATTTTCCCCGTACGACTTGTGATCCAGTGAATCGTCTCCAGCCGTGTCGAAATACCTTGATTAGCCAGAGTGCTATACGCGAAAGCGACCTCGAGGGGCGTCACCTCAGCCGCTCCGAGAGCAAGTGAAGGGTAGGCCGGCAAAGAGCTGGTAAAGCCCAAACGAACGGCCATTTGGCGAGCGGGCTCAAGGCCGACTTCCTGGGCAATACGCGCCGTCACCGCATTCGACGATTTTTCAAGAGCTTTTCGAAGACTCACCATGCCACGATAGCGATTTTTATAGTTCCGCGGACTCCATTCTTTATCTTCATAGAACCAACTGAAGGGCGCATCGTTCACGAGGCTGGTGGGTAGGAACCGACCGTCTCTCTGCTGTCTCTCTTTTTCAAGGGCCGCCAGGAACACCACTGGCTTAAAGATCGAGCCAAGTTGCCGGCGAGCTTGAACGGTCCGATTAAACTGCGACACCTGGTAGTCACGTCCACCCACTAAAGCGAGAATATGTCCAGTTTGGGGTTGGATCGCAACCAAGCAGGCCTGGAGGCGCTCTTCGGGCATCTCTCGTTTCAACTGCGGGTGCTTTTCCTCAAGTTCCGTCAGCCCTGTCTGAATGACTTCACGCGCGATCTGCTGAAGTCGCATATCTAAAACAGTAAAGATATTGAGCCCGGCCTTGGTCAATGTTCCAGCAGGGTAGTTCGCTTCAAGCTCTTTTCTGATGAAGTCAATAAAATACGGCGCTTTATTTTTCTCAGGGGGCATCTGGCGCGGTCCCGCTTCTTCGTGCCGGGCAGCGTCTGCCTCCTCTTCCGTAATGGTCCCTAATACGACCATTCTTTGGAGAATATGATTGCGCCGCAGGATGGCGCGCTCAGGATGACGGTTAGGGGCATAGCGGTTCGGCGCTTTAATCATGCCGGCAATGATTGCCATTTCTCCGAGTGTTAAATCACGAGGCGCTTTTCCACAGTAGAATCGAGCGGCTTCCCAAATACCCAAAATACTCTTTGCGCCCCGCTGGCCTAAGTAAATTTCATTCAAATAATTCTCGAGGATTTGCAGCTTGGAGTAATGGTTTTCAATAATGAGCGCCAGACAGACTTCGGTCAGCTTACGCTTGAGGGTTCTTTCTCGGGAAAGAAAGAAGTTCTTAATAAGCTGTTGCGTCAGCGTGC
Organism: Binatia bacterium; assembly: GCA_963422435.1. GTDB lineage: Bacteria > Desulfobacterota > Binatia > Bin18 > Bin18 > Bin18. Next base: position 2,732,402 of record OY729511.1, on the reverse strand, counting down.
TGCCACCTTGGACGATTCGTCCAGTAGTGAGGTTTGCCCATCCAGCTCCCAAGATACGCCACCAATCAACCCCCCTGTGTTCAAAAAAACGATGATCTTCCGCCGCCAGCACCGCCTTGACCAGCAGAGACGGCACTTCGTAGAGTTTCACCACCCTGCGTTCTTCCCACGCTTGCGCATAGAAGCGGGTAATGGTTTCCGGCTCCGTCTCGATGGCCTGGATTACAGTCTGATCGTCAAGATCGGTCAGGCGTTCGATTCGCCCCTGTGCCATGGACAGCAGAATCCGTCGATCGGAGCGCTCTCGTCCGGGATACGTGGATTCCCGTAAAAAAATCTGGACTTCTCCGCTCTGGGCATTGCGCCAATATTCTCCCCGGGCACGAATAGGATGCTTGACCTGTTGATAATCCAAGCGTGTCAGATGGTCAAAGAGCGCAGCCTCCTCGACATTGAGTCCGGGGTAAAGGAGCAACGGACGCGCATAGACCTTGGATGGTACTGCCCAGCGATGGTCAGAGAAACGTTTAACGGCTGCATGTTCTAATTTGTAGTAAAACTGCCAGCCAAGAACGCTCGCAGTTCCAACCAAGCCCAGGAAAAGACAACCAATGAGTTTCCAAAATACTCGTTGCATGTCCATCACCAATAAGGGTGGAGCGCTGCCAATATCAATGGCGGTGTCACCACACTATGCTGAACGTCCTTCCCTTTTGAGCTCGACGTATCGCATCCGCAAATCGTGCAGTACGTTTTCCAGCATCTGCCCCTCACCTGCATCAAGGTTGCCGGAAGTTTTTTGTTGTAACATGGCAAGTATATCGATCATCTGCCGTGCTGCGGTAAGGTCGGTTCGGGTTGCCTGACCAGGAGCGGCTGGAATCTCTCCGAGCGATATGAGCGCCTGCGTACTCAGTCCAAGAATAAAACCCGAAAAAGCAATCTCAACTTGGTCGGATGCGGCCTCATGAGGGCGACCTCGCGCTGATGTCTCCGGCGTCTCGGCTTGCGGCGGCACTGGTTCTTGCTGAGTGTCCGCAGCGCTCTCCTCTGTCTGCGTTGATTGGAGATATCCTGATTCTGGAGAGAATCGGCGTCGATCAGTGACCCGGAATCCCTGGCTCTGCCCTTGTTCTTCCTCGCTCATTGCGATTGCCCTCCATCATTGCACAACCCATTATGGCACACTATAGTGGGTTCTCGCACGCTTTGACACTCAGCGGGTACGTCTACGCCCTGTAATCAGTCTCCACAAGACTTGTTCTGGCGTTACTTCTTCCAGTGAAATCCCCTCTCGATCCGGCCATTTCTTGCGATATGAGGTATTTTTTATGATCTTTAGCCCTCCCCCGAGAGGTCTCCATTGTTCGGGTCGAGTCGGTCCAAATATGACGACGCCTTGTGCGCCGACCGCCCCGGCAAGGTGGCTCACTCCAGAATCGTTTCCTATATAACAGGTTGCTCGGGTGAGGATACTCGCAACCTGGGCGAGTTCAAGAGACGTCTCAGCATGGCCATAGTGACGCCAATACTCGTCTTCCTCCGCCTCGGCAGGCCCAAGCAATATGAGCACTTCCCGGTCTCCGCTGTTCCTCCACCACTCGGCCACGTGCCGAAATCCTTCCGCTCTCCAGCATTTTCTCTGCCCACCGCTGCCTGGATGGACGATTAAGACTTGCTTCGACTCCCATCCTCGTTGTCGCCAATACTCCACCCCCCATTGAAGCCATGGCTCTTTGAGCTGTATGGAAGGAGGTCTAGGCAGCCGCTCCTTTCCCGTCTCCTCCAGGCAACTCAAATAATAAACACTGGCATGAGACTCAGCCTGACCTGAGAAAAAAGGGAAGACCGTGGCTCGACCAGGCGCGTATTTCTCCAGATTCTTCTTCAACTGTGGGAGAGAGGCGCTAAACCATGATAGAATTGAAGTGGCCGGTGAAAAAAAGCGGGCGAGGTCAGCGTCTTTGGCTGAAGAACAAGAGGCGAAAAGACGCGCAAAGCGCGCTTCATCGAGGGAAACAGTCTGTACCGAGACGGATCGAGGAAAACAGACGAAGGCTCCAAGGAGGGCACGGGTCGTTTCTCTACCGACAACAACGAGGTTGTGTTGATGTTCGCCAATTGCCTGTAACGCGGGTAAAAAACAGAGAAGGTCTCCAAGACTGCCGGGAAAAAGGACGATTGTACGAGCCATCTCTGAATTGACTTTCGAGGGTGACCTGGATAGCGTGAAAGGGATTCTTCGATGCTTAAGCGCTGAATATCTTTCTTTGTGTATTATGCCTGTACCCGGCCAAGTCGCAGATTCCCTCCTCCAACTCATTGGGAATACTCCCGTTGTTCAACTCCGCAATATTCCTCGCTCTGGAAGCGCCGAGATATGGGCGAAGCTTGAATCGCTCAATCCTGGCGGGAGCCTCAAAGACCGGATTTGTCTCAGCATGATCGAAGCAGCGGAACGCTCGGAAGAGTTAACACCAGGAATGACCATTGTTGAGCCTACGAGTGGGAACACCGGGATCGGCCTCGCCCTTGTTGCGGCAGTGAAGGGCTATCAATTGACCCTCACAATGCCGGACACGATGAGCGAAGAACGTCAGAACCTTCTTGCCGCATACGGGGCCGACCTTATTCTGACGCCAGATACAAAAGGGATGCATGCGGCGATTCAGAAAGCACAACAAACCGCTGCCAGTCACCCTCGCTATTTTATGCCACAACAATTCGATAATCCAGTAAACCCAGAAATACATCGGCAAACAACAGCCCAAGAAATCTTGCAGCAGCTCCCTCACCTGGATGCTCTCGTCCTTGGGATTGGGACTGGTGGAACAATCACTGGAGTTGGAGAAGTGCTGAAGCAAGAATATCCACATCTCCAAATTTTTGCTGTTGAGCCGATGGCTTCTCCCGTTCTTAAGGGGAAAGAACCGGGCTACCACAACATTCAGGGGATTGGTGCAGGGTTTATTCCCTCAATCCTGGATACAGAAATCTATAATGAGGTCCTCTCCGTGTCAGATGAAGAAGCCACAGCTTATACACGGGACCTTGCCCGCCAGGAAGGTATTCTTGTGGGCATTTCATCTGGTGCAGTCTGTGCAGCATCCGTCCGTGTTGCAAGAAATTTAGGAGAAGGGAAGACTGTTCTCACCATCTTTTGTGATGCTGGAGAGCGTTATCTGACAACAGATATCTTCCACGCGGAGGGCATTTAACGTGAACATCGAGCCGTATGCGGATATGGCTATCGAACTCACCCAGAAAATCGATAGCCTTAAAGTATGCCTTAAAAGGATGGGGCCTACCCTACTCGCTTTTTCAGGCGGAGTTGACTCCAGCTTCCTCCTGGCAGTTGCTTCTCAGGTCTTACGCAACGATGTTATCGCGCTGATGACGGTTTCACCATCGACCCCACCTCACGACGAACAACAAGCAGTGGAACTGGCCAACAGATTAAAGGTGAAACTTCTGCGCATCCAACATAATGAACTGGATATATCGGAATACGCTACGAACCCTATTAATCGGTGTTATTTCTGTAAAAACTCCTTGTATGAAATCTGTCAGAGAGAAGCCAAGCGTCTTGCATTGGGTAGCATTGCCGATGGGATCAATCTTGACGACCTAACCGATTACCGGCCAGGTCTCCAGTCGGCAAAGGAGTATGATGTTCATCACCCCTTGGTTGAAGCGGAACTAACGAAAGCAGATATTCGTCAAGCCAGCCGGCTATCGGGCCTCTCCACTTGGGACAAGCCTGCTTCCCCATGTCTTTCGTCCAGAATTCCTTATGGAACGCATATTACAGCGACAATGCTCTCTCATATCGCTCAAGCAGAGGCTTTTCTGTATACTCTGGGTATCACTCAGGTTCGCGTCCGTTATGATGGAAAGAACGCGCGAATCGAAATTGGTAGCGAAACTCTAAAGAAAGTTGCTTCCCAAGAGACCCTCCAGAAAATAGGGGCGAAACTCAAATCCCTCGGTATTCCCCTCGTCACATTAGATTTGGGAGGATACAAAAGTGGCGTTTTCAACATCGGGCTTAAAGCGGCACGCGTATCTACAGAACCTTTTGCTTGATTTTCATTGTCAACAGTGTCAGTGTGAAGAGGATGCGGGGGGAGGGATATGTTCTGAAAGGAGTGAGGTGATGGATATTCCGACACATTTTCCAAAATGCCTGAAGTGCAACGAGGAGGGGGAGCTCATCCCTTTATCTGATTATGGGCAGGAAGGGTCCTCTGTCTTATTTAAGGCTTGGGTCTGCACGAATCCGAACTGTGGTTTCTCGCTCCGAGTCGATAAAGGGGAAGTGACATATGGGAGAAAGATAGAACCAAAGCAATAAATTCCTCGAACAACCTTCCTGAGACATCTAACGAAAAAGGGGTCCCGTAACGGGACTCCTTTTTCGTTAGGTTAGATCATTAGAAGTGCAGATACACGCAAGTGGCAACTCTTCCGGAGAAGAGGGTGGGGAAGCCTCACGGCCAATTAGTATCGGTAAGCTCAACACATTGCTGTGCTTTCACCGCCGACCTATCAACCTTGTCGTCTACAAGGGGCCTTTAGAGGTGCAAGCACCTGGGATTCCTCGTCTTGGGGAGGGTTTCCCGCTTATATGCTTTCAGCGGTTATCCCTGCCGCACGTAGCTACCCGGCGGTGCTCCTGGCGGAACAACCGGTACACTAGCGGTGCGTCCAACCCGGTCCTCTCGTACTAGGGTCAGCACCCCTCAAGAATCCTACGCCCACGGCGGATAGGGACCGAACTGTCTCACGACGTTCTGAACCCAGCTCGCGTGCCACTTTAATCGGCGAACAGCCGAACCCTTGGGACTTGCTCCAGCCCCAGGATGTGACGAGCCGACATCGAGGTGCCAAACCTCCCCGTCG